>NC_012108.1:2794536-4191804 GCF_000020365.1 Desulforapulum autotrophicum HRM2 | reverse complement strand
TTAACCATTGGCGATGGGCCGGCCACTGTCAGGGTTACCCTGAGTGACCGGGTGCCGTTCAAGGTGATCAAGGTCGATGGCAAAGAGGTGCTCATTGCTTTTAAAGACGTTGATACGCCGGGAATCTCTTCCAAAAGAGGAAAGCCGGGTTACCTTGTCAGGGATGTTGCTGTTCAAGGGCTTGCCAATGGTGTTCTTGCCCTTGTGGTAACGGGTCGCAGTACGTTCAAGGGGGTGGACTCGGGCTGGGAAAAAAATGGGTCAACCCTTGTGGTGTCCTTTTCGGACAGGGGTACTGAACAGCCCCTGAAGAAGCCCCTGAAGAGGGCCCTGAAGAAGGCCCTGAAAAAACCTGTGCCACAGTCCATACGGACTGGAGAGGAATTGAAACCATCCCCGGATGCCGGTCATTCCGGGCCGGAGGTACAAAAGGTACCTGTGGAACCTGCCGCTGGGCTCCAGGGGGTGCAAGCCTCCAAGTCTGTGCCGCGAACCGTTTCAATCTACCGGGGTGACATGGGTGATATCCTGATCAAGGCGGGGCTTGACGGTTGCCGTTCCCAGGAGATGACTGGCGCTGTAACCTATCTTAAAAAGCGGTTATGGAGTCCGGCAGGGGAGATGCTGGCAAAGGTGATTGAAACAAAGGATCCAGATTGCCTTGAACCGGCCTACTATTTAAGGGCCTATGCCGCCCTGATGACTGCCGATCCCGAGGATTCCAGGGCGAACCTGACTGCCATGGCCGCCTTCCAGGATGCCCTTGTGGCTTATCCTGATTCCCCCCTTCTTCCCTTTGCCCTTGCAGGCCTGGGAATCGTTCATACCCGTCTTAAAAATCCTGCTGCTGCCGAAGGTTTTTTTGCCATTATCAGGGATCATTACAGGGATTACCCAGGTCTTGCCCAGGTACTTTATCACCTTGGGCTGATTTATGATGCAAAGGGCTATAATGACCAGGCCCTGGCCTATTTTAAAGAGGTGTTTGAGGATCTGCCGGAAAACAGTTCTGTTGTTGATGCAGGAATTGGTATTGGAAAGGCATTGTTCAAGAAGCGGTTTTACCTGGATTCCCTTAAAATCCTCACCGAGTTGATCAAGTCCAATCCAGAAAAAACCTATGATTCTCCAGAATTGCTGTTGAGTATTGGAAGGTCAAGTTTTGAGCTTGGCAAAACGGCCAATGCCAGGGAAAATTTCATGCGGGTTCTGAATCTTTTTCCTGACATTCCCGGTAAGGATATGATCCTTGCCGACATTGCCGAAACCTATGCCGTTGACAAGGACAATAAACGGGCTGAGAGCGTCTATCGCCTGGTCATCAAGACCTATCCCGGTGGAGAGGGGTTTCTCAACAGTTCCATGGGGCTTGCACTGCTGGTGACGGATATGGCAGAGAAAAAGGCGATTTATGAAATGGTCAAACGAGATTTTACCGACCATATCCTGGCTGGCGTTGCCATGATGAGACTTGCTGAAATTTATGAAAAAGAGGGCGCCTATGCAGATTGCATCAAGGAGATTGAAAATCTGCTTGCAACCCATCCCCAGGGGCTGAGGTACGAGGCGGTAAAGCTCATGCAGCGTGCCTACGAGGCCCTTTTTGATGGAAAAATGAGCAAGGGGTTTTATCCGGATGTACTCCAGGAGTTTGAACAGAAAAATGCTTTATTTGAAAGGATGGAGAGTGAAAAAATTTATCTGTCTGCAGGACTTTCCTACCTTGAGGGCCGTCTTTACGAGCAGGCGTTTAATCAGCTGATCAAGGCCTATAAACGCTATGCCCGGGATGAGCGGCCCGAGTCCCTTCTTTTTGGCCTTGGGGTTGCCATGGATGAAACAGATCGTAAAGAGGATGCACTCAAGATATTCGCGGGATTTATCAAACGCTTTCCAACAAGTGCCAGGGTGGGTCCTGCCTCCCTGCGCATGGGCAATATCCTGCTGGGAAAAAAGATGTTTGCAAAGGCTGAAAAAACCCTTGATGCGGGCTATGGGGCGACTGGGGACCGTATGGAAAAGGGAAACATCCTTCTCCTCAAGGGTGAGGTGTACAAGGCTCAAAAAAAGTTGCCCCGGGAGTCAATCCAGCTGATTGAGGCGGCCAAGGAGTTTGCCCTGGCTCCGGGAAATAATTATGACCTGCTCGCAACGACCCATATCAAATTGGGCGAATCCTATCTTGAGCAGAAACTTTATGTCAAGGCTGCTGAAGCCTTTGCCCTGGCTCTAAAGTTCACCGGTGGTGAAACCATCCGTGCCGATGTCGGGTTCATGCTCGGGGATGCCTATCAGAAGGCAAATGTGTTGACCAAGGCCAGGGAGGCCTTTGAGCGTATTGCTTCCCTGGATGATTCCATTTGGGCACGACTTGCAAAAGAAAGGCTTGCCACCCTTGACCTGGCTGAAAAGGTCAAGGAATCATGATGGTACGGGGGTGGTTTTGATGGCAGCTCAACGGGCGCTTATTATAGGGGAAAACCCCAGGGAACGGATGGCGTTCGCCACCAATCTTGAAGATCTGGGGTTTGAGATAACCGTTGCTCCTGATGGGGCTGAGGCAGCATTTTATACCGCCCGGGATGATTTTGATATGATCGTTGCCGATTTTTCTACGCCCCATTTTTCTCCCATTGATTTTCTTGAAAAAATAAAGTTGAAGGCTCCGGACACGGAGCTGCTCTTTGTGTCGGACACTGCCCGTGTGGCGGATGCCGTGGATGCCATGAAACAGGGAGCAATGGATTTTTTGATCAAACCCGTTGATCCGGAATTGATCGCACTTTGTGCCAGGCGTGCACTCTCCAGGAAAAAAGAATCAGACCCCATGGGCAAAGGGCCTGAACGGGGGGGGGAACCTGTTGCCATTGTTACCCAGGACCCTTCAATGGAGAGGCTCTTGAACCTTGCCGCACGGGTGGCGGATTCCACGGCCTCGGTTTTGATCCAGGGGGAGAGTGGAACGGGTAAGGAGCTTTTTGCCCGATTTATCCATGAACAAAGCAACCGTCGTAAAATGCCCTTTGTTGCCGTCAATTGTGCGGCCCTTCCTGAAACCCTTCTGGAAAGTGAGCTGTTCGGCCATGAGAAGGGTGCCTTTACCGGGGCCCTGTCAAAAAAGCCGGGGAAATTTGAACTTGCCAACCGCGGTACCCTGCTTCTGGATGAGATCACTGAGATGCCCTTCCACCTCCAGGCAAAACTGCTGCGGGTTCTCCAGGAAAAGGTCGTGGACCGTGTGGGCGGCACAGAGCCTGTGTCGGTGGATGTCAGGGTGGTTTCAACCACAAACCGGGATATCCGGGAGGCCATTGCCGACAAGGCGTTCCGGGAGGATCTCTACTACCGGCTCAACACCATTCCCCTTGTCATTCCCCCCCTGCGTGATCGTCTGGGGGATCTGGCGCTTCTGTGCGACTGCTTCATCCTCAAATACAGCATTCTTGACGCAAGGGGTGTCAAGTCCATGACGAAAACAGCCGTTGAAATGCTTAGGCAGCAGCCGTTTGTCGGGAATGTCAGGGAACTGGAAAATATTATCCACCGGGCGGTTCTGCTTTGTGATACCGATAGGATCGATGTCAGTGATCTGTTGATGGATGGGGTGCCCCAACCGGCTGACAGTGCAGAAAAAGATTCCGGATTTCCCCATGACATGGCCCTTTCACCCCTGAGGGAGATGGAGGAGAAGATGATTTTCCACACCCTTGACAAGACTGAAGGAAACCGCACCCATGCTGCCAAGATACTTGGTATCAGCGTCCGTACCCTGCGAAATAAACTCAACGAATACAAAAAAAATACCGCCTCCTGATCGCTGTCGGCATATAAATTGCTTTTTTAATCTCCGAGTGTTGAATTACCAAGAATAAATCAAGGAATTACGAGGAGTGCCATGAGCGATTCAAGAATATTTAACAGAACCTATGAGGTGCTTTCCACCTCCCTTGATGTGTCTGCACGCCGCCACAATCTGATAACCGGTAACATCGCAAACATGGACACCATCGGGTATGAACCAAAGGACCTTGATTTTCAGAAGACCTTGAAGCGGGCAATGGCTGAAGAACCACCCGACAAGATCTCCAGGACTGATGCCAGGCATTTTTCCGGCGCCGGCCAAACATCCATGTCCATGGATGGCAGCGTCAGTCAGGATGTGGATATTCACCATCTTGATTCTGTAAACATTGATACGGAGATGGCCAACCTTGTGGAAAACAATATCAAGTATCGTACCACAACCGAACTGCTCCTGAGAAAAATGGCCACTTTACGCCACGCCATCCAGGAAGGAGGAAACTGATGGACCTTTTAGATTCAATGAAGATAAGTGCAACCGGGCTTGCGGCCCACCGTACCAAGATGAATGTGATCGCTGAAAATCTTGCCAACGTTGACACAACAAGGACAGCGGACGGTGGTCCCTACAGAAGGAAAATGGTGGTGTTCAAGGATCAGGCCCTGGAAAACTTCAAGAGCGTTCTGGAAAAAAACCAGCAGACGAACCAGGTGGCCCAGGTGGAATTTTCGCCCATCGAGGTGGGCAAGAATGACCCCCAGAGCAGGGGGACCGGTGTGGCTGTGGATGAGATTGTCCAGTCCCAGGAAGATTTCAGGCTGGTTTACAACCCTGCCCACCCCGATGCTGATCCAGTGACAGGGTACGTGGCCATGCCCAATGTTGATCACCTTACCGAGGTTGCGGACATGATTGTTGCAAAGCGTTCCTACGAGGCCAGCATTACCGCCATTTCTAATACAAAGAGCATGATTTTAAAGGCCCTTGAACTTGGCAAATAGTGTTTGAACGAAAACTCACCCATCTGCCGCGTTGCTGCACAAGTCTGGCAAACTATAAATCGGGCCTCATGTACTCCAGTACAATCCGGTTTCAGCTTTGCTTGCGCCTTGCATCTGGGCAAGTTTTCATCCAAACACAGGTTTTTGTTCAAACACTAAATTAGGAGAAGATGAAGATGAACCCCTTGTCAGGCGTGGACAAAATTTCCCTGGTCAGAGAACCGCTCAACCTTAAGCTTACCAGGCAGGACCCCTCTTTTTTAGATCGGCTTAACGCCGCTGTCAAGGATGTCAATTCAAAGCAGAACCTGGGCGATGATGCAGCCGAAAAGGTGGTTACAGGTGAGCTTGGTATCCATGAAGGCATGCTGGCCCTGGGCGAGGCCGATACTTCCCTGCGCCTGATGGTCCAGGTTCGTTCAAAGGTCATGGAAGCGTATAAAACCATCATAAACATGCAGATATAGTGGTGTGTAGACAATGAATCCCCTGGTTGAACAGACGATTAATTTGTACAAAGAGATGCCCCTTGCAAGAAAAATTCTCATGGGCGTGGTTGTCCTTGCAATGTTTGGCGGTTTTGCGGCCATGTTTATCTGGGCGAACAAGACCGAATACAAGTCGGCCTATTCCGGATTGAACCAGGAGGATGCCGCAGCCATTGTTGACAGGCTTAAGACGGCCAAGACCCCTTATCGCATTGAAGCCGGGGGCGCAACGATCATGGTCCCGGCCGATCAGGTTTACGATGTCAGGCTTTCAATGGCAAAGGATGGGATACCCAAGGGCTCTGGCGTGGGGTTTGAAATTTTTGACAAGACCGACTTCGGCACCACCGAGTTTGTCCAGAAGATCAACAGGCGCCGGGCGATCCAGGGGGAGCTGGCAAGGACCATCCGGGCCTTTGATGAGGTCAAGGACGCAAGGGTGATGATTGTCTTTCCCAAGGATTCCGTGTTTGTGGAGGAGACAAAAAAACCATCGGCATCCATTCTTCTGGAATTGAAATCAGATCTGTCCGAGGACAAGGTCGCTGCCGTTGCCCATCTTGTGGCAAGTGCCATTGAGGACCTCACCCCAAAGCTTGTCACCATTGTGGACACTACCGGTAGAATTTTGTTTGAAGGAAAATCAGAAGAGGAAAAGGCAAAGATTGATGCCAGAAACCTTGCAGACTCCCAGTACAAGTATAAAATGCGTTATGAGACCACCCTTGCCGAGCGCATCCAGACCATGCTCGAACGGATTGTTGGAAAGGATAAGGCCATTGTACGGGTTACGGCCGAGATGGATTTTTCCACCAGCAACACCAACGAAGAGATCTATGATCCGTTTGAGCGGGAGACCACCTTTGTCCGGAGCAAGCAGATCCTTGCTGAGACCGGTCAGACCCGGCAAGACTCTGCAGGAATACCCTCAAGTGTCAACCCCGTTGTGCCCCCGGGGGGAACTGCTGATGCCAGTGCAATGGAGATGACTGACAAAAAGAACGATACCATCAACTATGAACTGAGTCGAAGAACCCGGCAGACGATCAAGCCCATGGCCGTGGTCCAGCGGGTGTCGGTTGCTGCAGTGGTCGATGGAAAGTACGAATTTAAAACAGACGATTCCGGCAATAGATCCAAAACCTATGTGCCAAGGTCCCAGGTTGAGATGCAGCAGTTCAGCGACATTGTTGTCAAGGCCATGGGGTTTAACGAGACCCGTCAGGACCAGGTTTCCATGGAGTGTTTTCCCTTTGCCTCCATTGACGAGCTTGGCGTTGTTGAGCCTGAACTCACGGGTTGGCGAGCGGTTCAAAAGGCCTATGGCAGAACCATTGCCAACATTCTTCTGGTGATTCTGCTGTTTCTTTTTGTCATAAGACCCATTATCAAGACTTTCCAGGGGATTCAATCCACCGTTGAAAAGGAGACCCTCCCCGGTGGCGGCATCGATATTATAGAGGATGGCACAGAACCACAACCCCTCGCCTTTGTGGATATGGATGCTGATGAACAGCGGACGTTCCTGGATGAGATGGACAAGGAGGCACGGGATGCGTACATTGACAAAATGAATTCGGAAGAACGGGCTGCATACATGAATAATATCAAGATCCCGGAAAAGGCGGCCTATTATGCTAGAAAAGATGTGATCAAAGCCACCAATATCATCAAGGTATGGCTCAGTGAAGTGGAGGAGGAAAGTTGATGGCCCCTGTAATTGATCCGGAAAAAATGACGGGTGCTCAAAAAGCCGCCGTATTCATGCTTGCCATGGGTGAAGCCTATGCCGCAAAAATTTTTGAACGAATGAATGACCAGGAGATCAGGGCTGTGGCCTTTGAAATGTCAAAAATTGACTTTATCACCCCTGGGATGCTGGAGGCCGTGTCCCTTGATTTTGTGACACGGTTTGAAGGGGAGAACAACATGGTGGTCGAGGGAAATTCCTTTGTCAAACATGTGATTTCAAGCAGCCTGGACAAGGAAAAAGCCGATGCCATATTCAAGGATGTGGAAAATCGAAAACGGGATATGCCCTTTGTATGGAGCCGTGGGGTCAACGTTGCTACCATGGCAAGTTATATTGAAGGTGAGCATCCCCAGACCATTGCCATGGTGCTTGCCCACATGCCTTCTGATATCGCCTCGGAGATTCTCATGCAGGTACCGGATGAAAAAAAGGGGGATATCGCCCTGAGGGTTGCAAAGCTCGGGCAGATTTCCGAGGATGTTGTACGGGATGTGGACAGAGCCTTAAAGGATGAGCTTTCCGGAGCTGTTGGTCCTGGAGGAAAGGCTGGCGGTCTCCAGGTGCTGGTGGATATTATCAATGGAGTTGACAAGGCCAGTGAAGATATCATCATGGAATTTGTGGAAGAAGACAGTTCAGAGATGGCCAATGATATCAGGAACATGATGTTTGTGTTTGAGGATATGGTCAGCATTGATGACCGGGCCATGCGGGAGATCCTGAAAAAGGTGGAGGGTCAGCAGTTGACCTATGCCCTTAAGACCTCCACCGATGAGATGAAAACTAAAATTTTTTCCAACCTTTCCCAGAGGGCAGGTGAGATGCTCAAGGATGACCTGGACACCATGGGGCCCGTTCGACTGGCCGAGGTTGAAGAGGCCCAGCAGGCCATCGTACGTGCGGCAAAAGAGCTTGAGGCCGATGGTACCATAACCCTTGGCGGCAAGGGTAAGGATGATGTCCTTGTCTGATACTGAAAAAGACCACCCGACCCGGCAGGACCGGTGGAAAGCCCTTGACATTAATTCCCTTGAAAATGTCGGGTCAAATGATTCCCGGACAAAGGGAAAGAATGATCCTGAATATCTTTTGTTTAAAACCCTTTATGATGATCCGGGAATGGCGGAGAAAGAGCGGTTTGTCTCCATCCATGGAGCGGGCAAAGGGGTCATTCTTTCCGGCGATCAATTCAAGGCCCTGGACACGGATGGTGGGAAAAAGGAGATTTCAGATATATCTCTGCCCAGGTCTGTGGATCCTGAAATTTCGGATAAATCCGGAACAAGTTCCAATTCCATGCCAGGCGTTCCGCCCGATTCTCCACCCGATTCTCCAGAAAAGGAGACCCAAACCCCCGATTTTTTTGAGTTGATTGAACAGGCAAAAAAAGAGGGCTATGACAGGGGGTTTGATCTGGGTCAGAAGGAGGGCTATGACAAGGGGGTTGAACAGGGCCTGGCAGAGGGGGAAAAACAGGGGTATCCCAAGGGCTTTGAACGAGGAGAAACCGAGGCAAGGGCGCTCCAGGATGAAAAGGCCCAGGCCTTGATTGCTTCCCTTGAAACCATACTGTTAAAGACCGAAGGAACCTGGGAAGACCTTGTCAAACGTTATGAGGGTAAGATGATCGCCCTGATTGCCCGGATCGCTGAAAAAGTGGTGCAGGCAAGGGTAAAGCTTGACAAGGGGGTTGTCAGAGCATCCATTATCCATGCCCTTGGGCAGTTGCCTGAACCCGAAGAGATTGTTCTCCAGGTGTCTGAAGAAGATTATGAGTACATTGATATGATCAAGGAAGATTTCTTTGAACAGATTAAGAGTCTGACCTCAATTTCGGTGGTTGCAAATTCAGGCGTTAAAAGGGGCGGGTGCAAAATCGAGAGTCGAACGGCCCGGGTTGAAACCGATGTGGAATCCCGGCTTCAGGCTGTGCTGGACGCCATTCTGGAACAGGGAGTATGATGACGGGAAAATTTGACAGGCGCATTGAGTGGGACAAGTACTTTAATGCCGTTGAGACCTGCAAAACCATGCGACCAGAGGGCCGGATAACAAAGGTGGTCGGCCTTATTGCAGAAGGTGACGGCATGGGCCTTGGCATTGGCAGTCTCTGCGCCATCAGAAACGATTACAACCGGGAGATCAAGGCCGAGGTGATCGGTTTCAGGGATGATAAGGTGCTTTTAATGCCCTATGGCGATCTTCGGGGAATCAGTCCTGGGTCGAGAATCATCCCCCTTGAGGATACGCCTGCCGTTGCCGTTGGCGATGCATTTCTTGGCCGGGTCATCGACGGCATGGGTGCCCCCCTTGACGGCAAAGGAAAGATTCCTTTTACCCACAAGTATCCCCTGTACGGAAATCCCATAAATCCCATGGAGCGTAAAACCATCAAAGAACCCCTGGACGTGGGTATCTGCGCCATCAATACCATGATCCCCCTGGGCCGGGGGCAGCGGGTGGCCATCATGGCCGGATCAGGGGTCGGTAAATCGGTCCTCATGGGCATGATGACCAAGCACACCACGGCCGATGTCATTATTCTTGGTCTGATCGGAGAGCGGGGAAGGGAGGTCAAGGATTTTGTCTCGGATACCCTTGGCAAAGAAGGAATGGAGCGGTCTGTAGTGGTCGCTGCAACCTCAGATTCCCCCCCCCTTGTCAGGATGAGGGGGGCTTACCTTGCAACCACCCTGGCCGAATACTTCAGGGATCAGGGGAAAAATGTTCTTCTCATCATGGATTCGATCACACGGTATGCCATGTCGTCAAGGGATGTGGGGCTTGCCGCTGGTGAACCCCCGACATCCAGGGGATATACCCCGTCATTCTTTGTCCAGATTCCCGTTCTGCTTGAGCGGGCCGGGTATATTGAGGGCGGCGGATCGATCACCGGAATCTACACGGTCCTTGTGGAGGGTGATGACATGAATGATCCGGTGGGTGACACGGTTCGGTCCATCGTTGACGGCCACATTGTCCTTTCCCGGGATCTTGCCAACAAGGGGCACTATCCGGCCATTGATGTGCTTGCAAGTGTTTCAAGGGTCATGAGGGATGTGTCGCAACCCGAGCACATGGAATTAAGGAAGCGGGCCGTGGATGTGATTGCCGCCCACAGGGGGGCTGAGGATATGATCTCCATTGGTGCCTATGTGGATGGCTCGGATGCCCGGATTGACGAGGCAAAACGCCTGATGCCGAAAATTGACGGTTTTCTGCGCCAGGACATGCACCGACGGGTCTCCATTGAGATGGGCCTGGGTGAACTCAGGCGAATTTTTGCCCCACAACCTGAACCTGGTGCCAGGCGATGAAAAAATTCAGTTTCAGGCTTGAATCCCTCATGAAGTACAGGCAGTACCAGGAACTTCAGGCCCAGCAGGATGTGGCCCGGGCTTACAGGGATGTACAGGTGTGTGAAATGCGCATTCATACCCTTGAACAAGAGCATTCCCGGACGGCACAAACCCTTGACAGGGTTGCAGTAAGGGGGGTAACTGCCAATGAGTTTAAAAAATACAGTGATTACCTGGACGGATTGAGTGATGATCTTGCGCAACTGTTGCAGCAGAAAACAGCACTTAAGACCCAGCTCAGGGAAAAGCAGACTCTTTTAACCCAGAGGAGCGTGGACCGGCAGGTGCTCGAGCGTCTTAAAATAAAAAAAAAGAATGAGTATATCCAAGGATTCCTGCGGTCTGAGCAGAATGCATCCGATGAGATTGCCTCGTTGAAAAAAGCAAGGGAGATAACCAATGGCACCCATTAATTTGAATCGAACAGCTGTCACCTGTGCCTTATTAGCCCTTGTTCTTCTAATTTTCCTGGGTATGGGATGGCAGGATCGCCATGGCATGGCCTTTGCCGCAGATGACAACGCTGAAAAAACGACAGCGGTTGAGAATGGGGCAGGGGAGGATATAAAAAAGGCACCCTGTCCGCCATGTCCGGATCCGGCAAAGGTGGTCCTTAAAGGTCTGGAGGAAAAACGGGCAGCCATTGCCGAAGACCAGGAACGCCTGGAACAGGAAAAGAAAAGGCTTGAAAAATTCAAGGAAGAGATCGATGAGAAGCTTGAAGCCCTTGGGACCCTCAAGCAGCAGATCCAGGATGATCTGGCAAAGCTTGACCAGCGAAAGACAGAACAGGAACTGGAAAGCCAGGCGGCCTTTGATGCCAAGATGAACACGCTTGTGAAGGTATATTCCGGGATGAAACCGAAAAAAGCGGCCGCCATCGTGGACAAGATGGATATTGAAGTGGCAAAACAGATTTTTTCCCGTATGCGGGAGACGTCTGCGGCCCAGATTCTGGCCTTTGTTGACAGTGAAAAAGCCGCAAAAATAAGCGAACGCATCGCCTTTAAGAAAAAATAACCCTTTGCCTTTTTCCAGGGGGCAAATCTTTCCCCCTGGCGGCTGATTCCGTTGGGAAAGAACTGCTTTATCTGCTGTTTTTTCATAGGACGTTCTTTTTGATAGCGATTTAATATCTTGATTTTATATGGTAATTTATTCTTTTATCTATGGCGGCACGGTCTTTGCTTTTAATTTTTCTGAAACAACAATTGATGAATGCGGGGAAAACATGATTTTAAATTTTGTCAACACCAGCACTTTTTCGGGAGACACCATTCCATTAGCCATGGGAATAGATGCTGGAACAGGCGTTGAAGGTCTTGGAACGGGTGCCTCGTTTGCCGACAGGTTGATGGCTGTTTTATCCCCGGAAACGGCTCGGGCCGGAAAGGTCTCTGGGAAAGATATCGAAGATACCATTGACGAAAAGAATGGCAAAAATATGGTGTTGCCCATCTCGGGGCTTCCCTTTCTCTCGTCTATTCTTGCAGCAATGCAGGTTCCTGAACAGGTGTCAACCCGTTTGATTAACGATGCCAAGCAAGATGGGGTGGGTATCGACCTTGATCAACTGATCAAAGGACTTCAGACCCTTCAAAAAGAGTCGTTCCTTTCTGGTGTTGGTTTTGGTGTGGATTCCCAGTCCGGGGTGGAACAGATGTTCAAATCCCTGGGCCTTGAAATAGATGAAAGTGATCCCACAGCCCTGACCCTTGGTGATTTCGTGGCGGCTCTTGAAAAATTGCGGACCTCTTCGGAAATGGTAGCCACGGCAGAAACCGATGCACAACAGGAAACCGGACCTGAAGGGGATGCCCTGACATCAATTCTGACATCACTCCAGATCCCGGGGCAAGATGCCAATTCCCTGACCCTGGATGATTTTGTGGCAGCCCTTGAAAAACTCGGGATATCCCCTGGGTCGACAAGCCAGGCAGATGCCGATGAAGAAGCCGGAATGAAAATCAACCTTGATCTGTCCGCCAGGGAAGTTCAGGGAAATAAAATAAACCCAGGGAACACCGACGTTCTCCTTGTTCGAAATCTGGTTGCGGCCCTTGAAAAAATGGGTGATTCATCTGAGTCTGACCCCTCAGGCCTTTCCAGCGCCGGATTCACAGGGAAAAGTGATGTTGAGTCGATTCTTGGCAGCCTGATTAACAGTCTAAGCCGGAATAACGGGCAGTCCATGGAGATGGAAGGCCGTTTTAATCAGGCGGAATCATCTTCCGGGGAAGTCAGTTCAAACAGCCCCATGGACCTCTTTGGGGTCAAGGTCGACCCTAAATCTCAAACACCAACCCTACCGGAAATACAGGCAGGGTTTGGTCCTGAATTCTCAAGATCCATGGAAAATCTGGCGGCCGTTGTAAAGGAGATGAAAAGCAGTATCGATGATACCAGAATGATGGAACAAGGGGTAATGGACAGAAACATGGTAAAAGAGCCCGGGAGAAACGTTACCGCCATTGACTCGTCCGGGGGGGCAGGTGGAGAGTTCAGGCAGATGGGCATGGATTCCAGGGGCCAGTCTGTGGCCGATGCCGGAACCCCTCGATCGTTTCTTCCCGCCCATGTGACCAGCCAGGTGGGAAAGAGCCTTGCAAGGGCTGTCAGCCAGGGTGAGACCGAGTTAAAACTTCAGCTGAAACCCCCGGAGCTTGGACGAATTATCATGACCATTGATAATATCGGCACCAGTCTCAAGGTGAGTGTGGTCACTGAAAGCCATGTGGCAAAGGAGATCCTTGCCGCCCATGTCAATGAGCTTAAGGCGACCCTTGCCAACAGCGGCATCTCCATTGGCAGTTTTGATGTTGAGATGGGAAGCGATTTCAGTCAGTCCATGGCCGATGCCAGGCACCAATCCAAAGGATCTGGTTCCAGGCGTGGCAGGAACAGAGGCGCTGGAATCGAAGAGATTGGCAGTGATCCAAAAATTGATGTCAGGGGCTTTGCAGGTGATGCCCATTCACTTCATTTTGTGGCGTGATCAACAAGGAGACGGAAGATGGCAATAAACGCAACGGGAAATAGTTCGCTTGATGCACTGAGCAGTTCCTACAAGTCAACTGTGACGGAAAATGATGAGGATGTTCTTGGCAGGGACGCCTTTTTGACCATGCTGGTGGCCCAGCTGAAAAATCAGGACCCCCTGAATCCCATGGAAGGGTCTGATTTCTCGGCACAGCTTGCCCAATTCTCCCAGCTCGAGCAGCTTATGAGCCTGAATGATACCATGGAAGCCCTTCAGACCAATATGGGGGGGGGCAGTGAATCCAACGTCATCGACTATGTGGGGAAGGTGGTGACGGGTAACGTGGATTCCATAGAGGTGGCCGATGGAACCGCCTTTGGCGGATTCTACAATATCGAGGAAACTTCGGATGTAATGGTCTCTATCTATGATGAAGCGGGGAATGAGGTTCGTACGCTGTATCCGGGGCAAAAAACTGCTGGTAGCTATGATTTTAACTGGGATGGACGGGATAATACGGGCGCTGTGGTGGATGACGGTTCCTATAAGTACACGGTTATGGGCAACAACGGATCTGGATTTGTAACTGTTCCCACCTCCGTTACAGGCACGGTGGACAGTATTGTTTACAATGAGGGTAAGGCCTACCTCAAGGTCCAGGGCGTACTCGTGGATCCTGAATCCTTGGTCCAGGTGGGCAGCAGTGTTGAAACTGAACGTTCCCAGGGATCTGCCGTGGATTACCTTGGCAGAAAAATTTCCACCTCAATGCCCTTGATTAGCTATGATGGATCCTCGGCTGAAGCGGCCAACGTGGTGTTTGAAGCGCCCGAAAAGACAGATGTGACGGTGAGATTGTTTGACGCATCCGGCCAGGAGATCAAGAGCATTAAACTCGCTGCCGAGGATGTAGATGAGGGACAAGAAAATGAGGTGGTCTGGGATGGTACGGACAACAGTGGAAACACTGTGGATAAAGGGCTTTACACCTATGCCGTCACTTCAGATTCCAGTGCCCTTGATGTCTCCTTGTCTGAGAATGTGTCTGAAATAAGGGTGATCAACGGAACCCAATACCTGGTGCTGGGCAATAGTGGATTCTTGTCAACAATCAGTGCTGTCACCAACGTACAAGAGATCTAAGTGCTTGAGTTGTGAGCTGTGGGGAGCGTTTTCTCTCTTTTCCTGTAACTCATCACTCAAAATCTTCATGAAAAATAAGGGGAAATATTATGTCTTTATCAAGTTCGCTTTTTACAGGTACCAGTGGTTTGACCAATATGGGCAATGCCATGCAGGTGGTGGGAAATAATATTTCCAACGTCAACACCGTGGGGTTTAAAAAGGGTCGGTCCACCTTTGCCGACACCCTGAGCCAGAGTGTGGCCACCCAGTCGGGTACGGACCAGGTGGGAAGGGGCATGTCCATCGGTGCCGTTGACCAGAGCTTTGACACAGGCTCATTTGAATCAACGGGTAACTCAACTGACCTTTCCATTGGCGGAGACGGTTTTTTTGTGGTCCGCCAGTCCAACAGTGAAAATAATTTTTATACCCGGGCCGGAAATTTCCATTTTGATAAGAGTGGACAGCTGGTCAATCCAGAGAGTTACCTGGTTCAGGGGTGGGCCCTTGACGAGGATACCGGTGAGGATATCGGTGCCATCAATGATATCGTACTCAACGCCTTTACCTCTTCTCCGAAACAAAGTTCAACTGTTTCCATGATCACCAACCTGGATTCCGATGCCGAGAGTCAGACTGTGGTGCTCTCCAACAGCTGGGATTCGGGTGAAACAACCTATATGGATTCCACCAACTATGAATACCAGTCCGTGGTCAAGGTGTATGATGCCCTGGGCAGTACCCATGACGTCACTGTTTACTATGATAAGAAAACAGGGACAGACTGGGAGTATGTGGTCACCTGTGATCCCAGCGAAGACAACAGGAACCTTGTGGAATCTACGGACAGCAAGGGACTCCTTGCCAGGGGGACCATTTCCTTCAGCGAGAGCAGCGGTGATATCCTGAAAGTTACCATGGAAGAGTTCACCGGTCGCATTGGAAATGTCCAGGCAAATGGGGTTAACAATGAAGACGCCATTAATTTTGAAATAGACAATGTCGAGAGGATGGCCCTGGATGGTTATGGGTTTGAGTTTGAGTTTGATGGGACTCAATGGGATTTTGCAACGGAGGGCTTGCCTGCAGCATATGCCAATGCCCAGATTCTTTACTCCGATGACCAGACCATAAATCTTACCCTGGATAATACCCTTGATCTTGAATCCGATCTCAGGATTAAACTGGATCAGCCGGCTGTTGCAACTGATTCCTTTGGGTTTGATATCAATGACCCCTCGGGACTCCATATCCAGGGCATTGAAGGAACCACCTATTTGGGTGATACGGCCAATGACAATACCACACTTGAGATCAATGCTCCAGAGACCATGACCCATGATGTTTCAGGTGTTAAAATCGTATGGAATCCAACCACGGAAACCTGGAGTTGGAGCGATCCGGGCGCAGCCGAAGACGCCGATTCCTTGGTAGCGGCTGCCAGCATTCTCACTTCTTCCACTACGGCAATAAGCGAAACAGGTAATTGGGATGATGATATCACTTTTCCAGATTATTCGTCCATGACCCTGGCCTCCTCAAAAATATCGGTTGTGTATGATGGCTTTGAGTGGGACTGGAATGCTTCCATGAAAGAGGCTGATTTGACAGATGAATCCTTCATGGGGATTGCCCCGGATCCTACTCCTAACATAGATATTACCGGTGTTACAGGTGGAGTAAAACAGGATGAGGGAGACTATAAGCTTACTTTTAATTCAGTGACTTCGACATGGTCTGCGACTTTGGACACCTTCGCATTTGCAGGACCAGTAGCAGGTGATGGAGATTCGGTAACCCTTACATTTGCAAGTGGGGCTACGGTCAAATACGAATTTTTATCTACTTTGACCTCCACAGCCACCATCAGCTTTGAGATCGATCCCTCTCCGCCCATGGAATATTCCGATGCTATAATTATAGCTGGGACTGGTGCTGATTTGGGCATCTCCTTCAGTGGCGATTCGTCTGCTGATATGTTGGTGGCTATGAATGCCTTAATGGTAGGAGGTGATACGTTTATCTTTGATGTAACGCCTGAGGAGAAACCGCCTAAGGCTTACTCTACTGCAACCCTCAAGGGAGACAAGGACAAGGTCGTCATCGACCTTGATGGTTCAGGCAATGATGATGACAAGGAAGATATTGTCTTCAGGTTTGCCGATTCTCTGAAGTTTGGTCCTTCCACAGATTCGATTGCCGATAGAAGTGAAATCACCTTTGATATTCTGGGGTCCACTGCCTGGCGTGAGCAATCCGTGGATGAGATCGATAAAACAGGCTATTTTGCGTTTAACACTGATTTTCTCGGGGGCGAGTTCGGCTCCACCGAGTTCAGCATCGAGCTGGATATCGGAACACGTTATGATGGAATCAATTTCATCAACGACAGTCTTTCCTCCACCCAGTATGCAAGGTCCTCCAACACCGTCTACCAGGATGCAGACGGGTATTCTGCCGGCGATCTCCAGGGGGTTGACGTGGCCTCGGACGGTATTATGACCGGGGTATACTCCAATGGTCAGCTCATACCGCTTTTCAGGGTCGGTCTTGCCAAGTTTCTCAACAACAACGGCCTTTCCAATTCCGGTGGAAACCTTTTTTCAGAGACCCGTGATAGCGGTTCGGCCATCACCAACAAACCGGGTGAGAACGGTCTTGGCACCATATCCCCTAACTCCCTTGAGATGTCCAACGTTGACATCTCCGAGGAATTTGTGAAGATGATTACCACCCAGCGGGGGTTCCAGGCTAACTCCAAGACCATTACAACGGTTGACGAAATGATGCAGACCGTTATTAACATGAAGTAATGATCCTTTTGGGGGAAGAGATTCTAAATCTCTTCCCCCTTTCATAAAAAAACTGGTCAATAAATGCCGTGGTGTGATAGTCTTTTTCCTGGTATCTCTTAAACCCAGGCGCCCGGGGGTGGCTGGCACAATGTTTGCTTTATTTCCATGGCAAGGAACAGGGGATGAAAGGGTTCACACCAAAGATTGTCGTGATTGTTGCGGTACTGCTGGTTCTGGTTGTGGCAGCAGGTGTGGCCGTCTGGTTGTTGTTTCTAAGGGCACCTGCCCCAGGAAAGATTCCAGTGGTCCCTGCCGGGGTGGAATCCGTTGATAAAACAGGGGCTGGATCTGCTGAACCCCGGTTCAAGGATGTTGTGGCGGTTGAGCCCTTTGAGCGCATCATGCTCAAGCCCGGTGGAAATATGACCTCTGTCACCCTGGCGGTTTCCCTTGAGCTGGTTTTGCCCGGCATGCGACAGGAGATAGAGGCCAACATGGCATCCATTCGAACGATTATTGAGACAACAACCGGCGAGACCAACTGGTCTGACCTGAGATCTGCTCAAGGTAAGCTTGCCTTGAAGTTAAAATTGATAAAAAAGATCAACCAGAGCCTGGCTGGGCAGAACCTGGCCAAGGCAGGGATCAGAGATCTTTTTTTTACTAACCTGATAATGCAGTGATGAGACCATGAGCGATATACTCTCCCAGGACGAAGTTGACAGCCTGCTTGCAGGGCTTGATTCAGGCGAAGTTGAGAGCGAAACCGAGGTTGAACTTTCCGATCCAGAAGGGATTGTAACCTATGATTTTACAAGCCAGGACAAGGTTGTCAGGGCCAGGATGCCCACCTTTGACGTTATCAACGAGCGGTTGTCCAGGGAGATCAGGACCAGCCTGTCGGGCCTTCTTCAGACAAACGTCGATGTGACGGCCAACCCCCTTGATACCTTGAAGTTCACAGAGTTTGTACGCAGTCTTCCCGTTCCCACAAGTCTTCACGTTTTTCGCATGGAGCCTTTGAGGGGGCACGGACTTGTGGTGCTTGAAAGCCAGCTGGTCTACAACCTCATCGACACCTTTTTCGGGGGAGAAGGTCTGGGCAAGGCAAGGGTGGAGGGAAGGGAGTTTACCGCCATTGAAGAGGTGATGATCAAGAAGGTGGTCGTGGCCTGCCTCAAGGATATTGAAAAGGCATGGCTTCCCATTGAGCCTGTTAAAACTTCTCTGATCCGGTCGGAGATGAATCCACAGTTTGCAGCAATTGTATTGCCCACGGACCTGGTTATTGTAACCCGGTTTGAAATTGAGCTTGAGCAGGCAGCAGGCAATCTTGTGCTCTGTTTGCCCTATGCCATGATTGAGCCGTTACGGGCAAAGCTTGCCTCCGGATTCCAGGCTGAAACCGAAGAGATCGACGTTGCATGGAGAAAGCGGCTCCAGGAGATTATTCTGGAATCAACGGTTAATCTGAGGGTTCAGCTGGGAACCACAGAAATTTCAGGAGAACGGCTGATCTATCTCCAGCCGGGAGATGTGATTCAGCTGGACAACGATGCAAAGGATATGCTCACCGGATATGTTGACGGTCTTCCCAAGGTTCGGGGGTTTGCCGGTGTACAGCGGGGGTTTCAGGCATTTCGGGTGGAAAAAAAACTGGTCATAAAGTAGGACCATAAACAAAGAGAGAATCGCCATGGCAGAAAACAACAGTGAAGCAAACAGCAGCCAGCATGGGTCAGATGATGAGTTTGACCATGAAGGGCAGCAAACGGGCCGGGAGCTTGATTTTATCCTTGATATCCCCCTGGATCTATCGGTGGAACTGGGCAGGGCACGGATGTTGGTAAACGATCTGCTCCAGTTGGGCCAGGGGTCCATTGTTGAGCTCAATAAGCTTGCCGGCGAGCCCCTGGAGGTTTACATCAACCGAAAGCTGATCGCCCGGGGCGAGGTGGTTGTGGTCAACGAAAAGTTTGGTGTCAGGCTTACCGATATCATCACGCCCATGGACCGGGTCAAGAGTCTTACCGAGTAATGGGGGCCTCGTCGGAACTCTGGGGTGCTTTTTTACGCAGTGGGGCCATGCTTGCCCTAGTCATTGCCGTGCTCTTGTTGCTTCTCTACGCAGTGAAACGGTTTTCACCCCTGAATCGGTCGAGAACGGGCAAAAAAGAGATCCAGGTCATTGCGGCCCATCACCTGGCACCCAAGGAAAAACTGGTGCTCGTTGATGTGCTTGGCCGGAAAATTTTGCTCGGGGTGACTCCCCAGACCATCACCACCCTTGCCGCCTTTGGCAACAGCACAGACGATACAACGGTGGAAGAACCGGGTTTCTCAGAACTGCTGAACCAACGTGTGGCCGGCACCACCGGCAAAGGAGAGGACCATGACGCCTAAAGGCCACGTTCGGACCCTGGCAGTTCCCCTTGTTGCCTGCCTCTTTTTGGGGTTGGTACTTCCTTCCATGGTTCAGGGTGCCACCTTTCCCATCCCATCGTTTAATTTCGGAATCGGGCAGGCCCAGGGACCTGAGGATGTGGCCGTTGTTCTTGAAATTATAGCGCTTCTGACCATCCTTGCCCTTGCTCCGGCCATCTTGATTCTCATGACACCGTTCACACGAATCATTGTGGTGTTTCATTTTCTGCGCCAGGCCATCGGTACCCAGTCAAGCCCACCAAACCAGGTGGTTGTGGGGCTTGCACTCTTTCTGACTTTTTTCATTATCAAACCCGTTGCCCTGGATGTTTACCAAAACGCCCTCAACCCCTACCTGGAACGGCAGATCGACTACAACGAGGCCTTTACGGCGGCCCAAGTACCCATCCGTAACTTTTTACTGGTCAACACCCGGGAGGCCGACATTGCTCTTTTTGTCAAGGGGGCCGGGGTGGCAAAGCCCGATACCCGGGAGGATGTTTCCCTGATGCTTTTGATTCCTGCCTATGTGATCAGTGAGCTCAAAACCGCCTTTATCATTGGATTTGTCATCTATGTTCCTTTTCTTGTCATTGACATGGTGGTCGCCTCGGTGCTTCTGGCCATGGGAATGATGATGCTGCCGCCGGTTATGATTTCCCTTCCCTTCAAGCTCATGCTCTTTGTGCTTGTGGATGGGTGGCATCTTTTGACCGGTTCACTCTTGAAAAGTTTTGGAGTGTGACCATGACACCTGAATTTGTCATTGAATTTGCCAAGCAGGCCATCCTTTTGACCATTTATCTTTCCATGCCCATGCTGGGGTTAGGGCTTGCCGCAGGGCTTATCATCAGTATATTCCAGGCGGTCACCTCCATCCAGGAGATGACGCTCACCTTTGTGCCCAAAATCATTGCCGTATTTCTGGGGCTTCTTTTCTTTGCACCGTGGATGCTCGATGAAATGACCTCTTTCACCCGGCGGGTCATTGAGAACATTCCCATGTATATCAGGTAACCGGTCTCCATGGAGATGATCAACCTCATAGATCCCCAGGGGTTTAAACTCTTTCTCCTTGTATTGGCAAGGGTCAGTATTGTTCTTTTCATGCTTCCCATTTTTGGAACCACCATGTTTCCCACAATGGTCAAGGCGGGTCTTGCCATGGTGATCTCCATGCTGCTTTACTCCGTGGTCCAGTTGGACCCGGATCTTCTGCCTGAAACCGCCATGGGTATGGGGATTTTCCTTGTCTCAGAGGCCATGATCGGCCTGACCCTGGGGCTTTGTGTCCGACTGTTTTTCGGTTCGTTCCAGCTGGCCGGTGAGGTGATCGGATTTCAGATGGGTTTTTCCATGATCAATGTGGTGGATCCCCAGTCCGGGGCCAATGTGTCGCTTATGGAGCAGCTTGCATACTGGGTGGCCCTTCTGGTCTTTTTGGCCATGAACGGCCACCACATCATGCTTCTCTCCCTTGTGGACAGCTTTGAGCTTGTTCAGCCCGGCTCCTTTGTCTTCCAGCAGATCATGGTGGACAAGGTTATTTTTCTGGGTTCCCAGATGTTCATCCTTGCCATCAAGATTGGTGCACCCGTGATTGCGGCCCTTTTGTTTACCAGTGTGGCCTTTGGGCTTACGGCAAAGTTTTCTCCCCAGATGAACGTCATGATTGTTGCCTTTCCCCTGAAGATTATTGTGGGACTGGTGCTGTTTGGTTTGAGCCTTGAGATTATCATTATCGTCGCCCGAACCTATATTATAGAGTTCAGGGCACTTTTCCTGAAACTTCTCTTCTGGATGGGTGGGGGTTAGCCATGGCTGAAGATCCAGGCGGCGGCGGAGAGAAAACTGAAGGTGCAAGTTCCAAAAAGCTCGAAAAGGCAAGGGAAGAGGGACAGGTTGCCAAGAGTACCGAAGTCCCTTCGGTGGTGGTTCTCCTGGCCGGGGTCCTTGCACTTAATGCCTTTGCCTTTTTTATTTACCAGCGGCTGATCCTGGTCCTGCAGGATGGCCTTTCCTTTACCGGGATTCCTCTTTCTAATGATGTGGCGGTGGTGCATCTTTTGTTTGTGGCCACCCAGCGACTGTTCATCATTCTGGGTCCACTGCTTCTGGCGGTCTTTGTTGCTGCCCTTGTCTCAAATATCTTCCAGGTGGGGTTTGTCCTTTCCTGGAAGGCCGTTGCACCCAAATTCTCCCGTATCGACCCCATCAAGGGATTTGCCCAGAAGTTCTCATCCCGGGCGCTCATGGAATTTTTAAAGAGCATTCTCAAGATTGCCATTATTTTCGGGGTCACCTATATGGTCGTTAAATCCGAGGTGGAAAATATCATCCGACTCTATGACCACGGTGTGGCGGCCATTCTTCTCTATGTCCTCAAGGTTTCCCTTGAAATTTTCATCAAGGTGATTCTTGTCATGGCGGTTCTGGCCGCGATCGATTTTGCGTTCCAGCGCTGGAAGTTCATGGAAGACCAGAAAATGACCAAACAGGAGGTCAAGGACGAGCACAAGCAGGCAGAAGGAGACCCACAGGTCAAGGCAAGAATCCGCCAACTCCAGGCAACTGCGGCAAGAAAAAGAATGATGAGCGACGTTCCCGAGGCGGATGTGGTGGTGACCAACCCAACCCGGCTTGCCATTGCCATCCGATATGACGGTATGACCATGAATGCGCCAACGATCGTGGCCAAGGGGGCTGGAGCCGTTGCCGCCAATATCAGAAGGATTGCCGAAGAATCCAATGTTCCCCTGGTTGAAAATAAAGCGTTGGCCCGGAATTTGTATAAGATTGTTGAGGTAGGCCAGGAGGTGCCCACGGAAGAATTCCAGGCCGTGGCAGAACTCCTTGCCCAGGTATACAAACTCAAGGGCAGAACCCTCTAGGCCGCGTCAACCTTTTGGCAATGGTGTCAAAGAACGGTCGCCCGTGTTGATTGAAATGGATTTCACAGGAGAAAATTGAATGGCAGCTGAAGCAACGGGAATCCTGGCCGGTTTAAAAAGGGAATCTTCCGACATTGCAATGATCTTTGCCCTGATCGGTATTCTCATGGCCATGATTCTGCCCATCCCTCCGATTTTTCTTGATTTTTTTCTGGCCCTGAGCATCACCTTTGCCGTTATCGTGCTGATCACCACCATGTACACCAAGGCACCGCTGGATTTTTTCATCTTTCCGTCCATGCTCCTGGTGTTGACTCTCTTCAGGTTGTCCCTGAACGTTGCCTCCACAAGGCTGATCCTGCTCCACGGCAGTGAAGGCCCCCTGGCCGCAGGATCCATCATCATGAGCTTTGGCAACTTTGTGGTGGGTGGCAACTATGTGGTGGGAATGATTATTTTCATTATCCTGGTGCTGATCAACTTCATGGTTATTACAAAGGGTGCTGGCAGAATTGCAGAGGTTGCAGCCCGTTTCACCCTGGACGCCATGCCGGGCAAGCAGATGGCCATTGATGCAGATTTAAACGCCGGTATGATTGACGAGGTCGAGGCTGGGCAACGGCGACGGGGTGTTGCAAAGGAGTCTGAATTCCACGGGGCCATGGACGGTGCCAGCAAGTTTGTCAGGGGGGATGCCATTGCCGGCATCATTATCACCATGATCAACATTGCCGGCGGGTTTATCATCGGTGTGGTTCAGCAGGGCATGCCCATGGCCGATGCCCTTGCTAACTATACCCTCTTAACCGTGGGGGACGGTCTTGTGTCCCAGATTCCAGCCCTGCTCATCTCCACGGCCGCCGGTCTTCTGGTGTCTCGATCCGGTTCTGAAAACCGCATGGGAAAAGAGTTTGCCACCCATCTTCTCTCTTCGACAACACCCGTTTATGTGGGGTCGGTGATTGTTTTCTGCTTCGGCCTTGTACCGGGGCTTCCCGCCTTTCCTTTCATGACCCTTTCCCTTCTTCTCGGTGGCGGGTGCTGGTATTTTGTGGGCAGACACGGGGCTGTCGAGGAAGACGCCGAGATCGGCACTGCACCCGAAGATGAGGCAGAGGACGGAGGCCCGGAAGAGGTGGACCACCTCCTGACCATGGACACCATTGAACTTGAGGTCGGGTACGGGCTTATTCCCCTGGTGGACAAGCAGCAGGACGGCACCCTTCTGGGTCGAATTCGGGCCATTCGGCGTCAGTTTGCAAGTGAGCTGGGCATTGTCATTCCACCGATTCACATAAGGGACAATCTCAAGCTCAGTCCGGCCCAGTACCGGGTGATGATCAAGGGTGTGGAGGCTGCCGGGACCGAGCTCATGGTCAATCATCTGCTTGCCATGGATCCGGGCGGGACGGCCCAGCCCATGGAGGGTATTGCCACCACGGAACCCGCCTTTCACCTGCCGGCATTGTGGATTCCCCAGGACAAAGAGGATGCTGCCAAGTTTGCAGGTTACACGGTGGTGGACAACTCAACGGTGATCGCCACCCATCTTACCGAGATCATCAGAAACAACGCCTATGATCTTCTGGGCCGCCAGGAGGTGCAGCACCTGCTGGACAACCTTGCCAAAACAACCCCCAAGGCCGTTGAGGAACTGGTACCCAATCTTCTTTCCATCGGCGTTGTTCAAAAGGTGCTCCAGAATCTGTTGCGCGAACGGATTTCCATCAGGAATCTGTTGACCATTGTGGAGACCCTTGCGGATTACGCACCCATGGGCAAGGACCCGGACCTGCTGACCGAATATGTCCGCCAGAAAATTGCAAAGGGCATGCTTGCCTCGTTTTACGGGGCAAACAAAACCCTCCAGGTGATCACCCTGGACCGGGAGGTTGAAGATCTTCTGGGCAAGAACATCAAACACACGGAACACGGCTCCTATCTTGCCCTTGATCCAAAGATTGCAGAGAAGATCATCGCCTCAGCATCAACAGCGGTAGAAAAACAACTTGCTTCGGATGTACAGCCTGTTATCATGTGTTCACCGGGCTTAAGGCGCCATTTTCGGAAGTTGATTGAACATGCCCTGCCGTCGGTGTTTGTGATTTCCCATGCGGAGATCGTGGATGACATCAACCTGCAGGCAGGAGGAAAGGTCAAGCTGCAATGAGAGTAAAAAATTTTAGAGCTCGAACGGTTCAGGAGGCCATGGCATCGGTCAAGGAAGAACTGGGGCCGGACGCAATGATTCTTTCCACCCGCAGGGTCCCAAAGAGTCCCCGTGATCCCTATGCCGGGCAGATGTTTGAAATTGAAGCTGCCCCCAAGACCGAGCCCCGGAAAACTGCCGAAACCCATAACCCGGAGGACGGCTTTGCACCCCTCAGGGAGGAACTTGCCGCAATCAAGGATCTTATCTCCCTTGTGGGGTTCGGCAATGGTCTTGAATCGCTCATGGCGGATCATTCAGAATCAGCAGGGTTGTTTGCCGCCTTGCTGAGGACCGGGGTTTCGGAAAAAAAGGCGAAGATGCTGGTTAAAAATGCCTGTGAATCCATGGATGGCATTTACGGCAAAGGGTCTGGAAACAGCGCCCTGCTCAAGCGGTATGTGCTCAAAGAGTGTTTGCGGCAGGTCAAAACCGTGGACCCCTTTGCCGAAGATCAAGGCGTTCCGGGTATGCCCCATGCCGCAGCTTTTGTGGGTCCCACCGGTGTGGGCAAGACCACCACCATTGCAAAACTTGCGGCACGGCTTAAGTTCCAGGGGAAAAAAAATGTGGGACTCATCTCCATTGACAGCTATCGCATGGGGGCATTTGAACAGTTGAAGTCCTATGGAACCATCATGGGCGTCATGTGTGTTCCCGCCTATAACCGGGACGATCTGGTCAAGGCCCTGGAGCGAATGGGGCAGATGGATGTTGTGCTCATTGATACGGCAGGCCACAGTCCTTCGGATACCCCGAGGATGGAAGAAGTGGCCCATGTGCTCGACGGTGGCTTTAAGGTTTCGGTTCACCTTGTTCTAAGCGTGACAACCGGATTTTTCAATATGCGGGAATCGGCAAAGGCCTTTTCTGCATTGAATCCTGAATCCTACGTTTTTACAAAGATTGACGAAACGCGGCAATGTGGAAAAATAATGGATCAGGTGGGAGATTTGAGACTGCCCATCTCTTTTGTGACTAATGGGCAACGTGTCCCTGAGGACTTAATCGTTCCGACCCCCCAGGATCTTCTGGGAATCATGCTGGGCCGGGAACAGGGATAAAAGGAGGTATCAGGTGGATCAGGTGGATCAGGCAAGCGGGCTTAGAACAATTGTAGAATCAAACACCCTGTCAAGGGGCCGGACGGCATCAAGGGCACCGGGTCGTCGGTCGATGCCAAGGGTGGTTGCCGTGACAAGCGGTAAGGGAGGTGTCGGCAAAAGCCATTGCGTGGGAAGCCTTGCCCTTGCCCTGACAAAACTGGGAAAACGGGTGGTGGTTGTGGATGCCGATGTGGGACTTGCCAACATTGACATTCTTTTCAACCTGAGGCCGCGCTACAACATTGGCCACATCCTGAGCGGGGAGAAAAAACTCAAACAGGTGATTGTGACAACCGACCATGGGGTGAAGATCATTCCCGGTGGTAGCGGGTTTGCCAATCTTACCCAGCTTTCAGACGGTGAAAAGCTCAACCTCTTGTCTGAATTTGAGGCCCTGGAGGAGATGGCTGACTTTGTTCTTGTGGACACGGGGGCTGGGATCTCGTCAAATGTGCTCTATTTTAATGTGGCTTCAGACGAGAACATCGTCATTGCAACCCGGGAGCCGACTTCGATCACCGATGCCTATGCGTTGATGAAGGTGCTTTCAAGGGATCACGGTATCAAGTATTTTAAACTTGTGGTAAACATGGTAAAGTCTGAACGAGAGGCCAAATCTGTTTACGCTTCCCTTAGCGGCGCCATTGATAAATTCCTGGGAAATGTTGTGCTTGAATATTTTGGATACATTCCCATGGATGAGAATCTTCAAAAGGCCGTTCTCAAGCGAAG
Organism: Desulforapulum autotrophicum HRM2; assembly: GCF_000020365.1. Classification (NCBI taxonomy): domain Bacteria; kingdom Pseudomonadati; phylum Thermodesulfobacteriota; class Desulfobacteria; order Desulfobacterales; family Desulfobacteraceae; genus Desulforapulum; species Desulforapulum autotrophicum. Next base: position 4,165,139 of record NC_012108.1, on the reverse strand, counting down.
TACGGTTGTTGAATATGCGCCCCAATCACCTTCGGCAATGAGCATTGGGGGGCTGGCTCAAAAAATGGCGGAATCAAAACTAAGACCGGGATCCGATGGGAATATTAAATTTTTCATGGGGCGAATTCTTGACCTTGACCCTGCCAGGTGAGTCATGGGCAAAGGCCAAAGGGTGGACATAATCTGACAGGGGCAATTGAACCAATGGTAAAACCCTATGGGAATATAACAGGGCAAAGAGGGGGTGACCGGGAGGCGATGATTGTGGAGTACGCCTTTCTGGTGAGACAGATAGCGTCGCGTTTCGCCCGGAGGCTTCCATCCAGCGTGTTGTTTGACGAGCTTGTGAGTGCTGGTTCCCTCGGCCTCATTGATGCGGTGGACAAGTTCGATTCAGGCAAGCATGTCAGCCTTAAAACCTATGCCCAGTACCGAATAAAAGGCGCCATCCTGGACGAACTCAGAAGCATGGATACCTACTCCAGATCCATGAGAAAAAAGATTCAGGATATTTCAAGGGCGGTCAAGGCCATAGAGGACAAAAAAAAGGGGCCTGCATCGGACAATGAGGTGGCCAAACTCCTTGAAGTGCCCCTTGAGTCCTATTACGATATGCTCACAGACATCCATGGAGCCGCCATTCTGAGCCTTGACGCCTTTATCCGAACAGGGGATAATGATACCTCGTCCATGACACGATTTCAAGCAGGCATCAAGGGGGAGCACACGCCTGCCGATCTGCTTGACAGGGAGGAGCTTAAAGGTGTTCTTGCCAGAGCCGTTACGACCCTGACCGAAAAAGAGCAGCTGGTCGTATCCCTTTACTACTATGAGGAGCTCACCCTCAAGGAAATCGGTGAGGTGTTGACGCTCACGGAATCAAGGATCTGCCAGATACATACGGCCATCCTGATCAAGCTCAAGGTAAAAATCAAGGACTATTATGGAAGCAGCACTTCCGTTGAGGGGTCTTAAATGTCTAAATCCGGCAGTGATGATGATATCCTGATCTCCCAGGATGATATTGACACCCTGCTGAACGATTCGTCTTTTGATGGTGCGGAATCCCTTTTTGACCTGGGGGAAGATGCGGCAGAAGATGAAATGGGAGCCCTTTCCCAGGATGACATCGATAATCTTCTGAATACGTCATCCGAGGTGTTTGATTCTCCTGAAGACGATGGGGTGTCGGATCTGGATGACGATGATCTGGAATTGGTTTCCCAGGAGGATATTGACCGGCTCATGAAATCTGCCATGCCCGATGGGGGTGAAGATATCGCCCCTCTGGGGGACGGAAAAATCATGGCCGGGGCGTCGTCGGTCCAGGCGGGGCCTGGGACGGCCCGTGAAATGTCTCTGGATGGGGAAAGCGTTATTGATGAATCCCAGGCAGTGTCCATTGAGGAGAACCTGGTCACCCAGGAGACAATTGACAGACTCTTGGCCGGGGAAGCGGAATCCGGGGCAGCATTTGAATCAGAACCTGAACCGGACCTGGGGGTTGAGCCTGAACTGGACCTGGAAAAGGATCGGGGAATTGAGCCACTTTCAGAACCAGAACCGGAACCGGACCTGGTGGCAGAATTGCCGGTTGAGCTTGGGGTTGAACCTGCACCGCTGTCCGGGGATGAGACCATTGCCCAGACCGACATTGATGACCTTCTCAGGGATGACCTGCCTGAAGAGGATTCCGACGTGAATGACCTCATCTCCCAGGACGACATTGATGAGCTCCTGCGAAGTTCTGAAGAGGAGGATGAGGATATCATTGGCGCCCTTGACAGCCCCCCAACGGGGGATGCAGATGGGGAACTGCCCCTTGAAGAAGATCTCCAGGTGGTTCTGGAAGAGGTAAGAGAGCCTGTAACTCAGGCCGTTGAATCGCCCCCTGACGACCCCGTACCTGCCGGGAAATGGTATCAATCCAAAAAAATCATGGTGGCCGGTCTGGCGGTTTGCCTGGTTCTGGTCGCCCTGCCTGTGGCTTATTTCATGTTTTTTGGAGAAAAGGAGCCCAGGGTGATTCCAGGGCCCCGACAGGTGGCTGATGTCCCAAAAACCGTGGCGCCTGAGGCCGTAAGTGTTCAAGGAGATCTGCCCCGGGGTGATGACGTTTTGTCAGGCCCGGGGAATATGGTCCTGGAAAATTTTGTTGTGCTGGTGCCGGGAGGAAAGGTTGAGTTTGTCTATGTCACGGCCAGTGTTTCCATTGATTACTCGGATGCAAGGGCTGCAACCGAGATTAACAGCCACCTGGCCCTTTACAGGGATATTATTTTTGAAGCCATGGATCGGGCCCTTGCTTCGGAAAAGATCGATAAGGTTACAGAGGCGGATCTTTTGGACAAGATAAAAGAGGCCTTAAACCGTTCCCTGCCGGGCAGGTATGTGGAACAGGTTCAGTTTAAGGTCTTCAGCACTGGATAGAAGGAGAGCCATGACTACCATACCAGGTCACAATGTTGTTGTTCAGCAGTCCGGGGTGTTGCACGAGGCCACCCATCACGTTCGGCCCAACAACCCGGACCCGGAACAGCTTGCGGCACAGCAGGCGGCAAAGGAAATTGTTGAACGGTCAACCGTGCCTGAATCCAACAGCTCCCCGGAGGTGGCGTCTGACAGGGAAAAGAAAAAAAAAGACAAGGGATCGGCAGACAAGGCCCGGGCAAAGCGACAAACAAAGGGGGAGCAGCCACCGGACATGACCGGAAACCTGCTTGATACCATTGCATGACCATACTCTTTTCACTCAAATTCTGGTCCGGGGTTCAGCTCTTTATTGACCTTGTGCTGCTTGGGCTGTTCATGGCGCTTCTGGGCCGCCTGAAAAAACAGGCCAGTGACAAAAAATCCCGGGAAAAAAATGTCCTTGAAAAAACGGACAAAGGTGCAAAAGATGCCGTCCGCACCGCATCCCAGATCATTGATATGCTGGAACCCCTTGTCAAAGAAGCCGATGCTGCTGCAAAGAGCTTTGATGGCCAGATACGGGATAAAAAAAACCTCATACAGGGGCTGAACGACTCCCTTGACTCACGGATCATCAGCATCAACCTGCTGCTCTCCAGGGCCGAATCCCTTCTTGCCAGGGCAACACCTGTTCCCGTAGCAAAAAACAATCCAAAAACGGATGTGTTTGACGAGCAGAAGCGTGTTGTAGAGCTCTATGAAAAGGGCCTTGATGCCGATGCCATTGCCTCACGACTGTCCATGCCCAAGGGCGAGGTGCAACTGGTCATAACGCTTAAAAAGAAGTTTGTGGCAATGGAGGACCAGTGAACTCCGGGGTGCAGATTTTCTCTCCCGAGCTCTTCAGGCAGCTCAAGGGCGGGGAAAAAGCTGTCCTGCCCGCCCTTGGTGACGGCCGTATTGTTGACGCCACTGTTCTCAAGGTTTTATCACCCACCCGGGCTGAGCTCATGGTGGCAGGCAAACGGTTGGTGGCTGAGACCTCGATTCTTCTGACGCCCGGGCAGACCCTGGAGTTGAAGGTGACGGGGGAGGGGGGCTTTGAGATCGTGAAACCCATGACTGAAACGGTTCGAGCGCCTTTGTTGATTCCGGGTCGTCTGTCTGCGGCTTTTGGCTCACTGACCGACAAGAGTCCGTTTTCACACCTTGCAGCACTTGTTTCGTCCGAAACCGGCGCTTCCGTGTTAGACTCTGAACTTGCTCCGTTGAAGGATCTGCTCATGTCCACCGCCCTTAAATCTGAAACCCCGGACCCTGGGTTTATTCTCCGTGTACTGGAAAAGATTGCAATCTTGCGGGAAAAGGGCCAGGCAATGCTCTCCCTTTCTGACCCGGGAAACGAGGAGATACTCAAACCGGTTGGGAAATTCATCGACGCCATGGAAAAATTTCAGATGCTCAACAGCCAATCTTCGGATATGGCTCGGTATCTGATTCCCTTTTCCATTTTCAGTTCAGAGGCCTTCACCTTTGGCCAGCTTTTTTTTGATCTTGGCGAAAAAAAAGACAAGGCCCGTTCCGAAAATCATCGCCTGGTGAAGGCCTCTTTGTTTCTTGACATGACAAACCTGGGTGCCCTGCGGGTGGACCTTTCGGTTTTAAACAAAGAAATTACAGCATCTTTCCAGGTGGCAGATGAAGATGTTGTCTCTTTTGTCCGAACCATGGTGCCCACACTGCGGCAGCGGTTAACGACCCAGGGGTTCAAGGTGCTCCAGGTGACCTGCACCAGGGGGACCCCTGAAATGATTTCCCAGGCCTCCATTGCCGAACAGTTTGTGAACCAGGAAACCTCCAACCTGGACCTTATGGTGTAAACCATGGGAAAAAAAAAGGCAGTCGCACTTAAATACGATCGTGCTGCAGGTTCCTCACCCAAGGTTACGGCCAAGGGATCGGGGATTGTTGCACAAAAGATCATTGACATCGCTGAACAGCACGATGTCCCCGTAAAAAAGGACCCTGATCTTGTGGAGGTGCTGGCAGGGCTTGATATTAACCAGGAGATTCCCCAGGAGATCTATGTTGCCGTGGCAGAGCTGCTGGCCTTTGTTTACAGCATCAACAAAAACCGCCCAAAACCCTAGGCAGTTTTTTCCGGCCAGCGTCAATAACCTGGCCGGACCCCGTCAGAAACCCCTCTTTTTTTCCATAAAAAGCGCCTGAAACCCTTTTTAAAATTTGCGTCATTGCTTTTATCTCTTTTGTTTTCAAATGGATAGGATCAGATCACGGGTTGATCAAAACTCTGGCATCTTTATTGCTGTCTTAGGTTGTCAAGCACAGAACGACTGATTTGCTTAACTGAAAAGGAAACCTTCATGATTCTTGAAATGACACGGCCGGTTCAAGGCGGGCTCCGCCAGGAGCGAAAGCTTGAGGTGACATCCAACCATCTTGCCAATGTGGATACGGCCGGATTTAAAAAGGATGTTGTCAGCTTTGACAGTATGTTCAAGGCGGCCCTTAACACCGATCTTACCCAGGCAGGCGTGAAACATACGGGCAACCCCCTTGATCTTGCCCTGTCCGACGAGGGGTTTTTCAAGGTCGAAACCCCTTCCGGGGTGAGATATACCCGAAACGGGGTCTTTTCCCTGAACGCGGACAATGTGCTGGTGGACCAGAACGGGGATGCCGTCCTTGGTCAAAACGGGCCCATTACCATTACTGCCGGAACCGTTGAGATCAATGGTACAGGCGAGATTCGGGGCGATGGTGCCGTTATCGACCAACTGGACATTGTTACATTTGATACCCTTGACCTGCTTCAGAAGGAGGGGGCCAATAATTTTGTCTTTACGGGCGACACCAACCTTGAAGTTGCGCCGGCCAATGTCGGCGTTGTCCAGGGCTCCCTTGAACTTTCCAGTGTCAAGGCCGTGGAGGAGATGGTCAACATGATCGACCACCACAGGATGTACGAGACCTTTCAGAAGATGATGATGACCTTTGACGAGGTGGATGATAAGGCCATCAACAGTCTGGGTAAACTCCAGTAACCGGAACGGGGGATTGATTTCGGTTACAACGAACGATGAAACGCCACTGGTGGTGACACCCTGGAAGGGGTATCACATCAACCGGAACGGTCCAAAATAATCAGGAGATAAAGATATGATAAGAGCGCTATGGACTTCGGCAACGGGCATGAACGCCCAGCAGATACAGACGGATGTGGTGGCCAATAACCTTGCCAACTCGAGCACGGCAGGGTTCAAGAAGAGTAGGGCCAATTTTCAGGATCTCATGTACCAGACCATGCTGGTGGCAGGCGCTACAACCCCTGGCGGTGGTCAGATTCCCACGGGAATTCAGGTGGGCATGGGGGTCAGACCTTCGGGGGTGCAGAAGATCTTCACCCAGGGTGATTACAGCCAGACCGGCAACGAGCTCGATTTTGTGATCCAGGGGGATGGATTCTTCAGGGTCCTCCACGGGGACGAAGAGTTGTATACCCGGGCCGGCAACTTTACCCTGGACAGCGAGGGATTCATCACCACCAACTCGGGTGACCGGCTCCAGCCTGAGATCTCCATTCCAGTGGAGGCCACCCTGATCAGCCTCCAGGACAACGGCACGCTGACCGTCACCGGCGCTGACGATACCATCCTTGCAACTGAGCAGGTGAATCTGTCGTCGTTTGTGAACCCAGCCGGGTTGTTTGCCGTGGGGGAGAATCTGTTCAGGCAGACCGAGGGCTCCGGCCCCGCCACCGAGGGCATTCCCGGTGATGCGCCCCTTGGAACGGTTGCCAATAATTTTCTTGAAATGTCCAATGTGAGCGTTGTCGAAGAGATGGTGAACATGATCGTGGGCCAGCGGGCCTATGAGGCAAATTCCAAATCCATCCAGACGGCAGATACCATGTTAGGTCTTGCCAACGGGCTCAAACGATAATGAAACAGTTCATTAGGGTCGTGGGTTTCCTGATGGTTGTTTTTGCGGCCTTTGGGGTCCATGGAGCGGAACAGAATCCGGTATTGATAGAGATCAACCCCGAGGCCGGGGTCAATGCCAGGGCGTATCTGCTAAAGGAGATTGCCCAGGTCAAGGCGCCTGGAATGATGAAAGAAGCCCTGGAAAATTTCTCCATGGGGTTTTCTCCGTCAATCGGGGCGGTAAAGCGGGAGTCAGGGCAACGCCTTGCTTCAAAATTAAAATCCATCTCCTGGCTTCCTGCAACGGCTGAAATCCGTTTTCCTGACACCGTTTTCATCAAACGGGTCGGCCAGGAAGTCTCCCAGGACAGCTTGGGCGTTCTTTACCATGACTATATCAAGGAGAGAGCGGGCAATCACTCGTTTGAGATCAGGGAGTTCAAGGTCAGGGGACTGGGTCTCTATCCCATGGGTGAGATTGATCTGTCTGTCCGGCCCCGGCGAAACCGTGAAATAAAGGGCAGGGTGAGCCTTTCTGCGGATGTCAGGGTTGACGGCGTCTCCCACGGCAAGGTTTCAATGACCGGGTATGTGGACCTTTACGACAGGGTGGTGTGCGCCACGCGAAATCTTTCCCGGGGGGAGATCCTTGCACCCAAAGATCTTTGCCTGAAACGGATCAATGTCTCAAAGATCCCTGACAACTATTTGACCCGGTTGGATTCCCTGGTTGGCATGCGGTTGAAACAGAGCCTTGCGTCAAACGGTTTTTTCAGGGAAAACATGGTGGAAGATTCCCCGCTGATCAACCGGGGAGACAATGTTGTTCTTGTGGCCAGAAAGGGGAATATGCGCATTGTTGCAACCGGGGTGGCGGACCAGGAGGGGCGCCTTGGCGACCAGATCCAGGTGAACAACCTGACCACCAACCGGGTGGTCTCCGGCAGAATTTCAGGCCCCAAAACCGTGGATGTTTTTTTCTAGGAGGAAAAATGATGAAACAGATAATGTCAGCCCTTGTTCTGACGGTCCTGGCGTTAACAGGGTGCATGGGCAGTACAACAAATAGGAGCAGTTCAGGGGCGTTACTGCCCCAGGGAACGTCCGATCAGCCGGTGCTCCAGCCCAAGTACGCAGTGGTCCCTCCAAGCGAAGGGTCGCTGTGGACCTCGGATTCACGGGCCAGGTTTTTTGAAGATACAAAGGCGTCCATGGTTGGAGACACGGTGATCGTGGACATTGTTGAAAACACCTCTTCACAGATGGATGTGAATACGGAAACTTCAAGGGAGACAGGTGTTAATGTGGGCATCTCAAATCTCTTTGGTGTGACCCGGGGGTTCGGTGCCACTGGTGCAGGTAAGCTTGTGGGTGCCGATTATAGCAACGATTTTAAGGGCGAGGCAAAAAATGACCGCAGTGGAAGCATCACGGCATCCATTGCCGCAAGGATAACCGAGATCCTGCCCAATGGAAACCTGAGTCTGTTTGGGCGGCGGGCCATGAAGGTCAATGGCGAGGTTCAGTATATCTCCGTATCCGGTGTGCTAAGACCTGGAGACATCATGGCAGATAACCGGGTTAAATCCACCTATCTTGCAGATTCAAGGATCGAGTATTCTGGAAAGGGTGTCCTTGCAGACAAACAGAACCCAGGCTGGGGAACCCGAATCATGGACAATATTTGGCCCTTTTAAATTCCCGGTATAAATAGCACTGGAAGTGACATCAGATTGAAAAAGGATTCTTAAATGATGAAAAAATATATGATTGGCTCAACGAGTTGTTTTGTGACCCTGGGAATCTTTTTTTTGACCTTTGTCCTGTTTTCCGGAATCAAGACAGCCCAGGGGGCAAGGATCAAGGACCTTGCCGCAATCAAGGGCATCCGCAGCAACCAGCTCACGGGCTATGGGCTGATTGTGGGGCTTGATGGCACCGGAGACAAATCCGGAGCTGATTTTACCACCCAGGCTCTTGCCAATATGATGGACCGCATGGGTATCCATGTGGATAAAGACGAGCTTTCGGTCAAGAACATTGCGGCCGTCATAGTCACGGCCGATATTCCGGCCTTTGCAAGGATCGGCAATAAAATCGATGTGGTTGCCTCGTCCATCGGGGATGCCAAAAGCCTTTCCGGCGGCACCCTTCTCCTGACCCCCCTCAAGGGGGTTGACGGGCAGGTTTACGCCCTTGCCCAAGGGCCTGTGACCCTTGGGGGTGTGGGGGCAGGCGGGGCCAGGGGCAGCACCCAGAAGAATCATCTCCAGGTGGCCAGGATCGCCAACGGGGCAAGTGTTGAGCGGGAAATCCCCGTTGTTCTGGACGGCAAAAAGGCGCTGATTCTGTCATTGTTTAACCCTGACTTTACAACGGCCAAGCGGGTGGCAGACACCATCAACGCTTCCATTGGCGATGGGGTGGCAGAGGCGGTTGATTCCAGCGCCCTTCGCCTCAACATTCCTGAAAACATGCAGGAGAGCAAGGTGGCCGAGTTTCTGGCCGATATTGAGACCCTATCCATTGTGCCGGACACCCGGGCCAAGGTGGTCGTCAACGAAAAGACCGGCACCGTTGTGATCGGTGAAAACGTCACCATCTCGACCGTGGCCGTGGCCCATGGCAACCTCACCGTGACCATCAAGAAATCAAGCGAGGTGTCCCAGCCTGAATCCTTTACCCAGGGTGAGACAATCACCACATCCCAAAGAGATGTGGCCGTGGACGAGGAGGCGGTCAAGGTGATGCCGCTTCCAGGGGGTGCCACCATTGGCGAGCTTGTCAAGGGCCTCAACTCCATTGGCGTTTCCCCAAGGGACCTGATCACCATTCTCCAGAGCATCAAGGCGGCCGGTGCCCTCCAGGCCGAACTTGAGATTATTTAATCTTCATCTGCTTGATGGGAACCTTTAACAGGAAGCGTTTCCCTTATTCCCTTATCGGAGGTATTTAAATGGACCCCATTAATTCAATGGACCTCAGCCTTTCCACGGCTAAAATTGACAGGGCAAAGGCAAATGATCCCACGAACAAGGATCAAAAAGAACTCACCAAGGCCTGCCAGGGATTTGAGGCTATTTTTTTTTCAACCATGGTGAAATCCATGCGCCAGACCCTGCCCGGGGATGCCCTGTTTGGCAAGAGCCAGGGGGTTGAGATCTTTGAATCCATGTACGACCAGGCACTTGTTGACCGGCTGGCAGGTTCAGGCAGGGGGGTTGGCATTGCTGAAATGCTGGAAGCCTCCCTGGACAGGTAGCTGGCCTGCAATTGTTCCTATATTCAGAGGTGGATGTCCCGAAAGAATAGGGAGAATATGGGGCCATGGGATTGCGTCTCCTAAAACGCCCAGCTCTTTGGCATGGATGTTGCAAATATCCATTTAAAGGGGATATCCTTTCAGATAACAGGGAAAATTTTTCCTTTTGTAGCAATAAATATCCCTTCAGACTTTAAAAATTCATGCAGATGCCGATAAACAATAGGTATGGGGGATGACATGGAACATTTTACCGACCGGCTTGAAACCCTGATTCATGAGAAGCTTGTCTGCTACAGGCAATTGACAGCGCTTTTGGAAGCGGATAGACAGGCTATCCTTGCCATGGATGTCGATTCCCTATGGCGTATTACAACGAAAAAAAATGAAATTGCCCGGCAGATTGAACGCCTGAGGTGCAAACTCCTGGAGGTTCTTGACCTTCAGGGCATTGTTCATTCCATGGAACCTGCCTCTTTCCGGCTCTCTACTCTGGTAAGTCTTCTTTCAAAAACCAGGGACAGGGCCAGAATTGAAGCCATGAAAATTGCCATTGATGCCCAAAAGGATGAAATACAGGGACTTGCCAGTGAAAATAAACGCTATATCAACGATTACCTCAAGGTGGTTGGTGACGTAATGTCGACCATTGTCAAGATGTCGGGCCAGGATCAATATGCATTTTCCGGCAAAATCTGCGAGGGCAGAGAGTCCAATCATTTTATAAGGGCAAAGGTATAGCCATGGCAGGAATATCGTCCACACTGAACATTGCCCAGGGGGCCATCGCTGCCCAGCAGTACGGACTTAACGTTACCGGAAATAATATCGCCAATGTTAACAATCCAGATTACAGCCTTCAGGTCGCCGATCAAAAGAGCAACACCCCGGCCTCTTATTCCGGTTTTTTGTTCGGCACGGGTGTCAGTGTCGATCAGATCCAGCAGCGGGTTAACCAACTCCTTGAAAACAGGCTTACCGATGCAAAATCTTCCCAGGCTGCATTTGAAGAGGCAGAATCCTATTTGAGCGTGGTTGAAAGCTTTTTTGACGAGTCTTCAGAAACCAGTATTAACAGCATTATGGGCCAATTCTGGACTTCCTGGCAGGATTTGTCGAATAACCCTCTTGGGTCTTCCGAGCGGGTTGCCGTTTATGATACGGCAAAAAATCTTACCGAGCGTTTTAATTCGGTAAATGGAGATCTTGCGGGACTTCGGACGGATCTCAACAGTGAAATCTCCACCACCCTTGGTCAGATTAACGACATTACCGATCAGATCGCAGACATAAACCTGGAAATCACAGGGCTTGAGCTGAACAAAACGGCCAATGGTCAGCGGGATGAGAGAAATGCCCTGGTGGATGAGCTTGGGACTCTCATCAACATTAACACCTTTGAACAGTCCAACGGTGCCATTATCATCAATGCAGGAAATGGGTTCTCCCTGGTAAACGGGGGGGATAATTATGCGCTTTCCTTTGATGAAGACCAGGTCATGTGGCAGGGTTCCTATGGTTCCAAGGTCGATATCTCTGATAAGATAAGCGGTGGAAAACTTGGTGGCTGGCTGGATCTCAGGGACGAGATTATCCCAAAATACCAGGCCGACATTGATGTACTTGCTGAAAACATGATCTGGACCATGAATTATCAACACTCCCAGGGGGCGGGTCTTACATACTTCACGGATCCTGTTGTCGGGGAGTATCAAGCCGATGACAGTGGCCTTCTTTCAAGCCTTGCCTTTGGGGACAGGATTGACTATGGGGAAGATTTTAAAATGTGGATCATGGACCAGTCAGGTAGTGAACCTGTTTACCGGTCCGTTGAGGTGGACATGGGTATTTCTGAGGCTGCTGTGTCCGACTGGGAGGGGACGGCCTTGGGCAGTGTCCAGGCCAGCTATCAGCTGACCGTTGTGGAAGGCGCCACAGTTGGAGACCGGGAGGTGGCTGAATTTGACGGGTCAGGCCTTGCCGAGGTGCAGACGGGTACAAGCGTTTCAGAGGCATTGAATTTATCCATTGCCGGTCAGACCCTGACGATTTCGGGCGGTCCAGATGGTACTCAAAAGATTGATGTGCAGGATATCGGCGGGCAAGCCTTAAGGTCTGCGGCTTCCATTGCTGATGCCCTGAACAAAATTGACGGGGTTGAGGCCCATGCTTCAGAAACTTCGGCAACCTTTGATCTTGGGGGTGTTCCTCTTGATGGTGAAGAGGTTAAGTATACCCTGGTCGTTGACGGAATCAAGTTGAATCAGACCTTTACCGTGGATTCCACCGTGGGAACCTTTCAGAAGCAGTTTGAAGATTCACTGGGCGATGCTGCCGAGACCATCAACGGGATCAACACCGACGAAGATTTTTCAGCAGCCGGTCTGACCGTTACCAGCAGTTCAGGCAAAACCATTGGGGTCCAAGGGCTTGAGATCGGTGCCGTTGATGGCAGTGAAACAATAACCTTTGAAGGTGCAATTGTGAATGAGGCTGGTTTCGGTGACGAAGTCGCTGTTATTACCGGCACGGTAACCCTTGTTCATAATCCGGGCATGTCCTTTTCCAGTTCGGTTTCAGGGTCTGGTAATGGGGAAATTTTTGAGAACGGAAAGGCCGTTTCCGGCAGTTCCATTATTACCCTGGGTGGAAAAGACGGATTTACCAATTTTACGGACGGAGATACCGTGGGGTTTAATGTTGATGGCCATAAGGTCTCCTACACGCCGGATGCAGGATTCATGACGGATGAGGATCATGCTGATAGACTGGTGGTTGAGATCAAGGACGTGTTCCTGACAGACGGTGTTGATGGTGATTATACGGTTTTTGCCACTGGAGGGTCTGTCTCCATTTTAAAGGACAGTGCCCTTGAAGAGCCCATTGAAATCACCAATTTTACCGAAGCAGTAAGTAATGATGCCACCCTCAGGGTCTCCACCGGCACGGGAAGTACCACCAACCAGCCGGTGAATGGGTTGCTGGAATCAAAAAATGCTTTTGGCAGGAACAGTGCCTCCTCCACCCTGTACAATGAAACCGGTTGGATTCAGTGGGAAAAACGTGATACAGAAGGGCTTTTGACCGGTGAGTCTGGACTCATTCAGGTGCAGGATGATGGCCGGGTGGAGATTCAGGAACAGGGGGTAACCACCCTGTCATTCAATATTGGTTCAGGAACACTGGTGGCCGGCAACACCCTTACCCTCAATACCGATACCTCGGGCACAGTGGACCCCCTTGATTTCAGAATAAGGGGCACGGCCAACAGCATCAGCGATACCTATATGTTTACCGTTGAATCCGGTGGAAAGGTGGGCACTCTTCCCGAATATGGTGAATCTCCCCTGGTAATCCGGTGGACCAGCAGCAATGGATATGGCAGCTTTGAGATTGAGGGAGAAGATCCGCCTTTGACCCCAGAAACGCCCTTTGAGGTTGAGGTGGATGGGATGACCCTGGTCATTTCTGACGGAACCCTTTTTACCGGTGATGTGTTTACCATCACAACCGACACATCGGGTAACCCTTTATCTACCAATGGGGATGGCTGGCCCACGGGAGAGCGGCTTTCCGACTGGCACTGGACCCTTGATTCCTTTGCAGACCAGGTAAACCGAACATCTTCCGGAATCTCAGCCTCGGCAACCCTGGACAACCGGTTGACCTTTGAAGCTTCCGATACCTATCATGACGTGGTGAACCTGTCGTTTGAAAATGCCAGTGGCAATGTCGGCTTTATGGCAGCCAATACCCTGGTTTCGGTTGAGAATTATGCAAACCTTGACTTTGAGGTTCAGGATCTGACCTTTGCAAGGGCCGATTCAGGCCAGTGGACCGTACAAAATGATCCAACTGGCGGTAACATTACCCTTCTTCCGGATGGCGGGGATGATGACGGGTTTGGCATTGATTTTAATGGGGACGAGATTGCAGACATTAAGGTGAGTTTCAAAAACAAGATCACAGGGGAGGGCTCCCTTAGTTTTGATCTGCTGAAAACCGACGCTTCAGAACTGAGCTTTGCCTTTGGGGATGATTCAGGGACCACAGCAGGGGTGATGGCTGCCGCGGGTATCAATACCTTTTTTTCAGGAAATGATTCCATGACAATGGCGGTGAACCATGCCTTGTTAAATTCCAACTACATTTCCGCCGCAATGATTAACAACGAGACCGGGGAGATCAGTCAGGGGGATAACCGCAATGCGCTTAACCTCTCTGACCTTCAGTTTAAAACCATTGATATGGAGACCTGGTCCTATGACAGGGGTGTGGATGCTGAGTCAAGCCTGACATTGTCCACCCTTGACTCCTACTATCAGAGGATGATTGGTTCCCTAGGGATTAAATCGAGGAGCATCCAGAGCAGCAGGCAGTTTTCAGACGTCATGGTAACGAATTTGACTGACCAGCGGGATGCCATCTCTGCAGTTTCCCTTGATGAGGAAATGATCAATTTGATAAAATACCAGCACGCCTTTGGTGCAGCATCAAAACTTGTTACCGTGTCAGATGAGATGCTCAACACGCTTTTGGGAATGAGATAAAAGGAGGGGGACCATGAGAGTACCCAATATTTCAATTTATTCATCGGCCACCTATCGACTCGGAACGATCACCAGTAATCTCCAGGATGCCAATGAGGTCGTTTCCACCCAGAAACGTATCAATTCCATGTCCGATGATCCCATTGGCCTGAGCCAGGTAATGGGGATGAATACAAACCTTAAGGGGCTTGAACAGTTTAATAGAAATATTGATATGGGAAAAACATGGCTTGATACGGGAGAGGCGGCCCTGACATCCACCAACGATTCTCTGCTTGAACTCAAGATTAGTATTCAGCAGCTTTCCAGTGCTGCAGCGGGCACGGATCAAAGGGCTGCCATGGCGGACAATGTTGACAATATCATCAAGCAATTGGTGGATATTGGCAATTCCCAGGTGCTGGACAACTATATTTTCAGCGGTTCAAAAATTTCTGAAAAACCCTTGACCTTTGACAATGAACTCAACCCTACAGCCGTGGTTTACAACGGCGACTCAAACCCGTTTTCCATTAAAACCGGTGAGACTTCAACCCTTGAGGTGGGAAGAAACGGGGCAAAAATATTCTGGGAAGACAAGATCACCATTGACGGATCAAACAATTCACTTGATTTCAGGGAATTTTCTCCCGATTATTTACAGGCGGGAAATGAACTGACGGCGGTTGTTGCCGATGGCACCTATACCAAAGAAGAACTTGCCGAGGCCATTGAAACTGCCATGGACAAAGTTTCAGCCACCAATGAAGGGTATGGTTTGAAATACGATGTTCGTTTTGATTCAACCTCTGGGACGTTTTCCATTCAGGATGACGGATCAAAAAAAGGTGCCCATGTGGAGCTTCTTTTGGGGAGCGGCACCCATTCGGGTAAGAGTATCGACGCCATTGAAAGTGATCAGGCCGTGCTTGGGTTTACCATTACTGAATTGAACAACACTTTTGAGTTCCGGGAAGATTTAGGGACAGGCCTTGGGGAACCCCTTACTGTTGTTATTCCCTCCCAGGATTATGACAGTGGTAAATCCCTGGCCTCAAAGGTTCAATATGAGATGAACCAGGTCTCTTCGGGTGGGTATCAGGTTTCCTTTAATGATGTGACCAATAAATTTGCCATTCGGGCTGAGAGCGGCACAAATCTTGAGGCTTTTCAGGTGAACTGGAACAGTGAACCCAGTCTTAATTCCGCGGCAGATGCCCTTGGCTTTACCCAGGATGACCTTTATCCTTCGGGTGGGGATTTAAGTCATGGGGTCGGCACCAGTATCGCTCCGGATATTGGATTTGATTCGGTTGACATAAGGGATGCCGTTGTCAGCGACAACAAGGTTTCTTTTGATCCTGCGACCCTGGTATCAGACCCCATAACCATAACTGCGGGTGATAACGATGAGATCGTTTTTTATGAGGACAGAGACGATGGCTACGGCCTCCAGGGACCCATGGCCATAACCCTCACCCCGGGTGTTGTTTATTCGGAAACCGGTTCACCGGATTTTACAGATCTTGCCAACGAGATCGAAGCATTGATGGAAACGGCATCCGAGGATTACTATCCAGAGGTTTCAGGCAAAATTGACTATGAAGTTTCCTTTGATCGTGGTAAAAAGGTGTTTGTGATTCAGGAGGAAGGAAAATCCAGGTTAAAGGAGCTTCAATTTGACTGGACGGCGAGCAGCTCGGCAAAAGCCCTTGGCAAGGACCTTGGATTTGATTCTAAAATAAGTGTCCATACGCCACCCGCGAGCGATGACGCACCTGAGTGGGGTGTTTTTAACACCCTGTTTGATCTAAAGGATTATCTTGTCGCAAACGATGTTGAGGGGCTGACCCGCACATTGTCCCGGCTGGATTCCCACATGGACCAGGTGCAGTCCTATATTGCCGATTCCGGTTTAAAGCAGAATAACCTTGAAATCAGGGTCAATGTAATGTCGGAAACTACCTTAAGCGTTACAGAGAGGCGTTCCATGGTTGAGGACGCTGACATTGTCCAGTCAGTGATGGATCTGAAGGCCATTGAGACAGCCTATGAAGCAGCACTTGCCTCAACTTCCAAGATCATGAGCATCAGTCTGGTTGATTACATGTAATGGAGTGTTTATGCTTGTTCTTACACGGAAGGTTGGGGAGAGTATCAGGATATCCGATGATATCGTTGTCAAAGTCATTGATATCGGCAAAAACAGGATTCGCATCGGCATTGATGCGCCGTCGACCGTTTCCGTGTTAAGGAACGAGGTGTACGAAGAGATTCACCAGGAAAATATCCTTTCGTCACGGGGAAGCGTTACCGACTTGGCTAAGGCTGCCACCCTTTGGGCCAGAAAGAGTAAAAAAGAGGAATAAATAAGGATCAGGATGCTGGAAATTGAGACTCGCAAATTTGGCAGGATAGAGGTTGACGAGGCAAAAATAGTGGTAATGCCCGACGGGATGCTCGGCTTTGAAAGCTACAAACGCTATGTGCTGATCCAGGAAAAAATTATGGAGCCGTTCAAGCTCTACCAGGCAGTGGACAATCCTGACCTGGCTTTTTTTGTCATTGACCCTTTTCTTGTGATAGAAGATTACGCCATTGACCAGCACAGGGTTCTCAAGGCAGCGTCCTGGCGCAGGGATGATGACATTTCCTACCTGGCCGTGGTTACCATTCCCGCCCACAGGCCCGATCAGATGACCGTCAATCTCATGGGGCCCATTGCCATAAACAACGCAAAGAAAGAAAGCTATCAGCTCATCCTCGAAAACAGCGGGTATCCCCTCAAGCATTCACTGTTTCCGGGATAACAGCCCTTACACACTTTCGCTTAAAAGAAGCCCGGTCATTTCATCCATTTTTTCCCTCAGTTTCAGAATGTCTTCGTTGGGAATCTGGCGGATGACCCCATTGTTCTTTTTGTCAATGACCTTGATGACCACAGAGTCACTTTTTTCGTCCACCTGGAAGGTCAGGGAGGTCTGGAGCATGTCTGTAAGTTCGTAAAGGTTCTCGACAATATCGCTGGCCTCTTCCTTGGAGACAACGTCTTTAGCCGTTTTGTCAAACTTGCTGATACTGTTTGATTTTCCAACGATTTTGAGTTGCCCTGATTCGTTGGTCGGCTCAGTGCCGTTACGTTTGACATTGCCCGTGTAGAGGGATGAAGGTGGGGAGATCGTATTGGTATCTGTCGTTGCAGTATTGCTTGTGTTCATTTTGTCCTCTTTTCCAGTGACAGGATTGGTTTATCCGGTATATTCCATGGAAGTTCCAGGTCGGTTTGGTGACCCCTGGTATCCCCTTAATGTCCTTCTGCCCTTCTGAATGGTCGTCATTTTTATTGAAAGTTCATCTCGACGGTCTTTGATCATTTGCGTCAGGATTTTGTCTCTTTCAAGAATTCTTGCAACCTGGTGTCTGCACCCTTCAAATGCCGGGTGCCTCAAGGCTTTGACTTTCCCTGAAATTGCAGATAACTCATTCCTGAGATTTTCAAAGGCCTGGTTCCTTTCAAAGGCTATCTCTTTTATCCGGTTCTTTTCAAGGATGGCCGCACCATTGCCAAGGATAAGCATCTGACGTTCCTGGAGACTTTCTAAGTGGTTTAATCTTTGTTCTAATCTTTTGGGTGCGCTCATCTTACAGACCTTTTATGGGTTATGCATACTCGATATTTTTGACCAGGGCTATCTTTTTTTTAGGTTGCCCACCGCCCATGACGTCATTTTCCCAGATATCCTTTAGCCGCTGGATGTATTTTAATGCCGTATCCAGGGTCGCTGGGTTTTTAGTTATATTCACCTTGGGAAGTTCCATAAGTATTGATGTGTAAAGGCCCTTTAAAAAAAGAATTTCATCGGGCTGGTTGTCCCCAGGAATGCAGGCGTTCAGTTCTGAGATGATGGCTATGGCCCTGCCAAGGTTCTCGCCCCGTTTGGGGATGTCTTTTTCCAAAAGAGCACTCTTTGTCAGGTTGAGCCTTCTGATGGCTTCCTTATAAAGGAGAAGGGTGAGCTGTGCCGGTTCCATACATTCATGTGTCTGGGATTGCTGATAGGTTTGATATGCCATGTTTGCGTTCATTAAAGACCTCCTGTTAACTATCTGTATCTGATTCAAATATTTGTGTTAAATAATCCGATTGTGCTGTCATCTGTTGCATGAAAATATCAAGTTGGACAAACTGATTGGCCATGATCTCATACCGTTTATCAAGCCTTGCTGTATCGTCTGCTATTTCTGTGGTGATTCGATCTATCCGGTCCTGGGCCGCATCTGTCTCAGTTGGGATAAGACCGTCAGAACCTGTATATGCCCTCAGTTTTTCATTTAAAAGGTCTGCAAATCCAGTGGTTTCAGATTCAAGGTCACCGATAAAAAAGGTCTGAACCTCTCGGGCATTTGCTGAAAGCATGGCGTCCAGAACTGTTTCGTCAATACTGAAGACTCCGTCTTCGTCAATTTCAAGCCCAAGGTCAAACAGGTTTGTTATGGAACTTCCCGTGGTAATAGCGTTGCCCATGAATGTTAAAAGCTCGTCATCGATCCGGTTGACGGCATTTTCCCCAAACAATACCCCTTTTGTCTGGGTGTCGCTGTCATAGGTGTTGTTGGAATCTATCTCTGTCTTCAGGGTGTTCAGGGACTCCACCAGTTCCTGGATGGCTGTTTTGACATCTCCAAGATCTTCTGTGGCGCTGATGGTGCTGGTCCCGGTTTCTGTCATGTTAAGGGAAATTCCCTGGATGACATCGGTTATGGCGGTGTTTGACTGCCTCTGGTAGGCGATGGCGTCAACCGTGAACCTTGCATTTAAATTGGAATCATGGAGTCTGTAGGTGTCTGTTTCCTTGTTAAAACCCAGATCCGTGGCAGCTGAAGAGTTTTCCCAATCCATGTTCAGTTCATAAAGGTCTGACCCGTTCGCTTCAATGGTGAATTTTTTTTCAATGGTGTCAAAGGATACCGTGTAGTCAATGGCATTGCCCCCCGATAGGGATGCGGCCTCCATGGCTGTTTCCACAGCAGCGGCAAGATCTTCCGGAGCGTATCCCTCAATTTCGGGAATGGTGGCTGTGAGGGCAGCGCCAAGGGTGCCGTCGACAAGTCTTTCCCTGAAGACGATTTCATTGTTGGCACCTGTAATGTCCATGGTGTCGGCAACGGCTGCGTCGCTTGTGGGGGGTGTATGGAACGCCCCGCCGGATTCGGTGAGTTCAAGGCCTGAAAGCTGGCTGTCAATGAATATTCTGTTATCCTCACCGGTATTGTCACTGGTGAGAACCAGGCGATAGGGCTCATCTCCCACGCCTGTGTCGGCAATGGATGCGGTTACGCCTGGATTGGCATCGCTTTCGTTGATCAGGTCCGCAAGTCCCTGGAGGGTTGTTCCGGCGGGGATTTCAATGGAAACAGATGACCCTGTTTCCCCCATTCTAAAGGAAAAGGTGCCGTCGGCCACAGCCACGGAGTCTGTTTTTTCAGAAATCCCTTCTGAGTTCCACGAACTGTGGGAGGCAAGGGCTGTCACCTCCATCGAGTGGGACATTGTTTTGGCACCCGAAACTGATGTGGCTGTCACGGCGTTACCCGAGGCAGTGATTTCTCTGTTCAGAAAGTTGGACCCCAGGGAGAGATCCAGGGCCGTTGATTTCATGGAGAGAAGGGTTGAATTCAGCTGGTTGAATTCCTGGACTTTCTCTTTAATACCGGTTTGTTCGGTTTCCTGGTTGGTGATGGTCGTTTGATCCACGGCCCTTAAATCGTCAAGAATTCCCTGGAGGTCAAGGCCTGAACCAATACCTAATGTTGATATACTGCCTGAACTCATCTTAAATCCTCCTGGATGCTGAAGTGGTATTTAAATATAAGATACTCTTCGGCAGTTGAACCTGTAAACTTAAACCTGAAATGCCCTGGAGAATAATTTCCAGGGCATTCCGATTGAAAGGTTGCCCTTATTGATTAGAGCGGAGCAACCTTTGGGTTATGGGTTACGGGTTTACTGGAGCAGGCTCATCACCGTCTGGGAGGACGAGTTGGCCTGGGCCATTGCATAGGCCCCGGACTGGGCCAGTATCTGCAGCTTTGAAAAGGTCTGTGACTCTGCTGCAAAATCCACGTCCCGGATGGAGGACTCAGCTGCATTAACATTGATCTGGGTCACGCTGATGTTGGAGATGGTTGATGTGAGCTGGTTCTGGGTGGAACCCAGGTCAGACCGGATTTTGTCATAGTCTTTCAGTGCCGAGTCAGCCACGGCAATGGCAATCTGCGCCCCCTCCTGGCTGGTGACATCGATATCGCTGAGTCGGGTCACCTCGGAGTCTTCAATGGAGATGTCTGAAGCGGTTCCACCTCCGGCATTGGCAATGACGCTAGTGTCCGCCAGTTTTGTGCCCTTGGCAACGGTCATCTCGTTAAAGAGAGTATTCGTACCCTTTGTTGCGATATCTTGCTCAAGGGTGCTGCCTGCCTTAACGGTACCACCTGTTGATGTTGTGATATCATTGGTCAGATAGGTCCCCTTGGCAATGGTTGACCCGGATGCAATGATTGAACCTGCAGCCATTGTGGTGTCGCCAAGCAATTCGGTCTCACCGTCTATGTCGAGATCACCTCCAATTGTTGATCCAACTGCAAGTTCTGATGCTGTTATTAGGGTCGAACCGTTCGCCAGTTCCATGTCCTGGGTGAAATTACCTGACGTAATTGCTGTACCTTCAAAAGTTGTACCTAGGGTTGAACCGGCTTTTAGCGTAGAGCCCGATATGAGTGTTGAATCCTTCTTAAGGACCATATCCTGGGTCAATGTTGAAGTTCCGGAGGTCATAATGTCGTTGCTTAGTGTGGAGCCTTTAGCCATACTCGAACCCGCGTCAAGAATGGAGCCTGTCTTTGCTGTCATATCTCCCAATAGGGTTACGTCCCCAACAAGTTCAGACTCTGATGAGAGGGTGGAACCTGCTGATATTACACCACCACTTGTAGTTATGTTCGTTGAAAGCACGGTGCCTGCAGCTAATTTTGTGCCACTTTTTAAGGTGCTGCCCTTTGCGAGAAGGGAGTCTTCGGTTAAGGTTTCACCGGAGAGAATGTTGATTGTTCCCCCAAAGGTTGTACCTGCCGCTATGGTTGAGCCATCTTTGATTTTAGAACCCGCTTTCAGGGTCGAATCCACTTCCGTTGTCTCACCCGATTTGGTTGTAATATCAAATCCAATTTTGGTTCCAGTGGCAAGTGTACTACCGTCTATGAGAGTAGAGCCTTTTGCAACAACCATCTTAGATGTATTGTTTAAGTCGTCATTCAGTTTAAATTCAGCATTTGTCAATGCGCCGCTGTCGGAATCTGTGATGGATAGAGAATTGGAACCGGACTGTGTGATCTTCAGTTCACCGAAGGTTGACATGTTAGAAGCGTCCTTGCCCATGACAGCACCTAAATCTCCGTCAACCTTGATGGCTCTGCCGTCGGCAGAGTTCAGGGTGAGAATTCCCTGACTTACTGCAGCGCTAACACCTGTCTGATCCGATTTTTGGTTGATGGCTGCTGCAAGCTTTCCATCACTGTCATTGGTTGAAACAGAAATAGAACCCATGTCGATGCCGTTGATCTTAAAGTCATCTCCAATCTCTCCGGCTTGGATTGAACCATTGGAAGTTGACTGCACAACGGCCTGGGCGCTGATTCCCGTTGCATCTGACTGGGTGTTGATAACTTTGGCAAGCGCGCCGATGCCGTTCTCAGCAGAGTTGTTGTATTGCATGTCCACAGCCTGGAGCAAGAAATCTTTGTCCTGCTCGTTACTGTGGATATTAAGCGCAAGGGTTCCAGAATCGTTAACACTTAAATCCGCCGTTGTTACATGGCCGGTTTTTGTAGTTTCAGCTGATCCGATGCTGATACCCACCGTTTCACGGGTGGATGCTCCCACCTGGAAACTCTTGTTTGTAAACTCACCGGAAAGGAGCTTTTTACCGTTAAAAGATGTGGAAGATGCCAGCAGGTCAACCTCTTCCAGCAGTTTATCAATGTCGTTTTGGATGATTTTTCTTGATTCAAAGGTCTGACCATCCTGGGCTGCCTGGATGGATTTGGTCTTGATGGTATTTACGATGTTGATGGCCTCATCAAGTGCGCCATCTGCCGTCTGGACAATGTTTATACCATCATTGGCATTTCTTATGGCCTGGCCAAGGCCTAATCCCTGGGATTTTAACGAGTCAGCAATTGCCATGCCGGAAGCGTCATCAGCTGCCTTGTTGATTCTGAGACCGGTTGAGAGCCTTCCAAGGGATGCGCTCAGTGCGCTATCGGTCTTTTTCATGTTCATGTGTGCTGAAAGTGCTGAAATGTTGGTGTTAATTGTAAGTGCCATTGTTAATTATCCTCCATGAATAGTTTTTGCGGGCCTCAGTGCCCTGTCGGTCTTTCATTTTTTTAGCTTTCTGTTCTGTTTGGTCCTGATTCCTTACTTTAGATATGCGATCTTAATTGTTTGCTTTTTTGTGTTTTCACCTCCCTTGTGTCCGATTAAACATATGCAGCAAAATTAAACTACAGATCGTCATGTCTAAGTCAAACTTTAGGAAATTCTCTGTTTTTTTTAGGCCTGGTTATACCTTTGGTTCTTTGATGGGGTCTACCAGGGGCGGAATCCCGATAGGGGTTGCTTTTTTTTTTGTCCATGTTCTATGATACGATTAATAATCAGCTTGAATAAATTCATTATGGAGAAAGGACCTATGGGAGCGATTGAAAATCTTTGTTTTGAAAAGAACGTAGCCCTTTTGAAAAAAAATCATACGCTTGCATGGGAAAAAGTATGTGAAGCTAAGGATGATGTCCCTGATTCGACAGCGCTTGTTTTTGCTGGTAACAATAAACCTAATTTGAAAATAAAATTGCCTGGGAATAAATCCATATTTATCCATGATAGGAATGATCCAGGCAGGGAATCTGACGCTTTTCTTTCAATGGTTCCTGAAAAATCCACGGGTGTGGTGCTGATACTGGGAATGGGACTTGGATATTTAGCCCGTGCGATTGCCCAGCAGCGCAAAAAAATTCAGCATATTATTATTTTTGAGTTGAACATTGAATTTTTTATCCATGCGTTAAAGAATATGGATCTTGTGGAACTCCTTGAGGATAAACGGGTGGGGTTTTCCCTTGGTGAACCAGAGGATGTTTCAGACATCCTTAAACCTGCAAACCGGGCATTCATGCTTGAAAACATTCACACCTCCAAGCTCATTCCCTGTTTCCAGGTAAACAATTCCTATGACACGTTGGCTACGTCGGTTTTCGAATACGTCAGTGAATACAACATGGAAGGGGCGACCAAGACAAAACATGGGCAGTCGTTTTTTGAGAACAGGATAAAGCATCTGACTTCGATTCACCATGATCGCCTGCTTGAAGATCTGACCGATAAATTCAAGGGGGTTCCGGCTTTGATAATTGCTGCTGGTCCGTCCCTTGATAAAAATATTGACCAGATTGGTAAAGCTGTAGGTAAATCGGTCATTTTCTCAGTGGATACAGCACTTCCTTCTCTTCTTAAGCATGGGATAAAGCCTGATTTTGTAACTTCCATAGATTACAAATCGGCTACCTATGAAAAGATTGCCGGTGTGACATCTGACCCTTTGTGTCAAGGGATCAACCTGATATGCGCGTCCTGGGTCACCCCTGTTGTTCCTAAAACTTTTCCTGGAAAAAATGTTTTCTGGGCCTTTACCAACAGCGCCCTTGAAAATTGGATTAATGTTTCCCTTGGCGGAAAAATAGCGGTTGATGGCGCAGGAACTGTGGCCCACATGAATCTTATCTCAGCAAAGATAATGGGATGTGATCCTGTGATTTTTGTGGGGCAGGACCTGGCCTTTTCAGAAAACAGGGATCATTCTTCTAATGTGGTGCTCACCAATAAAGAATCCATGGAGAGAATGCTCAACGACGGGCAGGATATTTTATGGGTGAAAGGGGTGAATGGCCCTGATGTTCCCACAACAAGAGCATTTCTTTCCTATAAACTTGCCTTTGAACGAATGATAGCACATTTTGACGGTGAAGTTATTAATTCCACAGAAGGTGGCGCCGTGATTGAGGGAACCCAGGAGTTGACCCTTGCCGCTTCCATTGACAGGTTTTGCAACGACCGGGTAGAGGTCGGTGATTCTTATGGTCAGAGGCGCTTTAATTTGGGTCAATCCATTAAATCAATCCTGACTAAACTCATAAAACTTGAAAAGACAATAACTAAAGCAGATAGATTGGCAGTCTCCATTTTAAAGGATTTGGCTGGATTTGAAAAAAATCGGGAAAGCTCGACTTGTTTGTCAACGCTTCCTTTGAAGTTGCAAAAAAAAATAATCGAACTGGATTCATGTCATCACAAAGCGGACAAAAATCCTTTGTGGTCGTTGTTTGATGATATGACCATGGAGGGTATGAGGCAGGATGAACGGGAAAAAAATGAACTTGAAATCCTTGAGGCTATTCCTGGAAAATATTTGGAGTGGCTCTCAAAGAGTATAGTGCGAACTGACAGGGTAAATAAACTCAGGATTAAAAATTTAGGCAAATTTAAAAAGCAGTTAAACGCATTGATCAACTACCACAGTAATGAAAAAGCGCTGTTGGACAGGATGGAGGGAACTAAATTCGAGCGGCCAAAGGTTCTTGAATTGGCGAATCTTTATTATCAGTCTGAAAATTATGTATTGCTGGAAAGGTTGCTGGTAAAATATGATTTTAAGATGGAGGGTGCTGCAGTAAATTATTATTCTGGGATCATTGCATTGTATCGTGGTGAGTATGGGAAAGCTGAGCGTAGTTTTCAATTATCCATTGAATCTGATGAATCCTATGAAATAAAGATTTTTGATAAACGCTACGAGATGGCTGATCATTATGTTGAGATGGCAGGTTTAAAAAAAGGGTCTATTCCTCCAGGGGGCTACAATCAAGTTATCAGATATTTGTTATTAAAGGGTTTGAAGTGTTGTCCCACACATGGAAAACTCCGGGATGCGTTTGGAAAAATGGCTGAAAATGATTTGCAGACAGTCATGCTTAATATCGAAACCTCTGACAAAGCAACACTACAGAAAAACAAGGGACTTCTTGAAAATTGGATTGGAATTGTAACCAGAGAAAAAGAACTTCAAAAATGCATTGGAAAAAATATTTTATCAGAGTTCTATTGGCTTTACGGCAATCTTTTGTTGGAAAGTGGAGATTCGACTCAGGCGTTGGATTGCTATCAAAAGGCATTATCCCTTTTTCCTGATAATCCTGATCTTCATATTGCTGTTACGGATGCCTGTTTTGCACTTGGTGATTTTGATTCTGGTTTGGAATCCCTAAAAAAAGCTGTGGATATAGATAAAAATTGTGCTGTGTATTGGAAGAATATGGGCGATAGTCTTCAGGCTCAAAAAGATTACAATAATGC
This sequence comes from Desulforapulum autotrophicum HRM2, assembly GCF_000020365.1. Lineage (NCBI taxonomy): Bacteria > Pseudomonadati > Thermodesulfobacteriota > Desulfobacteria > Desulfobacterales > Desulfobacteraceae > Desulforapulum > Desulforapulum autotrophicum. Next base: position 4,139,525 of record NC_012108.1, on the reverse strand, counting down.
TATTATGGCATATGAACAGTATTTTATGGCTTTGCCCAAACAAGTTGAAGTCTTGAAAAATATAGGAGATTGTCATAAAAAACTTGGAAACCTTGATGCGGCCTATGAAGCATACCAGCAGTTTAAAAAAATTATTTTGGACAAATAACTTGGGTCTACTCATTTTGTACGCCGATTCCTTTCTTTCGACCTTGAAGGAAAGGTCATTCTTTTTGGGCTTTCTCAATCGATTTTTTGTCTTTTGGGTGTTACATCATCAATGCTTATATTTACAGCTTGACCCGGTTCTTCAAAGATGACTGGATTACTCAGATGATTTGAGTAATTATAGACAAAAGATCTTTCAGAAAGGGCCTCCTGGATCTTTTCCGTGGAGATCGATAGCAGACATAAAGGAACTGTTTATGATATGACGATTTTTTGTTCTTCCAATTATTCTCACCTGATAGATCCAGACCCCGGCAAAGATCGGTATTGCATTATACACAAGTGGTGCCACTGCTGAGGCTGACATGGTGTATGGTGATACAATCATTTCTTCACCGGGCTTGATACCGGTTGCACCCATGGCACAGGATAGACCTGAGGTTGCAGAATTGACGGTGATGGCATATTTTACATTGAAGTACTGCCCACTCTTTTTACAAGGTCAGAGTTTCCGGTCCACCATAAAAATCTTCATAGTGGCAGGCAAGAAATTTTGGCAGAATTCCGGAATCGAGAACATGTTTCACGGCTTTTTTTCTTCATTTCCTATTGTATTGTACCTGAGGAAAGGGTCCTGTCTAACAGGGACTCCGCCATTTATTACAAGTTTCGTTGTCCCCCTCTATTATGATTCATCGTTTGCTCATTTGAAGTGCATTGTACATATGTTCCGCAGTTTCCCAATCTTCTGTCGTGTCAATATCCTGTACCCGATAACGAGGCAGAATAACCGGGAGAGCATCTTCAGTGTAAAGTTCTTTTTGTTTCAGGAATGTTTTGCATTCAAGCCAGTAAAATTGCCCTGCGTCATGGTATGCCTCTGGGAGATCGTTTGACCTTGTCAACTCATGTTCAGGATAAAACATTTGAAGATTGCCGGTCTGGTTAATCTTCAAGGCTCTGAATATGGTAAATGGGAATGTTGTTACTGAAAATACTGACGATACCTTTTTCCCTGATATCAGTTCAAATCCTTCTTTTATATACTCATGGGTGCAAAAGGGGGCTGTGGCATAAATACAACAGATATAATCCGGGATGATATTTTTCTTTGACAGTTTGTTCAAAGCATGGAGAAGGACAGGCGCTGTTGGTGTATGATCGTCGGATATTTCTTCGGGGCGCATGAAAGGAATTTCAGCACCATATTTTTGGGCAACATCGGCAATTCTTTCCGAATCCGTGGACACAATAATTTTGTCAAAAACTCCAGACGCTTTTGCAGCCTCAATGGAATAGGCAATGATTGGTTTGCCTGCAAAGCTTTTAATATTTTTGTCCGGGATGCGTTTGCTGCCACCCCGTGCTGGGATAATTGCTATATTCATATCTTTCCCTCGACCGGGATGTTAGAATTGTGGTTCGTTCCTCACACAATCTATCCTTGTTTGTTAAAAGATAGTGACAAGGTGCGGTTTATAGAGCGCTTACACATCACTGACCAAATATAGACTATGAGTTTACTAAAATTACCGAAGCCTTAAGAAATAAGAAAAAATGATTTACTACCTCACCGCTATTTTTTCATATACATAATCTTACAGGGATGTTAAATTTATATAGTTCCTTTTTTATCTCTGCCGGAGTATATTGTGAAAAATGAAAAATATATGCAGCCGCTAGGGCATCAGCACCGCCCTGAATTGCATCAACTCCATGTTTAGGTTTTCCCATTCCACCATTAATAATTAATGGTATTTGTAATTTTTCTTTGAATAGACTTAAAAGTTCCAAATCATAACCTTTTTGTGTACCTTCATTGTCAACTGATGTTAAAAGAATCTCTCCGGCACCCATTGATTCGTATTCTTTTGCTAACGTCAATGGGTCTATATCTATCAAACCTTTTTTTTTATTATATACGACGTATTGGCCATTAATATTTTTTACATCTATTGAGCAGACAATACATTGAGTACCAAAAATTTTAGCTGCTTCTCTGATAAAATGCTGATTTTCAATTGCCTTTGAATTGATTGATATTTTATCTGCTCCTGCTTTTAAAACTTTATAAATAGCATCTGTATTGTCTATCCCTCCGCCAATAGTCAACGGCATAAAACATTCATCAGCCATATCAGAAATGATTTCAGTATTAATTTCTTCATTTTTAAGGCTAGCATCAATATCTAACACAATTAATTCATCAACATTTCTAGCATTATAGACTCTAACTGTTGTTGTAGGATGCCCGATAGTCCTATATGAATCAAATTGAATGCTTTTAACAAGCTGCCAGTCTTTTAGCAATACACTGTAGATTCTTCCTTTTCAATCCCCCTATAATACCCAAAAATCCCACATACATTTACAAATTATGAGTAAATGAGTGTCCTTCAAAATGAGACTGTTTTTTGTCTGATGACAGGAAGGGGGTAGACAGCAGGATCCGCCCATGCCTTGTGATCCTCCTCCCCCCCTTTTTGGGGGGGATAAGAGGGGGGGATTGTGGTATAAATAAAATTCGCCAAAATAATATAAACCCACAACCCCACCCCCCTGCTTATGGAAAACATAATAGTAAGAAATGACGCATCTGCCAAGAAAAATAATCAAGTTTGCTGTTGCCATTGCTCTGGAACTTTAGTGGTTCGCAATGGAACATATCCCAGAAATCATCCCGTAAATAATGTTGAAATCAGAGTCCAACGGTATCTGTGCAAAACCCCAGAATGCCCGTGGCAAAGTTTTTCGATCCTGCCGGAATTTGTTTTGCCTGTGATCCGCCATGTGTATGGGACCCTGTTATCCTGCCATGCCATGGTTAAAAAAGGTATGCCCCAGGCTGAGATTGCCAGGAAACTGGGTGTTGAAAGAGGCATTGCAAAACGGCTTAAGCTTTTTTGCCGTAAATTTATGGCATGGTTTGTTCGAGAAAAAACAATTACGAACTGGGGAACGAATCCGCTTGGCTTCTGGCCGGATTTCACCAGGGATTTTTCCCAAAGTTTTTACCCTGACAGGTGGGTAAAATAGCCGTCAACACAAAACATACATTTTTTAATTACAGTCGTTTATGTTGATATGGCCACATGATTAACCCTTAATTAAGGAGGTGGCCATGGCGACACCTGATCTTGCTGAACTTGCTGTATGGAGATACGGCATTATCAGCAGACTTCTCCACCGAAATGGAGATGAAGAAACCCTTGAAGAAGCATTAATCCGGCTTTCATCTGTACAATATCGAAAGCTGGACGGGCATTTTGTGTCCTACTCTCCCGATACTTTAAAAAAATGGTTTTATCGTTACCGTAATGGAGGGCTTCCGGCACTGAACAATTCCCCCAGGAAAGATATCGGGACCCATGGAACGATTCCCCAAACAATTGTAGACCGGCTGTTTAAGCTGAGAGAAGAACATCCAAGATGGACCCTTTCTCGTATGCTGGACCAACTGGTTCAGGAAAATCTGTGGGATAAAAAATCTCCAGCCCGTTCAACCCTATACCGGTTTGCGCAAACGGCTAATCTAAAGCGGGATCCCCATCTGGCAGCCCATGTACCTGCACGGCCTTTTGCATATTCGTTCTTTGGTCAACTTTGGATGGCAGATTTCCTACATGGCCCTAAAATCCGTGAGAAAGGCAAAAAACGTAAGACGTATCTGCATGCAATCATAGATGATGCCACCCGGTATATCGTTCATGCCGGTTTTTTTACCGCTGAAAGTACTGAAGTCATGATGGCTGAACTTATGGCCTCAGTCCGCACCCATGGTAAACCTATCAGATTCTATACGGATAACGGGGCCTGCTACGCCAGCAAGCACCTTAAATTCGTCTGTGCCAATCTTGGTATACACCTAATCCATACTCCCCCTGGAAAACCAAGGGGCCGAGGTAAAGTTGAACGTTTTTTTAGATCGGTCCGGGATCAGTTCCTTGACGGGAAAAAAGCCCCGGCCAAAACCCTTGACGGCCTGAACAAAGCATTTAGAGAATGGGTGGCGTCATACCATAAGCGAATCCACAGCTCTCTTGGCATATCTCCACTCCAAAAAAGACTCAGCCATCAAAGTGCCTGCAAGGCGCTTCCGGAAACAGTAGAAATAGAGCCGCTGTTCAGAATGAAACGCCGTTGCAAGGTGTACCTGAACAATACCATCCGCCTTAAAAGGCGGATTTATGAGGTTATCGACGCTTTACCCGGGCAGCGAGTAGACGTGTGGTTCATGCCATGGAACCTTGATATGGTCTGGTACGGGCCTGAACTGAAACCGGCCAAACCGGTTGACCCGATCTCAAATGCCAATAGAATAAGGAGGTAGCCATGCTATCAAAAACAATGGACGTCACAACACCTTTGCCCATGGGCGATTTTTTTGGATGGAAACGACATCCCTTTGCAGATACCTATATTCAACGTCAACTGTGGATGTCTGATGATGACAAGCGAAAATCGGAAACCATCAGGCGCTTGCTTCACCATGGAAAGAGCACTGCTTTATATGGCCCTTCCGGTTCCGGCAAGACAACCCTCATTCATGGATTAATATCAGATCTTGACAAGAATGTTTATTTGCCTGTTCTGCTGCCCTATGCCGGCCATCCAAGAAACGGCCTCACAAAGGTTCTTGCACAGGCCCTGGGCGTTGATATTAAAGGCCGGGGAACACCATTGATCACAAGGATACAGCAGCATATTGAAGCATTATCCGGCAGCACAAATCCACGCCATCCTGTCTTGATCATTGATGATGCACAACGGGTTGAACCTGATTCCTTATGGGATTTGTGTTCACTTTTGTTCAGAACAGCCAAACAGACAGTCGCTGCATCGCTTGTTTTGGTGGGAGATGAAAATCTCGCCAGGCAGCTTGAACTATACGTCATGCTTCCCATCCGGTCCCGCCTTACCGGTATCATGAAGATCAACACAATGAATGAGTACGAAACACGGCTGTTTATCCTCAGCCGTCTGAAAAATGCTGAGGCTCCAGAAGATTTATTTACGGAGGATGCTATTGATTTAATCGCCGCTTATACCAGGGGAAATCGCAGAGGGGTAATGAATACCGCCACCGTCGCTCTGGAAGAAGCATATTACCATAATGAGAAAAACGTAACGGCCGAGATTCTTTACAACTCGGACTGGTTCAACGAATCTGAGTGAAACGGAAGCGCCTGTGAGGGGACTCCAGCGCCAGGGATAGCTCAGTGCGGTAGACTGCTGTCTACATGATAAAAGCCGGAAGGAAACCCCTTCCGGCTTTCCTATTGATGAAAAAGTTCTTTGTAGCAAATCTTGGGATTTTTAAGAGATTAATGCTTAGGAATCTACAACACAAGGTATCAATCTATGTTTTAACATTTATTCATCATTTTTTAAATTTGCAAAATTCTTTAACATCTCGAAACCAAATTTTTGGCTTTTTTCAGGATGGAATTGACATCCATAAATATTATCCCTATTCACTGATGATGTAAAATCAATCCCATAATTTGTTTGGCTTAAAGTATCTTTTATATCAGGTCTAAAATGGTATGAGTGTACAAAATAAAAATCAGTTTGATCTGGAATGTTTTGAAAAAGAAAGTTTTTACGGGTGTAGAATATATTATTCCAACCGACATGGGGAACTTTTAAGTCTTTAACATTAAATTTTACGACATCCCCTTCAATCCAATTCAACCCTGGTGTTTCTTCTGTTTCATAACTTTTAGTTCCAAGGAGTTGCATCCCCAAGCATATTCCAAGAAAAAATTTCTTATTTTCCAGGACAGCTTCTTCTAATGGATCAATTAACTTTAATTCTTTTAATTTCTCCATTCCTTCATTAAAAGCACCAACCCCTGGCAATACAATTTTATCAGCACTTTTAATCTCCCGATGGTCATTTGTAATGATGGCAATTACACCAATTTTTTGGAAAGCCTTTTCAACAGATCTTAAATTACCCATGTGGTAGTTAATAATAGCGATTTTCTTATCTGACGACATATTCTTCTTTCCTGATCAATGAACCATCAATATCTTTTAAAAAGTGCCCTTCATCATCTCTCTTAAAGATTTTTTTATTGGTAAATGAATCAATAATTCCTTGGAACTCTGTTCTTTTAAATCCCGTATATTCTAAATATTTTTTAATCGCCTTTTTAGTTTCTTATCTCTGATTTTCTTGTTTTTATGGCAAAAAAATCATGCTGTTTCATCATAACTCTTTGCTAATTCAGGAATTATTACCATGGTTTTCAATTTCATTCCCATGGTGATTACCTGACTGCCAAATCGTGTCAAATAGTATTTGTAAGTGTGGGCTATTTTTTTAATCATACCGTGAGTATGCAATCTTTTTAAAATTCTTGAAATTTGGCTGCTTGAGTAAGATCCAAGCTTTAATCGAATATTTCTGTTTTGAAATCCACTGATTGTAAATTCTCCAGATATTAATGAGTGTAATATCTTCATGTCATCCTCACTGAAGAAATTGAATCCTCTAAACGGCCGATCATTCTTGACAACGGTCTTTGAAACTTTTTTTAGTTTTTTAATCCCAGCACTTGGATCAACAATATCTGAGATGAATTTAAGGAACCGATTGTTGGCATTAAACAGTATTCTGGTTAAAGGCCCCAGGCTATATAAACCTTTCTTCAGAGGTGCCAATTTCATTGAAGTTGTTCCATCACGATGTTCTACCTCACGGTAGTGTTTAAAGAAAGAGACATTATTTGTGGTCGTTTCTATTCTGAGAATAATGCCGTATTTATCATACATTTTTATCGAATTTGCACCCATTTTGAATTTGACGCATGTTCCCTCTATCCTTGTCGAAAAGTTATTACCCACCTCATCTTGATATAATGGATGGAGCTTTTTTCCAAGAAAAGTAGCTATATTTTCGGGTTTAACAGAGTGAATAGCAGTTCTAGTTAAATTTTCATAAATCAGTTTTAAGTCTTCCTGACGTTTAAAAACAATGTCTGTCGCATACTCGACCTGCATAATACTCCAATGGTAACTCAAGGGGAAATGCTTGACAGCCGGACAATAAAGGCTTGCAAATCCATCGAGTTTCTCATGAATGTGCTTTATGTTTAGATCGTTACTTAATTTTTGAGCAGATTCAAATGACTCCGTTTGAAAAATTGCATTGTCCCGTATTACACTTTGAATACCTTCTTTTCTCATGGCAGAATTGAGGGCATTATGCCCATTGAAATATATTTGTAATCTAAACGGGCACCATGTAGGGACCCGGATATAGCAAAGCCCCAAATCTTCATCGATCAAATAAAAATAATAATGTAAACATTTTCCCTGGGTTCCTTTCAGGTAGGTTTTCCCAGTTTTTTTATTATGCCAGGGTCTATAGGAAGGACAAGCCTCCATAGCGGAAAGGATATGAACAAGGCCAGGATGATCACCACGTTCATTAATGACCTTTTCAATTATTTTTTCTTTGCGAACGTTTCTTTTGCGAACAAATTCAATTTCAAGGCCATTCTTTGAAGCAACGTCTTCAGCATTGTTTCGAATTTCGTCTTTAAAAGGGGCTGCAAATTTTGGATAATCAAAAATTCTGATTTTCTTCATGTAGAGATAACTTGTCATCCCAGCAGCAAAGCAGATTCCAGGAATTGTACCTTGAATAATAATGCGGTCATAACAGTGCAAAACGCCAGATATTTGATCGGAATATCTTTCAGTCAGTAACATAATTAACCTCCTTTAACATCTGCATATTTTGGAAATTATTATACTACGTATTTGGAATCATAGAAACTTTTTGAACCTGCGAGGTTAGTTTTCTGACTGGAACCATAAATTTTAAAATACGACAGCAGAGGTGAACGGAAACAGGTATCTCCCGAAGCGGGTTAAATGGCAGCGGTCAGCATGGACGCTGAAAGAGCTGCCATTTCCCTCGCAGCAGCCCATGGACGGGCTGCGAGAATGAGCGTAGGGTATACCTGTTTTCGTTCACCGGACTTATACTATTTTCATATGAATAAGGTTAACCGCACTGGCCAACCCTTTTTGGTTCTGGCTCGTCCAGGTTAGGAGGTATACCATCATACTTGTTTATTAATCGTACACCTTCTTCTCGACTTATATAACCAAGCCTAATATCCAGGCAAGCATTATCAGTAGCCCTGCCAAAACCAAATTTCAGATACTTTAAATAATCATGCAAATGATTACTGTAACAATCCAAATTTTCAAAGTTCTCATAGGTTGTTTCTACAGGCCTATTAGCCGGTGAAAAACCATGAGCAATAGATTTTTTTAAAATTTTTCTTAAATCCCATTTAAAATAATAACCCAGGAATAATCCGGTCACCCCGACCCTTTTTATATCTTTTTCCTCAGGATAAAAATATAATGATAGATCTCTTTTTGTTATCCCATCAACACCAATCATATCTGAGATCCGATTACCCAGCAGTCCACCAAATTCTTCCAACCATTGTCTGTCTAAAATATTTCGATTTTTACTTGCAGCCGGTCCACCATACTCTATTTGAGGACTTTCTCCCCAGATAATTAGAGGGATATTAAATTTTATAGCAAAATGTGGAACCACTGTAAAAATTCCCAGATGATTTTGCCATTCAGAATCTCCAACTCTTTTTATCGCTTCTTTTGCCAGTTTTTTATATACTACAGGATTCCTTTTTACATGAATTAAATCGATGCCTAATCCATTCAAATTATCCAGATTCTTTCTTCCTATCGTTGTGGGGATGGTTGGCTCAAAACAAATACATAGGGGGTTTAATCCCAATTCTAAAACTTTAATTACGATATATGTTGAATCTTTTCCTCCACTTACACCTATCACACAATCATAATCAGGATGTTTTTTATGTGAGTTAACAATAGATAAAAATTCTTTTTCTCTTTTTCCCCAATCAATTTTATTGTTTTTCATCTCTTGAGACCGACAGGCATCACAAACGCCTTCGTTATCAAAATGAAGATCAGGTTTAGTATCAGGCATTACACATTTTTTACAAAATTTCATTTTAACTCTCCTAAAACTACTTGCAATTTATATCCCAACAACTTTATATTTAATTCATTCTCATCTATTAAATTAGGGATGTTAGTCTTATTCTCTGTATTTCCCAGGTAAGGATCTTCGTAGTTGAGATAATTGTTGATCACTCCAATTTCCGGTATAACTGTTTGTATATCCAGCACACGCAAACCACATCTCTTTGCAAGCAATTTTATCGTATTAACACCATATAAATTAACGTGTTCCAAACCATCAAACATATTGCACTTTTTTTGTAATATCTTGGCAGCTAATGAATCAGAGTTTGGAATTTGTAAAAATATCACTCCATTTTTCATAAGCAGTTTTTTCATCATATTTAGATAAAATTTTCCATTTTTTATATGCTCGAATACATCCCATAAAGTTATTGCATTAAATTTTTTATCAAATTTTGTATTCTCTATAAGACTATTATACACAGAATGTCCTTTCATCTGAGCCATTTTGAATTCCCGGACATTTAACTCAATACCATTGGTTTTCCAACCTCTATTTTTTGATAAATCCAAAAACACACCTGATGAACAACCAATATCAAGAATATTTCCTGGCGGACATATTTTCTCTATACTATTCAATCCATGATTATATATCTTCTCATAAAAAGAGTCACCGCTTTCAACTATCTGGGCTTGAACCGAATGATTCTTTTCATAATAATCATTTAATGCATCATCTGTGAAAACAGGATTAAGATACACCATGGAACAATTCAAACATTTGACATAAGATCCGCCTTCTTTAAAAAAAATATTTAAGTAATTATCTTGACTGCATACCGGGCATTTCCTATATTCAACAAATTCATCCCTGAATAATCCATTTTGATTATCAATATATTTTTTATGATTAGAGATGCTTGCGTCCCACAACTTCATTCTTTTTTTATGCAGTTCTTTCACTGTTTGATTCATATTTTTTCCTAAAACATAGTATGCTTACCATTCATATATAAGTTATGATTCTAAATGACACATAAAGATCTCACTTGTCTTAATTTAGGAATTGAAAAGAATTTTGCAGCTTTTGTGTCTTCATCAAACAGATAAAAACCAGCAGACATACCAATATTTTTTCGAATACCTTTCAGCCTATCGAAATAACGTGTTTCACTTTGACCGATATAATAATACGCACCATCAAAAGCAAGCCCCCTGATGAAACCAAAAAATTCTCCAACAATATTCTTATCGGTCTTGTAAAAATGACCTCTCATACTGTCAAGAACGCAAATATCAGCATCAAAAAAACAGACTGAATGGGGGAGCCAGAGGTCATTCATCAACACATGCCTTTCCTTAGGATTATCAATGGAAATCTGTAACACACCCCCATCAAAAACACCTTCCCGGGATGAACCTGTTTGAGAAAACAAAGACACATACAAATAGTCACCATTTACAAAAATATCATTTATCCAGTGTCCGGGTTTTTTTGCAGCAGTCATTTTTCCGGAAAACAAAATATCAAATTCTATCTTTTTGGTTTTTGCATTAAAAACGGAAATAAAATCTCTTCCGGTTCGTGCCAGAAACACAAGGTCTCGTTTAGGGCAAAAAGCTACTCCATGGGGTTTGTCACCCTTTTCGACGCCAAAAGAATCCTTTAATTCAAAGTCTTTTGAAACTTCACATATTCCTCTTATTTCATCCACTATATAATAGCTCTTTCCGGTATCTACGATTTGATGGAAGGTTCCATCCAAAACTTTCTTGCACTCATGCGATTGTATATCATAGGTAAATAACCCGCCGCCCACATCATTAGAATTATCTAACTGGGAATATATTTTATGGTCCGGTGAACTTAAAAGTATTCTTGCTTTATGTGTATTGATATCCGTGATAACCTTTAAATTGTTTAATGCAGGAGTAATACAAAAATTATCCCCAGGAGTTAAGCCATATTCAATAAGTTGAGGATATATGGACTCATAAGCACTGCTGGATATAATCACATAACGGCTTTTAACGTTTTCTTTTAAAATTTTCGGAGATTTTATTTTCGCACCTATATACTCTGCTCCCTGCCATGTTTTACTATTATCAACAAAAGAAAATTCTTTGATAAGGGTGTTGCGTAGTGTCTTACCTGTCCAATCATCTGATACTCCGAAAAAGACCACTTCTTTACCTTGGATGGCTTTATTTAAACCCTGCCATGTTGTCCAGGCCTTTTCACTAATGTTGATATCCATTCTCTCCTCCTTGCATCCATACTTCTATAAAATTTCGTTAAATTCATTTTTTTATATTAATACTTATGACTATATCTTAATTATTGTCGACAGCTAAATTAAAATTATTAAATTGATCACCTATTGTTAGTTTCATTAGCGCTTCATTTTTTAAAATCCATATCTTTTAACTGTTTAGGCGCTTTTTCGGCGGCTTCAAACTTTCCAAGCTTTCTATGATCGGTTGGTACCCAGTGGAATCACCCGCTCCGGTTGTTAAAATCTTTCGGATATCTCCGCTTTGGCCTTGTTTGCTCAATGGTTCTCACAATGATTTTGCCTATCCTCTCCTCGAAGGTGTCATATGCGGGCAGATCCAGGCTGGTTGAAAACAGGTTCCGTTGCAATTTATCCGGAGAGTATCCGCCGGTAAGGAGAGTTTTGTCGTTGTTGTATATGAATAACCATGGGGAAGGCACTATTTGTTTCTGCCTGATTGGTAGTCGAACCGCCAAGCAATACTCCCAAGGCCTGAAATGGCTGCGCGAAATATTTGCTTCATTTATCTGACAATCTTCCAGGAAAGAGGTGTTCCTTTTGAAATTTCTGATGATGCTGTTCGGCCGAGTATTTTTTCGATATAACGTGTATGAAGGCCAAATCCAGGACGAATTGAGCGTACATTTTCGGGAGTGAATTTGTCACCAGTCTTCATATCCTGAACAACAAAGAGTGATCTCCTAAAGCTTCGGCTCTTTTTCTCTTTTTCGGTTCTTCCATACCGGACATGTCCGATGGCTTTCTCTGTTGTTCTTATGGCGTCAACCATGGTTTTGAATTCATCGGGTTCAAGTGAAAAAGCACTGTCCGGGCCTTGTTCAGAGCGGCTCAGGGTAAGGTGTTTTTCAACAATACAGGCTCCCAAGGCTACTGCTGCCACAGGAACTGCAATTCCCATGGTATGATCTGAAACTCCGCACGGAACACCAAAGGCTCGGCCCAGATGGGGGATTGTCTTTAGATCCATTTCCTCTGGAAGGGCAGGGTAGGCGCTTGTGCATTTTAGAAGGGCAATATTGTCGTTTCCAGCTTCACGAATGGTGTATACTGCCTCGTCTATCTCCGCCAGTGTGGCCATGCCTGTCGACATGATGATTGGTTTTCCTGTTTGTGCTATTTTTCTCAATAGCGGCAGGTCAACAATTTCAAAGGATGCAACTTTAAAGGCCGGAATATCCATATTGGAAAGGAAATCAACCGCAGTTTCATCAAAAGGGGTGGAAAAAAAATCGAGCCCCATATCCTCTGCTATTGCTTTAAGCCTGGGGTGCCACTCCCATGGTGTATATGCTTCTTTATAGAGGTTATAAAGGTTCTTTCCTTTCCAGAGAGAACCCTTTATTTTAAATTCATCCCTGTCGCAATCTATGGTTAGGGTATCTGGAGTATAGGTCTGTAACTTTATGGCATCGGCACCGGTTCTTTCTGCAGCTTTTATTATATTGACTGCCTTATCAAAATTCTGGTTATGGTTTGCCGACATTTCCGCTATAATATAAACAGGTTTTTGGGTGCCGATGTATTTGTCCTTGATTTTGATTAAAGGCTTCATGCTTTTATTCTATCCCTTTAAATGTCATAGTAATGGCTGGAATTTTATTGATTTTAATCTGTTTTTGTTCTTTGAAACCGGCATTTTTGAAAGATGTTATGGAACTCAGGTTATCTATCTTTATCTGGGCAATAATTGAATTTACAGGCCTCAGAAAAAATAGTCTTTTGCATGATTGTTCAATCAAATATGTGCCCAGACCTTGTCCCCTCAATTTTGCATCAATACAAATGGAAATAATGGCTGAATCTTTTTTTATCTCAAAACGTACCTGTCCGGCTGATTCTCCGTTGCTGTGATTTGCAATAAAGTGAATTGTATCAGTGCTTTTGAGCTTTCTGTCAAACCATGCCTTGTGCTCTTCCCAAGAAATCAAGGATGAGCTAAACGAAGCGTTGCGTACTACAGGGTCATTTGACCAAAGAAAAACTTGGTGACAATCATCCAGAGTTACGGATCTTAATTTTAAGCCTAAAAACAGCATTTTGTTCACTACACGAGTTGCTCCTTTCCCGTCAATCAAGTTTGTGGCTTTTAGGGAAATTTCCTCTCTTGTTTTTTTGTTGTCAATTAATTTAAGGATTCCTTTAAAAGCAGTTATGTCCGTTAATTGAGTGGCGTCTCCAAGGTTTATGATAGATAAGATTTTTGAAAAATAATTGAGATTTTTTTTTTGATTTTCCGCTATGCAGACTGCAGCAAAGGGGGTTCCCATAAATGCAAGCTCCCAGCAGGTGCTGCCACCGGCGGTTATTACGATATCCGCCCATTCCATGAGATCTGGCATATTTATTACATCGCTTATCAGCTTAATCGTGTCTGGTAGCTCTAAGGTATCTTTTTCGAATAGTTTTCGGTTTCTATTAATCTGGCCGATAATAACCCGAACTTTCAGATTCTTTCGATTAATCTTTTTCAGGGCATTTATTATGGTCAAGGTTACATTCTGAGGGTCTGCACCACCCATCGTAACCAGAATATGTCTGGCCTTTTCTTTTATTTCTTTTGTTGTTTTAGCTGTTTTCTTGCTTAAGAATTCTTTTCTAAGCAAGGCATATTGTGGACCCAGGAGGATAATGGTGAGAGGGTCATAGTTGTAATTTCTAATTTTTGTATGGAAATTGGGGTTGAGTATTATTTTACAATGATATGAGAGATGATGCGCCATGTCATCGATGATCAGAATTCTGCATCCTGTGTTTTTTATTGCCAGCTGGTATTCAGGGGTAAAATGATAACCGTCAAGGATTATCCAGCTTTTATTGTTGATGTTATGCGCTTTGAAGAAAGCTCCAACGTTTTCAAGATCTTTTGGGTTTGGCCAGGGGGCGTTGATGGAAAATAATTCAAAACCTTGGCTTAATATTCTTTCTTGCAGACTTTTCCCTTCTACATGGCTTAAAAAAACAACTTTTCCACCCCTGTCCTGCCATGCCTGTGCAAGAGCAATGCAACGCATGATATGGCCTGTTCCCATATGGGCGTCTGCATCCGCTCGAATTATTAGCCATTCGTTTTGTGAGCTACTTGTCATCTGTTCTTTTCTATGGCGTTGGTTAACTCTGTGACTATACGCTTTATATCGGTATTGTTGATTTTTGGATGCATGGGCAGGGAAAGAATCCTTTGAAAGGCATCCTCGGCAACGGGACAAAGTCCCTGTGAGGTATTAAATGTTTTTCTATAATAGGGATGCAGATGTACAGGAATGTAATGAACATTGACTCCGATGTTATGTCTATGCATTTCCTTGTAAACAGTATCCCTTAGTTTCCTGTCTGGAAGCTTGATGACATAAAGATGGTATGCATGAACCATCTCTTTCATTACTTTAAGGGGGGAGATGGATTCTTCTTCTGAAAAAGCTTTGTCATATTTTCTTGCAATCCAATTACGGTTTTTAATCCAGCCATCCAGTTTCTTTAACTGGCTGAGCCCCAGGGCGCATTGTATATCGGTTATTCTATAATTATAGCCAAGGCTTTCCATTTCGTAATACCATGTTCCTTCCATGGAGCGTCTGTGTTGATCCGTTGTTATGCCATGGTTCCGAAATGTCTTCATTTTTGCCGCAAGCGTTGAATCGGAGCAGGTTATCATGCCGCCTTCGCCTGTTGTGATATGCTTTACAGGATGAAAGCTGAAGAGTGTAAGATCAGCAAGCGAACCTATTTTTCTGCCTTTATACCTTCCGCCAAGTGCGTGACAGGCATCGGTAATAAGATAGAGTTTGTGTTTGTCGGAGATGAATCTTAGTGCATCGTAATCGCAGGACTGCCCTGCATAGTCCACTGCAATGATTGCCTTTGTCCTGGAGGTGATTTTTTTCTTTACCTCTTCGGGGTTAATTAATAGGGTATCCGGTAAGACATCTGCAAATACAGGGGTCCCTCCCTGGTAGACAACAGCGTTTGCAGTTGCTGCAAAGGTCATTGGAGGAACAATGACTTCGTCTCCAGGTTGGATATTAATTGCATTCATGGCCGCATGGAGTGCTGCTGTTCCGCTCGAAACAGCCACTGCCTCATTTGCGTTTGTAAAAGAGCAAAATGCTTTCTCAAATTTCTCTATTTGCGGGCCGGTTGTCAGCCAGTCAGACTTGAGAATATTAACAACCGCTTGGATATCTTCTTCATCGATTGACTGGCGGCCATATGGAATGTAGTTTTCTGCTGATTTCTGGGAGATCATTGTATCTCCGCCTTGTTATAATCGAGTATTTCAGCTCTTGTTAGAAAATGGGTGTTTGTGCCTGAGTTGTATTCAAAACCCTGTTGAACAAACTCACCTTTTTCACCAAGTTGGTTAATTGCAGGGTCTCCTTGTATACCCCGGAAAGTTATTGCCGGCAGGATAACATAGTGGTCTTTGAATTCAATCGTACGATGGGAGTCATCCCCTGGGCACATTATCTCATGGAGTTTTTCTCCAGGACGGATTCCAACAATCTTCTGGGGAAGGTCAGGAGCCATGGCAGTTGCAAGATCTGTTATTTTTACAGAGGGGATCTTTGGCACATATATTTCCCCTCCTGACATGCGTTGGAAATTTTTTATTACAAAATCCACACCCTGCTGCAGGGTGATCCAGAATCGGGTCATCCTCTGGTCTGTTACTGGGAGGTGATCGCTTTTCTCATCAATCAGCCGCTGAAAGAAAGGAACCACAGATCCCCTGGAACCCACAACATTTCCATATCTTACTGCAGAAAAAATGGTGCGTTTGTTGCCGGCAAAGTTGTTGGCCGCCACAAAAAGTTTGTCCGAACACAGTTTTGTAGCACCATAAAGATTGATGGGATTTGCCGCCTTGTCCGTGGAAAGGGCGATCACCTTTTCAACATCGTTGTCAAGGGCTGCATGGATAACATTTTCAGCCCCCGCAATATTTGTTTTTATGCATTCTGTGGGATTGTATTCGGCAGCAGGAACCTGCTTTAAGGCTGCTGCATGAATGACGTAATCAATGCCATTCATTGCCATTTTCAAGCGGTCCCTGTCCCGGACATCCCCGATAAAGTAGCGCATGCACTCCTGATTGAATATTTGCTGCATTTCAAACTGTTTGAGTTCATCCCTGGAAAAGATGACAATGCGTTTTGGCTTGAAACGGTTGAGAAGGGTTTTTGTATAGTGCTTTCCAAAGGAACCTGTCCCGCCGGTAATTAAGATTGATTTGTTGTTTAACATGGTTTCAAGATCCTTTGCCTGATTCGTTGACTGTTTGTCTTTGAAAGCACCATGCTGTCACCTGTAAATCTATATAACCGGCATGACCGGAGAAGGTTATCAACCCTGGCAACAACGTTATTTGAAATCTCTCCACAGGTGATGCCTCGGTGGGTGTTTCATATAAAGGTGTTTTCTCTGATTTATGGTTTCGGTTTTCTGTCCAATATCCTGAATCTCTTTTGTTGAAAAAAGAGCCTTTTATGTAAGTGAATGTGGTGATTTTTTAAGCCGGTACGCCAATCGGCCTGATGTTGTTTGGGGAGATCCCACCTTTGTTGTCAATAAAATGACAAATGTTAGGCCTGATGTCAAAAAAAGAACGGTTTCTTGAGATCTCCATGGAAAATCCTTTCATGTTGTGGCGTGTTTTGGGAAACACCGGAATTTTTTGCCCCATTTGTTGATATAGTCTCATATAATTGATTTAAAAAAGCAATAAGCATACCGAAAAACTGCGTTGGGTGTTTTTTTGTACAATCTATTTGAATGGAACTATTTCGAGCCTTTCCACGGTTTCATTGTCCTCCCCTTGATTGGAGGGGCAGGTGAAATCAGTATTTTTTTTGTACGAGGCGCATTTGTTGCAAAGTAGTTTTACGGTTGAGTTTTTGTTAGAGACCAGGAGTTCGGTTGTTTGGGCTGATTAAAGAACCTGTTCCATGGTGTCGATGAAAAGATAACTTGTTTTGGCAGTGTAAGTAATTGCAATCATTTTGGAGTAGGTCTATGGACAAGGAATCCAATGGTAATAGTGGGAGCAAAAACAATTTGAATAATACCCCTTTAAATGGGGGGGGGAGAGAAGGGGTGTCTGGCCAGGGATTCGATCCTTTTTCAGAAAATCTCCTTTTTTCCTTTGAGACCCCCCGGCGGGGGGGGTGGTCGGTTTCCTGGTCGGATCTGATGATGACCATGTTTATACTGTTTGTGGTGATGTATGTTTACCAGGCTGGCAGCAGGGAGCTTGAGTTCGGCCCGGGACCTGGTACTAATTTAGTGTCTGATTCAGGTAGCGGAAAGATCGTTGAAAACAGTCTGAATGCCAGCCCGTCTGATGTCTTTACCCAGACACGGCAGGCGGTCCTGGATGAGTTTGTGGATGACAGCGCAAGTGTAGAGTTGGTGGCGGACCGGGCTGTCAGGATTTCCCTTGCAGGGGATCTGTTTTTTGATCTGGGCAAGGCCGACTTAAAGCCCCAGGCCCAGTGGCGGCTCCGACAGATCGGCAGGATTCTCCAGGAGAATTCGTTTGTTGTCAATGTGATCGGCCACACCGACGACATGCCCAACCATTCTGAGCAATACCCGACAAACTGGGAACTTTCAACGGCAAGGGCCTGCCGGGTGGCAAGATTTTTGATTAAAGAGGCGCAATTGCCCGAAGAAAGATTCTTTGTGTCCGGCCATGCCTGGCTCCAACCGCTCCGACCAAACAATACGGCCCACAACAGGTCCCTTAACCGGCGGGTGGAGATCGTTTTAATGAAAGAAAGACCCTATTCAGAAGGGTCGCAATTTAATTCTGAAGGAGACAACAATGGATGATTCCAGCGCACGCTCGTTTCTGGAGCACGGCAAGCAAAATATTTGGGGGTTGATCGTCTGCTTTTCACTTTTTCTGATGGGGTTTGCCATCCACGGCAATACCGGGCTTTACCTTAACCTGTCTGGTTTTGTCATTGTTATGGGGGGGACCTTTGGTGCCACGCTGATCAGTTACAGGATGGAGCGCCTGGTGATTCTTGTCCGGGTGCTGTGGGCTTCCTACACCCGGGAGATGAGAAATCCCGATGACATTGTGGAAATCCTGGTGGATCTGTCGGTCAAGCGAAGACTCAAGGGGCTTTTGTCCCTCCAGCGGGACGAGGGCGAGACCACCATTGTTTTTCTGCGCCAGGCCATCGGGTTCATGGTGGACGGGTTTTCTCCAGCCCAGATCCGGGAATCCTTGAATGCCGAGATGTTTTTTTTCAGGCTCAGAAGGGAAGAAACCAGCCGGGTGCTCCAGACCATGGCCGAGGTGGCCCCGGCCTTTGGACTGGTGGGAAGCGTTGTCGGGCTCATTGGTACGATTGCCGGTGTGGGTGATTCTGCAATGATCATGTCAACGGTTCCTATTGCCCTGACCTCCACCCTCTACGGCATTGTCCTTGCCAATTTTTTCTTCCTGCCCTTTGCCGCCAATATCAGGGAAAGAACGGCCAAGGAGCTCATGCTCCAGAAGATCATCACCGAAGGTGTGGCTGCCATTGCAGGGGATCTCCATCCCCGGATGCTTGAACGAAAGCTGAAGTCTTTTCTCACGCCGTCTGCCCGAAAAGGAGAACTTATCTCCCTTGAAAAGATTCGCCAGCGGTTTGAAATCCGTGGGCAGGAAGATGAAGCCAACGGGGATGAAACGGTTGAGAGCCGGGAGGAGGTCCTTGAAATATAGGGTGACGTGATACATCGTTCATAATCCCCAAGGATTGACACCCGGGATGCCATAGTGTAAATCTTGCCCATTCCATAGACTTTAGAACAGGAGTGAGATTTTGAAAATTATCATCGTTGGGGCAGGGGAGGTGGGATATCACATTGCCAGCCGTCTTGCCTTTGAAGATAAGGATGTGGTGGTCATTGACAAGGATCCTGAGGCCGTTCGAAGGGTGTCTGAGGATCTGGATGTCCAGGTGATTCTGGCTTCGGGCAGTTCCCCCAGGGTTCTGGCCGATGCCGGTATCCGGGATGCCGAGATTCTGCTGGCTGTAACCAACAGCGATGAGGCAAATCTTGTGGCCTGTCTGTCTGCCAACCTTCTTTCCCCGAGCACCAAGAAACTTGCCCGTATCAGGGGGGCAGGTTTTGATGATTTCCACGAGGTGTTTAAAACAGAAGCCCCCCATATTGATACGGTGATCAACCCGGAAATCGAGGTGGTCAAGACCATCCAGAGGCTCATGCGGGTGCCGGGTGCCGTTGATGTGGGTGAATTTGCCGAGGGCCGGGTCAATTTTGTGGGGATACGCCTTGAAAAAGATTCTCCCATGGCTGGGGTTAGACTCCTGGATTTTCCCATGGTTTTTGGGGATGCAAGACCCCTGATTGCGGCGGTGGTCAGGAACGATGAACTCATCGTACCCAGGGGCGATAATGTACTTCGACCCGGGGATCTGGTTTATTTTATCAGTGAAAAAAAGCGGCTTGCCGACACGGTCAAGCTCTTTAACCCCAATGCGAACCAGCCCCTGAAACGGGTGATAATCGTGGGAGGCGGTCGCATTGGCAAGCGCCTTGCCGAGGCCCTTGAGCGAGAATTCATCCACACAAAGATCATCGAATCAAACCTTGAACGGTGCAATGTGCTGTCCCAGAAGATGAACAAAACCGTTGTGCTCCACGGGGACGGGTCGGATCAGAAACTGCTGCTCGAGGAGAATGTGGGGGATACCGATGTGGTGGTGACCCTCACCCATGATGAAGAGACCAATATTTTAACATCACTGCTTGCAAAAAACCTGGGGGCCAAAGCCACCATCACCAAGGTGAGCAAGTTCAGCTATTTTCCCCTCATGTCCGCCATTGGACTGGAAAAAATGGTCAGTCCAAGGCTTTCTGCCATCAGCTCCATTCTTCAGGAGATCAGAAAGGGAAAAATTCTTTCTGCGGTTGCCGTGCTTGGTGAGGATGCTGAGGTGATTGAGGCCGTTGCCCTTGCCACCTCGGATATCACAAGACGACCGCTTAAAAAGCTCTCGTTCCCCAAGGGAGCCCTGCTGGTCTGCATTATCCGCAATGATGAGATCATCATCCCCACCGGCGAGAGTGTTGTGGCACCCGACGACAGAATCATTCTCTTTGCCCAGCGCCAGGCCGTTAAAAAGCTTGAGAAGCTCCTTACCGTCAAGCTGGAGTTCTTTTAAATGCGCTGGCCTTACATTGCCAATGTGATCGGGATTTTGCTGGTTTTCCTGGGTCTCTCCATGGTTTTTACCCTGGTTTGCAGTCTCATTTACGCAGATACCAGCCTTGTTGCCCTGATTGAGTCCATGGGTGTCACCATTGCCGCTGGTCTGCTGCTTTATTTTGGCTCAAGAAGGCCAACCATTGACTATATCAGCCCAAGGGAGGGGATAGCCATTGTTGCCCTTGGCTGGACAGTCATGGGGCTCTTTGGTGCGCTTCCCTTTTATCTGGGCGATGGGCTGCCCCATTTTACCGACGCCTTTTTTGAATCCGTATCCGGGTTTACCACCACAGGCTCGTCCGTGCTGACCAACATCGAGGGGCTTTCCAGGAGCCTTTTGTTCTGGCGAAGCTTTATCCAGTGGCTCGGGGGTATGGGGATCATTGTTTTGAGCCTTGCCATCCTGCCCTTTCTCGGTGTGGGCGGGATGCAGTTGTTCAAGGCAGAGGTGCCAAGCCCCGTTCCAGATAAACTGACCCCCCGACTCAGTGATTCTGCCAAGATCCTCTGGTATCTGTATGCCCTTATTTCAGTTGCAGAGGTGATTTTTCTTCTGGCCGGAGGTATGGATTTTTACGACGCCCTGTGTCACACACTCACCACCATGCCAACGGGCGGGTTCTCGACAAAAAACACCTCCATGGCCCATTATGACAGCGCCTATCTGGACTATGTGGTGGTTGTTTTCATGGTCATTGCCGGAATCAACTTTTCCCTGCACTACCAGATGCTCAGGGGAAGAACCCTTATCTTCTGGCGGGATTCCGAATGCCGTTTTTTTCTCGGGTTGTGCCTGGTCCTATCCCTTGTGATCGCCTTTAACATCCACGGCACGGTGTATGACAGTTTTGGCAAGGCGTTTCAATACGCCTCGTTCCAGGTGGTTTCCATTGTCACCACAACCGGGTTTGCCACGGCCGATTATGAAACCTGGCCGGGGTTGAGCCAGGCCATCATCTTTATCTGCATGTTCATTGGTGCCTCGGCCGGCTCCACCGGCGGTGGTATGAAGTGTGCCAGGGTCATGGTCTGCTTCAAGTATTGCTACAGGGAACTCTTTGTCCTGGTTCATCCCCGGAGTATTGTCCAGGTGAAGCTTAATGCTGCCGTGGTGCCGGATTCTGTGCTGAGGAGTATCATGGGGTTCCTGGCCCTTTACATGGGGCTCTTTGTGTTCAGCAGTCTTTGTCTCGCGGCCCTTGGCATGGACATGGTCTCCTCGTTCGGGGCCGTTGCCGCCTGTATCGGCAATATTGGTCCCGGGTTTGGAACCGTGGGACCGGTGGATAACTTTGCCCATATCTCTGCTGCCGGCAAGTGGATTCTCATATGGTGCATGCTGCTTGGTCGGCTTGAGATCTATACGGTGATCGTTCTTTTTGTGCCGGAATTCTGGAAAAAATAGGGTCTGTTGAAAAAAGGTGTTGACAAAAGTTTCATAAAGCTTTAAAAGTTCTTTGTTTTTGTGAGGGCCGTTAACTCAGTCGGCAGAGTATCTGCCTTTTAAGCAGAGAGTCACTGGTTCGAGCCCAGTACGGCCCACCACAAAAAAAATGATGTTGCGTCCCCATCGTCTAGCCCGGTCCAGGACACCGCCCTTTCACGGCGGCGACAGGGGTTCGAATCCCCTTGGGGACGCCATCTTTTAAAATCAATGTGTTTACCCTATATTAAACAGACGTTTTCAGACCCCCAGGGCACTTTGTCCTGCTAAGGGATGATCGGTCTGTTTTTTTGGTTTGGAGGTTTTACCGATGAAACCCGTTGTTGCCCTCGTGGGCCGGCCCAATGTGGGAAAATCCACCCTTTTTAATCGAATCACCCGGTCGAGAAATGCCCTGGTGGACGATTTCCCCGGGGTTACCAGGGACAGGCATTATGTGGATGCCGTGTGGAACGAGCGCCCGTTTACCCTGGTGGACACGGGCGGTTTTCTTCTGTCCGATGACGACTTCTTTGCCAGGGAGATCAGGGGCCATGTGGAATTGGCCATTGAAGATGCGGATATTGTCGCCCTTGTACTTGACGGCAGGGCAGGTATCTCTCCCTTTGACAGGGACCTTGCCGATATCCTGAGGCGGACATCCAAACCGGTGTTTTTCCTTGTCAACAAGGTCGAGAACCATAAGCAGCGGGAGGAACTTCTTGAATTCTACTCCCTCGGCATTGAAAAGTTTTACCCCATGAGCGCAGAGCACGGCATCGGGGTCGAACCTTTTCTGGATGATATGGTGGCGCTTTTCCCGGCACCTGAGCCCGTGGTTGAACCCCAGGCTGGATCAGAACAGGGGGAGCCGGATGCTTCCGAACAGGAGATCTGCATTGCCGTGGCAGGCAGGCCCAACGTGGGCAAATCTTCCCTTATAAACCGTTTGTTTGGCAAGTCCAGGGTTGTGGTAAGCCATGTCCCGGGAACCACACGGGATTCCGTGGACCTTTCCATTGAGCGCAACGGCAGGCGGTTCCGACTGATTGACACGGCAGGCATTCGGCGCAAGGGAAAGGTGCGGGAGAGGATAGAGAAATATTCGATTCTTAAATCCCTCAAGAGTCTTGACCAGTGTGACGTTGCCCTGATTCTCATTGATGCCGACGAAGGCGTCACGGACCAGGACATCACCATCGCAGGCTATGCCCAGGACCGGGGGTGTGGTGCCTTGTTTCTCATCAATAAATGGGATCTGCTTGACGAGGATCGAAAGGACCAGCGGCGGTTCATGGAGGACCTCAGGACCAAGTCAAAATTTCTTTCGTTTGCCCCTGCCATGACCATCTCGGCCCTTACGGGGTTTCGCACCCACAAAATTCTTGCAATGGTTGAAAAGATCCATGCCCAGTACGCCTACCGGATCAACACCGGGCTGTTGAACCGGATTGTCGAGGATGCCATTTTCCGGTCTGAACCGCCCATGCACAAGGGCAAACGCCTGAAGTTTTTTTATGCCACCCAGGTTGCGGTCAAACCACCGACCATTGTCTGTTTTGTCAACTATCCAGATGCCGTTCATTTTTCCTACCACCGCTATCTTGTCAACCAGATCCGTGAGATGGCTGAACTTGAGCATACGCCCATCCGGCTTTTGTTCCGGGCCAAAACCGGCAAGATCGATTTTTCGGGAAAAAGCAAGCTTGCCGAAAGAATTGTTGAGAAAAAAGAGAAAAAGACCACCCGCAGGAAAAAAGAGCGCAAGGAGCAGAGCCGGCGCAAGCGGGTCAGGGATTTAAAGGGTTAGCCCCCATGGAGATGGATCTGTTCGATGGTGGAGAAGATGAGGAAGGCTCCCCGTTCCGTCCCCTTGCAGACAGGATGCGGCCCCAGCGCCTTGGTGAGGTCGTGGGGCAGGACCATGTGGCAGCACCCGGCAAGATTCTCCACAGCGCCATCACCAATGACAGGGTCTTTTCAACGATTTTATGGGGACCGCCCGGGTGCGGGAAGACCACCCTTGCCGGTATTATTGCAAAAGAGACCAGCTCCCATTTTATGCAGCTCTCAGCCGTGCTCTCCGGGGTCAAGGATATACGGGCCGTTATTGAGACGGCCAAGGAGCAGCGCCGCATCCGGGGTCGAAGAACCCTTGTGTTTGTGGACGAGATCCACCGGTTCAACAAGGCCCAGCAGGATGCCTTTCTTCACCATGTGGAAACAGGGGCCATCGTCCTTGTGGGTGCCACAACGGAAAACCCCTCGTTTGAGGTGATCCCGGCCCTGGTCTCCCGGTGCCGGGTGATTACCCTTAATCGCCTGGGGGAACGGGACATCGTCACCATCCTTGAACGGGCCGCAACAGATCCGGTCCGGGGGCTTGGTTCCCTGGGGATTATTTTTTCTGCCGAGGCTTTGAACTATATTGCCGCCACTGCCGACGGTGATGTGCGGGCAGCCCTTGCCACCCTTGAAACCATCGGTGTCTATGCCTCGGCCAGGAAAGGGGCGGGCGGTAAAACCCCTTCTGCCATTACGCCGGAGGATGTGGCGGCTGCGGTTGAGAAAAAGGCCCTGCGTTATGACAAGTCCGGGGAAGAGCACTTCAATCTTATCTCTGCCTTTCACAAGAGTCTCCGGGGCAGTGACCCGGATGGTGCCATCTACTGGCTTGAACGAATGATGGCAGCAGGCGAGGATCCCCTTTATCTGATCCGCAGAATGGTCCGGTTTGCCACTGAGGATGTGGGGGTTGCAGACCCCGGCGCCCTTGGCGTTGCCCTGAACGCCCTGGAAGCCTACCGTTTCCTGGGATCTCCAGAAGGGGACGATGCCCTGTTCCAGGCTGCGGTTTATCTTGCAACGGCCCCCAAGAGCAACAGCGTTTACATGGCCCATAAACGGGTGAAAAAAAAGGTCGAAGAGACCGGTTCCCTGCCGGTTCCCCTCCATGTCAGAAACGCGCCAACCCGCCTGATGAAGGATATGGGGTATGGCCAGGGGTACCAGTATGCCCACGACCATGTGGGCGGGTACTTTCCCCAGGAATATCTTCCAGAAGGGCTCAGGCAAGAACGGTTCTATCTGCCCACGGACAGGGGATACGAGGCTGTTGTAAAGCAGCGCCTTGAGGCCTGGATAGCCCTTAAAAAAACGAAAAAATCTTAAATTTCTGACCCCTGGGGGTGAATTTTTTTATATGAAACACTCGCCAAAGTATTGTCAATGAAGGTGTTTCAAAATTCGTTGAGGCCGGAGCCATACCTCGCTCCGGCCGTGCCGGTTTATAAGAAACTCTTGTCGAAACATCATTGTGAAAGTCTCGACTTTAGAGCCCTCTTTGGTTACCCTGACTGGAACATTGTAAACCAAAGGGGTTGGGATTTTTGCCCTTCCAGGCGTTAAGAAGCGCAGGCTGTTTGAGGACTTTAGCCCGCAGTTCCTGCGCTTTAGTCTGGAAGGGCAAAAATCCCCCCGACGTTTACCGTTCCGGTCAGGGTAACCAAAGAGGGCGGAATGGTACTATCGCCTGCCCGGTATCATCGTGTTTCATGCTTCGTTGTGTCCGGCAGGACATGTGGGTTATATGAAACACTCGTCGGACCGGTAGACGGGAACGGGTATTACCCTCCGCTCATTCTCGCAGCCCGTCCTGGGCTGCTCCGAGGGAAACGGCAGCTCCATCAGCGTCCATGCTGACCGCTGCCGTTTAATCCGCTGCGGGCAATACCCGTTCCCGCCCACCTCTGGTGTCGAGTTTCTAAATTCGTTGTGGCCAGGGCAGATACCCTGTTCCTGCCGTGTCGGTTTTTATAAGAAACTCCTGTCGAAACATCATTGTGAAAGTCTCGACTTTAGAGCCCTCTTTGGTCGCCCTGACCGGAACATTGTAAACTAAAGGGGGCGAAATGGTACTATCGCCTGCTCTGTATCATCTTGTTTCATGCTTCGTTGTGCCTGCTATCCATGTGGGTTATTCTGGATTCTGATTCCAGGAAAAGCATTTCTGGGTGTATCGGTCCTTCTGGTTTTGATCAAAGGTTCGTTCACAAATGTCTATTTCCCCGGTCTGGGTGATGATGAGGATGGTTGAACATCGGGTTCCGTAGGTCGGGCTCTCAATGAAGATCGGTGCAAGCAGACGTTCCCACGCCATCCCCACCCCGGTATCTGGAAGTTCGTCGTCATGGGGCCGGGTTCTGTCTGCCAGCAGGGGGAAAAGCGCATCCGTGGTGATATCTCCGGTTTTATTCAGGCATTTTTCCAGGGCTTTTTTGCCCCTTGCCACCTTGGGCCATGGCGTGTTCATCAGATGGTTGCTTATCCCATAGAATCCGGGTAAAAGTCTGGTTGGGCTGCCCTTGATGTTGGAAAACCAGTAAAGAGAGTTCTGGTCCCCTGCAAGCAGATTGAATCCATTGAAACGCTGTGCCTGGGTTTTGAATCTGTTCAGGAACGTCGCCGGATCCAGGTTGGATTCAAGGAAATCTGTGACGATGCCTCCCCTTGACGGGGCATCCTGTCGCTGCAGCGATGGTTTTCTAAAATTTGTGATGGCTGCAAACCGGCCTTTTTTCGTGACCCCAAGCCATGTCCCGCCGGCCTTGATATCCTTTCCGGCAATGATCCCGGACCCCTTTGCCCAGCAATGCATGGGCAGGGTGGGCCGGTCCAGGAATTCATCCCGGTTGGCAGCGATGATGAGGCGTTTTCCGGGTGTTTTTTCATAGGCGGCAAGGATGAGGCACATGGTGTTAATTCCTTGTATTTGAAAATTGTATTTGTTATTAGTTATTGGCTGAACCATCCCGTTTGTACGAAGGTTATGGTGTCAGATATAGTTTAAAAACAGCATAAAATCAACGACCAGGAGATTAGACATGAAAGATGTAGTGATCGTAGGGGGTGTGCGAACACCCGTTGGTTCCTTTGGCGGTACGTTAAAGAGTGTGTCTGTTGTTGAACTTGGGGCGATTGTTATGAAGGCCCTGTTAAAACGTTCCGGGGTAAGGCCCGTGGCAGGGGAGAATTTTGGACCAGATTCCCTGGACGGCCAGGGCATGATTGACCTTGAAAAAAAGGGGTATGACTATGATGACTCACTTCAGCCCCTTATCATTGACGAAGTGATCATGGGAAATGTACTTCAGGCTGGTCAGGGCCAGAATACGGCCCGCCAGGCGATGATCGCTGCCGGGATTCCCCGCCAGACCACGGCCTTTACCGTGAACAAAATCTGCGGATCCGGTCTCAAGGCCATTGCCCTGGGGGCCCAGGCCATCATGTCGGGCGAAGCCGAAGTTGTCGTGGCCGGTGGTCAGGAGAGCATGAGCAATGCGCCCATGGCCCTTCCCAAGGCCCGCTGGGGCCACCGCATGGAACTTACCGGCAAGGGTGAGATCCTTGATCTCATGGTCTTTGATGGGCTTTACGAGATATTTTACGGCTACCACATGGGGCTGACCGCTGAAAACATCGCCGCGAAATACGGAATTTCCCGCCAGGAGCAGGATGACCTTGCGCTTCTGAGTCACAACCGGGCCCGTGCTGCCATCAAGAATGGCACCTTTGCCCAGGAGATTGTTCCTGTTCCCGTGATGGTGAAACGCCAGGAAACCCTTGTGGACACGGATGAGCGGCCCATGGAGACAAGTCTTGAAAAACTCGCCAAGCTCAGACCCGCCTTTAAAAAAGACGGCAGCGTTACCGCAGGCAACGCTTCCGGCATCAATGATGGTGCGGCAGCTGTGCTGCTCATGGACCGGGAAAAGGCCAATAGTATGGGGCTTGAAATTTATGCATCGGTAAAAGCCTTTGCCGCAGGCGGTGTTGATCCTGCCTACATGGGCCTTGGTCCTGTTCCTGCTGTCAGAAAACTCTTGAAACGAACCGCCATGACCATTGATGATATTGAAATGGTTGAGCTTAATGAAGCGTTTGCATCCCAGGCCATTGGTTGCATGCGGGAGCTTAAGCTTGATATTGAACGTCCCAATGAGCTTGGAAGTGGTATTTCCCTTGGCCACCCCATCGGGTGCACCGGTGCACGTCAGATGGTGACAGCCATTAATCAGATGAAGAGAAAAGGCTATGGCACAGGATTGATCTCCATGTGTATCGGCGGCGGCATGGGTATGGGCATGATCATTGAACGATAGAGGATTCAGGAATAAATAATCCATATATCTTGCTTGTCTTTCAGCTTGTATTCTGCGTTGCATCAAAGGGTGGATATTTCACTGCTCCCCGTGATGTGCCTTGAATACAAGCTGAAATCCTGTCCCAGATGGGTGGACTTATTTTATCTGCAGCCTTAACCGCTGGTTTTTTCTTTACTTGGGACTGTTCAAGTGGTAAAAAACAGGTTGATTTGTCAACTATGATCTATAAGAATATAAAAAGGCTTTTATTATGGACATTAGCAGAAAACTCAGCATCATGGTCTTCACGGCAGTGCCTGCCATCATCGGGGGCGGAATTGTCTACCATTTTTTCGGCAGCTTTACCCAGGTTATCATTTATGAGGCACTCCTTTTCATTGCAGCATTAGGGTGCCTGGGCCGATAGTTCCATGGAATCAAGGGAGACCGGTGATTCTTTAAACGCCAATGGCGGTCCCAGAGGGCAGACCACCTCGGAAAAGGCGGTTTTTTTCTTTTTTCTGGCGCTGTTCTCCGCCGCCATTATTCTGGTCTGCTGGCTGTTGTCCCCGTTTTTTGCCACCATTGTTATGGGGTTGGTGGTAATGGGTGCTTTTGCTCCGCTCAACAGACTTCTCCAGAGACGGCTCAAGCCAGGTCTGGCTTCCATGATCACCTGCCTGGTGATCTTTTTTGTAGTTCTGGTGCCGGTGCTCTTTTTTGTCGGAGTACTCTCCAAGGAGGCCTATGACCTTTATCAGATGGCAAAGAGTGCGGTGCTTGGTAATCAGGTTAAGCAGGTCCTTGAAAATACCCATGTCCTGGAGCGGGTGAACCACCTGCTGGCCACCATGGGGTTTGACCTTTCTTTTTCCTGGGAGGAGATGGTCAAGCCCGTTTCAGAACTTGGCCGTGTGGTGGGGCTCTATCTGTTTCAGCAGGCAAGCTTTGTCGCGTCCAATGTGTTTAAGATAATTTTTTACTTTTGTCTTATGCTCATTGTTGTTTTTTATCTCTTTATCGATGGGGCAAGGTTTGTCGATTATATCTATGACATCTCACCCCTTGCAGACGAGCACAATGAAAAGCTTTTCTGTAAATTCAAGGAGATGGCAGGGGCCGTGCTTGTGGGCAACGGGCTTGGCGGATTAATCCAGGGTGTTGTGGGTGGGGGCGCTTTTTTTATGCTGGGCCTTGCCTCTCCCTTTCTCTGGGGGGTCATCATGGGCTTTCTGGCTTTTCTGCCCATCCTTGGAATCGGGGTTGTGCTGATTCCAACGGGACTGATCCTCATGCTCAAAGAGCGAATGGCTGCCGGAATTTTTATTCTGGTTCTCTACGCCGTTCTCTCCTGGGGCATTGAATACGTTTTTAAACCAAAGGTCGTTGGGGACAGGGTAAAGATGCACCCCCTGGTGGTGTTTTTTTCAATCATCGGAGGGCTTGAAATTTACGGCATTCTGGGGATTATCTATGGCCCCCTGATAATAACGCTTTTCCTGACCCTGGCCGACATCTATTTTGCAAATTTCCAGGCCATTGTGGAACCTGACAGAGTTAAAGGGAATATTAAGAAGGATAGTTCATGCTAAATCAAGAAGAGATCACCAATACGATCAGCATCGAGACGGAGATGAAGAAATCCTACCTCGAGTACGCCATGAGCGTTATCATTGGAAGGGCGCTTCCCGATGTTCGGGACGGGTTGAAACCGGTTCACCGCCGTGTGCTGTTTGCCATGCGGGAGCTTAGAAACGACTGGAATAAACCCTATAAAAAGTCGGCTCGAATTGTCGGTGATGTCATTGGTAAGTACCACCCCCACGGTGATACGGCCGTGTATGACACCATGGTCCGCATGGCCCAGGACTTTTCTCTTCGCTACACCCTGGTGGACGGCCAGGGTAACTTCGGGTCCGTGGATGGTGATTCTCCGGCCGCCATGAGGTACACAGAGGTCAGGATGAAGAAGATCGCCCACCAGATGCTGGCCGATCTTGAAAAAGAGACCGTGGATTTCATTCCCAACTACGACGAAACCATGGCCGAGCCTTCGGTGCTTCCCACAAAATTTCCAGCCCTGCTGGTCAACGGATCTTCAGGCATTGCCGTGGGCATGACCACCAACATTCCTCCCCACAACATCGGTGAGGTGGTCCAGGGACTCATCGCTCTTCTGGAAAAACCCGACATCACCATCGAAGAACTCATGATCCATATCCCGGGGCCGGATTTTCCTACCTACGGAAAGATTTACGGTCGGAAGGGCATCCATGAGGCTTACACCACAGGGCGTGGCATCATAACGGTCCGGGCAAAGGTCGAGGTTGAGGTCAACTCCAAGACAAAGGCTGAAACCATTGTTGTGACCGAGCTTCCCTACCAGGTGAACAAGGCAAAGCTTGTGGAGAAGATCGCAGAACTCATGCGGGCAAAGGTGATCGAGGGTGCCTCCTATGTAAGGGATGAATCCGACCGCCAGGGCATGCGCATCGCCATTGGTCTCAAGCGGGACCAGTTTCCCGACGTGGTGATCAACCAGCTCTACAAACACACCAACATGCACACAAGCTTTGGTATCATCTTTCTGGCCGTTGTCAACAACCGCCCCGAGCTTTTTACCCTTAAGGAGCTTCTCGAGCAGTTTCTCAACCACAGGCGGTCGGTGATTATCCGGCGGACCCTGTTTGACCAGAAAAAGGCCATGGATCGGGCACACATCCTGGAGGGACTGATCAAGGCCCTGGACAATCTGGATGCGGTGGTGGCTCTGATCCGGGCGTCACAGTCGCCCGAAGAGGCCAAGGCTGGCCTTGTACAGAGCTTTGAACTGACCCAGATCCAGGCCCAGGCCATCCTTGAGATGCGCCTCCAGCGCCTCACAGGACTTGAGCGGGACAAAATCAACGAAGAGTATGCCCAGCTGCTCAAGGATCTTGCCTGGTACCAGGAGATACTGTCAAGTGACCAGGTGGTCAGGGATATCATCAAACAGGAGTTGACCGAGCTTAAAGACGAATACCAGGATGACCGCAGGACCCAGATTGTCGAGGCCACAGGTGAGATCAACATCGAGGATCTCATTGCTGAAGAGGATATGGTGGTAACGGTTACCCGAAGCGGCTACATCAAGCGCAACCCCATTACCCTCTATGCCAGCCAGCACCGGGGAGGCAAGGGCAAGACGGCCATGGGCACAAAGGATGAAGATTTTGTCGAACACCTCTTTGTGGCCTCCACACACCACACCTTTTTGTTCATCACCAACCTTGGCAAGGTCTACCAGTCCAAGGTGTACGAGCTTCCCATGGCTGGCCGGACAAGTCTTGGCAAGGCCATTGTCAACCTGTTGAACTTTGAACAGGGCGAGAAACTGGCAACGGTTCTCACCGTTCCCGAATTTGTGGAGGATCGTTACGTGGTCATGGCCACAAAGCTTGGCAGGGTCAAGAAAACCGACCTTATGGCCTACTCAAGACCCAGATCCGGTGGGCTCATCGGCATCAAATTGGCCGATGATGACGAACTCATTGCCGCAGGTATCACCGACGGGAAGACCGATATTTTCCTTGGCAGTGAGGGCGGCAAGGTGATCCGGTTTGACGAAAACGATGTCCGGACAACGGCCAGGGGCTCCATGGGGGTCAGGGGCATGCGCATTGATCCAGGGTCGTGTGTGGTGGGCATGGAGGTTCTTAACCACGGCCAGACCCTTCTCACCGTTACCGAGAACGGATATGGTAAGCGGACCCTGATCCAGGAGTACCGCTCCCAGACCCGGGGCGGCAAGGGTGTCTTTTCCATCCGGACATCCGAGCGCAACGGAAAGATGGTGGCGCTGCTTCTGGTGGAGGATGAGGATGAACTCATGCTCGTGACCGATGGGGGCAAGCTTATCAGAACCGGTATCCAGGATATTTCCGTCATCAGCCGCAACACCCAGGGGGTCAAGCTCATCAATTTGAGCCCCGGTGAGAAGCTCATTGGCGCTGCAAGGCTTCCGGAGGAGGAAGAGGAGGAAAAAGACGAATCTGAGGCATCGGAACAGTCAGAAGAGGGCCGTGTTGATCCCCATGAGGGTCCAGATGAATTCGATGCCGGGGAGAGCCATGAACCAGATTCCACCGAATCAGAGGACGACAAACCCGACGACAGCGGATCCTGGAAAGACGAATCCGAAGACGACGAATCCGAATAATGCCGGTTTAAATGGGGCCGGTCCGAATGGGGCCGGTCCGGGCAGGAATTCAAACACGGGGCATCGCAGTCGACTCAAACAGCGGTTCCTTGCCAATGGAATATCCGGTTTTCTTGACTATGAGGTGATTGAGCTTCTCCTGACCCTTAATACGCCGAGAAAAGACTGTAAACCCAGTGCAAAGGCCCTTCTGGATCGATTCAAGACGCTCCAGGGGGTGTTTGAGGCAAGTGTGGAGGAGCTCTGCCGGGTGAACGGAGTGGGGCCTTCAAATGTGCTGGGCATCAAACTCATCAAGGCGGTGTCGGATCGCTATCTTGAACAACGGATTCGGTCAAAGACGGTGTTGAAAAATTCCCATGACCTTTGCGCCTTTCTTGGACATGCCATTGGCCATCGACCCAGGGAGGTGTTTGTCGGTATCTTTCTGGATGCCAAAAACCGGGTGCTTGCCAGTGAGATTTTGTTCGAGGGCAGCCTCTCATCGTCTGCTGTTTATCCCAGGGAGGTCATTGCAAAGGCCCTGGAGCACAGGGCTGCGGCCCTTATTTTTGCCCACAACCATCCTTCGGGGGAGACCTCTCCGTCCCCTGAAGACCTTGCCATTACCCGGCGGCTTTTTTTTGCCCTGGCCCATGCCGGGATAACTGTTCACGAGCACCTGATTACCGGGGGGGAGCGTTTTTACAGTTTTGCCGACCAGGGGATTATTGCAGAGTTAAAAAGGGAGTTTGATATTCAGTATGGATAGGGACGAACCAAAAAGACCCGACTGCTTTGGAAATCTTGACAAGGTATTCCCCATGAGCCCCCGGGGATTGCGTGAAACACCCGATGACTGCATGTACCTTTGTCCCTTTAAGACCGCCTGTTTACGGTGTGCCATGGCAGGCACCCAGGGGGTTCCGGTCCATGAGGAGATCATTGAACGAAGTGAACAGGCAGGTATGATCGGTTTTTTTGAGCGGTGGTCAAGGAAAAAGCAGCTGGCCAAAAAATAAGAGACAACGGTTTCAGGAGGGTTTCAGGAGGGTTTCATGAAAACAGTACGCGAGATTGAGTTTAACTCAAAAACGGTTCTCGTACGGGTGGATTACAACCTGCCCATGGATGAAAACGGGAACATTGCCGATGATAACCGGATAAGGGCGACACTTCCCTTGGTTAATTATCTTGTGGACAAAGGGGCAAAGATTGTTCTTGCATCCCACATGGGCCGGCCCAAGGGAAAGCCCGCGGCCTCCCTCTCCCTTGCACCTGCGGCCAAAAGGCTGTCTGAACTTTTGGGTTTCGAGGTGGTGTTTGTCGACGACTGCATCGGTCCAAAGGTGAAAGAACGGGTCGACCAGCTTGAACCGGGTCAGATTATCCTCCTTGAAAATCTCAGGTTTTACAAGGGAGAGGAAGAAAATGATCCGGAATTTGCCCGATCCCTTGCCGAACTCTGCCAGGTTTATGTCAACGATGCCTTTGCCGTAAGCCATAGAACTGCCGCATCCATCGTTGCCATCACCCGGTTTGTTCGTGAAGCCTGTGCCGGGTTTTTGCTTGAAAAAGAGGTGAAATGCTTTCACGATTCCATTGAAAATCCTGTTCATCCCCTTGTGGCCATCATCGGGGGGGCCAAGGTGTCCAGCAAGCTTGGGGCCCTTGAAAATATGCTCAACCATGTGGATGCCCTTGTAATCGGGGGTGCCATGGCCAACACCTTTTTAAAGAGCCAGGGTAACGATGTCGGCGCTTCCATGGTAGAGGAGGATTTGGTTGAAACGGCTGCCCATATTGTTCAAGAGGCCAGGGATCGAAAAATTAACCTGATCCTGCCCGTGGATCTGGTGGTGGCCGACCGATTTGACGCCGATGCCCAGACCCGGGTTGTGGATGTCAAAGCTGTCCCCCAGGGCTGGATGGCCCTTGACATCGGACCTGAAACAGGAGCGATTTTTGCCCGGGCCATCCAGAGGGCTGCAACAATTGTCTGGAACGGCCCCATGGGGGTCTTTGAGATGAAGCCCTTTTGCAACGGGACGAAAATGGTGGCCGCTGCCGTGGCCGCTGCCGATGCTTTTTCCGTTGTGGGCGGCGGAGATACAGGCCTTGCGGTGAATCTGTGCGGGGTGGCCGATAAAATGAGTTATGTCTCCACCGGGGGCGGTGCTTTTCTGCATCTCATGGAGGGAAAGAAACTTCCCGGGGTCACGGCCCTGGACTAGGACTGAAAGGGAGGGGAATGTTCTGCTGCACAAGAAATCGGTTAAGCCGAAAAGATAAGCTCAGGCGGTCCTATTACGAGCTTCTGAGGGATGAAATGGATCAGTTTGTCCTGGGCTATGCCCTGGTTGATTCCTATGATAATTTTCTCCGTCAGAAGATTCCCTATCCCTTTGTTGAGACAAGGGAACTCAAACCCAGGGCCAGGATTCCATCGGTTGAGTTTGAACTCCAGAACTCTTTTTTGATTCTTTTTTCCGAGGCTTTTGTGGACGAAAGTCATAAAAAGTATATCCGTTACTTTGACGCCAACAAGACCACAAAGACCAATCTTTTGAAACACAGGGATTTTCCCGAGGGTGAGGAATATCACCGTAATCTCAAATTCATGGATACCGCTGGGTTCTTTGACTTCATGAAGACCCTGCTTCCGGTGGATTATGCCCTGTTGATCCAGCGGGATATACGGGCTGGAACCGTCGACCGCTATGCCTTGACCCACTTTCATGTCAGAATTGACTGGCCCATTGCCGATGCAGCCGAAGATCTGGCCCGGGACCTTCGATACATCTCCAAGGATCTTTATGAAAAGGGGGACAAGTACGCGGACAATATTCAAAAGAAGTTTTTCGAGTACTACGGCATGCCGGTGCTGGCAGGCGGTAGAAGAACGGCAGCCATTGTGGCGTCCCAGTATTTTCGAAAACTTGAGGGCATTACAACGGTTTATGTGGGCAGCAGCGAGTCAAGGGCCCTTCTGCGGATCGATGAAAACGGGATCTCAAAGTCCATTCTCATGCGGTTTACCCGGGCGGAGGTTGTTGAAATCGCAAAGTCTGCCGGTATCAATCAGGGTAGTTTTACCAAAAATTATGTGGTGGCCAGGGAGGGTAAGTGGCTGATATGCATCTTTAACGTGGTCTATGCCTATACCTCCCACGCCCTTACCTCTGAGGGGGGGCGCCTCAGGGAAGTCAAGTTTGATACCAACTGGCTGACCGTGTCCGAAGAGCAGATTCTTCCCAAACCAACGGTGTGGAAATATCCTCCCATTCCGTTCAAGATTATCTATTCTGGGCCGGCCTAGTTGATGACGGCCTGGATGGCTGTTTCAAGTTGTTCGTCCGTAAAGGGCTTGTGCATGAGTCTGTTGATTCCTGACTGGATGAGATAATCATCGTTGACACTGGCGTGGTGACTGCCTTTTTCCACCTCAATGAAGTCGCTTTGGGTGGTGATCATGATAATGGGCAGCTGTTGACGGGTGTATTTTCGCCGGATTTCCCTTGTCAGCTGGATACCGTTGATTTTCGGCATGTTCAGATCTGTGATGAAAATATCCGGTTTTAACGCTGAAATTGCCGCGATTGCCTTTTCCGGGAATTCAAACACCGTTGGGTGATGTCCGAATTTCAGGAGTTTGTTCTGGTATAGCTTGAGCATCATCCTTGAATCATCCACCACGTAAACTTCAAGGCCTCTCTTCCCGGTCCGGGCATCGTTCGCCTGAATTTTATCCTCCATGTCAGCGGCAAGGGCTTCCCTGTTTTTTGATCGCAAAAGGTCCATGAAGTGGTGCCGGGTGGCCGGGTCTGCCTTGTTTATGACATGGTCAGCGGCAAGCCGGACAAAGGACGCTTCGTCCAGGAGAAAGTTAAATATGCTGTCTGCCTCGGTATCAATAAGGGCTGCAACGGCATCACAGGCTGTTTTGTCCTCCTGGCGCACAATATTCTTTAGACCTGCCACAAGCACCTTGGAAAGGTTTTTGTCAACTGCCCTGGCAGCGCTCATCCTCACTGCTTCCACACTGTCTGAAAGGCCGCCTGTAAGGCAGATGGCCGATTTAACTGACGGGATTTTCGCAAGGGCTTCGTAAAGGGCCTGGCGGATGTTGGCGTCATTCGGCTGGACATTGATCATATCAAGCAGGGTGGGAAGGGCTGACGGATCACCGATGTACCCGAGGGTGGTCACCAGGTGGATCGTATGATCGACACCTGCATTGCGGGTTGCCATGGTCAGTGTGGGTACGGCCTTGTTACCAATGGCAATGAGCTGGTCAATGGCTGCATCCCTTGTGTCGGCATGGGGCGATTCAAGGAGGCGGGCCAGGCAGTCAAGGGCAAGTTGGTTCTGGATTCCGGCCAGGGCTTCGATGGCCACAAGTCTGGATTCATCGGTGTTTTCCGGGTCTGTTATGGTTGAAAAAAGGGTGTCAATTGCTGCTTTATTGCCCATTTCTGCCATGGCAAAAATGGCGGCATTCCTGATTGCAACGTCGGAATTCTTTTGGACCAGGGCAAGGTTCGGCAGGTATTGGTCAAGCCTCAGAGCACCCAGGGCCTTGGTTGCGGCGAGTAGAATTTCCCTGTCTTTTTCCTGGTCAAGTATCCGGGCAAGGTCGGGGGCTGCCTCCTTGAGCATCAGATCCCCTGCTGCCTGGACAAAGAAAAGGCGGCTTTTTTTATGCTCGTGGTTGATATATCTTATAACAAGGTCGGTTCTGCCGTAGGATTTGTCGAGGATGAGTTCGTAAAGTGCCTCGTTTACCCCGGGATTTGAAATTTGAATTTTCAGCAGGTGCTCAAGCAGGGGGAATGCAATGGCGTCGGGGGCTTTGCCAAGGGTAAACAGGGCTTTTTGCTGGATGGAAAAATCCATATCCTGGTCGGATGCAAATTGCAGCAAGGCCTTTGCCTTGATAATGTCCTGTTCGTTGATGCAGAAATGAAGCTCATCCATAAACTCTTTTGGATCAATACCGGCCATGGCATATTATTCCTTTAGCTTCAGGTTATCTGAACTGGTAAAAAACCGATTTCAGGTATCTGTGGGGGGTGAAAAGATCACATTCATTGGCAAGGGATTCGGTGGATCCGATGATCAGATATCCGTCGGGTTCAAGTACCCTGGCAATGTTGGCGTAAATTTTTTTGCGATCTTCCGGGGTAAAGTAGATCATGACATTTCGGCAGAGAATGATATCAAACTTACCAAGCCCGACAAAGGGTTTCATGAGGTTCATTTTCTTGAACTGGGCCATGAAGCGAATTTCGTCTTTGATCCGCCAACCGTCCTTGTCAGCGTTGAAAAACCGGGTGAGGCGATTTGGATCAAGCCCCCTGGCAATCTCAAACTTGTTGTACCAGCCATAGCTTGCCTGGGCCACTGCTGCATCGGAGATGTCTGTTCCAAGCATCCGGATGTTGTAATTGGCAGGTGTTATGCCGATTTCAATCAAGGCCATGGCAATGGAGTAAATCTCCTGGCCGGTGGAGCTTGCCGCACTCCAGAGGCGAAGGCTTGGTTTGAGAGCGGTCTTGGCCTTTGTTCTTTTGTCCATGAGATCGGGTATAATTTTGTACTGGAAAAGTTCAAACGGGGACTTGTCCCTGAAAAAGTAGGTTTCGTTGGTGGAGATTGCATTGATGATTTTTTCGTTTATTTCCCCCCTGTGATCAGCCTTGACTCTTTTGTGGAACTGCGTAAACGAGGTGCAGTCCAGGGCTTGTAAAAGGGGACTGAGCCTTGTCTCCATAAGGTACTCTTTTCCCCTGGATAGGGAAATTCCTGAGATTTCTAAAATATGCCGGGCAAGAACATCAAATTCCGGTGGGGTGATTTTGATCATTGGACCCTGCTGCTCATCTGATTATGGTTCGGGTTATCTCGTGGGCTATTTTATCCAGGGGGACGACAACGTCTGCCAATCCGGATTCAATGGGCTCCTTAGGCATTCCATAAACCGTACAGCTCTCCTTGTTCTGGGCAATAACAATGGCACCGTTTTTTTTCATGAGGCCAAGTCCCCGGGTTCCGTCGGAGCCCATCCCCGTCATGATCACAGCGGTGGCCCTTCCCACATAGTGCTCGGCAATGGATCGGAAAAGATAGTCCACCGAGGGTCTGCAGGAGTTTTCAGGCGGATCATCCGTTATTCTGATGTTTCTGCTCTTGCCGTCCGGTCCCGCGATAATCTTCATCTGCCGTCCACCCGGGGCGATGTAAACGGTGTTGGGCACAAGGGGATCACCGTTTGCGGCTTCCTTGACCGTAAGCCGGCACTTTGCATTCAAACTCTTTGCAAGGGACTGGGTAAACATCGGCGGCATATGCTGAACCACGAGGATGGGGACATTCAGGTCGGGCGAGAGCATGGGCATCATCCGGGCAAGGGCGTTTGGGCCCCCTGTGGAAATACCGATGCCTACAATTTCGGAAAGGGTTGCCCGGTTTCGTGCAAGGGGGGCCCGGGAGGATATTTCAGGGAAAACTGTTTTGGGCCGAGGCTGGACTGCACCTGGAGCCGGTCTTTTTCCTATCATACTTCGAAACTGCTGCTGGCGTCTGAATGCAGCAATGATCGGTGCCAGGGCCGCCCTTATCTTTACCATATTCTCGGCCATGGTTCCTGAGTCTGGCTTGCCGATAAAGTCAAAGGCCCCAAGCTCCAGGGCCTTGATCGTCATGTCACTTCCCCTGTGGGTGAGGGTGCTGAGCATAACAGCCACGGGCGCATCCGGGATGGCCTGAAGGGCCTCCAGCACCTCAATGCCACTCATTTCGGGCATTTCAATGTCCAGGGTAACAAGGCCCGGTTTGAGGGTTTTAATTTTGGACAGGGCAACTTTTCCGTTGTGGGCTGTACCCACAATCTCGACCCCTGGGATCTCCTTTAGTGCATCGCCGATGATTTTTCTGTATACAATGGTGTCATCTACCACAAGAATTCCTAGTCTTTCCATCTATTCCTTTAGTACTTCTTCTATATCAAGAATGCCGATCAGACTTGAATCCGTCTTGAGAACACCCTGGAAGTATTTTCCCTTGACGCCGTTTAAATTGGACGGAGATGGTTCGACTTTGTCCATGTCCACACTGACCACGTCGCTTATGGAATCAACCATCAGGCCGATGTGCTCTTCCTGGGAACGGACAATGATGTTGCGGTTGCCTGCACCATCTTCGATCTGGGAGAGACCCAGCTTTCTGCCAAGATCCAGGATGGTCACAATCCTTCCCCTCAGGTTGAGTACACCCACCACATAGTCTGCCGACTGGGGAACCGTTGTGACATCAAAGTGTTTGTTGATCTCCTGGATATTGAGGATATCAATGCCGCACAGGGCCTTTCCCACATAAAATGTGGCAAGTTCCATGTTGTGGGGTTTTACCGTGTTGTCTGCTTCTTTCATGTTGATTCACTCCTGGACTTCTGCCGATCCTGTACCCGATTCAAGGGGAGAGTTAAAGGGTTAGATAATTGCGTATCACCTTCATGAGATTTTCCCTGTCAAGCTTGATCTCATAGGTGTCTATGCCCACCTTTTCTCCCTTTGCAATGTGTGCGTCACTGGCAAGGGATGTCAGCGCAATAACGGTATAATGGGAGAATTCTGGATGGTTTTTGATCCGTTCAGTAAGTTCAAAACCGTCCATGTTGGGCATTTCCAGATCCGTCACGATGATGTCGATTTCATCCTTGTGCTTGTTCAGCAGATCCCAGGCGATGGCCCCGTCTTCAGCCGTAATTACCTTGTAGCCCTCTTCGTTCATGAACCCTCTGACCTGATTGCGAAAAAAGGCGGAGTCTTCTGCAAAGAGAATTACTTTCTGACCGCCCTTGGTCATTTCATCGGCGGCAGTCTGTTCTTCGACGAACCAGCCTGGATTCAGCTCTTTGACAATTCCGAATATGTCAACAAGGAGGGTGGTGTGGCCGTCAATGATCATGGAGCCGTTGATGCATTTCTGCTTGAGGGTGGAATCGTCAATATCGAGGAATACCTCCAGGGCATCCACGGGTGGGCAGACCATGAGCCCGATTTCACGATCCTTTACCTTGAAGACAATCACCTCCTGCTGATCCCTTTGGGGAAGACTTCCCACCTGGGTCACCTGGGAGAGTTCGTAAAGGGGAAGAGCCCCGCCCCGATACTGAATTACCTTTTTCCCGCCCACATGTTCAATGGCAGAAGAGGCAATTCTCTCAATTCTTTCCACAAGGTTCAATGGGGCTGCAAAATATTCTGTTTCAGCATTTCTGAACAAAAGCAGGGATGCCTTGTCCTGGGCCATGTTCTGGGCTGCACGGGCCTCCCTTGCCGCTTTGGCAACCCGTTCCGTCTCTGCCATTGTGGTCAGTTCTGCCATCTGGGCAAGGTTTGACACATCAAGGATAAGGGCGACCCTGCCGTCACCCATGATGGTGGCGCCGGCATAACCTGCGCACCGTTTCATGTGTCGGCCAAGGGGTTTTACAACGATCTCTTCTGAATCCTTGAGCTCGTCCACCACAAGTCCGTACTTGTAGGAACCTGCTGAAACAACGGCGATGTTGATGGCGCTTGCCGCATGGAACCGCCGATCAACTCCCTGCCGGTCAAGGGGGGGGGACGGGGTGTCCTTGGCCATGGGGAGACCTGATTCGTTAAGACGGGTGCCCCTTCTGTCGGAAATGGTGTTTCGCCGGTCCGGGCGTTCCGTCTTGTCCTGGGGATCGACGAAGGTTTTCTCAATGCCGAGAACCTTAGCCAGGTCCAGGAGGGGCAGAAGATTTCCCCTGAGGCGGACCACATCCGCGTCTCCTACTTTTTCTATCCTTTCCTTGACCTTGGCCGCAGGAATGCGTAGCAGTTCGTCGAGGTTGACCTGGGGAACGGCATATTTTTCCTTGCCCACTGAAATAATCTGGCTTGGAATGATGGCAAGAGTCAGGGGCAGTTTTATCTGTATGACGGTCCCCTTGCCAGGAGTCGAGTCAATTTCAATGATGCCACCGAGTTTTTCAAGGTTGGTGACAACCACATCCATTCCAACCCCACGGCCTGAAACATCCGTGACTTGTTCCGCCGTTGAAAAGCCGGGTAAGAGGATGAGGTCTGTTTTTTCTTTGTCGGACATCTCCATGACCTGCTGTTCGCTCAATAGTCCTTTGGTCACTGCAGCGTGGGCAATTTTGACCGGGTCCAGCCCCTTGCCGTCATCTGTAATTACGATGTTGACCTGGCCTGCATCGTGGAATGCCTTGAGGGTTATGAGGCCTGTCTGGGGCTTGCCGCATGCCGTTCGTTCATCCGGGGTCTCAATGCCGTGGTCCACTGAGTTTCGAACAAGGTGGGTTAAAGGATCATTTATGGATTCCAGGATTGTCTTGTCTAACTCAACCTCTTTTCCCTCGATCACAAGGTCTATGGATTTTTCAAGCTGCCGTGAAAGGTCCCTCACCACCCGGGTGAATTTGGTGAATATACTTGAAATGGGCTGCATCCTCGTCTGCATGATGGTTTCCTGAAGTTCAGAGGTGATCATGTCGATGCGTTGGCTGGCAAGTTCGGTTGCCTTGGCGTTGGATGAGTTGATTCCCTGTACCAACTGGTTGCGGCTAAGTACCAGTTCCCCTGCCAGGGTCATGAGGGTATCTAGAAGATTTACGTTGACCCGGAGGGAACCTGTAACTTTTGACGGAGACTCCCCCGCTGCTGCAACCGTCTGAGCCTGGTCTTTTGGAGCAGAAACAGATTGGTTCTCGATCTTGTTTGAAATTGGCACGACCTTTTTTTTCTGTGCTGTTTTTTGCCGGGATATCATTGCCTGGGGGTCAGAAAGGATCGGTGCGCTTGAATCTGCCAACATGTCGTCGTCAATGATGTGTATGTTGTCAGCAGGTAGATCGAACAGGGTCTCAGCCATGTCAGGTTCTATAATGGACGCATAAAGGATCTGAAGGGGGATTGTGTGAAATGGTGAATCATCAGCAAGGGTACCCACGGCATTGAAATCGATTCTTGATTCAAGAATGGTTCCGGTTTTTATAAGGGTGTCAAGGGTTTTGGAGAGGGCTTTATTCCGATTGTGGATATCGCTGATAAGGTCGTATTCCACAAGAAAGATAAATTGGCCTTCCATCCTTCGCTGTTCCATGTCTGATTGGTCAACTTGGGAAAAAATTCTTCCATCCGGAAGATGGATGTCCACCATGACCGGTGTTATGTCCTGGTTCTCTTTGTCGGAAGAGGGCTGGGCAATTTCGGAAGAGGGCTGGGCAATTTCGGAAGAGGGCTGGGCAATTTCGGACAGGGCCTTGATGTGCTCTGACACATCCTGATCATTGCTTGACTGTATGTTGTTCATGAGGTTTTCGAGTCTGTCAAACCCCTTGAGCAGTACGCTGATTCGTTCAGAATCTGGAACAAGGGCCATGTTTCTGATAAGATCCAGAACATTTTCAAGGCTGTGGGCCAGGTCCTTGACTGTGGTAAGCCCCATGAAGCCGGCACCACCCTTGATGGAATGTGCCGCCCTGAAAACATTGTTTACTATGTCGAGATCTATGTTTTCACCACCCTCTTCAATGGTTAAGAGGTCACTCTCGA
Organism: Desulforapulum autotrophicum HRM2; assembly: GCF_000020365.1. Classification (NCBI taxonomy): domain Bacteria; kingdom Pseudomonadati; phylum Thermodesulfobacteriota; class Desulfobacteria; order Desulfobacterales; family Desulfobacteraceae; genus Desulforapulum; species Desulforapulum autotrophicum. The sequence continues at coordinate 4,096,490 of NC_012108.1, read as the reverse complement.
TATCGGATAGATGTTCAAGGGATTCTTCAATGTACATCTGCAGGGTTTCATCGTCTTCAAACATGATGCGTCTCCTGAATGGTTAAAACGAATTTACTGAGCATACACTAAAAAGGATAAAATTTTCAACTTAAATTGCGGTGTATTGCGTCAAAGGTCTGTCCGGTTATCACTGGGATCTGCCTTTCTGATTATTCCCGTTGACGGGGCATCAATTTGGATTACCAGGGTAGATCGGGTGTTTGGTTGGCCATGGTCAATGGGGGACATGTTTTTGTCAAGAATTTGTGTGATCAAGGTGCTTGGGTTTATTCCCTGGGGGGTGAGGATCTCGATTGTATCTCCGGGGGAAATTTTATTTCTGACATCAACGGTGATTTGCCTTTTCCCAGGAGAATCGACGATTCTGCCGATAAATCCATGGATCATCCCTTTTCGCAGGTTGTCATAATTGGGCAGGGTCTGGTTCGGATCATTAAAGTAAAATCCTGTGCAATAGCCGCGGTGGTAGAGCTGGGATAGTTCCTGGGTCCATTCTGGATCAAGGGAATAATGGGCAGGATCGGCCGAGTAGCTGTCAATGGCCATGCGATAGGCCTTTACCACCGAGGCAAGGTAGTTAACTCCCTTCATTCGACCTTCGATTTTAAGTGAGTCTATACCGGCGTCCATCAACTCAGGGATGTGGTCGAGCATGCACAGATCCTTTGAGTTGAAGAGGTATGACCCCCGTTCGTCTTCCATGAGTGAATGGTAGTGTCCGGGGCGTTGTTCTTCCACCACAGAGTAGTTCCACCGGCAGGGGTGGGTGCATGCCCCCTGATTGCTGTCCCGGCCTGATAGAAAACTGCTCAACAGGCAGCGCCCCGAGTAGGAGATACACATGGCCCCATGGATGAAGGTTTCGATTTCAAGATCAGAACGCTGCTTGATTTCCCGTATTTCTGTAAGGGTCAGTTCCCGGGCAAGGTTGACCCGTTTGACGCCCACCTTCCCCCAGAAATTGACCGCATTGTAGTTGGTCGTATTTGCCTGGGTGCTCAAATGGATGGGGATTTCGGGGATAATAGTTGCTGCCAGATCGATAATGCCGGGATCGGCAATGATTACGGCATCCGGGTTAAGGTGACCGATCCGTTCAAGAAAGCCAACAATGGCTGCCTGTTCAGGGTTACGAGAATAAATGTTGCACGCAAGGTAAACCTTGACTCCGGCGTGGTGGGCAAAGTCAACGGCCTGTGTCAGCTCCTGGTCGGTAAAGTTGCCGGAAAAATTTCTGAGACTGAAGGCTTTACCTGCCAGGTAGACAGCATCTGCACCAAACTCAATGGCAACCTCGAGTTTTTCAAGGTTCCCGGCCGGGGCAAGAAGTTCTGGTTTTTTAGGGGATGTTTTCATCTTACTATATCAGAAGAGTCCTTGGTTAATGTAAAGCCTTTAAAGGCTGTCTGCGTTGGCCTTAAATCCGGCCAAAAAAAAAGGCCTTCAGTTAAAATCTGAAAGCCTCGTATTTACTGGTGCCCCCGGCAAGAATCGAACTTGCGCACATGGATTAGGAATCCAATGCTCTATCCACTGAGCTACGGGGGCATATCTTATTCGACCAGAAGTTTCTGGCCCGGGTAAATCTTGCTTCTCGACGTAAGATGGTTCAACGAGAGCAGACGATGGAGAGTCATATTATATTTTTTAGCTATTGTAAAGGGATTATCTCCAGATTTTACAAAATGGGTTGAAATACGTTGGGTGCTGGTTTTTTTGGCTGGGATCTTAAGTTCCTGTCCAATGGTGAGGGCAGAGCTCCTGAGATTGTTGGCAGCCATGATGGCCTTTGTGGTTGTTTTGTAGCGACCGGCAATGAGCCAGAGGTTATCCCCCTGTCTCACCATGTACTTTACGGTCTGACTTGGGGGGGTAGCGGCAATTCCATGGGCTGTTTTCTGGGTCGGAGTCGTGTCGGAATTAGGAACCTTGAGGACCTTGCCTGAAACAATTACGGTTTTTTTTGAGATTTTGTTGATCAAAGTCAGCTGGTGAATGGAAGTATGGTAGCGTTTTGCAATTCCAGACAGGGTTTCGCCTTTTCTGACCTTGTGGTAGGCGTAGCGTGTGGGCGGAGTAAATGAGGAGTTTATACTGTCTAATTTTGCAAGAAACAGGCCCGCTTTTTCTGCTGGAATCCTTACTTCGTACTCCTCGGGTGGAAGAAGGGCATATCTGAGTTCAGGGTTCAGATCCTTGAGGAGGCTGGGCTCAACTTGAATTTCCCTTGCAATATCTTTAAGTCGAAGCTGCTTGTTGACGGTGCATATTTCAAATTCAAAAGGCTCTGCAGGGCAAGTGGCATCAAATTTGAACTGATCAAGATTTTTGAGGATGTGGATGGTGGCAAGAAAACGCGGTACATATCGGGATGTTTCCCTTGGTAGTTTCTCGTAAAGATCCCAGAAGTTGTCAAGGTAGTTGATGTTCTGCTGCCTGATGATTCTTAGCACCCTTCCTTCACCGCAGTTGTATGCTGCAAGAACGGTTGCCCAGTCTCCGAACATCCCATGGAGCTCCTTGAGGTATGCAATGGCGGCATGGGTTGATTTGACCGGATCGAGTCGTTCATCAACATAGTAGTCCCGCTTGAGACCAAATTTATATCCGGTGGAGGGAATAAACTGCCACAGGCCCAATGCCCTGGCCGGGGAAAGGGCCCGAACCCTGAATCCGCTTTCGATGAGGGGCAGCCATGAGAGCTCTTCGGGGATCCCGGCTTTTTTGAACTCAGAGGCGATAAAGGGCTGATATCTGCCTGACCGCTTCATGGAATGAATGAAAAAATTTCTTTCAGATCCAGTGAGAAGATTGATTTCCTTTTGAACGTACGCATTCAGGGTAATGGGGATTGCATCGTGGCTGCCCGTGACAACGATGTTCCTCGATGCATAGATCTCAAGTATCCGTTTGGAGATCATGTAACGGATATCTTCCTTCTGCTGGGTGAAAAGGGGGTGGGCATTGGTGTCAAGGTCAAGGATAGCAGCATAGGCTGAATCAAGTTCAGTGAGGGCATTTTCAAGCTCACCTTTTTCCCAGAGAGCCTGGGCAGAATTGCACAGTTCTAACGCCTGATCAATTTTCTCCTGGGCAGCAACTGATCTGGGTGATTTTTTCAGGGAGTTGCGGATTGAATCTGTCCGTTTGCCTGCAGTACCCGTGGCAATTATTGGGTCATGGGTATGCCCCCTGCGCGAGGTTGGCGACTCAAACGGTGTTTCCTGCTCAATCATCGTGATTCCAGGATCGGCAACATTAGAATGATTTTGAAGCGCTGATTGGCAGCCCATGATGACAAATGGTATTATGATAAGGGATTGAATTTTTTTCATGGAATATATATAGTCCCGATATAGGGTTGAAGTGGCTGGAACAGTTTAACTTGTCCATGAATATAAAATTAAAATAGGGGTGTCAAGTAAATATCCGTCACATTATTGGTAAAACGCACCTTTGGCGACTGTCCTTTTTTCATAATCGCTGTTAAATGCAGATAATAGTCGAAAACAGACATAAAAAGAGCTTAGATTGGGTTTTTGAAGCGTAATGGCCCATAATTGTTTGTGGGTATGGTTTTTTAGGGCTTGATAAACCAGGGATCCTCTGCTATTATTCGCCGGTCTTGTCGAGAAGGGGTTTAGATCTTCCCGGCAGGTGATGCCGATATAGCTCAGTTGGTAGAGCATCTCACTTGTAATGAGAATGTCCTCCGTTCGATTCGGGGTATCGGCTCCAAAAAATAATGGTGGGGTTCCCGAGTGGTCAAAGGGATCAGACTGTAAATCTGACGGCCAAGCCTTCGGAGGTTCAAATCCTCCCCCCACCACCATAAAAAGTTCATGTAGGAGATTTGTCCTTGCTTGAGGATGGGTCGCGTACTGCATAGAATGGAAGCTTCAGAAAAGGTGTGTGCCGTGCATGGCTCCCCTTTATTTAGAGCGGGAGTAGCTCAGTTGGTAGAGCTTCAGCCTTCCAAGCTGAATGTCGCGAGTTCGAGCCTCGTCTCCCGCTCCATCCTTTCTATGCAAATCAGTTAGGTGATTACAACTGCTAAAAGATCAGGCCCATGTAGCTCAGTAGGTAGAGCGCTTCCTTGGTAAGGAAGAGGTTCAACGGTTCGAATCCGTTCATGGGCTCCATTCTTTCCGGCGGGAGGAAAATTAAAGATGGCAAAAGAAAAATTTGAGCGGACAAAACCCCATGTCAATATCGGAACCATTGGACATATTGATCATGGAAAAACAACGCTTACGGCAGCAATTACCAAACATGCCGCCCTTAGGGGGTTTGGAAAATTTGTCGCCTTTGACGAGATTGATAAGGCCCCTGAAGAGCGAGAGCGGGGTATTACAATTTCCACCGCCCATGTGGAGTACGAGACGGCCAAGCGCCACTATGCCCACGTTGATTGCCCGGGACATGCTGATTACATCAAAAACATGATTACCGGCGCAGCCCAGATGGACGGTGCAATCCTTGTTGTCAGCGCTGATGATGGACCCATGCCCCAGACACGTGAGCATATTCTGCTGGCCCGTCAGGTGGGTGTCCCGAGTATTGTTGTTTTTTTGAACAAGTGTGATATGGTTGATGATGAAGAACTCATTGAGCTTGTTGAAATGGAACTTCAGGAACTACTGACAAAGTATGAATTTCCAGGGGATGATACGCCCATTGTCAGGGGGAGCGCCCTTAAGGCCCTTGAGGCAGATACTTCGGATGATCCTGCGGCTGAGCCCATACTTAAGTTGCTGGACGTACTTGATGAGTATGTAAAAGAACCTGTTCGGGACACTGATAAAGATTTTCTCATGCCCATTGAAGATGTTTTTTCGATTTCTGGACGCGGAACCGTTGTTACAGGAAGAATCGACCGCGGCATCATCAAGACAGGTGAAGAGGTTGAGCTCGTCGGCATCCGCGATACAACAAAGACCATCTGTACCGGCGTTGAGATGTTCAGAAAACTTCTGGATGAGGGCAGGGCCGGTGATAATGTCGGGCTGCTTCTCAGGGGAACCAAACGGGATGCTGTTGAAAGGGGTCAGGTTGTCGCAAAACCCGGTACTATCACTCCTCACACGAAGTTCAAGGCAGAGATTTATTGTCTGAGCAAAGAGGAAGGGGGGCGTCATACACCGTTTTTCAGCGGCTATCGACCACAGTTTTTTTTCAGGACCACTGATGTTACCGGGGTCTTGTCCCTGCCCGAAGGGGTGGAGATGATCATGCCCGGGGATAATGCAGCCATTACAGCTGAACTCATAGCACCCATTGCCATGGAAAAAGAGTTGCGCTTTGCCATCAGGGAAGGCGGACGAACGGTAGGCGCAGGTGTTATTGGAGAAATAATAGAATAATAATTCAAGGAGTTTCAAGTGCCCAGAGTAAACGTGACTCTTGCATGTACAGAGTGCAAAAGAAGAAACTACACAACGACAAAGAATAAGCGTATAACTCCTGATAAGCTTGAGTTTGAAAAATACTGCAGGTTCTGTAAGAAACACGTGACCCATAAAGAGACGCGCAAGTAAAATCTTACGGGCAGAATCATGCCGATGTAATGTCTGCAGTTTGATGCAGGTCAGTAGCTCTAATTGGTAGAGCGCCGGACTCCAAATCCGGATGCTGGGGGTTCGACTCCCTCCTGACCTGCCATCATTTTTTAAAACGCAGCCTTTAGGCTGACAGGGTAGGCAGATCCAGGAGAGTTATGGCACGGTTGCAAAAGAAGAAGGTGACAACAGATAAAAGCAAAGCCAGGGTACAGGAAGATCAGGATCTGGAACGGGTGAGCGGGGATAAGGGTACTGAGCTTCGTGTGAAACCAGCACCCCAGGTGTTAAAGTCAAAGACACCCCCTCTGACAAACGTTGTAGCCGGACGAGAAAATTTTTACCACCAGGCAGTTCGTTTTTTTCGCGAGGTCCGAGTTGAACTTAAAAAGGTTACCTGGCCAAATCAGAAACAGACTGCCGGTTCAACGGTGGTTGTAATTATCCTCGTGTTTATTCTTGCTGCATTTCTTGGCCTGGTCGATTTTGGTCTTTCAAAGTTGGTGCAGGTTGTTCTTGCATAAATGGGGAGTAGATAGTGTCTCTTAAATGGTATGTGGTTCACGTCTATTCAGGGTTTGAACATAAGGTCAAGCTTGCCTTGGAAGACAAGGTTGCCAACTCCGGATGTGCTGACAGTTTTGATGAGATTCTGGTTCCGACTGAGCACGTTGTGGAACTTGTCAATGGGAAAAAGCGGGAATCCTCACGTAAGTTTTACCCGGGTTATATTCTTGTGCGCATGTCCTTGAACGATGAGACCTGGCATATTGTTAATTCCACGCCAAAAGTGACTGGGTTTCTGGGCGGCAAGAACAAACCGGCTCCCATTTCCGATGCAGAAGCCGCAGCCATTGTTGAGCGAATGGAGCAGGGTAAAAATAAACCCCAGCCCAAATATTATTTTGAACCGGGTGATGATGTACGGGTGACTGACGGGCCGTTTACCAACTTTAACGGAACGGTAGAAGAGTCGAATCCCGACAAGGGAAAGGTTCGGGTCCTTGTCAGTATCTTCGGGCGGGCAACACCTGTTGAACTTGACTTTGTCCAGGTCACAAAGATTTAAATTACGAAACTTTAAAGTGAGTGTCAGGAGTAAATAAGATGGCAAAAAAAGTAATGGCGCTGATCAAACTTCAGGTAGAGGCTGGTAAGGCAAATCCATCACCGCCAATTGGACCTGCACTGGGTCAGCACGGTGTGAACATCATGGATTTCTGCAAGGCCTTTAATGCCAGGACAGCCAATGACGCAGGTTCCATAATTCCTGTTGTTATAACCGTATACCAAGACAGATCGTTTACCTTTATCACAAAGACCCCCCCGGCCTCCATGCTTTTGAAAAGGGCAGCAAAAATCAGCAAGGGTTCTGGTGTCCCTAACCGGGACAAGGTTGGAAAGGTGACCCATGACCAGCTTGTTGAGATCGCGACCTTGAAGATGGAAGATTTGAACGCTGCCGATGTTGATGCAGCTGTAAGTATAATTGCTGGTACGGCCAGAAGTATGGGTATCGAAGTAGTTTAACCGTTAAAGGAGTGAGTGATATAAAATGCCGAAGCACGGTAAAAAATATACGGAAATGTCAAAAAAGATCGATAAGCAGGCTCGCTATGATTTCAATGAAGCTTTAGAGCTCTCACTCGCATCATCCTATGTAAAATTCGATGAAACGGTTGATATTGCTGTGAGACTTGGAGTTGACCCGCGCCACGCAGATCAGATGGTCAGGGGAACCGTAGCCCTTCCCAATGGTCTTGGAAAAGAAGTGAAGGTTCTGGTTTTTGCTAAGGGTGAAAAAGAAAAAGAAGCCCTGGATGCAGGCGCCGACTTTATAGCCGACGAAGAAACCGTTGCTAAGATAAAAGATGGCTGGTTCGGTTTTGACAAGGCAATTGCAACACCTGACATGATGGGAACCGTTGGTAAGCTTGGCAGGGTCCTCGGACCACGTGGATTGATGCCCAATGCAAAGACCGGAACGGTGACCTTTGATGTTGCAAAGGCCGTTGAAGAGCTCAAGGCGGGTAAGATAGATTTCAGGGTTGAGAAAGCCGGTATTATTCATGTGCCCGTTGGTAAGGTTTCCTTTGGTCCTGAAAAACTGGTCGAAAACGTTAAGGCCTTCATCAATATGATCATTGCCCTTAAACCAGCTTCCAGTAAGGGAACTTATCTTAAAACCATAACTGTTTCAACTACCATGGGCCCCGGCGTAAAAATAGATCCCATGTTTACCAAGTAGGGTTCACCAGTCCCCTTCCGGTTGCCGCCATGTCCTTGAACATGGCTTCATATTTATTAATTGTCTGTCAAAGACAGTAGGTGCACATCCTCAAATGTGTATAATCGGCGATGCCGGCCTGCCTAGACAGAAATCTGTTTTGGCACCGTTGGCACCTCTGAAAAAAATGTTGTATTTGGAAAGGAGGTGTAGTTTATTGAATTTATCTAATAAAAAAGAGTTTGTAGCCGATTTTGCGGTTTGCCTAAAGGAAACCCAGATCTCGATTCTTGTGGATTACAAGGGGCTCAATGTTGAATCCATGACCCAGCTCCGGTCAGAGTTGAGAAAAGAGGGTGTTCAGCTGGCTGTTGTGAAGAATACGCTTCTTGGAATGGCGTCCGAGGGTACAGATACCGCTTTGATGAAGGATTTCTTCAAGGGACCCAATGCCATTGCAACCTGCAAGGATGATCCTGTCGCTCCGGCAAGAGTTCTTGTCAAGTTTGCAGAAGATAACGACAAACTTGAGATCAAAGCTGGGACCATGAATGGTAAGGTTCTCTCGGTGGATGATATCAAGGCCCTTGCAAAAATGCCGTCTCGAGAGGTTCTTCTGGCCCAGTTGCTGTCCGCAATGAATGGTGTTCCAACTGGCCTTGTACGGGTTCTTTCCGGTGTCCCAAGGGCATTTATGACGGTTCTTTCTGCTATTTCTGATCAGAAGGAAGCGGCATAGGCTTTAACAACGACCAAACAACGATTAAATCATAGATCTATATAACTCTTCGCAGGGTTATCCAAGGAGAAAGTAATGGCTGATGTCACAAAAGACGATGTAGTTGAATTTATTGCAAACATGAGTGTTCTTGAGCTGTCAGAGCTTGTGAAAGAGCTTGAGGAAAAATTTGGTGTCTCTGCAGCAGCTCCTGTTGCCATGATGGCCGCAGGCGGAGCCGCAGATGCAGGCGCAGCAGCCGAAGAGCAGACCGAGTTTGATGTTATCCTTGAGGCTGCCGGTGATAAAAAGATCGGCGTCATCAAAGAGGTTCGTGCAATTACAGGTCTTGGTCTTAAAGAGGCAAAAGCCCTTGTAGACGAGGCTCCCAAGCCAGTCAAGGAAGGGATTGTAAAGGAAGAAGCAGAAAAGATCAAGGCACAGCTCGAAGCAGCTGGTGCCCAGGTCTCTGTAAAATAGCTGGTGAAGTTTCCAACTATTTGAAAAAATTTGAAGTTATTTACACTCGACGCGGGGGCACGGCCGATACGGCCATGTCTCCGCTTTCACGGTTATAATAAAGCCATATTTGGAGATACCATGACCGGGAGCCTTTTGGCAAGCAAGCGCATACGAAAAGAATTTGGCAGTAAGAGCAGGGTCGTCGACATTCCTGATCTCATAGGGATGCAACGCACCTCTTTTGAACGTTTCCTCCAGAGAAATGTACCGCCTGAAGAAAGGGAAGATATCGGAATTCATCTTGTATTCAAGTCCGTTCTTCCTATTAAAGACTTCACAGGTACCTCATCCCTTGAATATGTCTCGTATTCGTTTGGAGAGACAAAGCATTCCATGAAAGAGTGCATCAGTCGAGGGATGACCTATGAAATTCCCGTTAATATAACCGTAAGGCTCGTTGTTTATGATGTGGACAAGGATGCAGGGGTTACCTCCATTCGGGACATCAAAGAGCAGGAAATTTATTTCGGAACCATTCCTTTGATGACGAAACGTGGTACTTTTATAATTAACGGTACCGAACGCGCTGTTGTCAGCCAGCTTCACAGATCCTCAGGTGTGTTTTTCGACCATGACAAGGGAAAGAGTCATTCCAGCGGAAAGATTATCTATACCGCTCGAATCATCCCTGTCCGGGGATCCTGGATCGATATGGAGATCGACCCCAAGGATATTGTTAATATCCGCATCGACCGACGTCGGAAATTTCCTGTGACCATCCTTTTTAAGGCATTTGGTTACACCAATGAAGACATCTTAAGCTTCTTTTATAAAAAGGAGCAAATTGTAAAAAAAGACGGTATTCTGTTCAAGGAGTTCAACCCCGATAACCTCAAAAGGAACCGGGCAAGTTTTGATATCCTTGATCCTGAAACCGGTGAGGCAGTTGTTAAAAAGGGGCGGTTGTTTACCCTCCGGGCCCTGAAGCAACTCCAGGTTGCCGGTCTCAAGTCCATACCCATCAGTGAGGAGGACATCATCGGCAGGGGGTTTGCCACTTCCGTTGTCCATCCAGAAACAGAGGAGATCCTTGCAAAGGCGGGTTCACTGATTGACCCCGAGGTACTTGAGAAGATTGCTGATGCCGGGATCACTGAGTTCAGCATTCTTTACGTGGACACCTACAGTTCTGACTCCATGCGCAAGACCCTTGCCGTGGACAAGGTTACCAGCCGTGCAGAGGCCCTGATCGAGATTTACAGAAGGCTGAGGCCCGGAAATCCAGCCACCCCCGAGGTTGCCCAGGATTTTATCGATCATCTGTTTTTCAAGCCGGCTTATTACGACCTTTCCAATGTTGGCCGTCTCAAGATGAACCATCGGCTGGGCATGTCAACGGGCATTGACGTGAGAACCCTTCGAAGGGAGGATATTCTGCTTACAGCTGCCACCCTTGTGGAGCTCAAGGATACCCAGGGTGCCGTGGACGACATCGACCATCTCGGAAATCGGCGTGTCCGGGCGGTTGGTGAACTTCTTGAAAACCAGTACAGGATCGGGCTTGTCAGGATGGAGCGGGCCATCAAGGAACGCATGAGCATGCAAGAGGTTGATGCCATGATGCCCCACGACCTTGTCAATCCAAAACCTGTTTCAGCCGTAGTAAGGGAGTTCTTCGGCACAAGTCAGCTCTCCCAGTTCATGGACCAGACCAATCCCTTGTCCGAGACCACCCATAAGCGACGGCTTTCGGCCCTGGGACCGGGTGGCCTTACACGGGAACGTGCAGGCTTTGAAGTCAGGGATGTTCATCCATCCCATTACGGCAGGATCTGTCCAATTGAGACTCCTGAGGGACCCAACATCGGGCTCATTGTATCCCTTTGTACCTACGCAAGGGTCAACGATTTTGGTTTTATTGAAACCCCTTACAGGATTGCAAAAGACGGTGTGGTCTCAAAACAGATTACCCATCTTTCTGCATTTGAGGAAAAAGAACATCCCATCGCCCAGGCAAACGCTGTGCTTGATGATCAAGGTCATCTGATGAACGACCTTGTCACCTCACGGGTGGGTGGAGAGTTTGAGATGGTTGCTAAAAACGACATTGAGTTCATGGATGTCTCTCCGAACCAGCTGGTTTCAGTTTCCGCCTCGTTGATTCCCTTTCTGGAGAACGATGATGCAAACCGTGCACTGATGGGTTCTAACATGCAGCGTCAGGCGGTTCCCCTGATTCGAAGCGAGGCCCCCCTTGTGGGCACTGGCATCGAAGGGGTGGTTGCCCGGGATTCAGGTGTGGCAATTGTGGCTGAGCACGATGGTATTGTTGTTGATGTGGATGCCAAACGGATTGTTGTCAAAAATACTGAAAACGGTAAAGGTTCAGATGACAGGACCGTGACCATATACACGGCTTCCAAGTTTGTTCGATCCAACCAGAATACCTGTTTTAACCATCGACCCATCGTTAAAAAGGGTGACGCCGTAAGAAAAGGCGAGGTCATCGCCGATGGTCCCTCAACTGAAATGGGTGAGCTTGCCCTTGGAAAGAACGTTACTGTGGCTTTCATGCCCTGGGGCGGATACAACTATGAGGATTCCATCCTTGTAAGTGAACGACTGGTCAAGGAAGGGGTATACACTTCAGTTCATGTGGAGGAATTTGAGGTTGTTGCCCGGGACACAAAGCTTGGCAAGGAGGAGATCACCCGTGATATTCCCAATGCCGGGGAAGAGGCATTAAAAGATCTCGACGACAGCGGTATCATCCGCCTGGGTGCCGAGGTCAAGCCCGGTGACATCCTTGTGGGCAAAATCACGCCCAAGGGGGAAACACAGCTGAGTCCCGAGGAAAAACTGCTTCGCGCCATTTTTGGGGAAAAAGCAGGTGACGTTAAAGATACCTCCCTCAGAGTACCCCCCGGGGTTGAGGGGGTTGTGACCGCTGCCAAGGTATTTTCCCGAAGGGGACTTCCAAAGGATGACCGCACAAGACTGATTGAAGATCTTGAGATTGAAAAGCTTGAAAAGGATCGGGACGATGAAGTGCGTATCATCACCGAGACCATCCAGGAGCGTCTTGAAGACATCCTCGCAGGTCAGGCGCTTCAGGCTGTTGTTAAAAAAGGTAAAAAGGTAGTTGTCCCGGCAGGAACGCTGGTAACCCGTGGCCTGTTTGAGGGCATTTCTCTAACCGATTTAATGGGCCTGACTGTTGAGGACTCATCGCTTACGGAAATGGCCCATGTCATCCTTGAAAAGGCTGAGACCCAGATCAAAAAAGCCAGGGAAAACTTCAACAACCAGGCATCCCGGTATGAAAAAGGCGATGATCTGCCTCCAGGTGTGCTCAAGCTGATCAAGATCAACGTTGCCATGAAACGTGTTTTGTCGGTGGGGGATAAAATGGCAGGCCGCCACGGTAACAAGGGCGTAGTCTCCAGGATTCTCCCTGTGGCAGATTTACCTTACTTTGAAGACGGCAGGACCGTCGACATGGTACTCAATCCCCTTGGTGTGCCGTCAAGGATGAACGTTGGGCAGATTCTTGAAATTCACCTGGGGTGTGCTGCCAGGGGCCTTGGTCGCCAGATCGATGATCTCATCTATGAGAAAAAGACCGACGAACTGAGGGCCAGAATTAAGAGAATTTTCACAACTCCTCTTATAAAAACGGGCGAACGGGCAAACAAGGATAAAACACATTATGATTTTTCCTCCCATTACACCGTTGAAAAGAGTATGGCCAAACGGACCAACGAGGAAGAGATTCAATTCGTTGATACCATAGACCATATGGATGACACCGAGTTCCTTGAATTTGCCTCCATGTATAAAAACGGGGTTCACATGGCCACGCCGGTTTTTGATGGTGCGGCCGAGAGCGAGATCAAGTCGCTGATCAGCTATGCCGGTCTTGATCCGTCGGGTCAGTCGACCCTCTACGACGGTCGCACGGGTGAGCCCTTTGACAAGCCCATTACCGTGGGTATCATGTACATGCTCAAGCTCCATCACCTTGTCGATGACAAGATTCATGCCCGGTCGATCGGACCCTACTCCCTTGTGACCCAGCAGCCGTTGGGCGGGAAGGCCCAGTTCGGTGGTCAGCGTCTTGGAGAGATGGAGGTTTGGGCCATGGAAGCCTATGGCGCCGCCCATGCGCTTCAGGAGTTTATTACGGTAAAATCAGATGATATGACGGGAAGGACACGCATGTATGAAAAGATCGTCAAAGGACAGAATGTTCTTGAACCTGGAATGCCTGAATCTTTCAGGGTTCTTACCAAAGAACTCCAGAGTCTGGGTCTGGATATAAACCTTTTAGAAGGGAAAAAATAAGGAGAAGATATTGGAAACCATATACGACTTCTTTGCCAAGCCCAAAGATCCCAAAATTTATACGGGTGTTCAGATAGCGCTTGCCTCTTCAGATCAGATAAGAGAGTGGTCCCACGGTGAAATAAAAAAACCTGAAACCATCAATTACCGGACATTCAAGCCTGAACGTGATGGGCTTTTCTGTGCAAAGGTATTTGGCCCCACAAAGGATTATGAGTGCAACTGCGGCAAGTATAAACGCATGAAGCACCGGGGGGTTATTTGTGAAAAATGCGGTGTTGAGGTTATTCAGTCCAAGGTACGGCGGGAACGCATGGCCCATATTGAGCTTGCCTGTCCTGTTTCCCACATCTGGTTCTTAAAAAGCCTGCCGAGTAAGATCGGAAACATGCTGGACCTTACCCTGAAGAATCTTGAAAAGGTTCTTTACTTTGACTCCTACGTGGTCATTGACCCAAAGGAGACAGGACTGGCCAAGCTTCAGCTTTTGTCCGATGAAAAATACCACGAGGCCATTGAGCTGTATGGTTTTGGCTCCTTTGAGGCTGGTATGGGTGCTGAAGCAGTTTTACAGCTTCTGGAACAGGTTGATCTGGAGGCCGTGTACCAGGAGCTCAGGGAAGAGATCGGGACAACCAAATCCGTTGCCAAACGTCAGAAAATGGCAAAACGGCTTAAGGTGGTTGATGCTTTCCGGACTTCGGGCCAGAGTCCCACCAAGATGATCATGACGGCTCTGCCTGTTTTGCCGCCGGATCTTCGGCCCCTGGTTCCCCTTGAGGGCGGTCGTTTTGCCACAAGTGATCTCAACGATCTTTATAGACGAGTGATCAACCGGAACAATCGGCTCAAACGACTCGTTGACCTCAACGCCCCTGACATCATTGTCAGGAACGAAAAACGTATGCTCCAGGAGGCTGTTGATGTTCTGTTTGACAATGGCCGGCACGGCAGGGTGGTCACCGGAACCAACAAGCGCCCCTTAAAATCCCTGAGTGATACCCTCAAGGGTAAACAGGGGCGTTTTCGACAGAACCTTCTTGGAAAGCGGGTTGATTATTCAGGCCGTACGGTTATTACGGTGGGGCCTGATTTGCGGCTTCACCAGTGTGGACTGCCCAAAAAGATGGCCCTGGAACTGTTTAAACCGTTCATCTACAACTACCTTGAGCAGAAGGGGCTTGTTTCCACAGTCAAGAGCGCCAAAAAAATGGTTGAAAGGGAGGAGGTCGAGGTGTGGGATGCCCTGGATCATGTGGTCAGGGAATACCCCATCATGCTCAACCGTGCCCCCACCCTCCATCGCCTCGGTATTCAGGCCTTTGAGCCGATCCTAATCGAAGGAAAGGCTATCCAGCTTCATCCATTGGTTTGTCCCGCGTTCAATGCCGATTTTGACGGTGACCAGATGGCTGTTCATCTGCCCCTTTCCCTTGAGTCTCAACTTGAGGCAAGGATACTTATGCTGGCCAGCAACAATATTTTGTCACCTGCCAATGGTCAGCCGGTGATTGTTCCCACCCAGGATATTGTTCTGGGTATTTACTACATGACCCGGGAGGTTCCAGGACTTCCCGGTGAGGGTAGCCGTTTTTCAGGTATTGAAGAGGTTCGGTGTGCCTTTGACGCAAACGAACTCCATTTGAACACGAAAATTAATGTCCGCATTGACGGCAAGGTCTACAAGACCACCTGCGGCAGGATTTTGCTTTGGGAGATCATCCCTGGTGATACACTGCTTTCCATGAGCCGTATCCGGGTGGCTGATAAAGAAACGGCCCTTGAGGCCCTGCAGATGCTCAAGAGCGCAAGGACCTTTGACGAGGTGTCTGAGCTTTTTTCCGATGAAGAGACCAAGGCCACCCAGGGAGCTACTGGTGTTCTTACCCGCAAGGAGTTTAAGAACGTATTCCAGGTTTCCGAGATAAAGGCCGAGCAGCTCTTTGGTTTGAGAAAGGGCCAGTTTTCCGATGTGATCGAATCTGGTGGATTTTATAATATTTTTCGGGTGGATCTGAGAGAGACCACGATTCCATTCCACCTGGTGAACCGGCTCATGACAAAATCAGCGGTCAGGGAGCTTGTGGATTATGCCTATCGGAATATCGGCATCAAAGAGACCGTGGTTCTGGCTGACAGGCTCAAGGACATCGGATACAAACACTCGACCCTTGGCGGGCTTTCCATCTGCATCGATGACATGATCATTCCTGACAATAAATGGGATATCATCCATGATGCTGAAAAGAGTGTGATCGACATCAAGGAGCAGTATTCCGAGGGTCTCATTACCCAGGGGGAAAAGTACAACAAGGTGGTTGATATCTGGGCAAAGAGCACTGATGACATTGCCGATGCCATGATGGAAGTGATGAAAAACCCGGCAAGTGCCAAGAGCTATCAGGGGCCTAAGGGGGATATCCTCAACGCCGTTTATATGATGGCCGATTCGGGTGCCAGGGGAAGTAAGGATCAGATGCGTCAGCTGGCCGGCATGAGGGGGCTTATGGCTAAACCCTCGGGTGAAATTATTGAGAACCCCATCACGGCCTGCTTCCGTGAAGGGCTTACTGTCCTTCAGTACTTCATTTCCACCCATGGTGCCAGAAAGGGTCTCGCAGATACGGCCCTTAAAACGGCGAACTCTGGGTATCTTACCCGAAGACTTGCCGATGTTGCACAAGATTGTACCGTGTCCGAAGACGACTGCGGTACCCTCATGGGTGTGGAGGTTGAATCCCTGCTTGAGGGGGGGGAAGTGATCCAGAGTCTTGGAGAACGTATCCTTGGCCGGGTCACCCAGGAGGATGTACGTGATCTTTACAAGGATGAGATCATTGTTGAGAGAAACGTTGAACTCGACGAGGCCATGGTTGAAAAGATTGAGGCTGCAGGTGTCACCAGCGTCAAGATCAGAAGCGTTCTAACCTGCAAGGCTAAAACCGGAGTGTGCGCCCGTTGCTACGGTCGGGATCTTGCCTATGGAAAGACCGTGGATATCGGCCAGGCTGTAGGTATCATGGCTGCTCAGTCCATTGGAGAGCCGGGTACCCAGCTCACCATGAGGACCTTTCATATCGGTGGTACGGCCAGCAGAAAGGTCGAGGTTGCTGAGATCAAGGCAAGGGTTGCGGGAACCATCAATCTGAACGAAAACATTCAGATTGTTACCACCGCAGAGGACAAGCAGATTGTCATGAACCGTAAGGGCGGCGGATTCTCCATTGTCGGCCCTGAGGGAAGGGAGCGGGCCCACGATGATATCATTTATGGTGCCACCCTGCTTGTACGAGAGGGCCAGGAGGTTGAAGTAGGAGACAGGATTGCTGAATGGGATCCCTTCACCACTCCCATCATCACCGAGGTGAGCGGCCGGGTCAGGTATGCCGACATCGAAGCCGGAGCAACGGTCCAGGAGAAGATCGACCAGGTAACGGGTAAGGTGAGCCGGACCATTATCGAAAGCAAGGTTGCAGATGTTCGACCCAGGATCACCTTCAGGGATCAGGAAGGTAAAGGTGTTAAATCGCCAGGTAGTGGTGCGGTTGCCCGTTATTTTCTACCGGTCAACGCCATTCTCATGGTGGACGAGGACGATCAGGTCATGGCTGGTGACATCATTGCAAAGCTTCCCAGGGCCACATCTAAGACCAAGGATATTACCGGTGGTCTGCCCAGGGTTGCAGAGCTTTTTGAGGTTCGAAAACCCAAGGAACCCACGGTTTTGACCGAGATTGACGGGTATGTGACCGTGTCCAAGGGTACCAAGGGAAAACAGAAGGTAACGGTTATGCCCACAGATGTGGGTGAAAAAAGGGAGTATCTCATCCCCAAGGGTCGCCATGTGACCGTCTATGACGGCGACTATGTCAAAGCGGGTGAGCCCCTGATCGGGGGCAGTGCAAATCCCCAGGACATCTTGAATATTAAGGGTGAGGTCGCCCTGGCCCGCTATCTTGTAGATGAGGTTCAGGAGGTTTACCGACTCCAGGGCGTAAGGATCAACGACAAGCACATCGAGGTGGTCATTGGCCAGATGATGCGCAGGGTAAAGGTGATCGATGTCGGGGATACTGATTTCATCCCGGACGAGCAGGTGGACCGGGCACGGTTTGCCGCAGCCAACAGAGCGGTTGTGCAAAAGGGTGGTGAACCAGCAAGGGGAGAGCCCCTCATCCTTGGAATCACCAAGGCATCCCTTGCAACGGACAGCTTTATCTCGGCCGCTTCATTCCAGGAGACGACAAAGGTCCTCACAGAAGCGAGCATGCAGGGTCGTCTGGATGATCTCAAGGGATTAAAGGAAAATGTGGTCATGGGGCGGTTGGTCCCAGCAGGAACGGGCTATGTGGCCTATAAGGACCTTGCAATTGAGACAGCTTCACCGGCTGCGGTCTAGTGTTTCGAGATCCGCATAAACAAAAACCTTGACAAAATCAATGCTTATGTATAATAATCTTACATTTTGTCGTACAGGAAGATTCGAAAATATTCGATAAGGAGTGTTATTACGGTATGCCGACCATTAATCAGCTGGTTAGAAAAGGTAGAAAAAAGGCCGAAAAGAAACAGAGTACGCCTGCTCTTAAGGGCGGCCCGCAGAAACGCGGCGTTTGTACAAGGGTCTATACATCCACACCCAAAAAGCCCAACTCGGCCCTTCGTAAGGTTGCAAGGGTAAGGTTGACAACGGGAATGGAAGTTGCAGCATATATCCCCGGAATGGGTCATAATCTTCAGGAGCATTCGGTCGTCCTTGTCAGGGGCGGTAGGGTAAAGGATCTTCCCGGTGTCCGGTATCACATTGTGAGGGGCACCCTGGATACCCTTGGCGTTGAAGATAGAAAACAGGGAAGGTCCAAGTATGGAGCTAAACGGCCCAAATAATCAAAAAGACCGGCACGTGACGCTGCCTGGATATTTTTGAATCACGATTAGGAATTGGTGGATACATGGCAAGAAAAAAAATAGTATCAGGGCATTTGAAAAATGCCATAAGTAAGGATGAACACATCTCGGTGAAGTTCGTCAACTGCATCATGAGGGACGGCAAGAAAAGTGTTGCAGAAAAGGTGTTTAAAGATGCAATGGAGCTTGTCGAAGAAAAGCTCGGTGAGTCATCCCTTAAGGTCTTTGAAAAGGCCATCGGTAACATTCGGCCTTCGGTCGAGGTTAAATCCAGAAGAGTCGGTGGGTCAACTTACCAGGTGCCGACTGAAATAAAATCCTCAAGGCAGACTGCCCTTGCCTTCAGATGGCTGCTTCGTTTCAGTCGGAGTCGCTCTGAAAAAGGGCTGTCCAACAAACTCGCAGCCGAGCTCCTGGACGCCTACAATGAACGGGGCGGCGCGGTCAAGAAAAAAGAGGATACACACAAGATGGCAGAGGCGAACAAGGCTTTTGCCCACTTTCGTTGGTAAAACAGCAAAAAAAGAACGTCCTGTTGATATGTCAGGGAGGGAGATTTTAAGATGGCTAAAGAAAAATTTGAGCGGAATAAGCCCCACGTTAACATTGGAACCATTGGTCACATTGATCATGGTAAAACCACACTTACTGCTGCAATCACAAAGCATGCAGCCCTTCTCGGTCATGGCAAGTATATCGCCTTTGACGAGATTGACAAGGCCCCTGAAGAAAGAGAAAGGGGTATCACCATTTCCACAGCCCATGTTGAGTATGAGACAGCCAATCGTCACTACGCCCATGTGGACTGCCCTGGCCATGCCGATTATATCAAAAATATGATCACTGGTGCGGCTCAGATGGACGGCGCTATCCTCGTTGTTTCAGCCGATGATGGTCCCATGCCCCAGACCCGTGAGCACATCCTGCTTGCCCGTCAGGTTGGTGTGCCAAGCATCGTCGTGTTCTTGAACAAATGTGATATGGTTGACGATGAGGAACTCCTTGAGCTTGTAGAGATGGAGCTCCAGGAACTTTTGACTAAATATGAGTTCCCCGGAGATGACACACCGATTATACGTGGTTCCGCCCTCAAGGCACTTGAGGCAGATACTTCGGATGACCCTGCAGCAGCTTGTATTCATGAGCTTTTGAAGGTTCTTGATGAGTATGTCCCAGAGCCTGTACGTGACACGGACAAGGATTTCCTCATGCCCATCGAGGATGTTTTCTCGATCTCAGGACGTGGAACCGTTGTTACCGGCAGAATCGACCGTGGTGTCATCAAAACAGGTGAAGAGGTTGAACTTGTGGGTATCCGTGAGACCACCAAAACCATCTGCACCGGTGTTGAGATGTTCAGGAAACTTCTGGACGAGGGAAGGGCAGGCGACAATGTAGGTCTGTTGCTTCGTGGTACTAAACGTGATGCCGTTGAAAGGGGCCAGGTTGTTGCAAAGCCCGGAACCATCACCCCCCATACCAAGTTTAAGGCTGAGATTTACTGCCTGAGCAAGGAAGAAGGCGGGCGCCACACTCCTTTCTTCAGCGGATACAGACCCCAGTTCTTTTTCAGGACAACAGACGTTACAGGTATCCTTACGTTGCCTGAAGGTGTCGAAATGATTATGCCTGGTGATAATGCGACCATCGAAGCAGAATTGATTGCTCCCATTGCAATGGAAAAAGAGCTCAGGTTTGCAATCAGAGAAGGCGGACGTACCGTCGGTGCCGGTGTTGTCGGTGAAATAATCCAATAGGTAAGAGAACGAGATTGATATGATAAAGACCAAAATCAGGATCAGACTAAAAGCATACGATCACAAACTCCTTGACCAGTCGTCCATTGATATTGTTGACACTGCCAGGAAGACGGGTGCAAAGGTTGTGGGGCCGATTCCACTGCCCACACGGATCAACAAGTTTTGTGTTCTGCGATCCCCCCATGTGAATAAAAAATCACGTGAGCAGTTTGAGATCAGAACCCATAAACGTCTGATGGATATTCTGGAACCCACCCAGCAGACCGTCGATGCTCTTATGAAGCTTGATCTTTCACCAGGTGTTGATGTTGAGATAAAACTATAGCGAAGAGAGCAGGAAGTTATCATGTTTAAAGGAATGTTAGGTAAAAAAATCGGCATGACAAGCATCTTTGCCGCAGACGGAACGCTTGTCCCTGTAACCGTCGTAAGGTTCGGCCCCTGTGTGGTTACCCAGGTTAAGGCTGAGAAGACTGACGGTTACAACGCCCTTCAGCTCGGATTTGACGAGCGGGCCCTGGCAAAATGCAATAAACCCAAGGTCGGCCATTTTTCCAAGAGTGGTTCAACCGGGTTCAACGTTGTCCGCGAGTTCAGGGTTGAAAACACTGACGAGTTTGAAGTCGGCCAGAACATTGGTCTTGATGGCTTTGCCATTGGCGACAAGGTCAATGTGTCGGGGACCTCAAAGGGTCGTGGATTTGCCGGAACCATCAAGCGCCACGGTTTCTCACGGGGACCAGAGACCCACGGTTGCAGGAATCATCGAAAACCAGGTTCAATTGGTTGTTCTGCATGGCCTGCAAGGGTTGTGAAGGGTAGAAGAATGCCCGGTCACATGGGTGTTGACAGAAAGACCGTCAAAAATCTTGAGATCATTGACATCAGACCTGATGAAAATTTAGTAATGATCAAAGGACCCGTACCCGGCTGGAAAACCGGACTTCTTGAGATTCGTAAGGCCGTATAGCTGAACGGCAAAAAGACCTGTGACACCATAAAATTCACAGGCAAGTGCTAAGCCGGACAGGGCAGTTGTTCAGGTTCAATCCGGTAGACAAGTTTGTATTGGTTCCCCTTGGGGGTTCAATACGGTTCTTAAATGCGGCCGTGGGTATTGCAATGATTATCGCAGTGAAGCACGGTCGCTAAAGTTTGATGAGGAAGGATATGGCTGCTGTAGATGTATTAAACAGATCAGGTGAAAAGGTCTCTGAGGCCTTTCTCGCTGATGAGGTATTCAGCATTCCTGTAAAGAAGAGCGTACTGCATGATGTGGTTAGAATGCAGCTTGCTAGACGGAGAAGCGGAACTGCCAAGTCCAAGGGCAGATCCGAGGTATCTGGAAGCACTAGAAAGCTTTACAGGCAAAAGGGAACCGGCAACGCACGTTCGGGTTCTGTAAAATCACCCCTTAGAAGGGGCGGCGGGGTTATTTTTGGACCTGCGCCAAGATCCTATGCATACGCAATTCCTAAGAAAGTAAGGGCATTGGCCCTTAAAATGGCATTGAGCTCAAAGCTTGCTGCCAACGAACTTTCGGTGATCGACACCTTTGCTATGGATTCGATCAAGACCAAGGAATTTGATTCTATTATTGATCATCTGGGCCTGAAAAACACCCTGATCGTCATTGACGGAGACGACAGAAATCTTGTTCTTTCCGCCAGAAATATTCCGGATGTGAAGGTAATCCGAACAGAAGGCTTGAACGTATATGACATTCTTAAATACGACAATCTCCTTTTGATAGAATCAGCAATCAAAGAAATTGAGGGGAGGTTTACACGATGAGAGAGTATGACATCATAAGACGCCCCATCAATACTGAGAAGACCAATCTGCAAAAAGAGACTGACAACCAGATCACTTTTGAGGTCGCAAGAGACGCAAACCGGGTAGATATTAAAAACGCAATTGAAAAAATTTTCAATACCAGGGTCCAGGCCGTTAAAACCATGCAGGTTAAGGGCAAGGTGAAACAGCGTGGCCGGATTGTCGGAAAGAGGCGCAATTGGAAAAAAGCCATTGTCAAGCTTATGCCTGGGCAGAGAATTGATTTTTTTGAAGGTGTTTAAAAAGAGGTAAACATGTCAATATTAAAGACAAAACCGACATCACCCGGAAGAAGAGCTCAGGAATACCATTCCTTTGAAGAGATTACAAAGACCCAGCCGGAAAAGGGTCTTCTTTCAAGGCTTAAAAAGACGGGTGGTCGTAATGTAAACGGTAGAATTACCAGTCGCCACAAGGGTGGTGGAGCCAAACGCCACTATCGTATTATCGATTTCAAGCGTGACAAGGACGGAATTCCGGCCAAGGTTTCATCCATAGAGTATGATCCCAACAGAAGTGCACGTATTGCCCTTCTTGTGTATGCCGACGGTGAAAAACGTTATATCCTGGCACCCAGGGAGATCAATGTAGGTGATCTTATCGAGACAGGACCTGAAGCCGATATCAAGCCGGGTAACTGCCTTCCTTTGGAGAACATTCCCCTGGGAACCCGTATCCACAACATCGAACTTAAGGTAGAAAAGGGCGGCCAGGTTGTAAGAAGTGCTGGAGCCTTTGCACGGCTCATGGCTAAAGAGGGAAAATACGCCCAGGTGTTGTTACCGTCGGGTGAAGTTCGCATGATTCATCTTAAGTGCAAGGCAACCATTGGACGGATTGGTAATGAAAAGCACGGCGATCTAAAGCTTGGAAAGGCCGGTCGCGCAAGATGGCTTGGCCGTCGTCCGTCAGTCAGAGGTGTAGCAATGAACCCCGTGGATCATCCCATGGGTGGTGGTGAGGGTAGATCTTCAGGCGGCAGGCATCCTTGCAGCCCGTGGGGAACACCTGCAAAGGGTTACAGAACACGGACAAACAAGAAATCCGATCAGTACATCATTAAAAGAAGAGCTAAAAGGAAATAATAGGTGATCTGATATGCCAAGATCGTTAAAAAAAGGCCCGTACATCGCCCAGGAGCTTTTAAATAAGGTGCTGGTTGCACAGGAAACGAGAAGCAAAAAGGTCATCAAGACCTGGTCAAGGAGATCCACCATATTTCCGGATATGGTTGGCCTTACCCTTGCTGTGCACAATGGCAAAAAATTTGTCCCGGTTTTTGTAACTGAAAACATGGTGGGCCATAAACTCGGAGAATTCTCCCCAACCCGTACCTTCTACGGGCACGCTGGCGACAAAAAAGCCAAGATGAGATAACCCGGCGGGTTTAAAAGCTAAAGGATATTGAGATGGAAGTTAAATCAGTTACAAAATATGTTCGTATATCCCCGCAGAAGTTACGTGGCCCGGTGGATGTCATCAAAGGACAAAAGGTTGAAGACGCATTGAACCTGTTAAAGTTCATGCCCTTAAAGGCCGCAGAAATCATAGCAAAAGCCCTCAGCTCTGCCGTTGCCAATGCTGAGCACAACCATGAGATGGATGTTGACGATCTCAGGGTGAAGAACATTATTGTTGACCAGGGTCCGACGCTCAAACGTTTCAGGGCCAGGGCCAGGGGCAGAGGCGCACGGATTCTGAAAAGATCCAGTCACCTTACTGTCATTGTCGATGCAACGGTCTAATAAAGGGAGGGCGAAGGCTTGGGCCAGAAAGTAAATCCAATCGGATTAAGATTAAACATCGTTAAAACCTGGGATTCCAGGTGGTACGCAGATAAAAACTACGCTGATTTTGTTTTTGAAGACTACAAGCTCAGGGCGTTTCTCAAGAAGAAACTTTTCCATGCCGGTATTTCAAAGATAGAAATTGAGCGTTTCACAAAACGGATCAGGATCAGGGTGTTTGCTGCAAGGCCTGGAATCATTATCGGTAAAAAGGGGAGTGAGATCGCTCTTCTTAAAAAAGAGATCGAGCAAATGATCACCCCTGAGGTGCTCATCGATATCCAGGAAATCCGTCGTCCTGAAATTGATGCCCAGCTTGTTGCTGAGAACATTTCCGCCCAGCTTGAACGAAGAATCGCTTTTAGGCGGGCCATGAAGAGAAGCGTCTCTTCTGCCATGCGTTTTGGAGCCCAGGGCATCAAGATCATCTGTTCCGGACGTCTGGGTGGTGCAGAGATGGCCAGAACCGAGTGGTACAAAGAAGGCCGAATTCCCCTTCACACCCTGAGGGCAGATGTGGATTACGGTTTTACCGAAGCAAAGACCACTTATGGCGCCATCGGTATCAAGACCTTTATCTTCAAGGGTGAAGTCTTGAAGGCGGATCGAAACGTAAAAGCGTAAATGAGTCAGTTAGGAGATGAATAAATGCTGAGTCCTAAAAAAATGAAATACCGTAAACGGATGAGGGGTCGCCTTAAGGGTAAACCCACTGGAGGTACTGATCTCACATTTGGTGATTTCGGGCTCCAGGCTACCGAATGCGGATATATAAATGCACGTCAGATAGAAGCTGCTCGTATTGCCCTGACCCGTAAGATCAAGAGAACAGGAAAGACCTGGATCCGGTTTTTTCCGGACAAACCGGTTACCAAAAAACCTGCTGAAGTCAGGATGGGTAAGGGTAAAGGTCCAACGGATGCATGGGTTGCGGCAATCAGGCCCGGCAGAATCCTTTATGAAATGGAAGGGGTTCCCCGGGAGCTTGCCAAAGAGGCTCTCCGTCTTGCGGCCCATAAACTTTCCGTAAAAACCAGATTTGTGGAAAGGAGCTAGGCCAATGAAGATATCTGAGATAAGAGAGATGAGTGCCCAGGAAATTACTGGGAAACTGACTGAGCTGAAAAAAGAGTTCTTTAATCTGCGCTTTCAGCATGGTGTTGGTCAGCTCGAAAATACAGCCATTCTCCCATCCATCCGTAAGGATATTGCAAGACTGATGACCGTCTGCCGGGAAATGAATTTAAACATTAGCTAATTTGAGAAAAGTTGCTGCCATGAATGAAAGAGGAAGAAAAAGAGTACTTTTAGGTACTGTTGTATCAAATAAAATGGATAAGTCCGTCGTCGTAGAGGTGGAACGTCTTGTTCAGCATAGGGTATACAAAAAGTATATCACGAGCCATAAAAAATATGCAGCCCATGACGAAACCCAGCTGTGCCAGATCGGCGACATGGTCAAGATAACCGAGTCAAGACCTTTGAGCAAAACCAAGAGATTTCGCGTCAGTGAGATTGTCAAAAAGGCAGTTTGATTTGAGAGGAGTTGAAAAATGATTCAGACCGAGACAAGACTAACTGTAGCAGACAACTCCGGTGCCAAGGAGCTCTATTGCATCAAGGTGCTTGGCGGCTCAAAGCGGCGTTATGCTGGTATTGGTGACGTAATTGTCGTCTCTGTTAAAGAGGCGATACCCAATGCCAAGGTGAAAAAGGGCGATGTGGTCAAGGCCGTGATTGTGAGAACCAAGAAAGAGGTTTCAAGACCTGATGGTTCCATGATTCGATTTGACGACAATTCTGCCGTTATCATCAATGCTTCCAACGAGCCCATTGGAACCCGAATATTCGGACCCGTAGCCAGGGAACTTCGTGCCAAGCGGTTCATGAAGATCATCTCCCTTGCTCCCGAGGTGCTTTAACTGCTCGGTTTTTGGAGAAACCTATGGAAAATTTCAAGTTAAAAATTAAAAAAGAAGATAAAGTAAAGGTACTTACCGGTAAGGACAAGGGAAAGATCGGTAAGGTCCTCAAGGTGCTCAGAAAGAAAAACCGAGCCGTTGTGGAAAATATCAATGTGGCAAAAATTCATCAAAGGCCGACTCAAGCAAATCCCCAGGGTGGTATTGTGGATAAACCCATGCCTGTGGACTGTTCGAATCTCATGATCATGTGCAACAGCTGCATCAAACCGGTGAGAGTCGGAATCAAGCAGCTGGAGGACGGGAAAAAGGTGAGAATCTGCAAGAGCTGTAACGAGCAGATTGATGCCTAGGATACCCGGAGGAGCGAAATGACAACGCTTAAAGAGATGTATGAAAAAGAAATAGTACCCGGCCTCAAGGAAACCTTTGGTTATAAGAACCCCATGGAGGTGCCCAAGCTCGATAAGATTGTGCTTAATATCGGATTGGGTGAGGCCATTAATAATGTAAAGTTGCTGGACTCTGCTGTTGAGGACCTTGCTCTGATTGCCGGCCAGCGACCGGTCATTACCAAGGCAAAAAAATCCATTGCCGCATTTAAGCTGCGTGAAGGAATGCCCATCGGTTGTATGGTAACCCTCAGGCGGGAAAAGATGTATGATTTCCTCTTGAAGCTCATCAACATAACCCTTCCCCGTGTTAGGGATTTCAGGGGGATTTCGGGTAAGGCCTTTGACGGTCATGGAAACTACAGCCTTGGCATTAAGGAGCACATCATTTTCCCTGAAATCGATTTTGACCAAACCGACAGTATCAAGGGCCTGAATGTGTCCATTGTTACCACGGCCAAGACCGACAAAGAGGGCAAGGAACTCCTGAAACAGTTTGGGATGCCCTTTAAAAACTGATGGTTTTTTGATTCAATGCAGTGGGGGGTTGGCAGTTTTTGTCCAACCTCGACACTGCGTATTGCAAGCATTTTAAGGAGGGTGATTTGGCTAAAAAAAGTCTTATCGCAAAGGCGGCACGAGCGCCTAAATTTGGGGTACGCGCCTATAATCGGTGTCCCATCTGCGGTCGACCACGGGGATTTATCAGAAAAGCGGGAATTTGTAGAATCTGTTTCCGGGACCTTGCTTCTGCAGGGAAGCTTCCCGGAGTGACTAAATCGAGCTGGTAATAATAGAGACCACCGGCGGGCAGGGCAACACCCTGCAGAACAAAAGGTAACGTTCAGGAGAAAATTATGGCAATGAGTGATCCAGTTGCGGACATGCTTACCAGAATCAGAAATGGTGCTAAAGCAGAGTTTGCCAAGGTGGATATCCCCGGGTCAAAGCTTAAGTTAGAGCTGGCGCGGGTGCTGAAAGAACAAGGATACATCAAGAATTACAAGTTTGTTGAAGATGACAAGCAGGGGATTCTTCGTGTGTACCTTAAGTACGTGGCTGACAAACCAGTGATTTATGGCCTTGAGCGGGTGAGTAAACCCGGTCGCAGGATGTATACAAAATCCAAGGAAATAAAATCAGTTCTAAATGGTTTAGGCATATCGATTCTATCCACATCAAAGGGTTTGATGACGGATAAACAGGCTAAAAAAGAGAACGTGGGCGGCGAAGTCCTCTGCAACATCTGGTAACATTGGAGGGATAAATGTCACGAATAGGTAAAAAGCCGGTCCAGATTCCCGAAAAGGTCGAAGTGAGTGTAAAGGGTGATTTGATTTCCATTAAAGGCCCTAAAGGTTCCCTTGACCGTAGTCTGCATCCGGCTGTAAAATTGGCGATAGAAAATGGTATGGTCAACGTTTCAGTTACCGACGATCAAGATCGAAAGACTGTGGCCCTCCAGGGGCTGTTTCGGTCGTTGGTGGCAAACATGATCACTGGTGTATCTGTCGGGTACGAGAAAAAACTTCTGTTGAACGGTATCGGATACCGGGCCGAGGTTAACGGCAACACAGTTGTGCTCAATGTGGGTTATTCCAATCCTGTGAATTTTGAGCTGCCTAAGGGCATTTCCGCACTCGTTGAAAAAAATACAACCCTTTCTTTGTCGGGTATTGACAAGGAAATCGTGGGTGAGACTGCAGCAAGAATTCGAAGGATCAGACCGCCGGAGCCTTATAAAGGCAAGGGGATCATGTATTCTGACGAACGAATAATCAAAAAGGCCGGAAAGGCTGCAGCTAAATAACGAAATCAGGAATAGACTATTATGGCAAATAAATCCACAAGGCTTGTTTCAAGGCTTAAAAGACAAAAAAGAATCAGGAAGCGGATTACTGGTACCGGGGAGCGACCCAGGCTCTGTGTATTCAGAAGCTCTGCCCATATTTATGCCCAGGTCATCGACGATGTTACAGGGTCTACCCTTGCAGCGGCGTCTACCCTGGACAAAGAGTTCATTGAGAATAAAGATAAGTTGGTGGGAAAGGATGCGGCTACGGCAATCGGACGCCTGGTCGGCGCAAGGGCTCTTGAAAAGGGAATCTCAAAAGTTGTCTTTGACAGAAATGGTTTCCTCTATCACGGACGGGTAAAAGCACTTTCAGACGGAGCTCGGGAAGCCGGGCTGAATTTCTAATAAGGAGGGAGTCCCTTGGCACAAAATCATGCAGAAGATAGCCTGTTGATCGACAAGGTTGTTAAAATCAACAGGGTCGCAAAGGTCGTAAAGGGCGGTAGAAATTTCAGCTTCAGCGCCCTCGTGGTCGTTGGTGACGGTGAAGGCAGTGTCGGCTACGGCTTAGGCAAGGCCGGTGAAGTTCCCGAGGCCATTCGTAAAGGCCTTGAAAAGGCAAAAAAATCCATGACTAAAGTTTCCATACTTGACGGTACCATCCCCTTTGAAATCGTTGGACGGGCAGGTGCAGGTAGGGTTATGTTGAAACCGGCCTCTCCAGGTACGGGTGTCATTGCAGGTGGCGGCGTTCGCGCGGTTCTCGAGGCAGCGGGTGTTACCGATATTTTAACCAAATGTATCGGCACCAACAACACCCATAACGTTGTCAGAGCTACCATGGCCGGGCTGAAG
Organism: Desulforapulum autotrophicum HRM2; assembly: GCF_000020365.1. Lineage (NCBI taxonomy): Bacteria > Pseudomonadati > Thermodesulfobacteriota > Desulfobacteria > Desulfobacterales > Desulfobacteraceae > Desulforapulum > Desulforapulum autotrophicum. The sequence continues at coordinate 4,067,884 of NC_012108.1, read as the reverse complement.
TCACTTGAAACCAAGGATGAGGTTGCCAGACGACGCGGCCTTCGTCCTGAAGATATTTAGGAAGGGGCTTGAGATGTCAGGTAAACTAAAGATTACACAGGTCAGAAGCCTGGTGGGCCGCAATGAAAAACATCGAAGGATCGTACGGGCCCTTGGTTTGAAAAGAATGCATATGACGGTTGAGCATACGAATAACCCTGCAATCATGGGCATGGTTAAGAAGATTCCTCATCTGGTTACCGTGGAGGAGGTTTAAATGAAGCTACATGAACTCTCACCCTCAGAGGGGAGTCGTAAAAAAAGAAAACGTGTTGGAAGAGGCCCGGGATCAGGTATGGGCGGAACCTCAACCCGGGGAAACAAGGGCCACAACCAGCGGTCTGGTGGTGGAACAAGACCTGGTTTTGAAGGTGGTCAGATGCCCCTTCACCGCCGGTTGCCCAAGCGCGGATTTAAAAATATCCTTGCAAAAAGTATCCTTATCGTTAATCTTTCAGACCTTGACCGGTTTGAGGATAAGGCGGTTATTGATGTGGCCGCCCTTAAGCAGACTGGTCTGATCAAGGGCATGTTTGACAAGGTTAAGATCCTGGGTGACGGTGAGGTGTCCAAAGCCTTTACCTTTAAACAGTGTCTTGTCAGTAAAACCGCCAGGCAGAAGATCGAAGCCGCCGGTGGTTCCATAGAATTATAATCGAATCTGAGGCCTTATAAATGATTGAGCGCGGATACCAGAACATACTCAAACTTCCTGAACTGAAACGGAAGCTTTTGATCACATTTGCCTTGCTGTTTGTTTACCGTGTTGGGGTTCATGTTCCCACGCCGGGTATTGACGGAGCAGCACTTGCTTCGTTCTTCGATAATGCCAGGGGGACACTCTTTGCGATGTTCAACATGTTTTCAGGAGGGGCTCTGGACAGGCTCTCTGTGTTCGCACTGGGAATCATGCCCTACATCAGCGCATCAATTATTCTACAGCTGATGACGGTTGTAATCCCCCACCTTGAGCAGTTGTCCAAGGAAGGAGAACAGGGCAGAAAAAAGATCACCCAGTACACCCGGTATGGAACGGTTGTTTTGAGTCTGATCCAGGGATTTGGAATCAGTGTTGGCCTTGAAAGCATGACATCTCCTGCCGGGTCGCCCATTGTCATGTATCCCGGCTGGGAATTCAGGTTAATGACGGTTATCACCCTTACGGCAGGAACGGCCTTTATCATGTGGCTTGGTGAGCAGATCACGGAGCGGGGGATCGGCAACGGTATCTCCCTGATCATTTTTGCCGGTATTGTGGCAAGGATGCCCATAGCCATTGCCAATACCATGAGGCTTGTGTCAACCGGTGAGATGGGGGTGTTCTCCCTGATCATCCTGATTGTCCTGATGGTTGCCGTAGTGGCTGCCATTATCTTTTTTGAAACGGCCCAGCGTAGGATTCCGGTCCAGTATGCAAAACGGGTTGTCGGCAGAAAAATGTACGGAGGGCAGACCTCCCATCTCCCTTTGAAGATCAATACGGCTGGAGTTATCCCGCCTATCTTTGCCTCGTCCATTATCATGTTTCCGGCAACCCTGGCAAACTTCATTGATCTGCCCATGATGAAGACGGTTGCTGCGGCCATGAGTCCTGGAAGCATTGTTTACAATTTGATCTTTGTCGGTTTTATCATCTTTTTCTGTTTCTTTTACACGGCTGTCACCTTTAATCCCGATGATGTGGCTGAGAACATGAAGAAGAACGGTGGATATATCCCGGGCATCCGGCCGGGCAAACGCACGGCCGAGTATATTGACCGGGTGTTGACAAGGATCACTACCGGTGGAGCCGTTTATGTTTCCCTTGTGTGTGTGCTTCCCACCATGCTGATGACAAAATTCAATGTGCCCTTTTATTTTGGTGGGACTGCACTTCTCATTGTTGTCGGTGTATCCATTGATACGGTTTCCCAAATTGAATCCCACCTCATTACACGAAACTACGAAGGGTTTCTTGGAAAATCCGGCAGTGTCAAGTCCAGGCGATAGTACTGGCGTTTATGACATGGCGACAAACAATAGATATGCAAAGGAATTTTAAAAAATGGCAAAGGAAGAACCCATAAAGGTAGAAGGGACAGTGCTTGAAACGCTGCCCAATGCCATGTTCAAGGTTGAGCTTGAAAACAAGCATCAGCTCCTTGCACATATTTCGGGCAAGATGAGAATGCACTTTATCAAGATTCTGCCGGGTGACAAGGTTACTGTTGAAATGTCACCTTACGATCTGAGCCGGGGCAGGATTACATACCGCTATAAATAGACTAGGGTCTCCTAAAACAGTCGGGAGATTACCCAGGAGTATTATAAGATGAAAGTCAGAGCATCTGTTAAAAAAATTTGTAAAGATTGCAAGATCATTCGTAGGAAAGGTGTTATTCGGGTGATTTGTATAACTAAACGTCATAATCAGAGGCAGGGATAGGGGGTAAAAGCGTGGCACGAATTGCAGGCGTAGACTTACCAAGAAATAAACACGTGGAGATCGCTCTAACCTATATCTATGGGATCGGCAGAACACGATCCCAGCAGATACTGGAAAAGGTTGGGATCAATCCCACACTTAAATCCGATGCCCTGACAGAAGAGCAGGTCAATGATATCAGAAAGGTCATTGACAGCGATTTCAAGGTTGAGGGTGAACTAAGAACCCAGATTTCCATGAACATCAAGCGATTGATGGATTTGGGATGCTACCGTGGCCTTCGACATAGAAAATCTTTGCCGTGCCGTGGTCAGAGAACCAGCACCAATGCAAGGACCCGAAAAGGTCCTAAACGAGCTGCTGTCAAGAAGAAGAAGTAGGGATAATTTGGGTTAACTATGGCCCTACCAATCAGGAGGCATTGCGCATAATGGCGAAAAAGTCAAAAAAAACTGTTACCAAGAAACGGGTAAAGAAGAATATATCCACTGGTGTGGTACACATCCAGAGCACATTTAACAACACCATTGTCACCATCACAGATGAGATCGGAAACACCATCTCCTGGTCAAGTTCTGGAATCCAGGGGTTCAAAGGTTCCAGAAAAAGCACTCCTTTTGCGGCAAAACTTGCTGCTGAAGATGCCGGTGCAAAGGCCATGGAGCACGGAATGAAAAATGTCAGTGTCTATGTAAAGGGACCCGGTGCAGGCAGGGAATCAGCTCTTAGAGCCCTCCATGCCCAGGGCTTTAACATCTCTTTTATTAAAGATGTTACCCCTGTTGCTCACAACGGATGCCGACCCCCAAAAAGAAGAAGGGTCTGATCCCGTTTATTGAAGATCCCCAAGACCCTTTTTTCGGTGTTGGGGATTCTGTGAAAAGATTTTTAAAGGAGGAAGACGTTGTCACGTTATAGAGGATCTGTCTGCCGTCAATGCAGACGCGAAAATATGAAACTGTTTTTAAAGGGCGATCGCTGCTTTTCAGACAAATGCAGTTTTGACAGAAGGAGCTATCCCCCGGGGCAGCATGGCCAGAGGCGGATGAAGCATTCAGATTATGGAATTCAGCTCCGTGAAAAGCAGAAGGTGAGACGAATCTATGGAATTGGAGAAAAACAGTTCCGCATCATCTTCAAAAAAGCCGATTCCCTCAAGGGTATTACCGGTGAGACCCTTTTAAGTTTGCTTGAACGTCGCCTGGACAATGTTGTTTTCCGGCTTGGTTTTACAAGTTCCAGAACCCAGGGTCGTCATTTTGTCAGGCATAACCATTTTACCGTTAATGGTAAAAAGGTGAATATTCCCTCATATATCATCAAAGCCGGGGACGTGGTTGAGCTCAAGGAAAAGAGCAAAAAAGTTCAGGCCATTACGGATTCGCTGGACACGGTCGTCCGTCGAGGCGTTCCCCAGTGGCTCGAGCTTGACAAAGATGGTTTTAAAGGTGTGGTGAAGGGGATGCCAGCCAGGGAGGATATCACTCTGCCCATACAGGAACAGCTGATCGTAGAGCTTTACTCCAAATAGCGGTGGATGAAGTTTGTCCGTAAGATTATACCAGGAGATAAACAATGTCATCAGATGAACTTGTATACATGAACTGGCGTGAGATTATCATGCCTGAAAAGGTTGCGGTTACCACAACCTCCACATACGGAAAATTTGTATGTGAGCCCCTGGAAAAGGGGTATGGAATCACAATCGGCAACTCGCTTAGGAGAATTATTCTCTCTTCATTGTACGGAGCCGCCATTGTATCTGTTAAATTCAGTGAAGCCCTCCACGAGTACAGCGTGGTTTCAGATGTCAGGGAAGATGTCTCTGAGATTATCATGAACCTCAAAGAGGTCAAACTTAAGCTTGACGATCCGGGTGACAAGATTCTGACGATCAATGTCAAGGGGGAGAAGTTCGTTACGGCCGCAGATATTATCAGTGGTGACGGCCGTGTCGAGATCCTTAATCCAGAGCAGCATATTGCAACGGTTTCCAAGGGTGGTGAACTGATGATGACCATGCTTGTTAAAACCGGAAAAGGGTATGCCCTGGCCGCTTCCAACAAGGATCCCGAGGCCCCTGTGGGAACGATTCCCATTGACAGTGTTTTTTCTCCCATTAAGCGGGTGAAGTATGTTGTGGGTGCGTCCAGGATTGGTCAAAAAACCGATTACGACAAGCTTACTATGGAAATATGGACCGATGGCAGTGTCACTCCTGAAGATTCTGTTGCATATGCGGCCAAAATTCTGAAAGAGCAGATGAATCCCTTTATAAATTTTGATGAGGATATAGAACCTGAGCTGGTTGAAAAAGAGCATGAGGGGGCAGCTAAAAATTTCAACGAAAACCTGTACAGAAGTGTTGACGAATTGGAACTGTCTGTACGAAGCTCCAACTGCCTTAAAAATGCTCAGATTCTCAAGATCTATCAGCTTGTTCAGAAAACAGACAATGAAATGCTCAAAACCAAAAACTTCGGAAGAAAATCCTTAAACGAGATCAAAGAGGTTCTTACTTCCATGGACTTAAGCTTGGGCATGGATCTGGAAGGATTTGAACCTCCAGAAGAGGATCAAATTAAGGAAGGAGAGTAAAATTCCCCATGAGACATAGAAAATCAGGCGCGAAACTGAACCGTACGTCAAGCCACAGAAAGGCCATGTTTAGAAACATGGTCACTTCTTTATTTAAACACAGTAGCATTAAAACAACCGAGGCCAAAGCCAAAGAGCTCAGGAAACTGGCAGACAAGATGGTTACCCTTGCCAAAAGGGGTGATCTTCATGCACGGCGCCAGGCCTTTTCCATTATCAGGGAAAAGGATGTGGTCCATCAGCTGTTTAACGATGCTCCCTCAAAATTTGCATCACGTCAGGGCGGTTACACGAGAATCACCAAGCTCGGACTGAGATCCGGGGATGCTGCCCCCATGACGACCATCGAACTGATCTGTGATGAAGTCTAATTCCCAGGGCTGATTATTCGTCACGAACGACAAACAAGAGACCCTTTCAGGTTAAATCAGCCTGACAGGGTCTTTTTGTTTTTTTTGGTCACATAGAGCTGCTGGTCGGCATGCCTTAGTAGGTCGGCAGAACGGTTGATCCCCAGATCTGAAATAGAGGCCACACCCCAGGAAAAATTAATTTGGAAACACGATTGATTGACTTTTACCGGTTGCTGTGCCAGGAGCGCATTCAGCCTTGCAAGGTAGCTGTCGGTCTCCTGTCGGGTAGTGGATGGCAGGATCACCACAAATTCGTCTCCGGCAAATCTTGCCACTATATCATTTGCTCTTTTTGCAGCACCAAGGCTTTGGGCAAAACAGACCAGAGCCCGGTCTCCCTGGTCGTGGCCAAAGGTGTCATTGATACGTTTGAAATGGTCAAGGTCAAGGAAAACAACCGATAAGGGGGTGCAATATCGCTTTGCACGCTCGAATTCACGCTCCAGGATGGTTTCCATTACCCGTCGGTTTAACAGGCCTGTAAGGGGGTCGTGGAAGGCCAGGTGCCTGAGTTTTTCATGGGCGGCAACATTGGAAAGGCAAAGGGATATTTTCAGTGATAGACGGGCCAGAAGGTCTGTATCTATCCCCGGCATGAAGCGGTCGCAGACTTGGTCTGCCTGGTTTAAGCTGCCTATTAATTCCCCGTCTATAAAGAGGGGGGCAATGGCAATGGAGCCGATGTCATAGTGTGCCTCGGGAGGAACCAGGGGGGAAAAACGATCCAGGTTCTGATTGGCAAGGAGAGGCTGCCGGTACGAGCCGATCAGCCTCAGGAACGTGCTGTGTGTGATGAAGCTGGTGCTTGACTTCAAGACGGCGGAATCTTCCATTGCCAGGATCTGATCGGCAATGGCGCTTTCCTGGATAATGGATATCCAAACATGGGGAATCTGGAAGGTTTGACCGACCTTAGTAAGAAGCTGTTCGAAAAAATCCTGGAAGTTGAGGATGGTAAGAACACTTATCTCTATGTGATGAAATTTTTTTGCGACCTGTTCGTTTGCTGCAAGCCTTGCAAGAATCGCATCTGGAATTTTCATAAACCTTTCCTGCCGGAAGGTCAGCCGCCAATGGAAAACATCTGGCTGTCGATCCGGGTGAAATTGTCGGTTCCCAGGTTGTGTGACCCCGGTTTGTTCCGGATGCCCTTTTTGATGATTGACGAAAGTTCATCGTCTGTTGCACCGGCTCTCAGGGGTGTCAGGATATCATATTCAAGGTTGTTGAGGAGGCAGGGTCTGATGGCGCCCGATGAAGTGAGTCTCAGGCGGTTGCATTCATGGCAGAAATGGGAACTTACAGGTGAGATAAATCCGATTTCACCCTTGGCACCAGGTATTTTGAAACGCCGTGCAGGGCCGTCATTCAAGTCTCTTTCAACGGGTTGAAGCGGGCCAAAGGTGTGCTCAATCGTGTTCCTGATTTCAGGGATCAACACCTGCTGTCCCAGGTCCATGGCAGCATTCCCCATGGGCATGTACTCGATGAATCGTATATGAAAGGGATACTCAAGGGTCAGGCCTGCCAGGGCATCAATCTCATCATCGTTTGTTCCCTTCATGATGACGGTGTTGAGCTTGATTGGAGAAAATCCCTGGGCCGTAACCTCCATGATGCCCTTCCACACCTGATTAAAGAGGTCTTTGCCTGTGATCTGCTGGAACCGCTCGGGTTTGAGGGTATCCAGGCTGATGTTGATGCGGTTGAGTCCAGCGGCCTTCAGGGCATGGGCATTTTTCTGAAGAAGTACCCCGTTGGTGGTGATGGAGAGATCTTGGATCTCCTCAAGTTTTGCAACTGTTTCGATGAAATCGACGATACCCCTTCGAACAAGGGGCTCTCCTCCGGTGATTCTAACCTTGGTAATGCCAAGTCGGCACGATATCTGGATGATTCTCAGTATCTCTTCGTACCTTGCAATATCCCTATGGGTGAGCAGCGGTAATTGATCTTTTGGCACACAGTAGCAGCAGGCCAGGTTACACCGGTCTGTGACTGAGATACGAAGATAGTTCACCTTGGAATGAAAGCTCATTGGGTGCACCTTTGGTTTTTAACATGGGCAACAATGGCATCCACAAGCCCTGGAATCGTAAACTCGGTTGCGACGATGTCAGGCCTGATTCCCAGGGAGGCTGCCGTTTCGGCAGTAATGGGGCCAATGCAGGCGGCAATGACCTCCGGTCCCATTTCAAGGACTTTTTTGTCCATTACAAGACGCTTGAAGTTTTCGACCGTTGATGAGCTTGTAAAGGTGACTATATCCACCTTTGACTCGGCAACGAGCCTTGCAAGTTCAGCCTCATCCAAATGTTCTGCGATGGTTTCATAGGCCGTTACTTCCGTTACCCGGGCACCTAATTTATCGAGTTCTTCAGGAAGGATGGTTCGTGCCTGTTTTGCCCTTGGCAGAAGCACCCGTTTCCCCTGAATTTCGACATTTGAAAATGCCTCCACAACCGATTCGGCCATGTAGGTTTTGGGAAGGATATCTGAAACAATTCCGTGGACAAAAAGTTCTGCCTTGGTTGCAGGACCGATGCAGGCAAATTTAAGCCCTCCCAGGGCACGCACATCCATCTGCTCGCCATACAGGGTTTTAAAGAACAGTTTTACCCCGTTGACAGAGGTGAATACCACCCAGTCAAAATCGGACAGGTTTTTGACGGCATTGACCAGGGGAGCCGGATCTCTGGGAGGCACCACCTGAATGGTGGGGATCTCTATGCACCTGGCCCCAAGGGCGGACAGGCTTCCCACAAGCTCACTTGCCTGTACCCTTGCCCGGGTAACGACAATGGTTTTGCCAAGCAACGGTCGGGATTCAAACCAGTTCATTTTTTCCCTGAGGGTTACCACGCTGCCCACAACAATGATGGCAGGCGATTTCAATCCAGCTTTTTCAACATCGGCGACAATGGTATCAAGGGTGCCTGTCACGGTCTGCTGAAGGGCTGTTGTTCCCCAGCGGACAAGGGCCACAGGGGTATTGCCGCTCTTGCCGGCCTTGATGAGGTTACCCGTGATGCTGGAGAGGTTCTTGACCCCCATGAGAAAGACCAGGGTGGCATTGCTTCGGGCAAGGCAGTCCCATTGTATGCTGCTCTCCTGCTTCAGGGGGTCCTCATGGCCGGTAATGATCGATACCGACGAGGCGTGTTCCCTGTGGGTCAGGGGGATGCCGGCATAGGCCGGAGCTGCAATGGCAGACGTGACGCCCGGGATGATCTCAAATTCAACCCCTGCATCAATGAGAACCTCTGCCTCTTCACCACCCCGGCCAAAGATGAAGGGATCCCCCCCCTTGAGTCTTGCAACAATTTTTCCCTTTTTGCCCAGGTCTGCAAGCAGATCGCTGATTTTGTCCTGGGTCAGGGTGTGGTCTCCTCCCTTTTTGCCCACGTATATGATCTCAGCGTCGGGTCTTGCGTAGGATAAAAGGGCTGGGGCTGCCAGGTAGTCGTAGACGACCACATCTGCCCGCTGGATGGTTTCCATGCCCTTGATGGTCAGGAGACCAGGATCTCCGGGACCTGCACCGATCAGATATACTTTGCCTTTGTTTGTTTCCATCAGCTGTTTAAATTCTCCAGAATTTTATCGGCACCCTTTGAAAGGAGCGTCTCGGCAAGGGCAATGCCCGCCTTTTGAGGGTCTTCAGGTGTGCCTGCGACCGTCTCTTTGAGTATGGTCCTGCCGTCTTCAGAAGCAACCAGCCCCGTGAGGATCACCCGGTGATCTTCAAGCCTTCCAAAACAGGCAACGGGAATGTGGCAGCTTCCATCAAGGCGTCTTAAAAAGGCGCGTTCACCTGAGACAACGGTGTGGGTTTCCCCATGGTTGAGAAAGGCGAGCACTGGGGCGATGTCCAGGTCTTCCTGCCGTGACTCGATGCACAGGGCTCCCTGGCCCACGGCGGGGATCATGATGGTCTCGTCAAAGTACTGGGTGATGACTGTTTTCATTCCAAGGCGGATCAGTCCTGCTGCGGCAAGCAGGGTGGCGTCGAACTCGCCTGCGGCAAGTTTTTTAAGCCTTGTATCAAGATTACCCCGTATGGAGGCGGTCTCAATATCGGGCCTGGCATGTTTGATCTGGGATGCCCGCCTGAGGCTGCTGGTTCCGATCCTTGCCCCTTTAGGGAGGTCTGCCAGGGAGAGATTGTTGTTGGAGATCAGCACGTCAAAGGGGTTTTCCCTCGCAGGCACGGCACCAATGACAAGACCCGGCGGCAGTTCACCCGGCATGTCTTTCATGCTGTGGACCGCCATGTCGATCGTTGACTCAAGAAGCGCCTTTTCAATCTCCTTGACAAACAGTCCCTTGCCTCCGACCATGGACAGGGGGCGGTCAACGATCATGTCCCCGGTTGTTTTGATGGTCATGATTTCGACTTCAGTCTCGGGAAACTGATCCTCAATCCTGTCCTTAACATGGTTAGCCTGCCACAGGGCAAGTTTGCTTCCACGGGTTCCAATTTTGATTGTTTTTTTCATGGGTCCTATCCGCTGGTGCATGAGGAGCAGTTGGTTGCAGTACATCCACTGCATGCTGATGAGGAGGAAACAGACACGGAAGAATCATCTGACGAGCCGGTGGAGCGTGTGACAAAACCGCATTTGGATATGAGCCGTGACAGATCAGGGCTCTTGCACGACGGGCAAACGGGCTTGTCGCTGCCAAGGACCAGGGTCTCAAAGCAGTGATTGCAATTGTTGCACTTGTATTCGTATATGGGCATTTTTTTCACCTCTGTTGTTTTTAAAATAGAAAACTATACAGGTTTTTACCTGGTTTTGCAAGGGGAGTTCGCCGGGTCCGGGACGTCTTAATTTCATCGATTTCAGATTCATGTCCCCAGATTTTCAATCACCCCTGCGGCAATCAAGGGGATCAGGAGTTCATGGTGGCCGACGATGCTGTAGCCTTTACCTCCCTTGAGTGTGGGCCGATTCACCACATTGGTCATGGGGCGGTAATGGCGGATGAAATCAAGGTTCACCGTGGTGAAATTTTGCGGCCTGTATCCGAGGTTTCTGGCAACGGTCAGGGCCTTGAGGAACACTTCCGGCAGAATCACAGCAGATCCGGCATTGATAAAGACCCCTTTTTCAAGGGTGGCTACCATTGCGGCAAAGATTCTAAAATCAAGGTGGGAGGCAGCCCCGCAGGCAGCAGGATCAAAATCCGGGTGCATGTGAATGATGTCGGTCCCCATTGCCACATGGACGGTGACCGGGATGCCAAGCCGTGCACACGTGGCTGTAAGGCTTTTATCCTTGAATGGCATTCGTTCGTTGTTGATGAAATCCCCAACAGCCTGTCCAAGGCCCTTACCCTGGTCGGCCGCCTCCTTGATGGCCCGACTCAGAAGAATCGATGTCTCTGCTGCCATGCCAAACCCCCCGTCTCCAATGGAGGCAGCAACATCCTCCGAGGTTTTGCCGGTGAGCGCCACCTCCAGGTCGTGGATAATTCCGGCACCGTTCATGGAGAGCATGGACATGAGCCCGCGTTCCATGAGGTCGATGAGGATGGGGTTAAGACCCACTTTGATCACATGGGCGCCCATGGCAAGACAGATCGGCGCATTGTTGATCTTTGCCTGTGAAATTGCCTGGATGACTTCAATAAGGTCGTTTCCGGCAAGGATTGCTGGAAGGGTTGAAAGGAACTGGGAAAAGCTGCCTCCGGCAATCCAGGGTTTTGAAAAATCCCGGGCGTTTACTTTACTCTTTCGGTCTTTTACGCTGTAGGTGGTTATTTTTGTTAGGTCGATGGGCGCTATGGGGCTATCCATTGAAAAGCCTCCTTTCCGTCAGGTCGCAGATAATATGGGCAAGGGTAATATGGGTTTCCTGGATCCTTGCCGTTGCGGTTGCGTCAACGGCAAAGGCGAAATCAGCCAGTTCTTTGAGCTGCCCCCCAGGGCCTGACAGGCCCATGACCGTTACACCCATGGACTTTGCCGCCTTGACGGCCTTGATGACGTTGGGTGAGTTGCCGCTTGTGGTTATGGCCATGGCCACATCCCCGGGTCGCCCCAGGGCCTGGAGCTGCTTGAGGAAGATATCTTCAAACGAGTAGTCATTGCCGATGCTGGTTATGACGGAGGTGTCACAGGTCAGGGCGATGGCTGCAAGGGGCGGTCGTTCCATCTGGAACCGGTTGATAAATTCTGCAGCAATGTGCTGGGCATCGGCCGCAGAGCCCCCGTTGCCGAAAACAAGGAGCTTGTTGCCTCTTTCAAGGGCATCGGAAAGGGCAATGATTGCCTGTTCGATGAGTTCTGTGTGGGTTGAGATAAACCGTTTTTTTACAAGCAGGCTCTCTTCAAGTGTGTCAAGTATGTGTTTTTTCATTGTCCTTTCCAGAATTGTCCGTGATCAGGCGGATCGTTTGTCCTGTTTATCAAGGGGCCGGGAGGTGTCGGTCTTGAACTCTTCCTCTGTTGGGTCAAACACGGCCTTAGCCAGATCCTTCCTGCCTGTTTTAAGATAGAGATTCCCAAGGCGTGAACGATAAAGGGGGGTGGCAGGATCGATCAGTATGCTCTCCCTTGCAAGTGTGATGGCGATTTTGAGGTTCGTTTTTTTAAGATAAAAGGCGTGGGCAAGGCCAGATAGGGAGACGGCATCCTTGGGGTTTAACTTGACGGCCTGTTTGAATTCAGCAATGGCCCTGTCAACTTTCTGTGTCCCAAGAAAGTACTCTCCAAGGCGGCGGTAGGGAAGGCCTGCAGTGGGATTGATTTGTTTGGCTTGGGACAGGTGTACAAGGGCTTCATCGCGCCTTCCCGTCTTCAGGAGCAGGCTTCCTGCCGTCAGTTCTACCTCAAAGATGGAATTGTCCAGCCGGCTGGCTTCTTCCAGGTAAGCGACTGCCTCTTTGGTCAGCCCAAGGATGTTGCAGGCAAGCCCCATGTTGTATACAATCATGACCTCGTTGGGATCTTTTTCAAGGGCTGATGCAAATATTTTTTTTGCCAGCCCGGGATTATTGTTCATGCCGTGGCAGACCCCGAGACTGTTCAGGAGGTTGGTGTTATCCGGGTTGACGTCAAGCCCTTTTTTGTACTCCTCTGCTGCCTTGTCCATGAACCCTAGTTCGTATAGTCTGTCTCCGCTGATGTTGAGGGATATATCACCAAAGCAGACCTTGTTGCCGGGCCCCAGGAAGGCTGCGTGGTCCACGGCTTTTACGGCATTGTGAAAGGTCTCTTTCCTTGAGAAATCCATGAACGGGTAAACAGCAATTCCGGCAATGGGGTCAATGCCGGCCTCTGACGCCAGTGCTGTTTTGATGGTGTCAAAAAGTCGCTCAAGGTCGGCCGTGTTCCACAGCACAATGACCATAAAATGGTCGTCAATCCTTTCCCACAGCCCCTGGGCTGGTTTAACGGCTGCATCAAGAAGGGGTGTGATGCAACAGCTATCCGTGCAAGGGGCTTGATTGACCACAACGCAGACGAATCCGTGTTCTGGAATTTCGGCCTTTTCAAGCCTGTCTGTAAATCCTTGCATCCAAGATTTCCGGAATATAATTCTGTCTGACAGATACTCGTTTGGCTGAAAATCCGCCTTTTTTTCGGGTTCTGAATCAAACTTTAGAAAATTGATCTCCTTGGACAGGTAGGCCGTTTCAGTCTTCATGGAGGGTGTTTTTTTTATCATTTACAGCTCTCTGTCAGGATAACGCAAAGGGTATTAATGATGGTTTGCGCATCACCTGGTTGCAGGGTTCTCGGATCAATGATGAATCTGTCATTGTCAATTCTGCCGATGATGGCGGGTGTGGCCATGCGCATTCGCTTTTGCAGTTGGTCTGCCGACAGGGTAAGGGGGGTTACTGCAATGCACCGGCTTGGAAGGGCAAGTTCAGGAAAGGCACCCCCTCCTGTTCTTGAGGAAAGGTCTGCAAACGCCACAATTGCAGTTTCGTTCAGGCGTTCTTTCAGCTGTTCCAGAATGGGCGTTGCAAGTTCTTTGGTTTTATCAAAGCTCAGGGCAAGCATTCTCAGTGTGGGGATTTTTTCAACGGCCAGGGCTTCATCCCTGTAAAGCGCCAGGGTTGACTCAAGGGCTGCCAGGGTGAGTTTATCAATGCGAAGTGCCCTTGTCAGGGGGTTGGACCGGATCTGTTCAATGGCCGATCGGGTTCCGAGGATGATGCCTGCCTGGGGGCCGCCCAGGAGCTTGTCTCCGCTAAAGGTGACAATGTCCACACCTGCGGCCACGGCATCGGGAACCGTTGGTTCCCTGGTAAGCCCATATTTTGAAAAGTCGATCAAGGAGCCTGATCCAAGGTCTTCCATGACCTTGATTCCCTTCGTTTTCCCCAGGGCAACAAGCTCGGAAATGGAGACGCTTTTGGTAAATCCCTCTATCCTGTAATTGCTCGTGTGGACCTTAAGCAGCAGTCCTGTATTGTCTGTGATTGCCGTTTCATAGTCCTTCATATGGGTTCTGTTGGTGGTTCCGACCTCACGTAAAATGCCGCCGCTTTTGGCCATGACATCGGGGATTCTAAACGATCCGCCAATTTCGACCAGTTCTCCCCTTGAGACAATGACCTCCTTTGCGTTGGCAAGGGTGTCAAGGCAGAGAAGCACAGCACCTGCATTGTTGTTTACGGCCATGGCAGCCTCGGCCCCGGTCAGTTCGCACAGAAGCGCTTCCACAACCGAATAGCGGATGCCCCGCTTGCCTGTGGTAATGTTGAATTCAAGGTTTGAATAACCCGATGCAATGGTTGTTATATTCTTAAGGGCCGCATCACACAGAAGTGCCCTGCCAAGGTTGGTGTGGAGGACGACGCCGGTTGCATTGATGGTGGAGACAAGCTTGGGTTTCAGGGTTCGGGTTGCGATAGCAATGGCCGTGGCAAGGCAATCCTGGGGTGCAAGGGACGGATTATCACCCTTGAGGGTGCTGTTTCTCAGGCTCTCCAGTGTCGCACGTATGGCTGATTTGAGAACTTTTTGCGGGATTTTATGGGTTGCGTGGACGGTTCCTGCAAGTTCCAGAAGGGCGTCAACCCCTGGTAGTTGCCGAAGAAGATCCTGTTTGCTGGCATATGTCATGTTAGGGTCCTTGTTTTGAATGATAGCTGACCCTTTTTGTCAAAGGAAGCCGGGAAAATTGAATCGATGATGCCTGGAAGGTCTGAAAGGGTTAGTCCCAGGTGGTCAATGGTGGGTAAAAGGCTGGTTGGTTCCATTCTCTCAAGCTCAAGTCCTACGTTGAACCTTGACATCAGCAGGTCGGATAGATGGACAATCCCGACAAGATTCCTGTGGTCTGTTGCCTGTTCCGGCGTGTGGTGGAAGCTGATGGCCTCAATCAGGGCTGGAGAGAAGTTCCATTGTCTGGCCAAAAGGGCACCGGTTATGCAGTGGGTGGTCCCAAGGATCTTTTGTTCAAGAATAACGGCGCTTGTACCGTCGTGGTGGATTCCCCTGAAAAAGAGCGGATACACCGCTGCTATCTGCTGGTCGAGTACCACTTTGCCGATATCGTGGAGCAGGCCTGCCGTGTAAGCGGTATTTGGGGGTTCCCGCCCCGTTAGTTCAGCTATTTTTTCCGCCACCATTGCACAGCCCACGGCGTGGAAGAAAAGGCCTCCCCGGCAAAGGGAGTAGCCCGAGTCTCCGACCTGGTTGAAATAATCCTTGAGAACCGCCGTTATGATCATTTTGAGGAGCAGGGACTCACCGAGCAGAAGTACGGCATCCTGGATGCTTTCTATCTTAATCCTGCCGAAAAACATGGCCGAGTTTGTGATCTTGAGAACCCGTGCGCCCAGTACCTGGTCCTTACCCAGTTCCCGGGTGATCTCCTTCATGTTATGATGATCGTCCTGGATCATCCTGAGAATTTTGAGTGCCGTCTGGGGAATGGGTTTTAAATTTTTTATGGTTTTGGTGATATCCTGCTCCGAGAGAGGGGGCAGGCTGACGGTATGTTCATTGACTGGGGTCTCCAGGGCTACGGGTTTAATGGCAAATTGCCCTGTTGCCATGTTAAGCTCAAGGGTGCAGGTGAAGAAACCTCCGGTCTCGGATTTAACGATTTTAATTCCAGACCGGTTAAGGATGTCAATGGCGATATCCGTGGATCTTCCACCGATATCAAGGTGGATGTCAAGCTCACTCAGGGGGGCCACAAGGGCACCGCCTGCAATGGTGGCAGTGAGATTGCAGGGGTCAACACCCAGGGCAAAGAGTTCCTCTAAAAGAAGGGGAAGGCCGGTTGAAGCGTATTTTTCCGGATATTCCGGTGGCATGGTTGAAGGCGGTTCCGGAAGGAGGATATGGATCAGTCCCCCGATTTTTGTAACCTTGTCGTAAAGGGCAACGCCCACACAGGTACCAAGGAATGCCTGGAGCAGTATCTGTCCTTTTTTTTCTACCCGGAAGCTTCCCGCTGGAATATGTTCTCTTCTCAACCACACCATGTGAACCCCTCCCCTGCGCATATGACAATTTTATTGACCACATAAACAATATTTACTAACATTATTAAAGGCAAATTTTCAAGTCTAAAGGAGCTTTGAATGAAAAAAGGAAACAGTCGCATCATCTTTCCCCTTGATGTGGATTCGGCAGCCGAGGCTGAAGATTTAGTGAGAATGCTGGATCAAAAGGTGGGCATGTTTAAGATCGGCCTTGAGCTTTTTATCGACCAGGGGCCCGCCATGGTCAGGAGGGTAAGGGCATTGAGCGATGCCGGAATTTTTCTTGACCTGAAGCTTCATGATATATCTGCAACCGTCAAAAAAGCCATGGAAAGTGCGGTAAAGACAGGGGCGGACCTTGTTACTGTCCATGCCTCATCCTCACAAAAAATGCTTGAGATGGCCGTTCAGGGCGGTCAGGGAAAGACCCGGGTGCTGGGCGTTACCCTGCTGACGGACAATGATGCTTCAGTGGTAGAGGCCTGTGGGTTCAGGCAGGAGTATGTCACCCGGACAGAGCAGCTGGTCCTCAAACGGGCCGGATTTGCCCATGGTGCAGGATGTGCCGGGGTGGTCTGCTCCGGTCTTGAGGCGGCAGCAGTAAAGAAGGTTTTTGGCAGGGATTTTCTCATTGTTACACCGGGTATACGGCCTGCCTGGGGATCGGTTGAAAATGATGACCAGGAACGAATCACGACCCCTGCCATGGCCATCGGGCAGGGGGCGGATTTCATTGTGGTGGGAAGGCCCATCCGAACAGCGGTTGATCCCTGTGCCGCAGCGGATGCCATAGCAGGGGAGGTTGAAGCGGCCCTTGCAGACCGTTATGACTGAGTTGGATTGTCAAGGCCGAATGCCGTGTGAAGGACTCGTACGGCAAGCTCTGCATATTTTGCCTTGATCACGCAGGAGATGCGTATCTCAGAGGTGGCAATCAGTCGGATGTTGATATTTTCCGCGGCAAGGGCTGAAAACATGGTGGCGGCAACGCCTGAATGGCTTTTCATTCCAAGGCCGATCACCGACACCTTGGCAATATCCTCTGCCGTGAGGACCTCCTTTGCGCCAATTTTGTTGCCCACTTGTTCAGAGATTTCCTTTGCCCGCTTAAAATCAACCGTGGGCACGGTAAAGGTTACGTCGGTCTCACCGCCCGACCGGGTGTTCTGGATGATCATGTCCACCATGATCTCAGCCTCGGCAAGGGGGGAGAAAATTTTGGCCGAAATTCCCGGCTGGTCTGGTACTTTTTTAAGGGTGATTCTTGTTTCGTTCATGTCACAGGTGATGCCTGAGACAACAACGCTTTCCATGTCACTGCTTTCATTGACAACCATGGTTCCCTCCTCTTCGCTGAATGATGATCTGACATGGACGGGCACATTATACTTCTTTGCAAATTCAACAGAGCGGATCTGGAGAACCTTGGCGCCAAGCACTGCCATTTCAAGCATCTCTTCATAACTGATTATGTTTATTTTTCTGGCCTTGGCGCAGATTCTTGGGTCGGTTGTGTAGACCCCGTCCACATCCGTGTATATCTCACACACATCGGCCTTCAGGGCCGAGGCAATGGCCACGGCCGAGGTGTCTGATCCTCCCCGGCCAAGGGTGGTGATGTCACCGTTTGTGTCGCTTCCCTGGAATCCTGCAACCACAACGATATGCCCATTGTCCAGAAGGGCCTTGATTCGTTTGGCCTCTATATCAAGAATCCTTGCCCTGCCTGCACTTTTGTCTGTCTTTATTCCGGCCTGGAAGCCAAGCAGGGATTTTGACTTGTAGCCCATGGATTTGAGCATCATGGCAAGCAGGGCAGCCGTTGTCTGCTCGCCAGTGGCCAGCAGTACGTCAAGCTCTCGTTTGTCTGGAATCTCTGACGCCTCTTCAGCCAGGGCGATGAGTTTGTCTGTCATTCCGGACATGGCTGAGAGCACCACTACAAGCTGATCTCCTTTGTCATATGCCCTTGCTACCCGTTGGGCAACGTTTCGTATTCGTTCGATATCGGCAACCGAAGTACCCCCGAATTTTTGCACTTTCAATGCCATAGATGCTCCTGCTTTGAAGGGTTTGATTTTTAAATAAATAGTTTGCTTAGCATCTTTGATGCGTCAAGTCCAGAGGCAAAGAAAGATATTTCCCGGTTGAATGCCTTGTCCGTTGAAATAGTGATGGCAAGGTCAAAATTGATGGTTCCCTGTTCGATGATTTGTGGCCATTCAATGACAGTCACCCGATCCAGAGTTATCATTTCATAAAAACCGATATAGTCCAACTCGTCGCTTGAACCAAGGCGATAGAGATCCATGTGGCACAGATCAAGCCGTCCGGGGTATTCGTTCATGATCGTATAGGTGGGGCTTGTAACGTAAAATGAGGCAGGCACTTCAAGGCCCTTTGCAAGACCCTTTACAAAGGTGGTCTTGCCTGCACCGAGCCCCCCGGTAAGTGAGATGGTGATGCCACGATCCAGTAGTCTGCCTAATTTCTCACCCAGCCCAAGGGTTTGTCTGCCCGAACGGGAGATAATGGTCAGTTCCATGGGCCCTCACCATTAACGGCCGCTGGAATGGTGTGTATCAGATCAGACGCTACAAACCCGGCACCCTTATACTGACGGGCAAGGATGTCTCCGGCAAGGCCATGGAGATAAACACCTGCCACGGCGGCATTCCCAGGGCTAAACCCCTGGGCCAGGAGGGCTGCGATCATACCGGTGAGAACATCGCCCATGCCGGCCGATGCCATGCCGGGATTCCCGGTGGGACACAGGCGGGTTCGACCGTCGGGAAGGGCTATCAGGGTTGATGCTCCCTTGAGAACAACAATAAGCTTAAAGGTTGTGGCAAAATCGGCTGCCGCTTCAAGCCGGTTGGCCTGGATCTGTTTTGTGGTAGTTTTACATAGTCTTGCCATCTCTCCGGGGTGGGGGGTCAGGATAAGCGGTGCCCGGGCCTTTTTAAGAATTCCGGGGTCGTCTGCAATGGCGTTGAGGCCATCGGCATCAACCACCATGGGAAGGGCCAGTTCCTGTATGATTTTTTTGACCAGGCGCTGGGTGGCAGGATCGGTTCCCAAGCCGGGTCCCAGGGCCATGGCGTTTTTTTGCCGTGCAAGACCTGTGAGGACCTCAAAGCAATGGTCGGACAGGTGACCCGGCGTACTCTCTTCCAGGGGAAAGGTCATGGGTTCCGTCACCTTTATTTCCATGACGGGGTTGAGGGTCTCAGCAATCCCCAGGGTGACAAGGCCGGCACCCATGGCCATGGCCGCGTTGGCCGTAAGGGCCGCGGCTCCTGTTTTGCCGGTTGAACCGGCAATTACAAGCAGATGGCCGAAATTACCCTTGTGGGTGTCGTGTTCCCTTTTGGGAAAGAGTTGCGCAACCTCCCGGTGTGCCACAACCTTCAACCCAGGAGCGATGCCATTGCAGATAAACGGGGGGATCCCGATATCGACGATCCTGAGTTTGCCGGTAAGTGCCTTGCCTGGAAAAAGGAAATGGCCTGCCTTGGCAAATGCAAAGGTTGCAGTGGCATGGGCCTGGATTGCTGTGCCGCGGGCCGTGCCGGTGTCGGCGTTAAGACCCGATGGGATGTCAATACTCAAAACCTTACAGGGAAGGGCGTTGACCCTTTCAATGACGGTTTTGAACAATCCCCTGACATCCGAGTTCAGGCCCGTTCCAAGGAGGGCATCAACCATAATGTCGGCCTGGGCCATCTCTGTCCTGATGCTGTCAACGCCTTCCATATCCAGGATCTCGGTTAATGAGCCATGGGAGCTTACCTTGACCAGGGTCTTCAGGAGGGTTAAGTTTGCCAGGGCATCCCCTGTTATTTTTTTTGGAGGGGCAAAAAGAAAGACCTCGGTTTTTACCCCCATCTGGACAAGATATCTTGCCACCACAAAACCGTCGCCCCCGTTGTTGCCAGGGCCTGCAAGCACGCATACTTTTTTTGAACCTAGGTCTGGAAAGAGCTCCTGTAAAAAGGCAAAGGCCCCCCGTCCGGCATTCTCCATGAGAACCCGCCCGGGAATGCCAAAGCCCTCAATGGTTTCTTTGTCCATGGCCTGCATTTGTTTTGCGGTAACAAGGTACATGGTGTCCTCCATTATTTTCCACAGCATTTTTTATACTTTTTCCCGCTGTTGCACGGACAGGGGTCGTTTCTACCAATCTTGGGAGCGCTGTTTTTCATGGGTTTCGGCTTTACCGGATTGCCGTCCAGAAATAGCCAGCGGTCGTTCTCGCGTTTAAAGATTGCCAGTTCATGGTGCTTGTGCTCGACGTCCTTTTGTGTAAAACGGGCAATGAATTCCACACTGCCCTGGGTGTCTTCTGGGCCGCCTGCCTCGGTCGTAAGGATCTCAAGACCCTTCCATAGTGAATTCTCAGACCAGGAGCGGGTTGCCTGTTCGTCAAAATCGGCCATACCGTCCGGGTGGGTCGTTTCCTTGAGATAGCCAATTTCCCCTTGTGCATAGGCTGTATATCTTGACCGCATGACCTGTTCGGCAGTGGTGGCTGAGACGGTTCCGCGGATGATGGGTTCACAGCACTGGCTGTAGGGTAATGTTGAGCAACATGGACATGGTTTCATACGTTTATGCTCCTGCTTGGTTTTTATCTGTGTATTTAATTTGTAATGTTTCAATCCTGCCTGGACTGTCTGGGCAAGTTTATCCCTGACCGTGTCGGGGATGTGCCATCTGATAATATACCCCTTGATGCCCATTTTAGTCAATGGGTCGTAACTGAACCCGCAGTGGTTAAGGGTTATTGGGAAAATTCTTGCAAAATAGTGGACAGGGGCTATATTGTTTTGTGAGCACTATCTTAAAATGTGACGTAAATCAAGACTGTTTATTGGCACTTAATACAATGACTATATTCAACCAGAAGGGGGCCCGGCAAAGGTCTTCGTGAAAAGGAGGGTAAATGTATTTTAAACAAATTGCAGTTGAGGGAATGGGGTGTCTTTCTTACATCATCGGTTGTCCCGGTGCCGGGGTTGCCTGTGTGGTGGATCCCAAACGGGAGGTCAAAGAGTATATTGATCTTGCCCGGAATAACGGCATGAAAATCACCCATATCTTTGAAACCCATATCCATGCCGACCATGTGAGCGGTAACATGGAATTACGTTCTCGCACCGGTGCTGACATCTACCTGCTGGAGGGGACCCCGGCCACCTATAAATTTAAACCGGTCAAGGACGGGGATTCGTTCATGATGGGCAGTGTCAAACTTGATATCCTCAGAACCCCTGGTCACACCCCCCATGGGCTTTCAATCCTTGTGACAGATACCCTGCGCAGTCAGGAACCATGGCTGGTGCTCACCGGTGACTGCATGTTTGTGGGGGATGTGGGGCGGCCTGATCTTGCTGGAGAAGAGCTGATCGACGAACAGGTTGAAAATCTTTACAATTCGCTTTACAACCGGCTTGGCAATCTTGCCGACAGCCTTGAGGTCTTTCCAGCCCATGGTGAGGGGTCCCTGTGCGGCAAGGGGATGAGTTCAAAGCCAAGTTCCACCATTGGGTTTGAACAGCACAATAACCCGTTGTTAAATCTTTCCAGAAAAGATTTCATTGAATCTTTTAAACAGAGTTTTCCTGAACGACCCAAGAGCTTTACCCACATCATTGAAACCAACATCAAGGGCGCACCGTTGCTCGAACGCTGTCCCATGATGATGGATATGTCTCCCCTCCAGGTAAAAAACCACATGGAGCAGGGGGCCGTGGTGCTTGACACAAGGGACACGGCTGCCTTTGGCGGGGCACACATTCCAGGCAGTATCAACATCGGTCTGACCAAGCAGACGGCCAACTGGATCGGTATGGTCATTGACCCTAATGCTGATCTGATTCTTTTGGTGGACAATGAAGCGTCCTATGACGATATGTGCACCCAGCTTCACAGGATTGGGTACGACAATATTTTAGGTTACCTCTACGGCGGTATCAAAAACTGGCAGGAGGAGGGGTATCCCCTTGGCCAGCTATGGCAGTTGTCTGCCGAGCGGCTTCGTCAGAAGCTTGACAAGGGCAGCGTGACCCATTTTTTTGACGTCAGGACCCAGGCTGAAAGAAACGACGGTTATATCGCAGGGGCTGAACATTTTGCCCTGCCCCTGCTGCTCAAGCAGGTCCCCGATATTCCCAGGGACGAAGAGATCATTGTCTACTGCGGCGTAGGGTACCGGGGAAATATTGCGGCAAGTTATCTCCAGAGCCAGGGCTTCAAGCATGTTCACTCCCTGGCCGGTGGAAATAAGGCCTGGCGAAATGCCGGGTTTCCCGTGGAAAGGGCTTGATCCCCATGGATTAAAAGGTGATAACCTCGTACCCCTGTTCCATATAGGTTGCAAGGCTCGGGTGGCCCTTCATTTCCCTGCAAAGGGGTAGCCCCTGGGCCTGGGCCGCATCAACTGATCCCATCTTGGTGGCGCAGGCATAACAGACACAATCAATCATTCCCTTTTCCCTGACCTCAATGTAGGGCTTGGAAAAGGGATGATCTTCGTTGCCAAGCTCCCCAATGAGCTTTGTTGCACTCCCTTCGATCACCACCTTTACCTCATATCCTTTTTTGTTCATATCCAGTGCATTGAGCAGCACATGGACAAAGCACATTGACTCACCGTTGAATGCAACCAGTACCACACGTTTGTTCATGGTTTCCTCCAGTTCTTTTTGTATGAAACATCCACCAACGCATTGTAATCAGAGGCGCTTCATCATTTGTTGTGGCCGAGGGGCATCCCTTGTTCCGGCCGTGTTTGTTATTGGGTTAAGTTCAAAACAGGACCATCATATGGGAGTTTAACCAAAAACAAAAGATTTTCCGGACTTTTCGGGGACGCCTTACTAAATTTAAATTCCCCTGAATCGTGGCAATTCTTTTGTTGGTTCATCCCAGGAGAATTTTGAGATCACTTCCTGGAATCTTTTGTCAAGGGGTGCTGTAATGGTTATAAAAATTCCAGTGTCAGGGTGGACAAAGCAAAGTTCACGTGCGGCAAGCAAAAGTCCTGTACAGTTCAGATGTGTTGCAAAGAATCGGTTGTGGCTGCTTTTTCCATACACGGTATCCCCCACAATGGGGTGGGAGATGTGTTTCATGTGGCGCCTCAACTGGTGACGTCGGCCGGTTTTGGGAATTAGCGCCACAAGGCAGTAGCGGGTGGTGGGGTATCTGTCAACATAAAAGGGCAGTTCCACACTGGCAAGGCAGGCGTAATCGGTGACGGCATCATCAATCTTCAGGGAATGATTGATTCTTTTGTTGTCCTGGGGGTGTTTGATGTTTTTAAGGGGGTGAACGATGGTTCCCCTCTCTTTAACATGGCCCCGGACCACGGCAAGGTATGTCTTTTGAATTTTTCCTGTCTGGAAAAGGTGTGACATTCTGGTTGCCATATTTCGATTGCGTGCAAACAGAAGCACTCCCTGGGTGGGTCTATCCAGCCGATGCACCGGAAAAACATGGCCCTGGGTCTGATCCCTCACCATCTGCAGGGCAAATCGGGTTTCGTGGGTTGCAAGGGCAGTTCTGTGCACCAGGAGACCCGGGGGTTTGTTTACAGCAACAAGATCTTCATCCTGGTAGAGGATTTCAAGGGTGCCAGGGGCACTGGCCTTTGTTTCAAGTTTCAAAATAAGCGCTTGATTCCACGGCTACTATTCTGGATCACAGTGCTCGGATAAGGGCCAGCATGTCCCTTACGGCACGGTCCATGCCCGTGAGAACAGCCCGTGCCACGATGCTGTGCCCGATGCTGAATTCGTCGATTTCATCAAGCCCCTGGAACGCCTTGATGGTGTTGTAGCAGATGCCGTGGCCTGCGTTGACAGAAAGTTTGAGCCTGGTGCCGATCTTTGCGGCATCCACGATCCTTGTGAATTCTCGTTGCCTTTGATGTTCGTTTACTGCATCACAAAAGGCACCCGTGTGGATTTCGATCATGTCGGCGTCTATCCTGTGGGCCATTTTGATCTGGTCAAGATCAGGATCGATGAATATGCTGACCATTATGCCTGCGTTTTTGAGTGCTTCCACCGTCTGTTTGATGGATGAGTGGTGGTTGATCAGGTCAAGGCCGCCTTCTGTTGTGATCTCTTCTCTTTTTTCAGGCACAAGGGTTACGGTGTGGGGCTTCAGGGACAGTGCGATGCCCAGCATTTTGGGTGTTGCGGCCATTTCAAGGATGAGCCTTGTGCGGATCACCTCCTTGATGACTCTGACATCCCTTTCGTTGATGTGGCGCCGGTCCTCCCGAAGGTGAACGACAATGGCGTCTGCTCCGGCGGCTTCTGCGGCAAGGGCTGCAGCGGCGGGTTCCGGGTATGCGGCCCCCCGGGCCTGTCTCAGTGTGGCTACATGGTCTACGTTAACGGCAAGCTTTGCCATATGGGACTCCTTTTAAAATGGGTCAAGGTTTGGGTTGGACTCAATGAATCTGAGGAGTTCAAGGCTCCTTTGTTCCATTTTAACGGCCTCGTCTTCCCCTTGTTCGTGGTCAAATCCCACAAGGTGGAGGACACCGTGGATCATGAGCTGGGAGAGCCGTTCGTCGAGGGTTATGCCTGCTTCGTCTGCCTCACGCATGGCCGTTTCCACGGAAATAACAAGATCCCCCAGGAGTTGGGGTGCAATCGAGGTAAATTCGCTGTCAAGCATGGGAAATGAGAGCACATTAGTGGGTTTTGCCTTGCCCCTGTAAGTTTGGTTCAGCGCCATGATGTGGGCATCGTCGGTGATTACGACGGACAGTTCATGGTTGTCATATCCCAAGGCGTTTAAGATTTTGCTGAGCTTTTGGTTTATCTGGGACTTTGACAGTTTTGGGGTTTTTATCTGAATTTGGGTCAGAATTTTCTGGGGTTCCATTTTTCTCTTTCTGTTTTTCCTGTTGTTTGTTTTCCGGGGGACGTTCTGTGTATTCAATGCGTTGGTGGTAGATGCCCGTGAGGATCTTATTGAAACTCTTGGCGATCTGGTGAAGGTCCTTCAGGGTCAGCTCGCATTCCTCAAGCTGGCCGTCTGAAAAGACTGCATTGGTTAATTCCTGGACACGTCCCTGGATTCTTGCCGGAGTCGGTCGTTCAAGGGTTCTCATGGCCGCCTCAATTACATCGGCCAGCATGACAATGCCCGCCTCCCTTGTCTGGGGTTTGGGACCGGGGTAGCGAAAATCGCTCTCCTTTACAGCATCTTCTCCGTTGAGCTTGACGCTCTTGTTGTAGAAGTAGCGGATCAGGCTGGTGCCGTGGTGCTGGCATATGGTGTCGACAATGTCCATGCCAAGCTTGTACTCCTTGGCAATCTCCGCCCCCTTTTTAATGTGCTGGATGAGGATCAGGGCGCTCATGGACGGTGAAAGTTTATCGTGGCGGTTTTTGCCGTCGGTCTGGTTCTCGATGAAGTAGAGGGGTTGCTGAAGTTTTCCAATGTCGTGGTAAAAGGCGCTCACCTTGGTTTTGAGGATGCTGGCCCCGATGGCTGCTGCTGCAGCTTCGGCAAGACTTGCCACGATGATGCTGTGGTTGTAGGTGCCGGGGGCTTCGATCATAAGGCGCCTCATGATCGGCTGATCAAGGCTTGACAGCTCAAGCAGTTTGATCTCGGTTGTAAAGTCAAACAGGATTTCTATTAAAGGGGCAAGGCCTGCTGTGATGATTCCGGCCAAGAGTCCGCCTGTAAATGCAAGCAGGATTTCTTTGGTGATGATGCCGATGTCTGTCTGGGCCGAATAAATGTTAAGGGTCAGGGCAAGGCCCGCGTTAAAAAGGGCCAGTTTCACCCCTGCCGTGATGAACCGCTTTCTCTGTCTGCACTCCTTTGTCCAGAATGCAGCAGTAATCGAACTCAGAAAAAAGAAAATAAAGACCTCAATGCTGTTTGAAAAAATCATAGCGCTGAGCAGGGCGAGGACCAGGGCAAAGTAGATGGCAATCTCAAAGTTGAGAAACAGACATACGGTCATGGCGCCGGCAGACAGTGGAAGTCCCATGGAAATGGAGATATCCGACAGTGAGACAGGAAGCTCCAGGTTGACCGTGGTGGCAAAGGGGGCTGCAAGACGTGCAATGACAAGAAAGAGGGTCAGAAGGGATGCCAGGAAAATGATGTTCTTGTTGTGGTGGCGCTCCAGGGTTTTTTTCTTCTGAAGAAGTAGTATGTAGACCACAAGCAGGACAAAGAGGATGATCAGGGCGGTACCTGTCTGGGCCATGAGGGAATTTTTTTCCTTGGTCTGGCTCTCCAGGGCCTTAAGCTTTACAAGCCTGATGCCGTCCACCCGTTCGCCTTCCCTCAGGATCATTTCACCAGCCTTGATTTTGTAGAGAACCGGTTTCACCTTTGATTCGGATAACCGCACCCTTGCTTCTGTTTCACTCCTGTTCATGGTGATGTTGGGGAGCAGAAGCTGCTGGCAGAGGTCAACAATGAGGTTGGACAGGTTGTAGTCTATATCCTTCAACAGAGGGTCACCAATGATTCTCACCATTGCCTTTGCCTGGTCCGGTCCGTAAAATGCCTTGAGGTTGTTCAATACCTTTTCATTGTCAGAGCCAAGGGTTCTCAGGACAATGCCCTTCCCCTCTTCTTTGAGTAGGATTTCCTTGTTGGCCACAATGCCGTTGTCCAGGATAGCGGTGAGGATGGTTTGAATTTTTTCCGGGACCATTAGGGAAAAACCGTTGCGGTGGAGCGTTGCAAATGCGCCCTTGTCAATGGTTAATCCCAGTACCTGTTCAAATTTTTCCTTCACGGCCATGACCGTGGAAAGGACAGGGGATGCCTGTTCTTCGGTTGAATAAAATTTTTGGGGGACGGCAAAGGCGTGGTTGACCCGCTCTGAAATTTTTTCGATCAGGGTGGGGTCATAATCATAGACCGTCAGCACAGAGTGGCCGGTTTCTTTTTTGTTGAGCTCAGTTGCCGCTGTATCCTCAATGAAAAAATCCATGGGGGCCTTGATGTCCCTGTCGACAACATCTCCCAGGCGGTAGGCAAAATTGATATGTCGTCTTTCAGGATAGAGAACAAGGGTAAGGATGATGGTGGTTACAATGAGAACAGCCCATAAAACGGATTTTTTGGTGTTGATGTACAGGTTGAACGAACGGAGTTTCTTTTCAGCTGTCATTTTTTTAGATTTTTACCGGTTTTAGTTGAGCGTTCATAGGCCTGGATGATACGAGAAACCAGCCTGTGTCTGACAACATCTTCCCTTGTAAAGTATACAAACTCAAGTCCTTCTATGCCTTGAAGAATATTTTTTGCCTCAACGAGGCCAGACTTTTTTCCCCGGGGAAGATCGATCTGGGTGATATCACCTGTGATGACGGCCCTGGAGCTGTAACCGATGCGGGTGAGAAACATTTTCATCTGTTCGGATGAGGTGTTTTGGGCTTCGTCAAGGATGATGAACGAATTGTTAAGTGTTCGGCCCCGCATGAATGCAAGGGGGGCAATCTCGATGGTTCCCTGTTCGATGAGTTCCCGTGCCCGGTCAAAGGCGAGCATGTCATACAGGGCGTCGTAAAGGGGTCTAAGGTAGGGGTTGATTTTCTCGGCAAGGTCGCCCGGTAAAAATCCCAGGGTTTCGCCGGCTTCAACTGCAGGCCGTGTCAGTACGATTCGGTTTATTTCCCCCCGGGTGAATGCAGCAACAGCCATTGCCATGGCAAGGTAGGTCTTGCCGGTTCCAGCAGGCCCGATTGAGAAGACAATGTCGTTTTTCCTTGCCGCATCAACGTAGCGTTTCTGGGCGGGATTTCTCGGGGTGATGGGGCGGTTCTTGACCGTGGTGAAAATAGTGTCTAAAAAAATGGTGGCAAGTTTGCAGGTGCTGTCAAGGCGAAGGGCCTTTGCTGCGGATTCGATGTCCGTGGGGTTGAGGCTGTAACGCTTTTTGACAAGCTCGTAGAGCTGGTGGATGATGTTTTCGGCAACAAGGACGTCTGTCTCCTTTCCCCTGAGGTGAAGTTCGTTGCCCCTGACGTCGATTTTTGTTTCAGTGGTGTCTGCTATTTTTGAGATGTTATCGTTGTGGCGGCCAAACAGCTCCTGGGCCATATCGATGTTGTTTAAGATTATGGTTTTCATGGTCCCAAGATTGCACTCAATTGACGAAAAGGTCAATAAAAAATCTTGACTGAAAACCTGCCCTGCTGATAGGTAAATCCTTTGAGAATATAAATTTGGGGTAAAATTTTATGAATTTGTTCGATGTTATCATTTTAGTGGTTGTTTCATTCTGTCTTGTGCGCGGACTGTTCAGAGGGTTTATCCGTGAGGTATCTTCCATCGTCGGCGTGCTTGCGGGATTTTATGGCGCCGGCACCTACTACCCCCTTGTGGCACCTTTTTTGAACCAATGGGTGGACAATCCAGGATATCGGAAAATAATTTCATTTTTCGTATTGTTCTGTGGCATTCTGATTGCTGTCAACCTTGTGGCTGCCCTGATCAGATATCTGTTGAACATCGTTTTTCTGGGATGGGTGGACCGTTTGTGCGGCTTGGTTTTTGGGGCGGCAAAGGGGTTGCTCATTGTCTCGATACTGCTGATTGTTGTGACCATATTGTTGCCTAGGAACACAGCCTTTGTTTCTGAATCCCGCCTTTGCCCCCATGTGGTAATGGTTTCAGAAGTCCTGTCCGTTTTTGTGCCACAGGAGATGCAGCACCAATTACATTTAAAGATTGAAGGGATAAAAAAGAGTTGGGAAAAACAGAAAATGACCACGTCAAAAAGGGTCTGAACGGACTTATCGAAATCATCCAGACCCTCAGGGGGGATCAGGGTTGCCCCTGGGATAGGAAACAGACCCCTGAGACCATGTGGAAATGCCTTATAGAGGAGGTATATGAACTCCTTGAGGCCATTGAAAAGGATGATGCCGCCGATGTATGCGATGAACTTGGAGATGTCCTGTTCCAGTTGGTGTTCATTGCCGAACTGTATCGGGAAAGGGGGGCTTTTGACATCTTTGACGCCATCTCTAAGAGTGCTCAAAAGATGATCCGCCGTCACCCCCATGTTTACGCGGATTTAATCCTGGACAGTGAGGAGGCGCTTTTCCAGCGGTGGGAGAAAATCAAGGGGGAGGAAAAAAAACAGGCGGGTAAATTGCCCGCAGCCTCGGCCCTGGATTCGGTCCCTTCTGGAATGACGGCGCTTTTGAGATCCTACAAGATTTCGGAACGGGCTGTCAGATCCGGGTTTGACTGGGACAGCATGGCGGGTGTCATTGAAAAGGTGGAGGAGGAGTGGAAGGAATTTACCCAGGCCCTTGCAACGGGCGATAAGGACGAAATCGCCATGGAGTTTGGGGATATCCTCTTTACCCTTTCCAATGTGGCAAGGTTTGCCGGGATTCATCCTGAAACGGCCCTGGCCCGTTCCACGGAGAAATTTGAGCAACGTTTCAGGCTGATGGAAACCCTTGCCGCTAAAGGACAGGGGGAGATCAAGGATCTTTCAAGAACAGAAAAGGACAGTTTATGGGACGAGGCAAAGAAGGCTTATGATAACAATTGTTGATTATGGTGGAGGGAATCTGACAAGCGTTGCCAGGGCAGTTTCCTTTCTTGGGTTCACCCCGTGTATCACTGGGGATGCAGACGAGATAAGAACGGCCGATCGAATTATTTTTCCGGGTGTCGGTGCTGCCGGTGCTGCCATGACTGCCATGGAACAGGGTGGAATTGATCTTGCCATGAAAGAAGCCTTTAACGCCGGTGTTCCCATGCTTGGCATCTGTGTTGGTTGCCAGATTATCATGGACCAAAGCCAGGAAAATGACGCGGTTTGTCTTGGGCTGATCCCAGGAGAGGTCAGGGCTTTTCCCCAACGAATGCCGTCCCCTGAAGGGGGCCGTCTAAAGGTACCCCACATGGGGTGGAACGGTCTGACTGTGATCCGGGATCATCCCCTTTTGCAGGGGGTTAAAAAGGACGACGAGTTTTACTTTGTTCATTCCTATTTCCCTGTTCCCAAAGATGAAGGAGCTGTGTTTGGCACCACGGATTACGGAGTGTCGTTCACTTCGGCCCTTGGAATGGACAATCTTTTTGCAACGCAGTTTCACCTTGAAAAAAGTGGTGAACCTGGACTTTTAATTTTGAAAAATTTTTGTGTGTGGAAACCATGCTGAGTAAACGAATTATCCCCTGTCTGGACGTAAGGGCGGGAAAAACGACAAAGGGCATAAAATTTCAGAACAACGTTGAGATCGGTGATCCCGTTGAAATGGCAAAATTCTACTATGAAGCGGGTGCCGATGAGCTGGTTTTTTATGATATTACCGCCTCCCATGAACAGCGCGGTATTATGATTGACGTGGTAAAAAAGGTTGCTGAAACCATTTTTATCCCTTTTTCCGTGGGTGGGGGGATCAGTACCCTTGAGGGGATGCGGGCCGTGCTTCTTGCCGGTGCTGAAAAGGTGAGTGTGAACTCGGCTGCCGTGAAAAACCCCGATATCATCCGGCAGGGATCCCGTGCCTTTGGCAACCAGTGTGTGGTGCTTGGTATGGATGTCAAACACGTTGGTGAAAAGCCGGGGATTGCCTCGGGTTATGAGATCGTCATCAATGGCGGAAGGAGTTATACGGGCATGGACGCTATTGCCTGGGCGCTCAAGGCGCAGGATCTCGGTGCAGGAGAGATCTGTCTTAATTCAATTGATGCCGACGGCACGAAAGACGGATACGAGATAAATCTGACCCGCCTTGTTTCAGACGCCGTTGATATCCCCGTCATCGCCTCAGGAGGTGCGGGCACGCCGGCTCACCTTGCCCATGTCCTGGACCAGGGCAGAGCCGATGCTGCCTTGATCGCATCCATGGTTCATTTTGGAACTTATACGGTGAACCAGATCAAGGGCTATCTCCACGACCATGGGGTTAAGGTGAGGAAGACCTGGTAGCACCTGCCCCTTAAAGGTAATCTCCCCGCTGGAATTTAACATATGCGTTGTTTGCCACCAGGGCACTCTGGACGGCGATCTCCTTGAGTTCGGCGTCCGTGTCCGTGGCATTCGTGGTCTTTTCAAGCAGGGTGGCGGCATGGTCTCTGATGGCGTTAAGCATGGGATCAAGGTCCTTGAGACTGGTTTCACCGTTTCCAAGCCGGTCTGTGTATTGGTCAAGCATGTCCAGAAGTTCATCGGTCATTCCCTGAATGGCCGGGGTGTCAGATTCAAGATCAAACCCCGGGGCGGTTATCTCCTGCAGGGCTGATGCCGATTGGGTGGTTTGGGTTCCTGTGGGGTCTGATGTTTCCCGGGTCACAGTCTCCAGAACTTCCTGGAAACCGCTACCTGTTGCCTGTTTTCCATGGTTACTGCTCTCCACCCCCTTTGACGGGGTAAGGGGGGATGAATTCACCGAATGTATCATGGGTTATGCCTCCTCATAGTATTGTCTTAACCCTTCGATAAAGCAAGAACCGGGCCATGGCTTTAAATGGTAGAGGGTATGTGTGTCTGCCCTGTCCAATGGGGCTCTTGCAGGGCAGTGGGCTGAACTCGGCACTTTAAACCGGTTTCTAAACCAGGGGGGTGGGGAAAAAATGTACCCCCTTGGCAACGGCTGCTAGGCAATTTTGTCAATGAAAAAACCTGTCATACGTTCAGCTACCTTTTCAGTGTCAACCGTGTATTGCCCGCTTTCAACCGCCGCTTTCAAGGTTGCGACCCGTTCGGATCTTTCCTGGGGTTCCACCGTCATTGCCTGCTGGATTTTCTGAAGATCCCGGGTGGTTGATGACAGGCTTACGCTGTCAACGTTCCGGGACACTTCGGTTTGATTTTTGTCGGCTGAAGGGGGAGCGACTGCCTGGTTCTTTCCATAGGACTGGTTGACCATGTTACTGTTCTGGCTGGTTATTTTCATTCTTTCCTCACTTTATCGGCTCGGTTTTCAATGTCGTCATATTACCGTCGGCTGCCTCTCTTGCAAGATCGGTAAGCCGACGTATGACAAACTCAGAATCTTCAACCGAAAGGGTCTTGACCGTTTTGATATTATTCTCATCAATGGTTGTAAAGGAGAAATTTTCTTCTTTTCTCTGGGTGAAATTTATTTTTTGCCCAAGCTCTTTTTCCACCTGGTCAGCAATCTGCAGATCCATCTCCTCTTGGGGTCCCATTGTCGTGATTCTGTCGACAATGGAGGCCGTTACCTTTTCAAGTATGGTTGTTCGCTTGGCCTCCGCAGAAATGGTAACATTATCACCAGAGGGCTGGGACCTGCCTGCAGCCTTGTTTCTGGCTATGATTTTTCCCTGGCTCAGCTGCCTGCTGTAGTTCTTTAGAACATTTTGTATCTGGTATGATGGAATCTGCATTTAAATTCTCCTTAACCTGAAAAACCTATCGGCAGCTGTTCCCTGGAACTGAAACTTTTTTTTTAATCATCAAAATTTCCATCAGGCCCCTTGTCTGATTCGATCATGGCACCTTTTTCCATGATCAATTCCCGGGTCCAGTCTTTGGGGTCTTGAATGGGTTTTGCCTTGGGGTCGGGGTTGTGGGATCCTGTTTTCAGAATCTCATCCATGGCAATGGATGCTGTCCCCTGGGCATTGAAAACGGTTGTTAACAGGGTGTATACAAATTCTTCAACCCCTTTGACCATCCTTTCCCTGGTTTTTTTAGGCTGGGCAAGGAGGCTGTTTTCAAAGGGAAGGTTGAGCTTTTTAAAATCTCCTCCACGAATGCCGAGTCTTTCTGCCGTCCCAAGCATCTGCTGCCACACGGCTTCGCTTGCACCCTGATCTTTTTTCTTGATAAAATTGCCATTGTCGTCAAGGATGGCGTTGCCAAAATCGTTGACCTCAACGCCCCAGGAGATCATCTGCAGAGCTGTTGCCACGTTTGCCTTGGTGGTCCGGGTCAGGGAGGCAATCTGACGGAGTCTGTCAGAGCTGTTTCCAGATGTCCCATGCTGGGCGCCCGAGGTGCCATAGGGGGCAAGGGCCTCATGGATTTCTCGGGTAAGGGCGACGTCAATGCCGGTCCCACTTGCCTCGATGCCGTGGGTGGTTCCATTGTTGAGGGCGATCCAGTCGGGAATAATGTTATGGGCGTTGAGGCCCTGGATGAGAAACAAGGCCTCTTCGGGTGTTGAAAGACCGGATGCGCCCTTGATTTCGCCGACCTCGGTTTCAAGGCCTGCCCAGGGGGGGATAAAGGGGTTGAGCTCGAGGTTGGCTAGAAGATTCAGGCTGTCGGGCATGTGGGAGGCGTCAATGGCAATTGAGGTAATGCCCGCATCAAAGAGCGAAGGGATTTCTGTTTTTGCAAGATCCAGATCCTGGGGCTTTTTTAGGCCGAAATGGTCGGCATGGACCGCTACAGGAATGGTGATGTGAAGTTCGTTGCAAATGGCGTCAACCTGGCGGGCCATGTTCCAGAGGTTGACCGCACAATAGGCATTGGTGCCGCCCTCGGATCGGGCGATTTCAATGATGATGGCGGCATCGGCACGCTGGGCCGCCATGAGGGCACCCCTGAGAACAAAGGTGTTCCTTGCATTGGCCGCGATGGTCATGGCCCCACCCTTTTTTATCATGGCCCGGTCAATGTATTTTCCACTCACGATCAGGGCTTTTGAGTTGGGAAAGAGCTGTTTGATGTTAGGCGGTCTTCCCAGGTCAAGGGCTGTGTTGAAATTTTTGGCGCAGGTATCTTTTGCGGTCATGGCAACCTCCATTTGGCTAAGCGTTTGCATATGATGTGTATCTTTTTTTTATTGTTCGAGAGTATACCATAATTACCCTCTGCTTCTACCAAAAAATGGGTAGACGGGAAAATAGGTGCAAAATGAATTGTATCTCATATTTGTTTTCTCAAGGATATTCTGTTGTTAAAAGAATTGGCCATAGGTGCAGTTTTGGTATAACTTATGAAAAATATAGAATATATTAAAAAAAGTTTTTGGCTGATAAATATGATAATCCCCTTGACAGATGAAAATTATCTTTGATACATTGCTGAATTATAATTCATTCGTTCCCTGTATAAAAAGAGAGGTAATCTGCTGTGCAAAAAGAGAAAAAAGAGCGACCCGACAAGTACTACTCGATCTTGAATGCTGCGGGTACTGTGTTTGCCAGATTAGGATTGCACAAGGCAACCATTTCCCAGATCGCCCAGGAGTCCGGGGTGGCAGACGGTACCATTTACCTCTACTTCAAGAATAAGAATGATATCCTTTACCAGTTCATGAGCTTTAAAAGTGACATTTTCTTTGAAGCAATGAGGCGGGCCGTGGAGGGTAATGACAGTGCTGACGTAAAACTCAGGAATTTGATCCTCTGTCATCTGACAGAGTTTCAGCAGGATCGCGATATGGCCATTGTCTTTCAGTCCGAGGTCAGGTATCGCCGTGACATTGCCTCCCAGATCAAGGATATTTCCAAGATTTACCTTGACCTTCTCACCGAGATCATTGAGCAGGGTCAGAACGAAGGCGTTTTGCGCCATGATCTTTTTATGGGGCTTGTAAAACGCTTTGTCCTGGGGGCTGTGGAAGGGGTGATCAACACCTGGGTCGCAGCCGATGGAAAGTATGATCTCGTGTCCATGGCAGACCCCCTGGTGGAGCTTTACCTGAACGGAATCAAGGCCCGGTAAATCCCATATAGATGCTGAATGGTCTTTTTACTTGACGCATTGCAG
The DNA here is from genome assembly GCF_000020365.1 of Desulforapulum autotrophicum HRM2. NCBI lineage: Bacteria > Pseudomonadati > Thermodesulfobacteriota > Desulfobacteria > Desulfobacterales > Desulfobacteraceae > Desulforapulum > Desulforapulum autotrophicum. The sequence goes on along the minus strand of NC_012108.1, from coordinate 4,033,239 downwards.
GTTGTCTATTAATGAATTGAAGTCGCATTCATCATTCCAGGTGGGTGCGTCGCATATATGAACCTTTTTAACGGTTAAGAGGTAAAACATGTCTTCCCTGATTGGCCCTGCAAGTTTTAAGATTTTTGGTTTTTTCCCGACTGCCGTTCTTTCTTTTCTGATTCCGGTGGTGGGCGTTGGTTTGTTCGCTTACATCATTGCAAGGAGGCTTGCACCTTTAGTACGGGCGGCTCCGGACAATCGGCTGAACCGCATTCCGGAACGGATCAAGAATCTTTTGGTCTTTTGGCTTGCCCAGTATCGTCAGCCAAGATACCGGACTGCAGGTATTGTTCACATTGTGATCTTTGCCGGATTTCTGGTCTTGTCCATCCGGTCCACATCCCTGGTTCTCATGGGGATGTTTGATGGGTTTGTTGTCCCCGGGTTTGGTGGGATCATCGGTCATATCTATAATTTCTTGAAGGACTATGCCGCAACAGCGGTTCTTGTGGCCTGTGTGATTGCGGCTGTCCGTCGGGGTATTGTTAAACCCAAGCGGTATGCCGTTCCGGCCAAATACGGCCACGATCACACGGCCGAAGCCATCTTTGTTCTCGGGCTGATCTCTACCCTCATGATTTCCGAGAGTCTGTATGAAGCTTCAAATGCGGCCTTTGAAATGGGCCAGACCGGGCACAGTGATTTTCTGGCTCCCCTCTCCCTTGGCTGGATTTTTCGGGGAATGCTGCTTGGAGCCTCCCAGTCGACCCTCCAGGGTCTGCACATAGTTATGTATTATGTCCATGACCTCACTTTTTTCTTTTTTCTATGTTTTCTGCCCATGGGCAAGCATTTCCATGTGATTACCTCATTTTTCAATGTCCTTTTCATGCGGGTGGACAAGGGAAACATCAAGCCTGTTAAATACGGGATCACCGAAGCCGAGCTTGATGACCTGGAATCCTTTGGCGTGAAAAAGCTTGAGGATTTTACCTGGAAGCACATGCTTGATTTTTACTCGTGTGCAGACTGCGGACGCTGTTCAGACCAGTGCCCTGCCAATGCTGCCGGCCGTCCGCTTTCCCCAAGGTTCATATCAATCAAGGCAAGGGATTTGATTTTTAAAAATTATCCCCTGTCCGGTGAAATTTACAAGAGCAAGATGCTGGTTCAGGATATTTATACCGAGGACGAGATCTGGTCATGCACCACCTGTGGCGCCTGTGAACAAGAGTGTCCCCTTGGCATTGAATACATTGACAAGATAGTTGATTTACGAAGGGGTATGGTAGACGAGGGCATGGTGCCCCAGTCCCTGCAGAAACCCTTGAAGGCCCTTGAAAAGAGGGGTAACCCCTACGGTACCATGGAAAAGAAAAGGGCTGACTGGGCCAAGGAAAAGGAGTTTGCCGCCGAGTGCCCGGTCAAGATCATTGAAAACGGAGATACGGCAGAAACCCTGTTCTTTGTGGACAGCATCACCTCCTTTGACGACAACATCCAGGAGATTGCAAGAAGAACGGCAAAGATTTTGACCCGGGCAGGGGTGGATTTTGCCATTCTTGGCAAAGGGGAAAAGGACAGCGGGAACGAGGTGGTTCGGTTTGGTGAGGAGATGCTGTTTCAGGATTTGAAATCCCACAACACAGAGGAGATTCTGGAATCCAAAGTCAAGAACATTGTCACTGCAGATCCCCATGCCTTTAACGCACTTAAGAATGATTATAAAAATCTTCCCCCGGTTAAGCATATCAGCCAGGTGATCGCCGAAAAGATCCGCGAAGGCTCCTTGACTCTAAAGCATGCCCTTTATCCAGACAAGGTGTATGCCTATCATGATCCCTGCTATCTTGGCCGCCATAATGGAATTTACGAAGCGCCAAGACAGGCCCTTGACGCCATTGAAGGCTTGAACAGGGTTGAACTTGAAAAGAGCCGGGATCGTTCGTTCTGCTGCGGCGGCGGTGGTCTCATGCTCTTTTATGAGCCGGAAGAAGAGACCCGCATGGGCGTGCTGCGGGTGAATATGTTTGCAGAAGCCGGTGCCAATGTGATTGTTACGGCCTGTCCTTTCTGCCTTGTTAATATCCAGGACGCCATCAAGGTGGCGGGCTACGAGGGCAAGATTGAGGCGTTGGATCTCACAGAGCTTATTGAGCAGCATCTCGCCTAAGATTATATGGGATGATATCACCGGCATGGCCGGAGTGGGGTCTCTGTTTCGGTCACAATGAAAATTGAAACGCCTTCATTGACAATGCTTTGGCGAGTGTTTCATATAAAAATGATGGAAAATGAGTAATTAAAGGAGGTACGAATGGAGATTTTAGTATGTGTCAAGCGGGTTCCAGATACTGCTGAGAATGAATTTGAGCTCAACAGTGCCGGCAATGATCTTGATCGTGACGATCTGGTTTTCTCGGTCAACGAGTGGGACAACTATGCCGTTGAAGAAGCCATTCAGATCGTCGATAATGTGGGCGGAAGCGTCACAGTGGTCACAGTGGGTGATGATGAGAGCGAAGAGGTTCTCAGGCGTGAGATGGCCATGGGCGCCAACAACGGCGTACTTTTGAGCGACGATGCCTTTGAAGGGTCAGACGGAAAAGGGATTGCCTCCATCCTCAAGGCCGAAGTTGAAAAGGGCAAGTATGACCTTATCCTCACCGGTGCCCAGGCAGACGAGGGTGCAGGTCAGATTGGCGGAATGCTTGCCGCCATGCTTGACCTTCCCTATGCATCCCTGGTCAACAAGATCGAGGCCGGCGACGGTAAAACTGTTAAGGTCGGAAGGGAGATCGAGGGTGGAAACCAGGAGATGAACGAGATTGATCTTCCCTGCGTACTTTCCATTCAAACGGGTATCAATGAACCCCGCTATGTCGGAATCCGCGGCATCCGAAAGGTTGCCAGTGTGGAGATTCCCGTTCATTCAGCAGCCGACCTTGGCGTTGATGCCAATGTGATCGGTAAGGACAACGCAAAGGTCAAACGGGTGGACTACTTTGTACCTGACCTTGGCGAGGGTGCAGAGATGCTCGAAGGCTCCACCGAGGAGATCATTGATGCACTCATTGAGAAACTCAAAAGCAAGGGAGGACTTTGATCATGACCCAGATTTTTGCATATATACCCCACCAGGGAGGCGTTGCAGCCGACATCGCTCTTGAGTACCCGGCTGCGGCAGCCAAAATTGATGCCAGCTCAACCCTGACTGCAGTTGTAACCGGTTCCGGCCCGGATCTTGACAAGGTTGCCAATGGGTTGACCTCAATATATAAGGAAGTAATCAAGATCGATAATGCCGCCCTTGCCTATCCCAATGCCGAAGTGGTTAGAAAGGCCTTGGTTAACGTCCTTGATGCAAGCGCCATCGTGTTTGCACCCAATGACACCTTTGGCATGGATCTGTGTCCCGGCCTTTCCATCAAAATGGATTCAGCCTATGTGGCAGATGCCGTAGACTTTGAAGGAATGGAGGGTTCCCTCCTCAAGGTTGTTCGCCAGGAGCTTGGTGGGGCTGTCTCCACCCATGTCACCTGCGACACCGCAGCCGGTGCCGTCATCACCCTGCGGCCGGGTGCATTTATTCCGGTTGAGGCAGGTGCTGCCGGCGGTACAATCGTTGACAAGTCTGCAGATGCAGGAGATCTTGCTGCAAAGCGTCGCTTCCTGGAAATTGTCGAGGCTGAGGTGGGGGATGTGGATATCACCAAGTCCGACGTTCTTGTTTCCGTGGGTCGAGGCATTGAAGAAGAGGAGAATATTGAGATCGCCCAGGAGCTTGCAGAGGCCATGAAGGCCGTTGTCTCATGTTCAAGGCCCATCGTGGATGCAAAATGGCTTGAAAAATCCCGTCAGGTGGGAACCTCCGGCCAGACGGTTAAGCCCAAGGTCTACATGGCCATGGGGATCAGTGGTTCGTTCCAGCACATGGGCGGGATCAAGGGTAATCCCTTTATAGTTGCCGTAAACAAAAACCCCAAGGCACCTATTTTCCAGGTTGCCGATGTGGGAATTGTGCAGGATATCCTTGAGTTCATGCCTGAACTTACGGAAAAGGTTAAATCCATGTAATCGGTTTTTACCTCTAGGCAAGTTCAATTACAACGGGGCATCGGGAGCGTTTCTTCTGGTGCCCCTTTTTTGTCCACCTGTTTGTCCCTATCTGACCACCAGAACCGGGCAGGATCCACGCTGGAGAACCTTGTGGGCCACGCTTCCCAGGAACAACCCCTCAAGGTTAGTACACCCCCTGGAGCCCATGACAATGATGTCTGCTTTTTCTATCCGCGCCGCTTCCGGGATCATCCTGCCGGCCGAACCTTCCAGAATTCTTGTTTCAAACCCCACACCATGGTCCTGGATGATTTTAACAAAAGGGGTGATCAGATTTTCCGAATCTCGAATGATCTGGTTGACAGCATCCTGAAAATAGGGTTCCGCAAGAATGACTGGAAATTTTCGGTGGCAGTGCAGCAGAACAATTTCAGCGTTGACAAGGCGGGCAAGTTCACAGGCATAAATGGTGGCACGCCTGCTGTGTTCTGAGCCGTCAACCGGATTCATGATTTTTTTGATTTCCATGATTTCCTCCTTGGTTGTTTGGTCCCTGGTGCTGATGGTTTATGTTATCATGACCAACGGTTTGACAGCAATCGTTTCTGTTTTTCCACAGGAAAAAAACCTTGATCCTTACAGGCGTAGGGATGATAAGGGTAAACACTGTTTTGTGTGTTGGGTGCCGTTGAAAGAAATCCTCAAACCTGAAGGAGTTTTTGCATGAAGAAGGGGATTTTGTTCAAAAGCTTTGGATCCATTGCTGTTCTGCTGGTCGCTTAGTGGGGAGTGCTTTCGGTCATTTACCCATGGGACTTCTGGTCAACATGATCTGTATTTTCGTTATTGTTGCCCTTTCGGGCATTGTGGTGAATGGCGCCCTGATTTTGATTGATTATATCAATTTCAGGGTGGGAACCGTTAGGTTTTGAAATCCAGTCAAGCTGGAGCAGCCAGACTGCTGCAAGGGTCAGGCCGATGCCTGGAAGCACGGACCATTCTGGGGTGGAAATGCCAAGGCTCCACTCAATGACTGCAACGGCAGACGGGGTTAAAAAGGTATAGGCCACAATCTTTGTGGGGTCGAGTCGTGTGGCTGTGTACCTGAGAATCCAGAAGGTTAAAGCCGTTGACGGGCCGGCTAGGTAGGCGATGCCAGGCCAGGTGTGGGACCCTGGAACACAAAGCCCTCCAGTTCTCGCAATTGCCGTTCCCATGAGCACCAGGGTGGCAAAAAAAAGGCTGTAAAAAGTGAAGTGGATTTTGGATTCCCTGCGTTGCAGTTTTTTCATGGAGAGCATATAGACGGCAAGGCAAAAGGTTCCCAGAAAAAAGATCAAATCCCCGCGGTTGAAATCCAGGGAGAGCATCAGGTGGGGGTCTCCCTTGAAAATAACCCAGACGGTCGCCACCATGGAAATGGCAAGCACCCAGAGTCTGCGGAGATGGAACGGTTCACCCACAAGTGTTCCAGCCAGCATGGTAACCAGGGGCAGGGTGGTGTATATGGTACTGGTGTTCAGTGGAGAGGTGGTCTTGAGGGACTGGAACATAAGGACGAAAAAGAGTCCATAACTTCCTCCCACCGTGGCGTAGCGGCCCATGTCCTTCCATCCTGGCATGGCTGTTTTTTGTTTGACAAAGGGGAGCATGATCCCAAAGATCAAGGTTGCAGCGGCAAATCGCCAGAAGGTCAGTAGTACCGAGTCAATTCCTGTTGTGATGGATGCAACCACGGGAAATGACCCTGCAATGATCATGGTGAAGACAAGCATGAGAATATGGGGCCATGCCGTAAATTTGTATAGTTGCATAGTCTCTTACCTGCTGACAGGCGCTTACTCTTTTGGAACGATGAACTCTTCGAGTTTTTTAAACATGGACTCAGGCCACTCCTCCCCGTTCAGGAAAAGATCGGTTTCCTCTTCAGTCAGCTGCTCCCTGATGCTGCGGGGAAGCGCTTTCAGGGCCATGGCCCTTTCACTGTCGGGTCGCTTGTTTTTTTTTGACATGATAGTGCCTCGTTTGATGTAGTAAGGGATAATTCTTGAGCTCATATATCGGTCAAAAGGGGTGGTGTCAACCTTTTTGGGATACCCCTTCCCCGTGCCGGGGATGCCAATGTGTTTTGATCAAAAAATATCGTCTTGATATGTTGCACAATTCACGGATATGGGGTACCATTCAGCCATGTTAAATCAAAGCCAACTCGATGCAATAGACCATGCCATAGAAACCCACCTGATGGCAGCCGGACTGGACCATGTGATTTATATGGACATGGGTGGAAATACCATTGCCAAGCATGACAACGGCAAGTCCCGTCTTGATTCCACTGCTTTTGCAGCCCTTGCTGCAGGTAATTTTGCCGCTGTGGATGCCATGGCCAAACTGGTGGGGGAATCTGAATTCTCCCTGTTGTTTCACAAGGGTGAACGATCAAGCATTCATTTCAGTAAGGTAAACAATGACACCCTGCTTGTTTCCATGTTCAGCAAGGATATTTCACTTGGAATGGTGCGACTGAAGGTGACTGAGGCCATCAAGGCGATTAATCGGGTGCTGACCGACACGACGATTGTATGACAGCTTGAGACCAGGGGGTGGCCAGGGCGGAATCGGTTTGCCAGGCCCCGGTGCAGCAAGGGGGTAAATTTGGCGCTCATCAATGTAAAGACCAAAGAAGTTCAGATTAAAATCGTTTACTATGGTCCGGGAAGGGGGGGGAAAACAACAAACCTCGAATATATCAACCATACCTACCGTGACCAGATCAAGACCGAAATGGTCAGCCTTAAAACCCATGACGACAGGACCCTTTTTTTTGATTTTCTACCTTTTGATGTGGGGCGGATCAAGGGTTTTGATGTTACCATTCAATTGTACACCGTTCCAGGCCAGGTGAAGTACAATGCCACCCGTAGGCTGGTGCTCAGGGGGGTGGACGGTATTGTTTTTGTGGCTGATGTTCAGAAAGCCCAGCGAGCGAAGAATATCGAGTCCCTGAACCAGATGTACGAAAATCTGGAAACCTACAATCTTGATCTGTTTAAAATGCCTGTTGTCATGCAGTACAATAAAGTCGATCTGGGAAAATCCAACACCCCCATTCTCGCCTCAGAAATTTTGCAAAGGGATTTGAACTCGATCCTCAGGGTTCCTGCCTTTGAGGCAAGCGCCATAACCGGTGGGAATGTGATCCCTACCTTGAAAAAAATCATATCCATTACATTGGCATCCATCCAGGACCAGCTATTCTAAGGAGGTTGTTTTGAATTCTCTTGCAACAATCAAACAGATTCTCACTGCCATGGAATCTCAAGTTGGGGGTAATGATGTTAATGAATTAAAGGCACAGATTGCGGGCCTTGGGACCCAGTTCAGGGACAATCACCATGCCGCCTCTCTGGTGAAAATGATTCATGCCGTTGTTGGATATCTGGCTTCCCAGTTAGACAATGCCCACAAAGACAGTGTTCCGGTGCTGCGGTCCCTGGTTGAACAGCTTGAATCCCTTGTTCAGCCCTCCGGGGTCTCTTCCGGGACAGCCGATGGGATTCTGGCCCGTGCCGTTGAATCCTTTAAGGATCTGAAGTCTAAGATCTCAGCAGTGCCCCTGGTGTTGGAAAAAGACATTGAAGAGTTGAAGGCTGTTATCCTTTCCATTGACTGGGAAATTTCAGACACCACCCTGGAAAATTTTGATGCCGTGGTTAACCGGCTCATGGAAAAAGTCAAAAACAATAAGATCCATGCGTCATTTTTGAAAATCATCTACAGCATCGGGGGGTATGTGGCACGGAACAAGGCCGGTGCCCACAGAAATTCCATCGGGCTTCTGCGTTCCGCATTTCAAAATTATGAACGTCTGGTTCAGAATCCGGACATGACGGCTGATGAAAAAAAACAGATGCTGGAGCATGAAATTAGCGAGTTTCATGACTTCAAGCGTAAACTTGGCCGATCATCGGCCCCGACTGCAACTGAAGAAGCGGTGATGCCACCGGCCCTGTCCCATGTTCGGACCTCTCCTTCAACGGCTCCCCTGGCCCCCCTGAGTAAACTTACCGAACTTGTCGTCTCTCCCTGTGATGAAACAGTGGCAGAAGAAGATATCCCACCTGCCCTTGGGGCCAGGAAAAAGGACCCAGGTGATTCAAGGGATATGATGGATGACCTTTTTACGGCCAAGGGGTCGGCTTCAGACGACCTGCTGGATGCCATACACTTGGGCGGCATCCAGGGGGCAGACCAGGGTGCAGACCAGGGCATGGAAATGTTCGGAGTTCCAGGCGGCCAGGAGAAGGAGGAGGGGGTTAAACAATTTATCCCCCACCGGGGGGCACGGGAGCCCATACCAGAAATCGAAAGCCGGCTTGATGAATTTTTCAACCTTGAGCCCACAGAGGGGAAGACAATTCCTGCTGCTCCGGTCACCCAGGCGGTAATGGCTGACGAGACGGATCCAGAGGCTGTTGTGCCATTTCAGTATGAAGATGAAATCTTTATGGAGGATGAAGATGAACAAGACCAGATCCCGGGTATTGTAGAGCGTTTAAAAGTGGCCTTAGCCCCCACCGGCGGGCTTCTGACAGATCAAAATGTTCTCACTGATTTTATGGAGGATGTCTCCCTTTTAAAGTCAGCATGGCAGGATGATTCAGATAAGGTGGCACTCCTTGAAATGGTGGCCTCATTTGTCAGCCATGCCCATGATTTTGAGAAATGCCATGGCCCGGCACCCCTGCATGACCCGGCACCCCCCGTGGAAGATCAGGAAAAAGAAGATGATGTTGACTCGGTTGAACCGCCTGCCAAGGGGATCTGGGCAAGGTTAAAATCAGTGTTCAGCAACGACTAACCGGCATGGCTGGTTAACAAGGTCTGGCTTTCGACCACAATGAATGGAATGATGCACGCCTCTGTTTACAATGCTTCGGTGGGAGAAAAAGTCCCATGATTTTTTTTTGTGAAGACTGTGGTGAAAAAAATGACCTGGACGAACCGCTCTTTTTTGATGGAAAAGTTGTATTTGAATGCAGAGCCTGCGGCTATGGCAATGCCTATGCCTTTGGTCTGCCCAGGGAGGAGGGCTGCACGGCCGGGGACTTGATATTGAACAAAATTTGTTCTTTTCCCGATGTCATCGGCCTGTTTTTATACCATAAAACAAACGGAGTGGTGGATAACCGGATGCCGGTCATGTTAACCCGGGCTGATGTTGAAACCCTTGGCCGGGCGTTTATCCGAACCTATGCCGGGGGCCAGTCGCTCTATTCCGATATTCAGGGGCTCTGTGTTGTGATGGCAGGCAAACACTTTACGATTCACCCTGTCCAGGCTGGCCTGTTGATTGTGATTGTTGCCAGGACTCCTTGCCTTCCCCACGAAGTTCGTAAACTCGTAATTGACCTTGGAAAAAAGAGTCGCTGATTGAAATGGGACACTTTTAATGGACCAATTGTGATGGATCAATTGTGATGGATTGGGTGTTGAGCATCTGCTCAGCCATGGGCCGGGTCAAGGGGGTTGACCAATATATTCTGGTGGACAGCCGTGGGAATATTCTGGCCCATCAGATGGAAAAACCGGAAAGCATCTCCCCGTTGGTGCATAGCTGCGGGCGCAGACTTTCGGCCCTGGGTGGAGAAAATTTTATCCATGCAGTATTTTTAAGAAAAAATAATAGAAATCTTTTAATTTTTCCTGTTGGCATTTACCATCTCGGGGTGATAAAACAGGCGGGTATGGAAAACGCTCAAGTGGCAGACGCTGTAATGGAGTGTCTCAATAGGCATTCTGCTAAGGGCGCTTAAGCGCTTAACTCTGGAGGATTCATGACGGCACAAATGATCATATCTGTTTTCACCCTGGTAATCTATCTGATTATTATTTTTGTCTTTAACAAGGGTCGGCTCAAATATGCCGGGGGAAAAGTGGGAAAGGTCATAAACCTGATCCTGGTTACGGTCTGCCTTTTGTTCGTTGCCGATTATGTTGCGATTTTTGAACCGTTTCTGGACAAGGAGGTTCTGGATATTATCCGTGCACTTTTCCGAACAGCTGCCCTTGGCTTCCTGGCCTATGGGGGCGGGAAGCTGACAGATTCTTGAGAATGAATAGGCCCATATCAGGAGAACAGAGAAAAGATTCCTTTCTTGGATTTGCCTTTGCCAGCGGTGAACTGTGATCGAAGGGTGTCGATGACGGCGTTCATTTCAGTGACGATTTTATCCTTTTCCGTTGATCCTGTTTGATACTTCTGGACGTATTCCAGCACTTTTTCAATATCCTTCAGGGCTTTGAGCAGCGGTTTTGTACCCAGTATGCTTCCCACCCGTTTCAATACCTTTTCAATGTATTCGGCAAAACCTGAGATGACCAGCGCTTTTCTGTTTTGAATTTCGTCCATGGTCTTCAGGGACGTCTCAATGGCCTGAAGGTTCAAATCCTTAGTGCTTTCCAGATCAAAATTTTCAAATAGTTTTTTCACCGACGCCCCAAGATCGGATTTGCTTTCAAGGAAGAGTGAATTGACCCGTTCTCCCAGCTCATGGGCAATGTTTTTTCGAATGGACAGAAGGACGTCTGTGAATACCGTGACAATGGCGGTCAACCCGTTTCCGTCGTCCCCGTTGTTGAGGGGGATCTCTTCCTTTTGCTCGATCAAGCCTGATGAGATCACCGAGAAGAAAATTTTATAAACGGCAAATTCGTCGTACCCGCTTTCCGTGATCACCTGCCGCACGGACCGGGAACCGTCAATCAGGGAAAGGACACGCCATTCATTGGCGTTGAGTTTGATCTCCTCTTTTGACTGGACCTTTCCTGACATTTTAAATACCATCTTGTCGCTGGGGATTACTTTTTTCAGGACAGACAGCTCATCAATTCTCCTCGAGGCTTCAAGGATCAGGCGCATGGGATTGAGCTGGGTGACAATCATATTTTTCAGGTTTAATCGGGCGTCTTTGTATTCGAATTTTCCCTTTTCCCAGAAAAGAAGGTCGTACAGGATGGTCTCCACCTGTTTGGTATTGTAGCGTTTCAGGATGTCCAGGGATATATATCCCTTTTCCACGAGGACTTTTCCCAGATGAACCTTTTCTTCCCGGGCAGCGGATAGACATTTCTGAAGTTGCTGGGCAGAGATGACGCCGTCGGTGCGCATTAAAAAACCCAGTCTTGCCTGTTTAAGGGAGGCAGACGCATATACGATGGTTCCCTGGTCAAAAAACACCCGGCTTTCTTCATCTTTACGGGTAACTGCCAAGATACCGGTTTTCTGATCGTTACACAGTAGTTGTAGAATACTGGCAAGTGTCAACCCTTCAAAATCGCCCTGAAGATTCATGGTCCCCTTTCCTCTGTCTGGTTAGCTTTAAATCCATACCATGCCATAGTAATTTCGGCAATACAATCCTCAAACCAAGATGGGGGTCAGGCAAAGAGCCGGGAGACAAGAAAGGGGATAGCCGTTTCAACCCGGAGGATTCTTGGGCCCAGGGTAACACTGGTGAATCCCAGCTGTTCAAATGTGTCAACCTCCCTCTGGATGAATCCGCCCTCGGGGCCCACTGCCAGGGTAACGCTTTTTTGGGGGTGGCAGGGGCAGACCGCTCTTCCACCCGGGTGGGCCGTGAGTCGAAGGGTATCGCCTGCAATGGTGTCCAGTTCATCTCGGATAAAAGGGGTGAACAGCCGGCGCAGGAATACCTGGGGCATGATCGTATCCTTGGCCTGCTCCAGTCCCAGGATCAGGGCCTGGTTAATCTGCTCTTTTTCCAGAACAGGGGCTGACCAGAAACCCTTTTCCACCCGCCAGGAGTTGATCAGGTAGAGCTGTTTCACCCCAAGGCCCGCCACGGTCTGAAGGATTCTTTTGAGCATCTTGGGTCTTGGCAGCGCCATGACAAGGGTCATATCCAGGGCAGGGGGGGGGGGCTGATCCAGGGTCACCGTCATTTCAACCCGCCCAGGGGTAATGGCCGTGATGGTTCCGGTTCCCATCCTGCCGTTGACCATGCCTGTCGTAAATTCATCACCCACTTCTGCCCGGTGGACCTTTTGTATGTGATCAAACCGTCTGCCGGAGATCTCAACCCTTGAGGGGGCCGTGAAATCTTTCCTGTCCACCAGTATGAGATTCATTAAAAATTAATAACCTCGGCCGTTTTCATCATTGTCTTGAGTTCTTTTTCCCAGTCAGTGCCGGACGCAAGCTCGGCAAGCTCACAGGCAATGTGAACCGGGGTAATGCCAAGGGCCTGGTTACGGCCCAGCCCCTGGAGGCATGAGGGGCAGTTGGTCAACATTTTTATGGGAAGGGTCCGGTGTCTGGTTAGATCCTTAACGGCATTTCCTTTTCTATCGAGCATGGCATTTGAGATGTCAGGTCTGGACATGGCCATGGTTCCAGCTTCAGAGCAGCATTGGGGTACAGTATCAACGTTTCCGGTGGACAAAGACCGCACCAGGGCCTCCCCCCCACCTTCAAGAGAGTCGTGGCAGGGAGGGTGGTAAAGATAGTCCCGGTTGAGGGCTGGCTGGGGGTTCATGGAGAGTACAAATTTTGAGACATCCATTACCGGACAGTCAAAAATGGTTCCGGCATCAAGGGCTTCAAGGGACTCTTTACAGGTTCCGCAGCTGATGGCGCAGGCATCAAAGTCAAGGTCATTGAACATTTCCTTGATCTGGCTGAAGATGATGGTCGCCCTCAGGGTGAGCCGCTGGTGCTCTTCTATCTTGGCATTGACCCTTGCCGGAAAACCGCAGCAAAGGAACGGCGGCGGCAGGATTACCCGCACCCGGTTCTTGACGAGAATAAAGACTGAGGCCTTTCCGATCTGGGAAAACAGCCGTTCAGACCCGCAGCCGGGAAAGTAGAACACCGTTGCCACTGCAGGTTCCTGGGGTTCAATCAAGATCACCTGGCTGGGACCGCATTTGGGCAGAACCGCGCGCAGGGTTTTTCCGGGAGCCCTGGGTATGGGGCTCTTGAGCATCTGAAGAGTTTTTATTTCCTGGAAGGTTTTTATTTCAGGAAGAACCGTCAGAAGTGATGATGCGTTCCTCTGAATTTTGCCGCCTAACCCCACCAGAAGGGGACGAACAACAGTGTTTTTTAATTCGTTCCGGGTGCCGAGGTAGTTGAGACTCATGCGTGTGGCAAGGGGGGTGTGCTTGAAGTTTCGCTCAGCAAGGATTTCACGCTCAAGCACTGACACCTCACCAGAGTCAATGTTCACCGGGCAGTTGGTGAGGCATTTATGGCAGATGGTGCAGTGGTCGGCGATCTCTTCCAAGTACTGAAGGGCACGGAATTTGGTGGACCGGGTGCGCTGGGTTGTGTAGAGCAGTGCTTCGATCAGGGCGCCCACGGCCAGGTTTTTGTTTCTGGGGTGGAAAAAAAGATTTTTCTGGGGGAAAAAGACCGGGCAGCTTGCCTTGCACCGACCGCAGCGGACACAGTTTGCAATGCTTGCGGCAAGAGTGCTGAGGCTTCCATGGCAAAGGATATTTGCCTCAAGTCCCAGAAGATTAAACGAGGGGGTGAAAATCTTTTCCATGACCAGGGGGTCAATGAGTTTTCCGGGATTCATGAGACCCGTGGGGTCCACTTCAGTTCGGTAGACTGCAAATTTTTCCACAACACCGGTATCAAGATGGGTAAATTTGGTAATCCCGATGCCGTGCTCGCCACTTACGGCACCTTCAAGTTCAAGGGCCTTGGCCATGATCCTGTCGGCGGTTTCGCCTGCCCGTTTCATCATCTTACGGTCGTTGGAAAGGACCGGGATGTTCACATGGACATTGCCGTCCCCGGCATGCATGTGGGTGGCGATGACGATGAGTCTTGACAGGGTTTCCTTTCTGATCTTGTGGATGGTCTCGGTGACAAGGGTGTACCCCCTCAAGAGTTCCAGAAGGGCTCCAAAAAATTCTTCGGCATAGGTCTGTCTTTCCAGGCTCTCCCTTGCGGCCTTTGAAATTTTTATCCTGGCCTTTGCGGCAAGGGCTCTTGCATGGCTTACCTTGGCCACGAGCCACTGGGGGTCTTCAAGGGGTTTTGCCCTTTCAAGGTAGGCCATGAGGTCGTCCACAAGGGCCAATTGGGTATGGCGTTTTTCCTCCAGGTTGTACTGGTCCACAAAGTACGCAAAATCGGCAAGGGAGGAGATGGGTAGAACAATATCCTCGTTGAGCTTAAAGGCGTTGGTCCTTTTTGCAATGGCACCCATGCGTTTTCTGTCCCGCCAGAATCGTTCAGCCTCGTCCTCGTTCCTTGCCGGGGTCAATTCTGTTTGGTGGTATCGGTCGAGGATTTGTTCAAGCAGGTTTTCTCCCCTGAGAAGCTGGTCCGGGGTCTGGGCCACCATGTCGATGAGAAGGACGGCCTTGAGGCGGTCTGTGCCTGCTGCCTTTGCCTTGTAGTCGATGGCCTTGATATACTCTTCGTCAAAGTGCTCAAGGGCGATCAGGCATGCTTCTCCGTCCCGGTTTCTGAATCTTTTTGAGATGTCGCTGATCACCTTGCCGGCTTCTGTCATGTCCTGGCCAAAGAATTCCAGGCAAAAGGTCTTTTTAAGCGGGAAACGCGGGTGGAGAATAAAGGTTGCCGAGGTAATCACCCCGTCGCAGCCTTCTTTTTGTATGCCTGGAAGGCCGTTCAACGTCTTGTTGGTCACATCTTTTCCAAGACCCGGTCGTCGTATTTCATCCCCTGTGAGGGTCACCTGCCTGACCAGAGCCCCTTGTTCGTCATTTACCATGAATACCACCTGGGCATCGGGCAGGATTTTTCCCAGTGTATGGTTCTTACGCTCAACGGTCAAAAGGTTGCCGTCAGGCATGGCAATTTTGTAGGACAGAATATTGTCTATGGCTGTTCCCCAGAGAACCGCTGTTTTTCCCCCTGCGTTTTCGGCAAGGTTTCCACCAATGGTTGAGGCCCAGGAGCTTGTGGGGTCGGTGGCAAATACAAGATCAGACGCTTTGGCATGGGCCATGGCATCTTCCGTGATCACACCGGCCTCAAGGTCAATAACGGAAAACGGGTTGCCGGATTTGTCCAATACCTGCCTGATCCCGTGGATGGTGTTGAGCTTTTCCGTGTTGATCATGATGCAGGTTTGGGTGAGGGGGACCCCACCACCGGTCAGTCCTGTACCCCCGCCCCTGGGAATGATGTTGAGACCAAGGGCTTTGATTGCAAGGATAAGGGGGGCGACCTGGGATTCCATGGAGGGTCTGACAACAGCCAGGGGGGGGTATAGTCGCCAGTCTGTGGCATCCGTTGTATGGGAAGTCAGGGTAAAGGGGTCAAAGTAAACGCTGCCCGGGCCTGTAACTGCTTCAATGGCCCTTGTGATCCGCTTGCGCTCCTTTGCCGTTTTTTTGATTCGTTGTACAAGCAACGAGAGGTACCCCCTGAGTTCATCAACCACCCGGGAGACTTTGGGATCGGCTGACCCTTCGTCTATGGTGTCCAGGTCCTTATGGATACCCTTGAAAAAACTGTTTTTGCGTTTTGGGTGGTCCAGCAGTTCCTGGAATATAAAGGGGTTTCTGTCGATGATGAACATATCCCCCATAAATCTGAACAGCAGCCTTGCGGATCGTCCCGTGTCCCGGGATCCTTTGAGGTTTTGAATGCTGTGTACCATTTCCTGTCCAAAAAGGTGGCGGATGACCTGGTCGTCCTCGGCTGATGTGTAGTTGTAGGGTATCTCTCGTTCTTGTTGTTTCATGTTTTCCTAAAGCTCAAATGTGACCATGGAGTTTACAAGCCCCAGGCCGCTGATCTCCTCTGCAATTTCCGCTGAAATGGGGGTATCGGTCTGTAAAAAGATGATGTTACGGTCTCCATCATCTTCCCTTCCCACCATCATTTTGGCGATGTTTATGTCGTGCTTGCCAAGGCAGGTACCGATGTTGCCTATGGAGCCAGGTTTATCAATGTTATGTATCAGGGCAAGGTGGCCGTCTGGAATTACTTCGAGGCGGAATTTGTTGATGCGGATGATTCTTGGGTCATCCTTGCCGAATATGGTTCCTGCAACAAGGTTGGTGCCGGTTTCTGTGACCACGGTCATACGGATGAGGTTGAGATAGTTTTCGGACTCCTGGCTGGTGGTTTCTGTCACCTTGATGCCCATGGTCTTTGCAAGTGCACCTGCATTGACCGAATTGACTTCGTAGCTCACAAGGGGGGTGAGAAATCCCCGCAGTGCGGCAAGGGTGACCGGTTTCAGGTTCAGGTCAAAGAAGTTGCCTGCATACTCAATGACGATTTCCTTGAACGGTCCCTTGACCAGCTGGGACTGCATGAGCCCCATTTTTTCGGCAAGAAAAAGGTAGGGTTTGAGTTTTGTCAGAAGTTCGCCCGTGACCGAAGGCACGTTCACGGCATTGATGATGGTGTCTCGTTTCAGATAGGCAATGATCTGGTTGGCCACGGCCACGGCCACATTGGTCTGGGCCTCTTTGGTGGATGCGCCAAGATGGGGTGTGGCAATAACCTCGTCAAGGGTCAGGAGGGGGTTGTCCTTGGGCGGCTCTTTTTCAAACACGTCAAGGGCTGCCCCTGCCACTTTTTTGGATACGATGGCGTCATAGAGGTCTTTTTCTTCGATGATGCCGCCCCTTGCGCAGTTGATGATCATCACCCCGGTTTTCATCATGGAAAAAGCCTGTTTGTCGAGCAGATGGGTGGTGGCTTCGATTTTTGGCACATGGATGGTGATGTAGTCACTTCGCTGGTAGAGCTCTTCCAGGGTTACGCTTTCAAAGCCGGCTTTTTCAATGTGGTCGGCTGAGATGTTGGGATCAAAGATGACCACCTGCATCTTAAGGCCCTGGGCAAGTCTTGCCACGATGGAGCCGATGTTGCCGAACCCGATGACGCCAAGGGTCTTGTTGAACAGCTCCCGGCCCTGGAGGTTCTTTTTTTCCCACAGGCCCTTTTTAAGGGTGGCCGTGCCCCTGGGAATGTTTCTTGTCAGGGCCATCATCATGGATATGGCGTGCTCAGCCGTTGTGACCGTGTTGCCCCCGGGGGTGTTCATCACGGCAACCCCGTGGCGTGTGGCCTCGGGAATATCCACATTATCAAGGCCGATGCCGGCCCTTCCCACGACCTTGAGGTGGGTTGCTGCATCCAAAATATCCTTTGTCACCTTTGTGGCGCTTCTGATGGCAAGGGCATGGTAATCTCCGATGATCTCCTTGAGTTCCTGGGGGGAGAGCCCCGTGATCACGTCAACGTCAATGCCCTCTTCATTCTTGAAAATATCAATTCCGGCCTGGTCCATTTTGTCGCTGATCAGTACTTTCATCGTTAATTCTCCCGTTCAAAGGTCTGCATGAAATTGACAAGAGCCTCAACTGCCTCCATGGTGGTTGCATTGTAGAGGGATGCCCTGCAGCCACCAACGGACCTATGCCCCTTTAGACCACCAAGACCTCTGGCCGTGGCCTTTTCAACAAACGTTTTTTCAAGCTCTTCCGTGGGCAGGCGGAAGGTGACGTTCATGAGAGACTGGCTGTCAGGGGCAGCCGTTGTCCGGTAAAAGTCGCTGTTGTTGATGAAATCGTAGAGCATTTTTCCCTTGGCAATGTTGTGGGCCTCCATTTTCTCAAGGCCTCCCACAGTCTCTTCCAGCCATTTGAGAACCAGCTGGATGGTATAGATGCCAAAGCAGGGGGGGGTGTTGTACATGGAGTTCTTTGACGCATAGGTGGCATAGCGCAGCATTGTGGGAATCTCATCCGTGGCAAGATCGAGCATCTCCTTTTTGAGAATGACCATGCATACGCCCGACGGGCCGATGTTTTTCTGGGCGCCGGCATAAACCATGCCGAATTTGTCCATGTCAAGGGGCCGGCTCATAAAGTCTGATGACATGTCCGCCACAATGGGCACTCCGTTGGTGTCGGGAAAGGCGTGCCACTGGGTTCCCTTGATGGTGTTGTTGCTGGTGATGTGCACATAGGCGGCATCCTTGTTAAACGAGATATCCTTTGGAATGTAGGAAAAATTTTTGTCTTCCGAGGATGCCACAACGGAATAATTTTTATGGAGAATCTTTGCCTCGTTAATGGCCTTGGTGGACCAGGTGCCGGTGTTGATATAATCGGCGGACCGGCCATTGGTTAAGAAGTTCATGGGAGCCATGGCAAACTGGAGGCTGGCACCGCCCTGGACAAACAGTACATGGAATCCATCGTCAAGGCCAAGAAGTCTTTTTGTCCTTTCAACGGCATCGTTGATCACTGCGTCAAACCAGGAGGATCTATGGCTTATTTCGATGATGGACATGCCTGAACCGTCGAAATTGAGGAACGAGGATTGGATCTCCTGAAGAACCGGAAGGGGAAGGGCTGCGGGTCCTGCATTGAAGTTGAAGATTCGATTGTCGATCATGGTGCTCTCCTTTATTTGCTGGCGTTATTGTTGACTGTCCTAGTTGTATTCACGGGTTTTGTGAAAGTTGATGTCCGGCCACGCTTCAACGGCAAATCCAAGCTGGTACTCGCTTGTGGTAAGAAATGTGGTCCAGCCTTCAGAGTCAATGGCAAGGCTTGACTGGTTTTCCCTTGTAAATCGTTTGAAAATTTCGCTGTCTGTACAGGTGACCCAGCGGGCCACGGAAAGGTCCACGGGTTCGTACCCGGCAGATACGCTGTACTCGGCCTTGAGTCTTGCCATGGTTACGTCAAACTGCAGGGCACCCACGGCGCCAAGGATGTAGTCGTTGCTGATGCTGGGGCGGAATACCTGGATGGTTCCCTCTTCAGCAAGCTGGAGCAATCCTTTTTGAAGGGACTTTGTCTTGAGGGGGTCCTTGAGGATCACCCGCCTGAAGTGCTCCGGGGCAAAGCTTGGAATACCCAGGAACTTTAATGGCTCCTTGTCGGTAAAGGTGTCGCCGATCTTGATGGTGCCGTGGTTGTGAATGCCGATGATGTCTCCGGGAAATGCTTCATCCACATTGTTTCGTTCCTGGGCCATGAAGATGGTGGCGTTGGACAGGATGATTTCCTTGCCGATTCTGTGGTGGCGAACTCGCATGCCCCGGGTGAATTTGCCCGAACAGATTCTGAAAAAGGCGATCCTGTCCCTGTGGGCAGGGTCCATGTTGGCCTGTATTTTAAAGGTGAAACCTGAAAATGCCGTTTCATCCGGGGATACGGTGCGGGTTGCGGTTTTTCTTTTGCCCGGTGGGGGTGCCATCTCAACAAAGGCGTCGAGCATCTCTTTTACCCCGAAGTTGTTGATGGCAGATCCAAAAAAGACCGGGGTCTGGCTTCCCTTGAGGTAGTACTCCCTGTCAAAGGGGTCGGCGGCGCCCTGGATCAGCGCAATGTCATCCCTGAGTTCCCGGGCCTGGGATCCGAGTTGCCGGTCAAGTTCCGGGTCGCCAAGGTCATTGATGACAATGCCGTTTCCGTCCGTGGGGGTGTATCCGGGTGCAAATAACCCCAGTTCTTTTCGTTCAAGGTTGTAGACCCCCTTGAAGCGTTTACCCATGCCGATTGGCCAGGTCATGGGGGTACATTCGATCTGGAGCTTGTTCTCAATGTCGTCAAAAATGTCCAGGGGCTCCATCCCCTCCCGGTCGAGCTTGTTGATAAAGGTAATGATGGGGGTGTTGCGCATGCGGCACACTTCCATGAGTTTCTTGGTCTGGGGCTCCACCCCCTTTGCTGAATCAATGATCATGATGGCGCAGTCAACTGCGGTCAATACCCGGTAGGTGTCTTCGGAAAAATCCTTATGTCCCGGTGTGTCAAGGAGGTTGATCTCATATCCCAGGTAGTTGAATTTCATGACAGACGAGGAGACCGAGATTCCCCTCTCCTGTTCGATGGAGAGAAAATCGCTGGTGGCGGCCTTCGCCACTTTCCTCGATTTGACGGCACCGGCCTGTTTGATGGCCCCGCCAAACAGGAGAAGCTTTTCCGTCAGGGTGGTCTTGCCTGCATCAGGGTGACTTATGATTGCAAAGGTACGACGTTTTGCGATCTCTTTTGCCGTTCGCCTGTCTATGGTATTGGATGTCATGTAACTTGTTGTTTTCCTCATATAATGTCAGTGAAACCTACTTTTATAGAGCAGATTGTTCAATTAAGCAAGATCTTTTGTTGTTTTTCCAGCCATCCTAATCTCCGGCCGTTCCGGTTATTGTGAATGTTTTCGATTAAGGGAGGCAAACAGGGTGCTCAAGACAATGATGGTCCCACCGGCAACCATGCGCAGGCCGGGGATTTCATGCAGGAGAAGGGCGGCAAGGATGATGCCGTAGAGGGGCTCAAGGCAGGTGATGATACTGACTGTGGTTGCCCTCAGTCCTTCCAGGGAAGAGATGAACAGGGTGTGGGCAAGGGCCGTAAAGACGATGCCCAGGGTGGCAATCAGAATGATTTCCCCGGGGGCTGGAACGGTCTGGGGAACAAAGATAAAAATCGGTAAAATGGTTGCCGCGGCAAATAGATTCTGGAAAAATGCCAGGCGCACCGGTGGCTCAAAGGTAAGATTCTTTTTGTTGAAAATGGCCAGAAGGGCAAAGGTGAAACCTGAGACGGTTCCCCAGACGGCTCCCTGGGCTGGCTTTTGTGAAAAATCAAACGAGGGCAGAACAAGGATGAGGCCTGCAAACACAATAAGGGCCATGACCAGGTCTTTTTGCTTGATCTGTTGTTTGAAAAAAAAAGGTTCCAGCAGGGTTGTGAACAAAGGAAAGGTTGAAAAGGTGAGCAGTCCCAGGGCAACGGTGGAAATCTGGATGGAGAGAAAAAAAGTGCACCAGTGAACGGCAAGAAGAACTCCCTGGAGAATATAGACCTTGAGTCGGGGTGTCTTTTCCCCTAACGGGTTGGCCTTGGAGGCAAGTACCAGGGGCAGCAGTGCAAGGGCTGCAAATGCGGTTCTGCCGAACACGATCACAAGGGGGGTGCAGGTGAGAAATTTGCCAAACAGCCCGGCGAAGCCGAACAGAACCACGGCAAGGTGGATGGCGGTAAGGGAGCCCATCCTTGATGGGCCCCCGGGTGGTGAGTCTTGATCTTTAGACAAGGGCTTTGGCGGTCAAAGAAATAGGGTCAACGGGTGAGCTGACGGTATTTGATGGTTTCCACCTGGTCGGCCTTGATGCCGAGTCGTTTTTTTCGGTCTGCCTCGTAATCCGAGTAGGATCCCTCAAAGAAGAGGGTTTCTCCTTTGCCTTCAAAGGCCAGGATGTGTGTGGCAATCCGGTCCAGGAACCACCGGTCATGGCTGATCACAATGGCGCATCCGCCAAAGTTTTCCAGGGCTTCTTCAAGGGCCCGCATGGTGTTGACGTCAAGATCGTTGGTCGGCTCGTCCAAAAGGATGAGGTTGGCCTCTTCCTTGAGTATCAGGGCAAGGTGAACCCGGTTGCGCTCGCCGCCGGACAGGACGCCGACCTTTTTCTGCTGGTCTGACCCTGAAAAGTTAAATTTTGAGACATAGGCCCTGGAGTTGATCTCACGGCCTCCGATGAGGATGTTGTCGCTGCCGCCGCTGATGCTCTCCCATATGGTCTTTTCTGGATCAAGAATGTCCCTTTCCTGATCCACATGGGCGATTTTTACCGTCTCTCCGATTTCAAAGGTGCCTGAATCCGGTGTTTCCTTTTTGGTGATCATCTTAAACAGGGTCGACTTTCCGGCCCCGTTGGGACCGACCACGCCGATGATGCCGCCAGGTGGAATGATGAAGCTCATTTTGTCCACCAGCACCCTTGCGTCAAAGGATTTCTTGACATCCGTTGCCACGATCACCTTGTCTCCCAGCCTGGGCCCGGGTGGAATAAAGATCTCAAGATTTTTTTCCTTTTCTCCTGAGTCCTGGCTCAACAGGGTGTCATAGGCGTTGATCCTTGCCTTGGATTTACTTCGCCGACCCTTGGGCGACATCTTGATCCACTCAAGCTCCCTTTCCAGGGTCTTCTGGCGTTTGCTCTCCTGTTTTTCCTGGGTCTTGAGGCGGTTCTGCTTCTGCTCAAGCCAGGACGAGTAGTTACCCTTCCAGGGAATGCCCTCACCCCGGTCAAGTTCAAGTATCCAGCCTGCAACGTTGTCCAGAAAGTAACGATCATGGGTGACGGCAATTACCGTTCCAGGGTATTGGCTTAAATGCTGCTCAAGCCAGGAGACCGAGGCCGCATCCAGATGGTTGGTGGGCTCGTCCAGGAGCAGGATGTCCGGTTGTTTCAGCAGGAGTCTGCAAAGGGCCACCCGGCGTTTCTCGCCTCCTGAAATAATCGATACTTTTGTATCTCCGTCGGGACAGCCAAGGGCGGCCATGGCCATCTTGAGCCTTGAATCGAGGTCCCAGGCGTCCCGGTGATCCAACTGCTCCTGGAGGTCCCCCTGGCGCTGGATCAGTTTGTCCATCTCATCGTCGGACATGGGTTCGGCAAACTTTTCGCTGATGGCCTCGTACTCGTTCACAAGATCCACCGTTTCCTGGACCCCCTGCTCGACAATCTCACGTACGGTTTTGTCGGATTCCACAAGGGGTTCCTGCTCAAGATAGCCCACGGTAAACCCCTTGGACAGGATGGTTTCGCCGTTGAACTCCTTGTCGATGCCTGCAAGGATTTTGAGTAACGAGCTCTTGCCCGACCCGTTGAGGCCGAGGACCCCGATTTTTGCCCCGTAAAAATATGAAAGGGAAATATCCTTTAATACCGGTTTTTTGTCGTAGAACTTGCTGACCCGGATCATGGAATAAATCACTTTTTTGGTATCTTCTGACATCTTGTTTTGCTCCTGATAAAGTCTGGTTTATGTCACCCCGGTAAAGGGGTGTGCCCATGGGCGTCCGCCTTTTATTGTCTGGGTTGTGTGTTTTCCCCCTGTAGGGATATGGGCTTGTAACCATGCTTTTTTGCATGGTATGGGAAAATCTCAATGGCGTCGTTAAGGGGGATGAATCCTGAAAATGCCCTGATTTTCATCATTTGGTAGTTTTTAAACGCCCGGCCAAGACCCAGGGGAAGGGCGGTTCCAAATACCGACGGATGGCTCGACCACGTTAGGTTGTTCACCCCGAATCGTCGTGTCTTAAAGAGAAGATGAACGATCATCTTCCAGTTTTCAAGGATGTAGCTGATTTTTTTTATCATTTTCAGTCCCAATTTCTTCATCAGTTTCATCAGTTTCTTCATCTTCCACCCCGTCTGTGGCGTTGACTACGGGTTCCCTGAGAATAAGGTCCATTGCCTCAAAGGCGGTTGCCGCAATAACGGGAAAGGCCTGTTTTACTCCGGCAAGCTGTCTTAAGTTCTCTGCGGTTCTCAGGATCAGTCTGGCAAGGTCTCCCTCGGCAAAGGCGGTGCGTTTCAAGGTGGATTCCCAGGGCTCTCCACCGGCCCAGGCAAGCATGACCGATGCCGGTTGAAGATAGAGAAAAGGCGCATTAAACCCCAGCTCCATAAGTTTTGAGGCAAAGGGTTTGAGTCCCTTTCTCAGGGTGAGAAACTGTCGTATCACCCGTTTGGGCAGCATTCGTCGTTCCATGCTTTCGTCTTCAAATTCTTTTTCGCTGACAAAAGAAGCCATGACCGCGGCAAGCATCACAGGGTCCCTTTCCGGAAGAAGACCGAGTCTTAAGCTCTGGGCCACCAGCAGCGGGGCGTCCATGCGAAGCTGTGCCGCCCAGACGCCATCGGGTGTGAGGGTGTCATCCTCGGACACAAACGCCTCCTGCTTGAGGAATTCAAGGTGGGCCATGAAGTGGTCCCAGAGATGTTCAAGTTTGGCGCCAAAGGCTTTTCTGGCGTAGTTGCCCCGTTTTCCCTGGGTGATCATGTGGGAGGCAAATGAATTGTCGAGGAGCAGCCGTATTTTGTCAGGGGTGTGGGAGAGCAGCAGGTTGAGGGTCATGGAAAAATTGATTTTGATCTGGCTTTTTACATCAAGGGGGGGGGCAGTCAGCATTCTTGCCCCATGGTTGAGATCCATGAAGCGTCCGGGAATGACAACGGCAAATCCAATTTTGTCCATTCCCCGTCGTCCGGCCCTGCCTGTCATCTGCTGGAACTCGCTGGCTGTCAGGGGCAGGAACTCGGTGCCGTTGAATCGGTCGGAGTTGAGAATGACAACACTCCTTGCTGGAAAGTTCACCCCCGCAGCCACGGTTGAGGTGGCAAACATGGCGTTGAGCAGCCCTTCGGCCATCAGGGTCTCGACAACCACCTTCCAGCCGGGCAGTTGGCCTGAGTGGTGGGAGGCCGCTGCCGTGTGTTCAAGGATCTGCCGCTGCCCGTGGCGGGCAAGGTGACGGTTTGACGCTGTAAGTTCGTCTATGCGCAGGGCAAGCTGAGTCCTTTTTCGCTTGTCCTTTGCCAGGATTTCGCCCGTGCAGCTTTTGATTGCCTGGTCGCAGTCGGACCTGGATTTAAGAAAAAAGATCGCTGGAAGCAGGTCAAAGTGGTCCAGAACCTTGAGGATTTCGGAAAAATCCGGCAACCGTCCGGGCAGGCTGATCTGGGGTCTTGGTTTGGCCTTGAGATATTCGGCAACGCCCCTGTGGAGGGTGAGTTTTTTTTTGCCGGTAGTCTGTCTGATAAGGGGGGAGATGACCCCCGTGGGGTTCAGGAAAAGTGGAAACAGAGGAACCGGACGTTCGGTTGTCTGGATGACATGGCACTCTTTTCCCCGAATAGTTGTCAGCCATTCGGCAATGAGGCCTGTGTTGCCGATGGTTGCCGAAAGCATGAGAATGGGGATTCTCACCGGCAGATAGATGATGATCTCTTCCCACACGACCCCCCGTTCTGGATCGCCCAGGAAATGGGCCTCGTCAAGGATGATGAAGTCTGCTCCCAGGTCCTCGCCCGTGTGCATGGCATCGTAGAGCTGGTTTCTGAGGATTTCCGTGGTTCCAATGATCAGGGGGGCGTCCGGGTTTTCCTTTACGTCGCCGGTTAAAATGCCCACCTTGTCCCGGCCGAAGCATCGTATGAACTGGGCATAGATGGAGTTGGTCAGGGCTTTGAGGGGGGTAGCGTACCAGATTTTCTGCCCCCTTTCAAGGTATTGCCTGGCTGCAGTTTCTGCGATCCAGGTTTTACCGGCCCCGGTGGGGGCTGTGACCAGGCAGTCTGAAGATTCGATGGCCTCAACGGCCTCAAGCTGGAACGAATCGGGCACAAAGGGGGACGGCTTGGGAAAACCGATTTTTTTGAAGATTTTTGCAAGCTCCGGGTCTGCCCCAGGTGTCATGGTCATGGGCGTTTTTATGCTGGACGTTTTTTTCCCGTTGCCCTGGCGTGAATTTCGGCCGAAGGGTTTGTCCGGCCCTTTATTGGATTGTTTTTTCATACATGATGTAAACCATAAAACAGGGAATATTACAAGGGCTTGCAAAAAAGAAACCAATGGTATATATTATCTTACTTGTCATTCAACAACTTCCGGCCGATTCCGTCGGCTATTTATATTTTTAAGGTAAAAAAAATTATGGCCTCTGAAAGTTCCCGCGAACCCGATTGCAATGAACCCGGTTTCAGCGAATCCGGTTTCAGCGAAATGGGTTTGATCAAACCCGTATTAAAAGCCCTGGACGACCTGGGTTATGAAACGCCCACCACCATCCAGGCCGAAACCATTCCCTATATCCTGGCCGGTCGTGATCTCCTGGGCCAGGCCCAGACAGGAACGGGCAAGACTGCTGCATTCGCCCTTCCGCTTCTGTCCCGCATTGACATTAAACTCAAGAAGCCCCAGGTGCTGGTGCTTGCCCCCACAAGGGAGCTTGCCATCCAGGTGGCTGAATCCTTTAAGGGTTATGCGGCCCGCATCAAGGGGTTTAATGTCTTGCCCGTCTACGGGGGGCAGGCATATGCAGGGCAGCTTAACCAGTTGAAACGAGGGGTTCATGTGATCGTTGGCACCCCGGGACGACTCATGGATTTGATGAAGCGCGGTGTCCTGGACCTGACACAGATCATGACCCTTGTCATTGACGAGGCCGATGAGATGCTCAGAATGGGATTTATTGATGATGTGGAGTGGATTCTCGAGCAGACCCCTCCCGGCCGTCAGGTTGCCCTGTTTTCGGCAACCATGCCAGCACCCATCAAGAAGATAGCAATAAAGTATCTCACGGATCCCAAGGATGTCTTTATCCGGCTGAGAACCGCCACTGCCGACACCATTCGCCAGCGGTTCTGGATGGTCAAGGGAACCCACAAGCTTGACGCCCTGACCCGAATCCTTGAGGCGGAAACCTTTGACGCTATCATTGTTTTTGTCCGTACCAAGACGGCAACGGTGGAACTTGCGGAGAAGCTCGAAGCAAGGGGGTATGCTGCGGTGGCCCTGAACGGGGATATTGCTCAGAAGGCAAGGGAAAGAACCATAGATCGGTTTAAAAAGGGAAAAATCGACATTCTTGTTGCAACGGATGTGGCGGCCCGGGGACTTGATGTGGAAAGGGTGAGCCATGTGATCAACTATGACATACCCAACGGTGCTGAATCCTATGTCCACCGAATCGGCAGAACAGGCCGTGCCGGGCGTGCCGGAGACGCCATACTTTTTGTTTCACCAAGGGAACGCTGGATGCTCAAGGTGATCGAGAAAACCACCCGCCAGCAGATAGAGATGATGAAACTTCCCTCAACCGAAGCGATCAACGATAAACGTATTGCCGATTTTAACCAGAGCATAACAGATACGCTTGCCTCAAAGGAGCTGGATCTCTATCTGGAACTCATGGAGCAGTATCGCCAGGAGCACGACGTGCCGGCCCTGGACATTGCTGCAGCCCTTGCCCTTATGCTCCAGGGGGAGAAACCCCTTCTTCTTTCCTCTCCGAAAAAAGTGTCGGTTGTTTCTGAAAAGCCTTCCCGGACGGAAGATAAATTTAAGGATAAGCCCCTCCGGAAGGATGAGAAATCCAGAGATAAGGCCTTTCGGAAGGACGAGAAGCCTAAGGATAAGCCTTTCCGGAAGGATGACGAGAAGTCCAGGGATAAGCCTTCCCCCAAGGCGGCGAAATTAGCGGACAAACCAGCAGGGAAAAAAAAGGCATCTCCCAAAAAGGCCGCGGCTCTGCCACCTGGAAAGGGGATGGAACGGTTTCGGATCGAAGTGGGTGACGTCCATGGCGCCAAGCCAAAGGATATTGTCGGTGCCATTGCCAATGAGGCCGAGCTTGACGGAAAATTCATAGGTGCCATAACCATTGAACACGATCACTCGTTTGTGGATTTACCCATTGGTATGCCGGCGACTATTTTTGAGCTTTTGAAAAAGGTGAGGGTGGCAGGTCAGCAACTCAAGATTTCCAGGAGTACCAAGGCCTAAATCTGATTCGGTTTTTCGTTTGACAATTAATCTCTGGATATTATATATGCCGGTATTGACCCTTTGATTTGGTTCGATTTGAACGGGCGACCCTGTCATGGCTAATGCTAACCAGGAGGTGTCTTATCGTCGTATTTTATCGAAAGATGAAAATAGGTTGTAATTCCCTGGAAAAACGACAAAAACGATCTTCCCTTGATCGAAGAACAGGTGAGGATCGTCGCCGGGTTTACCACATCGGTTTTATTGAAATCGTTGGGGCTGAGCGTCGAGTTCGTGTCCGTGAAAGAAGGGAAATGGTAGAGGAAAAGAGAGCCGGCTGGGTGAGAGTCAATTCCTGGAGCAGCGTCTGTATTAATTCAAAAGGGTTGTATTATTAAACCTGTCAGTCAATTAGGATTACCCCTGTAAATCATGACAATTCAAAAACCAATCATACTTGCACCTGCAGGGGATGTGGACTCATTCCTTGGGGCCATCGCTGCCGGTGCCGATGCCGTATACTGCGGCCTTAAAATCTTTTCAGCCCGTATGGAAGCGGCAAATTTTGGTGTTGAGGAGCTCGCACGCCTTACCGCCCTTGCCCGATCAAGGGGAGTGGCGGTTCATGTGGCTATCAATTCCATGATCAAGCCCAATGAGATCGAAAAGGTTGAAAAAATTATTGCCAAGCTTGTTGCCTATGTGCAACCCCATGCCCTCATTGTCCAGGACCTGGCAGTGGTGAATATTGCAAAAGCCCATGGTTTTAAGGGGGAAATTCATCTTTCTACCCTTGGGAACGCCTCGTTTTCCCCAGGGCTTGACGCGGTGAAAAGGGCAGGGTTTGACAGGGTGGTGCTGCCAAGGGAGTTGAGCGTGGATGAGATTAAGATCATGGCAGAAAAAACGCCACCAGGACTTGATCTTGAGGTGTTTATCCATGGGGCACTCTGCTATGGTGTTTCCGGACGATGCTACTGGAGTAGCTGGTTCGGGGGAAAGAGTGGCATCAGGGGGAGGTGTGTTCAGCCCTGCAGGCGGATTTACACCCAGAAGGGCCTGCGCCAGCGGTTTTTTTCCTGTGTGGATTTTTCCGCTGATGTGCTTGTCAAGGTGCTGAACAAGATTCCTGAAGTGAGTACCTGGAAAATTGAAGGCCGGAAAAAAAGTCCCCACTACGTTTTCTATACGGTAAAGGCATATCGATTGCTCCGGGACCACGGTAGTGACCCGGATGAAAAGCGCAGGGCCCTTTCGTTCCTCGACTATGCCATGGGCCGTCCTGCCACCCATTACAATTTGCTTGACCAGCGACCCCAGAATCCTTTAAAGGCCGATGTGGAGACAGGTTCCGGCCTGTTCGCCGGAAGGGTGAAGATGGAAAAAACGCCGTTTTTTGTCACCCGGGAGGCGCTTATGAAGGGGGATCTTCTAAGAATAGGTTATGAGGACGGCAAGGGCCATGCCATCCAGCGGGTGACCCGTTCGGTTCCCAAACGGGGACGGTTTACCCTGAAATCAAGGCGGGGGACCTGGCTTCAAAAGGGGGATCCGGTATTTATTGTGGACCGCAGGGAGTCCGAGGTCCAGGACCTGATCCAGGGTCTTAAGGATGAACTTGAAACCATTGAGCCTCTGAGTGTAAAACCGCCAAAGAGGGCGGTGGGAGTGGGGGTCGCTGTTTCACCAAGGCGGAAATTCAGGGGGGAGACAACCACCCATATCACCCTGACCCGAACTCCTGTCCGGGGAAATAAGGTCGGAGACAAGGCCCTGTGGCTCTCTGAACGGGCCATGGCTAAACTTCCCAACCGGGTGGTTCAGGATACCTGGTGGTGGTTGTCGCCTGTGGTCTGGCCAAAAGATGAAGCCGCTTACATGGCCCTGATAAAACAAGTCATAGCAAAGGGTGCACACCGATTTGTGCTCAATGCCGTGTGGCAGACGGGATTGTTTGCCGATCCGGGCAGTCTTGAACTCTGGGCCGGTCCCTTTTGCAATATAGCCAATGCCTCGGCCCTTGAAATGCTTCGAACTTTAGGGTTCTCAGGTGCCTTTGCAAGCCCTGAACTGGGCATGGAGGGTTTCATGACCCTTGGCGTCGGCGCTTGCATTCCCCTTGGGGTGGTGGTCGACGGAAATTGGCCCCTTGCCATATCAAGGATTGTCTCGGATGAGATCAAGCTTGATACGCCGTTTTCAAGCCCCATGAACGAACAGGGGTGGGTGTCACGCAGGGACGGAAACTTCTGGGTGTTTCCTGGATGGCGGCTGGATATTGCGTCCAAGGTCGGTGAATTGAAACGGGCCGGTTATACCCTGTTTGCAACCATGGAGGAACCCGTGCCTAAACAGATGGTCATGAAACAGCGTCCTGGCCTGTGGAACTGGGACCATGATCTTTTATGACGGGTTTAAAAAAACAATTGACCTTTTGCGAAATCTTTACTAAGTCATTCTATAAATTATATTCATTCTCCGGGTGACGGTCCTAACGGACAGCAGGCTTAATATTTTTTAAATATGAGGTTCCGGTCGTGAAAGTATTGAAATGCAAATCGTCATTTTTCATTAGTTTTTTTATCTTGTTCCTTTTCTGGGTTGTCTTTTCCGGTCGATTTGATGGATTTCACCTTGGCCTTGGTGTTATTTCCTGCGCCATTGTCTCCTGGTTTGTCTCGGATCTTTCAACCCCAGACCCCCGGCCTATCAGTATGTTCAGACTCTGGCTGAACTTCATTCTCTATTTCCCCTGGCTCATCTGGCAGATTTTTCTTGCCAACATCCATGTACTCCTGCTGGTGCTCAGTCCCAACATGATGGATCGTATCGATCCCCATATCGTCAAGATCAAAACCAGGATGCGGGATCGACTGGCCCTGGTAACCTTTGCCAACTCGATCACCCTCACCCCGGGAACCATAACGGTTAACGTATCAATATACGGCGATCTTTCTGTTCACGCCATTGACAAGGAATCCGCGGCCGGCCTTCCAGGCGAAATGGAGCGTCGCGTCGCTGGGATATTTGGTGAATAATGGATACTTATATTTTATACTCGGCGATTGTTCTCAGTGTTTTTATGGCCATTCCCCTTTACCGTTCTGTGGTGGGACCGACTGTTCAGGACCGGATCATGGGGGTAAGCGCCATCGGCAGCAAAACAACAGTTTTGCTGATAATGATCGGCTTTATCTTTGAGCGGGTGGACATGTTCATTGATATCGCCCTTGCCTATGCCTTGCTTAATTTTATCGCGGTTCTTGCGGCATCCCGCTATTTTCATAAACGTAAGGGGCTATATCAGGAGATGGATCGATGATTATACTCTCGGCGTTGTTGATCGCAATTGGCCTTTTCTTTTTCCTTGGCGGTTCCATTGGCATTATCCGACTGCCGGATTTTTACTCACGACTCCACGCGGCAGGAATGCTTGACACCATGGGGCTGCTTCTGTCCATGAGCGGGCTGACTCTTTATCTGGTGCACGATTTTACCCTGGCCAATTTCCTGTCGGGAATGAAAATTGTGCTCATCGTTGTTTTCGTCTTTATTACAAGTCCCACAGCGACCCATGCCATTGTTGATGCTGGTATCAGGGCAGTTCGGGAGCCGTGGACAAAAGGAAACGGAGGAGGTAACCGCATATGATCTGGCAACTTGATCTGATTATCATTGTGCTTGTCGTTGTCTGTGCCATAGCCGCCATCAACGTGAAGGATCTGCTGAGTGCGACCATTCTTCTGGGAGCCTACAGTTTTCTTCTCTGTCTTTTATGGGCCATCATGGGTGCTGTGGATGTCGCCTTTACAGAGGCCACAGTGGGAGCCGGTGTGAGCACGGTCTTTTGCGTGGCAGCGGTGTTTCATACCACAAGGAGGACAAAGGATTGAAACTTCTAGGAAAATTGACGGTTTTTCTTTGCGGCCTTCTTTTGATTGTTTTTGCCGGTCAGTTTCCCGATTTTGGTGATCCTGACTCTCCTGCGGCAACCCATCTTTCTCCCTATTTTATCCAGCACACCATGGCCGATACCGCTGTTCCAAACATCGTTACCTCCGTCCTTGCCGATTACAGGGGGTACGACACCATGTTTGAAACAACGGTGATTCTTACGGCAGGACTTGCCTGTTTTTTTCTCTTGAGGCTGCCCGAGGATGACGAAAAGGAGATCTATTTTCGCCACAGACCCACAGGCGTCACCCTGCGCATCGTGGAGTGTGGGGCGGCCCCCGAGGATTCCAAGGTGTTCCAGCGTATCGACAGTCAGTGGGTGCCAAGCGATATCATCATACGAAGCACCAGCCGGTTGCTTATTCCCTTTATCCAGATTTTCGCCTTTTACGTTGTGGCCCATGGTCACCACAGTCCAGGTGGGGGATTCCAGGGCGGGGTTGTGCTTGGTGCAGCGGTGATTCTTTTTGCCATCTCCCAGAACCTCAGGGTGGCCATTGCCAAATTCAGCGAAAAAACAGCCGCTGTTTTAAGTGCTGCCGGGGTGTTCATTTATGCTGGTACAGGCATGCTTTGCCTTATGATCGGTGAAAATTTCCTCAATTACGGCGCCCTGGCTCCCATTCTGGGAACAGACCGGGTCATGGCCCGCTCCTACGGCATTCTTATCGTGGAGATTGGTGTGGCCCTGGCTGTCATGTCGGTGATGATCTGGATCTACTATAACCTGTCTTCGGCAGGCAAACAGGATGAGGGGTTATAATTATGGACCTTTTCGGCTTGATTGTAGGTAAGGCTAATTACTGGGCCTATATCATTTTAATGATGGTCGGTCTCTATGCCATGATTGCAAAGAATAACCTGGTCAAGAAAATTGTCGGCATGACCATTTTCCAGACGGCCGTAATTTTATTTTATGTGTCCATCGGGGCGAAAAGGGGGGCGACCATACCGATTCTTCACCATGGTGAAACAGCCCATGGTGCCGTGGATAGTGTTGTTCACGGAGCTGCTGCCCACGCTCCGGCTGTTGTTAATGCGGCAGACTACATCAACCCTCTTCCCCATGTGCTCATGCTGACCGCCATTGTTGTCGGCGTTGCAACCCTGGGCGTAGCCCTGGCCCTTGCGATTAAAGTTTATAATACGCATGGTACCCTTGAGGAAGATGAGATTAACCAACATCTAAGGAACGGATGGAAGCCATGATAAATACCCTTCCTGCACTCGTCATCATCGTTCCCCTGCTTGCGGCCCTGGTTGTTGCAGGCGCAAGCTTCATCGACAGGCGGCTCTGCTTTCCCATTGGGGTTGCGGCCCTGGCCGTTTCTTTTGTTTCGGCAGTGGCGCTTCTCATCCAGGTGGTCAACACCGGTGTTGCCATGGAGTACAGGTTTGCCGGGTGGGCCGCTCCCATGGGTATTGTTTATGTGATTGATCATTTAAGCGCCCTTGTGCTTGTGGTGATCACAGGAGTGGCCCTGGTCAATCTTGTGTCCAGCAGGCAGACCATCATTTGGGAGTTCCAGGATAAGGAGGGGGTTTTTATCTCCCTGTACGTGCTTTTCACAGCAGGTCTTGTGGGAATGACGGCAACGGGTGACGCCTTCAACCTCTATGTGCTGCTTGAGATCGCATCTCTTTCCGGCTATGCACTGATCGGACTTGGCAAGGAGCAGGCCCCCCTTGCAACACTTAACTATCTCTTTCTCGGCACCATTGGTGCAACTTTTTACCTGCTTGGCGTGGGCTATTTATATATGGCCACGGGGTCCCTCAACATGGCTGACCTTGCGTCCATTCTACCGGGAATAAAAGATTCGGGGATCGTTCTGTTTGCCTATATCATCTGCCTTACCGGACTGTTTGTAAAGATGGCACTCTTCCCAGTCCACGGGTGGCTTCCCGGGGCCTATTCCCAGGCCTCTTCGCCTGCCGCAGGACTGATTGCTCCCCTGACCACCAAAGTGACCGTCTACATCATGGTGAGAATCTGCCTGTCCGTGTTTTCCTTTGATTACATCTTTAATTATCTTGATGCGGGTAAGATCATGGTGTGGCTTGCCATTGCAACCATCGTGTTTGGATCTGTTTCAGCACTTGCCCAGACCAATTACCGACGAATGCTTGCCTACATCATCATTGCCGAGGTCGGGTACATGGTTGGCGGATTCTTCCTTGGCAATCGAATCGGTATGTCCGGCGCCATTCTTCACATTGTCAACGATGCGGTAATGACCCTTTGTCTGTTCATGGCAGCGGCCATTTTTGCCTGGAAGACAAAAACCGATGAACGGGAGGGGCTGAAGGGATTGTTCAACACCATGCCTCTTACCATGGCAGGTTTTGTGCTGGCAGGGCTTTCCATCATCGGGGTGCCGCCCACCTGCGGATTTTTCAGCAAGTGGTATCTGGTTTCGGGCGGCATTGCCGCCGGTCAGTACGGGTTTGTGGCGGCCTTGATCTTTTCTTCCCTTGTCAATGCCGTACTCTTTTTCCGTCTGTTTGAAATCTGCTACTTTGAACCCTTTGTCGACCATCACCATGGTGCCGCCCACAGTGACAGTGAGGCTGGAATACAAGAGGCACCCATGAACATGTTGCTGCCTTTTCTTGCCGTATCTCTGCTACTTTTGGTGCTGGGCGTTTATTCGGGTCGGATTGTTACGAATATCATTTATTTTGCCATACCTGCGGGGGTAATTTAACATGACAATGGAAACCATTCTTTCGGTCAAACCTTTTCTTGCTGTGCTGATTTCCCTTGTGGCTGTTCCCTTTATCATTTTCTCCAAAACCCAGAACCTGAGGGAGACCTGGACCTTTGTGGCAGGGGCGATCAAGTTCCTTCTGGTCCTTTCCATGCTGCCTGCTGTCTTAAAGGGTAAGGCCATTGTCTATACCGTGGCCCAGATTTTTCCCAACCTTGGCATCGCCTTCCGGGTGGATGCCTTTGGTATGCTTTTCGCCCTTGTGGCATCATCGCTTTGGATCATTACCTCCATCTACTCCATGGGGTATATGAGGGGGCTTGATGAGCACAGCCAGACCCGTTATTACTCATTTTTTGCCGTGGCACTTTCAGCAACCATTGGCGTTGCCTTTTCCGCCAATCTTTTGACCCTTTACCTCTTCTATGAAATGCTCTCCCTTGCCACCTATCCCCTGGTTACCCATCACCAGGACAGGGAGGCCAGAAGTTCGGGCCGAAAGTATCTTTTGTACATCCTGGGCGGTTCCATCGGTCTTGCCCTTCCGGCCATGCTGATTACCTACCATTTTACCGGAACCCTTGATTTTGCAGCCCAGGGGGTCATGGCAGGCCATATCAATTCTGGCCTTGCCCTTTTGCTGTCCCTCATGTTTCTCTTTGGATTTGCCAAGGTCGGGATTATGCCCATGCATTCGTGGTTGCCCGCAGCCATGGTGGCGCCAACGCCGGTTTCAGCCCTTCTCCACGCCGTTGCCGTGGTCAAGGTCGGGGCCTTCAGTGTTGTCAGGGTCTTAACCGGCATTGTGGGGGTGGATCTTCTTGCCCAATACCACATTAACTGGATCGTCTGCACTATTGCCTCTATAACCGTTGTGGTGGCTTCTTTGATTGCCCTTTCCCAGGATGAACTCAAGCGCAGGCTTGCCTTTTCCACCATTGGCCAGCTCTCCTACATTGTGCTTGGCGTGGCACTTTTGTCCACCTCGGGCATGACCGGTGGCATGCTCCACATTGCCATGCACGCCTTTGGCAAGATCACCCTGTTCTTCTGTGCAGGCGCCATTTTCTGCACCACCGGCATCAAGCATATCAGCAAGATGAAGGGTATCGGCCGGCAGATGCCCATCACCATGACAGCCTTTTTGATCGGTTCATTGTCCGTTGTGGGGCTTCCCCCCTGTGGGGGATTTATCAGCAAGTGGTATCTTGTGCTCGGCACCATTGAATCAGGTCAGATGCTTTTTCTCCTGGTGTTGCTTCTGAGTTCGTTTCTCAATGCAGCTTACTTCTTCCCGGTGTTTTACAACGCCTTTTTTCTGAGTGATTCAGAGATGCTGTTTGAACCCGGAATCAAAGAGGCCCCCCTGTGGTGTGTGGTGCCCCTGACCATCACCGCTGGCATCTCAATAATTCTGTTCTTTTATCCCCAGCCTTTTTTAAATCTGGCAAAGCTTGCGGTTCAATCAATCAACGGAGGTTAAATGGAGGCAAACAAGATGAACGAGGAGAAACAAGAGCTGTCCCATGATCCTGTTCCCGGATACCGACCGGTGTTCCTGGTGGTGTTTGCAATAAGCGTTATTTATCTTGCCATTGTATTTTTAAGCACACTATAGACTATTAAATAAGGTGCCAGGTTATGGAAAAAGAAAAAACTCACCTGTTTGACAAACCTCAAAATGTGAAACGCCTTTTGATCATTTTTTTCAGTACGGTTATTCTGTTGTTCATTCTTGATTTTTTTGTGCACAAACACGCCCATTTCCCCTTTGAAACCTGGCCTGTATTCTACGCCATATTCGGATTTGTGGCCTGTGTCATTCTGGTGCTGGTGTCACGCTTTGTGCTACGGCCCCTGGTAAAGAGAAGGGAGGATTACTATGAGTAATGTGATGCCGCCGTTTGTGATCTTCATTCTGGGTGCCCTGGTGATTCCTTTTTTAAATGAAAGGGTTCGCTCGGTTTACGTGGTAGCACTTCCCGTGGTTGGTTTCATCAATCTTCTTCTCATTCCGGTCGACACCCTGATGACCGTCAATTTCCTCGACTATCAGCTTACCCTGGTCCGCATCGACCGGTTGAGCCTGGCCTTTGGCTATATCTTCCACATTGCCGCCTTTGTCACGGCCATCTATATTCTCCATGTCCGCAAGAACCTTGAATATGTGGCAGGCTTTATCTATTCCGGCGCAGCCCTTGGGGCGATCTTTGCGGGGGATCTTTTTACTTTTTTTGTGTTCTGGGAAACCCTGACCGTTGGGTCGGTCATGCTCATATGGGCAAGGTGCACTAAACGATCGTCCTCCGCAGGATTCAGATATCTCATGATCCATGTCACAGGAGGGCTTTCGCTGCTTGCCGGCATCGTCATGATGGTCAATGAAACCGGCTCCATCGCCTTTGGTAATATTGGACTGACAGGGCTCTCTTCCTGGCTGATCTTCTTTGGATTTGGCGTCAACTGTGCCTGGCCGTTTCTACACACCTGGCTCACCGACGCCTATCCCGAGGCCACCATTGGCGGCACGGTTTTTTTGAGTGCATTTACCACCAAAACGGCGGTTTATGCCCTGGCCAGGGCCTATCCCGGCACCGAGCTTCTCATCTGGATTGGGGTGGTCATGGCCGCCTTTCCCATCTTTTTTGCCGTGATAGAGAACGATCTTCGGCGGGTACTTGCCTACAGCCTTGTAAACCAGGTTGGGTTCATGGTGGTGGGTATTGGAATCGGTACCGAGCTTGCCATTAACGGGGCCGTGGCCCATGCCTTTAACGACATTCTTTTTAAGGGGCTTTTGTTCATGTCCATGGGGGCCGTGATGTACCGCACTGGCAAGATTAATGCCACGGACCTTGGTGGGCTCTACAAATCCATGCCCTGGACTGCGGGCTTCTGCATTGTAGGTGCCGCATCCATCTCGGCTTTTCCCCTGTTCAGCGGTTTTGTCAGTAAATCCATGGTCATGTCGGCGGCAGGCGAAGGACACATGGTGGGTGTCTGGCTCGTTCTGCTCTTTGCCTCGGCAGGTGTGTTCCACCACGCTGGCATAAAGATTCCTTTTTTTGCATTTTTCGGACACGATGCCGGCCATCGGGTTAAAGAGGCGCCAAAACACATGTTGATTGCCATGGGTATAACGGCCTTTCTCTGTATTTTTAATGGCACCTTTTACAAACCTCTGTACGCTGTTCTGCCCTATCCGGCCCTGTATGAGCCCTATACCCTTTCCCATGTGGTAACCCAGACCGAACTCCTTTTCTATTCGGCACTGGCCTTTACCCTGCTGCTTTTGTCGGGTATCTATCCTGCGGAAATAAGGGCCGTCAATATTGATTTTGACTGGTTCTACCGAAAGCCTCTGAACGCCTTTGTCAATGGCGTTGCTCTTTGTCTCAACGGGTTTAACAGGACCATGGACCGTCTGCTGGTCAGGGAGTTGACCGGTGCCGTAAACGAGGTTGCAACAAATGCCATGGCAATCGTTGCCTGGGCCATAATGTCACCCTTTGTGAAAAAGGGTGTCCCTCTGGGACCAGGCCAGGGTTCTCTCAAGACCCGTGTGGACCTTGCATTTGCAACCGGGACATCTCCCGTGGGACTGTTTGCCGCCTGCGCAGGTCTTTTTATTGTGATGCTCTTTGTGTTTATCTAACGTTCTAACCAGTGGGGGATATCCATGGTAACAAGGGATGAGTTAAGAAAAAATATTATCCTCGAATATCTGACCGACGAAATGCTCGATGAGTTGTCGATCATAACCATTGTCATCAAGGCTAAAAAGGGGACTGTGATCTATACGGAGGGTGATTCTGCCCAGAATGTTTACATGCTCAAGTCCGGAAAGGTTTTGCTTGAGCAGAAAATATCACCGACAATCTCGGTGATGGTTAATTCCATTGATCCGGGAGAATCATTTGGCTGGGCATTCCTTCTTGACAAGGGCTCCAATGCCCTGACCGCCACCTGTAATGAGGATTGCGAAATCTACATGATCAACCGGGATGTAGTCCTTGATCTTATGGACAAGGATCAATCCCTTGGGTTCATGATGATGAAGCAGCTTTCTGCCGTACTCAAGCGCCGACTTGACCAGAGAACGATTCAGTTTCTGAATTCGGTCAAAAGCCATCCTGATATCAAAGGGCTCGAAGAGTGCTGACCGCCCTGGACTGTCCTGTCCTCGAGCGGATAGAGCCATGAAGAATATCCATAAAACGTATAGGCCCACTATCTTTTGATTAAAGATAGTGGGCCTTTGTTTCTTCACTTAACTTTCGGAGTCCCTTGCATAGGGTCAGGATTGTCGGACAATGAAAACAAAAAAAGCTTTCACCGAAATCGATGAAAGCCTTTGATTTTAAATGGTCGGGACGGCAAGATTTGAACTTGCGACCACTTGTCCCCCAGACAAGTGCGCTACCAGACTGCGCTACGCCCCGATAAAACAGGAGACTTATAGCATCGGGTTTCGACCGTGTCAATATATAAATTCATCTTCAGGGTGTATTGGGTTGTTTTTCTCATGGGAGCCGGTCCTGTGGGGCAATCAGGGAAATCAAACTGGGTATTGAAAGGTCCAGGCGAGACAAAGACGGCCCAAAGTTTAAATCTTGGAAAATAAAAAATTGCTTTTTTATTAAAGATCCATTATGTACCTTGACTTAATATTGTTCTGTTTTTATCGGGACTGGATGTCAAATTTGTTTTTTATCAGCCCTTTGGGTTTGGTTTAGTTCGGGATGGGGTTGCATCACGACTGCCATGTCCGGGCAATTGGAATTGTAAAAAAGGAATCAGGAAATGAAGAAATCATTTTTGTTGTGCCTTGCCCTGTTACTCGCCCCGGTTCTGGTATGGGCTTCTGGTGGGGAAGCCGTTCATGCGACAATCGATTTTACCAAAACCATTTATGGCTATCTGGGCGTCGGGCTTTTTGTAGTGGCGTATGCCCTCGTACCCCTTGAGAACACCATCCACCTGAGAAAGAGCAAACCGGTTCTCCTCGCTGCCGGTATTATCTGGGTTCTGGTCGCCCTTGCCTATCTTAACATCGGAGACACCCATACGGCCCACGAGGCCATCAAGGACAGTCTGCTCGAGTATGCAGAACTGTTTCTCTTTCTGCTGGCAGCCATGACCTACATCAACGCCATGGAAGAGAGAAATGTATTTCAATCCCTGCGGGCTTTTCTGGTCTCAAAGGGGTTTACCCTGAGGACTCTTTTCTGGATTACCGGGCTTTTGGCCTTTCTCATCTCACCGGTTGCCGACAACCTCACCACAGCCCTTTTAATGGGGGCTGTCATCATGTCTGTAGGTGGTGACAATAAAAAATTTGTTGCCCTGGCATGTATTAACATCGTTATTGCTGCCAATGCCGGAGGGGCCTTTTCTCCATTTGGAGACATCACCACCCTCATGGTCTGGCAAAAGGGTAAGGTTGCCTTCCACGAGTTCTTTGACATTTTTATACCCTCCCTGGTGAACTGGCTTTTGCCGGCCATCTGCATGAACTTTGCCGTTGAAAAGAGCACTCCCAGGGCCTTGGATGAAAAGGTCGTGATGAAGTACGGAGCCAAGGTGATTATCGGGCTATTCCTTTTTACCATCATAACGGCCGTATGCTTTCATAATTTTCTTCACCTTCCCCCGGCAGCGGGTATGATGCTCGGGCTTGGATACCTTGGTTTCTGGAGCTATCATATCAAACGAAAAGAAGGTCGGATGCTCTTTTACGATAATATTCTGGGCGCCAGAAAAAAGAGTACGGCCCAGACATCCCTTTCAGTTCTACAGGGTAAGACCCATGGTGAAATCACTGAGCTTATTGAGGGACTTCCAACCCCAGCCTTTATCGTCAACAGAGAACATGTCATCACCCACTGGAACAAGGCTCTGGAAGATTTGACCGGTGTTTCTGCTAAGGAAAAGATCGGCACAAACGAACAGTGGAAGCCCTTTTACGCCAAGGAACGGCTCTCCCTTGCCGATATGGTTTTGACCAACGGGTCTGAGGATTTGATCGACAAGTTCTACCATGGTAAGCACATGGTCAACAATTTTCTTGATTCTGCCTATGATGTGTCGAATTTTTTTCCCACCATCGGTGAAAAAGGAGCCTGGCTTTCGTTTACGGCAGCCCCTCTCAAGGATGAGGGCGGACATATCGTGGGGGCCATTGAAACCATTGAGGACATGAACGAGTTCCAGAAGACGACCAAAAATTTCGATATCATGGAGCGAATTTCCCGGGCGGAGTGGGACACCCTGCTCTTCTTTTACGGGGTAACCCTCTGTGTCGGCGGTCTGGGTCAGTTCGGTTATCTTCACCTTGTCTCTGCATTCATGTACGGCGATCTTGGCCCCACGATTGCAAACTCCTCTGTGGGAGTTCTTTCAGCCATTGTTGACAACATTCCTGTGATGTTTGCCGTTCTTAAGATGGACCCTGTGATGTCCCACGGCCAATGGCTGCTTGTCACCCTGACCGCCGGAGTGGGCGGAAGTCTGCTTTCCATCGGGTCTGCGGCAGGTGTTGCCCTCATGGGAACGGCCAGGGGGGTCTATACCTTTGGTGTCCATCTGAAATGGGCCCCGGTCATTGCCCTTGGCTATGTGGCCAGCATCCTGGTGCATCTCCTGGTAAATGCAAGATTGATGTAACCCAATTCCCTTATTTAATTAATTAATTAATTAATCGATTGATTGATTGACAGGGCGGCTGCCCGGCAGAATGCCGGGTTGCCGCTCTTTTTTTTGTATCCTTTACAATTTTATTCAGTTGTGAAAAATAGAGATTAACAAGGTTGCCCTGACAGCAGAAAGGAGGCTTGCCGTTAAATCTGTTTCCCTTAAAGATCTGCCCGTGCAACAGCGGTTGCCTACCCGTCTCAAGCCGGGTGACACCATTGGTGTGTGCGCTCCCTCAGGTGTTTTTGATCCGGCTCTCTTTGAAACGGGACTCTCCCACCTCAGGGGCATGGGGTTTAAAATTGAATTGCCCCCCGGGCTTGGTGAGGCAAAGGGATATCTTGCCGGTGGGGATCTGCACAGGGCCGGCATCGTGAATGCTCTTTTTAAAAGCACGAAGATCAAGGCGATTCTCTGTGCCAGGGGCGGGTTTGGTGCTCTCCGGGTGTTACCCCATCTTGACTTCGCCCCTTTGAGACATGCACCAAAATTTCTGGTCGGGTTCAGCGACATTACGGCAATTTTATCGGAAGGGTTAAAGCAATGTGACTTTCCCATGATCCATGGGCCCGTGGTGACCTCCCTTGCCCGGGCTTCAACCCGGACCCTTGATTCGCTGTTCTGCGCAATGACTGAACCGTTTTCAGGCTTGGTGCTGCAAGGAGGGATAACCCTTCGCAGGGGCAGGGTGGCCGGTACGCTTAAGGGCGGAAATCTTGCCACCCTGGTTTCCATGGTCGGGACCTTATATTCACCTGATTTCACTGATT
The DNA here is from genome assembly GCF_000020365.1 of Desulforapulum autotrophicum HRM2. Lineage (NCBI taxonomy): Bacteria > Pseudomonadati > Thermodesulfobacteriota > Desulfobacteria > Desulfobacterales > Desulfobacteraceae > Desulforapulum > Desulforapulum autotrophicum. Next base: position 3,991,742 of record NC_012108.1, on the reverse strand, counting down.
CGATCCTGTTTCTTGAGGATACGGGAGAACCTGCCTACAAGATCGACAGGATGCTGACCCAGCTCTGCCTGGCCGGGGTTCTGGCCGGGGTCCGGGGTGTTGTGCTTGGCACCTTTGACAGGTGTGGGGACGTGTCAAAGATCTATGACATTGTGACTGAACGGTTTGATGATCCCATGGTTCCCATTCTGGCAGGTCTTGATGCGGGCCATGGTGAGCCCAATCTTTCTCTCCCCCTTGGTGTTCGTCTCATCCTTGATGCCGATCGGCACACCCTTGGGGTTGCACCGGCAGGCAAGCTCTGATGAAGGTAAGACGGGCAATGGAAGACGCCGTTGGGAAGTCGGTTTTTCCGGGAGCGGTTCTGCTTGTGTCAAAGGGGGCTGATGTCCTGTTTTATAAGGCCTTTGGCGTTGCTGATCTTCGTTCCAGAGAACCTGTATCCCTGAACACCCTGTTTGACCTTGCTTCGCTTACAAAACCCCTTGCCACGACTGTGGCCCTGATTCACCTGGTTCAGACGAACCAGCTCTGCCTCAACCAGACTTTAGGTGATCTTTTGCCGGGGGGTGTCGGCCATGACAAGGCAGATATAACCGTTGAGGATCTGCTGCGTCACAGATCCGGGCTTCCAGCACACCGGCCCTATTATGTACAGGTTGTAGGAAGTCCCGAAAAAGAGAGGCAGGATCGCCTCAGACGGCTGATTCTGAACGAGCCCCTTGTCTATCAGCCAAAGCAGGGGGAGCTATACAGTGATCTTGGTTTCATCCTCCTTGCCTGGATTGTTGAACGTACCGCAGGAAAGCGTCTCGATCGATATGTGAGGGACAACATCTATCTGCCCCTGGGTGTCAAGGGGTTACGTTTCATGCCGCCCGGTTATCCCCTGAATTGCAGTGTCGCAGCAACAGAACATTGCCCCTGGCGGGGTCGGGTGTTAAAGGGGGAGGTTCATGACGATAATGCCTGGGTTGCAGGCGGGATTGAAGGTCACGCAGGACTGTTCGGGACTGCCTTGGATATCCAGACGCTTCTTGGAGAGATTATGGGGGGGGTTATGGGAAAAAAGACAGGGGTTCTTGAAGGGAGATGGATCAGGCAGTTTGCCGTTAAGAAGGATGGGTTTGAGCGTGTGGCAGGGTTTGACACCCCCTCGGCCAGTAATTCTTCCGCAGGTCGTTTTTTTTCTCCCGCTTCACTTGGCCATCTTGGCTTTACAGGGACCTCTTTCTGGATGGATCCCCTGGAACAGGCCATGGTGATTCTTTTGACCAACAGGGTTCATCCCGTGAGGAGTAATGAAAAAATTCGTCAATTCAGACCATATATCCATGATTTGATCATGAAAACTATTTTCAACCGTGGATGAATCATTGTTCAGTTGATACTTTTTCTCCTTGTAAAAAAGTGGTATTTCTGTTAGCTGATATCTTTTAGTCGACAAAATTTTTATGCAATAATTTATGAAAGAGGTGGTATGAACCTTATAATAGATTCTCTCCTTGGTATCTTTTCAAGTGATCTTGCCCTTGATCTGGGAACCGCCAACACCCTTGTGTATGTGAAGGGAAAGGGGATTGTGCTCAGCGAACCCTCTGTGGTTGCCGTTCGGACCGATAAACGGGCCAAAAACAGGGTGCTTGCCGTTGGGGCTGAAGCAAAGCGGATGCTTGGAAGAACCCCGGGGAATATCCAGGCCATCCGTCCCATGCGTGATGGGGTTATTGCTGATTTTGAAGTAACCGAGGCAATGCTCAAGCACTTTATCAGAAAGGTTCACAACAACAGACGAACCCTGGTTCGTCCACGGATTGTTATTGCGGTTCCTTCGGGAATTACCCAGGTGGAAAAAAGAGCTGTCAGGGAATCTGCCGAGCTTGCAGGAGCAAGGGAGGTGTTTCTCATTGAAGAGCCTATGGCCGCGGCAATCGGAGCAGGTCTCCCCATTACCGAACCCACCTGCAATATGGTGGTGGATATTGGCGGTGGTACCACGGAAGTTGCCGTTATCTCCCTATCCGGAATTGTTTACAGTCGATCCATCCGGGTTGCAGGCGACAAAATGGATGCTTCCATCAGCCAGCACATCAAACGCAAATACAACCTTCTCATTGGCGAGAGAACGGCCGAAATTATTAAAACCACAATTGGAAATGCCTATCCAGACCCGGAAAATCTCGAAACCATAGAGGTTAAGGGCCGTGATCTGGTTTCCGGGATTCCCAAGATTCTTACCATTGACAGTGAAGAGATCTGTCTGGCAATTTCTGAACAGATCGATGCCATTGTTGAGTGCGTTAAAATTGCTCTTGAACAGACCCCCCCGGAACTTGCTGCCGATATTGTTGATTCCGGCATCGTTCTCACCGGCGGTGGTGCGCTTCTCAAAAACCTCGATAAATTGCTCAGGGAAAAGAGCGGCCTTCCGATTATTGTGGCTGAAGATCCACTTTCAACGGTTGCCCTTGGGTGCGGTAAGGTTCTTGACAATATCGATATACTCAGAGAGGTTGTGATTACCTGATTTCATGTTTTCAAGAAAAATGATCCTGTTGATCGGAATTGTTTTCTTTATCACGGTCAATTTTATAATCTTGACTGTGAGCAGCAAAGGAGTGTTGCCTGAAACAGGCATTGAACGGATAGCCACCTCTTTTGTTGCTCCGTTCCAGATGGTTTTTTCCCGAAGCATTACTCTTATTGGGGGGGTCTGGCAGGATTATTTTGCCACGGTCAGGGCGGCCAAAGAGCTCCCCAGGGTTAAAAATGAACTGGCAAAGGCCATGGAAAAGGTTAACCTCTGCATAGAGCTTGAGCAGGAGAACATCCGTTTCAGAAAATTTATTCGTTTCCAGGATCTTGAAAAAGAGACCCTTGTTGCAGCAAAGGTTATTGGAAGGGATCCCTCTCCCTGGTTCAGAACCCTGATGATAGATAAAGGCGCAAAGGCAGGCCTGACCAAGGGTTTGCCAGTGCTTGTCTCCGAGGGCGTTGTCGGTCAGGTCGTGGCGGTTGCCGGCCACTATTCCCGGGTCCTTCTTATGACGGATAGAAATTCTGCCGTGGATGCCCTAGTCCAGACATCGCGGGCCAGGGGAATTGTCAAGGGTAATGATTCCGAACTGTGCTCTTTCAGGTATGTGCTCAGGAAAAACAAAATTCAGCCCGGAGAGATGATTGTATCTTCCGGTCTTGACGGGGTTTTCCCAAAAGGGTTGAGGATCGGCTGGGTGGTCGATATCGAGGAAAATACCTCCCAGCTTTTCCAGGAAATCACCATCAAGACCTGCGTGGATTTTGATACTCTTGAAGAGGTCCTTGTCTCTGTCAAGGATCCCATGTCCCAGGACGCTGCCTCCCCACCGATGGATGATGTTTCCAGATGATACGGGTCGTTTTTTACCTTTGTCTGTTTCTTGCCTTTTTTATTGTCCAGACATCAACTTTGCGCGGTTTCTCAATATTCAGCCAGGCGTTTGACCTGATTCTTGTCATTGTGCTCTCCCTGAGCCTGAAGTTTTCGCATATTGGAACAGCAGCAGCAGTCTTCCTGATGGGGTGTGTCATGGACAGCGTTTCAGGTGGGCCGTTTGGCCTCTATGTCTCAGTCTATGTCTGGATTTTTATTCTGGTTCGAAGCCTTAAGTCACTTGTTCACATGGAGAATATCGTGTTCCTTGTGTGCATGAGTGCCGTTGCCGTGGTCGTGGAAAACGCGTTCCTTGTTTTTGTTCTTGTCATGGGAGGTCGGGTTGATGTTGTTTATTTTACGGACCTGGAAATTATGGCAAAGCAGGTGGCATGGGGCCTGGTGTTTGTTCCCCTTTTGCTTTTGGTTGTTGACGAATTTGAAAGAATAATTCTGGTGGCTGCAAAAAAAATAACCCAGCAACACTTTGATCGTGGGTAACGGGGTAGGTTTAATTTGATCATGAAGGGGTGTGACAGGGACTGGTTGAAACGAAGGCTCATGGGTGGCGCGCTTTTTATGCTCATTGCCTTTGCCGTTCTTGGGGCAAGACTTTTTTACCTCCAGGTTATCCAGGGTGAAGATTTTCGCAGGCTGTCCAAAAACAACTGCATCCGTTTGAAAAGCGTTGAAGCGTCAAGGGGGCTTATTTATGACCGGAACGGGGTTTTACTCGTGGACAATCGCCCCTCGTTTGACCTATCCATTGTACCCAAAGATGCCGTTCCCGTAGACCAGACCCTTGAGATACTTTCCGATTTTACCCAGATTCCCGTTGTAGAGATGAAGGCAAGGATTGACGCAAGCAAAGGGCTGTCAAAGTATACGCCGATTCTTCTTGAAAAGGGCATCACCCGGGATCAGTTAGCCGTTGTCGAGGCCCACAGCTTTGACCTTCCCGGAGTCCTGGTTTCTGTTGAACCCAGGAGAAACTATATTTTCAACAAGAGTTCAGCCCATTTGCTGGGCTACCTGGGCCAGATCAATTGTGATGAACTTGAAACCGGAAAATACCCAGGTGTCAGGGGAGGGGACAGTATTGGCCGTTCTGGCGCTGAAAAGGTTTTTGAAGATCACCTGAGGGGGCAAAGGGGTGGACGCCAGGTTGAGGTGGACGCCAGCGGACGCCTGGTGAGGGTCATCAATACCGTTGATTCGGTTCCAGGAAAAAATATCTTTCTTACCATTGACAACAAACTTCAGCAGATCGCAGAAAACATGCTTCAGGACAAGGCCGGAGCCGTTGTGGCAATGGATCCTTCCAATGGGGATATTCTTGTCATGGCCAGTAGCCCTTCGTTTGACCAGAATGACTTCATTGGCGGGATATCGAGTAAAAAATGGAAAAAACTCCTGGCTGACCCGGACCGACCCATGTCCAACAAGTGTATTCAGGGAGAGTATCCGCCTGCCTCAACCTATAAGATTCTCACAGCCATAGCCGGTCTTGAGGAGGGTGTGGTTGATCTCAATACCCGACATTATTGTTCGGGTCAGTACAAATTCGGCAACCGGATTTATCGCTGCTGGAAACGGTGGGGCCATGGTGAGCTCGATCTGCTTGGCGCCATTGAAAAATCCTGCGATATCTATTTCTATAAAGTTGGTGAGGCCCTTGGGGTGGATACACTGGCCCAGTATGCCAACGGTTGCGGCCTTGGAAAAGTCACCGGGATTGAGCTTGAACATGAACGCCCCGGTCTGATTCCCACATCCGTCTGGAAAAAACGACGGTACGGGGTGGCGTGGCAGCCGGGGGAGACCCTGTCCATAGCCATCGGCCAGGGGTTTGATCTGGTTACTCCCCTGCAGATGGCCGTGTTTACAGCAGCCATCGGCAATGGGGGAACCCTTTATCGACCCAGGATTCTAAAGGCGATCAAGACAACCGATAACGAAATAATTGAGATAAAGAAACCAGAGATAACCGGCGGACTTCCCGCTGGAAAAAAGACCCTGGATATTGTAAGAAAGGGCCTGCTTGATGTGGTTCAAGGCGATCGCGGAACGGCCAGGGGGATTCGGATAAAAGGGGTTGAAATTGCAGGAAAAACCGGTACAGCCCAGGTGTTCAGCCTGAAGAAAAAAGACAGGGATAATGACGGGCAACTGGATTACCGTTTAAGGGACCATGCCTGGTTTGTCTGCTACGCGCCTGCTGAAAATCCAATGATTGCCCTTTCCATCCTCATCGAACATGGTGAGCATGGATCATCAACTGCGGCTCCTGTGGCTGGGGCCATTGTCAGGGCATATCTTGAAGAAAAAGGCATAATCGAGACGACAAAACAGGCTGGGGAGGAGGATCATGTTTGACCGGCGGTTGGTGGAGTGCTTTGACTGGGGGCTGCTGATTCTTACGCTTCTGGTCTCAGCGGTTGGTCTTATTGTGCTTTACAGTGCCGTCACCGCAGGAGGGGTGGGCGAAACCCATGTGCTTTTTAAAAAGCAGGTCGTCTGGATGGGGGCCGGGTTCGCCATCATGTTTGCCTCACTTCTGGTGCATTACAAATATCTGGACAAGGCAAGTGTTGCCATTTACTGCGTCTGCGTGCTCCTTCTTGTCATGGTCCTTTTCTTTGGAAAAAATGTGGGTGGATCACGCAGGTGGTTGGCCCTTGGACCTTTTACCATGCAGCCGTCCGAGCTCATGAAGGTTTCTCTTATTATCATGATTTCGTCCGTATATTCGGGTATTGTTACCGAGCAAGGGCTGGGCTTTCGTGACCTTGTGAAACCGTTGTTTGTTTTATCACTTCCTTTTCTTCTTATCGTAAAACAACCCGATCTTGGAACAGCCCTGCTGCTGCTTTTTCTGGTTGCCTGTCTTACCCTGTTCGTAAGGGTTCAAAAAAGGGTGTTTCTGACCTGTGCGCTCCTTGGTGCCGCAGCTGTCCCCCTGGTGTGGTTTGTGTTAAAGGACTACCAGAAAGCCAGAATTCTTACTTTTTTGAATCCGGATCGGGATCCCCTTGGTGCCGGCTACCATATTATTCAATCAAAAATAGCCATTGGTTCAGGCATGATTTTTGGAAAGGGATTTCTCCATGGAACCCAGAATGCTCTTGCTTTTCTGCCTGAGCAGCACACTGATTTTATTCTATCCGTGCTTGCAGAAGAATGGGGCCTTGCAGGGTGTCTGTTCCTGCTGTTTCTCTATTTTTTTCTGCTTCTCTGGGGGCTTAATATTTCTTACTCCTGCCGGAATACGTTTGGTTCCATTCTTGCGTTTGGCGTCACAATCATGATTTTCTGGCAGATCTTCATCAATGTCGGCATGGTCATGGGGCTGATGCCGGTGGTTGGCGTTCCTCTCCCTTTGATCAGCTATGGGGGGTCATCTGTGATAACCAATATGGCCGGCATTGGAATTTTGATGAACATTAGCATGCGAAGGTTTGCTTCGACCTGAGACTGGATCCCCCATTTGGATGTTGACAAAAAAATATCTTGATGATACTCAATTTGCGATTCAGAAGGTTTATTGTGTGCGTATTTTAATTACCCGTTTGTAGCACGGGTAAGGATGGTATATAGGTAGTTGGTATATTAATTATTAACTGGTGGAGGGAAGTTTATGGTTAGTGTTGATGGATCCCTGTTTATCCAGATCATCAATTTCCTTTTTCTCTTGTTTGTGCTTAACCTCATCCTTTTTAAGCCGATCCGCAAGGTTCTCCTGGAACGAAAGGAGAAGATTAATGGTTTGGAGCAGGGGATAGAATCCCTTGAAAACCAGGCTGTTAGTCAGGATCAGGCGTATAAGGACGGCCTCAAAGAGGCCAGAACAATAGGCTTGAAAAAGAAAGAAGCCTTTGTTGGGGAAGCATCGCAGGAAGAAAAAGAAATTATTGACCGGATCAACAAAACGGCTCAGTCCAACCTTGCTCAGATACGCACGCAGGTGGCTGAAGAGACCGAAAAGGCAAGAGTTGCTCTTGAAGCAGAAGTGGAGCTGTTTTCCAAGGCAATTGGTGAAAAAATCCTGGGGAGGGCATGCTGATGAAATTTGCAAGTAGATGGGAGGGTAAAGGTTCTGCAATTTTTTCTTTTGCGGCAATTATACTCCTTGGCTTTGCAGGCGCGGCACTTGCATCCTCGGGCGGAGGCCATGAGGCTGCTGCTCCAAAGGGGTGGGTCATTACAGATACCTACAAGGTTATGAACTTTGTGGTGCTTGCAGCTGCGCTGTTCTACATTGCCAAAAAACCCGTTAAGGAGTTTTTCTCATCCCGGACAGCGGGCATTAAGGAAGAGCTGAAAACCCTTGAGCAGAAAAAGACTGAGTCTGAACGAATCCTTGCAGAATATGCTCAGAAAATCTCTGCCCTTGACCAGGAGGCCGGTCAGATTGTTGCCGATTACGTGGCCCAGGGTGAAGCGGCAAAGAAACGTATTCTTGCCGAGGCCGAGGCCCAGGCGATAAAGCTTGAGGAAATGGCCAAACGCAATATCGAGCAGGAGTTCAAAAACGCAAAAGAGGGACTCAGGCAGGAGATTGTTGAAAAAGCCCTTGCAAAGGCTGAGGTCCTCGTCAAGGAGTCCATCTCAAAAGAAGATCAGGACAGGCTTGTTGACGACTATCTTACAAAGGTGGTGGCATAATGAAAAGTGTATCTGTTTCCAGACGTTATGCAACGGCATTGATGCTTATTGGTAAGGAAGATGGCAATACCGATCAGTATCGCAAGGAGCTTGACGACATCGTTCAATTCTTTGATGCGAATCCCGAGCTTGAACAAACCATTTCAAATCCGCTGTATGATAAAAACGATCGAAAAAACGTCCTGATTGCAGTGCTTGACAAGGGCGGACTCTCCAAGGTAATGAAGTCATTTCTTATCCTGCTTTTTGCCAAGGCCAGGATCAGCTTCATCCGGGAGGTCTGTGAGTTCTACTACTCCCTGGCCGATGAGCTCAAGGGCGTTGTGCATGCCACCCTTGTGTCGGCTACAGAGCTCTCTTCGGATGCCGTTGAAAAGATAAGGGCCGGCCTTGCAACAAGAATCGGCAAAGATATTGTTCTGGATGTTGAGCAGGATCCAAGCCTTCTTGGAGGAGTGGTTACCAAGATAGGCGACCTTGTGCTGGACGGCAGCGTTAAAACTCAACTGTTCAATATGCGGGAAACATTAAAAAGGGGTGAGAGTGCCTAATGAAAATTAAAGCTGAAGAAATAAGCCAAATCATAAAAGAGCAGATCAAGGATTTTGACAAAGAGGTCGAGCTGAGCGAGACCGGTGTTGTCTTGAGCGTTGGTGATGGTATTGCCAGGGTTTACGGTCTTGAAAAGGTAAAAGCCATGGAACTTGTTGAGTTCCCCGGTAACATTCTTGGTCTTGCCCTGAACCTTGAAGAAGACAACGTGGGTGTGGCCATCCTTGGTGAGGATAGAAATATCAAGGAAGGCGATATCGTCAAACGTACCGACCGTATCGCATCCGTTCCCGTTGGTGAGGCCGTTCTTGGTCGTGTTGTTTCAACCACGGGTGAGCCGATTGACGGCAAGGGACCCATTGATACAACCGAGTTCAAGAACATGGAGCTTATTGCTCCCGGTGTTATTGCAAGAAAGTCCGTTCACGAGCCCTGCTACACCGGTTCCAAGGCTGTCGATGGCATGACCCCAGTCGGAAGGGGCCAGCGTGAGCTCATCATCGGCGATCGCCAGATCGGCAAGACAGCCATAGCTGTTGACGCCATCATTGCCCAGAAAAACACGGATGTGAAATGCATCTACGTTGCCTGTGGCCAGAAAAAATCCACGGTTGCCCAGGTGGTTGCGGCCCTTGAAGAGCACGGTGCCATGGAGTACACCACCGTTGTCGTTGCAAGTGCAAGTGAGCCCGCTGCCATGCAGTACCTTGCTCCGTTTGCAGGATGCGCCATGGGCGAGTACTTCCGCGACAAGGGCGAGCATGCCCTGATCATCTATGATGATCTTTCCAAACAGGCTGTTGCCTACCGTCAGGTATCCCTTCTTCTCAGGCGTCCGCCAGGACGTGAGGCCTTTCCGGGAGATATTTTTTACAACCATTCCAGGCTTCTCGAGCGCTCAGCTAAACTCAACGATGAATTGGGCGCAGGTTCCCTCACAGCCCTTCCCATCATTGAGACCCAGGAGGGTGATGTCTCCGCCTTTATCCCCACCAATGTTATCTCCATCACCGACGGTCAGATATACCTTGACAAGTCGTTGTTCTTTGCCGGTGTACGGCCCGCCATTGACGTTGGACTTTCCGTATCCAGGGTTGGTGGTGCTGCACAGTGCAAGGCCATGAAACAGGTTGCAGGTACCCTGCGGCTCGATCTTGCCCAGTACAGAGAGCTCGAGGCCTTTGCCGCATTTGGTAGTGACCTTGATGCCGCAACCCAGCGACAGCTTACCCGTGGGGAACGTCTGGTCGAGCTTCTGAAACAGCCCCAGTTCAGGCCGCTTGCCATGGAGCGCCAGGTGCTTGCCCTGTATGCCGGAACCAAGGGTTACATTGATAAGTACCCCAAGGATGCCGTAGGCAAGTACGAAACAGGTCTCTACGCCTTTGTAGAGGCACGTTTTCCCGAGGTTTTTTCAGGCCTTGTTGAGAAACAGGCCATCACGGAAGATCTCGAAGTTACTATCAAAAAAGCACTTGACGCCTATGACGAGGAGTTCAAGGCAACTGTATAGTTAAAGTTGATTCTTGCAGGATTTTTTCAGGAATTTATCTAATAACATACAGGCTAAAAAGGTAGAACTTATGGCAACGTTAAAGGAAGTACAACTAAAGATAGGCAGTGTAAAAAAGACCAGGCAGATTACCTCTGCCATGAAAATGGTCGCTACTTCCCGTTTGCGTGGTTCCCAGGAAAAGATGGACAGATTCAAGCCCTATGCGTCCAAATTTTCAGAAGTGTTGGGAAGTATAGCAGGAAAGGCCGGGGAAGAGGCAAGTCCCCTTCTTGTGCCAAGGGAAGAGCCAAAAAAGGTGAATGTGATTCTCTGTACATCAGACAGAGGACTTTGCGGTGGCTTCAATGTCAACCTCATTGATAAAGCCGATAAATTTATCAAGTCAAAACTCCAGGACAAAGAGGTTACGTTTACCTGCTTTGGGAAAAAAGGCAGGGATTGGGCTAAAAAAATGTCCATGACAATTGACGACCAGTACCTTGGGGTTGTTGGTGGAAAATTTGATTTCAGCGTGGCATCCACTTCGGGTCAGAAACTGATCAACCGGTTTCTTGAAGCGGATGTTGACGAGGTATATCTTGTATATTCCGAGTTTAAGAATCTGGCCAGGCAGGAGCCGGTGGTAAAACAGCTTCTTCCCATCCCTTCCCTTGAGGCGATGGAGAAGCCTGATGAGGCAGGAGCCAAAGAAGAAACGGCCTATTTGGCCGAACATATCTGCGAACCATCATCCGATGCATTGCTCGGGGAGATGCTTCCCAAAAACATTTTTATTCAGATCTATGATGCGCTACTTCAGACATCAACCAGTGAAAATGCACAGCGAATGAAGGCCATGGAAAATGCAACCAAGGCGTGCAAGGATATGATCGATGAACTGCAGACCATTTTTAACAAGACGCGTCAGGCAGGAATCACTGCGGATCTAATGGACATTGTTGGCGGCGCCGAGGCCCTGAACTGATCTACAGATTTTTAGACTAAGAATATAAAAAGAGTTTACAGGAGGAATAATGGCTGAAAATATAGGTAAAATAGCGCAGGTCCTTGGTGCTGTTGTTGACGTAAGGTTTGAACCGGGAAAACTACCTCCCCTTCTTAACGCCCTCACCGTAACCAACACGGTCATCAACGATCAGGAGGACAACCTTGTCATTGAGGTTGCCCAGCACCTGGGTGATAATGTGGTTCGCTGCATTGGAATGGATGTCACCGACGGTCTCCAGAGGGGCATGCTGGTAAAGGATACAGGGGCTCCCATCATGATGCCCGTTGGTGCAGCTTCACTGGGTCGTGTTCTCAACGTTGTTGGAAAGCCCGTTGACGGTCTTGGACCCATCAGTCAGGAAAACATGATGCCCATTCACAGGCTTGCACCCTCGTTCACAAGCCAGGATACTACCGTTCGAGTGCTTGAGACCGGTGTAAAGGTGGTGGATCTTCTGGTTCCCTTTCCCCGTGGCGGTAAGATGGGTATGTTCGGCGGCGCAGGCGTTGGAAAGACCGTTATCATGATGGAGATGGTTAACAACATCGCCATGCAGCATGGTGGTATCTCCGTATTCGGCGGCGTTGGTGAGAGAACCCGTGAGGGAAATGACCTTTACCATGAGATGAAAGATTCAGGCGTTCTGCCCAAATGCTCCCTGGTTTACGGTCAGATGACAGAGCCTCCCGGAGCAAGGGCAAGGGTTGCACTTTCCGCCTTGACCTGTGCCGAGTACTTCCGTGATATTGAAGGCCAGGATGTGCTTCTCTTTATCGATAACATTTTCCGTTTTACCCAGGCCGGTTCCGAGGTGTCAGCTACCCTGGGCCGTATGCCTTCAGCCGTTGGATATCAGCCCACACTTGCCGTTGACATGGGTGCCCTCCAGGAGAGGATCACTTCAACGGACAAAGGTTCCATTACGGCAGTTCAGTGCGTTTACGTACCTGCCGATGACTTGACTGACCCTGCACCTGCCACAACTTTTGCCCATCTTGACGGAACCGTTGTTCTTTCCCGTCAGATTGCAGAGCTTGGTATCTACCCGGCTGTGGATCCCCTGGATTCAACCTCCAGGATTCTGGATGCGGCCTATGTTGGCGAAGAACATTACAATGTGGCCCGGGTGGTTCAGCAGACCCTTCAAAAGTACAAGGAACTCCAGGATATTATTGCCATTCTGGGTATGGACGAGCTTTCCGATGAGGATAAGCTTACTGTTCAGCGTGCCAGAAAACTCCAGAGATTCCTTTCCCAGCCCTTCCACGTGGCTGAGACTTTTACGGGCATGCCCGGTAAGTTTGTCAAGGTGGAAGATACGGTTCGTTCATTTAAGGAGATCATTGAAGGAAAGCACGATGATCTTCCCGAAGGTGCCTTTTACATGGTCGGCTCCATTGAAGAGGCCAGGGAAAAGGCCGGTAAGATGTCTGAGGCTCAATAAACCAGGGGGATATAATGGCTGAGAATATTTTTCTTGAAGTGGTCACCCCAGGGGCATCTGTTGTCAGTGAAGAGGCCCAGATCGTTATGGCGCCAGGCTCAGAGGGTGAATTTGGTGTACTAAGGGGGCATACTACTTTTCTGACCTCTCTCAAGATTGGAAGTCTGCGCTACAAGGACGCCGCCGGCAAAGAGAGGGTTCTCTTTGTCAACGGTGGATTTGCTGAGGTGCTGCCAACCAAGGTGACGGTTTTGGCCGAGTCTGCGGAACGTAGAAGCCAGATTGAGGTTGAAAGGGTCAGGGCTGCAAAGGCCAGGGCTGAAAAACGTATTTCCGAGCGTTCTGTCGGAATCGATATCCTTCGGGCTGAAGCTGCCCTGAGAAGGGCAATTCAAAGATTGTCCGTGATCGAGACGCGATAGTTCAGCTGATTCTGATCTGACAACGTTGGATTGGTTGGATCTGACAAAGCAAAGGGGGGGTGCATGTATTATATGCGCCCCCTTTCTTTTAGGGGAGAGTCAAGGAGGTTTGGTATGGCATTGGGTATCGAGGTCGGGGTGGTCGTCCTGGCTGCAGGAAAGGGAACCCGTATGAAGTCGGATCGGGCAAAGGTTCTCCATCCGGTGAACGGGCAGAGTATGATCATCCATGTGGTTGACTGTGCCGTCAAGGTTTCAGGGTCCAATGTTGTTGTGGTTGTGGGGCATCAGGCCGAACAGGTAAAGGCTGAGGTGGCCCGGGCATATCAAGTGGCTTTTGCCGTTCAAAAATCACTGCTTGGAACCGGAGATGCGGTAAAGGCAGCTATTCCTCACCTGGCAAAAGCTGTCGGCCATGTGGTTGTCCTCTGTGGTGACGTACCGCTTATTCGGGCGAAAACCGTTGAAAAACTGGTTGATTTTCACCTGAACAATGAAAACAGATTGACAGCCCTTGCAGTTAAGGTTGACGAACCTGCAGGATATGGTAGGATGATTCTGGATGCCCAAAGTAAACTAATGTCCATCTGTGAAGAGGCGGATGCTTCCATGGAAGAGAAAAAAATCAGCTTGGTTAATTCCGGTATTTATTGTATTGAAAGGCAGTTTTTAATCTCGGCCCTGAATCGGTTGAATCGGGACAATGCCCAGAATGAATACTACCTGACAGATCTTGTAAAAATCGGAGCGGCAGATGGGGTCAAAATGGGAGTGCTCACGGCTGAAGACCCAAGGGAGGTTCTTGGCGTTAACACCCTTGTGCAGTTAAAAAAAGCAGATGTGTTGTGCCGGGAACGGGCGGATGTGTGAATTGTCTTGACTTTGTGAAAGGCTATGAATATAAATGAATAAATGTTTGCGAGGAATGGAAATTGGATAATGAACTATTAGATAATAAGTTTGCCGATATAGACGAAAAAGTCGATTTTTTAATTGAACTCTGCCAGACATTTCAGTTGGAAAATACAGAGTTGAAGGTTAAGGTCGAGCGTCTTGAAACGGAACTAAATAAGAAGAATGAAACAGAAGAGCAGTATGCTGAACAACAGGCGGTAGTCAGGTCAAAAATTGATGGGCTTCTTGAAAAACTCAATAATTTTTCCGATACTCCTTAGGGAGGTTTGAGTGACAACGGGGGCTCAGTCTGGTAAAGATACTTCATTGGATGAGATCGTTAAAATTGAGCTTTTTGGTTTGGAGTTTAAGTTCAAGTCTGAAAGTTCAACAGTTGATTCCAAAGAGGTTGCCGAATATTTAAAGCGTCATGTTGTAAAGGCAGAAGATCAATTTGAATTCAAATCCTCGGATAGGAACAAGCTGGCAATACTACTTCTTGCTGCCATGAATATATCCAAGGACTTTCAAGAGTTGAAGTTGGAGCATTCGAAGCTTGAGAACTATGTTTATCAACGGATGACGTCCCTTATCGAAAAGATAGATGAGGGAATCAAATAAAAAGCTCTCTGTCTATGTGTTTAACAAGTTGTACCCCTGCAGTGTTTGTGATTGTATGATGTCCTTTGTCCTAATGCTACAGAACAGGGTATCCACCCTGACACTGTTGTGCAAGTTCCACTTGAATGGAAAAGCCTTAAGGTGTTATTGGAAGCCCATTTTTTTGAACCCTTGGTTCAAAGACTAAAGCAACACGGCATCATGTGGGGGTACTTGAACAACCATCCTTCTTGTCCTTGTCTTTCAATCCTTATCCTTCCCTACATCTCGTAAATATGCGGTTTTCACATCGCTTTTAATCTTCTGTTATTCCCTTTGGTAACGGAGGTCAAAGAGCTGGATTGCTGCGCTATCCCCGGGAGAACAACAGTCCATCGGGTGACTGATACTAATATTTAGGAGATTGTTAAATGGAATTTATTGTGGTTCTTTCATCAGCAGCAGGGCTTGCATCGGGTTTCGGTGCAGCATACTACCTCACTTTGAAGCGTGCCCGGATAAAGGCCGCAGCCGTTTTGAAAGAGCAGGCATTGATCATTGAAAATGCGGAAAGAAAGGCAATGACGCTTCTCAAGGAGGCACAGATAGAGGCCAAGAGCAGGCTTCTTGAAATGAAAAGCGCTTTTGATGTGGAAACAGAGGGAATTAGAGCTGAACTCAAACAGGAAGAAAAGCGTTTGCTCTCAAGGAGCGAAATCATTGATCACCGCCATGAAAAATTCGAGCGGCGGGAAATGGAATTGCAGGCAAAGGAGAATGAACTTAGTGCCAGGGTTGAGGCCCATGCCCAAAAGGAAGCCACCTATGCCAGCTTGGTCGAAGAAACTACGCGTGAGTTGGAACGGGTGGCAAGTCTGACAGCAGATGAGGCAAAGACGATTCTCTTGAAATCCATGGAAAACGAGGCCAACCATGAAGGTGCAAAGCTTGTGAAGCGTATCATGAGTGAGGCTACGGAAAATGCTGACAAAGAGGCCAAAAAGATTATTTCTACGGCTATTCAGCGGTATGCCGGTGATTTTGTGGCTGAGAGAACCGTCTCGGTGGTTCAGCTTCCAGGCGATGAGATGAAGGGCAGGATCATTGGCCGGGAGGGAAGGAATATTCGGGCCCTTGAAGCTGCCACGGGCATAGATCTAATTATCGATGATACCCCCGAAGCGGTCATTCTCTCGGGCTTTAATCCGGTCCGGAGGGAAATTGCAAGGATTGCCTTGACACGGCTCATTGCCGACGGCAGGATCCACCCTGCAAGGATAGAGGATGTTGTGGCAAGGGTGACTGAAGAGGTGGATGTTACGATCAAGGAGGCGGGAGAACAGGCAGCCTTTGATCTTGGGGTTCATGGTGTCGCTCCCGAGTTGATCAAGGTGATCGGTCAGCTCAAGTTCAGAACCAGCTATGCCCAGAACGTTCTCCAGCATTCGGTTGAAGTGGCCTTTCTGGCCGGAGTAATGGCGGCGGAGCTCGGTCTTAACATCAAGCTTGCCAAACGCATGGGGCTTTTGCACGACATCGGCAAGGCTGTTGACCATGAGGTTGACGGACCCCATGCCTTGATTGGCGCCAAGCTTGCAAGAAAGTACGGTGAAACAGATGCCGTTGTTAATGCCATTGCCGCCCACCATGAAGATAAAAGACCTGAAAGTGTTTATGATTACCTTGTCCAGGCTGCAGATGCTCTGTCGGGCGCAAGGCCCGGTGCAAGAAAAGAAACCCTTGAAAATTACGTCAAGCGCCTCGAAGAGCTTGAAAGGGTGGCGAATTCCTTTGATGGTGTTTCCAATACCTATGCCATACAGGCAGGCCGAGAGGTTCGGGTGATTGTTGAGAGTGACAAGATTTCCGATGCCAATGCAGGTATGCTCAGTCGTGATATCGCAGCTAAAATCGAAGAAACACTGACTTTCCCTGGCCAGATCAAGGTTGTGGTTATCCGGGAGACACGTTCGGTGGAATATACAAACAAATAAGGATCAGATGAATAAAATGAGTGTTCTGGACATATTGAATCAGCGTGGATTCGTAGAGGCAGTGACCCATGAGGATGAGCTGAAGGAGTATCTGGATAAAGAAGGGGCCACCTGTTATATCGGGTTTGATCCGACAGGCCCGAGTCTCCACGTTGGGCATCTGGTGACCATCATGGCCCTTGCCCATATGCAGCGGAACGGCCACAGGCCCATTGCCCTCGTGGGCGGGGGGACCGGTTTGATCGGAGATCCCAGTGGTAAAACCGAGATGCGCAAGGTGATAACCCACGACCAGGTCAATGAAAACAAGCAAAGTATCCAAAAGCAGCTTTCAAGGTTTCTTGATTTTGAAGATGGCAAGGCCATGCTCCTTGATAATGCCGACTGGCTTACCGGGCTGGAGTATATCTCTTTTTTAAGGGATATCGGGCGTCATTTCAGTGTGAACAAGATGATCAAGGCTGAAAGTTACAGGGTGCGCATAGAGTCCGATGAGGGATTGAGCTTTATCGAGTTCAACTACATGCTCCTACAGGCCTATGATTTCATGCAGCTTTGCCAGGCCCATGATTGCCGTTTGCAGATGGGGGGCAGCGACCAGTGGGGTAACATTGTTGCCGGAATAGATCTGGTCCGAAGAACCCAGTCAAAGACTGCCTTTGGTATCACCTTTCCCCTGATCACTACCAGTAGCGGCATCAAGATGGGAAAAACCCATAAGGGCGCCGTGTGGCTTGATCCGGAAAAAACGTCTTCCTATGAGTATTACCAGTTCTGGGTCAATACCGATGATGCTGATGTGGCAAAATTCATGGCGCTTTTTACCTTTTTGCCCATGGCAGAGATCGATCAGGTAAAGGGAATTGAGGGGGCCAAAATGAATGCGGCCAAGGCTATTCTTGCCCATGAAGCCACGGCCATTGCCCATGGCCTTGCGGCGGCAAACGAAGCCTTTGATGCAGCTGCCACTGTTTTCGGTGCACCCTCCATTCCTGAAAATCTCTGTCCCTCAAGCCACATACCCAGGGATGGGGATGGGAATCTTCGTGCCGCAAGTAGTATGCCCTCGTCCACCGTTGATATCGAACGTTTAAAGCGCGGGATTGCTGCCGTGGATCTCTTTGTTGAGACGGGTCTGTCAAAATCCAAGGGGGATGCCAGGCGCCTCATCAGTCAAGGCGGCGGTTACCTTAACAATGACCGGATTGAGGCCTTTGATACCCTCATTCTTGATAGTGACTTCAAGGACGGAGAGATCCTTTTACGGGCCGGTAAAAAACGGTATCATAAAATAATTGCATGATCGCTAAAAAAGGTGTTGACAGGGGGGCTTGGTTTTTATATAAACAGTCCCCGTTGCAGTTGTTCATGTGACTGACTCTTTTTTTCAACGGAAAAAAATAATTTGACCAAATGAAAAAAAGAGTTGACAAGCTTCGGTCGAACAGATATAAAGACCGAGTTTGTGCCGCCCCGAAGGGGTGGATGATTTACCAAAAGTGATTGATCTTTGAAAACTGGTTAGTGACAAAAGAGACGAAGCGTGTCTTTTGAGTGCTGTGAAAGCACACAAAAGATATTCAAAGAATTTAACTGGAGAGTTTGATTCTGGCTCAGAATGAACGCTGGCGGCGTGCTTAACACATGCAAGTCGAACGAGAAAGGGACTGCTTGCAGTCCTGAGTAGAGTGGCGCACGGGTGAGTAACACGTGGATAATCTACCTTTGAATCCGGGATAACTGTTCGAAAGAATCGCTAATACCGGATGAAGTCAGTTTTTCCTTGGAAGGATTGATGAAAGACAGCCTCTTCTTGAAAGCTGTTGTTTGAAGATGAGTCCGCGCACCATTAGTTAGTTGGTGGGGTAACGGCCTACCAAGACATTGATGGTTAGCTGGTCTGAGAGGATGATCAGCCACACTGGAACTGACACACGGTCCAGACTCCTACGGGAGGCAGCAGTGAGGAATTTTGCGCAATGGGGGCAACCCTGACGCAGCAACGCCGCGTGAGTGAAGAAGGCCTTTGGGTCGTAAAACTCTGTCAATGGGGAAGAAGTTACTTCATATTAATAGTATGTCGTATTGACGGTACCCATGAAGGAAGCACCGGCTAACTCCGTGCCAGCAGCCGCGGTAATACGGGGGGTGCAAGCGTTATTCGGAATTATTGGGCGTAAAGGGCACGCAGGCGGTCTTGCCAGTCAGATGTGAAAGCCCGGGGCTCAACCCTGGAAGTGCATTTGAAACTACAAGACTTGAGTACGGTAGAGGAAAGGGGAATTCCTGGTGTAGAGGTGAAATTCGTAGATATCAGGAGGAACACCGGTGGCGAAGGCGCCTTTCTGGACCGAAACTGACGCTGAGGTGCGAAGGCGTGGGTAGCGAACAGGATTAGATACCCTGGTAGTCCACGCAGTAAACGTTGTATACTAGGTGTAGCGGGTATTGACCCCTGCTGTGCCGGAGCTAACGCATTAAGTATACCGCCTGGGAAGTACGGTCGCAAGACTAAAACTCAAAGAAATTGACGGGGGCCCGCACAAGCGGTGGAGCATGTGGTTTAATTCGACGCAACGCGCAGAACCTTACCCAGACTTGACATCCTGAGAATCTGTTAGAGATATTAGAGTGCCTTCGGGAACTCAGAGACAGGTGCTGCATGGCTGTCGTCAGCTCGTGTCGTGAGATGTTCGGTTAAGTCCGGCAACGAGCGCAACCCCTATCTTCAGTTGCCAGCACATCATGGTGGGAACTCTGAAGAGACTGCCCCGGTTAACGGGGAGGAAGGTGGGGATGACGTCAAGTCCTCATGGCCCTTATGTCTGGGGCTACACACGTGCTACAATGGTATGTACAACGGGCAGCGAACCTGCGAAGGTGAGCGAATCCCTGAAAGCATATCCCAGTCCGGATTGGAGTCTGCAACTCGACTCCATGAAGTTGGAATCGCTAGTAATCGTGGATCAGCATGCCACGGTGAATACGTTCCCGGGCCTTGTACACACCGCCCGTCACACCATGAGAGTTGATTGTACCCGACGTCATTGGGCCAACCCTTCGGGGGGGCAGGTGCCTAAGGTATGGTTGATAATTAGGGTGAAGTCGTAACAAGGTAGCCGTTGGGGAACCAGCGGCTGGATCACCTCCTTTCTAAGGAAAGAAATACAATACAGAAGACATGCAAGTCTTCGTCACTAACCGGTTTTGAGGGATTAATTCTTTTGGGCCTGTAGCTCAGTTGGTTAGAGCGCACGCCTGATAAGCGTGAGGTCGGTGGTTCGAATCCACCCAGGCCCACCATAGTGGGGGATTAGCTCAGCTGGGAGAGCGCCTGCCTTGCACGCAGGAGGTCAGCGGTTCGATCCCGCTATCCTCCACCACTATTAATTCTTTGTTCTTTGACAATCTGTTGAAAGTTAAAATGAAACAACATGACCCAGAGGAATGGTCGCGTTCGGATAATATCTGGACAAGGGATTCCAATGGTGTTGTATCGTATAACAAACAGGAATAGAAGCTTTTGTAATTTTTTTTACAGGGGTGAAATTTTCTGTGACGTTGTATCTGTATATTTGCATTAAAGCGTTTAAACTTAATTTGTGGTTTTATAGTGGCTAAGCTATAAAGGGCAAACGGTGGATGCCTTGGTGCCGGGAGGCGATGAAAGACGTGGAAAGCTGCGATAAGCTTCGGGGAGTTGCTTAACAAACTTTGATCCGGAGATTTCTGAATGGGGAAACCTGTCATGGTAAATACTGTGACATGTTCAGGTGAATACATAGCCTGATCAGGCCAACGGGGAGAACTGAAACATCTTAGTACCCCCAGGAAGAGAAAGTAAAAACGATTTTCCTAGTAGCGGCGAGCGAACGGGAAACAGCCCAAACCTGCCATGTGTGATAGCCCGAAGGCGTTGCATGTCAGGGGTCGTGGGATCTGAATTGTACCTGTTTCGGAAGGTGCGGAGAGTTACAAAGGTGATGTGTAGTCGAACGGACTGGAAAGTCCGGCCATAGCAGGTGACAGCCCTGTAGACGAAATGTATCGCTCTCTCTTTTCAGACACCCAAGTACTGCGGAACACGAGAAATTCTGTGGGAATTTGTGAGGACCATCTCATAAGGCTAAATACTACCCGGCAACCGATAGTGAACCAGTACCGTGAGGGAAAGGTGAAAAGTACCCCTGTGAGGGGAGTGAAATAGTACCTGAAACCGTTTGCCTACAAGCAGTGGGGGCTATGGCATTAGCCATAGTGACCGCGTGCCTTTTGCATAATGAGTCAGCGAGTTACTTAATGTAGCAAGGTTAAGCCGTGAGGTGTAGCCGCAGGGAAACCGAGTCTTAACAGGGCGGCAAGTTGCATTGAGTAGACCCGAAACCAGGTGATCTAGCCATGGCCAGGTTGAAGCGCGAGTAAAATCGCGTGGAGGACCGAACCCATATAGGTTAAAAACTATTGGGATGAGCTGTGGTTAGGGGTGAAAGGCCAAACAAACCTGGAAATAGCTGGTTCTCTCCGAAATATATTTAGGTATAGCCTCACATGTTTCTCATCGGGGGTAGAGCACTGGATGGGCTAGGGGTCTCACCAGATTACCAAACCTAACCAAACTCCGAATACCGATGATGTAAAGTGTGGGAGTCAGCCCGCGGGAGCTAAGTTCCGCGGACGAGAGGGAAACAACCCAGACCGCCAGCTAAGGTCCCCAAGTCTATGTTAAGTGGGGAAGGATGTGGAAATGCCCAGACAATCAGGAGGTTGGCTTAGAAGCAGCCATCCTTTAAAGAAAGCGTAATAGCTCACTGATCGAGTGGTTCTGCGCCGAAAATGTAACGGGGCTCAAACATAGCACCGAAGCTGCGGATAGAAATTTATTTCTATGGTAGGAGAGCGTTGTGTAAGTATTGAAGCGTGACTGTAAGGTCATGTGGAGTTTACACAAGAGACCATGCTGACATGAGTAGCGATAAAGGGGGTGAGAAACCCCCTCGCCGATAGCCCAAGGATTCCTGAGTAAAGCTAATCTTCTCAGGGTTAGTCGATCCCTAAGCCGAGGCCGAAAGGCGTAGGCGATGGAAAACAGGTTAATATTCCTGTACCACCGAGTTATCGTTTGAGAGAAGGGGGGACGCAGGAGGGCAAGTCATCCGTCTGCTGGAATAGGCGGTTCAAGCTGGTAGGCTTAAGGAGCAGGCAAATCCGTTCCTTTTTAAGGCCGAGAAGCGATGAGGAGGGATCTGATCCCATAAACTGTCTGCACCCATGCTGCCAAGAAAAGCCTCTATCGAGATAACAGGTGATCGTACCAAAACCGACACAGGTAGGCAGGGAGAGTATCCCGAGGCGCTTGAGAGAACCCTGGTTAAGGAACTCGGCAAAATGATACCGTAACTTCGGGATAAGGTATGCCCCCCCGTGTTAGAAGACTTGCTCTTCAAAGCGTGGGAGGGTCGCAGAGAAACGGCGGTAGCGACTGTTTACTAAAAACATAGGACTCTGCAAAGTCGTAAGACGAGGTATAGGGTCTGACGCCTGCCCGGTGCCGGAAGGTTAAGGGGATTTGTTAGCGCAAGCGAAGCTTTGAACCGAAGCCCCGGTAAACGGCGGCCGTAACTATAACGGTCCTAAGGTAGCGAAATTCCTTGTCGGGTAAGTTCCGACCTGCACGAATGGCGTAACGACTTCCGCACTGTCTCAACCAGGGACTCAGCGAAATTGGAATGGCGGTGAAGATACCGTCTACCCGCGAAAAGACGGAAAGACCCCGGCACCTTTACTACAGCTTGACATTGGATTTTGGTACATGATGTGCAGGATAGGTGGGAGACTTTGAAGCGGGCACGCAAGTGTTCGTGGAGTTACCCTTGAAATACCACCCTTCATGTACTATGGTTCTAACGTGGGTCCCTTACCGGGATTACGGACAGTGTCTGGCGGGTAGTTTGACTGGGGCGGTCGCCTCCCAAAGAGTAACGGAGGCGCGCGAAGGTTCCCTCAGGCTGATTGGAAACCAGCTTAAGAGTGTAAAGGCATAAGGGAGCTTGACTGCGAGAGAGACATTTCGAGCAGGTAGGAAACTAGGTCTTAGTGATCCGGCGGTTCTGTATGGAAGGGCCGTCGCTCAACGGATAAAAGGTACGCCGGGGATAACAGGCTTATCGCCCCCAAGAGTTCACATCGACGGGGCGGTTTGGCACCTCGATGTCGGCTCATCACATCCTGGGGCTGGAGCAGGTCCCAAGGGTTTGGCTGTTCGCCAATTAAAGTGGTACGTGAGCTGGGTTTAAAACGTCGTGAGACAGTTTGGTCCCTATCTTTCGTGGGCGTAGGATATTTGAGGAGATCTGTTCCTAGTACGAGAGGACCGGAATGGACGAACCAATGGTGTTCCTGTTGTCGTGCCAACGGCATTGCAGGGTAGCTAAGTTCGGAACGGATAACCGCTGAAAGCATCTAAGCGGGAAGCCAACTTCAAGATTAGATATCCCATCACATAAAGTGACTAAAGACCCCTTGAAGACTACAAGGTTGATAGGCCGGGTGTGTAAGCACAGTAATGTGTTCAGCTAACCGGTACTAACAGGTCGTGAGGCTTAGCCACTAACTACAAACCCTTTTAGGTTTGAACGCTTTAATGCGGATATACAGAAAATACTTTCAACAGATTATAGATTGCCAAGTTTAATCCGGTGGCAATGGCAGAGGTGCCACACCCGTTCCCATCTCGAACACGGAAGTTAAGACCTCTAGCGCTGATGGTACTGCAGGGGAGGCCCTGTGGGAGAGTAGGACGCCGCCGGGTTATTTTTATAAAGCCCTGATCATACGTAAATGTATGATCAGGGCTTTTTTTATTTGAAAAAAGGCTTCTGTTTTTTTGGGGTTTCCTCCGTGGATGACTTCTGTGCTTTGTCTGTGTCAGCTTTGAGAGATGTACCTCTAACCCTTTCATGTCAAAAGGGCAAAGCCGAAGCTCTGCCCTATCTTAAATGGTTAAGTTGATTTGATTTCGTTACAACCTGCACTCTGCTTTTTTCCCTATGCAGGAATTAGAGTAGTATCCAAGAACGAGAATCGTAAGAATTATTCCTATCATATTATACCTCAACTTTGTTTTTATGGTTTGGATTGCTCAGGGGAGTCAGAGCCTGAAAGAGGCCCTTCATCCATTCAGTATCATCCCGCTACATCAATGCCAGGATCACAGCCAAGATTTTTATCCGGTGATTCACATTCAAAGTTCTTGTGTCTGGTATCTAAATGGCCTTCGCTTTTTTCGTTGTCGTTTTCTATATAGTTTTCATCTCGATTGTTCGTCATAATATCACCTCATCTATTCTGATACTTTTCATTTTTAGGAAGTTCATTGCTGTTCATTAATACAAAAGTATGAACTGAAAATATATATTTCAATACAAGAGGAATAGGGGTCTAATGATGGTATAAACCCCTCATTCGCATGTAATCTGATTTTTAATACGAGAATGAAGTTCCCAAGAGAAGGGGATACAGGGGCAAGGCTTTTTTTGAGGTAGTGCGAAGAAGCAGGCCTTTTCTCCACCACGAAAAAATTCTGAAACCGGAATTTCTTGTCCAAGGAGAAAAAATGTTCTAGGCTTTTCTGCAAAAAGGGTCAGCATCAGATTGAATTCTTGTTGTGGATGTTTATTTTGTTTAATCCTACATGATAATCCGACCAATGGATGTGCTGGATTTAAAGAGCGTTTTTCTCACGAATGATTAATAGAACGTGTAAATAAGGAGATGATACGATGAAGAGAATAAAAGTATTTTTGGCATTGGCAGTATTTTTTATATTGCTATCCGCTACCCCAGGATTTTGTGGTCAACCCTATCATCATAAAGGTGGAGGTATGGCATTAAAGACAAATTTCTCTGATATGGACACTGATGGTGATGATTTGCTTAGTTTTATAGAGTTCAAGAGTGCTTTCCCTTCTTCTGAACAAAAGGCCTTTGATTTTTTAGATAGTGACAAAGATGGAATGCTGAACCATGATGAATGGCACACCTTTAAGGAAATGCACAAAGGGATGGGAATGCATGATAAGAAAGATTTTCATGCTGAAGGCTTGCCTGATCCATCCGGTTTCAATGCCCTTTTTTCGGACATGGATAGTGATAAAGATGACCTGGTTAGCCCCATGGAATTCAACGCCCATTTCCCGGACGCATCTGAAAAGACAAAGGTTTTTGCTGCAATTGATCTTGACGGAAGCGGTGCCCTGGACCAAGGCGAATGGTCTAAATTCAAAAAGGCCCACAGTATGAAACTAAATGATTAATGGGCCGTTTTTTTTCCAGGTCGATGAGTCTTTTTTTGATGTTCAGGCCGTGGGCAAATCCGGATTAAACTCCCAACTGTCCTGGATTTCGAATTGTCGGCTGCCCTCACCGGTGTTGAGATGCAAATGGGCCAGTCCCTTTTCATCCCCGGCCAGGGTGATGTTGCAGAACCGGGTTTTGAATATGGTATAATACATGAGTTCTTCTTGTTTATTGGTTCCAAAGACAGAGGGCGGCATATGCCCTGTAAGGCCGCCATTTTTCCGCCTGTTTCAATATCTCTTTTCTCCCGGGTCGTTTGCCGTTTTTTTCCAGGGCCTTGATGATCCCAAGGTCTGCGGCAGGAAAACTATCCACCATACCCAGACTCCTCATGGCCACGTAATTCACTGTCCATTCCCCAATTCCCCGGATGGCAGAAAAATCCTTTTGAAAAGTCTCAAAGGGCTGGTTGGGGTTCAGGGAAAATACATTGTCCAGCAGTCCCTGGGCAATATTGGTGATGGTGGCCTGCCTGACACCGGTGATGCCGATGCCCTCCAAACTGGTTTTTACCAATTCCTCGGGACCCGGGAAAAAATAGTCTAATCCAGGGGGGAAATTTTTTTCCGTCTGAGGTCCTGCTTTTTTTGCAATGCGTGAGGCCAGTGTGGAAGCGGCTTGTACTGAAATCTGTTGGCCCAGAACAGCTCGGATACAAAATTCAAATGAATTAAAGGCAATGGGCAGCCGGGGGACATGACCGTCAGACATCCCTTTGGACAGGAGCTTGTCCTTTATGAATTTTTTATTGATGGGGAAAAAATCGGTATTCAGGTCGAACATCAGGCGGACCCGGTTGTAGATTTCCATATAGCACCGGATATCATCACAGTAAATGGTCAGTTCAATCGCTGATTTTCCGGGGTTATCCCTGACGATGAAGTATCCTTTTGACCGATTTGTTCTGAACGTCCTGGAATATCTTTGATCTTCAATGTCTTCCACGCCCTGTATGGCTCTAAATTTCATGAATTCAATCACTTGGGAAAAATCTAACGGTCTGGCATAGGGCAGCAGCAAGGTAGTGTTTCCGTCTTCGGAATTGTCCCTTTCCTTTTTTATCGCCGACGGCGTAATACCAAAAATTTCTTTGAAACCCTGGTTGAACTGACGGATGGAGCCGTATCCCGAGGCAAAAGCGATGTCGGTAACGGGCTTGTCTGAAAACAGGAGCAATTTTTTTTGCAAAAAGGGCTCGGTGGTACCTGGCAATCTTGACCGGCGGCACACCTAAGTTTTCAATAAACAGTTTCCGCAGGTGACGGTCCGAGACCGCCAGTTCATTTGCCAGATCCGTAATGGTGTTGGTGTTTAAATATCCGTCATAGATCATTTTCAAGGCCGTCTGAACAATAAGGGTGCCCGAAGCATTACCATTGTAATAATCCAGGTGTATATCCGGCCGGCAACGGAGGCAAGGTCGGTAATACTGATCAAGGGCCTCGAATATATCCTTAAAATAGACCACATTCTCCTCTTTAGCCGTGGGGGCGGGGCAGGAGGGACGGCAGAAAATTCCCGTGGTTTTCACCCCGAAAAAGAATTTCCCATCGAAATTTTTATCCTTTGTAATTCTGGCTATTTTGTATGCATCATTCATTTTATTTTTTTTGCCAGCCCGTTTTCCAGAAACAGATCATTTCCATAATTTTATTCATTTCTTAAATTTTTTCAATAGATTATAAACTTAGGGACTCAGAAATAAATAATTTCTCAATCTTGCTTGTCTTTCAGCTCTTCTTCTGCGTTGCATTAAAGGGCACATATTTCAATATGCTCCCTTTGATACGCCTTGAATACGAGCTGAAATCCTGCACCATATTTGTGGAATTATTTACATCTGAGCCCCTTACCTGGTGACGACGACCTGAAACAGGTAATAAATTTATCACGATGGAAAAGGATATGCTGGCGGTTTTCGGAAGTGACTTTAAAAATACACCTGAAACTCAATACTTCAAGTGAAACAATAGAGGGTCGGATTTTTGCAGTACCTGGGCTGCCCTGGTCAGGGTTTTTTATGGGAAAGGCGTTCTTTGCTGGACATGCGACAGTTGACAGTATATGTAAATAGACTTAACCAAGTTATCTGCCTGGGTCTAACGCCTGCGGCAAATGTGACAAAAAACCTTGAGGAGGAATTTAAAATGAAACCGGTACCAACAAGGATCGTTTCCCTGATGCTGGGGGCTTTTCTTCTATCAGCTTTTTCGGTTCTGTCCGGAAGCGCATCGGCTAAGGAGGTCAACCTGACCTACAGTAATTTCTTTCCCCCAAGTCACGTCCAGAGCAAGCTTGCGCAATCATGGTGTGAAGCGGTTGAAAAACGCACTAATGGCGAAGTCAAGATCTCCTATTACGCCGGGAATACCTTGGTCAAAGCAGCTCAGATTTATGATGGGGTTGTTACAGGAAGGACAGATATCGGGATGTCCTGCCTCCTCTATACCCGGGGACGTTTCCCGCTCATGGATGTCATTAACCTCCCCTTTGGAAATCCCAGTGGTCGTTTTGCAACGGCTGTGTTCAATGAACTGTACGATCAATTTAAACCGGCCGAACTTTCAGACACCAAGGTCATGTTCCTCCATGCCCACGGACCCGGATTGATTCATACCCAGAAAAAAGAGGTTAAGACCATGGCAGATCTTAAAGGCCTCAAATTAAGATCTCCCGGTTCCGTTGCCGGAATGATCAAGGCCCTTGGGGCCACACCTGTTTCCATGCCCATGCCCGAAGTGTACCAGGCCTTGCAAAAGGGCGTTGTGGAAGGCGCTGTCTATCCCGAAGAGACCAACAAGGGATGGAAAATGGGCGAGGTTACCGATTATACCATCGCATGCTATCCAACGGCATACTCGGTTGGCTTTTTTGTTGTCATGAACCAGGCCAAATGGGATGCCCTGTCCGATGGTGCAAAAACTGCCATCCAGGCCATTAATCACGAATGGGCTGCAAAACATGGTGCTGCATGGGATGAGAGCGATTACGAGGGGGTGACTTTTTCCCTTGGCCTTGGCAACGCCATGATCGGTATTGCACCGGATGAAGCGCTTCGCTGGAAAGAGGCAGTGACCCCCGTGTTTGATACCTATCTTGAGAAGACTGAAAAACGAGGCGTTCCCGGACAAGAGGCTCTCAAGTTTCTCAATGATCGCCTGGATACTTATAATCAAGGGAATTTTGAGAGTAGTTATCTCTAATTGTCAATTTGTTCGTATTTATTTGTCAGCGTTAATTTGTTTAAAGCGGTTTCAGATCCCCATGGGGGCAGCCCGATCCAATAGGTTTTTATGCTCAGATCAAGGGTGCGGGTCTGAAGCCGTTCGACGGTATGATAGAGGAAAAATAGATGATTAATCGGTTATCTGGATTTATGAAAATGGTTTCCGGCGTCATGCTGATTGCCATGATGCTTGTTACCTGCACGGATGTGGTGGGCAATTTTTTTGACGCTCCGGTGTTGGGATCAGAAGAGATTGTTTCGCTCATGGCAGCACTTCTCATCGCCTTTGTGCTTCCTGCGGCCCATGGAGAAAAAGCCCACATCGGGGTGGATATTTTTTATCTTACGTTTTCTTCCCGGGTGAAGAGAATTCTCAACACCCTGCTTTCTGTTCTGATGGTCGCCTTTTTTGGGCTCATGTCCTGGGAGTGTTTTAATTACGGAGCTGAATTAAAGCGAATTGGCCAGGTGTCGGCCACCCTGGAATTGCCTACTTTCTACGTTCTTTATGCCGTGGCCTTTGGATGTACTGTCCTGACTTTGGTGGTTGCGGCAAAGCTTGCAGGACTTGTGCGGGGGAATTGCTATGAATGAGTACACCCTGGTGGGGCTTTTGGGGGTTGTCGTTCTGTTGATGCTCTTTTTCATACGGCTTGCCGTTGCCTATTCCATGGCTGTTGTCGGGTTTGTCGGGTACTGGTATCTGACCAATTTCAAAGCGGCCGTCTCTCTTTTATCCAGGGACATGTTTGACGTGTTTTCCTCCTATAGCCTTGCCCTGGTTCCCCTTTTTGTATTCATGGGGTTCATTGCCTACTATGCCGGGGTGAGTGCAAAGCTCTACGATGTGGCCAACAAATGCATTGGCCGGGTCAGGGGAGGGCTTGCCATGGCAACGATTGCCGCCTGTACCGCCTTTGGAGCGATCTGCGGTTCCACCACTGCAACTGCAGCTACCATGGGTACGATTGGTTTACCTGAGATGCGGCGTTATAACTACGGCAACAGGCTTGCCACGGGTTCAGTTGCCGCAGGCGGGGGGATTGGTGTTCTCATGCCGCCCAGCGTGGTTCTTATTATCTACGGTATCCTCACCCAGCTTTCCATCGGCAAGCTGTTTATTGCCGGTATTATTCCGGCCTTTCTCATTGCCGGGCTTTTTATCGTGGCCATTGTTGTTTATTGTGCCATCTATCCAGACCAGGGACCCAGGGGTGACGCCTTTCCCATCAAAGAAAGATTCCTTGCCCTTTTTGAGATTTGGGAGACAGCTATAGTCTTTCTTGTGGTCATGGGCGGGATGTTTTTCGGGTTCTTCACCCCGACCAAGGCTGGAGCCGTGGGTTCGTTTGCTCTTCTTGTCATTGCGGTTGTTCAGGGAAAGCTTTCCTGGCGCAATTTTAAAAGTGCCGTCTATGATACCCTGAAGACCTCGGCCATGGTGATCATGCTAGTTGCAGGAGCCACTATCTTTGGTCATTTTCTTGCCCTGACCCGTATTCCCATGGAGGGAGCCAACCTTGTTGCCACCCTTAACTGGCCGGGGTGGGCCATTATTTCGTTGATCTGTTTAATCTATCTGGTGGGCGGTTGTTTTATCGATGCCCTGGCTCTGATTACACTGACCATCCCCATTTTTTATCCCATCGTTTCTGGCCTTGGTTATGATTTAATCTGGTTTGGGGTCATCATCGTGTTGATTACCCAGATGGGAATTATTACCCCGCCCGTGGGTGTTAATGTCTACATCGTAAAGG
This sequence comes from Desulforapulum autotrophicum HRM2, assembly GCF_000020365.1. NCBI lineage: Bacteria > Pseudomonadati > Thermodesulfobacteriota > Desulfobacteria > Desulfobacterales > Desulfobacteraceae > Desulforapulum > Desulforapulum autotrophicum. The sequence goes on along the minus strand of NC_012108.1, from coordinate 3,961,917 downwards.
GGCTCTCCCCGGATGTACCCATGGAAGAGATTTTCATTGGGGTGATTCCTTTTCTGATTGCGCTGATTGTGGGTACGGCGATCATGATTGCCTTTCCCGCCATTGCCACATTCTTGCCGGATATGATCGGGTAGGGCGATTATTGAAATATGTACCCTTTGATGCAACGCAGAAGACGAGCTGAAAGACAAGCAAGATTGAGGATTTATTTATTTCTGAGTCCCTTAGTCCCCTTTCGAGATTGGCTGTTTACATGAGGGTTATCCCTTGCTTTTTTTTGTTAGGCTTGGAAAGGGGGCAAGTTGTTGTGTAAAAGCACAATAACATAAGGGTGACCCTGCCCCCGATTATCAAAGTTAAAACCCGAAAGTTGGGTTATTCATTGGCAATCGCCACGGCCAGAGCAGGACCTTTGCCCTGGCCGAAGTTACTGAACTATTCTTAGAAAATTGATATCAGCATTCGTGTTGCCACCACAAGCAAGAGGATGGCAAATACCCGTTTGAGTTTAGGAACGGGCAGGCTGTGGGCCAGGCGGACACCCAGAGGTGCTGTGAGTACGCTTGCAGATAAAATACCGGCAAGGGCTGGAAGATAGATATAGCCAATGGAATAGGCTGGAAGCCCGACTTCGTGTATGCCGTTGTAGATGTATCCCAGGGTTCCGGCGATGGCAATGGGAAAACCAATGGCTGCCGAAGTACCGATGGCCTCATGGACCGGTATGTTGCACCACATCATAAAAGGCACGGACAGGGTTCCCCCGCCGATCCCCACAAGGCTTGATACCCCGCCAATGATATTGCCCACGCCGAACATGCCTGCCTTGCCAGGGATGTGCCTTGATGGTTTGGGTTTCTTGCTGGTGATCATCTGTATGGCCACATAATAGAGAAACACCACAAACATTCCCCTTAGAAACGATCCTGAAAGTCTTGCTGCAACGCAGGAACCAAGAAAGGTGCCCGTCAGAATGCCGGGTGTGATCTGCCGGACCACCGGCCAGTGGACCGCCCCCCGCCGGTGGTGGGCCATGAAACTTGAGACCGATGTAAAAATAATGGTGGCCATGGATGTGCCAAGGGCAAGATGCATGATAAATTGTTCCGGGATCTGCTGCCAGGTGAGGCTTGCTACCAGCATGGGAACAATTATGAGACCACCGCCTATGCCAAGAAGCCCGGACAGAATCCCGGCACAGGTACCGAGAATGAGGTAGACAACAATAACACTCAACATAACAACTCCTTATCTTTATCTGTTCTAATGGCCTTTTCTCTGAAATGTCCACCCAGGCATCGCCAGTGGAGACGTTTCAACTTTTATTGTGGCCAGGGCAGAGACCTTGCTCCGGCAGGCCGATTAGTAAAAAAATGGAGTTAACTTTTATCATGATTGATGAAATATTGGTAGTATCAATAATTGATTCTGTTCTCACTGTCAGAACAGGAGAAAAATTGTTTACAATTTTGTAATGAATCATAAAATAATGGAAAAAAAATCTTAATTACTTGATCTTGGGTCGATTAAAATGCTATCCAAAGAAGTCATTTGCACTGATGTTAATCTGAATTGGAAAATTAATCCCCATGATGACTGCTCAAAATATTGCTGACTTTAAAATGGATACGTCCAGGGAGATTATTACCATCGATTCCCACACTGCTGGCGAATCCACCCGTCTCATTGTCGGTGGTGTGGGCCCGGTTGCCGGCAACACCCTGTTTGAGAAACTTGTGACATTCAAGCGAGAGTTGGACCCTGTTCGCTGTCTTCTCACCCAGGAACCCAGGGGTGGAAGCGGTGTGCTTGCAGCCCTGGTCACTGAAGGGGTAACCCCGGGGGCTGATTTCGGACTGATCTACATGGATGCAAAACGCTATCCCTACCTTTGCGGTCACGGTACCATCGGCGCCGTTGTTACCCTGGTGAAAACAGGGGCCATCAAGGTCGCAGAAGGGGAAAATCCTATCATCATTGACACCCCTGCTGGCCCCATGACAGCCACGGCAATTGTAAACGGTCAACGCCTTGTATCCGTTGCCATCTCCATGGTGCCGGCCTTTGTTCACAGCACTGGAAATATCGTTGATGTACCGGGCTTTGGATCGCTTTCGGTTGATCTTGTCTATGCCGGCGGGTTCTTTGCCATGGTTTCATCCAGGGATACTGGCATTTCCCTTGGGGTTGAAAACGGTAAACGTCTGGTTGATCTGGGGATGAAGATCATTGATGCCGCAAACGATCAGCTCAGGGTCTTCCACCCTGAACGACCCGACGTCACCACCGTGGATGTTGCCGAGTTCTATGACCCAGACATGCACGAAACCATGGAGGGGCGCAATATCGTTGTCTATGGCGAGTCCCACATGGACAGATCTCCCTGTGGCACAGGTACCACGGCAAAGCTTGCCCTGCTGCACCACCATGGACGAATAAAGCCCCACCAGACACTGACCAACTACAGTCCCCTGAACACCTCATTTGAGGCTGAAATCATCGACCTTAAAAAAGTGGGCTCCTTTGACGCCGTTGGTGTTCAAATAAGGGGGAATGCACACATAACCGGGGTTCACCGTTTTTTCCTTGATCCGGATGACCCTTTTCAACAAGGATTTATGCTCTGATGACCACGTTCGTTGTCCCTGATCTTATTTTCATTAATGCAAATGTCAGAACCCAGGACCCTGACCAACCCGTTGCCCAGGCCGTTGCCGTAAAGGGCCGGAGAATTGTTGCGGTGGGAAACACCCAAACCGTAAAGGCCATGGCCGCTGACCATACAGAAATCATCGACCTTGGCGGACGCCTCATGCTGCCCGGGTTCACAGATGCCCATTTCCACTATTTTGACTGGGCCCTGAACAACGATAGTATTGATCTTTCCACGGCCGCCTCGTTTGGGGAGATGGCCGAGATGGTCCGTCAAAAGGCTGTTGCAGCAGGTCCCGGGGCGTGGGTGACCGGTAATGGATTCAACGAAACCGACTGGCCGGAAAACAAGATCCCCGACCGGGACGATCTTGACCGCCAGGCGCCGGATAATCCCGTATGTATCTGGCGGTGTGATCTTCACTTGGCCGTTGCCAACTCCAAGGCCCTTGCCCTTGCCGGAATTGATGACAAAACCCTGGATCCCCCCATGGGAGTGATTGCCCGGGACAAAAATGGTCGGGTCACCGGGGTACTCCGGGAGCTTGCCCCGAATTTAATTAAAAATGTCATTCCTGAACCCGATGAAAAAAGCCTGCTTGACATCATGGAACAGGGGTTTGGGTTTCTTCATTCCCTCGGTATTACCGGTATCCACGACATCAGACTCATGGGCGGTCTTGACGGACCTGCGTCATTAAGGGCCTGGCAGCGCCTCAGGGAGGAAAACCGCCTCAACATCCGGTGCCATGTGTCCCTGCCCGGTGAGATGACCAATGAGGCCATTGCACTTGGGCTGCGAACGGGCATGGGGGATGATCTTTTACGCATCGGCCATCTCAAGTTTTTTGCCGACGGTGGAATGGGTGCCCGGACTGCATGGATGAACGATGCCTATCTTGATGCTGAATGCGGCATGCCCCTTACCCCGGTTGAGGAGCTGGATGACAAGATTCAACGGGCAGACAAAGCAGGTCTTAGCGTCATGGTTCATGCCATCGGCACCCGTGCTAACCGGGAGATCGTGGCCATATTCAAGCGCATCCACGACCTGGAACAATCGGCCGTACGGGTTCCCCACAGAATAGAACATTTGCAGATGGTTGAGCCGGAAGATATGGACCTGCTTGCCACCCTGGGTAACGTGATTGTCTCCTGTCAGCCAAACAACCTGAGTCTTGACATCTCCATGATTGAGCAGTCCGTGGGGGAAAGAAGTGGTTTCACCTACCCCCTCAAGCGAGTTCTTGATAAAAAAATCCCCCTGATTCTCAGCTCAGATGCACCGGTGTGCAACCCAAAACCGGTCTGCGGTATTTTTTCAGCCGTGAACCGTACCCGCATGAACCGGACGCCTGTGGGCGGTTGGCACATGGAGCACGCCTTGACTGTTGACGAGGCCGTAAGGGGGTATACCATTACCCCTGCTGTTGCCGCATGTCAGGATGACAGCCTTGGGAGCGTTACGGTGGGAAAATTTGCCGATCTCATCGTTCTTGATCAGAATCTCTATGGGATGGACCCCCTTGATATTGCCGATGTCAAGGTTGATATGACCGTTTTTAACGGCAAAATCGTCCATAATCGAGGGAAGAGTAAAAATTAATCGGTACCACATCAAAGGAGTTCGGATAGAAATATTATGAACAATAAAAACTGGAAACCCTGGGCCCTTCTTTCGCCATCCCTTTCGGCAGTTTTTCTCCTTCTGGTGGTTCCTGTCTGTTTTGTGGTGGTGTATAGTTTCTGGTTAAGGGCACCCAACGGCAGTGATATCCCAGCATTTCAGATGGGAAATTACGCCAAATTTTTTGCAGATACCTTTTATCCATCGTTGCTGCTACGTACCATCAGGGTTGCCCTTGAGACGGTGTTTATCTGCCTTGCCATGGGGTATGTGCCGGCCTATTTCTTCTACAGGACAGAATCCCGTTTTAAGCCGGTGCTCATGATTCTCATCATGTTGCCCTTCTGGATCAGTTTTATCATAAGAACCCTGAGCTGGATAAATATTCTTGGGGATTCAGGGTTGATCAACCATCTATTGATGAAGGTGGGAATTATTTCATCGCCCCTGTCCATGCTCTACAACGAGGGAGCCGTGCTCATGGGGCTTCTCCAGTATCTGCTTCCGTTCATGATTCTCAATATCTATGTGAGCCTTGACGGGATCGACAAGAGTCTCACCGAGGCTGCCACAAGCCTTGGCTGTACTGAATGGCAGGCCTTCAGGGAGGTGACCCTTCCCTTAAGTCTTCCCGGGGTGTCTGCCGGATGCCTGCTGGTCTTTGTGCTCACCTGCGGCACCTATCTGCCCCCCATGATTCTTGGCGGGCCGGGAAATGAGATGATCGCAAACCTGATTTTCAAGCGCATTATCGGCACCTTGGACTGGCCCTTTGGATCGGCCATATCCACCATTCTTCTCGGTCTTCTCGGGGTGATTGTCTATACCTACAACCGTTATCTTGGCATCAACCAGATATTTAAAAGCCTGAGGTGATTTGCATGAAAATTTTTTCAGGATGGTCCCTGATCCGGGGCTATACGCTGCTTGTTTATTTATGGATGTTTACCCCCATTGTGGCCGTGGTACTTTTGTCGTTCAACCCCCAGCAGTTTGGATCCTTTCCCATGGACGGCTTCAGCCTCAAATGGTATGGAAAGCTGCTCCACAACCCCACCATTTTAACGGCCTTTAAAAATTCCCTGGTGCTGGGTTCACTTACGGCCGTTTTTGCCACAGCCATTGGTATCCCTGCAGCCATGGCCTTTGTACGGTACGATTTCTGGGGCAAGGAGGGCCTCAACACCCTGTTGCTTGCGCCTATCATGATTCCCGAGGTGGTCCTGGGGGTTGCGCTCCTGCTCTTTATCCGGTGGCTTGAGCAGCCCAAGAGTTTTCTGCTGCTGCTCATCGGCCATGTGGTGCTCACCCTTCCCTATGTGCTGCTGGTGGTCCAGGCAAGGCTTGTGGGCATACGAAGAGAGTACGAGGAGGCAGCCCTTTCCCTGGGTGCAAATCCATTCCAGACCTTTATGGAGATAACCTTTCCATTGCTTGCTCCGGCGGTTTTTGCCGGTATGCTATTTGCCTTTACCATCTCGTTTGACGATGTAACGGCGACACTCTTCTGGGCAACGGCTAGAAACCAGACCGTTCCTGTTCAGATTTTCGGGATGCTGAGAAATTCCATCAGTCCTGAAATTAATGCCCTGGGGGCTGTGATGATTGTTCTCACGGTTTCCCTGCCCCTTGCCGCCGGCTATCTTTCCCGGAAATTTGCCAGGGGCAATTAATCTGTTATGAACTTTGGGGGCGGATATCTCTTCCTCCCCGGCTTGGATCTGAAAGGTCCATTATCAACACCCCAACTAACAAGGAGGTTCTTTTCATGGAAAAAAGGTTAAAGCAAGATCTTGATACGGTTCGTCAGGCATTTGACGAGAAAAAAATTTCACGAAGGGAGTTTGTCAAGTACCTGGGCATGGCAGGCGCTGCAGCAGGGCTTGTTGGCGGCCCCTTTGGTGCGATCAGGAACGCCTTTGCCTCAAAATCCATCACCTTTCACGGCTGGGGCGGAACCGTGGCCGAGGCCTTTGTCAAGTATGCCTTTACTCCCTACACCAAGGCCACGGGCGTGACAGTGGTCAATGCCGCCTTTACAGGCATGGACGCCTTTTTAACCCAGGTTAAGGCCTCTATTCCCCCGGGAGGAGAGTTCAACCTTGCCCATTTGAGTGCCGTATATGATTATGCCCGGTACACGGAGCTGGGATTCGGCGTAGCCCTTGACGAGGCCAAAATTCCAAATCTTGCCAATGTCATGCCCAAAATGGTTAATACCCTCAAGGACATTTCCAATGGCACCCTTTCTGCTGTGCCCTATGATATCGGCCAGACCGGCATTGCCTACAATACGGAAAAAATCTCAAAGGCCGATGCTGAAAAATTAGGAACCAAGCTGTTATGGGACAAGAATCTCAAGGGGAAGATTTCCAGCTGGGGTGCTGATTTCAGGACAAACATGTGGTATGCAGCCCTTTATACCGGTCAGGATCCCAACAATATTACCGATGTCAATGCCGTTTGGGACGCCCTGAGAGAGCAGAGAAAGCTTATTAAAAAGTACTGGGAGTCAGGGGCAGAGCTGATGAGCCTTCTGGCCAATGGTGACATCCATGCCACCACGGCCTATTCCGGACGGGTTGCCACCCTCCAGAAACAGGGACATCCCATTGCCTACATGGCGGTTCCCAATACCTATTCCTGGATGGAGTATATCTACGTGCTCAAGGGGACTGACCTTAATGTGGCCCAGGATTTGCTTAACTTCATGCTGGATCCTGAGTGTTCCATCGCCGTTGCCGAGGCCCAGGGCTATCCATCAAGCCTTGATCCGACCAAGGTTCCCATGCCCGAGGCCGTTCAAAAACTGCCGGCCTATGATCCCACGGGAAAGCTGGACGGCTTTTTGTTTGCCAAGCCTGCCTATTGGAACAGCCACCAGGTCGAGTGGTCTGAAAAATGGGACAGGGTTAGAGCAGGGGCCTGATCCGAGATTAAATTAGAAACAGGGCCCGTATGTACTTGGGATAAATTTTAAATTGTTCCCAAGTACCGGGGGAAATTTTTCCCCCGCGGGTTCTGAAGTTCAACCCTTAGCCTGCAATTTTTTGGAGAAAGATGTCGAAAAAAGAGAAAGATCCCGCATTTGTGAAGTTCAAGGGAATTGTGAAGCGTTTTGGAAAAGTGACTGCTGTTCAAACCATGGATCTTGATATCCCAGAGGGGTCCCTTGTGACCTTGCTTGGCCCGTCCGGTTGCGGCAAGACAACCCTTTTAAGGATGCTTGCAGGCCTTGAGAGTCCCACCGAAGGCGATATCATTATCAAGGGAAAACGGGTCAATGATACACCCATCCACAAACGAAATCTTGGCATGATTTTCCAGAACTATGCCCTCTTTCCCCACAAGACCATTTTTGACAATGTCGCCTTTGGGCTTAAATACAGAGGATTTCCAAAGGATGAGATGAGAACGAAGGTCATCAAGGCCTTGGAGATGGTGCGGCTTCCCGGGGTGGAAAACCGGATGCCCTCCCAGCTTTCAGGCGGTCAGCAGCAACGTATCGCCCTTGCAAGGGCCATCGTCATTGAGCCGGATGTGCTGCTCATGGACGAACCGCTGTCCGCCCTTGACGAGAATTTAAGGGAAGAGATGCGACGGGAGATCGACAATCTTCAACAGGTCCTGGGGGTGACCACCTTGTTTGTCACCCACGACCAGAGGGAAGCCTTATCCATGTCCGACAAGATCATTGTGATGAAGGACGGGAAAAAGCAGCAGGAGGGTACCCCCATTGAGGTGTACAATAATTCGGTCAACCATTTTGTGGCCGACTTTCTGGGCCATTCCAATTTTTTATCCGCCGTTGTTGAGTCCAATGAGGATGAGATGGTAAAGGTCAGGCTCGAGGACAAGACAAGCTTTTTGGCCAGGTCTTCGGAACCCTTCCTTGCCGGTGACAAGGTGGACATCGTGGTCCGTGCCCAGAAGTTTCTCCTAGGGCATCGGTCTGACTATAATGGTGAAGAGAACATGAACCTTCTCTTTGGTCGCATCAGTGATCGAAGCTACATGGGCGGAGAGGTGAGTTACTATGTGGAGCTTCCCAACGGCCAGGTCATCCATGTGATCAACCTTGTGAAACGAAACCCCTTTAAACAGGGTGATGAGGTTCATATTTCGGTTAACCCGGAAAACTGCCGCCTTTTAAGGGCCAGGCCCAAAGCATAGGTTCGGGTGTTGAGCTGGAGATATTGATTCGGCCGGAGCAGATACCCTGCTCCGGCCATGTTGTTTAGTCGATTTTTACCAGGGGAACCGTTGTCACCGGAATCCCATTGTCATTGCAGCAAACGGTTTCAGGCCAGGTGAATTCGGGGTCCATGGCCTTGAAGTAGTCCAGGGAGTAGGGCAGAAGCTCTATCTTCACTGTTTCCCTGTCCGTGGTAAATCGTGTGGAAATACCAAAATCCACCTCACCGATGTCTGTCCTTATAATATAACCCGGGATTTCCCGTCCGGAGCCTTCCCGTCTGACCCGGGTGGCAATATCAAAAATATCGTCGACTTTAACCTTGTTTTCGCCGTTCATCCGGTTTTGGATCTCCAGACCTGCCAAATAAACGTGGTGGAACTGCATGCCGAATCCACGGCTTGTGTATGCAATTTTCTGAATCTCATCTTCATTGTCATTGACCCCTGTGATCAGGGCAACATTAAAGTAGGTGGTGATTCCTCGTCGGTAAAGGGCCTGGGTTATTTGTTGCTGTCGTGGGGTGAGTTCGTCCGCACACACCACCCAGGTTTCAATTTCTACCCTCAACGGATTGGCAACGGAAAGGCAGTTGAGCCTTCCAAGGGTTTCCACAAGTCCAGAGGTGTAGGTGTCTGGATGATGAACAAAGTCAAGGGATCTTATCCTGAGGCTGTTCACATGCTGGACTTCTTTCAAGGTTGTGGCAAGTTGTCGTATCCGGGCGGCGGACTGGACTGGATCCTTGGTTTTTGAGACAAGCACCACATCAAAGATATCCCGCTGGCTTTTGATGTAGTCGATGTCAGCATCGGTGAAGTTAACGTCAAGCTCCACCCTTGTTTTATGAACCCGGGCAAGGGTGGTTGAATTTACGCGAACGATGGAAGAGCCAAGGCCAGAATGCTCAAGGAGCAGGGCTTTTGAAAGATTGTATCTTTCCATGTCAAACACCCTGTCTGTTCCAGATTTGATCCGGGCAGGGCGGGATCCCATGAACAGAGATTCATCCCCGATTTTGGCCATGTATCTTACATCAATGGTCCCCTCGTCGTTCCTGCGGATCACTTCAAGATCGTTTGCAACCGGGGCAAACCGGTTGAAATAATCCGGAGTGTAGGGGGTTCTAAGCCAGATGAAGTCGGGATTTTCCTTGTCCTGTTCAACGGCCCAGCCGCTGGTGTTCCAGTCCATTTTGCCAATGGGGGTTGCCGTGCATATTCTGGGAATGCTCCGGTCTGAGGCATGGGCCCGGAGGTAACGACCCGCCTGAATTCCCTTGGAAAGCGGAGACCAGTATACGCTGTTGCCGTGGATGGGGCTGCATGGGATGTAAATATAGTGGATCTCTGCACCTGCGCCCCTCAATGCCTGGAACAGGGTCACAAGTTCTGGTCCATTGTCGTTGCATCCTTCAAGAAACGGTGTCTGGACATAGACGCCAATGCCGCCCGCCACAAGATCGGAGATGATGGAAAGACTCTGGACCGATACCTCATCTGGATGGATAAAATGGGTGGCCACCTCAATGCGCTTGCCCTTCTGCATCAGTTCCAGGTTTTTCGCTTTCAGGTAGTTGAGCCATCGGCTGTTATCCTTTAAAAAAAGCTGGGGGTAGTAGGCAATAGATCTGGTGGCAAGCCTGAGGGTCTCAACATGGTCTATCTCTTTTAACTCCTGGATGGCCCGTTCCATGTTGTTGCGGTTGATAAAGGGATCCCCGCCGGTGATGACGATCTCCTTGATGGCAGGTGAATTCTTGACATGGGCCACAGCTTTTGAAACATCGTCAACCCCGGGATTCTTTTCGTTTCTTGAGTCCTTGTGCTTTCTGAAACAGAATCGGCAGTAAACCGGGCAGGTCATGTTGAGCAGAAAAATGACCCGATTCTGGTACATCTGTTCGAGCAGCCCCTGGTGGAACTGGCCGATCCAGGTGTTTGTGTGTCCCACGGAGTTGAGTTCCTCCTTAAAGGGTAGGTACTGGCAGGCAACGCTCTTTGAAACCCGCATCTGGCGAACCGTATGCATGGAGAACCGCACAGGGTAGGTCTCAATGACCTGATTGATATCAGCTGTGTCCTCTGGGGGAATGACCTGGTTGGCAAGACGTTCGACCTGAGTTTTATCTTTGACTGTAATGAGCTGTTCGCCTGGAATGATTTTTTCAAGAACAGGCAGAAGAACAATGGCAGGCAGTACAACGCCATTGATGGAGACAGGATTGTCAACGGTTGAGTCGGCCTTTTCAAGCTGTAGGAGCAAGGTTTCGATGAAATCCCGGCTTTTGCCCTTAAATCCGGCAGCATAAAGCAGGTTATTATAGCAAGAAAGTTCTGGTCCCTTGGATACAAGATCAAAAAAAGATCTGCCCAGAAGGTTCTCGGCTGTGAAGTTTTCCAGAAAGTCGATGATGGCCGTTTCGATTTCAACAAAAGAAATCTCTCGTGTTTCACCTGAATTGCTGAAGGTTACACCACAGCACCGGTCAAGTTGTTCCATTCGCGTTGCTCCTTGTCTTAGCTATTAGTTTGATTCTATTGACTAATGGCTCTATACTATTCATCTGCTTAAATCAATACTAAATTGCAGCATTAAAAACCGGATAGAACCGGCTTGGCCAGAGCATGATATCTGCCTTGATTACAACGAAATTTGAAGCTTTTTCTTATGGTGAAGCTTTGGTTGGAATTTTATCTATAAAGGTGTGTAATCTTCGGTTGATCAGGGTGACTTCTGTCGATTATTCGTAGGTCATTCCTTGCTCGGCTGGTCTAAACCATAGATGCTTTGGAGGTGACCCATGCAACAAAAAATCCGCAGTTTTGTTATCGTGTTGGGTGTTTTTATGTTTGTTCCCGGCTGCTTTTTTCAGCCCACTCCTGTTCGCCTTGACCAATCAAAAGTCAATTCAACCTTTGACCATGGTTTGGATCTGCCCTTTGCCCAATATCTGCAACGAACAAGACAGATGGTTGAAAAGACCCGGCAGGACCTTAACGGACCGGACAGGGAAAAGATCGTTGCTGCCAATACGCCGTTTGAGCTCGTTCCTGATCCGGTTCTCTTCCCAAAAGAACCGGACGGAAAGTATGCCAGGGGTGTTCTGCTGATCCATGGGTTGTCTGATTCTCCCTACCACATGCAACCCATTGGTGAACACCTCAGGAACAGTGGTTTTCTGGTCCGGGCTATCCTGCTGCCAGGACATGGTACCGTGCCAGGCGATTTGACCCGTGTCACATTTGAAGCCTGGGTCAAGGCGGTTGACTATGGTGTAGAACGGATGAAGCCCCTGGTGGATCAGATCTTCATCGCAGGCTTTTCCACGGGAGGTTCCCTTGCCGTTTACCACACCCTTGTCCATCAAGACGTTCATGGGTTGCTGCTTTTTTCGCCGGCCTTAAAGGTCAAGAGTTCCATGGCTTGGATGGCGCCCTGGCTCATTTATTTTAGACCCTGGATTGACATTGAACAGGATGAGGATTTTGCAAAGTACGAAAGTTTTGCCACCAATGGTGCGGCGCAGATCTACCGATTGACCCGGGCCATTGACAGGCAGGTGAAAAGGGGTGATGCCGGGTGCAGGATTCCGGTGTTTGCGGCTTTAAGCTATGATGATAATACGGTTGATGCAGGAGCGTTCATTGACTTTTTCAACACCACCATGACCCATCCCCAAAGCAGGGTTATCCTTTATAGCGGCCACCCCCTGGCAGGGTTTGCTGCTAATCCCAGGGTTACCCAGGTCAACAGCCATTTAAATAGCGAGGATGGGACATTGATTGTTGATTTTGCCCACACTTCGATTCCCTTGCCTCCAGAGGATACCCACTATGGGCAAAACGGGACCTACAAAAATTGCCTTCATTACAAGCCCGGATCAACCCAGCGGGATCGCTGTCTGGGGGCCGAAAGTCGGGTAAAGGGAGAAACGAGTGATGACAATCTTAAAAAATATGACATCCTCCAGCGGCTTACCTACAATCCCCTGTACGAGGAAATGCTGATTCAGATGGATAGATTCCTTGATCAGGAATAGGTCAAGATGGTTAATGACAAGAAAAAAAGGGGCAAATCAATCCTTTTGGATCTTTTTTTAAATGGATGGAATGTTGTGATTAAGCCTTGCAACGGTTTTTGTGCTGTTTTTTGTGAAAAGCCTTAAATTGACTCAATTGAAATGGTATTTCAGTTAAATTAGACTGTTGGATAGCTTTACCTGGCCCTTAGAGCCCGGGAAGTTATAAAAAAATGGGGATGATTAAAAAAAACCTTTGACAAGAAGTTCAAACCCATGTAGAACCGCTGAGTCTTTGTGAGACGCGAACGTTTTTCACAACGCTTCTTACAAAGACTTTTTTGTGTTCAGGATCTGGAATACAGTTCCTGGAAGTTGATCTTTGAAAACTGGTTAGTGACAAAAGAGACGAAGCGTGTCTTTTGAGTGCTGTGAAAGCACACAAAAGATATTCAAAGAATTTAACTGGAGAGTTTGATTCTGGCTCAGAATGAACGCTGGCGGCGTGCTTAACACATGCAAGTCGAACGAGAAAGGGATTGCTTGCAATCCTGAGTAGAGTGGCGCACGGGTGAGTAACACGTGGATAATCTACCTTTGAATCCGGGATAACTGTTCGAAAGAATCGCTAATACCGGATGAAGTCAGTCTTTCCTTGGAAGGATTGATGAAAGACAGCCTCTTCTTGAAAGCTGTTGTTTGAAGATGAGTCCGCGCACCATTAGTTAGTTGGTGGGGTAACGGCCTACCAAGACATTGATGGTTAGCTGGTCTGAGAGGATGATCAGCCACACTGGAACTGACACACGGTCCAGACTCCTACGGGAGGCAGCAGTGAGGAATTTTGCGCAATGGGGGCAACCCTGACGCAGCAACGCCGCGTGAGTGAAGAAGGCCTTTGGGTCGTAAAACTCTGTCAATGGGGAAGAAGTTACTTCATATTAATAGTATGTCGTATTGACGGTACCCATGAAGGAAGCACCGGCTAACTCCGTGCCAGCAGCCGCGGTAATACGGGGGGTGCAAGCGTTATTCGGAATTATTGGGCGTAAAGGGCACGCAGGCGGTCTTGCCAGTCAGATGTGAAAGCCCGGGGCTCAACCCTGGAAGTGCATTTGAAACTACAAGACTTGAGTACGGTAGAGGAAAGGGGAATTCCTGGTGTAGAGGTGAAATTCGTAGATATCAGGAGGAACACCGGTGGCGAAGGCGCCTTTCTGGACCGAAACTGACGCTGAGGTGCGAAGGCGTGGGTAGCGAACAGGATTAGATACCCTGGTAGTCCACGCAGTAAACGTTGTATACTAGGTGTAGCGGGTATTGACCCCTGCTGTGCCGGAGCTAACGCATTAAGTATACCGCCTGGGAAGTACGGTCGCAAGACTAAAACTCAAAGAAATTGACGGGGGCCCGCACAAGCGGTGGAGCATGTGGTTTAATTCGACGCAACGCGCAGAACCTTACCCAGACTTGACATCCTGAGAATCTGTTAGAGATATTAGAGTGCCTTCGGGAACTCAGAGACAGGTGCTGCATGGCTGTCGTCAGCTCGTGTCGTGAGATGTTCGGTTAAGTCCGGCAACGAGCGCAACCCCTATCTTCAGTTGCCAGCACATCATGGTGGGAACTCTGAAGAGACTGCCCCGGTTAACGGGGAGGAAGGTGGGGATGACGTCAAGTCCTCATGGCCCTTATGTCTGGGGCTACACACGTGCTACAATGGTATGTACAACGGGCAGCGAACCTGCGAAGGTGAGCGAATCCCTGAAAGCATATCCCAGTCCGGATTGGAGTCTGCAACTCGACTCCATGAAGTTGGAATCGCTAGTAATCGTGGATCAGCATGCCACGGTGAATACGTTCCCGGGCCTTGTACACACCGCCCGTCACACCATGAGAGTTGATTGTACCCGACGTCATTGGGCCAACCCTTCGGGGGGGCAGGTGCCTAAGGTATGGTTGATAATTAGGGTGAAGTCGTAACAAGGTAGCCGTTGGGGAACCAGCGGCTGGATCACCTCCTTTCTAAGGAAAGAAATACAATACAGAAGATACGTTTTATCTCGTCACTAACCGGTTTTGAGGGATCAATTTAATTGATTCTTATGTTCTTTGACAATCTGTTGAAAGTTAAAATGAAACAACATGACCCAGAGGAATGGTCGCGTTCGGATAATATCTGGACAAGGGATTCCAATGGTGTTGTATCGTATAACAAACAGGAATAGAAGCTTTTGTAATTTTTTTTTACAGGGGTGAAATTTTCTGTGACGTTGTATCTGTATATTTGCATTAAAGCGTTTAAACTTAATTTGTGGTTTTATAGTGGCTAAGCTATAAAGGGCAAACGGTGGATGCCTTGGTGCCGGGAGGCGATGAAAGACGTGGAAAGCTGCGATAAGCTTCGGGGAGTTGCTTAACAAACTTTGATCCGGAGATTTCTGAATGGGGAAACCTGTCATGGTAAATACTGTGACATGTTCAGGTGAATACATAGCCTGATCAGGCCAACGGGGAGAACTGAAACATCTTAGTACCCCCAGGAAGAGAAAGTAAAAACGATTTTCCTAGTAGCGGCGAGCGAACGGGAAACAGCCCAAACCTGCCATGTGTGATAGCCCGAAGGCGTTGCATGTCAGGGGTCGTGGGATCTGAATTGTACCTGTTTCGGAAGGTGCGGAGAGTTACAAAGGTGATGTGTAGTCGAACGGACTGGAAAGTCCGGCCATAGCAGGTGACAGCCCTGTAGACGAAATGTATCGCTCTCTCTTTTCAGACACCCAAGTACTGCGGAACACGAGAAATTCTGTGGGAATTTGTGAGGACCATCTCATAAGGCTAAATACTACCCGGCAACCGATAGTGAACCAGTACCGTGAGGGAAAGGTGAAAAGTACCCCTGTGAGGGGAGTGAAATAGTACCTGAAACCGTTTGCCTACAAGCAGTGGGGGCTATGGCATTAGCCATAGTGACCGCGTGCCTTTTGCATAATGAGTCAGCGAGTTACTTAATGTAGCAAGGTTAAGCCGTGAGGTGTAGCCGCAGGGAAACCGAGTCTTAACAGGGCGCCAAGTTGCATTGAGTAGACCCGAAACCAGGTGATCTAGCCATGGCCAGGTTGAAGCGCGAGTAAAATCGCGTGGAGGACCGAACCCATATAGGTTAAAAACTATTGGGATGAGCTGTGGTTAGGGGTGAAAGGCCAAACAAACCTGGAAATAGCTGGTTCTCTCCGAAATATATTTAGGTATAGCCTCACATGTTTCTCATCGGGGGTAGAGCACTGGATGGGCTAGGGGTCTCACCAGATTACCAAACCTAACCAAACTCCGAATACCGATGATGTAAAGTGTGGGAGTCAGCCCGCGGGAGCTAAGTTCCGCGGAC
Organism: Desulforapulum autotrophicum HRM2; assembly: GCF_000020365.1. NCBI lineage: Bacteria > Pseudomonadati > Thermodesulfobacteriota > Desulfobacteria > Desulfobacterales > Desulfobacteraceae > Desulforapulum > Desulforapulum autotrophicum. Next base: position 3,946,034 of record NC_012108.1, on the reverse strand, counting down.
GAGAGGGAAACAACCCAGACCGCCAGCTAAGGTCCCCAAGTCTATGTTAAGTGGGGAAGGATGTGGAAATGCCCAGACAATCAGGAGGTTGGCTTAGAAGCAGCCATCCTTTAAAGAAAGCGTAATAGCTCACTGATCGAGTGGTTCTGCGCCGAAAATGTAACGGGGCTCAAACATAGCACCGAAGCTGCGGATAGAAATTTATTTCTATGGTAGGAGAGCGTTGTGTAAGTATTGAAGCGTGACTGTAAGGTCATGTGGAGTTTACACAAGAGACCATGCTGACATGAGTAGCGATAAAGGGGGTGAGAAACCCCCTCGCCGATAGCCCAAGGATTCCTGAGTAAAGCTAATCTTCTCAGGGTTAGTCGATCCCTAAGCCGAGGCCGAAAGGCGTAGGCGATGGAAAACAGGTTAATATTCCTGTACCACCGAGTTATCGTTTGAGAGAAGGGGGGACGCAGGAGGGCAAGTCATCCGTCTGCTGGAATAGGCGGTTCAAGCTGGTAGGCTTAAGGAGCAGGCAAATCCGTTCCTTTTTAAGGCCGAGAAGCGATGAGGAGGGATCTGATCCCATAAACTGACTGCACCCATGCTGCCAAGAAAAGCCTCTATCGAGATAACAGGTGATCGTACCAAAACCGACACAGGTAGGCAGGGAGAGTATCCCGAGGCGCTTGAGAGAACCCTGGTTAAGGAACTCGGCAAAATGATACCGTAACTTCGGGATAAGGTATGCCCCCCCGTGTTAGAAGACTTGCTCTTCAAAGCGTGGGAGGGTCGCAGAGAAACGGCGGTAGCGACTGTTTACTAAAAACATAGGACTCTGCAAAGTCGTAAGACGAGGTATAGGGTCTGACGCCTGCCCGGTGCCGGAAGGTTAAGGGGATTTGTTAGCGCAAGCGAAGCTTTGAACCGAAGCCCCGGTAAACGGCGGCCGTAACTATAACGGTCCTAAGGTAGCGAAATTCCTTGTCGGGTAAGTTCCGACCTGCACGAATGGCGTAACGACTTCCGCACTGTCTCAACCAGGGACTCAGCGAAATTGGAATGGCGGTGAAGATACCGTCTACCCGCGAAAAGACGGAAAGACCCCGGCACCTTTACTACAGCTTGACATTGGATTTTGGTACATGATGTGCAGGATAGGTGGGAGACTTTGAAGCGGGCACGCAAGTGTCAGTGGAGTTACCCTTGAAATACCACCCTTCATGTACTATGGTTCTAACGTGGGTCCCTTACCGGGATTACGGACAGTGTCTGGCGGGTAGTTTGACTGGGGCGGTCGCCTCCCAAAGAGTAACGGAGGCGCGCGAAGGTTCCCTCAGGCTGATTGGAAACCAGCTTAAGAGTGTAAAGGCATAAGGGAGCTTGACTGCGAGAGAGACATTTCGAGCAGGTAGGAAACTAGGTCTTAGTGATCCGGCGGTTCTGTATGGAAGGGCCGTCGCTCAACGGATAAAAGGTACGCCGGGGATAACAGGCTTATCGCCCCCAAGAGTTCACATCGACGGGGCGGTTTGGCACCTCGATGTCGGCTCATCACATCCTGGGGCTGGAGCAGGTCCCAAGGGTTTGGCTGTTCGCCAATTAAAGTGGTACGTGAGCTGGGTTTAAAACGTCGTGAGACAGTTTGGTCCCTATCTTTCGTGGGCGTAGGATATTTGAGGAGATCTGTTCCTAGTACGAGAGGACCGGAATGGACGAACCAATGGTGTTCCTGTTGTCGTGCCAACGGCATTGCAGGGTAGCTAAGTTCGGAACGGATAACCGCTGAAAGCATCTAAGCGGGAAGCCAACTTCAAGATTAGATATCCCATCACATAAAGTGACTAAAGACCCCTTGAAGACTACAAGGTTGATAGGCCGGGTGTGTAAGCACAGTAATGTGTTCAGCTAACCGGTACTAACAGGTCGTGAGGCTTAGCCACTAACTACAAACCCTTTTAGGTTTGAACGCTTTAATGCGGATATACAGAAAATACTTTCAACAGATTATAGATTGCCAAGTTTAATCCGGTGGCAATGGCAGAGGTGCCACACCCGTTCCCATCTCGAACACGGAAGTTAAGACCTCTAGCGCCGATGGTACTGCAGGGGAGGCCCTGTGGGAGAGTAGGACGCCGCCGGGTTATTTTTATATAAGTCCTGATCATCATTTATGATGGTCAGGACTTTTTTTGTTTTGTGGTCAAATTGTATGTGTGGAGGGGGGCATCTATGGTCACCTGGCCACCCCGGAATCAAAGTGCCATTAAAATATTGAGTTCCGTTCAGATTGAGCGCCTGGTTCGGCAAATTTTGCCGTTTGATTTATTGACAAATAGGCTTTTAACCCTCCTTCCTCATTTAGTTATTGTTAATGTTTTCAATGATTATTACCATCGAGACATCGCTACGGCCTGACCCTGATAAGTACGGTTTACAATCCTCTTCAGATCAATAAGATTTTTTGACAATGTACAGACCTTCATCTTCCCAACGATTGACTTCTTTCTTTAAAAAAACTGGTACAGGCTTTTTTGATGCCGATGGTTGTGTGATTTATTTGCTGTGATCAATAAGAAGATATTTGCGAGGACGATCACCTTTACCCCATTTCACGGCTTTCAAAATCACCTTTGATGTGTCCATCAATACTCTGGAGTTGGATAATAATACTTGAGATAATCAAACAAGGATTCTTAAACTTCGGTCACGTTATGTGAGAGTATATAGATGATTCGTTAAAAAAATACACGGGCATTATTAAATTCTCATCATGGGAGGTATTGTATACAATTTGATATCGATTGTGAAAAATATTACCCATAATTATAGAAACATTGTTGTAGCTATTTTCACTTCATCCCTCGGAATATCAAATTTAAAAAAGACCATATCTCACCGTATGTTTAATTTGTAATATCAATATCACAGGCAAATTGTATAGATGATTTTTAAATTCAACCCAATTTTTATCACAAAATGCTGTTTTGCTATGTTCGTAGTCAGAGAAAGATTGAAAATTATCCAAAAAGAATAGCCAGGCCAATATAAGGCTTTTATACCGAGATCTGTACTTAGTTTGTCTGAGGACTTGTCGTTAAGGATTTGAGCTAAAAAATGTATTGGTATGTTTTTTGCTTTAACCTAAAATGAGAAAAAGCAATGCTTTGAACCTTGGAGATTTTTGATGCTTTGCTTAACAAAAATCGTGTTTTTATCCCAAAACTGAGACAGATACCCCTAAAGAAGAAGGCAAAATAGATGATATTGAAAAAACAGAAGCTATTACTGGCCATTGTAATGGCGACAATTTTTGGTTTTGTTCTGCCGGCATTTGCCACCCCTATCAGTACCATATTCCATGATTATGGTACTACCACAGGAAAGGTTGATCCCAACGGTAATGATTCACTTCATAAGAATTATGTTAAGATATCTGACAAGAGCAAAGCACGATTTTCGGATGTTTTTGATTTTTCTACACTGGATTTTGATGCAATCACGTCATTTGATCTGACTCTTGATTTTTCAAAGACTGGGTCAACTTTTTGGGGCTTTCCAACCGAAGACTGGAATGTTCGGCCAGCTGAATCTACTTCATCTGCAACTAGTACACTGTTTAATCTGATCAATTCGCAGGCCCGGGTAAAACAAACTATTACGTTCAATACAGGCAATCTTGATATTTTTGAGAATATTGTTGACAACAAATCATTTTATTTGTGGTTTGATGAAGAAACTTGGTTCAACGACAGTTTCAAATTGTATTCAGCAAAACTGGAGATCTATGGTATGCAAACTGCCCCTACTGCCAATCCAGAACCTGCCACCATGATGCTTCTCGGGCTTGGACTTTTGGGAATTGCTGGTGTGAGCAGAAAAAAAGCATATTTTTGAATTTATATGAAACACTCACCAAAGTATTGTCAATGATGGTGTTTCAAAATTTGTTGAGGCCGAAGCCATACCTCGCTCCGGCCGTGCCGGTTATATAAATTCATTTTTGAAGGCAGGGACTCTCATTTGGCCCCTGCTTTTTTTGGGTTTTTCCCACTATGGGGTGATGAAAAAAATTCGGCATTCCTGGGCCATTTGGGCAAGTGGCTGTAGGACCACCCCCCAGCTCGTTGAGTCTGCCCGTATCTTGCCAAGTTTAATCCGGTGGCAATGGCAGAGGTGCCACACCCATTCCCATCTCGAACACGTAAGTTAAGACCTCTAGCGCCGATGGTACTGCAGGGGAGGCCCTGTGGGAGAGTAGGACGCCGCCGGGTTATTTTTATATAAGTCCTGATCATCATTTATGATGGTCAGGACTTTTTTTGTTTTGTGGTCAGGAAGGGAATTGTATGTGGAGGGGAAGGTACATCTCTGGCAACCCCTAATTCTTTTGCAGGCGCTTCACCGCCTGGACCACAGCAGTTACCGCCTGATCAATGTGGTCACTGGTGGTCATGCGCCCGGTGGAAAACCGAAGTGTGCCCTTGGCCCACTGCTCGGGAATCTGCATGGCCTCAAGCACATGGGACAAGGAGACCGTATTGGCATGACAGGCTGCACCGGCTGAGGCAGCCACCTCAAGGCCGATCTCTTCTAAAATCCGGTTGGCTTCAAGATTTTTGAATGACAGGCTCAGGGTGTTGGGAAGCCGGTCTTTGGGTTGGCCGTTCAGCTGGACGTTATCCAATTGGTCTACTATTCCCTGATGCAGCCGATCCCGCATCTGCTTTAAATGCGTCTGGGCCTGGGGCAGGCTTTGGCCGGCAAGTTCACAGGCCTGGCCCAATCCCACAATCCAGGGGACGTTTTCTGTGCCTGCCCTCCATCCCATTTCCTGGCCTGCCCCGTGGCAGAATTTTTCCGGCAAAATGCCCTCTTTGACAAACAAAGCCCCAATCCCTTTGGGGGCATACAGCTTGTGCCCTGCCATGCTGAGCAGGTCAACCCCCAAATCCTGAACATCTGTGGAGATCTTTCCTGTGCTCTGTGCGGCATCCGTGTGCATCACAATGTCTTTTTCATGGGCCAGGCGGGCGATTTCCCGGATCGGCTGGATCGTACCCACCTCGTTATTAGCATGCATCACTGAGATCATGATGGTGTCCGGCCGGATGGCTGCGCAAATGTCATCGACTTGAACCCGGCCGGTTGGGTCCACCTCGACATAGGTTGTTTCAAACCCCTCGGTTTCAAGATAGCGGCAGACTTCCAATATGGCCGGGTGCTCTATGGTGGTGGTGATGATATGCCAGCCTTTTTCTTTTAATGCCCGGGCCATGCCTTTGATGGCATGATTGTTGGATTCAGTGCCGCCTGAGGTGAAAAAAATTTCATGGGGCTTGCAATTCAGAAAACCAGCCACCTGTCTGCGGGCGGCTTCCACAGCCTGCTTGGGTCGGATTCCGTACCAGTGGGAACTGGAGGGATTCCCGAATAGGGTGTCAATAAAAGGGTGCATGGCCTCAATGACCCTGGGATCATTGGGCGTGGTGCCGTTATAATCAAGATAAACCGGATGTATCATAGATCCGTTCCTTCAGAGTTTTGACAGCAGAGGGTGTCATCCCTGAGCCTTGGTGGGCGGTTTGGGACTGCCGACATGAATTGCAGCGTTTTCAAGATCCCTTACAAGGGCGTCAAGATCAAGGCTGTATTTTGCAGCAGCCGTTTCAAGGGGTTCAAACAGGGTATTTTATCTCATCCTTTTAAAAATAGATAATATAATCGATTAACAAATACTTCGAATGAACCAGTATGTATTGTTTTCCATGCTTAAGCTAATTATTGTTGCAGATTGGGTGAAACAGACTCTGTGTGTGGAAAATGGAGCCAATGACCGAATGATGCTTGAGCAGGCGTGCATCGGCATTGCCGTGTTGCAGGAGGAAAGGCTTGAGACATCTTTCCTGATGCCGGCAGAATGGTTATCAGGGATATCCTTGAGGTTCTATGGTTTTTCCAGACTCCGGAACGGTTGATTGCAACATTGAAAACATAAAGGCTTGATTATGTTTTTATCATCCGCTACCTTGAAAAAAAGTGATCACCCAGTTGTAAAACCAATCAGAACAGGGTAAGTCAATGGGAATTGAAAGGAATATTTTTTAATGAAAGATTCTAAAAAAATAAGGCTCACCGAGTCTGTTGCTGGTGCCGGTTGAGCGTCCAAACTTTCTCCGGGGGACCTGGATAAAGCATTGTGCGGGATGGTATTCCCGACAAATGAACATGTCATGGTCGGGCTTGAAAGAGCCGATGATGCCGGTGTCTACAAAGTATCCGATGATCTGGCCCTGATCCAGACCGTTGATTTTTTTACGCCCATTGTGGATGACCCATACTGGTTCGGACAGATTGCAGCCGCTAATGCACTCAGCGATGTCTATGCCATGGGCGGCACTCCGAAAACCGCCATGAACCTGGTAGCGTTTCCGGTCAAAGAAATGGATATATCGGTGCTGCGCCAGATCATCCAGGGGGGAATCGATAAGCTGGTCGAGGCCGAGGTGGTGCTACTCGGCGGTCACAGCATCGAGGACAAGGAATTGAAATACGGGCTGTCCGTTACCGGTTTTGTACACCCCCAAAAGGTGCTGATTAAAGGGAACCTGAATCCGGGGAACCAGCTGATTCTTACCAAACCGCTGGGAACGGGAATTATCAACACCGCCATAAAAGCGGCTATGGCTTCCCAGGCACTCACGGATACGGTCACCCGGCTGATGGCCACACTCAATCGGCAGGCTGCCGATATCATGTCTGGTTTTGATGTCACCGCCTGCACGGATGTGACCGGTTTCGGACTGATCGGACACCTGGCTGAAATGATTCTGGGATCGGGCATGACTGTCCGTCTGTTTTCAAAAAATGTACCTGTAATCCAGGAAGCTCTGACCTTTGCTTCCATGGGGCTGATCCCGGCCGGTGCTTATAAAAACAGAGAGTTCCGTGAAACAATGACCCAGTTTTCCGGAAACGTGGACCAATCTCTCCAGGCTGTTCTGGTGGATCCCCAGACCTCTGGCGGACTGTTGATCAGTGTGAAGGCGTCCCAGGCATCTCAATTGCTTTCAGCCCTAAAGAATGCCGGAATCAGTGATGCGGCTCTGATCGGGGAAGTAATTGACGGGCTGGGAGAAAAAATATTGATTGAATGATAACAACGTCCGTTTTGTCGGCCGAGTTTACAGATTCCCTGTAAGCGGTTGTATACGGGATACTTTTCCAAGCCCGTACGGCCGTCAGTAACATTACCGCTACAATCATTCATTCAGTGTTTTTTTATAAGAAACACCGAAACATCATCAGTGAAGGCGTTTCAAACTTCGTTGTGGCCAGGGCAGATCCCCCGCTCCGGCCGTGCCGGTTTATATGAAACTCTCGTCGGACCGGTAGACGGGAACGGGTATTACCCTCCGCTCATTCTCGCAGCCCGTCCTGGGCTGCTCCGAGGGAAACGGCAGCTCCTTCAACGTCCATGCTGACCGCTGCCGTTTAATCCGCTGCAGGCAATACCCGTTCCCGCCCACCTCTGGTGTCGAGTTTCAAAATTCGTTGTGGCCAGAGCAGATATCATGCTCCGGCCATGCCGGTTCATATAAAGTCCTGACCATCATTTATGATGGTCAGGACTTTTTTTGTTTTGTGGTCAGGATGGGAATTGTATGGGGTGGTGCAACTCTGACAGCTTAATATTTACTATCAATCTTACCAAAGATAATCTCGACCTTTTTTCTTCTGCTAACTCCTGCAAGACTTAAAAGGCCAATTCCAAAAAGCATCATTGTGGCTGGTTCAGGGACTGGGGCGCTTTGAGAACTACCACCGACAGCAATATTATCTAAAGAAAAGCCATCATTAGCACTGTTTCTGAAAAGAATACTGGTGACAAGTTCCGTTGAAATAAAACCGAATGGCTCGGTGGTATTACCAGTGCCGGGTACGGTTAGTAGATCCTTTGTAGAAAGCTCTAAAGTTAACTGTGTGGTATTACCAGCATTCAAGAAGTCGCCAAAAAAGCTATAAACACCGGTATTGAATGCCAAGGTTACTTGTTGTACTCCTTCCACGTACATATCGGCAGCCACATTACCAAAACTATCCGGAAATTTGGGATCAACATTAATCTTATTAGCTGTCGTCAAACTATTAACACTGCTCAGACTGAACTGACCGAAATCAACAGTCGTGTTAGTAAACGTGGTGTCCATGGTATAAGATTCAAAATTCTCAGAATATGCAATGCCACCGGCTTCTGTTTCCCAGGTTGTTCTATCAGTATAGGTAATGACAGAAGCTGATACAGATTCAATAAACACAAAAAATATGCCATATCCTAATAAAAATAATAATTTCATTTTCATTTTCCTCTTTTTTAAAATATTATTTTTGGCTTTTTTTAAATAAGTTAATATGTTTTTGTTCAAATCCTGTGAATAAAGCCTATGTAACTCCCCTATTAAAAATTAATCATGATATAATTAGGGGACCTACACACTTAATAGTTAAAAGCAATCTATATGCCACATGGTGGTATATAGATTGCAAAAAAATATTAAATCCAGAAGTGATTGCTATTATGATATTTTATAGAAAATAAAATTTTTAGAATAGTGAATTGCCAATGAATGGGAAATCATACATTGTGAAAAAAAACTATCACAACGTAGCGCTCTATACCACAATGTGATATTTATTTACACATTTCAAATAATCATTACTGATGAATACTCAAAGCCTTGGATTCACTTAATAGTAGAATGTACAAGAAATGATCCATCATGGTTATGCATTCTATACGTATTAAATCACGATATAACATATTTATTTGATATGATATTTGTCTTTATTGGAATAATTGCGACAAGTTGAATCCGAAGCATTGGGAAAGGAGAGAATTGGGAAGGTGGGAAAGTGATGTCCAAGCGATCCACTGTAGGGAAGGTGAATCCGGGCATAACGTGAATATGGAAGTAATTATGGGAGATACACCGAGGCCACAAACCATATCAACACAAAACTGTAGAATTGTGGAACAGACCACTTATAATGGACCCCATAATTTGAACCAGTTGCTAAGAGACACAACAAGTGCTAAAGCCAGGTTCAAATTTATACCGAAACAGGAGGTCCATGAGAAAGAGTTACAGCGGAAAACTTAAGGCAAAAATGGCAATTGATATGATTCGAGAACAAGAAACCGTGGCTGAATTATCATCCAGATATCAAGTTCATCGCTCAATGCTTACCAAATGGAAAAAAGAGGCAATAGAAGGGTTGCCAGAACTTCTTTCAAAGACAAAAAAGAACAAAAATGATGATGAAAATTTGATTGCAGGCTTATACATGAAGATCGGTCAACTCGAAGTAGAGAATGACTATCTAAAAAAAAAGGTTGAGGCAATTAGTAGCTGATAGAAGGCACCTGATAGATATAACCCACTCAGATATCAGCATTAACCGGCAATGTGAATTGCTGCAAGTTTCAAAAGGAGCCCTTTATTACCAACCAAGGCCAATAGATCCTTACACGCTTTTATTAATGGATCTAATTGACAAACAGCATACAATAACCCCTTTTTATGGGAGCCGAAGGCTAGTGGCCTGGTTGAAGCAGGAAGGACATCCAGTAAATCGCAAGCGGGTTCAAGGACTGATGAAAAAGATGAGGATTGAAGCCATCTATCCCAAGCCCAAATTAACCAGGAGGAATGAAGCACATAAAGTCTATCCATATTTATTGAGGGGTGTAAACATTGCAAGAATCAATCATGTGTGGAGTACAGACATAACTTACATTCGAATTGGTAATGGTTTCGTATACTTAACGGCGGTTATAGACTGGTTCAGCAGATATGTCTTGTCCTGGCGACTCAGTAACACCCTTGAAAACACCTTTTGTGTGGAAGTCCTGGAAGAAGCCTTAAGTATCGCTGAACCTGAGATTTTCAACACAGACCAAGGCTGCCAGTACACAGCGACAAATTTTTTGAAGGTTCTGACAGACCACAAAATCAAGGTCAGTATGGATTCAAAGGGCAGAGCACTCGATAATATTTTTGTGGAGCGCCTTTGGCGAACGGTTAAATATGAAGAGGTTTATTTAAAAAGCTACCAGAGCATGAAAGACGCACAAAGCTCATTAAAAACTTATTTGAATTTTTATAACAAAAAGAGGCTTCACCAGGCATTAGAATACAAGACCCCTGAGTCAATCTATTGTATGGCTAATGAAATGAAATAAAAGGAATTCTATCTGATTAGATTTGGGAGGCCAGCCCCCCAAGCCCCCCGGGATTTAACGCTTAAAGGACCAAAGTATGGAAAGGGCAGTGCGTGGTGTAACCTCACTGCCCCTATACTTCAGTCACCAACTGCGGCGCTCAGGTTGCTTCCCAGCATGGCCTTATCCTCCGAGCTGGCAGGGAAAGATACCAGGGAAAAATAAAAATTTAAAGACTTCTTTTAAAATGGTCAAAGGAGGTCAAAGCTCACGCATAAAAAAGGCATTTGGGTTGGCAAATTAAATTTTAAATGTAGCTTAAAAAAAGGGAGAATCGGTCTTGACATGGGGTCCACTTTAACTTGCAAGGCCAATCGTGCAGAATTAATGCAGAATAACGAGTGGAAAACCACCTTTATTGGTGGGAGAAGTGTCACTATCTACCACACTGATGATAGATCATTTGGTTCATAGTGAAGCTACTTCTATTATCGTCCTATTTCCTCAATTCGATCGAGCACCTCGTTCAACTCTGCAGATGAGAATGAGGCAATGCGCTTGTTTTTGATCGCCGCCTCCAATGCATGATGCTGCACAACTCTCCCCTGCTGCAAGAGCAAAGATAGTTCTGAGGGAAGACCTTCACGGAGCATTCCATAATGAATATTAATTGCTAAATTCGTGAGAGAAGCCAGTTTAGCAGCGGAAATCAAAGAACTTATCAACAAACGTTCGATACCTGTTTCTCCTATCAAAAAAGCGACATCTTCCTCAGTTAATTCTGAAAAAGGAAGTCCCTCCAGTAATGGAATTAACTCTGCGGTAAGTTGTTCATATTCCGGTGGAGCCGGCACCTCTATGTCAATTACTTCTATAGGCTGAGCATTAAAAATTACAGATGATGAAGATAGAACGTTTCCATCCGGTCCCAGTACTCGCACGATCAGATCGGCATTTTCTTTCTCAGCACGTCGGAACTGGACCTGAGTGTAGGAGAGGGTGTATTGCCCCTGACGATTGGAGAAGGTTTCACCTATAAATTGTTCATGGCGCAGATCCCTGTCAAAGACACGAATCAAGGTACCACTCAGTGGGATTACGTTAGCTTTCTGAATTCTGCTGGCCTGATAGATACAACCTTTGACCTGGTACTTTTGATCTTCAGGTTCGGTGGGTTCATCGAGTACTCCCCATTCTTTCAAGAGCAGGTTGACGGCATCGGCGGTCTGTTTGCCCACGACACCGTCGGGTCGAAGCTGCCGCTCTTCTTGTATCGCCCTTACCAGTTTAAAGGTGGTGGTGTCGTAGGTTCTGGTTTGGCGTTCTGATGGCAGTTTCGCCAATAAAGCAGCTCGGGCGCGAGGATTGCCGGGGAATATCGCTTCTCGTTCAAGCATCAGTTTCAGGGCATCTTGGAGGTTGGCTACTTCAATACCCTTATCGCGTTGTTTCAATGGGAAGGTTACCGTTTTCATCGTTTGTTCCCCTTTCCTTAGGCTGTGTGATGGCCATCGGTATGTATTATCCAGTTTGCCGGCTAGCGCCTTTGGGAGGCTACCACATGGCTACATTCCCGCCTGGTTCGATGTCTTTTGGTTTTATGTTTTCCCCAAAGGGAATAAACATCTACACAGGATAAGTAAATCTAAAAATAATACCTTCTTGTTTGGATGTTGTAAAACTCATTTGTCCTCTGAGAATTTTTTCTCCTAAAAAAATCAACCAAGATCTTAATCATCTTGGTCTTATGAACAATGTCTGTATACTATTGCCAACACTTCCATTGTTATCAAAGATAGTGGCGGTTGTCTGGCCGATTCCTTCGTTTCCCATTGTCGTCCGGGCTGCCATGCCGACCCACGGCCCTACGGGCTGGCGATAGAGTCCCACGGTCATGTCAATCGGTACAAATGTCCAGTCACGTATATCAAGCTCTGCACTGACTCCGTTGGCAGAGTCCACCATTAAAATAAGGGCTTCGAGCCCATCTGTTTTACAACCTTCTATTAATGGAATTCTGCTTTTTGTCCATACCGTAGCAGGTCCCGTTTTATCAAAGCCACCTTTAGTAAAACGCCATTCCAACGCTTGAATATATGGGAAATAATCCACTCCAGGGAATAACTTTTGAGTCTGCGGACCGGGAAGCCGGGGTATATCGAAGCTATCTGACACGGGACCGGATATGCCTGATTCCGATTGGATTCGCCATGCATGTGCAAGTAAAAACGTCTTTCCCCCAGATATGTATTCTCCCCTGAGAAGTTCAACCTTTTTGCCGGGGCGCACGACCTCAATTCTGATTTCACAAGGCTCTACCGGAACAGCACTGAAGAACTCAATCGTTATTCTGGCAATTTTCAAATCATCCTGGGATGGAAAAACACGCAAAGCATTTGTTAACAATGCCGAAGGAGGACCGCCATGCTGCAACGCTGATGACCATGGACCGATTGTGGCTTCTGTTGGTTCATACTTTGTTTCATCGGTTTGTCGAAAAAACGAATTTGGAAGATTAAAATCAATCATCAACATTCCTTTATCTGCCGGATCAATTTTTGTTGTCAGTATTTTTTTTCATGCTGTAATCCGCTTAGAATTATCAGGCGGATTAACTTGGGTTAAGTGTAGACCTTAAAGCCTTTGACCACAACAAGAACCATGGCCTCCCTCCCATTAAGGGGCACAGAAACAAATAAATTCCAGAACTTGCTTGTCTTTTAACTTGTCTTTTGTGTTGCTTCAAGGGATAGGTGTTTCAGGAACCAAAACATGATTTACTCTTTCAAGAAAGCAGGATAGGGCCTGCCAATCTTTAAATCCGGCAGGCCCTTCCACATGGGGGAGGGCAATTTGCACCAGGATCATAATTGGGACAAATATACTCCCCGTTGCATAAATCTACAATGGTTAGAGTCGTGTAAAACTGGATGGTCTAAATTTAAACATAATGGCATATATCAAGTTATACGCCATTATGTTTAAGATATATTTATTTTATGCGTTTCATCATTCGTTGTGGCCGGAGCAGATATCACGCTCCGGCCGTGCCGGTTATACAAAGAGTTCTTTTACAAATGCTTTGGCATTGCCCACATCTTCCTGGTTAGGACGGCCTGTCATCTTTTTGACCATATCGGCCCACTGATTATCATCCATATTCAATTTGTTTTGAACTGGCCCATGCATGGCTTCATCCAGAAAACCCTGGCAGTCAAAACAACCCTTGTATTCGATACCTTTTTCCTTGCATGCAGCTTTCATGGGTTCTGTAAAGGCTTCCATATCCTGTTCCGGGTAAGCCGGGGCCATATGGGTAATAAAACCAGCCATCTGTTGACCGGTCGTTGACTTAAGAACAGCTAAACATTCTTTTACCGGGGCTGCGAGACTGCCGGAGTGCAGGGGCGAACCCATGAAGATGCAATCGTATTCGGCGACCATATCAGGGGTGAGTTCGTCAAGTTTTTTCAAGTCGGCATCACTTGCCTTTGCTGCTTCTTCATAGATGGCTTTGGCAATTTTTTCCGTGTTTCCACTCTGGCTGAAATAAGTGACTAATACTTTCATGATCTCTTCTCCTTATAATTGATTAATATGGTGGTATCGTTCAATCTGCTTCGATTCTCATAATATGAATATTTTATAACCCTGTCTGTAGCATCTGCTACATTTTTGAAATTAATTCGTTGTATGCCAATTTCGTCCCCTGAATACGCGCTTTTATTTTCGCAAAGGCGGTATCCCGGCTTGTGGCCACATCATCACTGAAAGGGGAAAACCCACAGTCGTCGGTGGTGCCAAGCTGATCTATGGGAATATATTCTGCCGCCTGCAAAACACGGTCACGTACTGTTTCTGCGGATTCGACCGTTTCATTTACCACATCAATGACGCCCACATATATCCGCTGGTTGGGGCGAAGATGATCTCCTATGATTTTTAATGACGCTTCAGGATTTTTTTCCCCTGCCATCTGCATATAGAAATTACCTGCGTTCAGGGTCAGCAGCATGGGGATCAACTCGCCATAATCAATATCTGCGCTGTGGGTTGAATCATGGTCTCCGCCGGGACAGGTATGGATTCCGATTCTTTGGTGTTCTTTTTCTGAAAAATGGGACAACACCTGGTTGTTGAGATCCAAAAACTGCTGCAACAGCTGTTTTGAAGGATCAAGCTTGACGGCAAGCCGCCCTTCTGTGAAATCGATCTGAACCTGGTACGCACCGTTTTCAAAGCAGCTCCGGATATCCGCAACAGCTTCCTTAACCAGATCCGACAAGAAGTGTTCCCGGGAATAATCGGGAACCCCATCCTCTGGATAGAGAAGGCTCATGGCTGAAACGGAGATAACCGCCTGTTTTACCGGGCGTTTTGCAAATTTTTTAGCCCGGGGCAAATAGGAACCGGCATATACCCCATATTTAAATGGTCCCTTTGTCAGGCGGGGCAACCTGCGTATATGTCCGTCCTCAAAAGGAATAATCATTCCATCCGGAGCAATATTGTCCAGGCCGTCCAGGGTATAGGTGGCAAAACTTGATTTCGCCTGCTCCCCGTCACTGACAACAGGAGATCCTGTGGCTTCAAATCGTGTGATGGTTTCACTGACTGCCTCATCAAACAAAGGCTCAAGTTCTTCAGCCGTTAAATTTCCCTGTTCATGGGATAGCAATGCCTCCTGCAACTCGCGAGGGCGGGGTATACTGCCCACTGGCTCTGTGGGAATTCCCACAAGGATCGGGGTATATGTATCGTTTTGATTCTTCATAGTCAGACCACCCTTTCAAGCGCCTTTGCCAGGCCTTCTTCGTTGATATATCCGATCAGCCATCACACTGGTATCGGCAAAACACTGGTAATTATTTCACCAGTGTTTTAAGCACGTTCACAACATCAGACGGTTCTGCCCGCAACTTATAATCAGCCTCAACAAACGCACAGGCAATGGTTCCATCGGTATCAACAACAAAGGTTGCGGCAAGGGGAAGGTCAAATTGCCCTTTTCCATTATGCTTTTCAACCTTGATGCCAAAGCTTTCATAGATGGAGCGCAGTTCTTCGGAGAGGGTAAAGACAATGCCTATTTCCCTGGCATAATCTGAGTTGGTATCGGTAAGAACTTCAAATTTCAGGCCATGTCTTTCTGAGGTTGTCAGGGATTCATCAGGCAGTTCCGGGGTAATGGCAACAAGCGTTGCTCCCGCATCCTTAATATCCTGAAGAACCGCCTGGTAGGCATGGAGCTCAAGGTTACAATAGGGGCACCATCCGCCCCGGTAAAAGGTTACGACAACAGGCCCTTTTTTTCTCAGCTCAGAAAGGCTTTTGTTTTCACCCAGGTGATTTGACAGTGTAAAATCTTTTAATTTCTCCCCTGTCTTTGGCGCACCTTCTATAATGCCTGATTCACCGAGTTTTTTCAGGTCATCAAACATTGTTTTCTGGATGTCTTCCGGAATCTGGGATTGGCTTTTTGATTTTAATGTGGTTAGTTGTTCTTTAAGGGACATAATATTTACCTTGTAGTTGAATTCGTTTCATTGTTTTGTCAGGTTCTCTATTTTGAACACTCATTCAAATTAAGCAGTTAAAGGCCCTTGTCAATATTATTCTTTGAATGTTTGTTCAAAAAGATTGAGTGATATGATTATCCAATGAAAAGAGTGTTAACGATTAATAACCAATAATTTGCCATCGGCATCTGATGCATCCCCCAAGGGGACGACCACCAGGAGTCTGTCTAAAGTTTCAGGCACAGACAAACCCGCTGTCTCAATGGTGCCGGGACAATTTCTGGCAGCAGTTACAGCTTTTCAACAATCATGGCAGTGGCCCCTCCACCACCGATACAGATTGCTCCCATTCCATCTCTGGCATTCTTTTTTTTCAGAGCCACACACCTTGTATATTTCATCAATTGTAGTCGTTGCTACAAAAAAAATATCAAAAAGATTATATAGTGAAAATTAGTTTACGAATAATCAGCATGGACGGTGCATGGTATTTGCCTATGGCCACAATGAACGATGAAACGCCATGGGTGCAATGCATCAGTGGGATTTTCATATAACCCACATGTCCTAGCGGACACAACGAAGCATGAAACACTTGCAAAAAATGAAAAATGGTCATAACTATCCAATTTTTTTTATCTTCCCAAACAAAAGCGAAAGGATAGTCATGACCAAGAGATCAAATAGCACATTAATCCAAATCGTTCACCCTATTTGTTGTGGTTTGGATGTTCATAAAGACAAAATTTCAGCTTGTTTAATCACTTTGAATAATGCAGGAGGTGAGCACCATGAGATTCGAGAGTTTTCAACATTCACTCACGATCTGCAAGAAATGAAAAAATGGCTGCTTGATAATAATTGCCCAATTATAGCAATGGAAAGTACCGGGGTATACTGGCATCCGGTTTATAATACCATTGAAGATAAAATTGAAGTCGTTTTGGTGAATGCCAGACATATTAAAAACGTTCCTGGCCGAAAAACTGATATCTGTGACAGCAAGTGGCTTGCCGGACTGCTTCGACACGGTTTAGTAAGAGGTAGTTTCATCCCTCCGGGGAATGTCCGGGAATGGCGAGAATTAAGCCGATTGAGAAAAACATACACCGAATCCCTTGCCGATTATAAAAGACGTGTTCACAAGCTGTTCATTACTGCAAATATAAAAATTGATTCAATAGTTTCGGATTTGTTTGGTTTGACAGGCACGAACCTGATCAATTTATTATGCAATAATAGTGAACTAAGCTTGGAAAAGGTCCAGGAGTGCACCAAAGGCGGCCTTAAGAAAAAAACGCAGGAACTGCATAAAAGCCTTAATGGATATTTCAAAGATCACCATCGTTTTCAACTTGTTGAGATGATGGAAATTATCAATATTTTTAAAAAAATGATTGAACAAGTTAATACTCGATTGGAATCTCTTACACGTGAGCACAAAGATTTATTGGAGCGTTTAGACGAAATTCCAGGTGTTGATAAAAAATCGGCACAATCCATTATAGGAGAAGTCGGGGTTACGCTAAATGAATTCAAAACTATGTCAGCATTTGTTTCATGGGCAGGCCTGTGCCCCGGGAATAATGAAAGTGCAGGAAAACGGAAAAGTGGCAGAAATGCAGTTAGAAATCATCCATTCAAAACGATTTTAGTCCAGGTTGCATGGGCAGCAATCAAGAAAAAAGGCTCTTATTACAAGGCCAAATATTACAAACTGAAATCCAGGAGAGGTGCCAGAAAGGCCATTGTTGCTATAGCCCATAGAATTGCAAAAGCCATTTACAGCATCATTAAAAATGCAGACACGTATAAAGATCTTGGCGAAGAGTACCTGAGCAAGCCCAACAAGCAAAGAGTATTAAAAAATTTAGCAAAAAAGGCTGATGAATTAGGCATGAAACTTGTGCCTTGTGGAAATTAATCGAATTGACAGCACGTTTTTAACAGGTATTGTTTAGAGAAGGACAGCAGACAAAGAAATTATTGATTCGGTAAACAAACGTCGGATGATCAAATGAAGCCTTAGAGCGCGAATATAACATGACGGGTCGGTTTTTTGCACAACAAACTGTTAGTCCTCCATCGGGGGAACTACGCATATAAAACTTATCTAAAATAAACCGACCACTACTGATGATTTAAAAACTTGTCTTCCGTGCCTGAATTATTAACCCGACAGGAAGAATTCTATCGATTTGATATTTTCAATCTGTAGCGTCAATCAAAGTGTTCTTGGGACAAGACCCAAAAACCAACAGGATACTATTCCCTTTTTCGAGGGGAGTGTTACATATAAACCGGCACGGCCGGAGCGAGTTATGGTTCCGGCCCAACGAATTTTGAAACGCCTTCATTGACAATGCTTTGGCAAGTGTTTCATATAAACCCACATGTCCTGGCGGGCACAACGAAGCATGAAACTCGACAGTAGTAGGCGGGCGGGAACGGGTGTTGCCCTGAACGGGTTAAATGGCAACGGTGGACACGAGGTCCAAGGAGTTGCCATTTCCCTCGGAGCAGGCCATGGACGGCCTGCGAGAATGAGTGAAGGGCAACACCCGTTCCCGCCCGCCGGTCGAAGCGAGTTTCATATAAAAACCCAGCAAAGGAGATTAAAAAATGCACCCTCAAATTTTAGGAGTTTCAGGAAGCCCCATTAAAAACAGTAACACAGACCGACTGGTTCAGGCTGTTCTCAACAGCAGTGGGCTGCGATCGGAATTTGTGAAACTGAGTAAAATCAATGTGCGGCCATGCATTGCCTGTCTTGGATGCACAAAGGATAATATTTGCAAGCCCCAGGACGATTTCCAGGAACTGGCTGAGAAAGTTAAAAAAGCAGATGCAATTGTTGTTGGTGGATATGCACCCTATGGTTCTGTTGACGGTTTTACAAAGGCGTTTCTTGAAAGATTGTTTTCTTTAAGGCATCAAAATGGCCTTAATCGTGGGAAGCTTGCTGTTGTTATCGCCTCTGGAATTGGCAGGGGGGCACCCGGCCTCGAAGAGGCAAGCAAGCAGATTGAGCATGCTTTGACGGTCGAGGGAATGGAAATATTGGGTAATTTGAAAATTACCGGTAATACAGAATGTCTGGTTTGTGGCTATGGTCCAACATGCCCGATGAGTTCCTTGCCATGGGTGTTTGGGGATGACCTAACAGTCACCCCGGATAAATTTTGTAAAGTTGAAGACCAGTCCGATGTTTGGGATAAAGCCAATCAATTAGGCTTGGAAATTGCCCAGAAAATAAAGAACCGTGTCTTAATGTAGTGAATCTTGAAACAGGCACCGTGCTATTGTTCTGCTGCAGTGCAGTGCAGTGCCTGTTTTATTCTTGGAATTCAATCAGGAAACGCCAGGGGAGGATATATGTCACAAAAAAATCATATTGACGGAATAAAAGCCTGTGTGTTCGATGCTTATGGGACTCTTTTTGATGTTCATTCGGCAGTTGGGAAATACCGTAAACAATTGGGGGACGTGGCAGATCAGATATCTTTGCTCTGGCGAACAAAACAGTTGGAATATACCTGGTTACGCAGCCTGATGAAACATCATGTTGATTTTTGGCAGGTAACCCAGGATGCACTTGATTTTACTTTTGACATGCATCAGATAACCGATCAGGGTCTGAGGAAAGATCTAATGAATGCTTATTTGAGTCTTAAGTGTTATCCTGAAGTGCCGGAAGCGTTGTCTCTATTGAAATCCCGGGGGTTTAAACTGGCCATTTTATCCAATGGTACGCCTGAAATGCTTGACTCGGCCGTTAAGAATTCAGGAATTACTGATTTGATAGATGTTAATCTTTCTGTTGAAGAAATTGGAATTTTCAAGCCTGATTCCCGTGTATATCAACTTGCTGTTGATCGGTTGCAGGTTCATCCCCAAGAGATCATATTTCAGTCCTCTAATGCCTGGGATGCTTCAGGGGCTTCAGCTTTTGGATTTAATGTTGCCTGGATTAATCGGTTTGGTCAAAGTAAAGAAAGACTTCCTGGTAAGCCCGATTTTGAAATTAAAAAGCTTATGGAATTACCAGGTCTTCTCAATTAAGGGACTCGGAAATAAATAATTACACAAAATATGGCGTAGGATTTCAGCTCGTGTTCAAGGCGTATCAAAGGGAGCATATTGAAATATGTGCGCTTTGATGCAACGCAGAAAACGAGCTGAAAGACAAGCAAGATGGAGTAATTATTTGTTTCCGAGTCCCTAACATTGTAAGGAGGATATGATGACAAAACTTTTAGAAATTCTGGGTTGCAAGTATCCAATAATTCAGGGTCCCATAGGTCAGCTTAATGATCCTGAAATGGTAGCCGCTGTGTCAGAAGCGGGGGCTTTTGGTGTTCTGGCCCTGGGTTTTATTACTGATATTGAAAAGGTCAGGCAAATGGTAAACCAGGTTAGGGAAATTACAGATAAACCCTTTGGGGCTAATCTTATGATTTCCATGAATCCCCAAAACGAGGCCATTCTTGAAGTCCTTGCCAAAGAAGGCATTAAGGTTGTTACAACATCGGGGGGATCACCAAAAAGAATCTATCCAAAGATCAAAGAACTGGGTCTTAAAGGTTTCCACGTGGCTCTGTCGGCAAAACTTGCAGGAAAGGCCGCAGCCGCAGACGGGATTATTGTTTCGGGAATGGAATCTGGCGGATTGCGTACCAATGGCCCGGAATCCACTAATTTGATTCTTATCCCTGTGGTCTGCGACATGGTTGACGTGCCAGTCGTTGCTGCAGGCGGCATCGCAGACCGCCGTGGGTATAGGGCAGCACTTGCCCTTGGTGCCCAGGGGGTACAAATAGGGACGGCTTTTCTCGCTTCCCAGGAGAGTCCGGCTTCAAAGGCATGGAAAGAGGCAATCCTCAACTGTGGTGATGCAGGGACAACATTATTACCCCTCAGCGGCATGTCCATGCGAACGATTATTAATCCGAAACTGGCAGAACTTTTGGTTTCCGGTGCGGATTTCAGTCAGGAATACAATCTGATGAATGCAGATAAAGCATGGTCTACAGGGGATTTCGATCTTTTTCCGGCGGGTGCGGGTCAAATCAGTGCCTTGATTAAAGAGATAAGGCCGGTAAAAGATATCATCGAAGAAATGGTTTCCTGACGTTCGGTAAGGGGCTCAGGTGTAAATAATTCCACAAATAATATCTGAAAGATAAGGATTCAGGTCAACCAGGAACAAATAAATCTGGAAATTTACGTCCGTCTTGTCGTTGGGGAAATTTTCAGGTTTTGCCAAGCCACTAAGAGGCTGAATATTTAAAAAAACGCTTAAAGGCATTAAAAACCCAATCAAATAAGGATAATAGCAATGAGTATAGATGTATTAGGAATCTCCGGAAGCCCCACAAAAAACAGCAACACAGATCGCCTCGTCAAAGCAGTGCTGGATGCAACCGGCGCAGAAACTGAATTTGTGAAACTCAGTTCAATTAATGTAAGACCCTGCCTTGCCTGTTATAAATGCGTCCATGATAACGTTTGCAAACAAAACGATGATTTTCCTGCCCTTGCAGAAAAAATAAAAACTGCCAAGGCACTTGTTATCGGTGGATATATTCCCTATTCACAAATTGACGGATTCACAAAGGCGCTTTTAGAAAGATTCTGGTCGTTCAGACACCAGAAAAATCTCTTAAAAGGCAAAATGGTTGCAACCGTCCTAACCGGACTTGCGCCGGAGGCACTGACCGCTGTCAATAAAGCATTGGCTACCGAGTTCAAAGAATATGAGAATATGGATCTTATCGGGCAAGTAACGGTTCAGGGAAATATTGTCTGTGCGTTCTGTGGTGTGGGGGATCAGTGTGAGATGAGTGCATTCAGAAGTGATCTGATTGAGACCAGCGCAAAGGCAGCTGATTTTAAATATACCAAGGTTGAGGACCAAAAAGACGTATGGGACGAAGCCGTGAGAATTGGAAGTTTAATGGGTGAGCGGTTAAAATAGATAAGCAGGTCATCATTTCAAACCGGGAAATAAATAGGGTGGCAACAATACCAATTGTCAGCATCATGAAGGAGGTATGGTAGACTATTTGCTCGGTGCAGGGACAACAAAATTTCGACCTGGTGTTTATGATTCCCCTGCATCATGAACACCTAAACACTCTTTTACCGGTGTGGCCAGGCTACCGGAGTGTAGTGGTGGCTCAATGAAAATAAGGTCATATCCAGCGATCCCATTCGGTCAGTTATTCATATTTTTTTTATTGAATTTGCGACCGTAATCGATTTTTAGTTTTTTCATTCTCCCCCGCAGGGTGCCCGGGTTGATCTTGAGTAAGCTTGCAGCTCCGTTTTTGCCTTCCACTTTGCCGTTCGTTTGATCCAGGACTTTTTGGATATGATTTGCCATTACTTCATCCAAGGGACGGATGATTTTCCCATCTTCTCTTTTTAAGGTCATATTCTCTTTTGGAATCGGATTTATCAGCTGAGGATCAAATGTCAATTGACTTTCATCGTTCTTCATTTGATTGAAAATAAGCGCTCGTTCCACAAGGTTTTGCAGTTCACGTACATTCCCAGGCCATTCATAGGCCTGCATTTTTTCCATAGTACCTGGTGCCAGGGAAGGGCGTTTTCGAATTTTTAATTCCATGGATTTTTTTTCAAGGAAATAGTCTGTTAATGCAGGTAGATCAATGGTTCGGTGACGTAATGGGGGAATATGAATGGGAAATACATTGAGCCGGAACCACAAATCTGCGCGAAATTGACCGGTGCGAACCATCTCCTCCAGGTTTTTGTGTGTTGCCGCAACAATACGCACATCTACCGGGATCGTTTCAGAACCACCTACGCGTTCAATTTCATGCTGCTGCAAAACCCGAAGGAGTCTTACCTGTGCCTGAAGAGGAAGTTCCCCAACCTCGTCAAGGAAGATCGTTCCGTTATGCGCCCTTTCAAAACGGCCTCTTTTTCTGGAAACGGCCCCGGTGAAAGCGCCCTTTTCATGTCCGAACAATTCACTGTCGATCAGGTTGTCGGGTATTGCACCACAGTTGATTTTGATAAAAGCACTGTCTTTTCGTCTTGATGAGAGGTGGATGGCGTTGGCGATTACTTCCTTGCCCGTGCCGGTTTCACCCATGATCATCACGGGACTGTCCGTCGGCGCCACATGTTCCACCATACGCATGACGTCTTTAAGCCCGAATTTGGAGCCGATGATCGTATCTCCGGTCAAATGCATCATTTCCCTGTGCAGGTAACGATTATCATCGGATAAAATCTTGTTGAGTCTCTGTATCTCCTGGTGCTGTAAAATATTGGATATGGCAACAGCAAAAGGCTCATGTACCAAAGTGATGAGGTGCGAATGGAACTCTGAATAGCGATGCTTGCCCTCCGATAAAACGCCAAACAGGCCAATCCTTGTTCCGTCTAACTTCAAATGCATCTCTAATAATGAGCATTCAAATGGAAATACTAAATTTACTATCTTCTGTAGGGGTTCAGGTTCATCGTTGAGGTCGTTAATAATTTTTATTTGTGATTCTTCACTAAATCGTTTCTTTAAATCATCCTGGTATTCTGCAGGTATAGAGATCCTTCTGGCCGAACCTTGTATCTTCTTTGGCATGATTGAAGCCAGGATGTTGATTATATTCAGACCCGGCTCGTACACAACAAAATACATGCCCGAAGCAGGTATGTGCTGTTTCAGATAATTCATGCAGTTTCGCATTGCTTTATTGATATCCAGGCTGCTGGATATCCGAAGCGCTGTCTGCCGAAAAAAATCATTTTCATCTATTTTCATGGTGATGCATTCCCCTTTTATTCTCCTTGGTCATGCCTGGCGGGCGAAGCAACTGGTAAATATGTCAGAAATAACACGTATCTGACAAATATGATAGATTGAGCTTGCACATTTGTCAGAAAGTATATTATGAAATTATAACCTACTGATAATGCAGGTGATTAAACTTTGGCACGCATTTAGCTATAGGATCAGTCAAGATTAGACCGGACAGATCAAAAACTTAAACGGGGTAAATATGAACTGGATTGAAATAATACAACTTAAATCATACTCAGGCCAGGACAGGGAAAATGCTGTGGCAGCGTTTCATCACCTTTCCGAACCATTACCGGATGATAGACTCAGGCATATTGATCTGTTCAAAAGTGCGAATCTGGAAAACGAACTGAGCATCCTGATCAACTGGTCCGGTGATGTGCCTCACAATGGCAAAAGCGGACTGGGCCTGCAGCTGAGTCGTGCGTTTTCTGATTTCGGGTACATTGATCATTCAGGCTGGCAGTATAGCAGCAGCCTTTTCCAGAAACAAGAGCGTTAAAAAAACTGCGCATAATTTGCTTTATGTTGGAGATGTGCTGGTACTTTCGTCCTTTTGGGGTCCCGGTTTTTCTGAGTCCCTTAATCAACACTTACATAAACATCAATTTAATGGACAAGACCATGAACTCAGCAAATATTTTATGTATTATTCTGTCAGGCCTTTGTATGTCAATTTTTGGTATATTCCTCTTTTTTTCCCACGGTCGGATATTGATGGTACCATTGCGATATTTCCTTCCTATTCCACCCATTGCAGTGGCCAGTTATGTATTTGCATACAATTTGATTAAAGATTTTGATGGCGTACCCCAGGGAAACCCTTTTTTAATGCTTGAGCTTGTTAAAAGTACAGTCGCAGCCGGTATGATTTTTGGCCTTATTACAGCAGTCATTATTTTCGCTATTAAGTTGCTGGGGAACTAGAGAGCGGAAAGTATTCATGGCTGTATCGAATGCGGTGCGGCCCTTGGTGAGGTTACTGCTTTTCTTTAGCCATGTTTTAACCGGAAAACTGCGACTGATATTTAATCTGCTTCTCCAGCGAGACGACCTGTCTGCTCACCACGGGTGGTTCATGCCTCTGCAGAAGAAATTCCGGAGGCGGATCATCGTGTGGATCTTGTGGTATCAATGCAGGCACTACACTTTTTTAATGTAGAGAAACATTGTGTGGCGGCTGCACGTGTTTTGCCGGAAGGCGGGGGCTTTGCAGCACCTGCCTGGTGGGGTATGAAATTGCCTCGGGTAGTATCCTCTGCCTGCAATCCGGTGTTCAAGTCATTGAATCCCTGTTTAAAAAACTGGCGTTGACCTATGGATAGTTTTTTAAAATAATGATACTTGTTTGCACCAGTTGAGTAAAAAAACAAACAAGGAGTTCATATGAAACAAGCACCGGTTTTCGATGAAATTTACCGGCAATACCTTGCCGATGTTTCAGCCATTGATCTGAAAGGTATCGGCAATAGCCTGGGCATTAAGGTTGACGGTGATGGGGCAACGATTCCTTTTTACGGCATTGCCCATCGCGTCTCAGGTATGGGAGTCATGGACGAAAAAGGGAAACGACCTATTCATGCGGTTAGTGTCATTCTGTTTAAGTATTTGTTTTTATGCCCTGGGCAGGCGCCTCCTGTTGCCGGTGAATGGGTCAAGTACCACAGTTTCCCGGATGCAGCTCCCTATAAGCAAGGCTTCAGAAATACGGCTGAGCAGCCCATCAGCAAGGCTTTTTCCGGGAAACTGGATGACCTTAAACGCGCATGTACGGTCCTGGGCGGCCAGCCCGGAGAGGCGCCATATAGCTGTGACCTGGCCATCAGGTTTCCGGTACTTCCCAAAGTGAGCCTGTTAATGGTGTTCAACGACCAGGATGAAGAGTTTCCGGCTGAATGTTCGATTCTGTTCGAGGAGCATGCGGATGCCTATCTGGATATGGAATGCCTGGCCATGCTGGGTATGGTGCTGGCCACCTGGTTAAAAAACGGACCGGATTACAGGGATGGAAACATTTGATGGCGTAGATCTCGTAATTATCCTTTCATACTTTTTTGGGGGAAAAGCAGTTCTTTATCTTTTTAAAACATTTTCCCATCCTCAGGCCGTTCTCCGTTTATAATCATTTTTCCCAGGTCCCGGGGAGAAGTGTTTTTCAAGTCACATTCCCCAAGCTTCATTCCCCCCTTGAGTATGATCGCCCGATCTGCAACCATAGTAATGTCTTCCATGTTGTGACTGATCAACAGGACGGTCACCCCTTGTGCCTTGAGCTGGCGGATGAGTTCAAGAACCCCCTGGGTTTCTTTCACGCCCAGGGCGGCGGTGGGCTCGTCCATAATCACGATCTGGGCATTCCACCTCAATGCTCTTGATATGGCAACCGCCTGGCGTTGCCCGCCAGACAAGGTATTGACAAGGGCGTCAGCGTCTTTCACACTTGCATTGAGCTTTTCAAGGTAAGCCACAGCCTGTTTTTTCATCTGCTTTTTATCCAGGACCCGAATGCCAGGAATCAGGCTTTTACTCATAAGCTCTGCACCCATGAAAATATTCTCATAGACCTTCATATCGGGGGCCAGGGCAAGGTCTTGGTAGGTGGTCGCAATTCCTTTTTCAAGGGCGTCTGCCGGAGATGAGAAATCCACTTTTTTTTGATCAAGATAGATCTCACCTTTTGTGGGGGTGTCTGCCCCTGAGATGATTTTGATCAGGGTGGATTTGCCAGCGCCATTGTCGCCGCACAAGGCCACCACCTCACCTTTTTTGACCGTAAATCTGACATTCTGGAGCGCTTTGACCGCCCCAAAATGTCTGCTTATGGATTGGATTTTTAAAATTTCTGACATGGTGTCCTATTGCCCTTTTTACCAGGGCCACTTCCCCTCTTCAGGTACATTGTGTTTGTCTACCAGCACGGCGTCAAGCAGAAGATAAGGTCCTTTTACGATATCCGCCTTGGAAGCCCTGCCGTTCAGGATGCTGTCAATGGAGTCCACTGCCTTTTCCCCCATTGCCTCAAAGGGAATGGCGACGGTTGCTGTAATCAGACTTTCCTTGTCCCTGATTCGCCGGAAAACTTCCTGGCCGCCATCTACGGACACCATGACGATATCGCCTTTTTTCATGCCCTGTTCGGTAAGGATATCATCAATAATAAATGCCTGGGCATCAAAAGAGGCCCAGACGCCTTTGAATTTGCCCTGGTTTTTGAGAATCAGGGCGCCCATGCCATTATGAACGTCTTCCCGCCAGGATTTCGTCTTGGCCATGGTATGTGAGCCCACAACGTTGACAGCTGAATTCTCCGAAAGGACCACATCAAGGAGTTTGCCTCGGATTCTGCAGCTGGTGTTGCTTTCAAACCGCTGTGTCAGGATTTTTCCCTCATAGTTCATGCTGCCCAGAAGATAAAGCGCTGCCTGGGCACCCACCTGGTACTCGTTTACGGTGATATCAAAAAGGGTATTGGGGTTTGATCCGCTCATGATGGTGATCACCGGTATGCCAGCCTCCTGCGCCTGTACAAATTGGGCGTCGAACTGAACAGGTTTGCTCATACAGAGGATAATGCCGTCCACCCTGGAAAGAATAAGATTTTCTATCTGGGCTGCATGTTCAGCCAGACTTCCCCGGGAATTGAGCAGTGTAACCTTGTATCCCAGGGCCTTTGCCTTTTCAGCAGCCCTGTTTGCCGTTCTGGCATGGGTCTCGGATGACATCTGGAAGGCAATGATACCAATGGTTTTCTCTTTGGCAAATGCTGGGAATACCCAGATAAGGGTGGCGGTCATTATCAAAAAAAAGATAAAAAATGATACTTTTTTCATTTCCAATTCCTTTGTTTTTTATAGGTCATATTCATCTATATGCTAAAGGCCGCCTTGGCGACGCTACTTGCAGAAAACCCTACAGAACCAATGATTATTACACCCAGAATAATATCCTGGGCATAATAGGGTGCACCCATGAGAACCAATCCGTTGCTCAGAATACCGATGATTAGAGCGCCGATAAAAGATCCAGCGATATTTGGACGCCCCGGTTCGATCATGGTCATACCCAGCAGCACCGCCGCCATGGTGGTCAGCATAAAATCTGCCCCGCCGGTCGGTGATGCCGAACTCAAGGATGAGGTGAGCAGCACTGCTGCCAGGCCAGCACAAAAACCAGACAGGGTCAGGCCGATAACCTTTATTCTTTTTACTGGAATACCACTGAGTCTGGAAGCCTCATCAGCCTCCCCTGTAAAAATCATATGAATGCCAAGTCGTGTCTTTTTCATTACAAAAAGGGAGATCAACGCCAGGGCAAGCATCCACAGGGCAAGCATCGGAATCCCCAGTACTTTGCCCCGGCCCAAAAAAAGAAAAGGCTTGGGCCAGCGTCCAACATAGGCAACGCCTTCTGTAACCCAGAATGCCGCCCCGTTGGCCATGGAGGAAACACCCAGGGTGGCAATGAGCGATGGCACCTTGAATCGGGTAACGATAATTCCGTTGAGCAGTCCTGCCAGGGTTCCAGTTGCAATTCCGCAAAATACGGCGAGCAGGACTGGATAATTATTATAGATAAGCCCGCCGGTAACGACCATGGAAAGGGAACATACATTGGCAAAGGAAAGATCAAGTTCCGAGGTGGTCAGGGCAAAGGAAAACCCGATGGCAAGAATGGTTAAAACACTGATCTGCTTGAGTACCGTAAGAATGTTCATCACGGATAGAAAATTTTCCGCAGCAATACAGAAAAAAATAAAGATCAGGCTTCCGACCATTGCCGTGCCGTAGCGGGCAGTAGATGCTTTCATTGTTATAATCTGTCATCCTTGTTCTTTTATAAACTCAACCTTCGGACTTCAACTTTGATGACTCCAGGTAAAGAGTCAATCCCGAAAGTTGAGTTCTAAATATTCACACCTACGCTGTTTTTTTGTTTCTAATGATAGAAACAAAATGCGCCGAGTTTGACAGATTTAAAGAATTAATCAAGTTTTTTTTTAATCGTTCAAAGTTCCTGCCAGGTGTTTATCGCCCTGTCCAGGTCCTTATGAAGCTTGAGCATATGCAAAGAGGTCTTTTTCCACATGGGATAAATTCTGTTGTACAGATTTGCCATTTTTTTGTCCGGTTCAAAAATTTGCCGAATTCCAATGAATTGGTCCTGTCCCTGTCTGATGGACTCGATTCTGTCAATTCCTTTCATGGCCAGGATAAATGCCCCCTTGAGGCCGGTTTCAGGTTCATCCGTTCTTACCACGGGGATGTCGAGAACATCGGCTTTGATCTGGCACCAGGCATCGCTCTTTGATGCGCCGCCTGAAATGATCATTCCAGATGTTTCAAATTTTTTGCCGAAAATAATCTCAAGCAGGTAGCGATTTGCCATGGCCACCCCTTCCATGATGGAAAAGATAAGATCCTCGGCCTTGTGTTCCCGGTGCAGATTCCAGAACACGCCCTTTGCTGTATCTTCCCATAGGGGCGCCCGCTCACCCCTGAGGTAGGGAATAAAAAGGGGGGCATTTTTTTTCCTCAGTGCCGTTTCTACTCTTTTGGAAAGTTCTTCGACCAAACCGCTTTGCCCGGGGTTTAATATCTGGGAAAACCATTGCAGTGCATCTCCGCCCACCTGGCTGGGGCCACCGATCTGGTACAGATTTTTTCCCCAGGGCAGGGTGACAAGGCCCTGTCTCCAGATCCTTTCCCTGGTGATCAGACCGGTAACCTCGGAGGTTCCAGATACATTATAAATATAACCTTCAGATGCGCTGGTGCCCGTAACCGAGCACCAGGTGTCCATACCTCCGGCTACAACAGGCACATTTTCAAGAATATCCAGGGGGGCAGGTAATTTTTTACACCGGCCGATGACCTGCCA
Organism: Desulforapulum autotrophicum HRM2; assembly: GCF_000020365.1. NCBI lineage: Bacteria > Pseudomonadati > Thermodesulfobacteriota > Desulfobacteria > Desulfobacterales > Desulfobacteraceae > Desulforapulum > Desulforapulum autotrophicum. The sequence goes on along the minus strand of NC_012108.1, from coordinate 3,916,594 downwards.
TGGCCACCCCATTTCAGGAAACAGCCCGGGGTTGATTCCTGCCTTTTCCATCAATTCCCGGTCCGGCTTCATATCAGAGACCCTGAGTATTCTGGAAAGGGAAATTTTGTCTGAGAAAAATGCTTCTGTGAGCTTGAAATTGATATAGTCTTTAGGTTCCAGAATGACGGCGGTTTTATCGTATAATAACCTGAAATTATGTTTCAGCCACAGGACCCTGGACAGCGTGTGAAATTCATTCAGGGGGCTCCATGTTTTCTTGTCTCCGGCAATTTTGTTGAGAAAGGCCCCTTCTTTTAATGCCCGGCTGTCCGGCCACAAAATTGCCGGACAGACAGGCCTTGCGTCCTTGTCCAGAAATATCTGGCTCCGGGTCATTGCTGCCCCGCAGACGGCCCGAACATTGATTGTGGCCTTTGTCGTTTTTATGATTCTGGAAAATAGCTCAACAAAGCAAGTCCACCATGCTTCTGGATCTTGTTCATATCCGCCGTCTGCGGTCATTTCCATGGACATGGATTGTCGTTCCAGTTCCAGCAGCTTTCCATCCAGATCAAAAAGGGCTGCTTTCAGGCTACTGCCGCCGATATCAAATGTGAGTATGGTATCCAATGGGTTCCTTGTCCTGCGAAGACCTTATACAATCCATAAAAGCTGTTATTATATCCTGGCCAATATCCAAAACTTGTTCCCTGGCATGGAATAGTTGTTTTTTAAAGTTTTTCCTTTTGTTGATATCAAGGAAGATATCAAATTCCCCGGTACCCGATTTCAGGGGACAATAATGTTTTGCTTCTGACAAAGATGCCGTTGGCCCGTGCAATCTCTTTATCCTCGTCATTGTACATGACTGATTCGGCAATGAACTGGGTGCGATTGTGATTTACAACTTTGCCGATGGCGGTGACAATGCCTTCGGAAACAGGGCGGGTGATATAGGTGGTGAAACTGGTGGTCAGCACGAAAACATCCTCAACCAGTGAGTTGGCAGCGAAAAATGCAGCATTGTCCAACGCCAGGAAATACATGGCACCGTGCATTGCGCCGGCAGCATGGTGAAAGTCTTTGCGGACAGGTAAGGTGATCCGGGCCTCTCCCCTTGTAATGGAAACTCTGGCACCGTTCCACTGCATGAACGGTGCAGAATGCATCATGTTTTCTAATTTTGTAAAATGGTCAGCGGTTGACATGCCTTTTTTCCTTTGCTCTGCCCGTTTCGTTCATTGTCTATCTCCTCTAATGCTTGCATACTGCTTGTCAGCACGCTATAAAATAGGAAAAATTGTGTCAATAGATTTTAAGTTTTGAGAATTGAGGAGGTAAAATGCGTGCTCACTATTTGCAGCATGTCCCTTTTGAAGGTTTAGGAAGCATTGAAGCATGGCTTGAAAATGCGGGGTATGAAATAACTTGCACCCCATTTTATGCATCTGAAACTTTGCCCGGGGTAGAAGAAATAGATCTGCTTGTGGTCATGGGTGGGCCCATGAGTGTTAATGATGAAATAGATTATCCCTGGCTTGTTAATGAAAAAAAATTCATCAGAAGTGTTGTTGAGGCAGGTAAACCCACCCTGGGAATTTGTTTGGGTGCACAGCTTATAACCGCTGCAATGGGCGGCAGGGTATTTTTGAATCCGGTAAAGGAAATAGGGTGGTTTCCGGTCCAGGCCGTGGCGTCTTCAGACAATGCGGTTTTTAATTTTCCGGAACAAGCCATGGTGTTCCACTGGCATGGTGAAACATTCAGCCTGCCTCCAAAGGCCATTCAGATTGCAAAAAGTGCGGGATGCGAGAACCAGGCATTTCAGATTGGCAGACACGTGATCGGGCTTCAGTTCCACCTTGAAACCACCCCGGATTCTGCCCAGGCCATTGTTGCCCATTGCAGGGAGGAATTGGTTGCAGGGGAGTATATCCAGACAGAACAGGACCTTTTGTCTGCGCCACAAGAGCGGTATCAGGCAATAAACACCTTGATGGGCCAAATTCTTGAATATTTGCACAAGGGTGGATGACGCCAATTCAACGGATGGAAAGAATCACCTGGCCGGCAGTTTGAGAAAATAGGCCACCCCTGTTCCACAAAGGATCAGCCCGCCTGTCAGCTCCATGCCCAGGGGAAATTTTCCCATATCACCTAAAAACCCGATTAACGCAGGGAAAATACCGCCGCCGATGAAAAAGGCAAGGGGGATTGTCATGGAAACGGCAACGTTTCGGGTTTCAGGCGGTCCAATGGCAGACAGGGCCGCAAAACCGGGCGGAAAAAAACACACCGCCACCATGGGCTGCAGAAAGACAAACATGATCACCCAGTCCCCCGTTGCCATTCCCAGTGCCAGGGTCGTCACCCCGGTTAAAAAAAACACCCATATCATGGTCATCCTGGTGCCGAATCGATCCGATACAAACCCGCTTAAAAAGGCCATGCCCAAACTGGAGATTCGGGAAAGCCCGACGAGGGTGTTTGCCCAGCCCTGGTCAATGCCCCTTTCGACAACCAGATAAAGGGGCAGCATGGTATAAATGCCCATGGTGCTGCCGATGGCCAGACTGAATAAAAGCATCATGATCCAGAAACCCGGCTCCGCCCCAAGCCGTCTCATGGAATGCAGATCCGGGGACTGGCCCGCAAATCGCCCGCCGCGGCCCCAGTGTGCATAGGCAATACCCAGGCAGAGGGAACTTACTCCCAGAACCGCCAGGACACCGCGCCAGGAAAACCATATGGATATAATCTCGGCCAGTATGGGGGCCAGCATAAAACCGGAATTGGGTGCCAGTTCATGAATTGCAAGGGCCTTTCCCCAATGCTTTGAATCGATGATATGGGTAATTGAGGCAATACCCGACGGCAGGTAAAGGCCGGCGGCAAGCCCCAGAAGCGTCAAGGCCGGACGAATCGTCCACAGATTCTGGCTGACACTGATACAAAGCAGGGCCAGGCCCACGGCTTCGCAAGATAGAATAATGGTTTTCCGGTGGGTCAAACGGGAACTGACAAACCCGGAACCGGCCAGGGAAATAAAGTATCCAGCTGAAATAAAGAGGAAAAAAGAACCAGCAACACTGTGGCTGATCTGCATATCCTTTTCAATGGAAGGCAGTAATGGTGCCGGAATCACCCTGGCAATAAAATTCAAGAAAAAAATAGCCGCCAAAAAGACGATGGCGCCCAAATGGCGCCGGAACGGCTTTTGCTGGTCATCGGTGGGATAGATGTCGTTTTTCATTTCAGACTCAATTTATGTTTCTTCCTGTTGTGCCCATAGCACTTGTGACATTGTGATGAATCTTCGTTTCTACGGACTTTTACCGCTCCGGCCGGTGCTTTACCTATATTCGATGCTTTTTCCAGAATTGCTGGGTCGTTTTTTAACGATGATAATTCAGGTCACGACAAAGGTTAAGAATTAGGATAATTAAGTTTGAGTCGGAATTGCTGGTTTGTTCATGTTTTTATATTATAAAAAATATTCCGATAGAATGTCCAGAAATGATGCCTGCGGTTCATATGTTTGAATGGACAATTTTAGTTAAAGACTAAAAGATTAATTCAAGCTGCACGCATCATGTCCTTTTTTCCTGCGCAGAAATTTATTGCCGAAATAATTTGCAAATATCATCATCCTGAGAAGCTTATCAATATATCTTCGTAATTCTGACGAGACAACTGTTTCATATTCAGAGACAATATCTCCAGATGGATTTTTCCCCTTAACTAAAGTCCACTCCCTTGCATATTTCAAAATAAGCCATTCAGTATAATCAAAATCTTTTTGGTTAAGGGTATAGATGTTTGCAATCTCCCCTTTGCTTATTCCTTTTTTCCTGCCCACGGCAGTATGTGCGTCAATTCATCCGGAACAGTTGTTTGTTATTGAAACTGTAAGCAAAATTTTTTCCCGTAAAACAGAATCAATTGCCCTGAATGTTGAATGAACTGTCGGCAGTTTCAATGCTGATCCAAGTCGTATAAAAAAATCAGCAGGAGAGATAAAACTCACATTTTTTTGTTCTAATATCATATTTATTTCTTCCCCAAAAAATAACTTTATTGCACAAATATTTGCAAGTTTAAAACAATTTTTTTAAAACACTACATTTTTATATGTGTCCGGACCCTGGTCAACGTTTACAAGCCGGTTCTTATTTGTTTTTATCTTCTTAACAGATATTATCACGGGTCATATTACAATGAGATTCTTTATAGATGTCAACCAATTCAAAAAACAAAATTTTGGGAAATAGGGGACTTGGAAAAGATAAGGGACGCCGAGATGGGCAGAAATGAATTTTGTCCCTATCATACCTTCTCCTAAAATACTTGAAACTATATTGGGTATCCTTAACGATAATGAGATTCAACAACTTTAAAAATAGGATAATTAGTATTGAGTACATTTAATATGGCACCACTTCCTTAACGCTTAAGAAAATGATGTCACAATTATGAGGCGAAGAACGACCGGACCAGATTTATTACGTCCGAATTTTTTGTTGTAGAATTATTCCCTTCAGGCTATTCATAACTCCATTTATTATAAAATTGAAAGCATGTCTACCGAATACTTTAGCTCGTTGAATATATCCTCATTTCATTTGGCCCGGGGGAACAGTTATTTGGTTACCAGTGACTTCACGCTTGCTCTACAAGACTATGAAGTTGCTTTACGTCATTATAAAAGCTCTGAAAACCGGCAGGGGGAAGGGAGATGTTTAGGCAGTCTGGGGAATGCGTACTCTTCCCTCGGGCAGTATGGTAAGGCCATGAATTATTACATTCAGGCCATGAAAATTCTTGAGGAAATAAAATCACCTTATGCTGTTTGGACGCGGAAAAAAATTGCCGAATAGGAGGCTAAAAAAGACTGAAACCGTATACAATAAGTTGAATGTGGCATGGTGACAGGCCTGAAAGTTTCCATAACATCCGGTATCTGTGGTGAATATGGATTTTATTTTTCACTTTTTGAGATGAGATTTTTTTTAGTTTTTAATTGATTGGAGGTTTTTCCTTACTGAGATTGTATCAGGGTGATCCTTTGCCAAGCTCTTTTCAAAAACGGTTAATGATTTTTCGAAATACTTGATCGCCTTCTCATCTTTGCCAAGGGAGCTCCATGCCACGCCCAGATTGTTCCAGCGTATGGCCACCTTCGGATGCTCCGGCCCGTATGTTTTCAGGCTTGATGATAGGGCCTTCTCGAAATACTCGATCGCCTTCTCATACTTGCCCAGGGATTGCCATGCCAAGCCCAGATTGTTCCAGACGGTGGCCACATCCGGATGCTCCGGCCCGTATGTCTTCAAATCCGATGCCAGGGCCTTCTCAAAATATTCGATTGCCTTCTCATTCTTGCCCAGGGATTGCCATGCCGCGCCCAGATTGCTCCAGCGTACGGCCACATCTGGATGCTCCGGCCCGTATGTTTTCAGGCCCGATGCCAGGGCCTTCTCAAAATACTCGATCGCCTTCTCATACTTGCCCAGGGATTTCCATGCCGAGCCCAGATTGTTCCAGTAAACGGCCACATTTGGATGCTCCGGCCCGTATGTTTTCAGGTCTGATGCCAGGGCCTTTTCATAATACTCGATCGCCTTTTCATACTTGCCCAGGGATTTCCATGCCGAGCCCAGATTATTCCAGCTTATTGCCACTTGGGGATGATCAGGACCATAGGTTTCCAGATTCGATGCCAGGGACTTTTCATAATACGCTATGGCCTGGTCATACTGCCCCTTGGATTTCCATGCCAAGGCCAGATTGTTCCAGCGTATGGCCACCTTCGGATGCTCCGGCCCGTAGGTTTCCAGGTCCGATGATAGGGCTTTTTCGTAATACTCGATCGCCTTCTCATGTTGAGCCAATGTGTATAAAATGGATCCCAAACCGTTTAAGTATAGACTATTCTTCGGGTCAAATTTAACCGCTTGTTTAAAATAATGCTGTGCTTCCTTGTATTCCAATTTGAGTTCCTTGACAGAACCTAGTTTATAAGCACTTTCAGCAACTTTCTTTCTGTCCTCCTCAATTTTTTTAAGGTTGTTTTTAAAGGATTGTTCCAGGAGTTTTTCCGCACCGTCCAGATTTCCTGCCTTTAACTTCCCTTTCGCTTGTGCGATAAGTCGGTCGTCACTGGAACGAGTTTCTAATCTTTCCTCCAATTCCCGGTACTGTCTTTTCCAGTCGTCAATAATTTTATCCCGGTTTTCAAGGGCAACGTCTTTTTCGTCGAGTGTTTTCAGAAGACGGTCCAAGGCTTTTTGAGGTATCCCTTGATGGATAACATTACCATCCCCGGTAACTGTCGTATGACCGGATCCCGAGACAGTTACTGTGGTCTGATTAGGTGGTAAAGGGATATTATTATTTCTCCCCAACATAAATATACCGCCAATTACAGCTGCAAGAACAGCGGCTGTAATTGCACCTATAGCCCCGATTTTAGCAACTTTTACTGAATTGTCTTTTTTCTTCTTTACCATACAAACCTCACCGAGATGGGTTTAAGGATAGGGCTTATACAAAGATACATTAAAATGAATACATATTTAGCCATTTAAGCACAAGAAAAACAGGGAGTGTAAAGGGTATTGATAATTGTACCGGCGGTGAAGATGGTTGTTTTAACGTTTAAATATTAAAACAGTTTTTTAGTGGGAAGCTCTTAGAAAGTGGCATTTTGTGAGGGCGGATCCCTTGGTGGAAAGGATTTGACATAGATCCTTGGGAAAGAAAATCTCCGGCAATTCCTAAAAAAAACGCAATTACATTTAAGCATCTGTTAAAAAGGTATACCTTATTGACAGTCCATAAAACCCCGTTAAAAAGGTTGCTTTTTTAATTATTGACACTGTTTCTAAAAAGGTTTAAAAGTTTGTTGACAGTTAAACAGGAATTTTTACCGGGAAGGATGTCATGACGATTTTTACTTATTCCAGAGTCAGCACTTTAGACCAGAATACAAAGATGCAGGTGGAAGCTTTAAAGGTTGCTTACCCTGATGCAGTCCATCGCCAGGAAAAGAAGTCAGGTACAACGACCAGGGGCCGTGAAGTCCTGAACCTACTTTCGGATATGATCAACCAGGGCGATAAACTTGTGGTTTGGAAGCTGGACCGCTTGGCAAGGAACACCGGGGATCTATGCAAAATAGTTGATCACCTGGAAAGCAGGGGGGCTTCCCTTGAAATCCTGGATCAGAAGATCGACACCAGCACAGCCACCGGCAAGGCTTTTCTTCAAATGCTCGGAGTATTCGCAGAATTTGAAACCAATCTCAGAAAGGAACGCCAGCTTGCAGGCATTGCAGTAGCCAAGGCCAATGGCAAGCACCTGGGGAGAAGATCATCCCTCACAGGCGATCAAAAGCAAGAAATTCAGGTAAAGAATAAAGCCGGGATGAACCCCACCACATTATCCAAGGAATACGGAGTTAGTCGTGGGACCATCTACAACGTTTTAAAGGAGACTGCATATGGGAGTCGTTGCTTAATTTGAACGATCCCTTTATAGTGGACCCCGAAAAATGGACAATATGTTAAGATAAAATATAACAGCCCAGAAACCAGAAAGGGATTTATTTTGGAACGGAAAAACTACAGTAAACAATTAAAAAGCAGGGTCGCATATACAGCTATAAAAGGGAATCAAACAGTCAATAAAATAGCCCCTGAGTTCGGTATTCATACAGGTCTGGTAAATAGGGGTGTAATTGCACATTTAGGAAAAAAAAGTCATAGAAATTTTTGAAAATTTAATTTTTTCAAAGCCTTAAGAAAGAATTAAGGTTCCCGTTTTTGAGGCTATTTTAGCCCGAATTTTTGGGAATATAAAATTACTTCTAAATCATTTTATTTCAATGGGTTATCCGTTTTGCTATGACGGATTTTCTTATATGTGCAATTACACCCAAAGTCGATAAAAAACCGTGCATAATCCGTTGCCGTAATGCAAAATGCATAAAGCCAATCACATTGACAGGTTCAGGCAGTATGAATAATAATAAAATTGGGATACCAGAGTCAATATAATCGTGCAAAAACTCGATTTTCAGATTGATGCTCTTGAAAAAACAAGCTGCCACAGAACGGGCTGCTGCAAAAGCCAAAGGCAGAACAGGAGGAAGACCAAGAATAGATCCTGAAAAATTGAGCATGGATGTATACTTTATCAAAATTCAGAAAAAAGTGCAGCTAAAAACCTTGCATTTTGGGTTTGCCCCCGGTTTGGTATGGTCTCGAAGGAAATCCCTTCCGGCTTTTCTATTGCTAAAAAAGTTTTTTGTAGCCAATCTTGGGATTTTTAAGAGATTAATGCTTAGGAAACTACAACGTTGAGTTTGGAAGATTCCCGGAGTTTGATTCTGTAACCGTTTTTATTTTATACTGTTGCAATAGGCGGTAGAGTTGACTTCTTGAAAGGCCGGAACGCCTGCAGGATTTTTTTATATCGCCTTTAGCAGCGGACAATAATTCCTGCAGATAATCATATTTCATTTGTTCAATATACGCTTTGAATTTTAAATTTTTACCGGTTCTTTTAGTGTCTAAAAATAAATTTTTTTTTGTTGTATTTTCAGAATCTGGGGTGTTGAATTTGTTTTTAATATTAAACGCCCGGATATGATCGGGGAGATGATAGGGGAAAAGTGTGCTGTCGGAACCGGCATCACTGCAGGCCAAATTAATTGTAGTGATCAACTCCCTGACATTTCCCGGCCAATCGTACAGGCGAATTTCTTCTAAAAATTCCTGGGACATTGTGCATGAATTCTCAGACCCCGCTGTTTTTTGAGTCATCAGGCATTGAGCAATTTTCGCTGCATCATCTTCGCGATCCTTCAAACGAGGCAATTGAATATTCATCGAAAATATCCTAAAATAAAGATCTTCTCTAAATTTATTTTCTTTCACCATGTTTGACAAATCACGATGGGTTGCACAGATCAACCTGAAATCACTTTTAACTTCATTTTTTCCACCCACGGGTCTGAATTCTTTTCCCTGAAGTGCCCTGAGAAATTTTTTCTGAACAGTTAAGGGAAGTTCTCCGATTTCATCCAAGAAGAGTGTTCCTTTGTCCGCCATTTTCATTAATCCCGGCTTGTCAGAATCAGCTCCTGTGAATGCACCTTTTGTATGTCCAAAAAGTGTGCTTTCCACAAGATGTTCTGGTAATGCTGCACAATCTACAACGACAAACCCTGCACGGGATCTGTTGCTGTTGGTATGGATTGCCCTTGAGAAAAGCTCTTTACCGGTTCCTGTTTTCCCGGTTATCAATACGGGGATATCACTGTTTGCGGCCTTTGAAACGTCATCAAGGCACTTTGAAATCAGCCGGCTGTCGCCAATAATCCTGGCCCTTTTAATCTTCTTTTTCAGCTGGTTGAATTGTTTTTGTTTCCGATATTCCAATGCCCTGTCCAATGCGAATTTAAAATTTTTATTGGACTCTGTTTTGGGAATATAATCCCATGCTTTGGACCGCATGGCAAGCTCAGCGCCGTCAACATTTCCATCCGCAGTGATTATAATTATTTCCGGTGCAGCAGGGTGTTGTTTTATAATATCTATGGCTTCCAGGCCATTGCCATCCGGAAGATTTACATCTAAAAAGACAATATCTATATCGTCAGAAAATATATTTTCCAATCCTTCTTTCAAGGTTAGTTGATAAAAAGTTTGGTATTCTGTTTTGCTAAAAAGTTTGATCAGAAATTTACAGACCTGCTCGTTATCATCTATTATTAGCACTTTCGGCATTTTCTTTTTATCCATATGAAACTATTCTATTTTTGATCGATTCCTAAGTCTAATAAAACCTTAAATGGATCCCATGTCAAGATCGATTTCCCTTCTTTAGCTGCCTTTAAAATCAAAAATCCCTTTAAATGAGGGGATTATAGAGAAATTTCTTGGCATGTTCAATTCCAATGGAGTTATGGCTTTCCTGCAAAACCGGCATAAATAAACTGCTCAAGGTCAATTATCCTGCCAATGCCCATGACATCATGCATATATTTTTGAATGATATCAAAGTCCTCAACAACCGGGTAAAGATCGTCCATCTTTATAGCCATTGGCTGAGAAAAAACCCTCTGGAGAACTTCTGGTTTCAAACCAATCGTTCCATCGGGATCAAGAAAACGAACGCCAATGTTTGAAGCCCGTATTTTATCATATTCAATATATTTTCCGGTCTCCATCAGAAGGGATACAAATTCCTGAGCAGCATCAGGGAACTTATCAATAAAATCATTCTGCATGGCAACAATGCAGCAGGGATGATCTTTCCATCTTGAAGAGGAAATAAATTCAAGATTTCCTATCTTGGAAACCATGGCTTTGGTGGCGATGGGTTCTGCCACCATAAATCCTGCGACATCTTCATTCGCCTCCATGATTCCCGGCATTTTTATGGGGGGGACAACTTCAAATCTTACATTGATCGCCTCTTTTCCTGGAACCCCGGGTTTTAAACCGAGTTCCTTTAAAAACTGGTGGGCCAGCATATGATGCACAGACATTTTATGGGGAATATCGACAACCTTATACTTATAAAAACTCTGCAAAGAATCAAACCTCGGATCATAGTGTCTGCTTCGCACAAAGGTACTCCCGTTTTTATGGGCGAGGAGAACCATTTTTATGGGTGTGTCATAGGCAAACAGATCCATGGCAATGGGAGCCAGTACAAATGCGCAGTCGATCTGACCGTTCTCCAGCCCCTCCTGGATGGGATTCCATCCCGCCTTCTTATCCGTCTTAAGGTCAAAATATCTTGGCGTTACTTCCCCATTTTCAATTCTGTGTTTAAGCGCACCTAAAACCAGATGGTCTGTGATCTGTATGTGAGAGACTGTTAACTCAACCTTGTTATTAATCACCTTTCTATTTCTTGTTTTGGCAATTTTTTTTGTTTCAGGGGAAAACGCTTTTAATATTTCTGTCTTTATCTGTTCCGCATCAAAGGGTTTTGGCACATGACCATTTCCGCCTGCTTCCATAATGATTATCTGCTGACCTTTATCTGCCTGGGCTGTTGCCATGATAAAAGGAATTTTTTTGTAAGTTTCCTGGCTTCTTAACCATTGCAAAAATTCAAGGCCATCTTTTTTAGGCATATTCCAATCGCTTATCACAAGGTCAGGATTCTCTTCTTTTACTTTTTTGATGCCATCATCACCATTGACAGCCATTATAATATTTTCAAACCCCGCCTGTTTTAAAATCTGCTTGAACATAACGCGCATTGTTCCAGAGTCGTCTACAACAAGAATTTTAATATTTGGATCTACCACCATTACAACACCCCTGTATTTATTATGAAATATCGTGATTGTTAAATTAGTACCGCTCCCAATAACACCTCATTGGTAGGGGTACCAGTCCATGTCCCGGAGTCTGTCAACTTTTAAAATTGCGACCTCATTGGTTTTTGTATTGAAAATCACTTTTCTGCCTTTTTCCCCCCCAACATCCTGGGAAGTGATCGGTATCTGGTTTCTCATAAGAATTTTTCTGGCAATTTCAATATTTTCCCTGCCGATCTCGATATTGTTTTTTTCAGGGTGATATGCACCACCATATATTTGTGCTTCCAGAAATTTGGGTGATGATTCCTGGGTCAGCATCATTTTCAGCAAGACAATGGTCGCAATATTGCCGTACAAAGGAGTGGTTTTCCCCTTTGTGGCAATATAAGGAAAAATAAAATGGTTCATTCCACCGATCCTTTTCTTCCTGTCAAAAATACAAATTGAAACGCCCGAACCTATGACCGTGGATATGCTGACAGAATGGTCCGGCACGAAAATATATCCGGGTTCCAAAAAATAATGGGAGGTCAAAGCCTTTTTACCGGAATGATTATTTTGACCCATACACTCCTCGTTGGTCCGTTGATGAACGGAGATTTATCCGTTGGCGGCTCATTTTTTCTGATAACCGCTCGGTAAAATGGTTGTCAGGGAATGATCCAGTCCGTTGAGGCTTTCAGCTAACCCTACAAAAAAATAGCCGCCCGGTTTTAATGCCTGACAAAGATTGTCCACAACCCTTTGACGTGTCGGGGTATCAAAATAAATCATGACGTTTCTGCAAAAAATGATATCAAATGTATCAGCAGGGGTATCGGATAGCAGGTTGAACTTTGCAAATGTAACCAATTGCTGAACCGCCGGTTTTACCTTGACGTAACCTTTTTTTTTGTCTTTGCCCTTTTGAAAATAGGCATGCAGCATGGAGAGGGGAACATCTTTTACCCGCGCCTTTGGGTAAACAGCCCGCCGGCCAAGATTCAACATGGAATCAGAAACATCAGACGCAAAGATGCTGAATGAGAATGAATTGGCCAACAGTTGAATTGCTATGGAAAAAGCCTCTTCTCCGCTGGATGATGCTGCACTCCAGATTTTTAAAGTGTTTTTTTTATCCAGTATTTTGATTAAATATTCACAGTGTTTATTTTCCCTGAAAAAAAAAGTGTGATTGGTGGTGGTTGCATCGATAAATTCACTGAATTCACCCGGATCACTGGATATCAAATTAATATAATCATTAACAGATGTTATTTTAGTTATCCGCATTCTTTTGGCTATCCTTGCAACCAGAAGACTGTATTTTTTTTCATTAAGGACCACGCCTGATTCTTCATAAACAATTCTGGAAAGTTTTTTATGTTGTCCAGGACTAAGTTCGGTTTCGGTTACCATAAAAAATTTCCGTTCAATTATAATTTACATTGTCTCCAAAAGGGAAATGGCTTTATTGGCAATACAGTTGATATCCTGAATATAGTCAACAGCGCCCATGTTTATCGCTTCCTTGGGCATACCAAAAACCACACTGGAGCGTTCATCCTGGGCAATATTAATGGCACCTGCTTTTTTCATTTCCAGCATTCCGGCAGCACCATCTTTGCCCATGCCGGTCAAAATGATGCCCAGGGCATTGGCCCCGGCAAATCTGGCAACGGACTTGAACAGGACATCCACGGCAGGTCGTTGGTAATGGACAAGGGGACCGGTTTTGATCTCTACATAATATCTGGCGCCACTTCGTTTAAAAATCATGTGGTAATTACCCGGTGCGATCAGCACCTGGCCATTGATAACCATATCCCCATTTTGTGCTTCCTTGACTCTCATCTGGCAGAGTTCATCCAGTCTCTGGGCAAAGGAGGTGGTAAACTGGGCAGGCATGTGCTGGACCACCACAATCCCTGGGGTATTGTGTGGCAATCGGGTCAATACCTTTTTTATCGCTTCCGTTCCACCGGTGGAGGCACCAATGGCGATGACTTTATTGGTTGTGGCTGCAAGGGCCATTGACCCGATGGATATTAACGGTTTTTTTTCAGTGTTCTGGGTGGGTGAAGCCATCCTTTTTGCTCCATAAACCGCTCTGATTTTTTCTGCCAGCTGCAGGCTCATATCCCCCACAGAATAGGCTGCGCTCGGTTTAGAAATGACTTCAAGGGCACCTAAAGAAAGTGCATCAAGGGCTATTTTGCTGCCTTTGGTTGAAAGAGAACTGACAATGATGACCGGAAGGGGGTAGTGTTTCATCAGTTTCTTTAAAAAAGTGATGCCGTCCATGCGGGGCATTTCAATATCAAGGGTAATCACATCGGGTTTCAGCTTGACTATTTTATCCCTGGCAACATAAGGATCAGGCGCAGTACCGATAACGATAATACCTTTTTGTTTAGACAATTGTTCAGAAAAAATCTTTCTGACAACAGCAGAATCATCTACAACCAGAACTTTGATATCATGGGGCATACAAAAACTTTCCGATTTCTAACTTAGTCTATTATTACGGCAATTGCCATTTTTGATTCGGTGGTTTCAATAATGGTAAATACTTGGTTCTCGGAAATTTCCGATGTATCCATCATCCTAGGGATACCCAGTTCAAACGGAACTTTAGAATCTGTTTTACTTAAGGCATTGCCGCAGACCATGTTCAGCATCTCTGTTAATGTTCCTGAAATATGATCTTCTGAAAGGTTTTCACTGGGTTCTCCCATGAAATTCCCAGCCATTTCTGCCATCAGAATTTCAGGTGCCATAAGAATTAAACTCCCGGAAGCATCCCCTGTAAATGCCAGCCGGCAGGCCAGATTATTTTTTTTATCCATTTTACACTGTGTGAGGGTTACTTCCCGGCCAAATTCCACCGGCATAAAAAACATGGTTTCCATGATTTCAGAAATCGAAGTTTTCATCGCTGTCATCAAACGCTTCTTCATAACTTACTTCTCCAAGAATATCGACAATTAAATCTCTTATCACTTCAGCAGTAAACGGTTTGGTGATATACCCAGCAGCACCGCAATCCATAAATTCTTTGATTTTAGATGCATTGCCCTCTGTTGAAATTACAACGACCGGAATATCTTTTGATAATTCATTTGATTTTATGGTTTTAATAAATTCAAGTCCATCCATGACGGGCATATTGTAATCTGTCATCACAATATCGACCCAGCTATTTTTCATCAGTTCAAGTGCTTCCTGCCCGTTGGCCGCTTCAAGCAATTCCGACGTACCATAACCTGCGGCCCTCAGCGTTCGTTTTATAACTGATCGCATGGGTAAAGAATCATCCACGATCAATATTGAATATGACATTATTTTTCCCCTTTCCTGTTAGGTCATATGTAAGAGCAGTTCAACTTCCTGCATGTTGATGCCAAATTCTGCAATAATGATTAAAACATCCGTTGCAGACAGATTAAGAACTTTCATCACCTGATGTTTGAACCGGTATGCAAGGCCATCAGATCCCACACCGTTTCCCATCATCATGCAGATGCAGTCAGCGAGATAAACCGCTGCAATTTCCTTGTCGTAAATTTTGCCTTCGTCGGCCAGGTGATGGTGACGAATGATGTTGACTATCCGGGGGCTTAGCTTCCATGTTTTTGCAATCATCGCACCCAGCTCGGCATGATCGATGCCCAGAATCTCTTTCTCTGCTTCCAGGAAGCTGACGTTTTGAGTTTCAACCAAATGCGTAATTTCCTGGGACGCATTTGATACATGTTTTTCCAAAATAATTTTCCCAATATCTTTGATCAGAGCGGCGGTAAACAGGGTGTTTTTATTTTTTAAAGATAATTTCACGGCAACCTGTTTGGCGGCCACCGCTGAAGACACGGAATACTTCCACATCTCTCCTTGGGTTAAACCATAGCCCTCCTGACTGCCTGAAAGTGCTTTGACACCTGATTTTATGACTGCAAGTTCAATCACCTGATCTGTACCCAGCAGATTGACGGCATCTTTAATGGATTCAACCGGATTTTTAAGACCAAAATAGGCAGAATTGCACGTTTTTAAAATGCTTGCAGTGATTACAAGATCATATTGGATCACATTGGCAAT
Organism: Desulforapulum autotrophicum HRM2; assembly: GCF_000020365.1. Classification (NCBI taxonomy): domain Bacteria; kingdom Pseudomonadati; phylum Thermodesulfobacteriota; class Desulfobacteria; order Desulfobacterales; family Desulfobacteraceae; genus Desulforapulum; species Desulforapulum autotrophicum. Next base: position 3,901,191 of record NC_012108.1, on the reverse strand, counting down.
ATCCTCGATGGAGCTGTCCGGGTTATCCACCACAGCCAACAGTTGATTTGCCACAGCTGGAATAGGTTTCAGATCTTTGATTTGTTTCATAATCGTTTGAAGAGATATCATATTCTCACCTCTTTGGCTCCGGACGTTTTTACATAAATGTCTCCTGTCCCTATTTCAAGCCTGACGGTTCGATTGGTATTTCCGCCGACATCCTGCTTGTTGATCATCACATTGTTCTTAAAAAACATTTTTTTAAGGGCCATGTAATTTCTTTTGCCGATGTTGAAAAAACCTGCTTGATCCAGAATCTCTGCGCCGCCTGCAACATAAACCCTCATTCGTTGTTTCGCTGCCCCCAAACTATAAGCGGTTTTAAACAACCGGGGTATCCCTGAATCAGCGAACATATAGGGTCTTGCAGTTGCCTTTGTCTTGTCAATGGAAGACTCGGGGAGCATGTAGTGCAGGATTCCGCCAACCCTAACAGCAGGATCGTAAATGACAAGCCCGATACAGGAACCAAGGGAATACGTGATAATCGATTCATCCGGGTTATTGCTCACCTTCATGTCTGCAACGCCAACGATCTGTTTCATGTTGTATCCCTTTCTATTCTCTCAATCTCAAAGGTTTGCTTTTTCCCTATGACGATTGGCAAAAATAAAATATTTATTGTCTTCATTGAGAATATGATTGATCAGCCAGAGGTATAGGAATTTTTTAAATTCATCAAAAGATTCGATTGAAAAATTTTCAGAGAGAGTGTTTAAATCTGTAATGAATTGATCATGCAGTTTTCTATGGTTTTTCACATCCGGATATTGAATCTGCTTCATATGAGTTTCTTCGGTTTTAAAATGATCGGTGGCATATTTATATAATTTCATCACATAGGTTTTTGCCTGATTTTTATCGGCGGTTTGTATTTCATTACCCAGATCAAATAAATACCGATGCTGTTTATCAAGCGTCGGCTCTCCCACCGCATATTTTTCTTTCCATACAAATACAAGGGTCATTTTCTCTCCTGTCAAATTATTCTTGTGTGTTCACAATTTCGAGGGTGTTATTTTCGGGTGCTTATCCTTTTGAAACAATAGAAAAAATGCCATGGATATCCAGAATCAACCCCACTCTTCCATCCGCAAGGATCGCACCGCCAGATATCCCATTTACTTCTTCAAGATTGCTGCCCAGGCTTTTAATGACATATTCATCCTTACCTAGCAGTTCATCGATGAACAGTGCTCTTTTTTCATCTTTTGATTCCACAACAACCACAAGGCCGTCTTGAACCGATTTCTTGTGCTTACTGCTATCATAAATTTCATTTAAACGAATCATGGGAATCAGACTGCCACGGTCTTTGACCATCTCGCCTTTACCCTTAATCGTAAAATAATCCTCTTTTCCAGGCTTAAACGCTTTTTGAATGGCGATTGTTGGAATCACATATTTCTCTTCATCAACCCGGACCAGCATCCCGTCAATAATCGCAAGGGTCAAAGGCAGGCTAATTGTAAATTTTGTGCCCCTGCCTTTTTCCGAGGCAATGTTCAATTGCCCTCTGAATTTTTCTATGCCGGACTTGACCACATCCATGCCGACACCCCTGCCTGACACATCCGTAATCGTTTTTGCCGTGGAAAACCCAGGTTGAAGAATTAAATCATACACCTGCGCATCAGTCAGTTGTTCATTGCCGGTGATAAGACCGGTCTCCTTTGCCTTTTCAAGGATTGTTTTTTTATCAAGCCCCTTGCCGTCATCTTCAATTTCTATAAGGATATGCCCCCCCCTATGATAGGCGCGAAGAATAATTTCACCCTGGGACGGCTTTCCTTTTTCAAGGCGGTCTGATGCAGATTCAATCCCATGATCACAGGAATTTCTGATCATATGCACCATGGGTTCATAAAGGGCATCGACCACATTTCTGTCTATCTCAGTATCTTCTCCCGCCATGTTCAAATTGACTTCTTTGCCGGATTTTTTTGCTAAATCCCTGACAAGTCGTATCATTTTCATAAAAGTGGCTTTTATGGGGATCATTCGCATGGACATGGCAATATTCTGCATATTGGTGACGATTTGTCCCAATTGAGACACATTTTGGCTGAGTGATGGATCATTTATGGTCTTTTGTTTCAACATGGACTGGGCAATAACAAGCTCTCCTGCATAATCCACCAGGTCATCCAGCTTTTGAGTGCTCACCTTGACCTGTGCATCAACTTTCTTTCTAGGCTGGTTTTGTTCGATCAAAGCTGAGGCGACCTGATTGGCTTGAACCTTTTTTCCTTCAACCAGTATTTCTCCAATTTTTTTCCCGGGTTGATTTTTCTGGGTATCAAGGGCCTGGTCAAGGGCATTCTGATCAACCATTCTTTTCTTGACTAGGATTGATCCCAAAGGTTCCTTGTTTCCTTTTGTTAAAGAAACCTGAAGGGTTTGAAGTTTATCCCTTAAGTCATTCACATCAATATCATCATCCGGCTGCATGAATCCTTTGTCTGTTCCCTGGTTGATCCTGGCAATGAGGGTTTTTAACGTGTCAACTGATTCAAGGATGACATCCGTGGCCCTGGCATTAATTAAAAATTCTCCGCTGCGGGCACTGTCTAAAAGATTTTCTGTGGCATGGGCAAGTTTGTTTATTTTGGTCAGGGATAAAAATCCAGACACCCCTTTAATTGTATGAAAGGGGCGAAAGATATCGTTGATAATCTCCATATTGGAAGGGTCCTGCTCCAGATCAATTAAATTTACCTCAATGGTATCCAGATTTTCCAGGGCTTCAGATACAAAATCCATCAGGATTTCCATATCATCATCTGATATCTTTTCTGGACCTGGCTGAATTTTAATTGCAGGTGCCTCTTCAAGTTCTATCCCTTTGGTTTTTTGTTCTCCTGTAGAATTATCTTCTAATAAGTCTAAAATATCAGAATAATCAAAGGTAAAGGGTTCTCCCCTTTTTAAATGATTTAATATTGATTTAAGGAGTACCAGACCCTCTTCAATCGGGCCGGTGTTATCTAAATTTTCCAAGGTCATTTTTTCTACATAGCCTTTACAGGCGATACTAATTTGATGAAATGTGTGGGGTTCAATTTCCTTTGAAAGGTCAATGATTTCGTCCAGACTATTGAGCATGATGCCAAGATCAGAAATCTCTCCCGGACAAAAACGACCGATCATTTGGCTGAACTCACCCAGTTTTTTTTCTAATTGTTCAAAAGAATCAAGTATGGCGGCAGTTGGATTTTCAGGTGTGATCTTCTCCGGCATCCCAGGTTGTTCCTCTTCATATGGATTTTGAAACGATCTTGAAATATCAGAGATAAAAGCGCCCAAAGCAGTTATCTGGTTACTACTGTTTTTGACTTTAGTCTGTATGCTGCGGTTAATCATATTCCTGGCTTTTATGACTTCTCCGGCTTCCAATGTTAATGAAAGTCCCGTACAATGTGTGTGAATATTTTTTAATATTGGCAACAAAACAGACAAACTCTTTGGGTCTTCTGGATCAGCCAGAACAAGTTCGCAGGAAAACATTTCAACCAAATTTTTAATACGCGCATGGGACATCATAAACACCCTATTTCTATTTTTTTAAAGATAATCCTCTTCCCACAAGATCATTGTTTTATAAAACAAATAGCCAGTAGAGGATCTCAAACCTTAAATTTCATGTTACCCGTTGCCATCTATATGTTGCCATTTGAAACTCAGGAATTTAGAAGTTAGGATTCAATAGTCTTTTTCTAAATCCCTGAATTTTCTAAGCTTCAGATCTTGGCACTATTAAAAATTTTCAAAATCATTATCATCATCAAAAGGAATAACCTGATCAGGTCGAACTTCTTTTGAATTATGCGCCAGCATTTTATTCTTTCCTGCCCTGGCTGTTTTTGGTTTAGAAGAAATGGTTTTTATCTGATTCTGGCTGCCCTGGTTCCTTTTCCCTGTAACCAGCATGACAAGCTCACTCACATAGTCCTTGAGTTGTTCTGCCTGGGCATTCATCTCTTCCGATGCAGATGCAGATTCTTCTGCATTGGCAGCATTCTGCTGAACCACTTTATCCATCTCTGTTATGGCAATATTCACCTGTTCAATACCATTGGACTGCTCTTTGGAGGCTTCCGTTATTTCAGAAACAATGTCACCGACTTTGATAGAACTATCGGCAACTTTACCAAATGCATCGTTTGTCCTGGAAACCAGTTCAGACCCGTCACTTACTTTTTTAACGGTGCCTTCAATCATTGCCGCTGTATTCTTTGCCGCATCTGCTGCTCGCATGGCAAGATTTCTCACTTCATCGGCAACCACAGCGAATCCGGCACCGGCTTCCCCGGCTCTTGCCGCTTCCACTGCAGCGTTAAGGGCCAGCAGATTTGTTTGAAAGGCAATTTCATCAATGGTTTTAATGATTTTAGAGGTTTCTTCACTGGCTTTGGAAATATCTTCCATTGATTTTGTGAGTTGTCCCATGGATTCGTTGGCCGTCCTTACAACCTTATTGGTCTCTTTCATCAAGCCATCTGCATGGTTTGCATTTTCAGCATTTTTTTTGGTCATCGAAGACATCTCTTCCATGGAAGAGGAGGTTTCTTCTATGGAGGCTGCCTGTTGAGAAGCGCCTTCTGCCATGGATTGACTGGAGGAAGATACCTGGCTTGAGGCGGATGCCACCTGATCTGATCCCTCATTCAAGCCGGCAATGATGCGATTAATCGGTCCGGTGATACTTTTGGTGATAAAAAATGCAACCAGGGCACTGACAATCAAGGCGATTATCAACCCGATAATCATGAACATAGACGCAGTGGAAAGGGAATTCACAGCATCCTTGGCGATCCTGTCCGTGGCTGTCATACCGGCATCAGCGGTTGTATTACAGGCATTTTTAACGATATTCCCGGCCGCTTCTCTTTTTGTTCCAATTTCCTGTAAAATCTGCCAGTTTTTAATAAAATCCGCCATGGCCGTTTTATAGGTATTCCCGGCGGCACTCACTTCGTCTATCCGTTTAAGGCCCTCAACTGAACGGGTTATTGCTTTGAGTGCTTCAAGATCTCTGTCAAGCTTTGAAAAATTGCTCAGTGCCTCTTCCATCACTTTGAGGCTGCGCAGGGCCTGGGATTTGGAGGCACCGATCCTGGCTGAATTTCCTATATTAATAATATCATTAACCAGGTTTATTTTATCCTGTCTTTCCAGCATATCCTTTGTCAGCATATCCTGCTGCTGGTTTAAAAACGCATCGCAGTTTTTTACATAGATGTCGGCATTTTCATCCATAATCCGGCGGAAATCATCCAGGATAGCACGATTTGCCATATTTCCTTTTTTGTACTCTGCCAAAAACTGGCCCATGGCAGACTGGTAACTTCGAGCGGCGGATTCTGTGAGATCAATGCGTTGAATGTCCTCCGCAGACCGGGTTATTTTTCTTAAATCAGTGATAAGGCCTGTGATACCGCCGATGGTGTTTATGGCCTTGTCCATCAGTTTCGGATCACCCAGGGCCTGGGATTTGAAGTTCAGCACCCTTGTGGTAGATCCTGCTTCAGTAAGCAAAGAAACAATCGCTATTTTTTTCTGGCGCTCACCCAGGTCAATTTTGAGCTTTTCATTCTGTTCGGCCAGAAATTCGTTGCTGCTGGTCATGTATTCTTCGGCCGCTGAATTCAGGATATTCCTGCCTTCAGCTAATTTTGCATTGGTCTCCACAGTCTGCTGAACAAACATTTTGTAGTCTTCAACCGCCTGGGTTGCCATTTCGATCTGGCCCTTGAATGCCTTAAGATTCGGTGATTTTGCCTCAAGGGTGCGCGCTTTTTCCAATGCTTTTTCCAATGCCTTTAATTCTTTCTGAGCTTCTACGTAGAACCGTTCGTCCTCGGTAAATTCATACCCTCTCATTTCAAACATGACCCGGTTTGCAGCACCCCGGAGTTCAACTGCAACATCCACTTCAGGAACATATTCATTCGCCAGCATGGTGCTCTGTGTTTTCACTTTGTTCATATTCCAGATGGCCATTATCCCTAATGCACCGGCGATCAGGATCAAAAGGGCAAATCCTGATGTGATCTTTAATCCTAAACTTAGGTTTTTCATACCAATACTCCTTGTTCTATTTTAATTGTTAACGTCTTTATTATGTATATAATGAAATTACGATACCTTACCGATGCCATCGATTTCCTGGGTTGACAGCACCTTGTCAATGTTCAGAAGAATTTTAACCCCCCCGTTTATTTTTGCCAGCCCCAGGATATATGCAGTATCCAGGGCCGTGCCAAAGGCCGGAGTCTCTTCGATTTCGTTTTCCTGGATATTCAACACTTCTGAGACTGCGTCGACCACAATGCCGATTAATACGGTACTGGTTTCCAACTCTATTTCCACAACAATGATACAGGTCCGGTCGGTATAGGGAATCTCTCCCATATTAAATTTCAAACGCAGATCCATCACCGGGATAACCTTTCCACGCAAGTTGATAACCCCTTTTACAAATTTGGGGGTTCGTGGAACAGCGGTGATGGGCATCATGCCGATAATTTCCTTTACCTTGAGAATACAGATTCCATACTCTTCTTCATCAAGTGAAAATGTCAGGTATTTTCCGGTTTTTATGGTTGTCGTCTTGATTGCCTGGTCCATTGTTTTAGCCAATTGGTCCATTTTTAGTTTCCTCCATTATTATCTGAAATGATGTTTTTTCTTTTCTTGTTGGGTCATCTTGATTAATACCGCACAAAGATCATTATAGGTGTCGTTCACATAGGTGAAATATCTTGGATAAAAATGGTGGGCTGCTGATGTTGTGGCATCTGAATCGTCAGGAAGAATCAGGATAATGCGTTTGCCGTCCAGCAAGTCAATCAGGGAGGATAATTCTTTTAAACGATTTTGAGAATCTGCAAGCAGAATAAAAATTTCTTTATCATAAATAGAAATCTGTTTCAATCTTGTTTTGAACGTATTAATCGTCTGTAAAATTTCAATTCTAAGCCCTTTGAAATTTTGTTCCATACGTTTTTTAAAGTTTGCACCTATTGGGGAAGATTCCTGATGGACGAAAAGTATAAGGTTCATAATTTTTTCACATCTCATTTATTTAAGTTTTTTTAAAAATATATTATTTCAGGGCACTACAAGTTGTGTGCCAACAATAAAAACTTAAAAACATTTTAATTTCAGATAGTTATGAAAATACGGTTTTTTTGTTTTGGCGCAGAAATGAGATGCATTTTTTTTAAGAAACTTTAACTATCTGATATTGTTTCGTAACATGACTCTTTTTGAATTTGTCGCAAAAATAGGACAGTCCGATATGTGGGACAAGCGTTAAATGGTTTGGCCTGATCATAGTTTCGGCCAATGAAAAATGTATAGGCGAGGTTGCTGGAAATTTTGAATCCCCCTTATGTTCCTTTGTTAAGATGCGAATACTCTAACGCCTACCCCCAAAATCGTTCGCAAAATACTATAACGCTATGATTAGGGCAGCCCGCCGCGAATACCCCGCCAAATAGAAAATAAATCATACCCCGCTTACCCCGCCGCTTTTACGACAAAATCAATTTTTAGGGCTATATTTTCATCCAGATTTAAATTTGGAGAAAATATAATGGCAAAAAGTTCAAGTGGAAAACGCCCCTGCTGTATTTGCCGCAAATGGTTTAAGCCGGATGTCCGCCAAAAAGGACGACAGACAACATGTGGAAGGTCTGCCTGCAAAACTGAACAGCACCGAAGAAACTGTCAAAAATGGAACAAAAAAAACGGTGAATATTTTAAAAATAACTATCTGGGTAAAAAATTAGAAAAGATTGAGGAAGAATCTTCTAAGGAATTTAAATCCAGCATACCTCCCCATGAACACCCCCCGCCCAACTGCCTGGCAAAGCCCGTATTGCCATATGAAATTTTAGAAAACGAGTATGGAACAAGAAATATGATCGTCATCCAATATGTAGCTTGGCAGATTCTGAATCAGTCATACGATTCAAAAACTGCGTTCAGATAGGGGGGGGGTGTTTATGGATAAAAACCTCGACTAATCGAATCGGAGTTTCAAGACGCATCATAGACTTAACCAACTGTAATTCATTGATATCCCAACAAAGTAATCGACTTAGGGTTTTAAGACGCATCATTAACCTAAACCTCTGTAAATAAAGGAGATACGAACAGACTAATACATAAGGGTGTTTAAGACACAACAGACAAGGATGGGGCTATTATAGTAGTTTAAAAATAGGATTTTTACACCTTGCCTTGAGCTTAAGGCAAAGTGCCTTGATAACCCCGACAAATGTGAGGACTCATGCCAAAAAAATTTTCATCCCAAGAGTTGTTTGAATTAAGAAATTTTATCCCTGTGGAGATGTTGATAAGGGAGCAACTGGAAATGCCATCAAAAATCAGTGAAGGCTTTTTCCGTTTTCTGTGCCCGATCTGTAATGAATTCCAGACAGCCATAAACCCAGCCACCAACCTGGCCCGGTGCTTTCGATGTGAAAAAAACTTCAACACCATCGATCTTGTGATGACTGTTCAGAGAATCGGGTTTAAAGAGAGCGTTCTGTTCTTAAAACGCCTGATGGTCAAAGTTCCGAATCAGAACAAAGATGCCAGACAGGGGTTGCAAAATTTTATCGGAGGCATCGGCCAGACCATGCCGGGAGGATTAGGATAATGGAACAGGATCGGTTGACCCGTCTGGAGAATCTTATTGCCCGTAATCAGAGTCATTTCCATGAAATAGGCAAAGCTCTGAAAGAGATAAAAGATACCCGGCTGTATAAACTCAATCTTTTCAGTAGTTTTGAAACTTATGCCAGAGTGCGCTGGGATATGGGCAGAGCCCAAGCTTATCGCCTGATAGAATCCTATAAGGTTATCAACAATCTGTCTCCAATTGGAGACATTCTTCCCAACAATGAATCCCAGGTGCGCCCCCTGGCCCCATTGGATCCCATCGAACAGCGTAAAATATGGAAGGCATTTTTAAAAACCGCCATGGAGATAACCGCACCAAACATCAAACAGTTCATTGATTCCGCAAAAGAAAACGACACCGGCAGTAAAGACGAACCTGTGGATTTAACCGATCAGGTCAGCAAAGCCTATATGGATGCTGTCCAGGCAATGCTTGACCAGGTTCGACTGGCCCAACAGGATCACTGGCAAAAGACATCTCGCCAGGCTGGGCTATTGTGGAACCGGGTCATTCGGGAAAAAATATTGACAAGGGAGAACGGCAATGGACACGGATAACCTGAAGGTCATACCTACTCTGACGCTTGATGACCGTTTCAATCTTTTGCTCCATAAAAAGATCATGAACAAAAAAGGCTCGGCCAAACGAGCAAGTAAAAAATATTACAAAGATCAATATCAAAAAACCGGCATTATTCCGGGGCCACTCCTACTTGTGGAAAAGAAGGTCATGGAGGGCCGCAAGTGCAGTGGACGTCCCCGTTCTTTCTCCGAACAGGTCCGCAGACGTTTTATAGAAATGGTAAAAGAGTCGTGTGATCCGTCAAGCCAACGGTTCATCTTTATTACCCATAAGGCAAGAACCATTAAAAATTATCACCACTGGCTTGAGAAAGAGTTCAAAAAGAGGATCTCCATCCATGCCCTCAGGCACTGTGTTTACCGTGAAAACCTCAAATCATATTTGAATAAACCAGATTTCGAGGACGATATTCCGGTCAAAAATAGTTTTAAACCAGAACCGGTGTTTGATCTGATCCAGATGGATGGCTGTATTTTTAGATATTTTAAGATCAGAAACGACAAGGGTCATTGGCAAAAGCCCCAGGTCATAGAATTTTATGATACGGGCTCTCGTTATATGTTTGTCCTGGATGCGTATTTTTCCGAAAGCAGTTGGAACTCCGTGAACCTGTTCACCAAATTTTTACTGGATAGGCCATTTCCCCAAAAAAAGATTCGTATCCGGCCGGATAATGCCAAGGGCTTTTTAAATCTTAAGCGCCCCATCAACGACTTGAATTTGAAACATTCCACCCCGAACGGGTTTTATATGGAACCTGATTTCTCAAGGATCCATGCTCCCAAGGATAAGGCTCACCTGGAATCATCCCACCGCAGCCTTCATAATTTTGAAATCCGAATCATCAAGGCGTTTGAAAAAAGGATCGTAAAGACAGAGCCCGGGTACATCTTCAAAAAAGGAAAACAAGAAAAAATCACCGTTACCCTCCTTGATATAAATTTGGATGAGTTAAAAACAAGCTCACTTATGGAGAAATATCGCCATGAACACAACTGTACACGCCACTATTTCTCTGAAAAAGGAAAAGTCAGTGCCTGGGTGCCGGATAAAAAGCTCACAGACTTTTTTAAAACATTTACCAGCACACTGACCTTTTGTACTGATCAGGTCAAGGAGCACATGAAATATGGATTTAGAAAAACAAAAGCCACGGTATCAAAGCAGAAGACCATCAGATTTGAAAATCAGGATTACTATGTGACCATGGGTGTAGACAAGTTCAGCTCCCATAAAAGTACACCCGTTCAGATATCCAGATACAATGACAAGCTTTTCCTTTTTGAGCCCAGGGAGGATGGTATTTTTTGGGGAGAAGCCCTTGCCCGAAAGCCCTTTGAAAAGCCGTTAAAAGTATTGACCATATTGCCGGACAAAAATGAGCTGGATCAGATCATCGCCTTTTTGGAGCACAACAGCATGGTCGTCGATCGGCCCCTCCTGATTAAAAATTATAAAAAAGGTCTTTCCATGCCCATGGCAAAGCAAATCCTTCAGCATAACCAGAAAAGATACACCACCTATATAAAAAAGATGCAGCAACCCACGAATATAAAAGGGGCAGTGCTGTTCAATGCTTTTATTCTCGATTGTGAAAGCCATTATCGAAGAATCCATGTGGCACCGTATGCGTTTTCTGGAGAAATATGACATGAAACGAAAAGAAGATTTTATAAATGACAAACGCCGCATTTCTTATCTGGGGGCCACATATAACCGAATCTATCGTAGGCAGAGCGTCTTGATCGAGGGTGATTATGGCGTGGGTAAAACCCGTTTCTTGAAATTGCTGCAACCGAAAAAACTTCATGCCGTCTGGGTGGAGTCACTGTTCAACATACATGAAACCCTGGCATCGATTTTAAAGAAGCTAAATTACGACACAATCGCCACCTACCGGCGAACCCCTCAATATTTGGAAATGATATGCAGTCTGTCCAACTGCTTTATTTTAATCGACGAGGCAAACGATCTTGATCCCCGGGTCTGGCCCTACCTCAAAAGGGTTATCGATGCCGGTGTTCCCATTGTATTTGCAGGATTACCAAAGGTGAGGACCTTTTTAACCCGCGAGCATCCAGACATCCTCAGCCGCTTGAAAACGCTTATTCTATACCCGATTGTGGTAGAAGATTTCATTGTCGAGTACAAGGATATTGAACAGGAGGCCATTGAACAGATTTATATGACGACCAAAGGCGATATGAGAAAATTCAGAGAAATTTGTACAGACTGCAGGGACAGAGCAAAGGAGTTGAAATACACCTTTGTTGACATCAATCTTGCCTTGGAATTTCTCTCTGATCTTCCTCCTCAATAACGAACATAAGGCACATGGAAAAATTTCACCAAGAAATAATGTGAGGCCAGAAAGGACTGATTTTGCTGTTCTAAAACTTTAGATCGTCCAGATTAGATACCTCGGACAAGATAATTAAATCAGGATAGACCATTACGCTTTTTTAGCGAATGGTCTATTTTTGTTTACAACTTCTCAAACTTCATTGACTGATTTTTGAAATACACATTCCGTGCAACACTGCTATAAAATAGCATTAACCTACTGTAAAAAATGATGTTTATTTGAAGCGTTAGAGTATTTTGCGAAAACACGATTAGGGCCAATGCTATGCAAGTAGCTGATTATAAATGTTATTGAGGCCTTTTTTATAAAAACAGGGCAGATAAAAAGCGTTAGAGTATTTGCATCTTATCAATGGCTCTTAACCACAGCAACTCAGGGTGGTTTGAAGCCGCCTCCTGAAAGGCGGCTCCGAGGGGCCCTCCCTCGTCTATGGGGTAGATTGCCCGGCACGCTTGGACAAAAGCAACCCCGGAGAATGGACGGTTATTTGAATTATAAATCAGATATGATCTTACTTAGAGGTTTTTCGGATATCCTACTGAGTATGCCCCCATTCAAGAGAACGTCTTCAGAGAGCGGGGGGTGTTGTGAAAAAAGAGAAGCCATGTGGTAGATTTTATTGTTTTCATAGCCATAATCTATTAAAATTTAAACCGTTTCTCGCTTTTTGCTCTGGCAATAGCTAACAACTTCATTTCAGATACTAAATAAAATAGACAGAGCAAAGCGACAACAACGCAGGTTTGACACACCCATGTTTTTTAGGAATCAATCGTTTTTGGTAAGCAATGATTTAATCAGTTTTACCCCCATGGCAGCATTAGGGGCATAGCCGTCTGCACCGAGTCTGGCGGCAAAGGCTTCTGATACTGCGTCTCCTCCGACAATCAACTTGATTTCACCATTAAGACCGTTGCTTTTAAGCTGATTCATGACCTGGGATATTCCCGGAAGTGTGGTGCTGAGACTTGAAGAAATGCAAATCATATCTGCTTTTTCTCTGATCGCAGTTTGTACAAAAAGCGGTATGGGTACATCTCGGCCCATATCAATTATCCGAAAGCCAAGAGGTGTCAGCATCAATTTTAATATATTTTTTCCTATATCATGGATGTCTCCTTCCACCACACCCATGACGATTACCTGCTGGCGGACATCCGGGGCAGGTATGCCGCCGGAATTGAGAATACTCATGGTAGTATCCAGCAATTTCGATAAATCAACCAATTGAGGTAAGATATATTCCCCTGTTTCATATTTTTCACTTACAATTTCAAGCCCTTTACAAAGACCGTCATGGACAAGCAGATGGAGATTTATCTTCTTTTCAGATGCCTTGACCGCCCATGATATAGTGGCTGTTTCGTCCATGGCGGCCACTGCAGTGCATAATTGCTTTATGATATATTTTTCGTTTATTCTTGCAGGCATTCTTTGATCTCCTGAATTTTTTATGGGCAGTACAACTCTGTTTAAACCCATAATTGGATTTTTTTATAGGGCGAAGGAAAATTAAATAAGTTTAATCTCAGCACCGGTCACCATGGGCAAGGGTCAGAAAATTTCACGGACCCTTATGGGAAATTTTTTAAAGCGCCCTTTCCATTTCCCTATCAGAAAACTTTTCAGCTTCGATTTGGCATCCTTAGCCTGTTGCCGTTCCTGATAGCATGAAGGCAATTCCTCCTGGGTATAAATTTCCTGGATATCCAGCCAGGTGTTTGGTGCTATTTTTGCTTCGAGTAAATAGAACGGCTGTTGTTTAAAAATGGAACTACAGATTACTTCACCCGTATGTTTCCCATAAAATTGGGCTGAACAAGCCTCCACCTGTTCAAGCCCAACTCTCTCAACAGAGCATTTAATTGTTGCCGCTTCCTGCATTACAATTCTACTGCAACCAGTGACAAGCCCAATTTATTTTCCAAGGATTGGATTTTTTCAAGCGTATTTTTATCCACCAAAGACGGTTTGGATTTATGGCAAGAAAAGGCAAGAACAATGTGCCCAGTTTCCTGCTCAAGTGTTTTTATCTCTTCGATATCCTGTTTTTTCAGATTGGAAAGAGTACAAAGCATGTCAACCTCCTTGATGAGTTATGGTAAAGTTAACCTTATTATCATCCAGAAGGGTGTTGATTACAAGAATGGAAAAGTAACAGTTTGATGACGGGTAAAAACCGTTATTCTGTATCAGGCGGAGATAGGGTCATGGAAATTTTAAAATACACCAGACCAACGCTGAAAGCAGGTAAAAAGACAAGTAGGATGGTGTATTTTATTTTTTCCATGGCCCTTAGTTTAAATGCAGTAAAAATGTATTTAAATTGGTTGCAGTATTTTTCAAACCCAGTTTGTCACGCAGATTGCGTCGATGGAAATTAACAGTGGTTATGGAAAGGTTTAATAAATCAGCAATTTCCTTGGAAGATTGGCCCTGTTTAATCAATGAGGCAATCTTTAATTCCTGCGGGGTAAGCACAGCCTCAAAATTTGAAATATGGCGCAAAAATGGAGAGGCAATATTATTCAACTCCGATTCAATGAGACTGATTATTTTTTTTTCTTTGCCCGAGGGATTTAATTTTTTTAACTGGTCAAAGGACGGAAGAATCGTCTGCTTAAGGTTCTGAAAAAAAGTCTGTTCCATTTCCTTGAGGTCTTCATCCCGATGACGCAGCAGGGCTCTTAACGCCGCATTGGCTTCTTCAAGCCCAAGGGTTTTCTGCTTGAGCTCAGCTTCCCTTTGCAGAAGCTTATGCTCTGCTATTTTGAGTGGTGTGATGTTTTCATGGCTGACAACAATCTGTAAAGGCTGTGACCCTGCAACCCGGACGGCTCGCATGTAAAACCAGCGTTTATTCCCTGGAGAGTGGCAGGGATAATCCATGACAAATTCATCAATATTTCCTTTGATGACCTGCCGGATACCCATTGCAACCTGGGCAGCACTTCCCGCTGTTTCACCATTGGCAGCATCACATATTTTAAGATAATTTATATTGAGCATATCCGGTCTCATACCTGGGTTGTTGGATATAGCGAACTCCCGCAAAGCTTTATTGGTATCGATAATAACACCGTTTGAGTCAATGATGGCAACGTGGGCGGATAATGAATTAAGGATGGTTTCAGCATATTGTTGTGTCATAGGTATTCTTTTTAAAACCTTTCGGATGGCAGCATCTAAATCCCGCCGGAGAATAGGCTTGTGGATACAGGCATCAGACTCCAGAGCCGGTTGGTGACATTGACTGGAACCAATTTCTTTATTTTTTCCATCTTAACTTTATGAAATAACCAGGCTAAGTTATAAAATTATCTTTATCTCTTTCACTGATCATAAAATTAGCGAGATCAATTTTTTCAAATACACCGATGGTTTCCCGAATTTTAAAAAAGTCATTACGATTCTCCATAAACAAATCCGTGATCTGGGGATCGAAATGTTTGCCTTTTTCATTCTGGATGATATCCAGTGCTATCTCGGGAGGATATGGTTCCTTATATGGCCGTTTTGATGTCAGTGCATCAAATGTGTCGACAATCGCCACAATTCTTCCTGCAATTGGAATTTTTTCTTCTGAAAGACCGTTGGGATACCCTTTACCGTTATACTTTTCATGATGGGATAATGCAATATCTCTGGCCATTTTTAGTATCTCGGATTTAGATTTTGATAATAATTCTGCTCCAATTGTGGTATGAGTTTTCATGGTTTCAAACTCTTCATGCGTTAACTTTCCGGGTTTAAGCATAATCCTGTCCGGTATACCTATTTTCCCCACATCGTGCATTGGGGAAGCATACCGGATAATCTCTATATCTTTTTCTGGCCAGCCAAGCTTTTCTGCCATTAAACAACTGTATTTTCCGATTCTGACAATATGATCGCCGGTGTCTTCGTCTTTAAATTCAGATGCCATAACCAGGCGATGTATGGAATCAATGTAGGCTTGTTTGAGTTCTTCATGGGATTGCTTGGCAACTTGCTTCAATTGTCGTTCCCTGAGAACCCGCTTGACTCTCAAAATAAGTTCTGATGGGCTAAAAGGTTTTGTAACAAAATCGTTGACCCCGATATTAATAATCTCGTCATAATGATAACTTCTCACTTGTCCTGTCATGACGATGATATCAGAATAATCAGCTGCAAGAATTTTTTTTGATAAATCAATCCCGTTCATAACCGGCATATCAATATCTGATATCACCAATTCAAATTTTTCTTTGGATATTATTTCAAGGGCCTGCTCGCCATTCTCAGCGACCTGACATTGATACCCTTCTTTTTTAAGTACCTTTTTAAATAAACCCCGGATACCTTCTTCATCATCTACAACAAGTATGTTGACCGGCCCCATTTCACCGATTATTTCATCAAGCATTTTTTCTCCCCAAAAGGCAATGAAATCAAAAAAAATCAATCCCTGTTCTTTAATCTCCTGTGGTCATTGATTGAGCCGTATTTTGAAATTATTTCAGCCGTGAAAGGTTTAACCACATAATTAGAGGCTCCTGCATTTATAGCCTCAACCATTTGTTTTTTTTGTAGTTTTTCCTGTATCTAATCCCCAATTCATGATAACTCAACTTTAAAAAAGAAGAAGGCTCTTTGCCATTTCATGTGGGTAGCGTCCCTTAATCCTGAAGGAAAACTCGTTCTTACCCAGCTCCCAAGCCGGAGTGATGCGTCGCGCTCCCGTCGCCGTCGCTGAATACCGAATAGCATGTAAGCCAGGACTGTCAAGGCTGCGAGCTTGCGAGCACCCGAAGGGTTTAGCCTTTATAGTCCTGAGCGCGGCATGCTATTTTGGATGAAAAGGCAAAGCCCTTAATCAATTGTAAATTGATACTACCCACACGGAATGGCAAAGAGCCACTTTTTTACTACCTCAATTTCCTTTATAAATATTGGCTTCATCCAGCACTTTCCTGACAGTTTCAGTCAAGTCGATTTTTGATACAGGCTTTTTTAATATGACCTTAATATTGTTTACAGTTGCATCCTGTGCAGATATTTGTTTGCTGTAACCGGTACAAAGTATGATTGGAAGTTCGGGATGGATATCCATCATTGCCTTAGCCAATTTTAAACCGGTTAATTTCGGCATAGTCATGTCTGTAATAATAAGGTCATAATCATTATGTTCGTTTATCAGATATTTTGAATTGCGAAGGATACTTGCATATAATCATAATTGTTCAAACATTTAACAATTTTAAATGTATCTGTAAAAATCCCTAAGAAGAAGTTTACATTAAAAAATCGAATGTTGCAAAATAATAAAATGAGTTGAGCCATTTCCCTCGCGACTATAGATGGTCTAAGTCCGGGGTTAGACCCTGGCACCTAAAAGCAAGCACTTGTATTCATAGTCTCCACTTTTTGAGAATCCTTACCACCACAATATATTGTGGCGGTAAGGATTTAATATCCTCTGCATGCAATTCAACTTATTACATTATAAAAACTCCTCTTCATCCCCTGGGCCTGCCACACCAACCCGCTCTTTCCCCTTGGAAACACTCCCTTGAAACATAGTGTCATGGTGTATAGAACCGTAAAAAAAGGGATGGAGCATCCATCAATACCTGACCGCAAAGCTTGCGCTTTCCCTGTATTTGGCCGTGCGCTTATCATACATCTGCGTGGTCTTGATCTGCGCATGGCCGACCGTTTTCTGTACCGCCTCGATGGGACAATTGTTCTCCAGGGCCTGGGTGATAAAGGTGGCCCTGGCGGAATGAGGCGTGATGCCGGCAATGCCGATTGTATTTGCGTATTTGTTAAACAGATGGTCGATGGTTCTACGACTGAGTTTCCTTTTAGGATCCAATGCTTTGTAACCCGACTTGACCGGCAAAAAAAGAAAGCTTGCCTGGTCGGGCCCGTGTCCGGTCTCTGTCAGATATTGGTCCAAGGTGATCTGCAGTTCCTGGTTGATGGCCATGCGGTTGCGCTTCCCGCCTTTCACCCAGAAATCCAGCACAAAAAAGCCCTGTTCCTCGTAAAAGTCTCTGACCTTGAGGGAACACACCTCGGACACCCGACACCCTGTAAAAAAGAGCGTGCTCAAAATGGCCTTGTCCCTCAACCCCTGTAGCTTGGAAACATCCGGTGAGTTGAGGAGATTCCGGACCTCGACAGGCGCTAATACTTTTGCCTCAACCCGGGAAGCGTTCACCGGCATACGCTTAACTCCCTGGGCGACATTTATTTTAACCACCTGCTGATCGATCAGGTGATTGAATAGGGAGGAGATGGCGGAGAGGCGGTTATTGATGGTGCGGGCGCTCCTGCCCTGGTCTTGCAGGAATTTTTTAAAGGCAATAACATGGCCGTGGGTGATCGTCCGCAACTCTTCCGGAGAAGAGATCCCCAGGAAATCTAAAAAAGTCCGGATGGCCCTGTCATAGGTGTCCACGGAATTGTCCGAATTGAAATTTGCTTTCCACAAAAGCTCCTCCGGCGCCTCCCGGAGAGCCTCCATGACGGAAACCTCTCCTCCCGGATCCGCCGTGGCAACCTGGTTCAGTTTTTCAGAATCAGAGAATATCAGTGTTTTGATTTTTCTTCCCTCCTCGCGTCCTTTTTTCCGGTAAAAATACGGCCCCCAGTTTTATTGCACATAATGCCTTTTATGTGCAATAAAAATTCAGGTTAAACACTGCATGAAGCAAACTGGAAAAACAGGGTCGGTCCTGGGGAGGTTTGCCGGTCTCTCCAGGTCAGGCCCCTGGTCAAATTGTTGTGTGAGGCCCTTTGGCAAGGGCATTGCCCATAAATTTTAAAAGATTTGCCCCCACAGCCCGTTTTGATCGGTGATATTGTCATTCCAGGTCGGTCCTGGGATATTTTGCTTGTAATTACTTTAAATAGAATTCGTATCAACCGAAAGATGCGGTACTTGGTTACAGTTTGCCCCCCCCAGACTTTTAATAATAGTCTTCCCTATGACAGAAAAAATCATGGGTGCGGACTATGAATACAAATCAACGCTTTTAGGTGCTGGGGTCTGCCCCGGACGTCTACCATTAGTCAACACCTTGACATGGCTCCGTTTCTCCAAAGATACCCTAAAAAAACGAATGATTTTGATTTTAATATCCAGACGGAGCTTGCCGCATCTTTGGATTTATTGACTGGCGCGCCGAAATCCCTAATCATTAAGTAAAAGGCCATACTAAAAAGCAGCGCCCGGAATAGAAATGTTATATATGCGGTGTTTTTTTTGGGGGGGTTAAATTTTAAACTGGTTTGCCAGGTGATGCAATTCTTCTGCGAAACCGGATAATTCTGTCGCCCGTCTTTTGATCTGTTCACTTCTGTCGGCCATGTCCACAGAGGATTGATTTACATCGTTGATATCTTTCGTAATCTCTGCTGCAACAGTGGAACTTTGATTTATGTTTTCATTGACTTCCTGTATTCCGACGGTTACCTGGGACATATTCTGGGTAATTTCCGAGGTTGTTACGGACTGCTCCTCTACAGCAGTCGCTATTGCGGATACGATATCGTTAATTTGGGAAACAATTCCTGAAATGGCTGAAATTTGTTCCACCGTCCCCCGTGTTGAAGACTGGATTCCATCAATCTGACCCTTAATCTCGCTGGACGCCAAAGCGGTCTGGCTGGCAAGATTCTTTATCTCATTGGCCACCACGGCAAATCCTTTGCCTGCCTCCCCAGCCCTTGCCGCCTCAATGGTTGCATTGAGGGCCAGAAGATTCACCTGTTCGGATATATCGGTTATGGTCTCGACAACTTTTGAAATCTGGTTTGCAGCCTGGCCCAACTCGTCAACCTGATCAGTCGTTGTTTGAGTTTTCTCAACGGCATCATGTGTCATGCTGCGTGCATTTTCAGTATTTTGGGCAATCTCACGGATTGTAGAACTCATTTCTTCAACAGCGGTTCCAACCATGTTCGTATTCGTCGAAGACTGTTCCATAGCAGCAGATACGGCATTCATATTGGTTGACATCTCTTCTGATGCCGTAGCAACCGAATTTGATTTCTCAGAGGTCAGTTGGGAACTTTTCGACATGTCCTCTGAGATCAGGGACAACTCCTTTGTGGAGTCAGTGAGTTTATCAGCCCCCACCTGGATGCTTTTTACCATTTTTTGTAAAGCGGTCTGCATCTTGGTAATCGAACCTAACAAAGAATTCTCCTGAAAGTTGCCCTCTATCTTTTCGTTCAGCCGCCCCTCTGCGATGAGATTCGTTACTTCTGCCGCATAGTTGGGCTCGCCGCCGATTTTTACCAATATACTTTTGGCGATAAAAACGGCTAAGGTTACGACACAGACCAGGAGCAGGACAGATATGATGATAAATTTGCTCGCAGCGTTCCAATAGGCAGCGCTTAGATCATCCGTAAACTCACCGCAGCCAATCACCCAGTTCCACTTTGGAAGTTTGACAAAACAATTAATTTTTGAAACCTTCTTGTTAGTGCCTGGTTTTTTGATGTTCAGCTGCATATATCCAAACTCAGCGTTTTCTAATATTTTTAAGAATTTTTTCTGGGTCTCCTGGAACTGGCCGACTCTTTTTTTGCTGGGGTGTACCCGCATCAATGACTTATCGCCACTGGCCCACACATAGGATGCGCCTGAATGCATGTTAGAGAGGGTATTGATGACCTGTCGTTCAGCCTCCTCTTTGGTGATGATACCCTTTTCCGCCTGATCGACATAGAACTGTGATTGTTGACGAGCAAAGGACAGGATCAGCTTAAGCCCCTGTTTTTTACCCTCTATTTGGTTGCTTTTTAAGGTTTGCAATGAAAAAAACCCGACAAGGCCAAGGGTGAGACAGAAGGATAAAATAAGAAGGCTCAATTTTTTTGATAAAGACATTACGGATTCCCCAATCCACCACCTAAAAAAAAGAAAAACCCCGTTGCGCTTGATGGTTCAAGCAGATAGAGTCTTTGTGCGAACAAAAAACTATCATCAACGGGGTGAAACAAGTTATGACACAAGGCGTGCTTCCATTCAAGTATGAAGAAGAAAAAACTCAGACCGGCATGACCGCATTGGCTGGCCTGCCCGTCTATCTCGACTTGGCCAAAGTAATCGGGTTGTCCAAATCCATCCAAAAACATCTGAAGGTAAGAAAGAACTCGCAAGGCTGGACTGATTCCCAGATGGTTTTATCTTTGGTGCTGCTCAATCTTGCCGGAGGAGACTGTGTTGATGATTTAAAGATACTGGAGGCGGATGAAGGGTTCTGCCAAATATTGCGGAAATCAGAAACGCATGGTTTGAGTCGTAAGGTTCGCCGAACTATAGAGAGTAGGTGGCGGAAGGAAAAAAAACGTTCTGTGCCGTCCCCGTCAGCTGTCTTCAGGTATTTGTCCAAATTTCATGATGCTGAACAGGAGGATGCCCGAAAGAAGTCAGATGTTAAAGCATTTATCCCCGCCGCTAATGACTTCCTGAAGGGGTTTGGAAAGATTAATAAAGATATGATCGCTGGCTTGAATACAGTAAGCGTCGAGACAACGGCCACCTTGGACATGGATGCCACCCTGGCTCAAACCATGAAAGAGACAGCTTCTTATTGTTATAAAGGGTTCAAGGCTTACCAACCTTTCAACACATGGTGGTTTGAGCAAGGAATTATTCTTCACACAGAATTCCGGGACGGTAACGTGCCCGCTGGTTATGAACAGTTAAGGGTTTTTAAGGAAGCCTTGGACTGTCTTCCGAGCAATGTGGAAAAGGTGAAGCTCCGTTCAGATACTGCTGCTTACCAGCACGATCTTTTACGGTACTGTGAAAAAGGTGAAAATAAACGATTTGGTAGAATCGAATTTGCCATCGGCTGTAATGTGACTAAGGCATTCAAAATAGCGGTAGCTCAAGTGCCAGATGCCCAATGGCAGCCGATCTATAAAAGGGAGAAAGGTTTACAGTTAAAAACCGGTAGCGAGTGGGCCGAAGTGTGCTTTGTTCCCAACGAACTGTGCTATAGCAAAGATGCTCCGGTATACAGGTATCTTGCCAAACGGCAGCGCCTGGTTGAACAACAACCTTTGCCCGGTATGAATGATGATAAACAGCTTAAGCTTCCCTTCCCGACAATGGAAATGGATGAAAGCCGATACAAGGTATTTGGTGTCGTTACCAATATCAAATATACACAGATGAACGGGGAGAATGTGATCCACTGGCTTCATGAACGATGCGGTAAGAGTGAAGAGGTTCATGCGGTGATGAAAGACGATCTGGCCGGTGGAAAAATGCCATCATCTGACTTTGGTACAAATGCTGCGTGGTGGTGGATCATGATAATTGCCTTAAACCTGAATGTGATGATGAAAAATCTGGCGTTGGCTCCTTCGATGAAGACGAAACGGATGAAGGCCATCAGGTTTTCACTTGTCAATATCCCGGGGAGAGTAGTTAAACGATCCCGTACTCTGTTTTTGCGTTTATCTAAAGGGCACCCATCTTACGATCTCTTGGTTGAGGCGCGCAGAAAAATTGCAATGCTTTTCGGTTCATGGGCACCATCTGGATAACTATATGACAAAGGTACACACTAAAAATCTAATTTTTCCGGTCCGCCAAGGGATATCTATACCCAAAATTTGCCCAGATCAGAGGGACGGCCACAAAAAGACCAAGCCCCCACCGGAATAAGCTCCAGCCGCGAAAAAAAATTCCCCGAATCGTTTTTGGAGGGGTATAAAAAAAATAGGCGGTGGATTTAGGGATTCTCCTCAAATTTTAAATTTTTTTATAGTATGGTATAATATGGGTCTTATCAAGTATTTCTAACTTAAGCACAATTTAGTCGGTACTTAAATCTTTGCCATGTTTTGTCCCAACGCTCCGGTATCAAAATGATTTTTTGATTTTTGTCATTCATGGAATTTTTTTTAAAAAAACAGATTATCAAGCGTTTCAACTGAATAGCCCCCAATATATATAAGTCCTTTATTTCCAATAGGCGAGCACTATAACATGAAATCCGGGGTTCCTGTGATCGAAAAGCTACCCCCGACTATCCCTGTCGGTCCACACCTCCTCTTAAATCACTAAAAATGAATGATTCTTGCGTCAAGATTAATCCAATGTCCAGCAATATCAGGTTTTATATTGCCCTGGTATCATGTGGTTTTTCAACATCCCAATACCTATGCAAAGGGTCATTAATCTTTGGGCGTCGGTTTTTAATCTTTAAGCTTCTTTGAGTTTTATGTTTATTGCACACATGAGATAAATGTGCCTTTATCAAGGAAAGATCCGTTTTACATTAACACCCCTTTTGATACAAATGCTTGTGTCGCCTACCAAAAGGCACCCCGAGTCTCCGCATTTTTTGCCTCAGGGTGGCCGGATGGACATCCAGAAGAACAGCAGCTCCATGGGGGCCTTCCACGCGTCCCCGGCATTTTTGCAAAGCTTTCCTTATATGACTCGCTGCTGCTGCATTCAATGTAGATAAACCATCAGTAGCCTCTACATCAGTGTCCTTTGGAGCAATCATCCCTTTTTTCGGCCCGATTGCTGTTGCAAGATCGTCAAATGAAAGTGGCATACCGCGACAGGTGATCAAAGCCCGCTCCACTGCATTCTCAAGCTCACGGATGTTTCCGGGCCAGTCATATGCCATGAGTATCGGCAGAGAATTCAGGGCCAATGCCGGGATGCCCGGGAATGCAATCTCTTTTGCTTTTTTGTGCATAAAATAGTGCACCAGGGCCGGGATATCCGTTTTCCTGTCCCTTAACGGTGGAATTTCTATGGGAAACACCTTCAGCCTGAAATAGAGGTCTTCACGGAACTGTCTGTTTTTTATCATTGCATCAAGGTCACGATTGGTGGCAGCAAGTACTCTGCTGTCTATACTTACAGTTTCATCCCCGCCGACCCGTTCTATTTCCATATCTTCCAGGACCCTCAGAAGTCGCGTTTGCGCATCCAATGGCAGTTCACCGATTTCATCCAGAAATATGGTGCCCAGATGGGCCCGTTCAAATCTTCCCAACTTGCGGGACAATGCACCTGTGAAAGCTCCTTTCTCATGACCGAACAGTTCGCTGTCAATCAGGGATTCAGGGATAGCGCCACAGTTTACTTTTATAAAAGGACCGCTGCGGCGCCCAGAGGCCATATGGATTGCTTTTGCGATCACTTCTTTACCCACCCCTGTTTCACCAAGCAATAAAACCGGACTGTTTAAAGCGGCAACCTGGGCAACAGATTCCATAACACCTTTAAGGCCTCCATCAGACCCTACGATTTCCTGGATATTGACATGAAAAAGCTCTTTTTCCAGATATCGCTTATCATCTAACAACCGGTTCTTGAGTTCCTTAACCTTTCTGTACCGAAGGCAGTTTGTCAGGGCAATTCCAAACGGCTCATTTAACAGGGAAATCAGGCGGATGTGTTTTTTTTCATATCGGATTTGTTTTTTACTGATCATGGGCAGCGCCCCCATGCGCTTTCCCGTGAGTACCATTTCAATCATAATGGCTGATAAACCGTCCATCCAACCCGCCTGGCGGATGAACTTCAGCGTATAATCTTCTGGGTCACCGGGATGTGCCACAGTGATGCGCGGTGCTGAAAAATCGGTTTTCATACGGTTCTGATAAAACGTGTCCGCAGGGAATTTAACGGATCTGGTGTCTGCTCCGGCAAGATCTGCCCTGGCGATGGTTTCAAACATCTTCTGTTCGGGCAGATAAATCACAAACCCCATGGCGTCTGCGGGAATAAACGCTCTGATATAGTCCAGGCACTCCTTAAGGGCTTTGTCAATTTCCAGATCCCCGCAGATCAGACGGGTGACATTTTTAAAAAACACATTCTCATCAACCATAATTCTTCCCCTCCGCAGACAAAACTGTAATATAGGATGGTTTATAAAAAACTGTAATATAATTACAGTTATTCTGTCAAATAATGATAATAAATAAGCCACCCCCAGACATGACAGCACCTCAATCTTTTACCCGTTTGTAACTGTTTGATTTAAATGTAAAATAAAATCACCTTGTCCATGGTATAGTTTATGCTGTTCATGGAAACAGTATTTTAAAGAGAAACGCTCAAACCAGGCGATTTAGTTCAGGACCTTAAACCCATATTAGAAGGAGTCATCATGAAACGAGTACTGGGACTGATTGGTTCCCCGCGCAAATCCGGCAACTGTGAAATCATGACCAAGGAGATCAGCCGGAACATTGCTGAACCCCATGAGTTATTCCTGCTTCACCTCTCGGACTTCAACATTAAATCCTGCACCGGCTGTTACCAATGCCTGTTCAACGACTCTTGCCATTTAAAGGATGACCTTGAAATCATAATTGAACAGATGAAGCAGGCCGATGCCTTTATTATTGCTGCACCGGCCTATGTATTGGGAGCAAATGCCGCTCTGAAGCAGCTGCTGGATCGCTCCCTCGCCTTTCACCGTCATAGTGCTGAAATTCGGCGCAAACCAGCCATAGCTGTCGGGCTGGCCGGGCTGAAGGGAAAAGCGGGGAGAACCCTGCTCGATATCGAGGGATTCCTCATGGGTATGGGGCTGACCCAAAAAATGTCTGCCATGGTTTACGCTGCCCTGCCGGGAGAAGTTGTTTTAGATGATCACAACCGGCAGCTGGCCAAGGCGTTTGCACAATCTCTTTTTGCGGATGCCCCCCTCAAAAATACGATTGCCTGCCCCCTCTGCGGTAGCCGTACCTTTCGGTTCTCAGAGGGGAATGAAGTCCAGTGCATGCTGTGCAGCAATTATGGTTCCATAGATATGGATGCGGGTGTACCAAGGTTTACAATGGCATTGGAAGACGATATTGCCCTGAGTAATGAAGCGGTCATCAATCACGGGCAATGGTTGATGGATATGAAAAAAAGATTTAAAGGTGTAAAAGAAGAGTTGAAAAAAATTCGGGAAGATTATCGGGGGGAGGGCAAGCGGGTCCGCCCCCTTCCCCAATAGATATTTTGCCTGTTCCCCCATTTGCTCACCTTCCTTTTAAGATCACTATCCATCTTCACAATTTCTTCATGATTGGGATGCTATTTTAATCCCCAAATTTAGGGATATCTTTTTTTAAGAAACTTTACCATTGGCGGAGTTTCAATATTCGTTGTGGCCGGATGCCATTTCTTGCTCCGGCCGTGCCGGTTATAAAAAAGAATTTTAAATAGTAATCCAGGTAGATATCATGCGTACTTCCCCGGATGGACATATGGAAAAAATAAATATCAGCATTATTGTTCCATTTTATAACGAAGAAGAAGGAATTAAAGTGGTGTGTGAAGAGATCCTTTCCGTGGCTTCAAAACATTTTGACACCCCCTGGGAATTACTCCTGGTCAATGATGGCTCTTCGGACAGAACCCCCTCTATTATTGATTCTTTCGCTCAAAACAACGTTAACTGCCGGGCCATTCATTTGACTCCCAACAGTGGCCAGTCAGCAGCCCTGGAAGCCGGTTTTTCAAAAGCCCGGGGAGAGATCATCGCCACCCTGGACGGAGATGGTCAAAATGATCCGGCGGATCTTCCCGGACTAATTGATAAAATGACACAACTGAATGTAGATATGCTTTGTGGCATAAGGGCAGAAAGGGCAGACACCCTGATCCGGAAAATTTCAAGCCGGGTGGCCAACGCTTTGAGATCCCATCTCCTGAAAGACAACATTTCTGATGTGGGGTGTGCCCTGAGAGTGTTTCGAAGTGCCTGTCTTCCCCGAATTCGATTTTTCCGGAACGCCCACCGATTTTTTCCGGCATTAATGATCATGGCCGGATATCGTGTTGCGGAAACCCCTGTTTCCCACAGGCCAAGGCTCAAAGGCGTCAGCAAATACGGTCTTGGCATAAACACCCGCCTATGGGTGGGAATTGCCGATCTTGCAGGGGTGTGGTGGCTTCAGAAAAGAGCCTTAAGGTATAATTTAAAAGAAACAGAAAAGACAAGAGGCGCATTCCATGAATAGATGTCCTCCAGAATCAGATCTCTGTGCCCCCCAGCATGACCACGGAAGTCGTCGCCTGATACAACCGCTGTGTATTGGGTTGATTCTTTTATTGCTGCCCCTGCTTGTTCAATCCCTGGATGGCCACGCCTTTTTTTTGAAAATCAGCGACGTTATCGGGTCAATTCAGAACAGGGCATACGGAACACCCCTTGCCATGCTGGTTTACCTTCTGGTGGGAGGCCTGTTTATCAGCCTGGGGGTTCCCCGCTTATGGATCAGTGCCGGGGCAGGGGCTATCTTCAACCCCTGGCTTGGGACAGTAATAGCCATGGGGGCATCCCTTGTGGGTGCGGCAACGTTGTTCCAGGTGGGACGACGCTTTCTCTCCCCCGGACGCTGGGAGTTTCTGGAAAATCGATTGGGCAAATACCGATCTGCCTTTCAACAAAGGGCTTTTTTGTGGGTTCTGTATGCCCGGCTGTTTCCCTTGAGCAATTCCACCCTTGTAAGCCTTTTCAGCGGATACTGTAAAATTGGATTTGTGCCCTATCTTACAGGATCACTCATAGGCTTTACCCCCCTCACCATTATCATGTGTCTGTTTGGCAGTGGCTCAACCCATGACAATGGTAAACTTTTTTATTTTATACTGGGGTTTATCCTCATTGCCCTGCTGCATCTGCTGACCCTTATTTTAAAAAGATTCCTTCCCATGACAGCCCCCAAGATTCCACAGTGATGGCAAACGGGTCACCCCTTTCCCGAATAGGCCTTGTTATCCCCAACTAATCATCGGTTCCAGACAGGTCCTGGCTGAGATGGTGATGACGTCATTGCTTACCGGGCAAAACAGTCTGCAAAGATGACAGTTCTGACAGTCTTCAGGGTATGTGATCTTTGCTCGTTTAATGATTTTGTCCAATCTGATAACATCGGCAGGGCAGGTGGCAACGCATGTCCCGCAGCCGATACATTTGTCATTGTCAATATTTTCTATCGTCATTTGTCTACCCCTATCTATGAATGATACACGCCTCTGTTTGCAATGTTTTGGTGAGTGTTTCATATAAAAAAGTTATATAGTTGTGCAAGCCGGCGGAAAGTGCTGTGCATACTATGCCTAACCCCACAGGCTCTGGTTTTTCATGTTCCATCTGCCGTAAGCCCTTGGTCTAACTTTTTACCCCATGGGTTTTCAAGTATTCCGCCTCTCCGGGATAACGATCAATATATCTTTCTTCATAGGACATCTTTGACAAAGAGGCCGGTATCCACTTTTTTGGAATATCCCATTTTTTCACCCCCATTTTTTCACCGTCCTTTTGAAGAATAACAAAGGAAAGCCAGTTTTTATCATCCCTGAATGGGAAGTCTTCCCTGAAGTGGCTGTGTCTGCTCTCTTTTCTGAACATGGATGCCTTAAGCTTCATCTGGGCATTAAAAATCATGTTTTCTGTTTCCAGGGCAAGTCGCAGTTCATGGGGATCTTTAGCAATCAACCTGGGTACAAAATGTTCTTTGAGATAGTTGACGTTGGTGAGTGCCGCCTCAAGCCGGTCCTGCCTTTTCACATACAGTACATAGTAGGGCATCATAATGTTTCGAAGCGCCCGGGTGACCCATTTGGGTGAATACCCTTTTTCCCGGGTGCGTGCTTCAAAAATCCGTTTCTGGATGCTGTTTGTCGCTGTTCTGCTCAGATGAACCTTCTTGTTTTGCCGGGAATATTCTGCCGCATGGACTCCTGCCCTTGCCCCCTGGACCGCACATCCGGGGCTGGCGGACCCTAATGTTCCGACACCGCCGGTGCACATGGCATCCCCCGCGGCATAAAGACCGTCAATTCCTGACCAGCAGCGGTCATCCTTTGGGAATATGCCGTCCATCCTGTGTTCAGCAGCGCCAAGAGTGGCACCCAGTACCTGCATCCTTCCGCCAGGTCCACCAGGGCCACCAGGGCCACCAGGGCCGCCGCCATCAGGACCTGGACCTTTTCCCAGCCTGCCTGGGCCACCAGGGCCGTTACCAGGCCCCTGGCCGTCTCCATGCCCGCCAGGTCCTCGGCCAGGACGCCCCGGACTGTCGCCACGCTCTCTTTTGGGGGCAGAGCTGTCAATATCCAAACTGGCTGCAGAAACACCGTCATAGGCTGACCAGAACATATGTCTGAGACTATGGGCGGTTGGATCCGTTGCTCCGAAAAGGGGCCCGGTCAAAGGTCCACCATGGTTACCGAAACAGTCCCCGGGAGTTGTCGGATTGGTTCCGTGAAAATCATTCCACTCTTTTCCAGCGATTTGCGCGCCTATCTTGTAGGCCATGATGTGTCCGTCAAAAGTATTGGGGGATGCAGGCCATCCCGGTGCCTTGAATGTGCCTGCACCGGTACATAGCACCACAGCACCCGCCCTGAATATAATGGTTTTATCTTCTTCCCTGGGGAGTCCTACGGCGCCGATGACCCTGCCGTCCTTTTCAAGGAGTTCGGTAATCATGACGCCCTCAATGATCTGGGTGCCGCTTTTTTCTATCTGCTTTCTCAGGAAAGGGCCTTTGCCTGCCTTGTTCGGTTGCAGGCCGACCCATGAACTGATTTCATCCCACCGGGCCTTTGAATCTTCGAGGAACATATCAATATAATCTTTTCTTGATATCGATTCCGTTGCCCACATGAATCCATGGTGCCAGGCTTCCGGAGTCGTACTGTCTGGATCGTTGGGGTCATAATACGCAAAACCATTAAAATAGGGCGTCAGACCGGATCGGCCCACATATCCCTTGTCAACGAGGGTTACTTTGACGCCCTTTGCCGCTGCCTTGACCGCGGCAAAGGTTGCTGAAACACCGCCACCGACGATCAGGACATCCGTATCAACCTCATCCGTGTTTACAGCCGCCATGGAGGTTGCGCCTGCGTTGGAAGAGAGTAGCATCCCTCCAAAGGACATTGCAGCAACTCCCAGTCCGGCATATTTTATGAAATCTCTACGGTCACAATTCAATGGGTTGTTCATATTTCATTTCCTTGATTGAACTCATGTAAAAGCAATTTGTCAATTGGCTTTAATAATAAAATCCTGGTGAAAATGTTAACAGGAAATGATTGGGAAAATTAGAGAGAATTGTGAAATAAAATAGAGTTTTTAGTCTGACATAAATTTTTGAGTTTAATTTCCAAATGACTACTTGAATTTTTCCCTGCAGGTCGTGGGAGAAAGTAAGGTATAGGGAACGTTTTCTCTGCCCAGTCTATTCTGGAATCATTTTTCCATGGGGATCTTTTTTGGGGCTTCCAAGTTTTTTGTCAAGATAGTCAATGGTCTCCTTGCCATGGAGATGTTCTAGGTGGTGAGCTGTTGGATGTACTTCATTTTCAGGGGTGCCGATCTTTTCAAGATACGTTTCCCAAAGCCTGTGAGCCCGCAGCACTTTTTTTGCCTCAATCAAACCTTTTTCGGTAAGCGTATAATATGAATTTTTTTCTAATAATAAGTTGTCTTGTATCATTTGCCTTAACGCTCTATTGAGACCTTTCCCCGTTTCGACGTATTTTGCGATAATATTTTTTGGAGTAGATTTGTCATATCGAAGTATTGTTGTGAGTATATCTTCAATATTTTGCTGGGGGATGAGGTTTCGCAGTCGGATCCACCGTGATAAAAGACCATATTTAGGCGCCACAGTCAGTACAACAAGAAATTGGAGTGTACAGAAAAGCATGATCGCTCCGCCGCCGGAAGAATCAAGCCAGACGCAGAGATATAGGCCGCCGACCACGCTGGTAAAGCCGAACAGGGATGCAAGCATCATCATTTTATCCAGCCGGTCGCTGAGCAGATAGGCAGTTGCCGCCGGTGTGATTAAGAGGCCAACCACAAGGATGACCCCAACCATACTTACTGCACTCACAACAACCAGCGATACACATGTTGTTAAAAGATAATCCAGAAAGACAACCGGTAGCCCGATGGATGCCGCCATGATCGGATCAAAAGTAGCTAATTGGAAATGCCTGAAAAAAAGAATTAGAATGGTAAGAACAGTGGCAGCCACAAAGGCACTGACCCAGAGGTCCGTATCCGCAACTCCAAGAATGTCTCCCATGATAAAATGCATCAGATCTATATGTATATAATGTCTGAAAATGGATACAAAAACGACCCCCAGGGCAAAAATGCCTGTGTACATGATTCCAATGGCGGTATCTTCTTTTACTCGAGATATCCTTGAGACAAAACTGATGAGTGCAACCGTTGAAATCGCAGCAATCAATGATCCTAAAAGCATGCCGGGCGCATGGGCTTCCAGCCCGAAAAAGAATTTCATCACAAGATATCCACCGGCAACCCCTGCAATCATGGCATGGGACAGTGCATCTCCCAGGAAAGCCATCCGTCTGAGGACCACAAGGCAACCCACAACAGCGGCAACGATGGCGACAATTGATCCGCCAATCAGCGCTTTCTGGAAATAAGTTTCCGTCAGGGGGGAGATAAACAAATCAAACATCAGGTATTCTCCTTTTTTACGATATCCTTGAATATTCTCAGCCGGCCTTCGTAAACCTGACTGAGAAGGTCCTCCTGAAGAACAGCAGTGGGTTCCCCATAGGCATATAACCGTTGCTTGATAAGCAGAAGTTTGTCAAAGTATTCAGCAGCAGTTGACAGATCGTGGTGGACCACCACCAGCGTTTTTCCAGATTTTTTTGCCCGGTCAAGCACTTCCAGAATGGCCCGTTCCGTCGCCGCGTCCACACCGGCAAAGGGTTCATCCAATAATAAAATATTGCTGCCCTGGGCCAGGGCCCTTGCCATGAAAACCCTTTGCTGTTGCCCGCCTGAAAGTTCTCCGATCTGCCGATCTGAAAATTCTTCCATTCTGACCATTTTCAGGGCTTCCATTGCAGTTTCCCAGTCTTTTTTTCCAGGGGATGAATACCAGGGGATTTTTTGATAACGGCCCATGAGAGCGACCTCTTTTACAGTTATCGGAAAGTCCCAGTCAACGGCACCCCGCTGGGGAACATAAGCAACCAGCCCCTTTGCATTCTGGGCATTGCTTCCTGCGATGCGAACTGTTCCCAGATCTGGCTTTACAAATCCAAGAACCGCCTTGATAAACGTAGATTTTCCGGCACCGTTGGGACCAATGACACCGACCAGTTGATCGGCCTCAATGTTCACACTCACATCCAACAGGGCCGGTCGTGCATTGTAACTGACGGTCAGGTGTGCAACCTCAATGGCAAATTTGGATTTAGTGTTCATGATGGTCATCCTTATCCGCTGCAAGCGAAAAGTTTATGGTACCGGACACTCTTGCGCCAGGGTTTGCCCAAATCGTGTCATCAAAAAAAACGTGGCTGCCGTTCAAAAGTCTAATCCGCATCCCGTGGGCCAGCATGCTTTCAGAAATGGGAGGGCCGGCACTGACATAAAACTCATTAAAACCGATCTGCAGTTTTTGCAGCTCATGGATTTGTATCACTTGCCCGCGTCTCATGTCCGCAGCCGGGACATCAAGGGCCGTTCCATTTAACCTCAGTTCAAGCAGGCTGGTATTGTCCGTGTCAGTCTGCAGGGCAAAAGGGTCTTTTTCAACTGAAAATGTAGGGGTTATCTCCAGTACATGACTGCCCTGAACATGTTTTGTCTCCGCTGCAACAGGCGGACCCTGGGGAAGACCTGCATCACGCTGCCATGTGTAGACAAATAATCCCCCGATAATCACCAACCAGATTAGCAGACTTAAAAAAAATCGCATATTTATCCTATTTTAATGCGTTAACAATTAAGAGTGTGTTCTCCCTCATCATTCCGATATAGGTTTCTCCAGCTGATCCTTCCGGTCCCATGGAGTCAGAATAGAGCTCACCACCGATCGCGACTCCGGTTTCTTTGGCGATTTCCCTTATTTGTTTTGGATTGATCGTGGTTTCAACAAAGATGGCGGGTGCTCCGGATTCTTTAATTGACTGAATAACTTTACGTCTGCGTTCAGGGGTGATTCCTGCACCGACTTCTGCACCTGTGGACCATCCCACAGGCGCGATGGATAAAAAATCATTTTTTTCATTCAGCTTAAATTCTCTGCAAAAATAATTAAACGCATCATGGGTTGTTACAAGAATTCGTCTCTGGGGCGGGATCAAATTGATCTGCTCTCTTATCCAGGCATCAAGAATCCGCAATTGCTGTAAAAACAGCTTGCCGCGTGCTTGATAAAGTGCTGTGTTTTTTGAATCCAGAGTCGCCAACCCTTTTATGATATTGTTTACATAGACCGCTGCATTGCGGGGTGAAAACCAGGAGTGGGGATCTGGAATGGATTCACCGCCCTGATTAATTGTGAGTGGCTGGATGCCATCGGTTGCGGTTATTAAGGTTTTATTCGCATCTTTTGCAAGTGTCTTCATCCAGTTTTTGCCTTCCAGATGCAGGCCGTTTTCAATACAGAGGTCGCCTTCCAGAACAATTTGGACATCCCTGGGAGTGACATTGTAAGTGTGGGGGTCAGCACCGGGAGCAAGTATACTTTTTACAACAACCTGATCTCCTCCGATTTGCCTTGCAAAATCAGCAATTTGTGTTGTGGACGCCACTATAACCGATTTACTGATAACATCTGCCGGGGATGGCGGTGTCGGCAGTAAGGATATCAGTCCCAAGATTAAAAGACTTTTCACCAACGGAAAATTCATAGGGTTGCTCCTTGATTTTGTAGTTAATATTACGAATTAATATTCATTTTACTTGAAAAGATAAAAATAACAAGGCAACATTTGAAGCACGATATGAAGATCGACTTGTATTTATTGCACATATGAGAAACAATGTGTCTGTTTTTTTAAGGCCCATGATGGAATAAACTCTTCCAAAACGTGGTGTCGGCTTTTAAGTCGTATTCAAGGCGCGTGAATGGGAGTATATTGAAATATGTGCCCATTAAGGCAACGAAGCAAACGGCTTAAAAGGCACCTCATGGGAGATGTTTTATTTTGAACATGGGCTTTTTTTTTTATAAGAAAATGTAGCCTCAAATTGTCGACAGCAGAGCCCCTGGCGGGCGATGGGACCGGCCCATTGGGACCCAAAGGCGATGAGCCCTTTTGCCCTGCCGGGCGTTAAGAAGCGCAGGCTGTTTGAGGACAAACTTGCCCGCAGTTCCTGCGCTTTAGACCGGCAGGGTAAAAGGGTCGCCGACGGTCCCGGGCCGGTTCCATCGCCCGTCGGGGGCGGCATAATGCCATTTTCATTATTCGTTGTGTTGGCAGGCCGACATGGCCGTTTCTATGAAACACCCGCCAAAGGATTGTCAATGGCGGCGTTTCAAAATTCGTTGAGGCCGGAGCCATCCCTCGCTCCGGCCGTGCCGGTTTTATAAGAAACTCACTTCGACCGGCCGGCGGAAACGGGTGTTGCCCTTCACTCATTCTCGCAGGCCGTCCATGGCCT
Organism: Desulforapulum autotrophicum HRM2; assembly: GCF_000020365.1. Lineage (NCBI taxonomy): Bacteria > Pseudomonadati > Thermodesulfobacteriota > Desulfobacteria > Desulfobacterales > Desulfobacteraceae > Desulforapulum > Desulforapulum autotrophicum. The sequence goes on along the minus strand of NC_012108.1, from coordinate 3,867,086 downwards.
GCTCCGAGGGAAATGGCAACTCCTTGGACCTCGTGTCCACCGTTGCCATTTAACCTGTTCAGGGCAACACCCGTTCCCACCGGCCTAATAGTGTCGAGTTTCATGCTTCGTTGTGGCCGGATGCCATTTCTCGCTTCGGCCGTGCCGGTTATAAGAAAGACGTCAACTCCTTAGATGATAAAACATGACAATAAATCATATTGAGGATTTCTAATTCTTTTTCGTGTAGTTCATCTGAACCTGCAGCACAGCAGTCTTCTACCACGATTACATTAAAACTTTCATCTGCGAGACTCCGGACTGATGAGGAGATGCATTGATCAGTAAAGATACCGACGACGATAACATTTTTGATGTTCATGTTATGTAAAATTAAACGTAAATTTGTACCGGTCAGTGCACTGTCCGTTGTTTTGCAGACCACAATTTCATCTTCTTGGGGTAATAATTCGGGTACAATTTGTGATTCCTCAGAATCCTTTGGCAGCAATAAATAATTCCACCCGGGTTTTTTCTGACTAAGGGAACGGTCCTTCCCATTTTCCTTTAAACAGGCAATTCGAGCAAACAGCACATCCATTCCATTATCACGAAAATGTGTCATTAACTTTGCCGTGTTCGGGATCACCGTCGAATTCATACGTTTCAGGAAGGGGGCCCACCTTTTTTGTTCAGCAGGATCTTCAGGTGGCTGAAGATACGTATTCTGGATGTCAATCACTAAAAGCGCTGTTTCTTCTTTTTTGAAAACGAAATCATCCGGTTCCGGTGCATTCTCATAATAAAAGGATCTATAATTGGTTTTCCAGCCCATGACTTTTTCTCCCTTAGGGTTTACTCAAAAATAAATTACCAATTTTGGTGGTCAAGTCGCCTGCCCTGCAAGGCGTGAAAATGCAGGCATATCAGGAATACGTCGAATTTTCACAACGCGGCAGGGCTGGATGAATTGGCCTCCAAAATGTAAAGTTATTTTTGAGTGGGCCCAGGAATACGTCGAATTTTCACAACGCGGCAGGGCTGGATGAATTGGCCTCCAAAATGTAAAGTTATTTTTGAGTGGGCCCTTAATATCAAATGATTGTTCCAAATTAATCTTTTTTTAATTAATCAAACGCCGGCAGTCTGAATTGCATATCCGGGCCATTTAAAAAAATGCAGCAGCGGTACATCTTTCCGGCTGACGTAATGCGTCCCCCAATGCCGCCTTGTGGTGTGGGCTGCCGCTGAACAGGAAACTGCAGGACGGTATTAAAACCGGGTTGAATATAGGAAAAAAGGTTCTATCTGTCAATGTTCTCCTGTTCCGGAAACACATTTCGTGTTGGCAATAACCAGAATTATGCGTTACCCGCATCCCTGGAACTGCCGGGCAAGCGGCTGATCCGAAGCAAACTTAATATCTCCTCCCCGTTTGATACTTTGCTGATCCAGCTGAGGCGCATGCAGGCACTGTTTGGGTTTGACTGCCTGTCTGCATGCCGTGTGCCGGTACCCCGGGCGATCCGGGCCATTGTCAAACGGGCCATAGAGATAACCTTTAATCCTGATAAACCCTGGTTGCATATCCGGGTGCTCTACCAGGTGATCCACACCCGGGACAGGATGATGAATCAGGTTTCCGACGAGGTCCTGGTGCCGGACCTTGACTGCCTTGGGCGGTTCTTCAGGCAGATTAAGCCGGATCTTGACGATGGTGCTGTTTTCCTCCACACCATGCTCATCAATGCGCCCATCATCTTCCATGCCCATAATATTGACAGTGTGCTCAGTTTCCTAAAGAAAAAAAAGTACAGCAAACGCTATTTAAAGCAGATGGAGGATATGATCGTATGCCAGACCCGGATGTTGCTGGGCTTGCCCACGGACACCCTTGATTCCTGCTCATCTTTTCCACGGACAGATCATTAACAAGGAAAATAACAAATGAAACCCAGACGATTGATTGTGGTAACCGTTACGGCTCTTATGGTTTTGAGCCTGTTCACTGGGTCACACTGCCTTGCCCAGAACGCTGAAACAGTCCCGGACGTGCCTGGTAATGCAGATGCCCGGGGTGTTGTGTTAGAAACGGTCGGCATTACTAATATCACCGGGGAAAAAAAATACCCGGGAACAGTCAAGGCTTCCAGAACCGCAAAACTTGCCTTCAGGGTGGCAGGTCCCCTGAGCCGGGTGGACATTAAACTCGGTGATGCCGTTAAACGAGGCCAGGTCCTCATGCAGATTGATCCCCAGGATTATGAGGAAATTATCTTATTGTAGATCAAGGACATTCCATCCATCAGCCCGGTACAGATCTTATCTCGCCTACATTTTTCGCAACAGATACAGCCCTGGTAGTGGTAAGTTTCCCTGGAGATCCTCGACGATCTCCTTGATGACGGCTCTGGCTTTAGGGCTTGATACTCTTGAAGTCTCCATGGTTGTTTCCTCTTGAATGTTCCGTCCGGTACTCAGGTTTTCCCTGATTGACATCTGTCCATCAACTTAGTAAACCATTTTCTATCAGGTCAGACATTCAACCCGTTCACAAGACAGGGGATAAGATTTCATGGATTCCATACCGGTACAAATTATCAGCGACGCCCCCCAAAAAAGAGAGGCTGATTTCGGCTTTGCCGCCTACGTCGATACCATTGCAGACCTCATTGCCTTTGAGGAGAATCAGACCCCCCTGGTCATCGGTGTATATGGCAAATGGGGCAGCGGCAAGACCACCCTGATGAAAAGCATTGCCCACAAGCTGGATACGGATGAAAAATACCAGGGCGGCACCCCCTATCGGAACAGCAAAACCGTTTGGTTCCAGGCCTGGAAATACAAGGACGAGGATGAAATCCTGGCCGCCCTTATCGAGCAGATATTCAAGGCCATGGCAAAAGACGGCTTTTTCACAGGTTGCCGGGCTCAAATTGAAAAACTGACAGAGGGGATCAATACACCTAAACTTTTCACAAGCCTTATCAAAAAAATAACCACCCTTGATATCAGTGAATTTTTCCAGGATCCGGCCTATAAAAAATTTACAGGCTTTTACGATGTGTTTGAAGACTTTTTCACACGGTTGATCTGGACCTACCTGTCCTGGCGGCCCCAAAAAAATCAGTGTGAAACCCATGGGGAGAAAAAAGGGGTATTGGCCGTTTTTATCGACGACCTGGACCGCTGTCCCCGGGAAAAGATTGTCAGTGTCCTTGAGACCCTGAAATTGTTCATGGACCAGAAAGGGTGCGTTTTTATCATCGGTGCGGACAATGACATCATCATCAAGGCCCTTGAAAAAACCTACCATGGGGATGCCGAGCGCTTCATGGACAAGATCGTCCAGGTGACGTTCAACCTGCCCAAGATCCCGACGGAAGACTTTGCCCCCTTTTTAAAAAAGATCGGCAATGAGTTTGGAAAGGGAATTGAAACCTATCTTCCCCTGGTAATCCCGGCCATGGAGAACAACCCCCGGAATATCAAGCGCTTCATCAACGACCTCAACCTTTTGAAAGGCCTGGTCGCCAACAAGGGGATCGATATCCTCCCGGAAGACCTTCTGCTCTGGAACGTCATTGAAAAAGGGTTCAGACCCTTTTCCCTTGCCCTTAAAGAGCAGGGCGGATTTAACACCCTGTCTGCCATGCATGAAAAGATTGACACGGCCAGGGAGAAAAACATTGAACTGCCGGCAATGGCAGAAGATGACAGTCTTGCCATCCCCGATTCCCTGGTCTCTTATTTCAGGGAGATGACCCTGGTCCGCATCGTTGACAGTTTCAGGCCGGAGAAAAAAGGGTTGAAACAGCTGGTCACCCTGGCCCGGATTGTCGAAACCCCGAAAAAAGAGGAAAACCGAAAAGGACAACGGCCTGGGGAGGACAAGAGGGTTCTGATTCCTGCCGGCACCTTTATCTACCAGGAAAATCAGACTCAACGCCTGAATTATGACTATGAAATGGATCTTTACCCGGTGACAAATCATCGGTTTGATCGCTTTGTTAAGGCCGGGGGGTACGGGAAGAAGGATTTTTGGGATGATAAGGGCTGGCAGTGGCGGGAAACGAAACATATCGACCAGCCACAATACTGGGAGGATAAAGCGTATAATGATCCTGAACAGCCCGTGGTCGGGGTCTCCTGGTACGAGGCAGATGCCTATGCCCGGTGGATGACAAAATTCAGGGACGACGGGTACACCTGTAAGCTTCCAGATGAAGTTGAGTGGGAGCGGGCGGCCAGGGGGGATGGGGGCAATGTCTACCCTTGGGGCAATACCTTTGATCCAGACAAGTGCAACAGCGCCGAATCAAACATCGGGAAACCCAGCAGGGTGAGTGTCTATCCCAACGGGGTCAGCCCCTATGGCTGTTATGACATGGCTGGGAACGTCTGGGAGTGGACATCTTCTTTTTATGATAACAAAGAGAACCGCTTTTTCTTGCGCGGCGGGTCCTTCGACGGTGGCAGTGATTACTGTCGGTGTGCCGCCCGTAGCAACTACTACGACCCGGGCAACAGGAGCTTCTTTATCGGGTTTCGTTGCGTCAGGATTAAACGTTGAATTTTTACCCTTTTACCCTTTGGGAAGACATAGATGCAACGCTTTGTAGAGATGGGTGGATGACATAAAGGAGCGGAAAATGGAGAAAGGCTGTGTGCGGCAATTCAAGGTGTTTATCGCCTCCCCGTCGGACCTGGGCCAGGAACGGGAAGCGGTCCGGGCGGCTTGTGATGCCCTGAATAAACGTGTGCTGGTAAAAGAAAAGCAGGTGATGCTGGCGGCCGTGGGCTGGGAGGATGCAGTGCCCTCGGCAGGTCGGCCCCAGGAGACCATCAACCGCCTCCAGAAAGAATGCGACCTGTTTGTCTGCCTGCTCCACAAAAAATACGGGACCCCCACTGGCGCCTCGGGTTCCGGGACTGAAGAGGAGTTTTTGAACGCCTATGGGACCTGGAAGTCTTTGAAGTGCCCGAAGATTCTTTTCTATTTCAAGGAGGTGCGGATTTCCTCTGCAAAAGAGTTACAAGACCCCGGCCTTATCAAGGTGATGGACTTGAAAGAGAAAATCAAGGCAGACGAACTGTTGCTTTATGGAGAGTTTGACTCCTTGGACCGCTTTAAGACCCTCATTCGTGAAGATTTGGAGAAAGTGATTGCCGATCTTACCCGGCCCGAAGCACCTAACGTGGGCGCAACCCCAGGGCCGGAACGGGAAAGCGTTGCAGCAGTGGTTCCTGAAATCTATCGGTGCTGGCTGAACGAAAAGACCCAATGCATGGACATTGATTGCCTGAGCAAGGGAACAGAAGTGATTCGGGTGAATCTGCCCGAGATATTCCAGCCCCTTTTTTCACAGGACCCGGATGAAAAAGCCCCACCAGGGAATAGCAAAAATAAGGGGACAGCGCGTTCTGACCCATCCCAAAACAGTCCCGTGGAGATAGAGGTCCTGGCGGCTCGGGGAGAAACCCTTCTGGTGTCGGGCCAGGCAGGCTCGGGTAAGACCACCCTGGCCCGGCACATGGCAAGGTCCATTGTGAACGATGAGAGCCCTTACTTTCCCAAGGGACTTTTGCCGGTTCTCCTCTATTTCAAGGATTTCAAGGCGTTTGATGGCGCCAGGGGCCTGCCCAATGGGGACAGGGCCCGGCAGTTGCTGGACTGGTACTGCCGCAGCATTTTTTCTTCGTTTCTGACCTTTGAAACCATTGAGGCCTTTTGCCAAAAGGGCCGGGCCGTCTTTATCTTGGATGGCCTGGATGAGGCGGAAAAAGGGCTCCGGGAATTTATCGTTTCCTGTTTTGCCGATTTCAGGTTGGCATATAAAGGGGTCCGGATGGTTTTGCTGGGACGTCCCCATGGCGTGGGAGGGGTGGTGGCCGAACGCTTTGGGCAACGGAGGGCCTGGGTGGAAGACCTGACCCAGGTCCAGGTAGAGGCCTTTATTTCAAACTGGTTCGCCCATATCTACGATGACAGCCGTTATATCGGGCTGGAAACGGCTGACCGGATGAAAGGAGAGATCCGGGCCAGGGAGGGGATCGATGCCCTCAAGACCAACCCCCTGATGCTCACGGCCATGTGTATCCTCTACAATGACCTCAAGGTGCTGCCGGACCAGCGGGCAGACCTCTACGATCGATTTGTGGACCGGCTCTTTTCCAAATTCGGGGAGGAAAAGGTCCGGGTTAACCGTTTCATGATGGATCTGGCCCATTCCATGTTTAAGGAAGAGGACCGCTCCATTGACCATCATGAGGCCCTGGCCCTCATGAAAAACCATTTTTCCCTTGGAAAACTGGATGCCTCCTATGGTGCCCTGTTTGACAGGATCGAACCGGCCACGGGCCTGCTCCACCGGGAGAATGGCCGGTATAAATTTATCCACCTGACCTTCCAGGAATTTTTGACGGCCACCTATCTCCTGGACCATGTTGAGGATTCCTATTTCGACGCCATAGAACCCCATGTGGAAGATGAACGCTTTAATGAGGTCATTCCCCTTTTTATCGGGTTTTTGAGCATGAAAAGTTCCGGGGCGGCCAATAAGATTATTGAAAAGATCTTTAAACAGGCGCCACAGCCTGGGGGGGCCGGAAACCATCTTGTGGCAGCCCAGTCCCTCATGGATATCCACAGGGACAACCGCAAACCTGCAACCTGCAGCCTTGCCATTGACCGGATGCAGACCCTTGTCCGCTCAGGGGAAGCGCCCGGGGTGCGTTTCAGGGCCGGAAAATTCATGGGGCACCTGGGTTATGATGAGGGCTATCAGGCGTTTGTTCCCATTGATGGAGGGGTCTATTCTCTTGAGGGCCTGGGAAAAACCGAGATGCCAGCGTTTGAAATATCAAAATTTCCGGTGACCAATGCCTGGTTTAACCAGTTCATGGCTGGTGGCGGCTACGAAAATCGCAAGTTTTGGAGCAAGCAGGGGAGTATCTGGCTGGAAACTGCCAAGGTCAAAGAACCGAGATTATGGCGGGAAAGAAAATACAATTGCCCCAATGGGCCGGTGGTAGGGGTGAACTGGTATGAGGCCTCTGCCTTTTGTGCCTGGTTAGACGTTAAGGAGCCAGGCTTTTCACACTCTCTTCCAACAGAAGCCCAGTGGCAGGCGGCGGCCGCTGGTAAGGAAAAACGGGAATATCCCTGGGGCAAGGAGATCGAGCCCCAAATCTGTAACTATAATGAAACTGGCCTGGGAGGGCCCTCGCCTGTGGGTGTTTTTCTGGACGGCAAGACGCCGGAAGGGGTGCATGACCTGGGGGGCAACGTTTGGGAATGGACAAGGACCGGGTATCACCAGAAGGAAATTTTTGCGGATTTCCCCTATGATCCGGAAATTGAGAAATTGTTTGAAAATAGTGATATTGAGAAATATTTTAAATTGCTGAAGGATGAAAAAAAAGACTCCCTGTCTTGCGCGGCGGGTCCTTCGTCGATTTCGGTGGTGGTTGTCGGTGCGCCGCCCGCAGCTACGGCAGCCTCGGCCCGGGCACCAGGTTCAGCGATATCGGGTTTCGTTGCGCCAGGATTAAACTTTGAATTTTTACCCTTATACCCTTTGATGCGAAAAAGGAACTGTGATGAGAGGTCCCATAAAGGATGTCCATGGGCTGACAATTCTCTAGGACCTGCTGCTTTGGATCATACCCCTGTTGGGGAAATATCACCGCTCCCAGAAGTTTTTGCTGGCGGACCGGATCGAGTCTGAATTGCTGGATATTTTGGACCTTTTAACACGTTGAAAAGCAGGTACACTGCCATGGTCTGGACGATCTGAACCGGTGCAGGCGGCCGTTGGTTTGTCCTTGACTTCATTTTGACTATTGTGTAATTTTAGTCGATCGAATTAATTTAGTCGATTGTATAAATCGCCGTTTGCTTATAAAGGAGATCAAATGGCAACCTATTCTGCCGGGGAAAAGACCCGGGAACTGCTGGTCTCTGCCGCAGGAGAACTTGCCGCAATGCACGGATTTTCCAATGTGTCAACCCGGGCCATTGCGCAACGTTCCGGCCAGAACATCGGCTGCATCCATTACCATTTTAAATCTAAACTCGGGCTTTTTGAGGCGGTCTTCCGGGCTGCGACCAGGGAGATGAGGGAGTCTCCCTGCTCAAAAACCCTTGCCCCGTTTGAGAAGGATCTGGACCAGCCAGAGGTTCAATCCCGGGCGATCCGGGCCATTGTCAAACGGGCCATAGAGATAACCTTTAATCCAGATAAGCCCTGGTGGCATATCCGGGTGCTTTACCAGGTGATCCACAACCGGGACAGGATGATGAATCAGGTCTCCGACGAGGTCTTAGTGCCGGACCTTACCTGCCTTGGGCGGTTTTTTAAGCAGATTAAGCCGGAGCTTGACGATGATGCTGTTTTTCTCCACACCATGCTCATCAATGCGCCCATCATCTTCCATGCCCATAATATTGACAGTGTGCTCAGTTTTCTTAAGAAAAAAAAGTACAGCAAACGCTATTTAAAACAGATGGAGGACATGATCGTAGGCCAGACCCAAATGTTGCTGGGCTTGCCCATGGTCACCCTTGAGTCCTGCTCCCCTTGCCCACGGGCAGATCATTAAACAAGGAAAACAACAAATGAAACCCAGACGATTGATTGTGTTAACCGTGACGGTTCTCATTGTTTCGAGCTTTTTCATTGGGGCACACTGCCTTGCCCTGAACGCTGAAACAGTCCCGGATGCGTCAGATGCTGCTGATACCCGCGGCGTTGTCATAGAAAAGGTCGGCATTACTAATATCAACGCGGAAAAAAAATATCCTGGAACAGTCAAGGCTTCCAAAACCGCAAAGCTTGCCTTCAGGGTGGCAGGTCCCCTGATCCGGGTGAACATTAAACCCGGGGATGCCGTTAAACGAGGCCAGGTCCTCATGCAGATTGATCCCCAGGATTATGAGGACAGAATCAGGGTGCTTGAGGCCCAGAAGGCGGGGGTGGTCGCCCAGCTGGATACGGCAAACCTTGATTTTGCAAGGATCGAAACCCTTTTCAACAAAAAGGTGATTCCCGAGGTGGATCACGACCATGCTAAAAACAGTGTACGCACTCTTACCTCGTCCGTGACGGCCATTGATGCCCAGCTTTTGATTGCCCGGCATCAGCTGGCCTATACCTCACTTCGGGCACCCTATGACGCCATTATAACGGCCCAGTTGATTGAAAATAATGAGATGGTACAGCCGGGAAGGGTGGTTCTGGGCCTCCATGCCATTGATACCCTGGAAATTGAAATTAAAGTGCCGGAAAATGAGATCATCAGTCGAGGGCTCAGGAGGGGCTCAGAGGCCCTTGCCTCCTTTCCGGCCAGACCTGATAAGCGCTTTCAGGTGGTTCTATCAGAATGGAATACCGATGCCGATCCCGTTACCCGAACCTATGCCATGGTCTTTACCCTGCCGGCGCCCAAGGATTTCATGGTGCTGCCGGGCATGACGGCCGAGGTGATCTGGTCAACACCCCAGAACGAAGATTCCAGTATCACGATCCCGGCAAAGGCACTTGTCACTGACAGCAGTGGTGATTCCTCCGTGTGGGTTTTTGACGCAGCATCGTCCACGGCCCGGAAAACGAAAGTTGAGGTCGGCAGTTTAAACGGCGCTTCGCGCATCATTATCAAACAGGGTCTTGCCATTGGAGACCAGATTGTTGTCAAAGGTGTTGATTTTATACGTTCAGACATGACACTCAAAGACATTTCCATGGAAGGAAACCACGAATGAACCCGGCCCGATTTGCTCTTAACAGACGAACATTCCTGGCAATCTTGACCCTGCTTCTGATCGGGGGAGGTCTCCTGGCCTTTGAACATCTGGGACGACTTGAAGATCCCACCTTTACCATTAAAACAGCCCTTGTGATTACCCCCTATCCCGGTGCTACACCCCTGGAGGTGGAAGAGGAGATTACGGAGAAGGTTGAGGAGGCCATCAAATCCATGGGCCAGGTCAAGGAAATCTATTCGACCTCCCAGGAGGGCATCTCCTTTGTGTATGTGGAGATGAAGGATGCGTTCAACAAACGAGAGTTGCCCCAGATCTGGGATGAACTCAGAAGAAAGGTGGCTGATATCCAGGCGACCCTTCCCCCTGGAGCAGGGCCGTCCCAGGTTAACGATGATTTCGGTGATGTTTACGGGGTTTTCTTTGCCTTGACCGGTGATAATTACACCCTGGCCCAGCTAAAGGACCAGGCTGAATATCTTAAGAAAGAGCTGCTCCTGTGCAAGGATGTGGCAAAAATAGATTTCTGGGGAATCCAGCAGCAGGTCCTTTATATCGAGTTCGAGCCCAGTAAACTTGCCGGGCTGGGTATTTCTCCTGATTTGATCTACCAGACCCTTCACCTCCAGAACGTTGTGGAATCAAGCGGTAAGGTGGATGTCAATACCGAATACATGCGTATCTCCCCCACGGGCGAGTTCAAGAGTGAAACCATGATTGCTGATCTTTTGATCGGTGGGGCCGGTTCAATGGTCAGGCTTGGAGACATCGCCACAATCACGAGGGGATACTGGGAACCGCCCAGGAACATGATGCGATACAACGGTCGTCCCTGCATCGGCATTGGCGTTTCCACCGTGGATGGCGGCAATGTCATCACCATGGGAGATTCGGTGAGGGAAAAACTCCATGAACTTGAGGCCCGGCAGCCGCCGGGTATGGCCCTTAATACCATTTATTACCAGAGCCGTGTGGTGACTGAATCGGTGAACGCCTTTCTTATAAACCTGGCAGAGGCGGTGGTCATTGTGGTGGTGCTGCTCATGATTTTCATGGGATGGCAGAGCGGCATGCTCATCGGTATCATCCTTTTGCTGACCATCCTTGGAACTTTCATGGGCATGCTGCTCATGGGGATCGATCTTCAGAAAATTTCCCTTGGTGCCCTGATCCTTGCCCTGGGCATGCTGGTTGACAACGCAATCGTGGTGACGGACGGCATCCTTGTGCGGGTCACCCGGGGGGAAAGCCGGGAGAGTGCTGCCGTCCAGGTGGTCAGGGAAAACCAGTGGCCCCTGTTGGGAGCCACCTTTGTGGCCATCCTGGCATTTGCCGCCATTGGGTATGCCCCGGGAAATGTGGGTGAATTCTGCAGGTCCCTGTTCCAGGTCATGGCCCTTTCTCTGTTGCTCAGCTGGCTTTTTGCCGTAACCATTACTCCGCTTTTCTGCGTGTGGTTTCTCAAGACCCCGGAATCACAGGCGATGAAAGATCCCTATGGCTCAAGGATTTTTCGCATCTACCGGCGCATGCTCCATCTGGCCCTCAGGTGGCGCTATCTGACACTGGTGGTTGTCAGCCTGCTGATGTTGCTGTCGATCATCGGGTTTGGTTCCATCCCTTCTGCTTTTTTTCCTGACTCCACCCAGCGTTATTTTTACGTAAACTTCTGGAAGTCCCAGGGAACCCATATCAACCATACGGCCGACGATCTGGCAAAGATTGAACAATTTGTTCGGCAGATGGATGGGGTGAAAAATATCACCACCTTTGCAGGAGAAGGGGCCCTCAGGTTTCTTCTCTCCTATGATTACCAGATTCCCAATCCAAGTTACGGCCAGCTGCTGGTGGAGGTTGACGATTATCTCCAGATTAACGGGCTTGTCAAACAGGTCAACGCTTATCTTGCGGCAAATTTTCCCGATGCCGAGCCCTATGCACGAAAGATAGTTTCCGGGCCACCCGTCACCTTTCAGGTGGAGGCAAGATTTAGGGGACCTGATATCAAGGTTCTACAGGATCTTGCCGACCAGGCCGGAAAGATCATGGAGCAGACCCCGAACACCCGGGACGTAAGAACCGACTGGCGCCAGCAGGTACGGGTGATAAGACCTGAATTCTCCCAGAGTCAGGCCCGCAGGTCAGGAGTCACAAGGAGTGAGTTTTCCAGTGCGTTGAAGTGGCAGTTCACAGGCGTTGTGGCCGGGCTCTACAGGGAGGGGGACGAACTGATTCCCATCATTACCCGGCCGCCGGAAAAACAACGCAATTCAGTGGGCGACCTTGACAATGTCCAGATTTACAGCCATGCGAACCGTTTGTTTATTCCCATTAATCAAGTCATCACCGGGGTGAAAACCGTCTGGGAATGGCCCCTGATAGGTCACCGGGATCAGCAGCGGGCCGTGACGGTTCAGTGTAACCCCGCCAGGGGTCTTGCCGCTCCCCTTCGCCTTGCCATGGCCCAGAAGATTGAAGCCCTTGATCTTCCTCCGGGTTACAGCCTTGAGTGGGCCGGCGAGTTTGAAGCCTCAAACGATGCAAGGGAACCTTTGGGCAAAATATTTCCCCTTTGCGTGCTCGGGATGTTTGTCATTGTGGTCGGTCTGTTCAACTCCGTTCGAACGCCCCTGGTCATCTTTCTGACCGTGCCCCTTTCCATCATGGGGATTGCCGCCGGGCTTTTGATCATGGATCTGCCCTTTGGCTTCATGGCCATCCTGGGCTTTCTGGGGCTCAGCGGCATGCTGATCAAGAATGCCATTGTACTGATCGAACAGGTGGAAATTTTTTTGAAAGAGGATTACCCCCCCTACAAGGCTATTCTGGATAGCTCTGTCAGCCGCATGCGGCCCGTGATCATGGCTTCTGGAACCACCATTCTGGGCATGCTGCCCCTGGTCTTTGATCCCATGTTCGCGACCATGGCCGTCACCATCATGGGTGGTCTTTTTGTGGCAACTTTTTTAACCCTGATTGTTGTTCCGCTGCTCTATTGTCTATTTTACCGGATTAAGTCAGAGAAGCGGTATCTATGAGGAATCCAGCTATGAAATTTGTGATATTTATCTGTCTTTCAGTGGTTTGTGCCTGGACCACGGTATTTGCCAAAGCGGATCTGCCGGATATTCCCCAGGGCTCTTTAACCCTGGACCAGGCATTTAAAACAGCCCTAGCCAGGAATCCTGACATCCTTGAGGCAAAGGCGAGGATTGAATCTGCCCGGGCTGTGGTTAAACAGGCCCGGTCTGCCTATCTTCCCACAGTCTCTTTAACGGGTAATGTCAAGGCCATTGATGCGACCATTCAACCGGACTGGATGCCCACATACCGACTGAACGAGTCCTACAACGAAACCGGGGTCGGTCTTGGGCTGACCTGGCTGATTTTTGATGGGTTTGCCCGAGAGGCCAACGCCCTTGCGGCAAATTACGGTGTTGAACAGCGAAAACAGATGCTGGCCGAAACCCGGCGATTGCTGCTTAAGGCCGTTGCAACGGCCTTTTACCAGGCCCAGCTTGCCGTTGAAGGCATGGTGGTTGCAAGGGAGAACCAGCAGTTCAACCAGGTATTGGAACGGGACTCCAGGATTCGATGGGAGGTGGGAACCGTTCCCGAGGCTGAAATGCTCAACTTCTCAGTAAAGGCCCTCCAGGCAGAGAGTGATTTTCTGACGGCACAGCGGGATTTCAAGATCGTTAAAACGGTACTGGCCCAGCTCATGGGCCTGCCAGGGGCTCTACTGCCCCCAAATCTTTATCCCGTTCGGATATCCAAGGGGCAAAGACATCCCCCAGACAGCTTTGACGCTGATTATCAATTTGCCCTGGAGCATCGGCCGGATTTAAAGGCTCTGGATCAGGGGGCCTTGGCCCTGGACCAGCGCCTCAGGGCACAGAAGGGCGCAAATTCACCCACCATTGCCCTTGTTTCCGGGGCGGATTATCTCTTCCAGGATGATATCACCGTCATAGACCAGGAGGAGCATGACACCTATGTGGGCATTGTCGCCTCCTGGGATCTGTATACCGGTGGCCGGACAAGTGGGAAAATTGAGGCGGTAAACGCTCAAATACGCGCCCTTGATCACCAGCGCCAGGGCCTGCTGTTGTCCATATCCTCGGCAATCCACCAGAGCCGGGATCGGGCAGACACGGCCTTTGAAACCTATGAGCGCCAGAACAAAACCCTTGAATTAACCCGGCGGATAAGGGATCATGTGGAGACAGCCTACCGGGCCGGAACCCTTCCCCTGACCCGGCTCAACCAGGCCCAGACAGACCTTGTCCGAGCCTCAGGCGCCGTGGCCTTCACCTGGATTGATTATCAGATTGCCCTTGTCAACCTGATGGCTGAAACCGGCAGGCTCGACAACCTGGAATAATAGGCTAAAAAGGAGAGCCATGAAATACATCGGTGCCCATGTAAGTGCTGCGGGCGGTGTGGAAAATGCCCCGAAAAATGCAGGTCTCATCGGAGCAACCGCCTTTGCATTGTTCACCAAAAACCAGCGCCAGTGGAAGGCAAAAACCCTGACCGAAAAAAGTATTCTGGGATTTAAAGAGGCCTGCAGGACCCTTGGCTATGGTCCGGGCCAGATCCTTGCCCATGACAGCTACCTGATCAACCTGGGGCATCCGGACAGGGAGAGTCTGGAAAAATCAAGGGCCGCCTTTGTGGACGAGATGGAACGGTGCCAGCAGCTGGGCATTTCCCTGCTCAACTTCCATCCCGGAAGCCACCTGGGGCGGATTGACATTGACCCATGCCTTGCCACCATTGCCGCATCCATCAACCTTGCCCTTGAACAGACCCAGGATGTCACTGCTGTCATTGAAAACACGGCAGGCCAGGGAACCAATCTTGGATTTGATTTCTCCCAGATACGAACTATCATAGACCAGGTTGAGGACAAGACCCGGGTCGGGGTGTGCCTTGATACCTGCCACAGTTTTTCCGCAGGGTATGATCTCAAAAGCGAACATGGATTTCACCAGACCTTTGAGACCTTTGACCGGGTGATTGGATTTGATTATCTTAAGGGAATGCACCTCAACGATTCAACAAAAGCCATGGGGTCACGGGTGGACCGCCATGCGAGCCTGGGCCAGGGAACCCTTGGCATGGCACCCTTTGAACGAATCATGAAAGACACCCGGTTTGACAATATTCCCCTGATCCTTGAAACCCCTGACCCCTCCCTGTGGGCGAGCGAAATTCAGCAACTCAGGGCTTTTTTGTAACCCTGCACGATTAACCTTGTAACCCCCTTGGAAAAAAGGACAAAACAATCCATGACCGAAACCATCGATTTAGCCTCTCCCTTTAAACTGCCCTGCGGTGCAGTCATCCCCAACCGTTTCTTGAAATCGGCCATGAGCGAACAGCTTGGCACACGACACCACGATCCTGTACCCGGTCTTGCCCGGGTTTATGAACGCTGGGCCAAAGGTGGTGTTGGCCTGAACATGTCCGGTAATATCATGATTGACCGGACCGCCCTTGGCGAACCGAAAAATGTGGTGCTGGACGATCAAAGTGACCTTGCTGCCTTTCGTAACTGGACACGGGCGGCCACAACCTGCGGTTCACATTTCTGGGCACAGTTGAATCATCCAGGTAAACAGATTCCTTCGTTTCTGGCCAAAGAACCTGTGGCACCTTCGGCTGTTCCCCTGGGACGAGGGCTTGAAAAGGCGTTCAACACCCCCCGGGCACTTGAAGAATCTGAAATCCTGGAAATTATCCAGCGGTTTGCCGCTGCAGCTGCCCTGGCAAAGGAGGCTGGTTTTACCGGGGTTCAGATCCACGGGGCCCACGGCTACCTTGTCAGCCAGTTTCTTTCCCCCCGCCATAACCAGCGGGAGGATCAATGGGGCGGCTGCCTTGAAAACCGTATGCGATTTGTTCTGGAGATCTACAGGGCCATACGTGAACGGGTGGGGGCTGCCTTCCCCGTGGGCATTAAATTGAACTCTGCCGATTTTATGAAAGACGGTTTTTCTGAAACTGACTCCATGGCCGTGGTGGATCAGCTCGCCCAGGCCGGTATGGATTTGATCGAAATTTCAGGAGGCACCTATGAGAATCCTTCCATGATGGGGTCTTTAAAAAACCAGGTCAAGGAGAGTACCCGAAATCGGGAAGCGTATTTCATGGACTATGCGGAAAAGGTGCGCAGGGTGGCCACAGCTCCCCTGGCCGTTACTGGTGGTTTCAGAAGTGCCCGGGGGATGCAGGCAGCCCTTGATTCCGGAGCCACAGATTTTGTGGGCCTTGCCCGGCCCCTTGTCCTCGTGCCTGATTTGCCCCAGAGAGTCCTGGCTGACCCAGATTATACTCTTGATCTTGCTTCCCCGACCACCGGCATTAAAAATCTGGACAAAAGTCTGGGAATCGGCCTTGTCTGGTTTGAGCAGCAGATCCATCGCATGGCCCGGGGAAAGGATCCCAAAAAAAATCTTTCAGCCTGGAGAACCGTGTGGATGCAGTTGGCCGGCATGGGGGCGACTTCGTTTAAACGACGTCGGGCCTGAGAGTCCAGGGAGAAAAAGGATGAATGACAAAACAGAGCTTGTAAGGCGCCTTGATCAGGTCAACGGCAAGGGGTACAAGGCCTATCAAATCTTAAAGGGCAATTACCGGTTTGACGGATTTGAACTGTTCATCGATCATGTTCAGACAGACCCCTATGCCACCCCGAGCAGGATGCGGGTTCGGGTTGACCGGTCCGCAACAGGTTTTGGTCCTGGCCTGACATCAAACAAAAGCCGGAATATTGCCCTTTGTGACTTTCTGACCCGCAGTTTTTCTGACCATTGCCGGGACAAGGCAACCCAGGAACGGGGGACGGGAAAGAGCGGTCTGATCACCATTGATCGACCCGGGCAGGAGATCCTTGAGCATTCAGCCATGGTGGTGACCCCGGAGTATGTTGAGGCAAGGTTTTTCATGGGCCTTCCGGCGTCTGACCGCAGGATCGCCTCAAAGGATGCAACGGTCATGTTTATCCGTGTGCTGCCCGACATCGTTGCCGGTTCGCTTTTCATGGACAGAGCAGATTCCGGCAGGGTGCACCGGCATATTGAAGCGGTAGAGGATGCTGATTTTCTGAGGTCCAGGCTTGACGCCCTGGGACTTGTCGCTTTTGTGGCAAACGGTTCGCTGTTACCCCGGGCCAGTGGCATCGACGATGCTCCTTTGAAAAATGGGTCCATTGTTCCGTTTATCTCTCCTGAAGCTTTTGAGGTGAGGGTGGATTTTCCCAACCAGAAAGGGATCGTGGGCCTTGGCATTCCCAAGGGGGTGACCTTGATCGTGGGGGGTGGGTTCCACGGAAAATCCACCCTGTTAAAGGCCCTGGCCGCAGGCGTTTACAATCATGTCCCAGGAGATGGCCGGGAGCGGGTGGTGACCGGGGCAGGTGCCGTGAAGATCCGGGCCGCAGAGGGCAGAAATATCGAGAAAACCGATATCTCAGCATTTATCAACCACCTGCCGCAAGGAAAATCAACCACGATTTTTTCCACGGCCAATGCCAGCGGCAGTACCTCCCAGGCTGCGGCCATCTGCGAAGCCCTGGAGGCAGGGGCCTCAGCATTGCTCCTTGACGAGGACACCTGTGCGACAAATTTCATGGTCCGGGATATGTTGATGCAGCACCTTGTGGCAAAAGAGAACGAGCCCATCACCCCTTTTATCGACAGGGTCGAAGCCCTTTACCGGGAGAGGGGCGTGTCCACGGTGCTTGTGACGGGCGGTTCAGGTGACTACCTTGGCGTTGCCGACCATGTCATTCAGATGAAGGATTTCACCTGCCTGGATGTCACGGCCCGGGCCAGGGGCATTTTTGAACGCCACAGGTCAAAGAGAAAAAATGAGGCCCGGGGTAAACTGCCCGACCCAGGGGCGAGGATCCCCCTGAATACGAGCATCAATCCCCGGACAGCAGCGGGAAGAAAACGGATAAAGAGCCGGGGCCGGCGGGCCATACTTCTGGGTGATGACCTGGTCGATATGGGGGACGTGGAGCAGATCGTTCATCCTTCCCAGACCCGGGCCCTGGCCTGGGCCCTTGTCCATGCAGGGAGGTACATGGACGCAAATATGAGCCTCAAGCAGGTGATAACGGCAGTTGACGAAGCCCTTGAACACGAAGGGCTGGACATGCTCATGCCCTTTGTGGCAGGTGATCTTGCAAGGTTTAGATCCCTTGAACTCGCCGCTGCCATCAACCGCATGAGAACACTCAGCATTAAACACGAATTATTTGAAAGGTTGACCTAATCCATGACTTCAGACATTAAGCAGATCATCATACCCAGGGACAAGGCGGTATTCTGGATGGACAAAAACGGGGTGTGGCACAACGAACACGGTCGGTTTGAACATCCAAAGCTGATCGCCTACTTTAACGCCTCCATCCGCAAAGACGACATGGGTTACCATGTGTACCAGCTCACGGACGAGTTTGAGGAAAAGGTCTATTTCCGCCATGAAGACACGGCGCTTTTTGTGGTTGACATCAATGTCTCAAAGGGGAGCCTGGTTCTGAACAACGGGACAAAAATGACCCTCTGCCCGGAGCAGCTCTACACGGCAAACGATGCACTTTACCTTGAAACCGGAGAGCACACCATTAAATTTACAGACCGGGCCCTTGTAAAATTGTCAAAGTTCATGGACGAACGGGAGGGGCAGCTTTCCTTGACCCTGAACGACAAAACCTGGCCCATTGTTGAAAAGCCATGTTCCCAGGGTGAAAAGTGTGATTCATAGCAGGCTCTCCCATTCCCCCCACAAGGCGGACCCCGATTTCTCCTGCGGTGGACAGGGTCAAAAACAGGCCGGCATGGGCAATGCCCATGGTTTTGCTGAATCCGTCCAGAAAGAAGAAAACCAACGCATGGCCGCAGTACATGCAGAACATGGCTGACAGCAGGATCAGCACCCTGGCATCGGTGAGGTTCTGTATGATTTCCGCCCGGGTCAGGGCCTGGGTCTGGGCAATTCCTCCTTTTCCTGCATTTTCTCCGGGAACCAGGGGCAGCAAAAAAAAGACCAGGGCGGTGAACCCTGCAAATCCCAGAAGCACCCCGGGCAAGCCCTTGGCGAGCCCGGTGAGGACAGGCAGCAGGGGCGGGACCAAGGTATTGGGAATGAGGATCACAATGGAAAGGATACCAAAAAACCGGGCCGAGCCTTTGGGGGGCACATGGGCCATCATCAGGGCGGTCAGGGCCGAGCCCATGACTACAAAGGCCAGGCCGTGAAAGATCCGGACCCCCATCAGTCCCCAAAGTCCCTGGGTCGTGCTGTAGCCGGCCAGGGCCAGGATCACCATGACCGCGCCCAGGATCAAAAAACTCCGGGCATTGCCCGGCTGGAAAAAGGGGCTGACCAGGGGACGGACCACCAGGGAGACCGCGGCAAAGATCCCGATGATGGTGCCGAACCAGGCCGGATCAATGGGGCAGGTTTCCAGGTAGGCATAAAATTCAAAAAAGACCGAGATATTGGCATAGGTCAGGAAGGTGATGGCCAGCAGCACCACAAAGGGCCAGGTCCACAGTCGATCCGGCTTGGCATTGTCCATCAACTCGCTCCCTGGACAGCCTGGTCCATCCTCATCAACAGTCTGCCGGCCACATCCCGCCGATAGGCTTTAGTGGCCCGGACATCTGAGATAGGTGAAACCGCAACCCTTGCCAGCTCTGCAGCCATTTCCAATACTTCTGGCTCCAGGGGGCTGCCACATAAAAAGGCCTCGGTTTTCCGGCTTTGAACAATGCAGGGCCGGTCTATGGTGAATCTTTCAACACCCTTGACCTTGGTGAATGCGTCGGGTCTTAGTGTTGAAATTCCGATTTCAGGTGGTGGCTTTATATTCATTTTTAATCTTTATCGTAAGTTGCATCATGGAATTCATAGACAACAAATATGGTCATGGATTATGGATTATCCAGTTTAATTGTCAAGGAATTAATCGCCCGGAGAAAGGCCACCAGGGCGGGATCTTATCCTTTATCCGGTGGAAAAATTTTGTTTATGACCTGGGAAAAAATATGGCAGAAAGCTTCCATTACCGGTGCCTGGACCAGGGAGATGCGGATCCAGTTGGGGAAACGGAACCCTGTGTTTGCTGGGAGAATAGGGGGCAAAAGCCCAGCCGCTGAACAGTCCCAGGGCAGGGATACAGGCATCCCTGACCAGAAAAGAGTCTGGATTCGGATTAATGGAGAGTTGCCCTTTTCCCGCCAGAAAATTTCCTGGTTCCGGTTCAACAGACGGATATGCTAAATCCTGTCGCAGGGTCAGCCGGATGGTTCTCCCCTCCAGACGGATGGAAAACTGGTCTGTCATACGGGAGGCCAGTTTTAAGCTGTCTTCTTCGTTGCCTTAATGGGCACATATTTCAATATGCTCCATTAAAGCGCCTTGAATACGACTTAAAATCCTACGCCATGTTTTGGAAAATTTTATTCCGAGCATGGGCCTTATCCATGTCAGATGGATCTGTATGGGGAATTTATTCATATTTACAACAGGATTTTTCAATAATGACCTTCGCTTTTTTTCAGCTACCCACAAGTGGCATGATTGTCAGATTAAAACTATCAAGAAATAAGATTCGGTTTGAATCAAAAGAGTCATGAAATTTCGTGTCTTTTGATTATTCCCAGGACGTTGGTTCTTGTGGTTACTCAATTCATTGTTTTATAACCGGCACGGCCGGAGCGAGGTATGGCTCCGGCCTCAACGAATTTTGAAACACCTTCATTGACAATGCTTTGGCGAGTGTTTTATATAAAAATCAAACCAAATTTTAATCCATGTAATTTTAAGAGAGATATAACGTATTAAATATGAAAAACAGCAAAACGACAAAACAGCAGATTGATGATGTTTCAGACCCGGCAGTTCAGAGCTTGGGGGAAGAAATTGCAAACAGTATTACACATGGAATCGGCGCAGCATTGAGTATTGCAGCTCTTGCTATTTTGCTTGTTTCTGCTTCTGGGAATGGTGATACGTTGAGAGTCGTCAGCTATAGTGTATACGGAAGCTCCCTGATTATTCTGTATTTATCATCCACCTTGTATCATAGCTTTTCCCATGGACGAATAAAACAATTCTTCAAAGTAATGGATCACTCTTCAATTTATTTACTAATCGCTGGATCATATACCCCTATCGTTTTAGTTTCAATTCCTGGGGCGTGGGGATGGACTGTCTTCGGAATTGTCTGGGCAATGGCTGTGGCTGGTATTATTACAAAGATCTTCCTAACAGGGAAATACGATAAAATTTCTGTTTTATTTTATATTGCCATGGGTTGGCTCATTGTCATTGCTATAAAACCAATGTTGCAAACAGTCCCGTTGAAATTACTTGTCTGGCTTCTTATTGGCGGGTTGTCATACACCCTCGGGATTATATTTTATGCATGGGAAAAAATGCCATATAATCATGCGGTTTGGCATCTTTTTGTTCTGGGAGGGAGTATCACACATTTTTTCGGGATACTTTTTTATTTGACGGAAGAATAAAAAGTTCTCATTTATCTTTTTTTGTTTTTGGCTCTTTGCCATTTCATGTGGGTAGCGTCCCTTCATCCTGAAGGAAAACTCGCCCATACCCAGCTCCCAGAGCCGGAGTGATGCGTCGCGCTCCCGTCGCCGTCGCTGAATATCGAATAGCATATAAGCCAGTATTGTCAAGGCTGCGAGCTTGCGAGCACCTGAAGGATTTAGACTTTATAAGCCATTAGAATAATAACTCGAACCTAAACGTGCAACTCACATTCCGCACCATAGAGTATAAATCTCCACCATTTTTTTGGGGTATTGATTATCCGCCGGGAGTTGTGAATATTTGAGACTTCAGGCCCAACGCCTTTAAATATTCTAATTGCTTCGTGGATAAGGGTCTGTTCAGTCGTCTGTGATTCCCGATTTTTAAAATCATCAGATACTGAAAACTTATCATCAGCATAAACGAGGTGGGTTTGAAAGTTCTTCTTTTATTCCAGCCGGGAAGATCCTTGTTCTCTTTTTTCGCATATCGTCTCATGTTATATTCGATAAGACGCCAGATCAAAAGAGACAGGAGAAGAACAAGGGCCAGCACCTCTATACGTTCAGCTTTTTTTAGAAAAATCGAATTCACGATCGGTGTGTTCTTTATGAAACCAAAGTTTTGCTCGATCCCATATTGATCTTTGTACGTCCGGAGGATATCGTAGGAACTGTATCCTTTCTGGCCGTCCCTGTCCACATTGCACAACAGGACAAAACATCCAGTTTCTTTTTTGAGATTTTCCACAGCTTCGGTCTCGGCCAATTCACAAGAGATACTGTACATCATTTTGTCCAATGCCCGGGAGCCGTCTTTTTTGGGCCGTCCCCGTTTATATTTCGGGATTTCAACAACCTGGGTGACGGGTTTATAAAAAACATGTTTTGCTTCGCTCATCTCTATAGCCGCTTTCTCAGCATCCGCATGGCAGAAGAACTCCTGCTTTGACAAGATTTTGATTCTTTTCGAAAGTTCTGTATGCTCATTCTTCAGCTCTCGATCAATTCGATTTTGCCGTCTTTTATCGTGGGCGCTTGAATGAACCACAACCGCCCTGTATGATCGACCATACAAGATCGCTTCCGATTCACATGCTTTATACACAGCGGCCGGTCGGTTTTGGGTTTCCGTGGTATCAGACAATTTCCCAAGATCAGTCCAATTGTCCTCAACGATGCTTTTTTGGATCAGGCGGGAACACTCCTTGTAGGTTGCAGGCAGACGGCTGATAAACCTAATTTCATCTCCGATCTTTTCCATGTTTTTTCGGGTAACCATTGCAGAATCAGCAATGTAAATAAATCCTTCTTTCTTGATTCCATTTTCCGCCATGTATTTTGATATGGATGAAAGCACCTCATTGTTGATGGTTTTGTCTGATGCATTTCCATCTTCAGTTTGACCAAATACCGGAATGGTGCGATCAACACAGAGCATTTTAACCAAGAACTGCTTCAAATCAGGCCTGTGGTCCTTGCTGTGGCCGTAGGTGATCGTCATGGTTTTACTGTTATCGGCATCTTTGGAATACAAAGGGTAGTCCCCCTGGACAGTTACCGAGGTTGTATCAAAACTTACATGGCTACGGTCTATGTTGAAATAATCTAAGGCTCGTAGGGAAATCTCTGAGAAAACCTTCATTGCACCGTATTCGTATATCCTGTCCAATACACGTCCAACGGTATAATCAGAAAATTTTCGGGGGTCTGTCTTTTTTCCCAAAAGAAGCTCGGTGTCCTGATTTTTAAAAAATGTATTCAGTCTGTACAAGGGGCTTCTTCCGGTTAAGGTATCGAGTACCATTCCAAGAATAACTGTCCCGGCATCAATCCCCATTTCAGTGGGGACCAGGGTGTTTATTATATCAATTATCCCTATTTTACGGGCATATGAAGAAATGATTGGAAGATGTTGAACGGTAAACCCATCTATTTCTGGTAATTCTTTCATGCATTGCCTCAATGTATTGTTTTTCATTTTGGCAAATTATAATAAAACAAATTAGAAAAATCTAGGGTAAATTACATTCAGTAAATAAAAATTATTTATCTTAGGGCGATTTGAATAACTTACTTTTATCATGTAGAAAAACAGTCATCAAAAAATAGTCCTTTTTTTCTGTTGGGGGTGTCGAATGTGAGGTGCAAGCTGCAAAAAGCCCCTTGTCCGCACGTGTCATTTTGAGCCAGATGCCAATTGTTAGGCATGAAAATTAATGGGTGCAGCTCTTTTAAAGTCATAATTTAAATTGTCCAGGAAAAGGAAAGCTGGAAATATCCATCCGGCTGTCTGGGAGTTCAACCGATGGAGTGGACTTTAAACAACATTTTTTATATTTTTTACCGCTGCCGCAGGGGCAGGGATCGTTTCTGCCAGTCTTCAGCGCTTTGACGGGCTGTGGCGGCAAGTAATTTTTCCTGCGGTTGTTTAAATAGATTTTTTTCAATTTTTCATGGCGTGTTCTCAGCTGTTTGTAAAAGTCTGGGTGCTGTTGCTCAATGGCAAATCGAATCTCTTCCAGGGGTATGGGAGGAGGAAAATCTTCCATCCCGGTCCACTGCTTTTTTGCATACGTCAACCGAAATGAACACCAGGGATCAGCTGCCATTGCATCTTCCCCGACCGGTACAAGATCAAGGTTTGCGTCGGTGCATTTACATTTGGGCAACAGGCAGAACTGGTCCACAATAAGGTAGCTCTCTCCCCTTACATTGACCAGGATCTGGTCACCAAAAGGCAAAACACCGTTGTAAGCATACATCAACCCATCCCGTTCGACTTCCTCGTATTCAAAATAGCCCTCTATTTCATTGATATTCGCCGTTTCGGTGATCTTGTTTTTATAGGCAAAATGCTTCATTTCCAAAAATTGAAAATCGTCATCTCCCAACTGGGACAAAAGCAGGTCTCCAAAAGCCTTTTCCTCAGGCAGCAACTTTTTTGGGGGTGATGTGTACGTCTTTCTCCCGTTCAGATCGATTCCCACCCTGCGGCAAGGGATAGGCAGAGACCCATTGTCCTGACCCGGTAGGGGTGTCAGGTCAATGTCAATGGTCCGGCATGTGCAGGCCGGGTTTATACAAGCGGAAAAAGTGCATTCATAGTTTTGTTCACAGCCGTCTTTTACAAAGGAAAGAGATACTTTACCCGTATTTTCGTTCATAAAGAATAACATGTCTTGTCCTTTTTACCTGTTTTTTTTACTTTCACGAACATGACAACCCTATGATATCATATTCATCTGTGGAACGAGTGGTTTGGTAACAGTTTTATCTTGAACTCCTTCAGTGAGATCTGACTTTCCCATTGGGGCAACTTTTTTGTAGGGCCTTCAATCCCTATGAGAGGAGGATCACGGTCCGCTAACCCATTAATTTTTGTCCATAGTGTTGTATCACCCCAAAAGTGCGGTGGTATATCAGCAGTAGAAACTGACTGGAAAATTTTATCCGGTGTTTCACAACCGTTTTGAATTGCTTCGAGGGCAAGGCTTTCCAGTCTTCCCAAGCCAGTTATTGAATCCGGCTGTTCCTGTAGCCACCGTGTTACTGCGGCTGGGGTCCAAGGCAAAGGCGGGTTGACCATTTGTGATAATTTGGTGAGTAGAGCAGTGTCCTGGGTTGCGAATGCTTTATCAACAATGGCTGCAAACCTGAATTGTTCGTTTGCGATAGGTTGTCGTTTATTATAGAGGGATGCAAATTGCTCAGGTTGTAGTTGCCCCAGTCCATGAAATGGTTCTATTCCGGGAAATGAGTTGATACAAAGAAGTTCTGCTTTCTGAATTCCTTTGAGAGCTAAGCATGCAAGAAGATGGGAAAGCATGGACTGATCAAAAAGGCACGCATCAAACCACAACATTATTTTGCCATGGGATCCTGCTTCCGCTAATTTTTGATATTGATTATGCAGGGTCTTTAATATGTAATCCCTGTCCAGACCACCTGCAGTGAACTCCTCCAGAAACAGTGAACGGGCTTTTAAAATATTTTCACTCGGCCAACCTGGCTGCCGAGGTCCATCATAAAGAATGTCATGCCAGACGAAGATTTCACCCGGTAGACCAGCTTTTGCCAAATTTTCACCAGCGATGTCTCCGCTAGTAATGTGAAAGACCTTGCTCATCTATTGTTTATCTCCTGCCAGACGGGGAACTCAGTCGATCGGGGTCAGACTTGCCCGCGTCCACTGCAGTGCCCTGTTGTGCGCCTATAGCCGCCAAAGCTTCCCGAAATAAGAACGCTTTGTCAGTCCTGAATTGGAATTCAATTACACCCTGCCATCCATCGCGAAAGTTAGAAGACTCGAAGGAAATACACAGCTTCTGTTTTGTTGGGGTATCGACATACAGGCTCACTATCTTGGGGTCTTTAACAGAAATGTTGATCTGACGTTTCCCGTAGGTATAGCAGACCACCCTCGTCTTTGTGACCGCAAGGCATCCCGAAAACCCCTCGGTCCGATGACAATATCGCTTTCCAGGTCCATTAACGTGCTTTGCTACGAACCATCCTCCAATACCTTCATCAATAGCAACCACTCCCTCCCGATCAAGCACTGGCCGCAGTTTTTCAGGAACAGAACCAATTCCAAATAGTCGATATAGGATTGTCTTTTTCATTATGTTTTCATTGTCTCCCTACGGCGGGCATCAATGGCGCGGGCGGTAACCCGCGTCTGTCTGGATGCCTTTGGTCTGCTGCAACTGTGTCTGTACCGTTAAAGAGACCAGGTTCAACGTCACACATGGCAAGTTCTGAGTTCCGTGAGCCAGTATAAAAACGCGATGCCTCCAAACATGCCGCCCAGCCACGTGACTCCTGGCCATCCGCCAAACTCGAACACATAGCCCGATGACGCGGACCCGATGACACCCCCGAAGAAAAAACAGGTCATGTACGCTGTTGTGATTCGGCTTCGCGCCTCGCTGTTTAGTGTGTAAATGACGCTCTGGTTCAGGATGTGCGAGCCTTGCTGACCAATATCAAGCAGCACGACACCGACGATGATGGCGGTAAGGTGTGTACTGTAGACACCCATGATCACGAACGCGATCACAACCAGGGCCAGCAAGATCCCGGTGGCAGGCTGTGTGCCGCCACGATCATGGATTTGGCCTGCAAAGCTTGCGCTCAGGGCGCCGGCAGCTCCGATCAGTCCAAACAGACCGATAACTGAGTCGCTGTAGCCATAGGGTGGTCGAGCGAGGAGAAAGGCGAGTGAGGTCCAGAATACGCTGAACGCCGCAAAACCGCAGGTCCCGTAGACAATGCGTCGTCTGAGCAGCGGCTCCTCACGGAACAAAATAAATACCGAGCGAATCAGGGCTGGATAGCACAGACGAGTTTCGCCCCGGCTCTGTGGCAGCATCCGCCACAACACGGCAGATTGAACGAGCATGCAGGCGGTCGCCAGCCAGAAGACCGCGCGCCAGCCATAGGCGTCAGCAATGAATCCCGAAACCGTCCGAGCCAGCAGAATACCCAGCAGCAGGCCTGCCATGACTCGACCTATGACGGCACCGCGCTGCTCGTCCGCGGCGAGAGCTGCGGCAAAAGGTACCAGGACTTGTGCAACCACCGCAGTAAAGCCGATTACCAGGCATGCAAACAGGAACGATCCAATTCCTGGCGAGATGGCGGCTCCCGCCAGTGCCACTGCTGTTACCGAAGAGACGATCGTGATCAGTCGTCGTCGTTCGAGCAGGTCACCAAGGGGTACGATCAGCGTGAGGCCGATGACATAACCCAACTGCGTCATCGTGACAATGAGGCCGGTTGTGCCTTCGGAGGTGCCAAATCCCTGGGCCAGCGTGTGCAGCAGCGGTTGCGCGTAATAGAGATTAGCCACAGCCACCCCACAAGCGACAGCCATGACATAAACCAGTAAATTACCCGTTTTTAACGGGGGTATTTTCGGAAAAGATTGATCTTCACTGTCATGTTTTTGAATCGTCAATTTGGTTTAGTCTCCATGCGCAAAAATCATAAAAATAACATATGGTCGGGCGATTGTCCATCCCCACTCTCGCCCCAATCCACAATCTAAAAAAAGGAAAACCCCGTTGCGCTTGATGGTTCAAGCAGGTAGAGTCTTGGTGCCAACAAAAAACTATCATCAACGGGGTGGAACAAGTTATGATACAAGGCGTGCTCCCATTCATGTATGAACAAGAAAAAACTCAGACCGGCATGACCTCATTGGCTGGCCTGTCTGTCTATCTCGACTTGGCCAAAGTAATCGGGTTGTCCAAATCCATTCAAAAACATCTGAAAGTAAGAGAGAACTCCCAAGTCTGTCTGTTCCCATGGAAAACCGCAATAAATTGTGGCTCTGAAGTATCTCAAAATACAACGGCTTGTCTTCTGAAATAGTATGAGCCCATTGCTGTTGTCAGTGAGTCAGTGCTTTTGAAATGGTATGAAGAAGGTCAGAATTATCATGAACAAAAGATTGCAGGGTGGCGGTGCCGGTTGAAGTAAAAAGCCAGGTAAAGGCACCGCAATTCACCAGAACCGTTATCCAGAAGATGAAACGAAAGGGTTGCTTCCGGGATTTGTGGCGTAGTTTTTGTTGGGCCATGAGAGCACCGGGCCATCCGCCAATGAGTGATAGAAGGTGCAGCGTATTTTCCGAGGTTCGCCAGGCCCCTTTTCGGGCAGCTGATTTGTCCAACGCATATACGATGAAGGTGACCAGGCTGGCGCCCAGGTAAAGAGCCAGGACCAGGATGGGGATTTTGGCTGTAAAAACAGAGAAACAAACAACGCCAAGAAAGCATACGGCACCAATGACTGAAAGCCCTCTTTCCTTCTTTTTGATCTCCAGAGCGCAGTCATTATCGGGAAGAATGACTTTTACAGCGCATGGTCTCCCTTGTTTGTCAACGGACAAAGAATAGGTAATGGACTGATTGATCTCTGGTCTTAGATTATGGGGGCTGCAGGATTTAATATGGAAAAAAAGTTGCTTGCCACCAGCATTGGGTGTAATAAATCCAAAGCCCTTCCCATCGTTCCAGAATGTAATGGTTCCTCTTCTTAACATGATCTCTAACAGTTCTTAAGTAAAAATGTTAGTACTTTGGTGGTGTGGTCGTATACCGTCGCCCTTGAGTTGCGGATGACGGGGATGCTGTTTAATCGAGGGTTATACGCCTTTATCATCAATTATTGACTCTATATATTCTTTCAGAGCCACCGCATTGTTCAGTTTCTCTTCTTTCGAACTATAAAGAAACATATTCTTTACCATGGGGCTTTCCTAATCTTTCGCAGATCCCAACCCCTAAAGCATATATAATGTCAGATGCCAAATGTTCAGAAATGGTTTTATCGTATAGTATTTTCGATTCAGCGGGAAAATCCTCGTCACCGAGCCAATACAATACTGCCACTGGAATTCGGGGTGCAATCCAAAAACTATAGGCTGCATCTGCCATGTTAATTGGTTTGCCATTTAGTTGCTCACATCTTTTTTTGAATTCATCAATATTATTGCTAAATCGGATTGATATTAAATTTGTCGGGATTTCATGAGGTCCACGGAAGAATGCAGTACCACCCGGAATATCTTTCTCTGATATCCACTCGTTGGATATTTCAATTTCTTTTGATTTAAGAAGATAATGGATAATAAACAGATAAAAATAATCATGAAGCCCTTGAGTGTTATTACCCATACAGTCGATTTTTGATTGATTCGGACATATTCTGTATTCGTCACCCCATACAGACAATTTGTAAAGCTCGTTTATATCATCATATTTGCATGATGCCCGCCTGCAAACCTCCTTCGGATCTCGTTCGGATAAATCCTGAAAATGAATTTTGTCTATTAAATCTGTCATTTTTTCTCCATGGAATTTATCATAAGGGCTAACGTCCCGCTAAACGGCGAGCGATAGCGAGTCCGGTGAAGGCAGTGTTTTTTTGCAGTTGGAACGAATTTGAGCGGTTTTTTATGCCAGCCATAACGCCGCTAAGCAGCCGTACAGTTTACCCAAGTCCGGCAAGATGTACCTGTAGGCTGCTTCTTATTCAGAGTTGATAATCACCAGATCTTTCTGGCTGATAAATTATCTCCGTAATTCTGACTTTAAGATTTCCTCCTCCAGGTTTTGGCCACTCAATTTTATCGCCGATAGAAAGTCCAAGTAAAGCGCTCCCAACCGGGGCCAGAATCGAAATGGTTATTTCAGGTTTACTTTTCATTCTTTCCTCACCAGTTACACATAGGATATCTTTATTCAATATTAAAGAGCATCTGCTTGCGGCGGATAACTCGGGGAGTCTGACGTTTGGGTAACGGGCAGCAAGGGTTTCCAATAAAGTTGATTAAAAGCACATCTTTCAAAAGGTTTTTCAACTTTTAAAAAAAGGAGCCCTTTGCTGTTTGGTTTACCCGCCTGTTCAAGCGCTTTTACAACAAACCGATTCACGATATCACTGAAGAACAGCTACGTCAATACTGGCTTAGCTGCCAGAATGAGTTCGGCTGGAGCGCCGCAATACTGCGTATCAGATACTCTGGCATTCAGCATCTTTTTACCAAAACTCTGGTCCTATCCTGGAACATTTTTAACGACATTAGGGGCTCGGAAACTTTAAAAGATACCAATAGGGCGCTGGATTTTTGCTTGTCTTCAAGGCGCATCAATTGGAGCATATTGGAATATGTGCCAATTGATGCAACGAAGAAGACGAGTAAAAAGACAAGCCATATGGTATATTTTATTTTTTCCGAGTCCCTTAACTGTTTCATGATTTTGACGAGTATGAGTTAACACCAAATTACTTTGATACTTTTTTCCCAAATCTCCAGATGATATTTACTGCTCCACCCAAGTAATCTGTATTATTCTCAGGCCACTTCGCTGATCCACCATCAAAAGAATTCCAACCACTTCCGTCCCAATGCATCCTCCCGCCATAAATCAGGATACCGAAGGATAAAGCATCGGTGTAAGAGTACTCTGCGCCACATTTCAGCTCTAAGGTATATCCCTCTTTATCTGAAGCCTCAAAACCTGGTAGACTACTATTAGTAACCTCAACATCAATTGGAACAAAGTATTCTATCTGGTAATTCCATCTCCATCGAGGCGTGAAATTGCCGCTACCTCTGACACCAAGCAAGAAGCTCCACGACCTAACCGTTTCTCTTGAAGTACCAGTAAGAGTGGCGCCAGATAAAAGAAAGTCCATTCTCTCTTGCTTGCTTTCTGACCAACGCAAGCCACCATAAGGACTAAGAAAGAAGGTTGAGGGATAGCCTATGTAACCATCTATCCGCATCCATCCATATTCTAAGGAGTTAGTTTGTAACGTTGTACCTGAAGATGTCCACGCTTCCTCATCTTCTTCTCGTAACACCGGAATGATAGCCTTTATTCCACCAAATACAGATTCCCATCGTTTTAACCCTTCGATTCCTATTATTACATTACTTACCTTAGCATTAGAGTCTGAATCTCTATCTGGTTCATGTTCTTCATAGTCAAGCTGTTCCCAGCCCATGCCGATCGAAAGGTGGCTTTCTAACCCTTTGTCATCCTCGGCAAGTGCGAACGATTGGATAGATATGACAATTGCGGTGCTAAGAAAAAAATAGAAAAAAATTATTGAGTTTCTTAGCATGAGAATAGTCTCCTTTTGACGCCAGGTTAAAATGAAATATCTGATCAAATCATGCCAAATGATTCTGATCAAATCATTCAGGTCATTAAGATAGGATTGAAAACACTTACATTGTTCTGTGAAGAAGGGGAAATAGTATTCTAAGCCATTTCCCCTTCTGTTTTCGATTCTTTAGATCTTGCTTGTAGCCACAGGTTAAATGTCAGACCAATTCAAGTCCCCAGAATTCCAGTCATATGTACCATCACCATTTGTATCTGCCTCAATCTGATAGGTCGTTGAAGTAAGTACTGTTAGCCGAGCCATCGTACTACCGCCAGCAATGCCCGTCTCGCCTGTCACAACGATGACCCCACCGGATGGATAGTCATCATAGTAATAGATGCGGAGTGGCGTAGTGGTGCTGATAGATACATAGCCATAATCCGGATCGAAATATGTACCAGAGACTTCAACATCTTCATAGCTCGCCTCTTCGGTTAAAGTCATGGTGTAGTCCTTAACCTTGTATACTTTTTCCGTGTTATTATCCTGTAACAACATTGTCATAGTTATGGTAGGAGGAGAGACAATGTTATCAAATGAAATGTTGCCATTAAGAGTCATAGAATCATTGTCCATGGTACAAGTAACGTTATCAAAAGAAAAGTCGAATTCTATTAACTCTTCGGTGTTAACATCAAGTTGCCCAGAGATATCCATATCACCAGAGATGGTAACTCCATCTTCACAATAGTTGTTAAAGTTGATACTGCCAGAGAAATCTCCAGTTTGATCATCACCACTAATGGTAATAGAAGCACTGCCTCCGCAATCGCCATAAATCGTATCGCTCTCAGTGTCAACGGCACCAACGAATGTGCCAGCCGATATAGACATCAAGTCCACTTGGCGAAGTGAACCTTCTAAAACCTGTGATACCTTCAACATACGCGAATAACCAACAGGTCCACTCTCCCCAGCCTGAATGGCACCCAGGCTGCCAATTGCAGCACCTACCTGCCCACCTTGGTATGCTCCAGTGACGAGATCTTCGGCATTATTTTCATCAATTGTAGCTTGGGTTGTAAGTCCCGTATAAGAAATACCAGCCGTACTTCCGTCACCTCCGCCGCCGCCACCTCCACATGCCGGTAAAGATACTGCCAACAAAATCGCTAATACCAGATGTTTCATTCTTAAATTTTTCATAACACTTTCCTCCTTTCCCTTGAGAGACTTGCAAAAACACATGAAATGCACATTGCATACGCAGCCCGATATAAGAGTGACGTTTCCAAGTTTCCAGCAGGTTGTGTTAAAAAATCGCGCTGCAAGTCTGATAAAAACTGTTTGTCTATTTGTTTTTTAGTATCGGGCAGATTCATTTTTATTGTTTTATCAAGGTCGGTTAATCGCTGGGCATTAGAAAAAGAAAGCTTGCCCTCTCTGGCCAGGACGGCATAAATAACGCGAGTAGCTTCCTGTCGTTTCGATTTTGGGTCGTCGCTTATGATAGGTTCGGCAATAATGGTCTTGGTTCGTTGTTCCACCCTTGGCGGATTAGCGGTTTTCTGGGCCACTGCGACAGATAACGGTACTTGCGCAGAGACAATTTTCATTCCATGCGGATGGTCGTCAGACAGAACCGGGTTGTCTTTGCATGCCTGCTTCCAATATGTCATGGTGGCGTAGTGATTTACAGTTGCGGCAATAAATGCCCGTGAAAGAGCCCCGAACAGGTCAGACAGGGATAATGCCTGTGGCGGGGCGTCAGATTCTGGGCGCTTTGGTTTAGTGGTAGCCATAGGTTACAACGGCCTGTCGCACATCATAGGTGTTTGTCTTGTTGGCGAATAGACTAAGCTTCTTGTCCTTTGAAGGAGAGCCGACTTGCTCGATGAATGCAGCAATAGATAAGGCAGATGTGCGCTGTGCTTCAATCGCCGTATTGAACAGAGCACTGATCAAGAAGGATAGGGGAAGCTTTTTGAGTTCTTGTATCTCTTGTTTCATGACGTAAACCCCACTAATTGATAAAGTGAAGTAACGACCGCAGTATCGCGGTTGCTGCGTCTCAATTAATTATACGGTTCTGTGTATCGTGTGAATTTGAATGATGTCAGACCAGGTGAGATCAATAATCTGACGAAAATTATCAATCTCTCAAATGATTGTCAATATTTTTTCAAAAATAAACTTTAGAGAAGAATAAGCCTAATCCGATTCGAGTATTTCTCCGGCGGTGCAAATCGGTCAAAAGTGTGACAAGCCCTGGCGGGAAAAATATCTATTCCAGGGAAATTGAAATTGAAACACATCCCCATGTCTGTTCCTTGGCAGTCATAAGCGTTCCATGGCTTTAATGAACCGATTTTGACCAAAGTTTAAAAAAACTTGACAATCAAATCCAATATATAATACTTGTTGTATACAAGATGTTTTTGTCTGTTCCAGATTGTGTTCTTTGAAAATGAGAAAGATTAAATGCCGCTCCTCCCGGGAGCAGGCATCTTTTTTACTGATAATTTATTGACTTTTCGACTTCGTTTTTACTTATCTTTCCCAAACAATTAAATCCAAAAAAGCAATTCTCAGAGACTGTCTTTTCCTCAATGGAGACTTAAGGGACTCAGAAATAAATAATTCCTCAATCTTGCTTGTCTTTCAGCTCGTCTTCTGCGTTGCATCAAAGGGCACATATTTCAATATGCTCCCTTTGATACGCCTTGAATACGAGCTGAAACCCTGCACCATATTTGTGGAATTATTTACATCTGAGCCCCTAAGGCTCCTGATCAGAAGAAAAATCCCCCTATGGCTTATCTTTTAGGACGTATTCTTCGTTGGGCCACTGGGCTCATATTTTAATGCTCCCAGTAACGTGCCTTGAATACGACTTAAAATCCTAAACCATATTTTGGAAGATTTTAATCTGACCATGGGCTGAGGATGGCCTAATAGGGTTGTTTGATCAGCTTTTGGCGTTTGCCTGGTGGGGGTGCTGCCATCTCCTGATTTCAATTTGATACCCAAACAGGCAAAAGACAGAAGAGATCTTCAGGTGGAAGAATAAAATGGACAAATTAACCTTAAAAGAAAAAGTGTACAAAATCCTTAGAAATGACATTTTAACCGGGCAGATTTCCGGCGGAACCCACATAACCGAATCCATGATTTCCAAACGCCTTGATGTCAGCAGGACGCCTGTAAGGGAGGCGTTGCAGCGGCTCACCCAGGAAAAACTGGTGGTACCCCTGCCACGGGCGGGATATATGATCGAGGATATGTCCGATGATGATATCCAGGACCTTTTTTCGGCCCGCTTTGATATTGAGGTGCTTGCCGTTAAAAAAGCAGTGCAATATATCACCGTTGATGAACTCAGGAGCATGGAGGAGAATATTGAAAAGACAAGGACCCATATCCTGTCTGGCGAACTCCAGCGAGTGACGGAGCTGGATCTTGAATTCCATGGCATTATTTATAAGGCGTCTCGAAGTAAAACATTTTACAGGATATGCAAAAACCTGGGGGATCTCACAATGAAGTACCGCCATGGGTTGAACCTTGTGAAAGACCTGTGGGAAGAGGCCATTGAAAACCACACAGCGATTTATCTGGCAATTTGTGCAAAGGATGAAGAACGAGCAATCCGGGCCATTACCCGTCATGGGGAGCAGGCCAAGTACCAGTTGCTGGACATTATGAAAAAAGTGAGGTCAGATTCGTTTTTTAAGGATGAAATATAGGACACAAAGGCTGATCGGGCAATTTTGTTATCTTTTATTACGCAAGGGGTATTACGCAAGGGGAATTTATGATGAAAAAATGTATTGTTCTGCTGTTTACTGTGCTGTTTTTATCCATGGGGCAAACCTGCCTTGCCAATGGGGTGGCCGAGGGAATTCATGTTGGCAATGCCGGGTCGTTTACGGGTGATGCTGCAGCACCCTGTATGGAAATTTATAATTCATCCCAGCTTGCCGTGGATGAATGGAATGCCAGGGGGGGAATCCAGGGAGTTCAAATTGAGCATATCATGGGCGATGATGCCCTTGACCCGGCCCAGGGAATTCATGTGGCCAGAAAATTCACCTCTGATCCGTTAATGTATGGTGTGGTCGGGCCTCCGGTCAGCCATATTGCCCAGGCCTCATTGAAGATATACGGCCAGAACGACCTTGCCTGTATCACCACTGCGGCTTCAAAGCCAGAATTGACGGAATCGGGGTATAAACATTTTTTCAGGGTCAATGCCCGAAACGATGCCCATGGGTTAAATTGTGCGCTTTTTATCAAAAGAAATCTCAAGGCCAGGAAGATCGCCATTTTAAATGAAAAAGTTGCCTATTGTGAAAACCTGGCAAAACAGACCATCAAGAGTCTTAATGGTTTAGGCATTACCGAAATTATGAACGATACCATCGTGGCCGGCGCCAAGGATTATTCCGCTGTTCTCACAAAGGTAAAGGCCTATAAACCGGATGTCCTTTTTTTCATTGCCACAGCAGCCCCGGATCAAGCCATTGGTGTCCGCCAGGCAAAGGAGCTCGGAATAGACGCCATCTTCTTTGGAACAGAGGGCGCAAGGGATAAAAAGGATTTTATTGAGGCATCAGAAGGCGCGGCCCAGGGCGCCTATGTGTATCATTTCAGTCCTGATATCTATTCCATCGATGAAGCAGGGGAATACGTGAAAAAATATGAAGCAAAATACGGTAAGCTGAGCGGATTTGGTCCCCCGGCCTATGAAGCCATGAACATCCTTTTGACGGCCATTGATCTGGCAGCAAAGGACGGAAAGATAGATCGTGAGGAAGTCATTTTCCAGCTTGCTGCCATCAAGGCCTACAAGGGCATACTGGGATTTCCCATCAGCTTTGATGAAAAAGGCGATCTTCTGGGCAGTGCTACTTATTTTTTTAAGGTGAATGGCGCGGATTTTGAGCAGGTTGCCGTGCTGACCGGCAAATAGATGTATACTTTGAAATAAAGGGGTCAAATTCACAACAGGTACTTTGGGTTAAAGTACCTGTTTTGAATAAATACAAATGGAAGATATTTTCAGTCAGCTCGCCCAGCAGGCAATAAACGGTATTACCATCGGCGGTGTTTACGCATTGATTGCCATTGGTTATTCCATGGTTTACGGCGTTCTTTCCATGCTCAACTTTGCCCATGGGGAATTGTATATGATCGGTGGTTTTACCGGGTGGTGGGTGCTGGAATTGTTTTCAGTCGCCCATGTACCGGTTATGAATGCCGCCCTGTTAATCTCCCTGATGATTCTTCTGGCAATGGGGGTGTCGGCCCTGCTCGGACTTGTCATTGAGCGGGTCGCCTACCGGCCGCTTCGCAACGCGCCCCGGATGAACCTGCTGTTGAGCTCCCTCGGGGTTTCCATTTTTATCCAGAATTTCATTCTCTATTTCCAGGGTGCCAAGGTAAAGGTCTTTCACATCTCCCAATTGATACCTGAAGGCCTGAGAACCTTCCACATCGGCGGGGTTGTCATCTCTTTCATGCGGATTTTTGTCATGCTGGCCTGCTTTCTCCTGATGGTTCTATTAACCTTGATCATCAAACGAACCAATGTGGGAAAATCCATCCGTGCAACGGCCCAGGATATTGAAGCGGCTGCCTTCATGGGCATTGATACGGATAAAATTATTGTCATTGTCTTCTTGATCGGATCTGCCCTGGGCGGTGCCGCAGGTGTGCTTGTCAGCCTTTTGTTCACCCAGGTGGATTATTATGTGGGGTTTCAGGCCGGGTTAAAGGGGTTCACGGCGGCAGTCCTTGGTGGGATCGGGAGCATCCCCGGGGCCATGGTCGGCGGCCTTTTCCTGGGGCTTTGTGAAGCCATGGCCGTCACTTTTTTTCCGTCTGCCTATAAAGATGTTGTGGCATTCCTAATTCTGATAGCTGTACTTATTTTCAGACCCCAGGGACTGATGGGAGAAAAAATACGTGAAAAGGTTTAAGTCCTGGATCAAGACGGGACCCAATACCGTCACCATTATTTTCTTTGTCCTGGCCCTGGCTGTCATTCCTGTCATATTGCCCAACACATACTGGCAGAGCATCTTTTCCATGACCGGGATTTATGTGATGCTGGCACTGGGTTTGAACATTGTTGCCGGGTTTACCGGCCTGCTGGATCTTTCCTATGTCGCTTTTTTCGGGATCGGTGGTTACACCTTTGCCTTTTTGTGTTCGGATCATTTTGGCATTCATCTGCCTTTTCTCCTGGCCATACCTGTCTGCGCCATAACCGCCATGGTAGCGGGTTTTTTACTGGGACTTACCAGCATCCGCCTTAAAGGGGACTACCTTGCCATTGTGACGCTGGCCTTTGCCCAGATTTTTAAACTGCTCCTGTTGAACCTTGATGCCCCGGTGAATATTACAGGGGGGGTCAATGGCCTGTATGCTTTTGACATGATCTCGGTGTTTTCCATCAAGGTCACCACGCCTGAGCACTATTCAACATTGATCTGGACCTGCGCACTTCTTGTGTTTGTGGTGTCGGTCAGGCTGAAATCGTCCAGGATCGGAAGGGGATGGAACGCCATAAGAGAAGATGAACTGGCCGCCAATACCATCGGTATCAACACCACCAGAATGAAACTCTACTCATTTGCATCGGGTGCCTTGATCGCCGGCTTTTCAGGTGCGCTCTTTGCTTCTTTTCAAGATTCCGTGTTTCCCAACAGTTTTGGGTTCCAGCAACTGGTCATTGTTTATTGCATGGTCATCATTGGCGGACTTGGAAACGTTTATGGGGTCATTGCCGGTGCCGTCATCCTGAGTATTCTTCCTGAAATTTTAAGGGAATACGGCGGATTAAGAATGATGATTTACGGACTTGTTCTGGTCGGGATCATGGCCATTAGACCCCAGGGACTGTTCGCCAGCATTCCAGGATTTATCCGGAAACAAAAACGGCCGGATAAGGATGAAACAGGGGCGCTGCGGGCATCCACAGACCTCTATTATGCTCAAAAAAAAGAGGGGGCAGTACAGAACAAATTTATCAAACAACCCATGCCCCTGCTTAAAATCCAAAATCTGACCCTTCATTTTGGAGGATTAAGGGCCATTGATGGCCTTGATTTTAACCTGTATAAAAACGAGATACTCAGCATCATCGGCCCGAACGGGGCCGGTAAAAGTACCCTGTTTAACGTTATTTCAGGTATTTATAAAAGCGACCAGGGCCGAATAATTTACAAGGCACAGGATATTTCAACCCTGAAACCCCATATGGTTGCAAAGGCAGGGATCGCAAGAACCTTTCAGAATCTGAGACTTTTTAACGACCTCTCGGTCATTGAGAATATAAAAGTGAGCCGATTCTGCAGAACAAAGGCATTTTTTCCTGCTGTGATACTTAACTTGAAATCAAACCAGAGGGAAGAAAAAGAGACGGGGGAAAAGGTTCGAACAATTCTGGATATGTTCGGGAAACGGCTGACGGGGTACCGGTACAATCAGAAAGTGTCCCAACTCTCCTATGCCAACCGGCGGCGGGTTGAAATTGCAAGGGCAATGGCCACGGATCCGGAAATTTTGCTCCTTGATGAACCCTCTGCCGGCATGAATCCCCAGGAGACCGAAGAGATCACCGGGTTCATCAAAACCCTGCGGGATCAATTCGGGTATACCATCCTTGTGATTGAACATAAACTAAATTTAGTCAAGGCGGTTTCAGACAGGGTCATTGTCATGGACTATGGGAAGAAAATCTGTGAAGGGTCCTATGAAGATATTTCCAGGAACCCTTTGGTGATTGAGGCCTACCTGGGAAAAAAGGGCAAACGTGAAAAAAAAAATAATTCTTGAACTTAAAAATGTAAATGCCTGCTATGGTAAAATACAGGTGCTTTACAATATTAATATGACGATCCGGCAAGGGGAACTCATCTGTCTTCTAGGGGGCAATGCCTCGGGAAAATCCACAACCCTCAAGACCATTCTCGGCATTGTTCACCCAACCCAAGGCACTGTGTCGCTCAAGGGTGAAAATATCAATAAAAAGCCGACCAATTATATTATCCGCAACGGGGTATCCATTGTTCCGGAAAACCGGAGAATTTTTCCCGGGATGACGGTCCGGGAAAATCTGGAAATCGGTGCCATGCACAGGAAAGACACCGACCAGGTGAAACTGGATATGGCCGCCATGCTGGATCTTTTCCCCCGGCTGGGCGAGAGAATAAACCTGCTGGGAATGATGCTTTCCGGAGGCGAGCAACAGATGCTTGCCATGGCAAGGGCACTTTTATCCGATCCGGATATCCTTTTAATGGATGAGCCCTCCATGGGGCTTTCTCCTGCCCTTGTGGACCAGCAGTTTGAAATCATCGAAAATATCAATAAAAAGGGGACCACCATCCTCATGGTTGAGCAGAATGCAAACATGGCACTTTCCATTGCAGACCGGGGATATGTACTTCAAACCGGTGAGATTGTTCTGGATGACAGGGCTGAAAATCTTTTAAATGATCCAAGTATGCAGCGCGCATATCTGGGTGGTGAATTCTAGGGTGAAACCATGGTTAAATTAAAGGTCAGTGTTGAAAGAATCGACGGATATTGCAACCAGCCAATGCTTGTGGGAGATCATTTCTTTGTGGATGGTGGCAAGATAAAAATTCCCGACGGCAAGCACATCTGCATGTGGGCGCTTCAAAGCATGATGCCAATTTTCCCCCTGATGCAGCGTGACAGTTCTGGGGAGGGAGACTGGACCTCAAGGGCGTCCGGTCAGGTTTTTGTCTGCCCTGATCCAAAGGGTAGGGTGCATTACAGAATTGAAAGGATAAAAGACTGATGTTGTTAATCGATCCCGCCAAATGTTCCGGATGCAGAAGATGTGAAACCCATTGTTCTTTTTTTCATTCCGGTCGAACAGGGCACCTGGGTGCCAGAATAAAAGTTGAAAAGATTGAAATACTGGGGTTTGATTTTCCCGTGGTCTGCCACCAGTGCAAGGAACACTATTGCACAAAATGTCCCCAGAAGGCCATCTCCATAACAGAAAGGGGCAGTATCGAAGTCTCACCGACCCTCTGTAATCTTTGTGGTGCATGTGAACAATTATGTCCCATCGGCGCCATTGAAATCTACAATGAGATTCCCCACGTGTGTGACCTTTGCGGGGGGAACCCCAGGTGCGTTGAAGCCTGTAAGATGGATGCCATTACCTATGATCCCCAGATTAAACAGACCCTCTCCCTTGAAGGGTTTAAAAAGAAAACCAAAAAAATGACCCCTGCTGAAAAAAGATATGAATATGCCATGCAAAGCAGCCAGACCCTCAGGGACGACTGGTTAAAAAACAGGAGCAAATAATGCTGCACGGTTATGGAGGACATATATTACGGGTGGATCTTACGTCGGGTAAGATCCTGCGTGAAAAAACGGATCCTGGATACATGCTTGAAACCATTGGCGGCCGGGGCTTGAATTCCCGCAGGCTCTATGACGAGCTTGAAAGGGACATTGACCCGCTTTCAGAAGAGAACCTGCTGTTGATCGGGGTTGGACCGATCACGGGGTCTCTTTTTTCGACTTCCGCCTATATGACCATTTCCGGAAAATCCCCCATGACGGGAATTCTGGGAGATTCTGCGGCCGGTGGATTTTTCGGGCCTGAGATCAAATATGCCGGATATGACCAGCTGATTTTCACGGGCAAGGCTGCCACCCTCAGCTATGTTTATATCCATGATGACCATGTTGAGATCCGGGATGCCAGCCCCATGAAGGGCCAGGACATCTTTCAGACCACGGCCATGATCCGAAAAGAACTCAAGGATAACAACGTCCAGATCGCCGCCATTGGCCCTGCCGGTGAAAATCTTGTCAGATATTCTATCGTGGCCTGTAATAATTCCAGGGTTTGCGGAAGAACCGGCATGGGATGCCTGTTCGGTTCCAAAAATATCAAGGCGATTGTGGTCAAGGGAACGGGCATGGTTTCCCTGGCAGATCCTTTGAAATTCATGGAGCTGTGCAGGATTATCGACAAGAGAATTGAAACCCATCCCGAGTTCCAGGAACGCCATGAACTGGGTTCAACCCTTTTGATGAAGGCATTGAACGGGCTGGGAATATTGCCTGTAAATCATTTTCAAAAGGGGGTGGCACCCTATGTGGACCAGATCAGCGGACAGGCCCTGGCCAAACGATACAAGGTAAAGAACAAGGGCTGTTTTAACTGCAACATCAACTGCTCCAGGTACTACATGACCCGGGAGGTGGAGAGCGAGGGTCCTGAATATGAAACGCTCTGCAGTTTTTCTTCGCGCATCGGAAGCGATAACCTTGAATTTGCCCTTAAAATGAATCAGTACCTGAACCGCATGGGACTTGATTCCCTGAGTACGGGTGAAACCATTGGGTGGGCCATGGAGTGCGTTGAAAAAGGCATTTTTGACAAAAATGATTTTGATGGCCTGGACTTCACCTGGGGCAATATCAACACCGTTGAAAAGATACTGGATCTCATCATCCACCAGCAGGGAATTGGGGTTGATTTTGCAATGGGCACCCGCTACCTTGCCGACAAGATGGGACGGGGTTCACAAAAATATGCCCTCCATGTGAAAGGACTTGATGTTATCTGTGGTGATCCCCGGGGTATCAAGGCCTTTGGACTCACCTATGCCATTGCATCAAGGGGGGCTGACCATTTAAGGGCCGAACCCTTTTTTGAGTTGACCAACCGGTTTGACGAAGCAGAAAAAAGATTTGGAACCCGGGATGCTGCGGATCGACTTTCAAATAATGGCAAAGCTGCCCTGGTTGAATTCACCGAGCGGCAGGCGCTTTTGACCGATTGCCTGACCATGTGCAAGAATGTGGGCTTGAGCATGGATGTGCTCGATTTTGAACTTGCGGCAGATCTTTTAAGGGCTGGAACGGGCCTTAAATTTACCCAGGAGAATGTCAACAAAGCGTTGAGAACAACCATCACCAACGACAGGCTAATGAATATTGATTTTGGTATTACGGCCAAGGACGATACCCTGCCCCATCGATTCACCCATGAACCTTTGTCCGAGGGGGCGTCTAAAAACCAGGTCGTTCCAATCCATGACATGGTACGAGATTATTATAAGCTCAAAGGCTGGGATAAAAAGGGAGTACCGATAAAAAAATGATGGACACCGTCCCAGGGGGACATAATACCTATGGCCATGTGGTCGGAATTTTAATGAACGATTCAACCATTCCGAGAATCCCTGGTGATCCAGGCCATGCCGAAACCTTTGCCTTTCCTGTCATCTATGAAGTGCTCAAGGGATTTCCCTTTGAAGATCTTATCTCCTGCAAAAAAGATCACATGGATATCCTGATCGATAAGGCAAGGAAACTTGAAGCAAAGGGTGTCAGCCTCATTGCTACAGACTGCGGGCTTTTTGGCCCGTTTCATGCCGATTTAAAAAAGCACCTGAAGGTTTCATTTGTCGGATCTGCCCTTGATCTGGTACCCCTGCTGCAGCGGTTTCTACCGGCAAACCAGCGGGTGGGAGTCATTACCGGCCATACGGGAATGTTAAAACCTGGGCACCTTACAGCCGCTGGCATTGATCCCGCTTCGGTCTGCCTGGCCGGGATGGAAAACAGTTCAGAGTTCAATCGAGTGGTGATTGAAAAAACGCCATCCCTGAATATCGAAAAGATGCGTCAAGGTGTTGTGGATGCCGCCTTGGGTTTGTCCGGCAATAATATAGGGGCCATTGTCCTGGAATGCACCAACCTCATCTCGTTCCGGGCCGATATCCAGCAGGCATTGAGGATACCGGTTTTCGACCTTGTGACATTAATTGAAACATTTGTTTCCGGTTTTGGCGTCCGGAAATTTCACTCCCGATTCATAAGATAAAGGGACTATCCCCCATAGGGACGCCTTTCCGGTGGGTTTTATTGCCGGGGTGCTGCTGGGATGGATCCCATGATTTTGAATTCTTGCCGATTAAACATAACATTGCTAAAGTGGAATACACGATTGTCTGTATTTCCTTTTGTCTTGAAAAAACCCTTGGGAAGAGGGGGCCCGCAGCACCCATCATGGGGAAATCTTTAAGCCCGGCCTGGAATATGTGGTTGCGGCGGTTCAAGGGACAATGGGAAAGTAAGAAAAATCTTTTCTAAATATGTGCGCTGTGATGCAACGCAGTAAACGAGTTAAAATATAAGCAAGACGGAGGAATTATTTATTTCTGAGTCCCATACCCGGGGCAGCACTGTATCATTTACAGATTGGGATGAAAAATTGGGCAGGGTGCAGAGCAGGGGGGCTGCAGGATTTAATATGAAAAAAAAGTTGCTTGCCACCAGCATTGGGTGTAATAAATTCAAACCCCCTCCCATCGTTCCATAATGTATTGGTTCCTCTTCTTAACATGATCGCTAACCGTTCTTAAGTAAAATGTTAGTATCTTGGTGGTGTGGCCGTATACCGTCGCCCTTGAGTTGCGGATGACGGAGGGAGGCCGTCTAACCGAGGGTTATACGCCTTTATTCTAAATTATTGACTCTATATATTCCTTCAGAGCCACCGCGTTGTTCAGTTTCTCTTCTTTCGAACTATAAAGAAACGTCACGATGCCCACACGAACCTCCTCCAAAACATCCCTAACTTGGCTGTGTTTAGCTCGTAATTCTTCAGCATAGCGGCTTTTAAATTCGGTCCACTTGTTCGGATCATGTCCATACCAGCGCCGCAACTCTGTGGAAGGAGCGATCTCCTTTACCCAGACGTCTACCTTCGCTTTCTCCTTCGAAAGCCCACGCGCCCACAATCGGTCAACCAGAATTCGGCGTCCGTCCGCCTCATCTGGTTTTTCGTACACGCGCTTAATACGGATTGTGGTTTGCTTACTGTTCATTGATCAGCCGTAACGTTTGGGTAACGGGCAGCAAGGGTTTCCAAAAAAGTCGATTGAAAACACATCATTTCTTTCCATGCTATCGATTATATAGATAACGTGATTTTCTACAGATCCGGTTATTAAAACAATAAACAAATAAAATTATTCCACTTATGGTATTTTAAGTTTTATTTTTCTCCTTGATTGCGATAGAATCAACTTAAATATGGAAAGTCAATTGAAATTTCATCCCAATCCAAAATTAAAATTAATCGCTCAGGTTCGTGAGTTTTTGCGATACCATCACTACGCATATCGGACTGAACAGACCTATTGTCAATGGATATTGTGGTATATCCGATTTTTCGTGGTAACACCCATCCACGCGATCTCAAGGCCCACCGTGTGGAGCGCTTTTTGTCAGATTTGGTGGTTAGATGTGAAGCGTCTGCATCCATCCAGAGCCAGGCAATGAATGCCATCAATATCAGAAGGCTCCAGGAACTCATGGGGCATGCGGACGTCAAAACCACGGCGCAATACATCCATGTGATGGACGAAGACATCCCCCGCATCACAAGCCCCCTTGAAGGTTTAGATCTGTAAAGTAGTTTTTTAGAGGGGTGCATATGAAGGATGCCAAACAATATATAGAAAATCAACAGAAACCAGCCTGTCAGAAACGTGTTGAAAAATCTAATACGCTAACTGGCCGAAAACGAACTCCCTTGAGCCACCTCTCCAAGGGCTCGGGATTGAGCTCCGCCCTTTTTAAAAACAGGCATTTCATA
The DNA here is from genome assembly GCF_000020365.1 of Desulforapulum autotrophicum HRM2. Classification (NCBI taxonomy): domain Bacteria; kingdom Pseudomonadati; phylum Thermodesulfobacteriota; class Desulfobacteria; order Desulfobacterales; family Desulfobacteraceae; genus Desulforapulum; species Desulforapulum autotrophicum. The sequence continues at coordinate 3,822,472 of NC_012108.1, read as the reverse complement.
GTGTGGGGGGCTTTATCCCTGGCCGTTTTTGCCACTCTTTTCATGGTGCGTCTGGGCCTGTTCCAGGGCGGAGCCACTGGGGAGGCTGGTCTGGGTGGTGGTGTGCCGGCAATCGTTGCCGGGGAAACCTATATGGCCATTTTTCAGAATGGGCGGCACATCGGCTTTTCCCACCGAATCCTGGATGAGACGGACAATGGATACCGAATCCATGAACAGACCGCCATGAAGGTCAACACCATGGGCATGGTCCAGGATGTTGACCTTCGCATGGACGGTGAGGCAGCGTCTGATTTGTCCCTTCGATCTTTTGACTTTGAAGTCATGTCCGGCAGGTTTCAATTCAAGGTGACAGGAACCGTGGACGACCTGGTCCTTGGGGTGACGACCATGGTCGGTACCCAGCCCCCTTCTCCCCGGGTTGAGATACGGCTGACCCGAAAACCCTACCTCAGCGCTCTCATTGCCCCTGCCATGGCAGGGATTGGCCGTTTAGATGGGATCGACGGTTCCGACAAGATTGATAGTTCCGATAAAATTGATGTTTCAACGGCCAGGGTCTTTTCCGTGTTCGACCCGGTTACCATGGGCGAAATGGCGGTAGAGGTCAGGGTGGTGGGAGAAGAGACAATGACGGTGATGGGTCGGGAAACGGCTGTCAGAAAGCTTGCCATCCAGGCCAAGGGCATGACCCAGTACGCCTTTGTAGATGCCACGGGCCGAGTGGTAAAAGAAGAGGGGCTTCTTGGCATCACCCTTGTTGCCGCCACACGGGCTGAGGCCATTGAAGGGGTTGTTCCAGGCGATGACCTCACCCTTGTTGCTTCGGTTAAACCTGTCTGGAACATTGAAAATCAGGGGGATGTTCCGGTTAATGATAAGCGTGTCCCATCCCGGAACGACCGCCTGAAAACCCTTTCAAGACTGACTGTTGTAATTTCCGGTATTGATCTTCAGGCCTTTGATCTTGACGGGGGGCGCCAGTCCCTGGACAACAACCGGCTCACCATCACACGGGAGCGGCCTGAACCCGGAAAATCAGGGGAAGTGTCTGCCTTGATTGTCGATCCTGAACCCTTTAATCCTGAACCCTTTCTTGCTGCTGACCCCTTGATTCAATCGGATCATCCTGATATTGTCACCCTTGCCCGCCAGATTGCCGGCAACCAGGACGATTCCATTGGAAAAATCCGTGCCGTTTTAACCTGGATGGGCAAACATATTGAAAAGCGGCCGGTGGTGTCACTGCCCAACGCCCTTTCAACCCTGAATGCCCGCATGGGCGACTGCAACGAGCATGCGGTTTTGTTTGCCGCCCTCTGCCGCAGTCTTGGCATTCCAACACGCATCGAGGCGGGCCTGGTTTTTTTGAACAACAGGTTCTACTACCATGCCTGGAATGGCGTGTTCCTGGACAATTGGACAAGCGTTGATGCTCTTTTTAACCAGTTCCCCGCCGATGCCACCCATATCAGACTGAGCATGGGCAAGGGTGGGGAAGGGTTTGACCTCATGGGCGTTATCGGCAGGATTAAAATTGAAATTGTGGGGGCCAAACCATGATCGAACTGGACCGGGTGACCAAAAAATACAACAGACTTGTTGCCGTGGATCAATTGAGTCTTTCCCTTTACCCGGGAGAAATCTTCGGTTTTATCGGACCCAACGGTGCCGGCAAGACCACCACCATCCAGATGATTGCCGGATTGACGGAACCAACCTCTGGGAATGTTACGGTGTGCGGCATTGACATGAAAAAACATCCCCAGCTTGCAAAACAGAAGATTGGATTCATCCCTGACAGGCCCTATCTCTACGAGAGGCTCACGGCCATGGAGTTCCTGAAATTCACGGCTGATCTGTTTGCCATGGACCCCGTGGGGTTTGAAAAAAAGGCACTGGCCCTTTTGGAGATGTTTTCCCTTGGGCGCTGGGCAGACGAGATGATTGAAGCCTTTTCCCACGGCATGAAGCAGCGGCTGATCATGGCGGCGGCCCTGATCCATGACCCTGAACTCCTTGTGGTGGATGAACCCATGGTGGGCCTTGATCCCTTGGCCATCAACCTGGTCAAGGGGCTTTTACGACAATTTGCCGCCGACAATAAAACCGTTTTCATGTCCACCCACACCCTGTCCATTGCAGGCGAACTCTGCGACAGGGTGGGCGTTATCAACAAGGGACGGCTTTTGGCCCTTGGAACGGTGGAGGAATTAAAGACCCTGACCCAATCCGACCATGCCGATCTGGAGGAGCTGTTCATGATCCTGACGGAAAATGGAGGGGGCAGGGAAGCAAACCCTTCCGGGGAAAAAAATCATGGAAACATCTGATCTTGTACCCGGTGGCAGGTCACCCGAAAATGCGATATTGACCCTGATGCGGCCACGGATTTTATCGTTTAAAAACAGCATGCGCCAGGGCCGGGGACTTAAAAACCGGTTGAGTCGGCTTTTTCTCTGGTCCATGGGGATCATATTCTGGCTCGCCATCTTCTGGGTCTCCCACCGGGTCCTGGTCTATTTTTCCAGCATTGAAGAGCTTGGCAGGATACTTGCCTTTAAACTCATGGCTCTTGTCTTTGTCACCTTTTTTTCCTTGTTGATTTTTTCAGGTATCCTTGTGGTCCTGTCAAAACTCTATCTGTCAAAGGACCTGCTCCTTGTGCTTGCCATGCCGGTTCCCGGGTACAAGATCTTTGCGGCAAGGTGGCTTGAGTGCCTGGTGGACAGCTCCTGGATGGTGATCGTCTTTGCCGTTCCCCTGTTTGCCGCCTATGGCATGATCTTTGACGGTTTATGGTTCTATTATCTGACCCTTGGAATGGTGCTTGTTCTGTTGTCCACAGGGGCGTGCACCATCAGTGCCATTGCCATGATGGCGGCTGTTGTGGTGCTTCCGGCAAACAGGATCCGGACGATTTTTGTGTTTGTGGGGCTTGCGCTCTTTATCGGGCTCTACGTGGGGGTGAGGGTGATTCGGCCAGAACGGCTGGTGGATCCCGAAGTGTTTACCTCCACCCTTGTTTATCTCCAGGCCATGCAGACCGCTCCGCTGCCGTTTCTGCCAAGCACCTGGGCCTATGATGCCCTGGTGGCGGCCCTGACAGGCCAGCGTCTTGCAGCTTTATTCCACCTGGGGCTTTTGGCAAGTTTTTCTGCAGTCATGGGCGTTGTCATGCTCCTTGTTGCGGATCTTATCTATTTTAAGGGGGTGTCCCGGGCCCAGAGCGCACCTGCCCGGTTGTTTCGACAACGGCGGCTCAAATTTTTCGGGCTGGGGTTTCTTTCCCTGCCCGTTGCTGCCCTTGTGTTTAAGGAGATTAAGAGTTTTTTCCGGGATCAGACCCAGTGGTCCCAGCTTTTTCTGATCTTTGCCCTGATCGGGATCTACGTGTACAACTTCAAGGTGCTGCCCCTTGAACGGTCACCCATGGGGACCGTGTTTCTGGGCAATGCGCTTGCCTTCTTAAACATGGGGCTTGCCCTGTTTGTCCTGACGGCCATTGCAGGCCGGTTTGTCTTTCCCTGTGTGAGCATGGAGGGGGAGGCGTTCTGGATCATCCGAACCAGCCCTGTCACCCTGGGGCAGTTTTTGTGGGTCAAGCATGTAATTTACCTTGTGCCGCTCTTTGTGCTTACCCTGGTGCTCATTGTTGCCACCAACCTTCTTCTCCGGGTGGACGTTTTCATGATGGTCCTCTCCCTTGTCAACGTCTGCCTCATGGTGCCGGGGGTGGTCAGCCTTGGCGTGGGCTGCGGGGCGATCTTTGCCGATTTTAAATCGGAGAACCCGGCCCAGACCCTTTCCAGCCAGGGCGGGCTTTTGTTCATGGTGTTTTCAGTTCTTTTTATCGGGGCTGTGATCATGATCGAGGCAGGCCCTGTGTACGCTATTTTCAAGGCTGGATTCCATGGAAGACCCCTGGGCACTGGCACCATTGTCTGGAGTATTGTTTCGTTTGTTCTGGCAGGGGGGCTGTGTGCAACCGCCGTGGTGCTGCCCATGCGCCTTGGTAAAAAACATCTTGAACAAAGGCTTTGCGCATGACGACGCCCCAACCGTTGAAGAAAAATATATCTCCCTTTGCCATTCCAGACGTCCGGCGCTTTATTGCCTTCCGGGTGCTGTTCAACTCACGGTTTTACTACCCCGTGTTTACCATCCTTTTCCTTGATTTCGGGCTGACCGTGGCCCAGTTTTCCATTCTAAATGCCGTGTGGGCTGCCACCATTGTTTTGCTGGAGGTGCCATCCGGAGCCCTTGCCGACGTGATCGGGCGAAAACGCCTGCTGGTATTTGCCTCGGCTGTGATGGTGGTTGAGGTGGGTATCATCAGCTTTATCCCGCTCCTGTCCCCCCGGGTGACCTTTATCGTTTTCCTGGTCAACCGCATTCTGAGCGGGTTTGCTGAGGCCGCAGCCAGCGGGGCCGATGAGGCCCTTGCCTATGATGCATTAACGGCCCGGGGCAATCCCCAGGAGTGGGGCAGGGTCCTGGATTACATGACCCGGTTCAAGGCCGTGGGATTTATCGTTGCCATGACCCTGGGGGCCGCGGTTTATGACCCCCGCCTTGTTCAACGACTCTGTGATTTTGCGGGGTTCGATCTGGTCGTCTCCCAGTCCGTCACCATGCGGTTTCCCCTTTATCTCACCTTTGTACTGGCGCTGGGTTGCCTTTGGGTGACCCTGGGCATGACCAATGATTCTGTTACTGACCAGACCCGGGAAACGCCGGATAATAACCCGGGGAGCAAGGATGTTTCTGCCACGGGTATCCAGTCGCTGGTGCAGGCCTTCAGGATTACCCTGGAAGGGGGAAGATGGATCATTGGAACCTGGTTTGTGCTCTGGGTGATGCTCTTTGGCATGCTCTTTGACGGTGTGATCCGCATGACCACCACCCTGTCCAGCCAGTATTACCGCCTGGTGAATATTCCTGAATCGCTCTTTGGTATTCTCGGTTCAACCGTTGCCATACTCGGGATCTTTATCCCGCGGCTGGCCTTAAAGATAGCCGAAACCCGTCCGCCAAGGGACGCCCTTGCCCTGACGGCCTTTCTGGCCCTTGTGGGGCTCTGGACCATGAATTTTTTCTGGTCCTACCTGGGCATCATCCCGGCCCTTATCACATCCAGCGCCATGTATTTTAACGGATTTTTTATAAGTTACTACCTGAACCGGGAGACCGCTTCAAAAAACAGAGCCACGGTCCTGAGTTTTAAGGGATTGATTTACAATGTTTCCTACGGAGTGTTGGGGGTGGCGTATGCCCTGGTTCTAAAGACCCATCGCGCGGCCCTTGAATCTGTTTCCATGGGGGTGGTGGATTCTGTTGCCATGGAAAACCAGGTATTCGTGGACGTGTTTGTCTGTTTTCCCCTGGTGTTCATGGCTGGGTTGACGGTCATGGTTCTTTTCTCTTTTCTGACTTTTAAAAAGAAATCTTCTTAAAACCGGCACGGCCGGGGCGAGGGATGGCATCCGGCCACAACGAATATTGAAACGCCGCCAATGGGAATGCTTCGGAACGAGTTTCTTATAAACGATCCCCTTATCAATCCCTTTCTTTCACGACGATTTCTTGACATAAATCATACCAAGTAGTATGTTTTTTTGAAATTATACGGGCCATGGAATTGTTGGTGGAAATAAAGGTAAACCGCCCATGAAAAAAATAGAGTTAAAGAAAAAGTTAAAGCTAAACAGCATCGTTAAAGCCGCACAAGCGTTGTTTCAATCCAATGGCTTCATCGGCACCAGTATGGATAAAATTGCCGATAAGGCCGGTGTCACCAAACAAACGGTATACCGGTATTTCGATTCGAAGGAGGCACTTTTCAAGGCGGCTCTGGATCTGCATCGCCTGGAAGCGACAAGCCCTGATTTCCTGGAGGCACTGAACCTGGAAGATCCAGAAAAGGCTTTGGAAGCCTTTGCAACTGGATTCATCGAAAGACATTTGTCCAAAGAGCATCTGGCAAACATCCGCTTGCTGGTATCCGAGGGCCCCATGGTGCCTGAAATAACACGTGTCTTTTATGCCATGGGTCCCCGGCGGATGAGAACCCGCCTTTCACAATTTTTAAAGGACAGATTTAACATAGAAGACGCCGAATACGAGATTGGCGTTTTTCTCGACATTCTTCTTTCCCTGCGCATGCCTGTACTTACCGGCCTGCATGCGCCTCCGTCCCGGGAAAGTCTCCGGCGGCATGCTGCCAAAGCCGTCAAGGTTCTCATGAAATTGCTCGATTTATAACGGTTGCAGACTGTCCCTGGTCTCCCACGGCCAGGGTTGGGTCCACATTAAATATGGAAATTTTGTCCTTAAGTTTATTCAAAAATTTCATACAAAATAAAGGGAGGTAACCATGATAACCCAAGAACAACCACTGAAATGTGAGGAATGTGGCGCAGTCATTCCTGAAAACGATGAAAGACAATTCAAAGGGCAGGTGATCTGCGAGGATTGCTACATGACCGTACTTTCTCCGTTGAAGGTATGTGATCCATGGGCTGCATACTGTGCCAAGTCCTTTTCTGAAAAACCTGGTTCCCAGCCGGATTTAACCCCGGTGCAGACACGGATCCTGCAGGTTTTAAAAGAAACAGGTGGCCTTGAACGCCAGGAACTTGCGGAACGGCTTAAGCTTTCCGAGGAGGATTTGAAACGAGATTTTGCAACACTCCGCCACATGGAAAAAGTAAGGGCTGAAAAGAGGGACGGATGTATAATACTCAGCCTATCGTAAACACTTTGAACAGGATCGATATGAATTTATTTCCATTGCAGAACCAAACGGTCTGGAAAGACCTGTGGCAGAAAGAGTTAAAGAATGATCCGGAAACAAAGAAAAGCCAGGATCATATTAAAAAATGGGACCAGCGTGCCCCGAGCTTTGACAAAAGAACCGTCAGCCCGGAGGCTGTTTTACGAAAAGAGCGCATCCTTTCCATGCTGGAAGACGCAGGTGCGCTTCAGGCCGGAAACCGCATCCTTGATATCGGGTCAGGACCGGGCAACTGGGCCATTCCCATGGTGGAAATGGGGGCGGAAGTGGTAGCTGTTGAACCTTCCGGCGGCATGGTGAAAATACTAAAGGAAAAAATGGCTGCCAAGGGCATTCATTCCGATCAACTCCGCATTGATCAGAGAGCATGGCAGGATGTGGATGTGGAAAAAGAGGGACTGTCCGGCCAGTTTGATCTGGTTTTTGCTTCCATGAGTCCGGGGGTTCGGGATCCGGAAACATTGAACAAGGCCATGAAGGCCTCCCGTAAATTCTGCTATTTAAGCACCTTTTCAGGTGGGGGGTGGCGGAGTTGTTACAATAATCTGTGGCAGAGCATTACCGGACAGGTGCTTGAATCATCCTCGTGGGATTTTATCTATCCCTTCAGCTATGTTTACGCCCTGGGGTACCGCCCCCAGATCGATTTCAATGTCTGGACCCATGACCGGGATGAAACCATTGATGAAGCAGTCGAAAACATCAGCTTTTTTGTCCAGGGGGCTGTGGATGTCACTCCGGAAATCCGAGAAAAGTTGAAGGCCCATGTCACGAGCCAGGCCGTGGATGGCATTTTCCATCAGAAACAGACCATTTGCCAGGGGGTAATGTTGTGGCAGATCGCCTAACCTTTGACCATGGCTGGTCCATCTGAAACAATCGCCTGGATTTTTGGCATTAAGGTTGGCTTTCAATGGTGAATAGGGGATGGACACCAGGGGTGTCTGTCCCTTGCGGTCCTTATCCATTCCCTTTAAGCGCTTCAGCCACAAAGGTTTCATACGCTTTTTTTTCCTCCAGAGTCACCTCTTCCAGAACCAGGGCCCTTCCCGGGCAGGTGGCCACGCATGGCGGATCCGTGCCTGCCAGGGTCTGGCCGGCACAGAGATCGCACTTTTGCATCACCTGATCCTCACCGAACTGGGGTACGCCAAAAGGACATGCTTCGGCGCAGGCCCCGCATCCAATGCAGAGGGTCGTATCCACCCGTACCCGGCCGTCCGCCGTCTGTTTTGAAATGGCCTCCACCGGGCAGACCTCTGCACAGGCCGGATCGCTGCAGTGCAGGCAGGAGAGGGAAAGGCCATGGCTTTTTACCCCGGGATAGCTGCCTTCCCATAGATTGATCACCCTGCGGTATTGGACACCATAGGGCAGACCACGCCACATTTTGCAGGCGGTTTCACACCCGTGGCACTGGATGCACCTTTCAGGATAAAATTTGATCATGTATTCCCGTGTCAAATCGTTCATTTCGGCCTCCTGCATTTTTCCACCTCAACCAGCGTCTGACTGGTCATGGCTGTCACCATGGGATCATAGGCTTTTTCAGGGTCTACACTGTACATGATATTGACGTTGGCGCCACCATCGGTCAGCGGATAATCTGCCATTTTAAGTTCCTGGCATCCCTGCCACCAGCCGTGGAGAAGCATCACCGTATCCGGACGGATGCCCGGGTACAATTGTGCCCTGACCCTGAGCCATCCGTGGGGCGAGGTGACTTTGATCCAGTCCCCGTCCTTGATGCCTCTGGTACCGGCAGTGTCCGGGTGGATGTGCAGCATAGGGTCTGGTTCGAGTTCGCGCAGGAAGGGAACGTTCCGCTGCCAGGATGCACTGAAGTTTTTGGATGTATGATAATCGGAAAGAATCAGCGGATAGGTCCGGGTAAGATCCGGCGTGGCCGTAATGCTTTCCGGCGGTTCCCGCCATTCGGGCATGGGCGGATAGCCGGCCTGCTCAAAGGTGGTGTTGTAGAGGGCCACCTTGCCCTGGGGTAAAAAGGGACCCTTATCCAGCCGGGTGCTGGGACGCTTGAATACCCGGTCGAATTTTTCGTATTCATGCCTGGCAGGAGAAAACGTCAGGCCGACTGGGTGTTGGCGCAGTCCTGCCATATCCACACCCAGGGGTGCCAGTTGCTCATCCATGCATGCCATGATGTCCCCCTGCCAGAAGTCGTCACCATAGTCCATGGCCTTTCCCAGATCCAGGAAAAATTCGAACATGGATTTGTACGGCCCCAAAGGGTTGATGACCCGATTGGTGGACATGAGCCAGCTAGGGCCATATTGAAAGGGATGGTCGGTTTCATATCCGGTGGCCACGGGCATAACAATGTCGGCCCAGGGAATTTCCGGGGTCCGGGCCACATCCAGCACCACAAAAAAATCGAGTCGTTCAAGTGCTGCCAGAACGTTACGGGTTCCCCGGGTGCTGGCCAGGGGCTGGGTCCCCGGAGCAATGATGCCCCGGACCGGGTAGGGGTTTTGGGTCAGGACACTTTCCCATATCCGGTAGTAGGCCGAAGTCGGACCCTCCAGAAAGGGCTGGAAATATTTGGGGAACTCCGGGGCAACCAACTTGTCCACAAGCTCTCCGGTAAACCTGTGCTTGAGGGTAATATCCCCTGGCGCCTTGGGGGGTGGCAGTTTCAACAGGTTGGTTCCGGGCCGGTCAAGGTGTCCTGTGACGGCCATGAGCATGGCGATGGCCCGGACGGCATCGCTGGCCGAAGGGGCGTGTTCCAGGCCGTTGCCCACATCGATGGCGGCCCTGGGACAGGTGGCATAGGCCCTGGCGACTTCTTCGATCTGGGCTGCGGGTACGCCCGTGATGATTTGCGCCCATTCAGGGGAATATTGCCGGACCTGCGCCTTTAAAGGCTCAAAGCCGTAGCACCAACGGGCAACAAAATCATGGTCGATCAGGTCCTCTTTGATCACCACATGCAGCATGGCCAGGGCCAGGGCCGCATCTGTGCCCGGCCTCACTGGCACCCAGGTATCGGCCATGCCTGCATCCGGTTCCACGGATGGCTTGATGGCAATGATGCGCGTCCCCCGTTGGGTGGCCTCCAGAAAAGCCCTTGCCGCAGAGGACACCGGGCCAGAGTAGATGGGCTGGCGCCCCCAGTAGATAATTAGGTCGCTGTTGGCGGTGTCCGGCAGGGGCCAGTCCGCCACCGTGTACATGAAGGCAAAGGCGCGTTGTAGCACGCAGATGCCGCTGTGCCCATAGTTGGGTGTTCCGTGAATGTAGATTCCTAAGCATTAATCTCTTAAAAATCCCAAGATTTGCTACAAAGAACTTTTTCATCAATAGGAAAGCCGGAAGGGGTTTCCTTCCGGCTTTTATCATGTAGACAGCAGTCTACCGCACTGAGCTATCCCTGGCGCTGGAGTCCCCTCACAGGCGCTTCCGTTTCACTCAGATTCGTTGAACCAGTCCGAGTTGTAAAGAATCTCGGCCGTTACGTTTTTCTCATTATGGTAATATGCTTCTTCCAGAGCGACGGTGGCGGTATTCATTACCCCTCTGCGATTTCCCCTGGTATAAGCGGCGATTAAATCAATAGCATCCTCCGTAAATAAATCTTCTGGAGCCTCAGCATTTTTCAGACGGCTGAGGATAAACAGCCGTGTTTCGTACTCATTCATTGTGTTGATCTTCATGATACCGGTAAGGCGGGACCGGATGGGAAGCATGACGTATAGTTCAAGCTGCCTGGCGAGATTTTCATCTCCCACCAAAACAAGCGATGCAGCGACTGTCTGTTTGGCTGTTCTGAACAAAAGTGAACACAAATCCCATAAGGAATCAGGTTCAACCCGTTGTGCATCATCAATGATCAAGACAGGATGGCGTGGATTTGTGCTGCCGGATAATGCTTCAATATGCTGCTGTATCCTTGTGATCAATGGTGTTCCCCGGCCTTTAATATCAACGCCCAGGGCCTGTGCAAGAACCTTTGTGAGGCCGTTTCTTGGATGGCCGGCATAGGGCAGCAGAACAGGCAAATAAACATTCTTGTCAAGATCTGATATTAATCCATGAATGAGGGTTGTCTTGCCGGAACCGGAAGGGCCATATAAAGCAGTGCTCTTTCCATGGTGAAGCAAGCGCCTGATGGTTTCCGATTTTCGCTTGTCATCATCAGACATCCACAGTTGACGTTGAATATAGGTATCTGCAAAGGGATGTCGTTTCCATCCAAAAAAATCGCCCATGGGCAAAGGTGTTGTGACGTCCATTGTTTTTGATAGCATGGCTACCTCCTTATTCTATTGGCATTTGAGATCGGGTCAACCGGTTTGGCCGGTTTCAGTTCAGGCCCGTACCAGACCATATCAAGGTTCCATGGCATGAACCACACGTCTACTCGCTGCCCGGGTAAAGCGTCGATAACCTCATAAATCCGCCTTTTAAGGCGGATGGTATTGTTCAGGTACACCTTGCAACGGCGTTTCATTCTGAACAGCGGCTCTATTTCTACTGTTTCCGGAAGCGCCTTGCAGGCACTTTGATGGCTGAGTCTTTTTTGGAGTGGAGATATGCCAAGAGAGCTGTGGATTCGCTTATGGTATGACGCCACCCATTCTCTAAATGCTTTGTTCAGGCCGTCAAGGGTTTTGGCCGGGGCTTTTTTCCCGTCAAGGAACTGATCCCGGACCGATCTAAAAAAACGTTCAACTTTACCTCGGCCCCTTGGTTTTCCAGGGGGAGTATGGATTAGGTGTATACCAAGATTGGCACAGACGAATTTAAGGTGCTTGCTGGCGTAGCAGGCCCCGTTATCCGTATAGAATCTGATAGGTTTACCATGGGTGCGGACTGAGGCCATAAGTTCAGCCATCATGACTTCAGTACTTTCAGCGGTAAAAAAACCGGCATGAACGATATACCGGGTGGCATCATCTATGATTGCATGCAGATACGTCTTACGTTTTTTGCCTTTCTCACGGATTTTAGGGCCATGTAGGAAATCTGCCATCCAAAGTTGACCAAAGAACGAATATGCAAAAGGCCGTGCAGGTACATGGGCTGCCAGATGGGGATCCCGCTTTAGATTAGCCGTTTGCGCAAACCGGTATAGGGTTGAACGGGCTGGAGATTTTTTATCCCACAGATTTTCCTGAACCAGTTGGTCCAGCATACGAGAAAGGGTCCATCTTGGATGTTCTTCTCTCAGCTTAAACAGCCGGTCTACAATTGTTTGGGGAATCGTTCCATGGGTCCCGATATCTTTCCTGGGGGAATTGTTCAGTGCCGGAAGCCCTCCATTACGGTAACGATAAAACCATTTTTTTAAAGTATCGGGAGAGTAGGACACAAAATGCCCGTCCAGCTTTCGATATTGTACAGATGAAAGCCGGATTAATGCTTCTTCAAGGGTTTCTTCATCTCCATTTCGGTGGAGAAGTCTGCTGATAATGCCGTATCTCCATACAGCAAGTTCAGCAAGATCAGGTGTCGCCATGGCCACCTCCTTAATTAAGGGTTAATCATGTGGCCATATCAACATAAACGACTGTAATTAAAAAATGTATGTTTTGTGTTGACGGCTATTTTACCCACCTGTCAGGGTAAAAACTTTGGGAAAAATCCCTGGTGAAATCCGGCCAGAAGCCAAGCGGATTCGTTCCCCAGTTCGTAATTGTTTTTTCTCGAACAAACCATGCCATAAATTTACGGCAAAAAAGCTTAAGCCGTTTTGCAATGCCTCTTTCAACACCCAGTTTCCTGGCAATCTCAGCCTGGGGCATACCTTTTTTAACCATGGCATGGCAGGATAACAGGGTCCCATACACATGGCGGATCACAGGCAAAACAAATTCCGGCAGGATCGAAAAACTTTGCCACGGGCATTCTGGGGTTTTGCACAGATACCGTTGGACTCTGATTTCAACATTATTTACGGGATGATTTCTGGGATATGTTCCATTGCGAACCACTAAAGTTCCAGAGCAATGGCAACAGCAAACTTGATTATTTTTCTTGGCAGATGCGTCATTTCTTACTATTATGTTTTCCATAAGCAGGGGGGTGGGGTTGTGGGTTTATATTATTTTGGCGAATTTTATTTATACCACAATCCCCCCCTCTTATCCCCCCCAAAAAGGGGGGGAGGAGGATCACAAGGCATGGGCGGATCCTGCTGTCTACCCCCTTCCTGTCATCAGACAAAAAACAGTCTCATTTTGAAGGACACTCATTTACTCATAATTTGTAAATGTATGTGGGATTTTTGGGTATTATAGGGGGATTGAAAAGGAAGAATCTACACCGTGAACAACGGCAAACCGTTGCAGGTATTCGCTGTAGGAGCGTTTGGCCGGGGAAAGGATGGCCAGGGACTCGGGACCGTATTCTCGCTTCTGGTGCAGCAGAACCTCGGCAATATGGGCGATGGCCTCATCCCAGCTGATTTTTTCAAATTTGCCCTCTCCTTTTTTGCCGATACGCCGCAGGGGATGGGTCAGGCGGTCCTGGGAATAGACCCACTGGGGTGCCGTATGGGCCTTGGCACAAAGAGCGCCCCTGTTGTTTGGGCATTCGTCCATGCCGGCCACACGGAGGAATTTTCCGTTTTTGCTGAAGGCGTAGATACCGCATCCACCACCCGGCCCGCCGGGACCGCACATGCCGCACACCGTGGGGACAACTTTTTCTCCCCTGGCTCTTGCCACTTCAATGGCCTGTTCGTAATTCATGGATCAAATTTCCCTTTATTTATGCTGTTGAACCCGGGGCGTTTTTACCATCTGCGCAAACAGCAGTGAAATAAGCGCCAATACTGCTGAAGCAAAAAACGGGATGCGCCAGTTGATGGTCCATAAAAAACCGCCCACTACCGGCAGGATAACAGCGGTCAGGTGGTTGATGGTAAAACCAACCGACATGGACGGAGCAATATCTTTTGGATCGGCCTGTTTCCTGAAAAAGGAATTGATGGCAATCACGAAACTGAAAAACAAGTTGTCTGCCAAGTACATCCCTGTGGCAAAATACTGGTTTTCGACAAGTGCGTAGCCCATGAACACCAGGAACAGTCCTGTATATTCAACGGTCAGCATGGTTCGTTCACCATAACGATTAATGGCCCTTCCAACGACAGGGCTTAAAAAATAGGTGATGATATTGTTCACCACAAACAGAGTGGAAATGTAGGCGACTGAAAAATGGTATTTTTGTACCAGAAGAAAAACCGAGAACACCATAAAAATTTGCCGCCGCGCACCGCTTAGCAGGTTAAGCACATAAAAGAGCCAGTATTTTTTCCTCAAAATCAGTTTTTTGTGTTGCACCGGAAGGGCTTTGTCCACCGGTTTTCTTGTATAAGAATAAAGGCCGATCAGGATGACAACAGACCCGATAATAAAGAATATCGTTTGTATGGACAGATAGTCGGAAATGACCCATATAAAAATTCCAACGGTAACATTTGACAATGCTGTATAGCTTTTCAGCCTTGCCAGAACGATGGGAACCCTTTCGCCGGCAAAATATTGCAGGGTAAGGGACTGGTTACAGGTTTCAAAATAATGATACCCCGTGGACAGAATCAGGGTCGTTACCAGCAACCCGCCAAAGGATGGGAACAATCCTGCCATCATGTCGCCAAGGCCCAGCAAAAGAACTGCCAATGCTGCAAAGCGGTGTTCGGCAATAATCAGCAGGATAAACACGGCAAAGAAGGTCAGAAAACCTGGGATTTCCTTTACCGACTGAATGGCACCGACCTGAATGGAATTAAGCCCAATGGTGTCAACGGCAAAATTATTAAATAAAGTTTGCCATCCCTGGAAGCCAAATGCCGATGCCATGACCAGCATTACCAGGTATAAATACATTGGGTTTTCTTTGTAACTTTTAAATTGATTCATACTTTACACGTATTTCCTCTTTTGTTCTTAAACAAAAATCACTACCACCATTGAGATTGAACAACAAATTATGGTTAATCGCTTCGATCTATTCCATCTAATTGTTATGCTGTAAAGTATGACAATACTCGGTATTGTTTGTTTGTCAAGAAAATCATACTTATCGGTATTGTTTTTTTGTGAAAAATGAGAAAAGACCAACCACACCTCGCTGGATCAACTGAAGGAAGGCTGTTCGGTATTCTTTGCAACGTTTAGGTGCAAAACGTATTGAAATCACATTGGGTTTCATTTTCAACACTGACTGACGGAATATAATCCGCCAGGAGCCTTGACGAAACCCCCCCTTCCGACTATTAATCGGTGATCAAATTTTTTTTAATTTCTAAAGAGTGAAATGTGAGTTATACGTTTTTTTAAATTCCGGGGGGAAACATGCCAGGTTGCATCAAACCAGATTTAACGCTTCTTTTTTTGAGCACCACTGCAAGGTTTATGTCCCGGAGTTGTCTCAACTGGCAAACACGTTCTAAAACCCTGGGGGAGATTTAGACTGTCAATGGAATTCAAACGCCAGCGCTTTACCCCCCGGATGGTTACAGATCTCAGGCATAGAGCCTTTGTGGGGATCGGTTTTTATATTATTACCCTGGTTGTGGTGCTGACGACCAGCGGGTATTACCTCAGATATCCCCAGTTTTCAAGTCAGTTTTTTCTGCTGATTTCAGGGATCTGTTTTTTTCGGTTTGTTCACCACCTGATTGATCGATGGATCCCCTTAACGTTATACCGGGTCAGCCTTGCGTTTTTCCTTGGAAGTATTTGCCTGACGGGGTTGATCTGGGGAATTGGGTTTTCAAAAATTATTCTACAGGAAGGCGAGCAGAACTTTCATATCCTCATGGTGATCTGTACCATCGGGCTATGTTCGGGCGGAGTCGTTGCCTACGTGCCCTCCTTTTGGCTCGCAGTGGCGTTTGACATCGCAATCCTCGGGCCGGGCATTGTGGCCATGGCCGTGGGGCAAATTTATTCCTCGTTGATGATCCTGCTCGTTCTTTATCTTGTTTATATGATCTTCATGGCCCTTCGCGGAAACAGGGAATACTGGAATGCCCTTGAAAATGAGTTTCTTTTAGAAGAAAAGACCCGGGCGATTGAGCTACTCGGACAAAGGGATGGATTGACCGGGCTCTACAATCGCAGATATTTTGATGATGCCTTTGAATATGAGTGGAACCGTGCCATCCGGAACAGGACCGCCATCTCCATAGTGATGTGTGATATTGATTATTTTAAACGGGTAAACGATGCCTTTGGCCACCTTGCCGGGGACGCGTATCTGCGACTTACGGCAGATGTGCTCAAGCAGGTGGTTCGTCGGGAAACCGATATTGTGGCCCGGTATGGGGGCGAAGAGTTTATTTTTCTTATACCCGATGATTCCCTGGAAAATACCGTTGGTCTGGCTGAAAGAATCAGACAGATGATGGAAAATACAGCCCTCACCTTTGACGGGCAGATCATCAGGGCAACGGTCAGCCTGGGGGTTGCCCGGTTGAGCCCCAGGCCTTTTGAGAAAAAGGAGACTATTGTTTCAAATGCAGACAATGCCATGTACCAGGCAAAGAGCAGGGGCCGAAACCGGGTTGTTGCCCATGGGACCGTGCCTGATGTGAATAATGAACCCGGGGCGAATAATTCGTTTGTAAAGCCCCCTGTTCCAGGGATTAAAGCGGGTTCCCTCCGGGGAAAAGGGCCTGTTCAACTTTGATCGTCCGTTTGATCACTCTTTGTTCGACCATGATTTTTTCGGTCTGTTTCCAGCCCATGACATCAATGGCTCCGATTTTTTTGGGGGGGACTGGAACAACCAGGGTTCGGGTTGCATCCAGCTGCTTGATGCGAAGATCTTCGGGCGTATCCCGGTTGTACTTCTGGAGCACGGTCAGGGCCTTATCCCTGTTCTCCGGCAAAAGTGACGCTTCCCAGCCCGCCATAAGTGACCTGGCAAAAGCCTGAACCATTTCAGGATTGTCCGTCAGGGTCCTGGCTGAGGTGACCACCGAGTTCGCCACAAATGTGATGCCCTGGTCAGCCGGGTTGAAAAATTTCACGGCTTCCCCGCCTTTGGCAAGTTTATCGGCAAGGGTTATTCCCTGGGCATTGATGTAGCAGGGCCAGGCATCCACCAGATCCTGGTAAAAGGGGTTGTAGTCGTATCGGACACTGTAAAGGGTAACATCCTTTTCCTTGAGGCCGGCCCGGGAGAGCAGTGCACGCATGATGGTCTCGTCGTTGCCACCATAGGTAATACCCAGGGTCCGGCCCTTGAGGTCAAGGGGAGTGTTGATGGCCGGTTTCACGGCCCGGTAGATCCACTGGAGGGGGTTGACCTGGAAGAGCTGGGCAATGACAACCACAGGCGCCCCCTTTTCCCTGGCCCGGATGACCTGGTCAGCCGAAGCAACTCCAAAGGTGGCATGGCCAAGCTCAAGTTCCCGGATGGCATCCCGTTCCGGCCCTCCTGCCTTGACGTTGACATCCAGTCCTGCCCGTTTAAAAAAACCGTGGTCCAGGGCATAAAGGTCCCCGACCACGCTGGTGTTAAACAACCATTTGAGACGGTAGTTGAGGGTTTCGCCGATTGCAGTGCCTGAGAAACAACACAGAACCCCAACAATGGTTAAGAATGTGAGGATAAACCGATTATACGTCTTCATGGACCACTCCTTTGGTTAAAAACCAGGTAGAAGAGATGCGTTTACCTGCACTCTCAAGGATCTCCTGGTAGATGGATAAAAAAAGTCCGATGAGAAACAGGGCTGCAAGTATCCGGGCCAGATCACTCTGGTAGAGGGCAATGCGGATGCTGTGTCCGATTCCCTGGTTGGCTGCGATGAATTCTGCGACAATGGTGCCGGCCATGGCCAGGGTGGAGCTCCCGGCAATGACAGTGGTGAGCTTGCCCATGTTTTCAAAGGCCCGGATCTTTACCTCCAGCTGCCATCGCATGCGACCGGTGGCAATGTAAAAGTGCTCAATATCAACCACGGGTTCTGCCATGATGCCAATGACTGACAGCAGCAGCGGAAAATAGCAGATCATGGCCGCAATGAGGAGCCTTGATGTGAAACCGTCCCCAAGAAGGATAAAGATGATCGGAGCCACCGCCACAATGGGGTAGGCCTGGATATTGTAGGCTGCAGCCTTGATAAGGGTGCCGGCCCAGGTGCTTCTGCGGGCTGTGATTCCTACAAAAAAAGCCATGAAGATGGAAATGGCCTGGCCGATGATGGCGACCATCAATGTGTTAAGGGTGTCAAAAAAGTATTCCCGGAAAATGCCCCTGCCCGTTGTCAGGATCTCGACTGGACCCGGGATGACATAGTCGGACAGGTTGAGGGTGTATTTCACCCCCAGGAGGAATAAAAGGCCCAGGGCAAAGATGAGGAAAAATTGAACAATTCGTCTACCCAGCATTCATGATCTCCAGTAGAACCCTGTCCAGATCTGCCTTTTCACAAGGGTGATCCAGGCGGGTGTCAAGTCCGGTAAAGGTTATGGCCTGGGGGGATTTGCCCTTACCCCGGAACAGAAAAATTCTGTCGCAGAAGCGTGCCACCTCAATGAGGTTGTGGGAGATATAGAGAAAGTAGCGGTCGCAAAACAGGGCCTTGATCTTGAGCAGAATGGTCTCCTTGGATCGTTCGTCCACGTTGGCAAGGCTTTCGTCCATGATCATGAGGTCAAAGTCCTGGAGGAGATAGCGAAGCAGGTTGATCCTGTTCTGCTGGCCAAGGGAGAGCTGGGAAAAGGTCTGGCCCATGATGGGCCCAAGACCAAAGGTTTCCACCAGTTCGTGCCTCAGTCCATCCCTTCCGGGCGGGGTCATGCCGACAAGATGCCTTTCCACTGACGACCAGCCGGGCAGGCGCTCCTGGTTGTAAGTGTAGAGAACGGTTTTGATTTTTCCCGGATCAAGATTGCCGCCAAACCCGTGGATGTCTCCTGAGATCACCCGGGCAAGGGAGGTCTTGCCCACCCCGGAGGGTCCGAACAGAGAGTGGAATCCGGGTCGGTCAAGGCAGAATGAAAGATTCTGGAAGACCCAATCATCAGAGCCGGGATAGCGGTATTCAAGTTGTCGGCATGTCAGTCCCAAAGATAATATCCTCGGTTCATGGTTTCCCTGGAGTTGTTTGGCTACAGTGGCTGGTTTCCAGGTGGTTGTACCGGATTTCCTGTCACCTGCTTATTAACACAGGAGGGGAAAACTTTCCAAGGGTAAAACATGCTAGTTCAAATCCTTTGTCTGATAGTTGTTGATCATTGCATGACCCTGGTCAAAGGCCGTGAGGTTGAGTTTGACCTTGTCCGGCGTAAATTTTGACTTAAGCGTCTGTTCAAACACCTGCCTGTCAAGGGGAAGTTCCCCGGTTGCGGCAAGGGCGCCGGCCATGATGATGTTGGCAAATATGGGGTCTCCGATTTCTGTTGCCATCTGTGTGGCGTCAAAGAACCAGGCCCGTTCCGAAACAAGGTTGATGGCTCGTTTCATCTCTGCCAGGGTGGGATAGGAGAGGCGTCCAGAGATGACCCCTATGGGGTGGGTGGGCCTTGTGTTGCAGATCACACCGGTACTCGGGTTCCCATAGCTTTCAAGTACCCGGAGGGTCTCCATGGGTTCCAGGGAGACCACCATGTGGGCCTGGTGAATTGGAATCTGGGGGGAGAGGGTGGCTGTTGAACTGATGCGCACATGGCTCATCACCGACCCGCCCCGCTGGGAGGCTCCGAAGGTCTCTCCGATGGTGATCTTAAATCCTTTGGCGGCAAGCATGTTCCCGATCATGCGTGAGGAGATGACATTTCCCTGGCCTCCCACGCCGGTGATGATGAGATTGTAGGGATCATGGTTGAGGGATATCATTGAATCTCCTTTTTCTGGATGGCGTTCTGGGGGCAGATGGCAGCGCAGACACCGCAGCCCGCGCAGAGTACGCTGTTGATGGCCGCCCGGTTGTTCTCAGCGTCCCAGATCAGCCCAGGGCAGCTGAAGACCCGGGTGCAGATGCGGTTACAGCCGCAGCGTTCTCCTATGCAGAGGGCCGGATCCACGGTCACCTCAAATGCCCTGGTATGGCGTTTCTGGGGGCTCAGTGCGCAGGCCTGTCTCAGGATCAGCACGTTCACCCCGGTGTCGTCTTTGATAAATTCAAGCAGTTGTTGCTGGGTGGCTTTCAGGTCAAAGGGATCACAGACCCGGGTGGTTGCTCCCATGGCCCGGCATATGCCTTCAATGTCCATGGGTGGGGCTGGTTTTCCACAGGTGTCAACGGGCAGTCCCGGATGGGGCTGGAACCCGGTCATGGCCGTGCCGCTGTTGTCTAAAATGATCAGGGTGAAGCAGGCGCTGTTGTGGATGGCGTTGACCAGGGGGGGCATGGCAGAGTGGAAAAAGGTGGAATCCCCGCATACGGCCACCACGGGTTGTTTCATGCCGAATTGACGAAGCTTTCCAAACCCGCTTGCAAGTCCTGACCCCGATCCCATGGAGTGGAGGGTTTTGAGGGTGAAAAAGCCGCCCGGCAGCATGCCCATGGAGTAGCATCCGATATCTCCACAGGTAAACCCCTGGCGGGAATCAAGACTGAGCACGGTGTTGATGGAAAAGAACGAGGCCCGGTGGGGGCACCCGGGACAGAACGAAATCTCCCTGGGCGGTATGGAGATTTCCGGCATGGCCAGTCGGGAATTTTTGTCATGGGAGGCCGGTAGTGGCAGATCAAGGATGGTGCAGAGGGCCTGTGTGACGAACTCCGGATTCATCTCCCCTGTCAAGGGAATGTGACGACTGTATTTCCCGTAAAAGGTGATTGCTGAAAGATCAAGGTCGGACCCGGCGGCAAGCACCTTGACCGCCTCTTCAATAAAGGGTTGCACTTCTTCGACAAAAAGGATTTGTTTTGTCTTTGCCAGCCGCTCTGTCACACACTTTTCCGGAAGGGGCCAGGTGGTGCCGATTTTGAAGATGCCGACCCTGGTGCCGATATCAAGAAGGTTTACCACCTCCCTGCTGTAGAGATCGCAGATGGAGGTGGTGATGATGAGCAGTTCCGGAGATTCGGGTCCCACGTAAGTGTTGTAGGGCGAGGTTTCAAAGTGTTCGGCAGCCAGTTCGAGTTTGCGCTGCTGGGCGCGGTGCTTGAACGCGACCGGAGGGGTCATGATCGGTCCTTCCATGGGGTCGAGCATGTCTCCGTCAAATCGGAAAAAAGCCTCTCGTTTCGGGTTCGGAAGGTCTCCTAAAGTGACGTTGCCGCTGGCATGGGATAGCCGGGTTACGGTGCGGACCATGACAAGCATGTTAAGGCTTTCCGAAAGTTCAAAGGCCCAGCGGGTCATATCTTTGGCCTCCTGGAAGTTTCCAGGTTCAAGCATGGGGATCTCCATGAGCTTTGCATAGAGTCGGCTTTCTCCCTCGTTGATGCTCGACAGTGCTCCCGGGTCGTCGGCCACAAGCAGGACCATGCCGCCTCTGACGCCGGACAGGGCAAGATGCATGAGAAAATCAGCAGCAACGTTTACGCCGGGCTGTTTCATCACGGCAAGGGAGCGCAGTCCCGCAAACGAAGCTGCTGCAGCAACCTCCAGGGCTACTTTTTCGTTGACGGACCATTCAGTGTAGATGTCGGTGGATATTTTGGCCAGGGTCTCGATGATTTCGGACGACGGGGTTCCGGGATAGCCTGCGGCAACACTGATGCCTGCCTCCAGGGCCCCCCTGACAATGGCTTCGTTGCCCATCATGAGATGGGTCTCACCTGGGTTGTCCCGGGTCAGTAATGACATGATTTCTCCTTATTTAGTGATTGACCGAAAACCCGTGTTTGGGCGAAAAATTGCCCAGATGCAAGGCGCAAAAGATTCTGAAACCGGAACGTACTATAGTACGTGAGGATTGCAGAATCTTGCAGCAACGCCGCAGATGGGTGAATTTTCGTTCAAACACTATTTAAATCCCGTGATGGTCTGTTTAGCTTCTATTTCAAGGGGTTCCTGGAACCCAGGGGCAAGCATGCCTAATCGTTCCTGGGCGGCAAGGGCACGTTTGCGCTTGTTTGCCGCAGCCAGGGTCAGATTGTCAATGTTTGTTTTGGACAGGGGTCTTATCTCCAGAAATCCTGTTTCAATGGCCTTGTCCACCAGTGCCTGTCCCCGTTCACTCCTGACAATGAGGGTGTTCCAGGCAGGGTCTTCCTCAAAGGCCCCCACGGAGAGGTCGCAGAACAGGGCAGTCATGTCCGGGCAGACGGCACATCCGGGTAATACCCGTTTGCGGATCTCGGCCAGGGGCAGGGTTTTGACCTCTTTTTCCAGGGTCAAAAGTACATTTTCAGCCGGGGGAGGGGGGATTTCCATGGACTGGACCGAGGCAGGGTCGATGCCCTGCTGAAGGAGATAGTCCAAAAACCCTTCGGTTTCCAGGGCCCAGGTGCAGAACAGGCCAATGGTCATTCCAGTGACGTCTTTGAAATCCGGTAAATCCAGGGGGTTGGTTCTCAAGGTTGAAAGGCCGGTCATCTGACAGGGGGTGCCGACAATGCCCAGATTCTGGTAACCTTTGCCTGTGGCCCGGTTCAGGCAGGCCACTGTGGGGGCGGCAATGTATTTGGATGCAGTGCAATCCAGGACCTCCAGGGCTGTTGTTACCAACCTCGGACGGGGCCGGAGACCGTCGCTTCCTGTCAGGACGGCAGCGTCGATGACCCCCTGTTCCAGGGCGGACATGACCAGGGCTGAGGTGGTTCCCCCGTTCTGGAAATGGCCCTGGGGGACCTTGTTGCCCCGCCGGGCCATGTGTATTTCCCGATAATGTCCCAGGGGCGTGTCCGGCCATGGTGTTTTAAAAAGATATTCTGAAAGCAGGGCTTCATCAATGCCTGTTTTGGGGCAGGCCGCATAGCATCGTCCGGTTTGCCTGTCACAGGAAAAGACCCGGGAGATTTTTCCTTCATGGGCTTTGACATAGGGGCACAGGTCGGCGCAAGCCCCGCAAAGGGTGCACAGGTTCTGGTCAATAATTCGGTGGGACAATTCAGTTGGTCCTAATGGCTGCATCAACCTGCCTCCTGGTCTTTTTTTTGTTAACAACAGTGACCCCTTTTGAAACGTTTTGTTGAGACCTGTCAACCCTTTTTTAAAAATAGCCTGAAAAATTTGGTGCCATATTCATGCAACCATCGTTGAAGGAGGGAGCGTTCTCCATCACCTGGGAATCTGATCCGTTGCCTAGGGTAAAACGGTCGGTTCTAATCCAGGATCGACAGTTCTTTTACCTTTTTTCAGGGGCGGGCATTCCTGGAAAATTCTGGCGGGGCAGGACTGGCAGACCGGGGTTTCAAGTTCTGAAACAATCCGGGCAATGGCTGTCAGTTTTGAATCAAAGATATTTGCCTCGCCAATATCGCGGGTAAAATCACCAAGGTCCATAAAATGTCGGATTTTCTGGCTCAGGCTGCACAGGAAGAGTCGTTTTCCCAGGGACCGGCGCCGTTGGGCCTCCTGGACCAGCATCATTGCTCCTGAAACATCGATGTAGCTGATCCTTGAGCCTACAATCAGAAGGTGTCTGGGGCTATCTGCGTCAATCTCTTCAAAAATCTGGGCAATATGATTGGCTGCACCGAAGAACAAGGAGCCGTCGATGAGGATGATTTTCAACTGGGGGCATTCAGGCAGATCCCCATTGTGAATGGGTGTCATTCGCCGTTGGGGGGTTTGGGGATCAGGAACCAGGGTGTGAACAAAGGGATGTGACATGCGGGTGAGATAGATGGCAAGGGATAGAAGCACACCTGCATAGATGGCAAATTCAATTTCAAATACAAGGGTTGCGCAAAAGGTGGTGGCAAGAACAAAGGATTCTGACCGACTGCTCTTTAAAATTTCCCGGATGTGGCGCAGATCAATGAGCTTGAATGCCACAATGAGAATAATGCCGCCCATGGCGGACAGGGGAAGCCAGGCTGTTAATGGTGCCACCAGCAAAATAATGGCACCAAGAACGAGTGCTGAAAAAATGCTTGAAAGGGGGGTCTGGGCACCG
Source organism: Desulforapulum autotrophicum HRM2 (assembly GCF_000020365.1). Classification (NCBI taxonomy): domain Bacteria; kingdom Pseudomonadati; phylum Thermodesulfobacteriota; class Desulfobacteria; order Desulfobacterales; family Desulfobacteraceae; genus Desulforapulum; species Desulforapulum autotrophicum. Next base: position 3,798,675 of record NC_012108.1, on the reverse strand, counting down.
GCTTCATAATTGACCCCCGACCGGGTAAACGACCCGGAACTTGCATATCCTGAAAAAAAACTGCCCACAATATTTGATAGCCCCTGACCGATGAACTCCTGGCTTCCGTCAATGTGCTGTTTTGAATTAACGGCAATTGATCGTGCAATGGACGAGGCTTCGATGAGTCCGATAAGGGCCAGGGCCAGGGCGCCGGGGGCAAGCATTCGTAGTGTGTCAAGGGTGAAATCGGGTGTTGAAAGGGGTGGCAGGCTTCCTGAAAGTGCCCCGAGAAGTCTTACCCCATGGGCCTGCCCATTGATGGCCACGGCAAATACGCTGCCGATGATCATGGCCATGAGCAGTCCGGGCCAGCGGGGACGCCATGCTTTTAAAATAACCCCGCAGATCAGGGTGACAATGGCCACGGCAAGTTCAGACCAATTGCTATGGCTGGACGATTTTATGAGGATGGCACAGGTTGTAAAAAATGAAGATCCATTGGGAACAACGATCCCCATGGCATATTTGAGCTGGCCTGCGGCAATGAGGAAGGCGGCACCGGCTGTGAATCCGACAATCACAGAGTGGGATACGAAATTGAGAACCGTGCCAAGCTTTGCAAGGCCAAAGACGAGCTGGAAAACGCCGGCAAGAAAGGTCAATGTCAGCACCAGCTGGATATAGGCCATTGAACCGGGTTCCACCAAAGGGCTCAGGGTGGAAAAGATAATGATGGAAAGCGCCGTGGTCGGGCCGCTGATTAAATGTCTGGAAGAGCCAAAAAGGGCTGCGATGATCGGTGGAACCAGGGCCGTGTACAGGCCGTATTCCGAAGGCAGCCCTGCGATCATTGCAAATGAGACCCCCTGGGGAAGAACGATGAAGGCATTGGTCAGCCCGGCCGATAAATCCGCCTTTAATGAATGGGCGTTGATAAGGGTGATCCATTGCAGAAACGGGAACAACCGAATCATCCCAGGGGCTTTTCGAATCAAAGGATGTGAAGGGGAGGTAAGTTTCATGTCAATATCTATACCAGGTTGCTGTTTAATAGCGGATACATTAAATTAGAAGTAATCCATAATTTTATAAAAAAGGCAATCTTTTCAAAAATTGAAATTTTAAAATTTTAAAAAAAATTTACAAATGCCTTGGTTGCGTATATGAATCAGAAAAACCTGGGTTTAAAACGCTTGAACCAAGGCAGGAAAATATTAAACCTAAAAGTTGCATTCCTGGTTTTTGTTTTTGAACTAATATATGGAGGTTATTGATTTGAGATATCCAAGCAAGACAAGGGGAATGAAAGCCCTGTTTACGGGTCTTGTCTTTTTTTTTGCAATGGCAGCACCCTGTTTTTCTGAATCTGTTTGCAGCCATGTGGACCTTGACTGGATTTCAAGCCATATTTCCCTGCCCAATGACGCAAGGATACTTCAGATGACGGAGCGAGGGGAGTTGTGTGAGGTTGTTCTTGCCATTAACGGGGGGCTTGCGCCGATCTATGCGGGCAAAGATTTTATACTGGCCGGTCGGCTTTTCAAAAATGGCATATCCCTTACCCGGGAAACCCTGAATGCCATGTCCGATGTGGCTGAAAAAGAACGGGAAAAACTTGCTGTAAAAAAGGCTCTGGAAAAGGAGAACCGAGCAACCTTTTTTAAAAAAAATATCAAGGCCCTGGATGAACTTGTGGCGCTGTCCTATAACCCGGGGCAGGCCCGGGATTTTTTCTATGTGGTCACTGATCCCAATTGTTCCCATTGCAAGGATCTTCTGCCCAAGCTTGAATTGGCGGCCCAGGAGTCGGGCATGGGAATCAAGGTGATCATTTATCCCCTTCTCGGGGATTCAAGCCTGGATCTGGCTGTGCAGGCCATCTGTAATAATTATTCCTATGAAGCGTATCTCAACATTAAAAGGGTTGAACCGATTCCTTCCTGCGAACGGGCTGAGAATCTGGTGATGAAGACAATGGATTTTTTTCGGTCAGCCAATCTTTTCTTTGTTCCCCTGGTGGTGGCAGGAGACGGTTCATGGGTGGCAGAGTCCAGTCACAACACCGTGGTCAGAGCCTTCCTGGGGCTTGAACCACTTGGGGAAGAAACCGGTCCCCATGCCACCTGCAACCCCGACCTGGAATAATAATTGAGAATAGCATTCCCCTGATTTGATGTTTGCCTGTGTGTTTAAAAGTTCTGGTTCTTGCCTTGACAGAAAACCTTTTTTTCCTATATGGATATAGTCTGGTGTTATTAATCATCAATTAAAACCGTGGGGCCGCAGAGCCCTGGACGGGAAAGGATAATAAATGCTGAAAGTAGGAGAAAAGGGGGCCATCCCCCAGAGAGACAAGGAAACTTACGCCATTGCACCCCACATTCCCTGTGGCGTGGTGACGCCGGATTTGCTCAGAAAGATCGCTGATGTTGCCGAAAAATACAAGGTCCATGCGCTGAAAATTACCGGTGCTGCCAGGATTGCAATCGTGGGGCTGAAAGAAGAGGATATTGACCAAGCCTGGGAGGATCTGGGCATGTCCCATGGTGCTGCCGTCGGGATGTGCGTGAGAAGCATCCGGGCCTGCCCGGGAAATACCTTTTGCAAGCTTGGCCTGCAGGACGCCCTCAGGGTCGCAACCATCCTTGACGAGCGCTATCACGGGGTCAACCTTAAGGGAAAGTTCAAGATGGCCGTTTCAGGCTGTCGTTTAAGCTGTGCTGAATCATGGGTCAGGGATGTAGGACTCATTGGGGACAAAAAAGGCTGGAAGCTTGTCATTGGCGGAAATGTGGGGCCGGTTCCCAGAATCGCAAAGGAGCTTGCCGTTGATCTTACCGACGACGGGGTGCTTGAAGCCGTGGACAAGGTGGTTGTCTATTACAATGAGAATGCAAAGACGGGCGAGCGCCTTGGCAAGATGGTTGAGCGCGTGGGACTGGAGCCGTTCAAGGCGGTCATTGCCTGATTGAATTTTTTTGGGCAGCAGGTTCCCGGTATAGGAAAGAATCCGGGAACCGGTCTGCTATTTTTCCGAGGTCTGTTTTTTGGGGTTGAGCGGTCGAACGGCCAGCACCGGGCAGGGCGACTGGCGGATGATCCGATCAGTGGTTGACCCCACCATGAGTTTTTCCCATAGGGTGTGCCCCCGGATGCCCAGTACGATCATGTCGATCTTTTTTTCCTGGGCATAGGAGATGAGTTCCTTGTAGGGCTCTCCATCCAGAAGGATTGTCTTGGGCGTGCACCAGTTTCGACTCTCTTCCGGAACCATGAAGTATAGCTGCCTTTCAAGATTCCCCCTCAGTTTGTCGAATTTTTCCCGTTTTTCGTCCAAGGATCTTTTCTGCATTTCAAAATAATCACTGGATCGCCATTTGACATAGTCTGCCGGTGCCACATCAATATAATCAGACGCTTTTAAATGAAGGTGCTCTGTGGGTTTGACCACATGGGCCAGGTAGAGTTCTGCCTGGAATTCCTGGGCAAGACTCAGTCCATAATCAAAGGCAAGTTTGGAATCCTGGGAAAAATCGCAGCCCACCAGAATTCTTTTGAGCTCAATTCCATGGGGAGCCGGGGAAGCTATATCAAATTTTCGTGTGTTGAGCACAAGCAGGGGGCAGTGAATCGTTTTAATCAGTTTTTCTGTGACCGACCCGAGCATGAACCGCTTTATCCCTGAGTTTCCGTGGGTGGCGGTGATGACCATGTCCACCTTGTGTTCCAGGGCAAGATCCCGGATCTTGTCTGCCGGGTTTCCCTTGGTGACAAGGATTTCATGGGGTGTTTCTGTCTCTTTTACGAAGGCTTTAAGCCGGTTAAAAGCCTTTTCCATGTGTTTTGCTTGAAGGGCTTCAACATCAATGGCAATTTCACTGCTCTTGAGGAGAGGCTCTACCTCAACGGCCACATGGATCAGAAAGAGTTTTGCATGAAATTCTTTGGAAAGTGCAATGCTGTAGGAGAGAATGGTGTCTGTGAAGTCAGAAAAATCAACAGCACACATGATCCTTTGGGGATGTATTCTCATGGTATCCTCCTTACCAGATCCTGCCTGGTGTGTTTAGGTGATGACCTTGAAAAAACTGAAAATTTCGCTTCTGGATTAGAAACGATACTCAATTGTAAAATCGGGACGCAGTTGTGTCAAGTAAATATGATGGCCAGACTTTGACCATTACAGCAAGTGGTCTGTTTGGACAGCAGACCCGGGGGGAGGGAGGGAAGGTGTGACATCCAGACCCGTCCGTTGGATTTCTACTGTTAACCTTGAAGCCAATTTTGCCTGAGTCTGTCTTTTGGGGTTGGATTCCCTGTCCGTCTCATTTGATGATCTTGTCTGGATCTACAGCGTTTTTTTTGTCTTTGTCTGCCACCTGGCAGGCATTTTTCATTCATGTGGAGATTCCCATTTTGGGCAAAATATACGCCTGGAGCAGCACATAAACGCCGATAAACAAAATAATCCAAAGTCCCTCTTTCATATGAGTCCTCCATTCTTTTAATGTTTATGGTCAAAGACATGGGTGGGTTAGAACTGTCTTTCCATTTATTTCTTAATCACTCAACTCTTTCGGGATACGAGTAGATAATAAGCATATATTTCTTTGGGGTCAAATACCTGTGGCCGTTTAAAGGGTGAAATTGTCTTGACAACTTGACATTTATTTGATTTAAGCGGTGTTAATTCTTCTTTTTATGGAGCGTTTTTATGCTGAACCATCAATCCCCAGTCCCCCTTTATCACCAATTGGCCGAAATACTGACTGCTGCCATTGAATCGGGTGAATTTGCCCCTGGAACCAAGATTATACCTGAAATCACCCTTGCTGCAACCCATGGCATCGGAAGGCCCACGGTGCGCCAGGCCATTGATGTTTTGGTGAAAAAAGGGCTTGTACAACGAAAAAGGGGCTCCGGTACCTTTGTTGTTGAGCCCCAGCGACAGGTGAATCTTTTTTCCCTGGCAGGAACTTCTTCGGCGTTCCAGCAACTGGGTATTGCAGCTGAAAAGCGGATCATCAATCCAATATCTCTTGCAGAGGTAATTGATGGCCCTGAAAATCCCTTTCAGGGTAAAGAGGCCTATCAATTCTCAAGGCTTACCCTGGCAGAGCAGGCCCCGGTTTTGATCGAGGATTTTTTTTTGCACAAGACTCTTTTTTCCGGCATTGAAACCATGGTGATCACAGGCACCTCCCTTGCCCGACTGGTGGCGGATCGTTTCTATCTTAAACCTGTAAACGGACGTCAGACTTTTAAAATTGTAACCCTGGATCTTTCCCAGGCAAAACTTCTGGGCCTGGGTGGCAAGGACCCTGTCCTTGAAGTAAGGCGATCCATTCATTTTCCCGGTGTTGAAAACGGTGTCTATTCAAAGATTTTATGCCGTACCGATAAATTTTCATTTTCCCAGACCCTAGGAGGGCATTCCAATGATTAACAGGGGATATTACGGAACCTTTGGCGGAGCTTTTGTACCTGAGATTCTGGTTGCAACCTTTGATGAACTGGAACGAGAGTTCAGAAAAATAAAGGCTGATCCAGCCTTCTGGAACGAGTACCGTGACCTCATGGGTTCCTACTCGTGCCGGCCCACCCCGCTGACCTATGCTGAAAATCTCACAAAGCATTTTAAAGGTGCAAAAATTTACATCAAGCGTGAGGACCTCAACCATACCGGTGCCCACAAGGCCAACAATGTCATGGGCCAGGGGCTTCTGGTCAAACGCATGGGCAAGACCCGGGTGATTGCGGAGACCGGGGCGGGCCAGCACGGGGTGGCAACGGCCACCATGGCCGCGAAGTTCGGGTTTGACTGCACGGTGTACATGGGGGAGGTGGATGTCAAACGCCAGCGACCCAATGTCTTTTGGATGGAACAGATGGGGGCCACGGTTGTGCCCGTGACCCAGGGCTCACGGATTTTAAAGGATGCCATCAACGAGGCGTTCCGGGACTGGGTGACGAATATGGATACCACCCATTACGTGCTCGGAACGGCCTGCGGACCCCATCCCTTTCCCGAAATGGTCAGCTGGTTCCAGTCCATCATTGGAAAAGAGGCAAGACGGCAAATTCTGGAACGGGAAGAACGGCTTCCCACCCGGGTCTATGCCTGTGTGGGGGGGGGGTCAAATGCCATGGGGCTCTTTGCCGGATTCACTGATGGGGATGTTGAATGTGTCGGGGTGGAGGCGGCAGGACGCGGGATCGCCTCTGGACAGCATGCTTCAAGGCTGTGCAGCAATGATGCAAGCGTCGGCGTTGCCCAGGGGTACAAGACCTATTTTCTCCAGAACAGTGACGGCCAGATGAACGAAACCCACTCCATTGCGGCCGGCCTTGACTATGTGGGGGTTTCTCCGATTCTTGCCAGCATGCACGAAAAAGGAGAGGCAAGGTTTGAGGCTGTGACCGACACAGAGGTGATCGAAGCGTTAAAGCTCACCATGAAAAGTGAAGGTATCATCCCGGCCCTGGAGTCGGCCCACGCCTTTGCCCAGGCATTCAAGGAGGCGCCGGCCATGTCAACGAACGATATCATTATCATCAACCAGTCGGGTAGGGGAGACAAGGATATTTTTACCATTGCCGACGCTATTGGTGATCCATCCTGGAGAAAATTTATCATGGAAAAGGCAGGTGAATACAATGCTTGAAGCCTATATTCGAGAACGGCGCAGACAAAAGGAGATCCTGTTGATGACCCACATTGTCATGGGGTATCCTGATTTTGAAACATCCATGGCTATTGTCGAGCAGATGGTCGAGGCAGGCGTCGACCTTATGGAACTCCAGATTCCCTTTTCAGAACCCATGGCCGACGGGCCTGTTATTCTTGGTGCCAATCAGGCAGCCCTTTCAGGGGGTGCGCGGGTTGAGCGCTGTTTTGAGTTTGCAAGGCAGGCTGCAGCAAAATTTGACATTCCGTTTTTGTTCATGACCTATTACAATATTTTATTTAAGTACGGGGTTACGCCTTTTGTGAATAAAATGGCAGACATAAACATCAAGGGAGCCATTGTCCCGGATCTTCCCCCGGAAGAGGGGCAGGCGTATCTCAAGGCAATGGAGGAACAGAACCTTTCACCTATCCATATCTTTTCGCCCAGGACATCAAATGAGCGAATGGATTTTTTGGCATCCCAGACCCGCGGGTTTGTATACTGCGTGGCAAGAAAGGGTGTGACCGGTAAAGAGACCCGGTTTACCGAAGAGATTGCGGGCTACCTTGACCGGTGCAGACAAGCCACAACCCTTCCTTTGGCCGTTGGATTCGGGGTAAAGGATGAAGCGGATATAGCCTTTCTCAAGGGTAAGGCTGACATTGCTGTTGTGGGTTCAGAAATGATCCGGGTGGTGGAAAATCAGGGCGTTGAAGGGGTTGGCAGGTTTATCCAAAGCCTGGCTTAAAGGCAAGGCGTTTCTCTTTTCAACACTGGAAATTATGAGCAGCATCTGGTATCGTATTTGCTTTATTTAATTCCTGTATGGAGTATAGTGCATTTATGAAATCCATTTGTGTTTTTCTCGGGTCCAATGACGGTGCAGATCCGCTCTATGGGCATGCGGCCCGGGACATGGGCCGTGAGCTTGCCCGTCGGGGAATCACCTGCGTCTACGGCGGCTCCAATACCGGGTTGATGAGAGAACTGGCCGAGGGGGTACTGTCGGCTGGAGGCCGGGTGGTGGGAGTCACAGTACAGACCCTCAAGGAAAAGGAAAAATTTCATTCTGGTTTGACAAGGCTCCATGTGGTGAACACCATGCAGGAGCGCAAGCGCCTCTTGATAAGGCTTTCAGACGCCTTTATCGCCTTGCCCGGGGGAATCGGTACCCTGGAGGAGCTGTTTGAAGTACTCTCCCTCAACGCTCTGGAATTGAACATAAAACCATGTGCCCTTCTAAACATCAATCACTATTGGGACAGGCTTACCGGCTTTCTGAACCATGCCATGGATCAGGGATTCATGAAAGCCACTGTGAAGAATCTGCTGATCCAGGCAGATACGCCGGCTGGTGTGCTGGATCTTCTCTGTGTCACTTCCAAAGACAGCCCCTGTCCACCGGTGTCCCAAAAAGTGTCACAACCTGCAGGAACCTGTTCCTGCCGCCTTTGCAACCTTGAAGATACAACGGAAGCGTCGACTGCCCATTCAACACCCCCTTTTTTTATGAACGGTCGCCCGGAAGAGGAGATCAGAAAACTCCTCCGGGCCGTGGAAGAAAGTCCCTCCTCTGTGGTAATTACAGACGCCTTCGGCGCCATTGAATATGTCAATACCAAGTTCTGTGAAGTCACTGGATATACCGTATCCGAGGTTTTAGGGCAGAACCCCCGGGTTCTCAATTCCGATATACAGTCTAAAGCTTTTTACCGGGAGATGTGGGAGACCCTGTCCCAGGGACAGGAGTGGCGGGGAGAATTCTGCAATAAGAAGAAAGATGGTACCCTGTACTGGGAACATGCTTCCATTTCACCCCTGTGTGACGCCAGGGGTAATATTACCCATTATGTGGCGGTCAAGGAAGATGTCACTGAAACCAAGCGGATACTGCAGGAACTGGAAAAAGCCCGGGAAGCTGCGGAGGTGTCCAATATTGCCAAAAGCGACTTTCTGACCAGCATGTCCCATGAGCTGCGCACTCCCCTGAACGCCATCATTGGTTTTTCAGAGGTGCTGCAGGACCGCTTTTTCGGTCCTCTGACCGACAAACAGAGTGAATACCTCGACGACATTCTTGGCGCTGGCCAGCATCTTTTGTCCCTGATTAACGATATTCTGGACCTGTCCAAGGTGGAGGCCGGCAAGATGATGCTGGAGATCAAATCGGTCAAGGTGTCGGATGCCATTGAAACCGGTCTGGTCATGCTCAAGGAAAAAATAGCCTGTCACGGCATCACGGTGAAAACCGATTTTAAGGAGACGTGTCACAAACTTACCCTGGCCGCAGATGAGCGAAAGCTCAAACAGATTATCTTTAACATTCTTTCCAATGCCGTTAAATTCACCCCGGACGGTGGCACTATCACCATCGAAATGATGGTACTGGATCCAGATCCCATCCCAGGCACAGACATCCTTCCGGATTGGATGCAGAAGGCCACCGGGCAGGTGGGAAAACAACCGCATCTGATCATCAGCATTGCAGATACCGGTATCGGCATTTCTTCCGAAGACCTGCCCCATATTTTTGAAGAGTTTTATCAGACCCTGGCGGGCATCCGGGCCAGCACTCCCGGTACTGGCCTGGGGCTGCCCCTGAGCAAAAGAATGGCGGAACTTCATGGCGGCACCATCATGGCCCACAGTGAAGGACCAGACAAGGGCAGTCGCTTTACCCTTCTGATGCCACTTATGACCGTTTCAGGTAAAACCCCTGTCGCCTTGTCTTTGTGTGGTGCCCAAGAGCAATGGGAACGGCTCTCTCCAGATAATGGATTGCTGATACACCTCCAGCGGACCCATTCCCTGTCCAGTCGCCATAACCGAAGTTATAGTATTTGCCGGGCCTGGCCCAGGCAGGATATCCATCATCCTGACTTTCATGACCTGCGCAGGGCGCTGCAAAAGACCATCCGCAGTCACGATTTCGCGGAATTTAATCTCAAGGACAGTATTGTCTTTGTCCTCCAGGAAACTGATACCTCTGGTGGCACTCGGTTTTGTGAGCGCATTACCCGGATCATGAATACCTTTTCCACCCAACAGTCCCTTCCCCTGCGGGTTGCCGGTTTTGCCGACAAGGACACCGCCACTCTGGACGATTTGCTGGAACAGGTGCTGCTTTTACAGGAATCACCCGAAGTTATACCGGAGCCGTGATGATGTCCGGCGGTCACCACTCCCCACATCAAGGATTATTAGATACATGAACGATAAATTAATCTTGATCATTGAAGATAATGAAAAAAGCACCAAACTGGTAAAGGATCTGCTTCAGTACAAAGGATACCGCACAGTGGAAGCGGTCAACGGCCTTGACGGCATTGAATCTGCCTTAAAATACAGGCCCCAGCTGATTCTCATGGATATTCAGATGCCGGTGATGGATGGCCTGGAAGCCACCCGGAAGCTTAAAGAAATGCCGGAAACCCGTTCCATTCCGGTGGTAGCCCTCACATCATGGGCCATGAAGGGAGATGAAAAAGCCATCCTGGAAGCCGGGTGTGACGATTATATGAGCAAACCCATTAACACACGGAGCTTCATTGAACTGGTGGATCGTTTCTTTAATGCCTCTTAAAATGACCATGCCCCATATGGAACAGACCATCCGGTTCAAGGAGATACGGGGATTCTTCCTGATCTATTTCAGTCTCTGCCTTCTTCTTGCCCTTGTGCTCTTTCTTCCCCAGTACCTGGCCCAGCGCCGGTCATTTTTTCTTCAGATGGAAACCATCCAGAGGGAAGAGGTGGGCATCCACAAGGCCGTCATGGCAGATATGTTCAGTTCCATTACTTCGGATCTCATGGTGCTGGCCCACCAGCAGAGCCTGGACCGGTTCATTGAAAAGGGTGATTCCGTGGATTTGCAGCCCTTTGGCAGCCTGGCCCTGTCCATGGCCCGGCATAAGATGGCATATGATCAGATTCGATTCATCGACCACCGGGGAATGGAACGAATACGCATCCAGAGCACAGGGGATGCAGCCTTCCAGGTTCCTTTGGAGAACCTGCAGAACAAGGCCCACCGCTATTATGTGGAAGAGACCCGGAAGCTGCCCCTGGATTGTGTTTACATATCTCCCCTGGACCTGAACGTGGAAAATCATATTGTTGAACGCCCCTTTAATCCCATGCTCCGCATTGCTACCCCCCTTTACAATACCGCCGGTCAATACCGGGGACTGGTCATCCTCAATTACAAGGGGAAATATTTTCTTGAACGTATGCGGCACACCACCCCAAGGAGGGTCATTCCCATCAATCCCCACTTGATTAACCGGAAAGGATACTGGCTTCTCAGTGATCAGCCGGAAATGGAATGGGGCTTCATGGTCAAAGAACGATCAAATTTTACCTTTCAAAATCGTTTCCCCCAGGCATGGGAGAAAGCCATCGCCCATGGGGAAAGCGGGCAGGTGATGACCCAGAAGGGCCTTTTTTCCTTTACCACCTTTTATCCGGTGCGGGAATGCAGTACTTTCTTGAAACAAGGCAGTCCTGATTTCAAGGCAACATTTATGGAAGGCCCGGACCCATTGACATGGAAGATTATTTACCATACCCCCCGGGCGAATATTCAGGCAGGTTTGCGCTCCCAGAATTTTCGTCTTGTGTTCATGTTGATTCTGTTCATTGGGGTCGGCACCCTGGTGTCCTGGGTCGCTGCCCGGCATGTGGTGATACGCAGAAAAGACAGAAGACTCCACAAACGTTTTTTCATCCTCAAGGACGGCCTTCTCCAGTCCACCCGTCTTCACTCCGGCAGTCTGGATCTGGAAAAAATGCTCACCCAGGTCCTGGAATCGACCAAGGATCTCATCAAGGCCAGATATGCCGCCATTGGCCTGACCGGGGATGGTGAAGAAATCATCGAGTTTTTTTCCGTGGGGTTTTCCCTTGATACCCGCCAGGCCATCCCCCGATGTCCTCCACGTTTCGGACTGATCCGGGCATTGCTCCAGGAAAAGAAAAGCATCCTGGTCAAAGACATGACCCGGGATCCTCGTTTTCAAGGCTTTCCCCATACCCACCCCCCCATGAACTCTTTTCTTGGCACTCCCATTTTTTATAAAAATAGGCTGTTAGGCGCCATTTATCTCAGCAACAGCGAGTATCCCAAAGGGTTTACCTCCCAGGATCTTCAACTCATGGAGGTGTTTGCCGCCCATATTGCCGTGGAAATCAACACCATGCAGCTGTATCGGCAAATTAAGCAGGCCAATGAGGTGCTGGAAGAACGGGTGATAACACGGACCCAGAGCCTTTCCCAGGCCAATGACCAGCTGAAACAGGAAATCTTGCACCGGGAAAAGGTGGACAAGGCTCTGTATAAATCCGAAGCCCGGTTCCGCAGCACCTTTCAACAGGCGGCCGTTGGCATCGCCCATGTGTCCCCTGAAGGAAAGTTCATCCGAATCAATGAACGGCTTTGCCAAATCTGGGGCTATGGGCTCAGGGAGTTGATTCAGAAGAACTTCCAGGAGATCACCCATTCAGAAGACCTGAATGCAGATCTGGACCTGGTTCAGCAGGTGATTGACGGTAAAATTTCCCGGTACTCCATGGAAAAACGCTACATCAGCAAAAACGGTTATCCTGTTTGGTGCAATCTCACCGTATCCCTGTTGCGTAACTCCGACGGCACCCCCCGCTATTTCATCTCTGTGGTGGAGGATATTTCCCAGCGTAAAAAAGCTGAAGAACGGCTGCTTAGCGCAAAAATTGAAGCAGAAAAAGCCAACATTGCCAAAAGTAATTTTCTTGCCAGCATGGGCCATGAGTTGCGTACTCCCCTGAACGCAGTCATCGGATTTTCCGAGGTCTTGTTGGATCAGTTTTTCGGTCCCTTGAACCCGCAACAGGCAGAATACGTGAATGACATCCTTCATTCAGGACGGCATCTGTTGACCCTGATCAACGACATTCTGGATCTTTCCAAGGTGGAGGCAGGCTGGATGCGGTTTTTACCCGTCCCCACCCCCCTTGATTCGGTGATGGGCGAATCCCTGAAAACCATCGGGCCGATGATCAAAGAAAAACAGATTCGGCTGATCCGGGATCTGCCAAAAGAATTCAGTAAAATTCATCTTCATTCCGATCCCGTCAAACTCAAGCAGATCTTTAACCATCTGCTTTCCAACGCCGCAAAATTTACCCCCAAGGGTGGCACCATCACCATCACCGGTAAAATTGTATCGGATGTCTGTCTCCCATCCAACATGGCCTTAAAGGATACCCCACTGCCGGATTCCTTGCGGACCTGCACCCAGCCGGGTGTACCTGGAGTTGAAATCTGCATCCGGGATACGGGCACCGGCCTGACTTCCGGGCATTCGGATAAAATTTTTGAAAGCTTTTTCCAGGTGGAAGGAGGCATTTCTGATAAATCTCCTGGCACCGGCCTGGGCCTTTCCCTTGCCAGGCGGTTTGTGGAGATGCACAAAGGACGGATATGGGTGCATAGTGACGGTTTGGGAAAGGGAAGCTGTTTTTACTTTACTATTCCCCTGGCCCTGGATGAGGAGAGCCTGCATCCCGAAGAACAACTTTCAAAGACACAAAAGGAAAGTAAACAATGATGGATATCCCAGGTTCTCCCACCATACTGGTGGTTGATGATGAGCCCCGCAACCTGCGTCTCATGGAAGCCCTGCTCATTCCCATGGGTTACCGGGTCCAGCTTGTGGAAAACGGTGAAGCGGCTCTGGAACTGCTGGAGAAAATCTCACCGGACGTGATTTTACTGGATGTGATGATGCCCGGCATGGACGGTTATGAGGTGGCCCGGCAGGTGAAATCCCGGGAAAAAACCAGATCTGTTCCCATTGTCATGGTCACGGCACTGAGGGAGGTGACGGACCGGGTGAAAGCCCTGGAAGCCGGAGCTGATGACTTTTTGACCAAGCCCGTGGATAAAACCGAACTGACGGCCCGGGTCCGTTCCCTGGTAAAAGTCAAAGCTTACCACGATCACATGACGAACTACCAGAAGGAGCTGGAAGCCGCGGTGGAACGTCGGACCCGGGATCTTAAAATGGCCATGTCTCGATTGGAAGTGGCTGCTCTGGATACGGTGTATCGCCTCTCCATGGCCGCTGAATACAAGGACGAGGACACCGGGGCCCACATCAAACGCATGAGCAACTATTCAGCGGCCGTGGCCCGTCGCCTGGGGGTTGGAGAGAACACCTGCACCCGTATCCTCCATGCCGCCCCCATGCACGATGTGGGCAAAATCGGCATTCCAGACCGGATTCTGCTCAAACCGGGGAAGCTCACCCCGGAGGAGTGGGTGATCATGAAACAGCACACCACCATGGGTGGCCGCATCCTGGAAGGGGCGAACAGTCCCCATCTGCGTCTGGCTGAAATTATTGCCCTGACCCACCATGAAAAATGGGACGGCAGCGGTTATCCCCGTGGACTTTCCGGCAGGAAAATCCCCCTGGTGGGGCAGATCGTGGCTATTTCCGATGTGTTCGATGCCTTGACCTCCCGTCGACCCTATAAGGATCCATTCTCGTATGAAAAATCCTTTGCCATCATCCGTGAGGGACGGGGGACTCACTTTGCTCCCCATGTGGTGGACGCTTTTTTTGCCGTGGAAAAGCAAATTCGGGAAATTAAGGAAAAGTACCAGGATGAAGACCCCAGCGCCTTTGTGGCCTTGGCCGGACTATGATTTGGGATGTGACCCAGGCATTCATGTGGAAGAATATCTTCAGACTCAAAACAGTCCCGTGATTTTTTAAGTCTGTTTCCAGGCCGGCTTTCCCAATCCGCCGTGCCGGTTTTGGTTTGACAATTTTTACAAAAACTGATCTTGAATAGATGAAAGTTACGTTAATCTGAAATTTTATTTTAAGGGAAGGGAGGTGGTGTTGGGACCGTTTGAGTTGATCAGACCCTATTTTATTGAACGAAGGGCTTACCTTGCAGCGGGGTTGTTTTCACTGCTTGTTGTGGATCTACTCCAGCTCTTTATCCCAAGAATTGTCAAGCGTGCCATTGACGGTATTGCTTCCTCCTCCCTGGATGCCGGGGCTCTTTTGCGCTATGGGGGGTACATCCTTCTGGCTGCCATTTTTATAGGTGTTTTCAGGTTCAGCTGGCGCTACTGCATCATGGGGACGGCCCGGCGGGTGGAAGAGGGGATCAGGGAACGATTGTTTAACCACGTTATCACCATGCCGGCGCCCTTTTTTGACAGGGTAAGTGCCGGTGATATCATGGCCCATGCAACCAACGATATTACCAATATAAGGATGGCCCTTGGCATGGGCCTTGTGGGGATGACCGACACCGTTGTCCTGGGCCTGACCGCGGTTGTCTTCATGGGATACATCAACCTTGAGTTGACTGTTCTGGCCCTTTTCCCCATGCCCTTTATCGCCATTTTTACAAAGATTTTAAGCAAACGCCTTTTTTTGGCCTACATGGCTGTTCAAGAGTCCTTTTCCCGGCTCATGGAGGCCTCCAGGGAGCGGTTTGCCGGAATACGTGTCATCAAGGCATTTAACCGGGAGGATGCAGAGACCCTCAGTCTTACCCAGGAATCCCAAGCCCATGTGGACGCAAACATGCACCTTGTTCGCCTCAGGGGACTGATTTTTCCCATGGTCACCCTGTTGACGAGCATCAGCCTTGCCGTTGTTGTGGGACTGGGCGGTCGAAAGGTTATTCAAGGAACGATTTCTCCGGGTGATTTTGTGGCCTTTATTGCCTATCTGGGCCTTCTGACCTGGCCGGTCATGGCTTTGGGATGGGTGACGAATATGATCCAGAGGGGCAAGGTTTCCATTGACAGGATTAATACTATTCTGAATACCTCCGTCGCCATGGGAAACATGGACAATGCACTGACCCCTCAAAAAATTACAGGAAACATCCAGATCCAGAACCTGGTATTTCACCACGGATCCGGCAAAGATCGAACCCGGATCCTGGACAATGTCAGCGTGACCGCAGGCCCCGGTGGCATCCTTGGCATTGCAGGGCCGCCCGGAGCAGGGAAAACAACCCTGGTGGGTCTTATTCCAAGAATCTATGACCCGGATTCAGGACGCATTTTGATTGATGGCATGGATGTCAGAAATATCGATATCCATTGTCTGAGGCGTTTTATTTCGTTCATGCCCCAGGAACCGTTTCTTTTCTCCGGTACCATTCTTGAGAACCTTAAACTTGCAGATGCACTGGCCGGGCAGGATCAGATCAATGGGGTCATTGAAATGGCGGGTTTGACCAAAACCATTGAATCGTTTCCAAAGGGGATCAACACCATGATCGGTGAGAAAGGGGTGATGCTTTCCGGGGGCCAGAAGCAGCGGATCGCCCTTGCCCGGGCGCTTCTCAAACGGGCCCCCATCCTGATCCTGGATGATCCTGTGAGCCAGGTAGACATCAGGACTGCCGCAGGCATCATCGACACCATTGAGGCGTTGTCCACCTCCATTACCGTGATCATTGTCTCCCACAGGTTTCAGGCCTTTCGCAGGGCAGACAACATCATCGTCCTTGATAAGGGCAGGATTGTTGAGTCCGGTAACCATGAACAGCTTGTGGCCCAGGGCGGATACTATGCCAGGGCCCAGGTCATGCAGTCAGGGGGTGAATCATGAAGGCAAGGGTTGATAAGAGACCCGGCAAAGGCCGGGACCTGCGCCTGATAAGGCAGTTCATTCCCTATATTGCAAAAAATGGCCGAATGATCCTTTTTTCCATTGGTCTGATGCTCGTTCTCTCCCTGCTGGACCTGGCCGTTCCCTATATTACTAAAATGGCAGTGGATCTCTATATCGTTCCGGAACAAGGGTCTTCGGCCGTTGTGGGCATTCGCTTAAAGGGCGTGGTTATGGCCGGGGTGGTGCTTGTGCTGATCGCCCTTGCACGGTTTGCGGGTAGTTTTTTTCAGATTCTGGTGATGGAGCTTTCCGGCCAGAGAACCATGCACGATCTTCGTATTGAGGTGTACCGGCACATCCAGAAACTTCCCATGTCATTTTTTACGGAAAACACCGTCGGCCGCCTGTCAACCCGGGTGACCAATGATATTCAAAACATGCAGGAGATGTTCACCACCATCATTACCTTTGTGATGAGTGATATGTTTACCCTGGTGGGGGTGCTTGTTATCCTCGTGTATATGGATTTCAGGCTCGCCGTCGCCGTCATGGTTATTCTGCCCGTTGTGGTCTGGACCACCATGGTTTTTTCCGGCAGATCAAGGGAGGTGTTCAGGCTCATGCGGGCAAAGATCTCCGGGATCAACGCCATGTTTTCTGAATCCTGCGGCGGTATCCGGGTGATCCAGCTCTTCACGGGCGAAGAGCGTTCCCAGAAGATGTTTAAGAATCTCAACCACGAGAACTACATGGCCGGCATGGCGCAGATAAAGCTCTATGGCCTGTTCATGCCCGTTGTGGATCTGTTTGGTTCACTGACCCTTGCAATTGTCATTTTTTACGGTGGTGGGCGCGTGGTGTCCGATGGGATGAGTCTTGGTACCCTTGTGGCCTTTATCTCCTATACCCGGATGTTTTTTCGTCCGGTCAGGGACATTGCTGAAAAGCATAACATTCTTCAGAATGCCCTGGCTTCTGGGGAGCGCATCGTTCACATTCTGGACCGGGCTGAGGAAGAGCAGACCGGAAGTCTGGAGCTCGATGGCATTCATACGGTAGAGTTTAAAGATGTTTCGTTTGCCTATGAGCCGGATCAGCCCGTGCTTGAAAGCGTGAGTTTTTCAGTTAAAAGCGGTGAGTCCCTCGCAATCCTGGGGCCAACGGGTTCGGGTAAGACTTCTCTGACCCATCTGCTTGTCAAGCTCTATCCCAGAACCCAAGGGGAAATCCTTATCAACGACCGAAAGATAGACACTTATCTGACATCATCCCTCAGGGGAAAAATTGCCCTGATCAGCCAGGATCCCTATCTCTTTTCTGGAACCATCAGGGAGAACATCATTCCCATTGGGCGATCCGTGGAACCAGGAGAATTTGAGGAAATCCTGGAACTCTCCCATTTGGACTCTGTTGTGGCGAACCTTCCCAACGGAGCTGACACCCGGGTTGGCCAGGGCGGAACCCTGCTATCCAGCGGGGAGCGCCAGCTTGTCTCCATTGCCAGGGCCTTTGCCCTGTGGCCAGATTTGATCATTTTTGACGAAGCTGCCTCCCATGTGGATACGGATTCTGAAGAAAAAATCAGGCTGGCAACGGCCCGACTCAAGGAGAACCGTATTTCCATCACCATTGCCCATCGCTTAAGGTCAGCCGTTACAGCTGACAAGATCATTGTACTCAGGCAGGGACGGATCACCGAGATGGGCGACCATGAATCATTGATGAAAAACAGGGGGTTTTACCATCGCCTCCACAGCATGGAGCAGATGGGGTGAATTCAGGGCTCAATCTTGTGAGACCCCAAAAGATTAATTCTTTAGTTCTAAAAACGCTGTCTTGACCGGTCAAGCTAATTGACACACCCCCTCGGCGACGTTTTTGCCTTCAATCAGTCTTTCCTGTTAAGCCTATGACCTTAACAAAGAAACATACGCAGGGGGCTTTATTCCATTAGTTCACGGCCATGTCGTACGTGCGCAACACGTTTGATAGAGTTGCGAAAACAGCCCGTAAAACCTGTGAACTTACCGTTTGGTAAAGGTCCATTTGATAATTTGTACCATATGTTAACGTAGCATCAATCGGAGAAATAAAAATGGACATTCTGCGAGGTATTGATGGTTTTACACGGTCTTTAACCCTTATTGGTGTTGAAATTATTTTACTTGTTCTGTGGTTTATTCTTGCAGCCACAATCGTCCGTTTCATTTTTATCCGCATGGGTTCGATCTCCGTACTAAAAAAATATCTTGGTTTATCCGAAAGCGTAAAGAACAGAATTAAGGCAATGGTAATTTTTTTATGCATTTTCACCTGCCTGACTGTCTTGGGCTATAATGGATTTCTTCTGTACAAACAAATTGATGTCTACCAGCACACACTCTCGCTCTACCAGCATATTCTATCTCTTTTGGCAAAAATCCCCGTCGGGTTCTGGTCTCAACTGCTTATACGTATTGGTAAAGCCATTGGTCTTGCCATCCTAGCTCATTATGCCATCAAACAGCTGTTGAAATTACTGTCCAAAGCCGAAGATATGGCTAAATCCTATGAGCATTTGAAGTCAAATGATGCCAGTATTGCCGGTTTTTTTTACAAAGCTTCGCCAGTTATTAAAAAACAGCATCTGGTTTTTGGTTATTCTTTATGCGGCTCATTCCTTGTTTTTACCCCCGACGGTTAACAATGCACTTTTTGTTACCTTTAAAATTTATCTGATAATTGCAATCGGGTTTCTGGTGGTTAGGGCGGCCACCGCCACAGTCGACAGCCTTGAGGCCTTGAGTAAGAAATATTGGTATCGTGAAAGCTATCTGGACTGGTACAACCGCTTTAGTGAACTGATGCCCCTTTTACGAAGATGCCTGGAATATATCATCTATGCCTGGGCGGCTTCACTGGTTATGCTGCAGGTGAATTTTATTGCGCAATTCGCCTCTTTTGGTCCTTCTTTTGTTCAAATAATCGGGATTTTTTTTATTGCCCGTATGGTGGTTGAGGTCGTCAATCTTCTGGTTGACAAATACATGCTGCCAACTGATGAAATTGCAGGAAGCCCTAACAAACAGCAACAGACCTTAGTGCCGATTATTAAAACACTTTTGCAGTATGGCATCTATTTTATTGCATTTGTGCTCATGCTGCGAGCTGTTGACATTAATCCTCTGCCCCTTCTGGCTGGCGCCGGAGTCCTGGGTATAGTTGTCGGGCTGGGTGCTCAATCTCTTATCAACGATCTCGTCTCCGGTTTCTTCATCCTTTTTGAGGGTCTTTTCCTGGTAGACGACTATATTGAAACTGCATCGGCTCGCGGAATCGTTGAAGCTATTCACATTCGAACTACCATGGTCAGAGATCCCAACGGACAGCTCCATATACTCAGAAACGGCCAGATCAATTCGGTGGTGAATTATTCGAAGGATTATACCTATGCTGTTGTTGAGGTTGGTGTAGCCTATGATTCGGATCTGGACCATGTTTTCCGGGTTTTGAGTGATACGGGCCTTCAACTTAAAGAAAAGAATCTGAATGTTCTTGAACCGTTAGAAGTCAAAGGTATTAAAGAATTTGGTGAATCGGAGTTGTTGATCAGAACCCTCACCAAGGTCCGCCCAAGCTGCCATTTACGGGTGGCATTTGAGTTGCGCGAAATGATCAAAAAAACCTTTGACCAGGAAGGCATAGAAATTCCTTTCCCGAGAAGAGTGATACTTTCCCAAAATGGCATAAATAATCAATCGGAAACGACATCACCACGGATACACGATCCAAAGGCAGGGACGTTACTGCGAAGTCAATGTCTTCTCCCCCGTTGCATGGTTGAAGGATTCAAATATATCATCTTTTGGATCGTAGTTTCAATTGATCCAGCTAATTTTGCCAACCCCCGAAAGTTGAGTTGATAATGGCAAAAAGATAGATCAAATCAATCAAGCTCAGGAATATATATACCATCGCCACCACAGTATGGAGCAGATGGAGTGATTTTAATGCTTACAAAAAAGTTGTAATGGGGATACCCTAATTTAAGGCGCTGGGCTGATTTTCCTTGATCGCTTCAAGGGATTGCATGAGATCCTGGGCAAGGTAGTGCATGGCGTGGTAGAAACTGTACACTTGGACAGGCTTGTGAAGGTCAAACCGAGTGGTTACTCCTTTTGACCGCAACGCATGAAGTTTTTTTTCTGTACGTTCAAGGGCATCGGCCAGGCCCTGAATCCCTAAGTCTGGACTGTTTTCAACCATTGCCGTTAATGCGACTTGACTTGCCTGGGCAAGCCCCCTGAGCTCGTCTTTCATGAGGATGTCAAAACCGGATTCCGTAGTTGCGTTAAGGTTTCGAACCATGGTTTTCAGGTGCTCAATAACCGTATCCATGGATGCGACAATGGTTTTCAGGTTTTTGCCGAATTTTTTATGATAAATCAGGGCTTCGTGGTGCCTGATATTCTCAAACAGCTCGTGGTTTTTCCACACCTTGCTGCCCAAAGGGGCCAGCAGTTCCTTGTCAACGGGTTCTTGGCCGTTGAGAAAGGCGGCAACCAGGATATCGTATTTTTCACAGCACTCCAGGGTTTGTTGTCTGAGGTTTTCCCTGAGGACATCCACCAGTCGAACAGGAAAGACAAGCACGGAGACCAAAAAGGCGCAGAATAGGCCAATGGTGATTTCAATAATTCTGAACAAGGCGAAGCTCACCTGGTTGGGGGCTGAAATCCCGGTCATGATGATGATGACGGCAGTGATGGCTGCCATTCTGTAGCGTGTATTGTAGTGGGTCATGAAACTCAGGATGCCCACGGGTACCATGACGGCCGGGAAATGGTACAGCGGAGTGTCCGGGAAAATCAGAATGGAGGCAATGCCCAGAACAGCACCGATGATGGTTCCAGAGAATCGGTACAGGCACATCTGGATGGAATCCGCCACATAAACCTGCATGACAATGACCGTGGTGATCACGGCCCAGTATCCAAAGTCAAGGTGGTAAAACGTCGTTATGCCCAGGCAGAGGCCCGCAGCAAGGGCTGTCTTGATCCCGTGGATCCAGTGGATCATGGGAATGGCACACCGGGTTTTCGCAAAGCTCATTTTCTTTTTCTATTACCTGTGAGAATGTTTTTCTGACCTTCTTTTGCCAGGGGATTACGTTCAACAAACAGCGGCTTTCCAGAAAAGGGGTCTGTCCCTGTGTAATACATCAGGGTTGAAAAAGTGGAGGGGGTGGGGGTGAAAATCTGGGTCTGTTCCGGTCTTATTTTAAGGATTGTCGAGCAGAATTGCTTGAGTTTTTTCATGTCTTCCATGGTGGATCCGGGGTGGGCAGCAATGAGGTAGTAGGTCAGAAACTGCTGTTTTCCGTTTTCCTTTGACAGCCTGTCAAATTGTGCTTTGAACTCTATCAATGCCGCTGAATCCGGTTTTCCCATGAGCTCAAGGATTTTTGTTTCCGTGTGCTCCGGGGCAATTTTCATCTGGCCAGACACATGGTGGGCCACAACGGTTTTTAAAAAGGTCATGCCATGGCTTTTGTCGGCAAATATCAGGTCCTGGCGGATGCCTGAAGCGATGAAGACCTTTTTTACGCCTGGGACGGTGCGAATTTGCCTTAGCAGTTCGATCTGGCTGCTGTGATCGGGTTTAAGGCTCTGGCACACCTTGGGAAAAAGGCAGCGTTTGTCCGGGCAGGCACCCTTGTCGTATTTTTTTTTGCACTCAAATCCGTACATGTTGGCCGTGGGTCCCCCGATGTCAGTGATGATGCCTCTGAACCTGGGGTGGCGGGTCAAGGCCCTGGCCTCGTTGATGATGGATTCCCTGCTTCGCCACCTCACCGTTCTTCCCTCATGCACGGCAATGGCGCAGAAGTTGCATTCTCCATAGCATCCCCTGTGGGTGGGTATGGAGAACCGGATGGTGTCAAGGGCCTTCACCTTTCCAGCCTGAGTGTAAAAGGGGTGGGCCTCCCGCTCAAACTCAAGGTTGTAAATCTCGTCCATCTCCGGGGTGGAAGGAAAGGGCTGGGGGGGATTCTGAATCAGGAACCGATCCCCGTGCTGCTGGCCCAGGCCCTTTGCCGTGACCGGATCATTGTTGGCATAAAACAGGCGAAAGCCATTGGAGAACTCTTGTTTGTCTGCTGCGCTTTTTTCAAACGAGGGAAGTTCGATATAACCATTGGTAATGGTTTTTGAAATGTAGCATAGTCCCCTGATCTTTGTGACATCCCGGCCCTGGTCCAGTGCCCGGGCAAGTTCGACCACTGTGGCTTCGGCCATACCGTAGGCAAGGATGTCGGCCTTGGCATCAAAGAGGATGGATCGGCGAATTTTGTTGGACCAGAAGTCAAAGTGGGCAATTCGTCTCAGGCTTGCCTCTATGCCGCCGATGACAATGGGGCAGGTGCCCTTGAAATAGCGGCGGATGAGGTTGGTGTAAGCGATTACGGCCCTGTCCGGTCGACGGTTGTTCATTCCGCCTGGGGTATAGTCGTCGCTTTTTCGCCATTTTTTTGTGGCCGTATAATTGGCCACCATGGAGTCCACTGACCCCGAGGTGACGCCCCAGAAGAGTCTTGGTTCCCCAAGCCGTTTGATGTCTGCATCATTGGTGATGTCCGGCTGGGCAATGACCCCGACCCTGAATCCCTTTTCAACCAGAAGTTTTCCCAACAGGGCAACACCTGTATAGGGTGAGTCGATGTAGGTGTCGCCGGAGACAAAAATAACATCCAGACATTCCCACCCAAGGGTTTGCATTTCTTTGTGTGTGGTTGGCAGAAACATGGCTAATTGACTCCGGACTCCATGGTTTCCCTGATATATTTAAACAGGAGACGGTATGATTTTGGCTGTTTTTTTGCGGTAATTTCCGAGGTTGCATTCCTGATAAGCTGTCGCAGTCTCTGGCGGTCGACCTGGGGATGGCTGTCCACAAAGGCTTCCAAGTGAGAGGCATCCCCGGTCATGAGATCATCCCGGATCTTTTCCATGGTTTTGAATTTTGAAATGGCAACGCTTCGGGCCAAGGAGAGTCGGTCAATGGCCATAACAATGGTTTCAGGATCAATGGTTCGCATGATGGAACCGATATATTGAAGCTGCCTGCGCATGGCCCCATGGCGGGTGATGGTCTTTGCAAATATCACCTCTTTTCTCAGGGTCTCGGGGATATCCATTGTCCTGATCTGTTCAAGGGAGAGAGCGATGAGTTGCTCCCCGAGTCGCTGAAGGGCTTCCACCTCGAGTTTGGCCTTGGTTCGGCTTTGTCGCTCGTTGTCCTGGTTCTGTATGCTCCGCTCTTTTCTGTCCCGGCCCATCTGTCTATACCGTCCTTTAAGGTCGATGTTTTGTTAAAACGCTCAACACTACAGGAGAAACAAAGAAAATACAAGCCGCATTCCCTTATCATTTTAAATGATCCAGGTGATTTCCTCTATTTCGCCGTGGAATTGTGTAAAATTTTTGTTTAGTCGGTCTTTTAAGTTGACTGGAATCCCAACCATGGGTATGACTGCTACCATGAAACGTTTTTTGATCCATTCTGGACCTTTTCTGGTGGTCATCCTGCTTTTTTTCATGGGCCTTGCCGCCGGATGCACAAGTGTTACGGGAAATCTTGCCGCAAGCCTCGCTGATGCCATTGGCCGGAATAACGACCTTGAGACAATCAGGGAAGGAGGGCCGGCCTATCTCATCATGGTGGATGCCTTTGTCCTGGATGATCCGTCAAACCCGAAACTCCTTGCATCGGCGGCAAAGCTGTATTCAACCTATTCCGATGTTTTTGTGCCGGACGGGGAAAGGGCCCTTCGCCTTACGGACAAGTCCCTTGACTATGGGTTAAGGGCCGCCTGCGAAAAAGACAGAACGCTTTGCGGTCTTGACCTGATGGATTTTAAAATCTTTGAAACCACAATTAATGCTGCGAACCTTTCCGATATCGATATCCTTTATACCCTTGGTGTCTCCTGGGCCGGGTGGATACGAGCCAGGAGCGGCAGTATGAAAGCCCTCGCCCAGATTCCAAAGATCGAGAAGCTCATGGAGCGGGTGGTCTTTCTTGACGAAGGGTATCAGGATGGTGCGGCCCATCTTTACCTTGGCTCCCTTGCCATGGTCCTGCCCCCGGTCCTTGGTGGAAGACCCGAGGTCAGCCGGGCCCATTTTGAACGGGGCGTTTTACTGGCCGGAACAAAAAACCTCATGGCCCGGGTGCTCTATGCTAAAAACTATGCAAGGCCCATGTTTGACAGAAAGCTCCACGACCGGTTGCTCAATGGGGTGCTGTCCCAGCCCGTTGAACCAGGTGGGGACACCCTGGTGAATGCCCTTGCCAGGCAGGAGGCAGAAAAACTGTTAGCGTCTGGTCAGGATTATTTCTGATATTCCCCAAGGATTCTTGTTGAAAATGGAGAAAGCCCAACTATGATTTATAGAACAGCCCTTGTGATCGTATTGTTCCTCACCCTCCTTGGTGCTATCCCTGCCCATGCCACGGTGTTTAAAATCGCAACCCTTGCGCCGGAAGGATCCTTTGAGGTGGTGCAGATGCAGGCAGCCGCCGCAGAGATCGCCACAGCCACCCAGGGACGGGTGGGGTTTAAATTTTTTCCCGGCGGAGTCATGGGCAACGACCAGGGGGTACTGAGAAAGATTCGCATCAACCAACTCCAGGGGGGGGCGGTTTCCTCAGGGAGCCTGTCGACCTACTACCCGGACAGCCAGGTGTACAGTCTTCCCTGTGTGTTCCGATCGTTTGAGGAGGTCGATTATGTGAGGAAACAGATGGATGACATCCTTATCAAGGGATATGACGAAGCCGGGTTTGTCGTGTTCGGCCTTGCCGAAGGCGGATTTGCCCGTATCATGTCCAACACACCCATTACAACGGTTGCCGATCTTCAGCAGCGAAAGGTGTGGATACCTGAAAACGATGCCGCAGCCCTTGAGGCGGTCAAGGCTTTTGACGTCAGCCCCATCACCCTTTCCCTGGCCGATGTCAGGACAGGACTCCAAACCGGGCTTCTGGATACCGTTGCCATTCCGCCCTCCTATGCCATTCTCCTGCATTGGCACACCCAGGTGCATTTTGTTACTGATATTCCCCTGATCTATACCAATGGTCTGCTTGCCATTGAAAAACGGGCCTTTTCAAAGCTTGAGCCGGGTGACAGGGAGATCGTCAGGTCTGGGATGGTCGAGGCCTTTGCCCGGATCGACCGCCACAACCGCGAACAGAATATTGAAGCCACAGAGGTTTTAAAGGAGATGGGACTTACCTTTGTGGTTCCCGATGCTGTTTCCCTTGATACCTGGCTTAAGCGATCCCAGGGTGTGCCCCAGCGACTGGTCGATAAGGGGGTCCTTTCCCGGCAAATTGTAGACACCCTTAACCGTCACCTTTCGGCGTTCCGGACAAAATAGGACCATGGGCGTTTCCCGTATCATAAAGGTGCTGCATTGGTTGGAGGATATGTTGCTCGTTCTCCTTGTGTTTACCATGATGCTCATGGCTGTTCTCCAGATCGTTCTTCGAAACACCACGGGATCCGGCATTGTATGGGGAGACACTCTTGTGAGAATTCTCGTTCTCTGGACCGGGCTTGTGGGTGCCATGGTCGCCACAAGGCAGAACAATCATATCAATATGGATGTTGTGACCCGTTATCTTTCAGCGGGTGGGGCCAGGGTCGTAAATGCTATCACCCTGATGTTTGCCTCCCTGGTCTGTTTTGTAACGGCCTGGTACAGCCTTGCTTTTGTGCGCATGGAGTATGCGTTCTCCACGCCTGCTTTTGCCAATGTCCCCACTTGGGCCTGCCAGACGATTATTCCCGTGGCATTTCTGATCATGGCGCTTCGCTGCCTGGGGCTTGGCATCCGTTCGTTTACCTTTGATCCGAAATCCCCGTTGTGACGAACCTGATCCCCATTGCCATAATAACCCTGCTTGCCGTTTTTGGGGCCCCTCTTTTTGCGGTGATCCTGGCTGCTGCCTGTGCAGGATTTTATTTTACCGGCATCGATCTTTCAGCCATTGCCATTGAGCTTTACAGGCTCACCGACACCCCTGTCATGTCTGCTTTGCCCCTTTTCACCGTTGCAGGCTATCTCTTGGGGGAGAGCAACACCTCAAAACGGCTGGTACGGCTGTCCAGCGCCTTTCTCGGGTGGATGCCCGGCGGCCTTGCCGTTGTGAGCTTTGTCACCTGTGCCCTTTTTACTGCCTTTACGGGCGCTTCCGGAGTGACCATCGTGGCCGTGGGTGCGCTGTTGCTGCCGGCCTTGACCCGGGCCCGATACAGTGAGAAATTCAGCCTGGGCCTTGTCACCACCTCGGGCAGCCTCGGGCTTTTGCTGCCGCCGTCCCTGCCCCTGATTCTCTATGGCATTGTTGCCCAGCAGATGGGATCAAACGTTGAGATCGAGGACCTTTTTCTGGCGGGCATCCTTCCTGCCCTTTTGATGATCGTCCTGCTTTCCCTATGGAGCGTCTGGGCAACCCGGGACAGGGTGGTTCCCCTGCAGTCGTTTTCCTGGAAAGAGGCCCTCGCTGCCATCAAGGCCGCTGCCTGGGAGATCCCCCTGCCCATCTTCCTTGTTGCCGGCATTTACGGCGGGTTCTTTGCCGTTTCAGAGGCGGCGGCCGTTGTGGCCCTTTATGTGATCATTGTCGAGGTTTTTGTCTACAGGGAGATTCCCATTGCCCGGCTGCCCGGTATCCTCAAGGATGCCATGGTCATGGTGGGTGGAATACTCCTGATTCTCGGGGTCAGCCTTGCCTTTACCAATTTTCTGGTGGATGCAGGGGTGCCCACTGGCCTGTTTACCCTTATCCAGGGCCACATTGCAGGTAAATTTACCTTCCTGATTCTTCTGAACCTCATCCTGCTTGCCCTTGGTGCCATTCTTGACATCTTTTCCGCCATCGTGATCATGGTGCCGCTGCTCTTGCCCATTGCCGAAAGCTATGGTATTAACCCGGTCCACCTTGGCATCATTTTTCTTGCCAATATGCAGATCGGTTACTTTACGCCACCGGTGGGCATGAACCTGTTCATCGCCTCGTACCGGTTTGAAAAACCTGTGACTGAGATTTATGCCTCGGCCCTGCCGTTCATGTTTGTCATGATTCTGGCATTGTTGATTATCACCTATGTTCCGGCATTGAGCCTTCTCTTTCTTTCCTAGGAAACCTGTTATGCACAAGCAAAAAAAAGAGGTTGTTGCAGGGGTAAGCGGTATCAGAGAGGTGTTTAACTACATCCGTCGTTACAGGCAAAAGACCTTTGTACTTAAGATTGAGGACAGCCTGCTCGATTCTACCCTGTTTCCCCTGCTCATGAAGGATATCATCCAGCTCCACGACGTTGGCATCAACATTGTCATTGTCCCTGGCATCCGTCATACCATTGAGCAGAAGCTTGATCAGGCAGGCATTCGGACCCGGTTTGTGGACGGGGTCCGCATCACCCCTGTATCGGCCCTTCCCCTGGTGAAGCTTGCCGCAATGGAGGTTGCTGAAACCATTATTTCCCAACTTGGCGCAGGTGGGGCCAACGGCATCATGGGCACCTGGATCCGGGCACGCTCACTTGGCGTGAGCCAGGGGATAGATTTTGAGTTTACCGGTCGTATTGAAAAGATCCGGTCGGACATTGTAGTGAAGCTCATGGAAGAAAATTTTATTCCTGTGCTGTACAATGTCGGTTTTAATTCCACGGGTAAGAGCTACAACGTCAACTCCAATGAAATAACCTGTTGCCTGTGCCGGGACCTGGACGTGATCAAACTTTTTTTCATCGGACAGGATGAGGGCATTCGTGTTGAGAATCTAACCTTTCCAGGCGAAATAGTACCCAATGCAAACGGTATTTTTTCCAACCTGGATTTATCCCAGGTGGATTATATCCTTGAACACAATACAGACCAGTTGACCTACCACTACCGGGAATACCTGGAAAATGCCCTTGAGGTCACCCGGCCCCAGAACGGAGTGAATCGGGTCCACATTATTTCCGGCACCCGGGAGGGGTCGTTGCTCACCGAGGTGTTCTCAAGCACGGGGCTTGGCACCATGGTTTACCGCAACGATTATGCCTATATTCGGATGGCCACCCCCGAGGATGTTCCGGAAATCCTGCTGCTCATGGAAGACTACGTGAAACAGGGGAACCTGGTGCTGCGCTCTGAATCTGAAATCAATGACAGGATCAACGATTACTATATATACGAGGTGGATCGGGCCATTTACGGCTGCGGTGCCCTTTATCCCCAGGATAACAATCAGGGGGAGATTGGCGCCATTGCTGTTAACCCTTCGTACAAGTGCAAGGGGGTCGGCAAAAAGATCATGCGTTACCTCATTGGGCTTGGACAAAAACGCGGGATGAACCGGCTGTTCCTGTTAACGACCCAGACTTCAGACTGGTTCTATGGGTTTGGCTTCTATCCGGGAACCCCGTCATCCCTTCCCCTGGGTCGAAAGGTCAGATACAACAACGAGAGAAATTCCCGGGTGCTGCTGCTTGATCTTGTGTCTCGTTCACAGGACACAACTCCAGGGTAAATCCTTCCATCTGGTAGAGAATCAGGCCGTCCACCCGGGGATCTGGGGACACCTTACTTTGGGGATCTGGGAGGATCTGGAGGATCTGGGGACACCTTACTTGGAGGATCTGGGGACACCTTACTTAATTTTTGGAGGATCTGGGGACACCTTACGAGGATCTGGGGACACCTTACTTAATTCTATAGGGGATCTGGGGACACCTTACTTAATTCTATAAAAAATATAGTGGTTGCCGTGCAAAAAAAAGAGAATTATATCTATTCTTTCTTCGGCCCAGGTTTTTGCGGCTTGAGTTTTCGATCCAAAAGTAATTCCATTTTTATTACAAAGGAATCCTCTCCTAAAGGTCGTCCTGTTCGTTCATGTTTTTGAAATAATTCTATTTGCGATTTTTCCACATCCAAACTCAAAAAAACTTCCCAGGGTGTTTTCACAATTTCAAGCAATGGCTTAGTCATTACAAGAATATCATCTTTGCCTTTCATATGTGCGCCAGCACTACTCCACCGCCAATTTTCAGGCTTTTCTACCAAACCGGCCCGGACCGGATTCAACTCCACATATTTCGTGCATGCCAATAAATATCTCTCCTCCATAATAAAAGAAGAAAATCTTCCTTGCCATAAATGGCCACGCCACTTTTCGCGAAAATTAATCCGTCGGGTGTAGCGCCTGTGGGCTTCACCAACGGCTTTGTTCAAGCCATCCTTTGTTGCTGGAACCATTATCAAATGGACGTGATTAGGCATGAGACAGTAAGCCCAGGTTTGTACCTCAAACTTGGCACACCACTCAGACATCACCGTCAGATAATTTTGGTAATCTTCATTGTTGAAAAATGTTTGCTGGCGCCTGTTTCCCCTTTGTATTACATGGTGGGGAATTCCCGGCGCGATAGCTCTCGCCATTCGTGCCATGATAAGACATCCTGATTTTAAAAATTTGAAAGATAGGATTTGTCCAGAGTCGATATATTTAAATATAATACCACAAAATTTCCGAAAAAAAAATAAACATTCGGACATCTCGGAGGCAGCATATTTAATAAACATTCCGGGGGACATTCCGGGAACACCATACTTATCTAAAACAAAAAGAACTGAGCCTGAACCGGTTCAATCCTTTTTTTTTATGGGACCAAAATACTCAATAACTCAAATGGATAACGTTCTGGCACTTACGCATAATTAAGTAAGGTGTTTCCAGATCTATACCCAGATCTATATAATTAAGTAAGGTGTCCCCAGATCTACAGATCTACTAATTAAGTAAGGTGTCCCCAGATCTACCAGATCTAATACAGATCTATATAATTAAGTAAGGTGTCCCCAGATCTAACCAGATCTACCCAGATCTACACCCAGATCTCCCCCAGATCTCCAGATCTCCAGATCTTCCTGCTTGGAAGACTACGTGAAACAGGGGAACCTGGTGCTGCGCTCTGAATCTGAGATCAATGACAGGATCAACGATTACTATATCTACGAGGTGGATCGGGCCATTTACGGCTGCGGTGCCCTTTATCCCCAGGATAACAACCAGGGGGAGATTGGCGCCATTGCTGTTAACCCCTCGTACAAGTGCAAGGGGGTCGGCAAAAAGATCATGCGTTACCTCATTGGGCTTGGACAAAAACGCGGGATGAACCGGTTGTTCCTGTTAACGACCCAGACTTCAGACTGGTTCTATGGGTTTGGCTTCTATCCGGGAACCCCGTCATCCCTTCCCCCGGGTCGAAAGGTCAGATATAACAACGAGAGGAATTCCCGGGTGCTGCTGCTTGATCTTGTGTCCCGTTCACAGGACACAACTCCAGGGTAAATCCTTCCATCTGGTAGATGATCAGGCCGTCCACCCGGAGGATACCATCGGCCGTCACCGTAGGGTTTTCTCCGTCTGTGACCGACCGGATGTGGGCTTCGACGCTGATGCGACGGTTGTCCGGGGTGATCTGCCCCCGGTAGGTCCATTTGTGATCCTGGCCCGTTGGAATCATTTCATGGGTTTCCGAGGAAAAGTTCCACCGCTCTTTTGCATAGGCTGCCATGATTTGTAAAAAGGATTCAATGCCCAGGGAACCCGGGCAGACCGGGTCCTGGTAAAAATGGGCCTTGAAGAACCATTCATCGGGATCCACCTCTTTGGTTGCCCGGACATACCCGTTGCCGAAAAGACCACCGTCCAGGGTGAGAACATCAATTCTGTCGATCATCCTCAGGGCCTTTGAGGGCAGTCCCGTGGGGATAGAAGCATTGTCGTCTCCGGGTGTCAGGGGAGCGTCATCGGTAAAATCAATGCAGACCGCATTTCTGAGTTCCGATTTCGACGGCGCTCGGTCAAGGGGGGTTGTCTTGATTCCGGTCTGGTTGGACAGGGACTCTTTTGTGAAAAAACCAAAGCTGGTCGTACCCGTGTACAGGGGTGCTCCGTTGTTGAGTACCTCCATGTCAAACTCCTGAATAATCAGGCCGCCGGCCTCGGAAACGTTGGTCATTCGGGACCGCATGGTCAGGGTTCCCATATCCTGGGTGACGGGGCGTACAAGGGTTGCCTGTCCGCCAAGATTCCTGAAGTAGAGGCGCTTGTCGCTTTTAAGGGCCGAACCGATATAGGCGGCAAGCCATCCACAGGGCTGGAGGGCAATTTCCAGAAGGATGCTGAAGGGAAGGGCATGGCTTCTTGCAGCCTTGAAATACCAGGCGTCCGGGGGCAGGTCAAACTCAGCCTTGATCCATCCGCCCGGGGTCATTTCCCACTGGATGGCGTCGGTTGAGACAACCCTGTCCATGAAGAAATAGGGGGGCCTTGGAAGGCGTGCGATTTCCCGTTCATTGTCAAATATCGCATAGGGTTCGCCAAAGGCCATGGACGGCTTGCCCTCTGCAAAGGCAAGTATCTGCTCCCGGGAGAAGCGCACCGGTTGTTTTTTTTTTTCGGGTTTGAATTTTGCCATGAGTGACGGATCCATAACCGCCTCAAACCCGGTAATATCTGCTATTACCCTGCCTGTGTCGTCAACAAAGGTGAAGTCGCCTTTAATGGCGTGGGTTGTCTGTTCTTTGACGCAAAGGGTGATGGTGACATCGCCTGTTGAATCGGCAAAGGGTCCATAGACCCTGAGACTTGCAAAACGGGACGGCAGGCAGGCATTGCCGGTCTGCCCGTGGCTCCAGATGATGGCGGCCTGGAAGGCTGAATCAAGCAGCAGGGGATCCATGGTCCAGGTGGCCGCATGGGGCTGTTTTATCCAGATAGCGGGTGCTTGTGCCCGTGATGCTGAAATCTTAATCCCGTTGGTGCCCGTTGCCAGGATGGCCTTGATTCCCCTGAGTCGATCCTGGTGAAAGAGAATGGTGTCGTAGGCCTCTTCAACACAAAGCGTGGAGGGGGCAAGTCCCATGGGATCTGCGGGGGGGGCAGCCGGCCCCTGGGGAAGGGTATCTGCCAGCAGGGTCACCCCCCTGGCGTGGAGGCCGGCCTCCGAGCAAAGCTCTGTTTCAACCCTGAAAAGATCGTTGTCCGGCATGCACCTGCCCGTGTTGATGGTTATCCGGGTTGTGGCGTTGCCCGGCTTTATCCCCTTGAGCACCCCCATGTCATCAATACCGGCAAAGATCAGGCCGGGATTGGCGTGGCGGGCACCATGGGCATACCACTCGACCATCAGGGCAAAGGGAACAACGGGTTGGCCTGCGATGCGATGGTTATTGAGGATGGGAAACAGCGACGTGCTGACCTCGGTTTCATAGGCCCTGGTGAGGGGCTTTCCGGGTTTGTGTTCAGGCGGTACTGGTGCGGGTAAATGGCCGCCAATGACAACCTCTACCGGTCCGCTGGATACCATCTCCTGGACAAGTTTTGCTGCCCCGGCTTTCAGGGGGATGAGATTCATGCCCTGTTTTTGAAATTTTTGCCGTAAAAGCGGGGTGACCATTCCTCCCGCCCAGGGGCCCCAGTTCATGGAGAGTACCTTACACGTCTGAAAGCGCCGTGCCAGGTCCTGGGCCGTTTTGTTGAGTACCTCGTTGGCCATGGCATAGTCCACCTGGCCGGGGTTGCCCGTGCGGGCCGCAATGGATGAGAATAAAACCAGGTGGGTGAGACGGTGGGGATCAACGGCCGCCAAAAGATTCTTAAGCCCCTGAACCTTGGTGTCAAAAACCTTAGAGAACTGCTGCTCTTCCTTGTCAAGGATGAAGCGGTCTTCAAGAACACCTGCACCATGGACAAGGCCGGTGACAGCTCCAAATTGCTTCTCAATCTTTTTCAGACACTGGGCGACCTGGGGGGCATCCAGGATATCCACCGACAGGTAAGAGACCCTGGCATGGGTTGCCCTGATTCGCTTAAGGGTGTTGGTGATTTCCCGGTTGGAGACGATTTTTCGGTAACGGGTGTCAAGGTCCCGGGGGGAAGGGCGTTTGCCTGTGAATTCATTTTCAAGCAAGGCCCGTTTGATATCTGCCTCTTCTTCAAGGCTGGTTAACCATAGAGGTTCATCCCAGGGCTCCGGGGATCTTCCCAGCAGAACAATGGTTGGCTGGTGACGGTCGGCCAGGGCCAGGGCGCATTCGGCCGTCACCCCCCTGGCTCCTCCTGAAATGACAAAAACGTCGTCCGGGTTGATTGTGGCTGTTCCGGGTGCCACTTCGGCTGTAACAAGTTCCGGGATGTTGCAAAGGTTGTCTCGGATGCCCATTTCCACAGGACCATGGATCATGGTCAGACTTGAAATGGCATCCATGGCGGTGTTGTCTGGTACAGGTTCAGGGGCAAGGTCAAGGCTTCGACACAAGACCTCCGGCCATTCAAGGGCGGCTGTTTTGGCAAGGCCTGCAAGGCCGCCCTGGAGGGGATCGGTAATGGGACCATCGTCAAATCCAAAACCGCCGCCAAGGAACGACACCGTGGTGAAAAAAGCCGCCTGTTTCCTGGCCGATGCCAAGAGGTCCGGGCCGCTCTTCTTTGCCAGGAGAAAGGCTGACTTGAGGAAGTCCTGGCCAGCATGGTCCGAGTCGTAGACAATTACAAGGCCTGCCATGGCGGGCAGATCGCTGTTCAATCCCAGGGCCATGGAGATGATTTTAGACTTGATGCCTGCCCGTTTAAAGGATTTGGCCAGGGCTGTTGAAAAATCAGTCGCCCTGCCTGCGATGTACACGGTTTTATCGGCACCGATGTTGAGCTTTGAGCCATTGTGGAACCTTACCTGGTCCATGGGCAGCTGTTTGAGTTTGACGGTCTGGCGCATCAGTCCGGTATGGCTGCTATTCACACTACTGCTGCTGACCTTATTGTTGTTGGCCTGGTTTTTACCGGTGATACGGGTACCGGTATTAACAGGATCTGCAACTATGGTGGTGGTTTGATGATTTTCGACCGGCCTGGCTGACTGGAGCGTTTTGTTGTTGGCATTCACAGGTGCTGTTGCCGGGGGGGCGTTGCCGTCGATGTGGGCGGCAATGTCGGCAAGGGTTCTCAACTCTGCCATCTTTTCCGAAGAAAAAGTGGCGGCATGGGGCAGTTCTTTTTCAAGTCTTGATAGAATTTCAACCCGTTTGATGGAATCAATGCCAAGATCTGACTCCAGGTCCATTTCAGGCTCGAGCATTTCCCCTGGAAAGCCCGTGAGTTCACCGATCACCTTTACAAGGGCGGCCATGACCGACGTGTCCTGTGATGGGCTGTTCTCAATGGTCGGAACGGCTTCCGGGCCGGTATTGTCCGATGGGTCCACTGCCATGGCTGCAAGAATATCTCCAAGGGTCTTTAACGTACCCATGTCTTCAGGGGAGATCTGGAAGGTATGGGGTAGCTCTTTTTCCAGTTCGCTTACGATCTCCACCCGTTTGATGGAATCAATCCCAAGGTCTGATTCAATGTCCATGTCAAGGGAGAGCATTTCCTGGGGAAATCCGGTAAGGCGGCTCACCGTTGCCATGATGGCCTCGGTGGCCTGGCTTGTTCCCGTGGTTGCCTGTGTTGCCGGGGCAGTTGCAGGCGTGTCGGGTAATGATACGGGTTGAGTCTTGGCTGGGTGACCCCCTGTTAAAGGCCTGGGGTCAGTTTCTGGTGCCAATTCATGGTTTAAATGCCGGGGTGCACTTTCAGCCACCGGTTCATGGACCACCGGCCTGGGGGCGTATGAAGGGCCTGCCTGGACAGCAGGTTTGACGGGCATGGGGGCTGCTGGTGCAATCGGGTTGTCGGATCTGGTTTCGCTGAACAGGCGTGTCTGTTCCATCATTTTCTGGAGGGTCTGGCTGGCAATGGCCTGGGTCTCGAGGAACTTTTCATGGGTCCGGGCTGTCTGGGACTGGAGGGCCTCCATGGATTCAAGCCCTCGAAGGATAAGTTCCATGGCACCGACGGGTCGGGTCGGGTTTGCCGAAATCGGGTTTTGGGGAGGTTGAACGGGGTGGATTGAAGACGGCATGGCAGCTCCTCTGGGCGTTTCTCCAGGGGCCGAAGCGGTCCCTGGGGTTTCATCTGTTTGGGCGGGTGTTAACCGGTCGTTTTTGTCGACCATCGGCACCGTTGTCATGGGTTCTGACGGGGGCAGGTTGCATCCTGGCTTGGGCCGGATGTTGGCCCCGGTAAGGGTTATTCGCATAATTTTTTTCCTGGGTTCTTCCGTATCATCTTCCCAGGCGGTGAGTTTCACGGGAAGACCCTTTGCGCCAAGTTCGCACACCACCCGGGCAAGGTCTTCCACGCCGGATCGCCTTCCGTTAGAGCTGTCAAGGGCCATGGCTGTAAACGATTTACCCTTGAGTATGGATTGAGTAAGGCCCGTCAGTACGCTCTTGGGGCCGACCTCGACAAAGGTGGTGGCGTTGTCGGTAAACATGGCTTCAATGCTGTCGACAAAGTTGACAGGGTTAAGGAGCTGATTGCCGAGGAGGGCGGTTGCCTTTTTGGCATCTTTTGGGTAGGGATTAGCTGTGGTGTTGGAAAAAACGGTTGTTGTTGATGGGGTCAGGCTGAATCCGCTGAGGCGATCTTTGAACGGCCGGGCGGCATTTTCCACAAGAGGGCTGTGAAAGGCCGCTGCCACAGGGATTTCAACGGCCCTGATTTTCTTTTCCCTGCAACGCTTAAGTGCCCTTTTGATTTCGTCGGTGCGTCCCGAAAGAACTCCCTGGTCGTGGCTGTTGCGGTTGGCAAGGACAAGGTCTAAATTCTCCTCGTTGATAAATGCCTCGATTTCAGGCAGGGTGGCCTTGATGGCCAGCATACTTCCCCGCTCTCCCTGCTCTCCTGGAGATTGAGCCATGTAACGTCCCCTTGCGCAGGCAAGGGTGAAAAGTGTGGCCTTGTCCATCCATCCGGCGCAGTAAAGGGCCGGCAGTTCGCCAAAGCTGTGACCGCAGGTGAGATCCGGAAGGATGTTGAATCGACCCAGAACGGCGGCCATGGCAAGGCTTACCCCGCCAAGGGCGGGCTGTGCCACATCTGTCGTTCTTAGCATCTCTTCGCTGGTCTTCTTGTCCTGGCGGTGGAGGGGAGGGGGGAAGATGTAGTCGCACAGGGGCTCTTTTTTTTCACCCCACTCGGCGGTAAAGTGATCACCGGCATCGGCAAGGGCCTTGAGTCCTTCGGGAAAGGCTGAGATAAGATCCTTGCCCATTCCCGTGTACTGGCTGCCCTGGCCGGGAAATAAAAAGGCCAGTCTCCCCTTGTTCTGTCCCGACCCGAAATAGATGTTCTCTTTTGCCCAGGCGTTATCCTGTTCGGTCTGGATCAGGTCAATGGCCCTTTGGACTGTTTCGGCGGCGTTATCGTTTCGGGTGATGAGGATCAAAAGCCTTGCATTGTCGCTGTTTGAGAATGCGCCTCTTGTCTTGAACGCAAGCCATGCCGTTGCCTGTGACCGTTCGGCCTCATCCCCCTGGGCTGACCGGGCAAGGTCTTTGCTGAATTCAAGGAGCTGGGGGGTGAGCCCTTCCCGGGTTGGGGCTGAGAAAGCTGCTATCTGAACCGTTCCGTCCCAGGAAACCCGGGATTTATCAGGTTCATTTTCCTCCAGAACCGCATGGAAGTTGCTGCCCCCGAATCCAAAGGCGCTTACCCCGGATCTTCTCGGCGTACCCTGTTGGGAAACCCATGGTTTTGCAACGGCGTTAAGGTAAAACGGGGTGTCGTTGATTTCAAGCTCGGGATCGGGTTCCTCGGCCTTGAGGGTCGGTGGCAGGACCTTGTGGTAGAGGCAGAGCGCTGATTTGATGATGCCAGCGGCCCCGGCTGCGGCCTTTGAGTGACCGATCATGGATTTTACCGACCCCACGGCACAGCTGGTGGTCTTGTTGGTCTCCCTTGCAAAGGCTTTAAGGGCTGTGAATTCGATCTTGTCACCCACCCGGGTACCGGTTCCGTGGGCTTCGATGAGGCCGACCGTGGCCGGGTCCACCCCGGAGATATCGTAGGCCGCATGGAGAGCCCTGAGCTGACCTGCGGCGTTCGGGGCATAGATGCCGCCGGACTTGCCGTCGCTTGAGGTGCCCATACCCCGGATGACCGCATAGATCCGGTCCTTGTCCCTTCGGGCATCGTCAAGGCGCTTGAGGACAATCATGCCGACACCCTCTCCGAGCACGGTTCCGTCGGCATCCTTGGAAAAGGGTTTGGCGTCCCCGGAATGGGAGAGAACCCCGGTCTTTGCAAAGCACATGTTCATGAAAATGTCGTTCAGGGCATCCACGCCGCCGGTGATGGACATGTCGCATCGTCCGGAGATAAGCTCGAGCATGGCCGTGTTCATGGCCGAGAGCGAGCTTGCACAGGCGGCATCCACCACAGAGTTGGTGCCACCCAGGTCCAGGCGGTTGGCGATTCTGCCTGCGACCACGTTACCAAGAAGGCCGGGAAACGAGTTCTCCTGCCACTCGGCATACTGTCCTGAGATTCTCTCCACGACTTCGGCGGCTTTCTGGTCAGGAATACCAGAGTCTTTTAAGGCCCTTTTCCAGATGGGGTGGCCAAGTCTTGCCCCAAGGGGGATAACAAGCTCCTGGGTGCCGGTAACTCCGAGGATAACGTTGGTCCGAAGTCGGTCAAAGGACCCTGGTGTGCCATAGCCTGCGTCTCCAAGGGCCATTTCAGCCACAATTAATGCCAGAAGCTGAGCCGTGTCGGTTGCATCAAGGTTATTGGGGGGAAGCCCGAACCGTGCCGGGTCAAATGCGACCTCAGGTAGGAACCCTCCCCTGGAACAGTAGGTGCGATCCTTTGAAGCGGGGTCTTCGTCAAAATAATCGTTCAAAGACCAGTGGCTTGCTTGAGGAACCTCTGTGATTGCATCCTCCCCGTTGAGCAGCAGACGCCAGTATTCCTTGAGTCCGTTGGCCTTTGGGAAAATACATCCCATCCCTATTATTGCCACAGCGTTCTTGTTTTGCAATTTATCCCCCGAATGACGTTTTAAATGAATAAAATTAGTCACACCCTACTATAGGGTTATTTTTTTTTACAGACAGGGGAATGGGTTTGACAAAAGTTTTACATGGAGATCATTTCCAGGAGCTGTTCCCGGGGTATGGGGGTGAATTTTTCGATTTTTGAATCAAGACTTGCTCCCTGATTTCTGAGCCAGCCAGCCCGGGTCAAAACGGCCGCTCCCACAAGCAGGTTCAGGGCCACGTCAACCACCCTGCGATTCTCAGGCGGCTCAAGAAAGCTTCCCTTTACCCACTGGTTAAAGGCGCCCATGGCTGGTCCACACCAGATTTGAAAGTCCATCAGCCGGTTCATCTCACCCGTGGTGGCCCAGCGCGATGACTGGCCAAGATAGGATCTGAACACCAGGGACATCTTATGCTTTGGGTCATTTTCGGCCCGTACCACCTCTTTGATGTTTCTGGTGAGAAAAAAGGTTCGGGTTTGTTGCCAGGTTTCCTCAAAGCTTGCCAGGAGAAATTTGGTTTCGATTTCCCTTTGCTGGGCCAGGGGAATAGCCTCGAAGGCGTCGTATGTCTTGTAGAGCCTGTAGAGCTTTTCCGCCCGGAGAGGAAACATGGTACCCCGCTTTAACACCTGAACCCTGGCTCCCAGTTCAAACATGTCGGCAGCAGGCGCCATGGCCACATCTGCCTGTTCGGTCCGGGCAAGGAGTTGTTTGACGCCATCCGAGGTGGCAGCCTCGATGCAGGACTGGTTGATGGATCCGGAGAGTACATAGGCGGCCCCCATGTGAAAGGCAGCAGCTGTTGCTGCAGGGGTGGCAATCCCCCCTGCAAGTCCCACGCAAAGGGGGGAATCATAGGTGAAGCCTTCGTTGAACTCGTCCCTGAGGGCGAGCATGATCGGCAGCAGGGCAAGGGCCGGGCGGTTATCCGTGTGGCCCCCTGAGTCGGCTTCGGCCGTCAAATCCTGGGCCATGGGAATCGACTGGGAGAGCTTGGCTTCCTGGTCTGTGATAAGACCCCTGTTCAGAAGATCGGCCACAAGTTTTTCCGGGGGCGGTGAGAAGAACTGCCTTGCCACCTCGATTCTTGACACCTTTGCAATCACAAGGTTGGGGGTGACGATGGTTCCGTTTTCGTCCCGGTGGATGCCCTTGATTCGATAGTAGGCAAGGGCCGGAGTGATGCGCATGAAGGCTGCGGCAGAGACGCGTGTGACGCCGAGCCTGAGGTAGAGGTTGACAACGGACATTTCAAGTTCAGGGTCTCCTGGAGAGTGAATCAGGTTCGAGCCAAAGGGGCGGTCGCCGATTCGCTGTTTCAATGCCACCAAGGCTGCCTCCACCTGCTCGACACTGAGACCGCCTGCACCAAAAAAACCGATCATCCCGTTTTCGGCCATGGCAGCCACCATCTCAACCGAGGTGATGCCGTTGGCCATGGCGCCTGCGACATAGGGATACCGGATTCCATGCCTTGCCTTGAAGCCTGCGTCTCCCAGATTTTCCAGGGGCAGGGCAGGGGCATAGGCCCGGAGGGGATAGGGGGTTGTCTCGTCTTTCAGGTCCCTTCCCACAAGGGCCGAACCGGTGTTTGCTGCGGCCGTTTCCTGCTCCAGATCCACCAGATAGACGGGGTGTGAAAGCCTCATCAGGCTCTGTTTGATGCTGTCAACGCCCTTTTCGGGCAGGGTGTTCGCCGGTTGCCAGAACCCCTGGTGCATGTTTTTTTTTATTGTCATTTAGTCCCTGTTCCTTTTTATCTCACCTGGTAAAAATGATGCACCCTACCATGAAAGGGGGACTGGAATCAATTTCCCTTATCCCCTGGGATGGTATTTTTTATGCATGTCAACCAGGTACTGCCTTGACACATGGGTGTAAATCTGGGTAGAGGCAATGTCTGCGTGGCCAAGCATGGTCTGGACGCTTCTCAGGTCTGCACCACCCTCGAGCAGGTGGGTGGCAAATGAGTGGCGCAGGGTGTGGGGGGAAACCTTTATTGAGATGCCCGCCCCAAGTGCATATTTTTTCAAAAGCTTCCAGAATCCCTGGCGGGTCATGGGGTTACCAGCCCTTGCAACAAAGAGATAACGGCTTGCATTCTTTTTGAGCATCCAGGGTCGTCCCCATTCCAGCCATTCCATGGTGCGCTGCCTGGCATGGGATCCAAAGGGGACGATTCTTTCCCTTGAACCCTTGCCAAAGAGTCTGACAAAACAGGCCACAAGATCCACCTGTTCCGTTTTTAGACCGACAAGCTCTGAAACCCTCAGCCCAGCACCATAGAGGATCTCAAGCATGGCTGCATTGCGAAGGCCCCTGTGGGTGGTTCGGTCCGGCATTTCCAGGAGGGCCGTGACCTGATCCTGGGAAAGGAACCGGGGCAGACGGGT
Organism: Desulforapulum autotrophicum HRM2; assembly: GCF_000020365.1. NCBI lineage: Bacteria > Pseudomonadati > Thermodesulfobacteriota > Desulfobacteria > Desulfobacterales > Desulfobacteraceae > Desulforapulum > Desulforapulum autotrophicum. Next base: position 3,758,024 of record NC_012108.1, on the reverse strand, counting down.
TCCTGCCTTGGGAATGTCAATCAGTCTCAACGGGTTTGACCGGGTCAGGTTTTCCAGAGCCAAAAAGCGATAAAACCCGCGTACGGCAATGAGGTGTCTGGCCCGTGACCGCGGTGAGAGGCCTTTTGCCTCCAGGTGGACAAGCCAGGCAAGGATCACCACGGTGTCAACCTGGTCAAGGGCTGAAATCTGGTTGGTTTCAAGGAAATCAGCAAAGGTTGCAAGATCCATGGCATAGGATGTCAGGCTGTTCTGGGCAAGCCCCCGTTCAAGGGTCAGGTGTGCCATGTATCGGTCAATCAGACGGTCCATTTATAGCCTGAAATCCCTGTAGTCCATGGTATTCAATACCTCTGCACCGGTGTCGGTTACAACCACCATATTTTCCAGACGGATCCCCCCCCACTGGGGGAGATAGATGCCTGGCTCCACGGTTATAACCATGCCGGGTTCAAGGATCGCGGAACTCAGTCTTGATACCCTGGGTTCTTCGTGGATGGCAAGCCCTACTCCATGGCCCAGGCTGTGACCAAAGGTGCCATTGTATGCAGTGGCGTCTATGTAGTCCCGGGCGACTTTATCTATATCGCTTGCCGCAACATGGGGGGCGATGGCGGTTATGGCCCGTTCCTGGGCCTGGAACAGGATGTCGTAAATTTCCTTAAACCGGGTGTCTGGTTCTCCAATCACCAGGGTTCGAGTGGTGTCGCTGCAATACCCGTCAAGTTTGGCCCCAAAATCAAAGAGCAGGGGTTCCCCTTCTTTAAACTGCCGGTCACTTGGAATTGCATGGGCAAGGGCGCTGTTGGGTCCGGATGCTGCGATCACGGGAAAAGAAAGGCCGTCAGCCCCCATTTCCCGCATGGTTTTTTCAAGGAGCCAGGCCGCCTCCCTTTCGGTCATGCCCGTATGGATATGGGTTCGGAATTTGAGAAAGGCCTTTTCAGCCAGGGTCAGGGCTGCCCTGATTCTCATGAGCTCTTCGGGGTCCTTGCGGGTTCTAAAAGAGCTGAGCAGGTCGTCTGCCTGGGTGAATTCAATGTCAAGATCCTGATCTTTTTTGATTTCTTCACAGAACTTCTGATGCAGCCTGTAGGTCAGTCTTGACTCTTCAATGCCGACCCGATGGGCATTGACGGATTTTAACAGCCCTGGTAGTTCCTTGGTCAGGCTCTCCTTGCAGCAGTGTATGGTGAACTGGCTGGCTTCATCCCTGGCCTGGGTGTCATACCGTGAATCCGTTGCAAGGATAAGATCGTTCTGGGTAATGATGAGTAGTCCCGCTGTTTCATCGTAGCTTCCATCCTCTCCGGTGTAGCCGCTCAAATAGCGTCTGTTTTCATCAGACAGAACCACAATTGTGTCAAAAAGAGCAGCAAAGTCTTGCCTGAGGCGGTGGATTCGTTGTGTGATCATATGTTCTTTCAATGGGTCTCCTAATTGTATTTTGAGTTTGTTTTTTTGCCGGACACGGGCAAACACTCGCGTCTGCTGTAACGGTTATAAGCGTTTTTCCGATATGCATCTGAAACCGATGGTATTGGATGTGAAATTGGGCCGGAACAGGGAACGGGAGGTGACGGTCAGGTTCGGCTTTGCTGTCCATCCGCCGCCCTTTGCAATGTTGAAGGTCACAGGTTCCCCCGTACCTGTTTCCATGGTCTCCTGGTCCGTCACCCATTCCATGGCATTTCCGAGGAGGTCGGCTATCGTGAATTCATTGGCATAGGCGTCACAGCTGTCAACGGGGATGGTGTCTGCCACTGAGTTTTGTTCGATGTTGCAGGCATTGGTCGTCCACTGGTTACCCCAGGGGTAGCGCAACCCCAAGTCCGTTCCGGCTGCGGCCTCCCATTCAGCCTCAGAGGGGAGACGACGACCTATCCAGGCGGCAAATGCCGCGGCATCATCAAGACTCACCTGGACCACGGGATGGTTGCGCTTGCCGTGGAGGGAACTTTCCGGGCCGTGGGGCTGGTACCAGTATGCCCCTCGGGTGATGACGCTGCCTGTATTTTTTTTCCACAGGGCCGACCCCTTGCCTGTTTTGAATCTTCCCTGGAACACAATACCGGTGCCTTTTTTTTCAGCCGTTGTGACATAACCCGTATGTTCGACAAAAACCTCAAACAGGGCGTTGGTCACTGGATATCTTGCAATAAAGGCTTCGGGCATTTCAATCCGCCGGCACTCCTGGCCCGTGGGGGAATTGGCGTCGGCGCCTAGGGTATAGACTCCTGCAGGGATTGTGGCATAGGCGTTGTATTTTTTATCCCGCTCTGCAAGGGCATTGTCAAACTGTTCTGCCAGAATCTTGTTTTGTTTGAACGCTTCCAGGGCTTCAATTTCCTGTTCATCCAGCTGCTGGATTTCTTCGTCCTGGTCAAGCTCAATGGTTTCCAGGTCATCCTCAACAGTCTGGATCTCCTGGTCCTGGTCAAGCTCGATGGTTTCCAGGTCATCCTCAACGGCCTGGATCTCCTGGTCCTGGTCAAGTTCGATGGTTTCCAGGTCATCCTCAACGGCCTGGATCTCCTGGTCCTGGTCAAGTTCAATGGTTTCCAGGTCATCCTCAACGGCCTGGATCTCCTGGTCCGGGTCAAGTTCGACGGTTTCCAGGTCATCCTCAACGGCCTGGATCTCCTGGTCCGGGTCAAGTTCGACGGTTTCCAGGTCATCCTCAACGGTCTGGATCTCCTGGTCCGGGTCAAGCTCGACGGTTTCCAGGTCATCCTCAACGGTCTGGAACTCCTGGTCCGGGTCAAGTTCGACGGTTTCCAGGTCATCCTCAACGGTCTGGATCTCCTGGTCCGGGTCAAGCTCGACGGTTTCCAGGTCATCCTCAACGGCCTGGAACTCCTGGTCCGGGTCAAGTTCGACGGTTTCCAGGTCATCCTCAACGGTCTGGATCTCCTGGTCCTGGTCAAGTTCGACGGTTTCCAGGTCATCCTCAACGGTCTGGATCTCCTGGTCCGGGTCAAGCTCGATGGTTTCCAGGTCATCCTCAACGGTCTGGATCTCCTGATCCTGGTCAAGTTCGACGGTTTCCAGGTCATCCTCAACGGTCTGGATCTCCTGGTCCGGGTCAAGCTCGACGGTTTCCAGGTCATCCTCAACGGTCTGGAACTCCTGGTCCGGGTCAAGTTCGACGGTTTCCAGGTCATCCTCAACGGTCTGGATCTCCTGGTCCGGGTCAAGCTCGACGGTTTCCAGGTCATCCTCAACGGCCTGGAACTCCTGGTCCGGGTCAAGTTCGACGGTTTCCAGGTCATCCTCAACGGTCTGGATCTCCTGGTCCTGGTCAAGTTCGACGGTTTCCAGGTCATCCTCAACGGTCTGGATCTCCTGGTCCGGGTCAAGCTCGATGGTTTCCAGGTCATCCTCAACGGTCTGGATCTCCTGATCCTGGTCAAGCTCGATGGTTTCCAGGTCATCCTCAACGGTCTGGAGCTCCTGGTCCTGGTCAAGTTCGACGGTTTCCAGGTCATCCTCAACCGTTTCAAAGGAATCAAATCCCTGGGCTATTTTTTCGAGCATTTTTTTTATCGTTTCGATGATATCGGGGAGAGGCGTGTCATCCCCGGTTTCTTTCTCCATATCGGCCAGAAATGTTGTGATGGTCTTTAAAATATCCACAACCTGGTTAAGGTCCATGTCCCTTGTTTTAACTGCACTGGAGAATGAGTTGAGCAGATCGTTTTTGGCCTCATCTGTCATGTCAAATACGTTGTCGGGGGTAAGCGTAATTTTTTCCGGGTTTTGATTCTCGGGTGAAAGGCTTTTCAGATCGCTGTTTATGGATGACTTGATGCTTGAAAAATTTCTGTGTTTTTTCTGTATGCGATTGATGTCATTACCCGTTTCCCAGACGTCCGGGATCAAATCGTCCATGGCAATGGCAGTAAGATCAGATAGCGACGCCTCATCGGTGTATCTGTTGCGTATGGCGGAGATAACACGAAACTTTATGGAGTTTCTGTTGTAATTTAAGCTGTTTATCGCAGTGTCAATTCCAGAAAATGATATGGACCCGGTTCCCAAAGAGGCAGCCTCCTGATGAATGGTTGTTGTCGGGGCTTATTATGGATGAAAACAGCCTTGCTTTCAACCGGGTATTTTCCTGCAACCGGGTATTTCTCTGTTTTTTTTATTCTTTTGTGGGATTGAAAAAAATAACGGTTGTGGTAATGTGTCTAGCCATGGGTACAATCATTACAATAGCCGGTCAAAGGGGTAGAAATGGCAGAAGTGTTACAGCTGTTAATCTGTCTGCCTCCCTGGCCCTTCTTGAAAAAAAAACGTTGCTTGTGGATTGTGATCCCCAGGCCTGTTCAACCCGGATGGCAGGGGTTGATTTGTCTTTGATGACCTGTGATTTGAGTTCTGTTCTGGTCGGAAAGGTCAGCCTTCAAGAGGCTGTCTTAAAAACCCAGCTGCGGTTCATGGATGTTATTCCTTCAAGCCTGTCTCTTTTCCACGCAGCAACCCGGCTTTCCAGGAACGTCGGCAATGAAAGAATCCTGAGGATATTCCTCAGGGAGTTAAGGGATGAATACGATTACATTATCATTGATCCCCCCGCCTCCTACAGCTTCTTAACGGTAATGGCCATGGCGGCAGCTGACTGGCTTGTCCTGCCGTTTCACTGTACACCTGAGGCCATTGGAGATCTTCGATTGCTTCTCCAGATGGTGAACCATGTCAAGGATAATTTTCAGCAGCACCTGAAGATCGCAGGTGTCTTTTTTACCCAATGTTGTTCAAGGGGAGAAATTGACCACTTCCTGGAAGAAAAGGATCTAAAGGGTGTTGAAAAAATCGTTTATAACAGCTTTGTTCCACAGGATAATGCCGTTGAAATAGCTGCTCAACGTGGTAAGCCGGTTGCACTCCATGATATTGAAAGTCCAGGTGCAGAGGCCTATCTTGATGTTGCAAACGAATTGATTTCATTCTTTAACTGACGGGATGACAGCGATGAAGATAACCAATCCAGAGACCATCAAAGCCAGCGAGCGAGAATTCATTGATAATATTAATGCAGAGCTTGACTGGGAAGCCATTGAGGCCCTGCTGCTTGAAAAGCATAATTTTACCCTTGAAGAGGATGTGGACTATAAAAAGGGCGACCTTGTTGTGTTCAACGACCAGATAGCCTATAAGTTTGATTTTCACATTAAGGTCCCCCTTTCGGTCGTATTCGGACGGGACGGCAGCTGTCTTGATATCTCTACCGCAGGGTTTACTGATAAATCGCCAGAACCTGTGGCCCCGGTGGAAAACGCCATGTTGCACAACGACAGCACTGGGGGCAACCATGCTTCAGGCATGGCTTCGACCATTGCCGATCTGATTTCAGATATTAACCAGGAAGACAAATGATGGGTGAGCAATCCTCCCCTGGAAATGGACATGATCCCCCTTTGGTAAGAAAGACCCTTGACGAGGTCCTTGCAAAGGAAATCACATCGTTGCTGGACATTGATTCCACAACGGCCCTGGAGGCTTATAACCTGACTACCCTTGCCTGTATTGTCGTTGCCGTTGACAGGGAAAGGGAGATTGTTGATTTTTCCGATTCCCCGCCCGAACGTTACACCCGTCCTTCTTTTATTGCAGACCTTTTCGAGATGGGCATTAATTCCAAGGACGAACTTGACCATGACCTGACCGCTGTAATTGACATGGGCTACCTGAGCATCAACACGGCCGGGACTCTCCAGGCAGAAGCCTCTGCCTGTACCATGGTCAGTCTTTTAAACACCATGTTTCCGGGAATGCAGGGCATGAACCTTGTTGCCTTTGTCATGCAGATGAACGATGAGGTGGTGTCAGGTCGAAAATCCCTTGAGATGGCAAAACAGAGCCTTTCCCAGACCTTGAAATCCAGGGGGCTTGCCATAAATAGGGAAAAGGCCGAGGCCGCAGTTCGGTCCGTCCAGACTCCTGGTGGTGGAATCAATAAATCTTCAGTTTTGCCGGCCTCACCTGTCAACAGGGCGGTTTCCAGCCAACTTAAGGAAAATGCGTCAAAACGGATCGCAAGCCTCAGGAGCAGGCGGTTGTCGTCCAAACCGGCAGTTTATTCCAGTATCGGTCATGATTCTGAGCGGTCAACAGTCAAGGATGTTTTTGACAAGGAACCTTCAGAGGCAGCCATTGCGGCAGAACAGGAACGGCAAAGGGCAGAACAAACGACCCGGGAATTTGCTGAAATTCAAACCCGGCTCAGGGAAGCTGAAGAACGTTCCCGGCAACTGGAGGCCCGGGAAAAGGATTTGAAACAGGCTGAAGATGCGGCCCGGGACGTGGAACAACGGATACAAAAACGTGTGGCGGATGAGGCCGCTGCCATGGCGGAAAAGGAAGCTGAGCTCCAGGCCAGGGCAGACGAGATCAAGGCTGCCGAACAACGGATACGCCTTGAAAAAGAGGCCATGGAAAAGGCTGTTCTTGACAGGCAACGTGATGGGGCACAAAAACCAGAATCGGAACCAGAACCGGAACCGGACCTGGTAGATGAGGCGGACCTTGCCTCCCGAATAGCAGCCTTTGAGGCCGAGCTTGCCATGCCCTGTCCCATTTGCCTTGATGGAAAGATTGTGTCTGAGACAACGTCCAAGAATAAGACATATTATACCTGCTCCAACCGAGCGTGTCGGTTTGTGAGCTGGGAGAAACCCTACCATTTTGAATGTCCATTGTGTAAAAACCCTTTTTTGACTGAATTTACAACCCCTTCAGGGGACAAGGGCCTCAAATGTCCGAGGGCCAGCTGCACCTATTCCCAGAACAACCTTCTGGATCCCAGACAGAACCAGGCGGCCGAGGCCAGGCCAGTAAAGAAAAAAAAGAAACTTGTGAGGAGGGTAAAGAGGAGATTGTGAGTGAAACTCGAATTTGCCGATAAACGGCTTGACGCCATTGGCGCAAAAATTGAAAACAATACCCGCCTTTCAAAAGAAGACGGGCTTGTTCTTTTTGAAACCCTGGATTTAAACGGTGTGGGTATGCTTGCCGGCAGGGTCCGGCAACAGCGCCACGGTAATGTTGCCTTCTATGTTTACAACCAGCACTTGAACTATACCAACGTGTGCAAGAACCGATGCCGGTTCTGTGCATATGCCGTGGATCGGGAGGATCAAGGGGCCTATACCTGGTCCATGGACGAGATAGAACAACGGATCAATGATCGCATTGCAGAGCCGGTGAATGAACTGCACATTGTGGGCGGGCTGAATCCGGCCCTTGATTTTGACTATTTCATCAATCTGTTGAAAACGGTCAAGCGTTTGAGGCCACTTGCAAAGATCAAGGCGTTTACCTGTGTGGAAATAGATTACCTTTCTGGCCTTTCTGGTCTTTCAATTGACGATACTGTTGGAGCGCTCAAGGCGGCGGGGCTTGACATGATGCCCGGCGGTGGTGCCGAGGTGATGAGCGACCGGGTAAGGGATGAGCTGTTTCCCAAGAAGATTGATTCAAAACGGTGGTTGGAAATCATGGAGGCGGTCCATAAAAACGGCCTCACCTCCAACGCCACAATGCTCTATGGCCATATTGAAACCATGGAAGAGCGGGTGGATCACCTCCTTGCCCTGAGGGCGCTTCAGGACAGAACCCATGGGTTCTCGGCCTACATTCCCCTGGCCTTTCACTCGAAAAATACAAAGCTTTCCCATCTGCCGTCGACAACCGCCGTGGATGACCTGAAGAGCATTGCCGTTGCAAGGCTTTTGCTCGACAATTTTGACCATATCAAGGCCTACTGGGTCATGATCGGTGAAAAACTCGCCCAGGTGGCCCTCTCCTATGGCGCCGACGATCTGGACGGCACCATTATTGAAGAGCGAATTACCCACACGGCCGGTGCCCGCTCGGCCAAGGGACTTTCAAGGGAAGAGATGGAAAGAATGATTCGTTCCGCAGGTTTTGTCCCGGTTGAAAGGGATTCGTTCTACAGACCTGTCAATGAAGGACCCACAATTCCATGATAACCCGGGAACAAAGTAGAGACAAAAATATGGACCATAGCATGGACACGTATCACACCACTTGCGTTGACCAGAACATCGATCAGATTGTTGAAAAAATAATTGCCGGACAGAGAATTTCCCGGGAAGAAGGGCTCAAGCTTTTTTATGACGCCGAACTTTTAACCCTGGCAAGACTTGCGGAAAATCGACGTTTTGAGCGCCATCCAGACAGGATTGTTACCTTTGTTGTGGACCGCAACATCAATTACACCAACATCTGTGTATCTGGTTGTCGTTTCTGCGCCTTTTACAAGACCCTGGAAAGTGGACAGGGGTATGTGATCACACGAGATTCCCTCAAGGCCAAGATTGCCGAGACCATTGCGCTCGGGGGCACCCAGATTCTTCTCCAGGGTGGCATGAACCCGGAACTTTCCCTTGATTATTATACGGACCTTTTGACTTTTATCAAGGACCGTTTTGACATCCATGTCCATGGCTTTTCACCGCCCGAGATCTCTTTTATTGCTGAAAAGTCGGGCCTTTCAATTGCCGAAACCATAACCCGGTTGAGAAAGGCAGGACTGGACTCGATCCCTGGTGGCGGGGCCGAAATCCTCTGTGATGAGGTAAGAAAAAAGGTTTCTCCCAACAAGTGTCTCACCGACACCTGGCTCGAGGTGATGCGGGTGGCCCACGGCCAGGGCATGCGTTCCAGTGCCACCATGATGTTCGGCCACCTTGAGTCCCCCTGCCACATTGTTGAGCACCTGTCGCGCATCAGGGAGCTCCAGGATGAGACCGGTGGATTTACCGCTTTTATTCCCTGGACTTTCCAGCCGGGCAACACAAAAATCCAGGTTCCCAAAACGGGGTCGGTGCCTTACCTGCGGGTCCTTGCCCTTAGCCGGATATTTCTGGACAACATTGATAACATCCAGGCGTCCTGGGTTACCCAGGGCGATAAAATTGCCCAGACAGCTCTTTTTTACGGTGCCAATGACATGGGGAGCACAATGATAGAGGAGAATGTGGTGGCTGCCGCCGGCGTGGATTTCATGCTCCCGGAATCCGAGATAAAACGGCTGATCACAACGGCCGGGTTTGAGCCAAGGCAGCGGGACTGTTATTACAACCTCCTATGATGTTGCCCAATAAAACCCCTGGATTTAAAGGGTGTGAAATTATCCAGTCCCCCGGGAATCCCTGTGTCCACCGGGCCGCCTGGGTGGTTGTCACTCCCTGGAAGATCATAGCAAATGGCTATGTCCGTGTGGAAAACGGCAGGATTGTCGAGGTGGGGAGCAACTATTCCGGCACAGACGGGGTTGACCATGGCTCTGGCGTTCTCATGCCGGGCCTTGTCAATGTTCATACCCACCTTGAACTATCGGCCCTTCGGGGGCGGTTGCCCTTTGACAAGGGATTTAAGGGCTGGGTGGCAGATCTGCTTGTGGTCCGCAGCAAACTGGGTTTTCCGGCCTTAAGGGCTGCAGCCCGGCAGGGGATCGCCCAGATGCTGGCCACGGGCACCTTGGGTGTCGGTGAAATTTCCACCCTGGGTATCACCCGTGATCTAGTGGCGAGTTCCAGGCTTTCAGGTGTGTGGTTCCAGGAACTGCTCGGTTCAGATGATCCAGCCCCTGTTTTTGAGCTTGGGCCTTTTACCGATCAAAGACTTGGTTTCTCCGTTGCTGGCCATGCGCCCCATACCGCTTCTCCCCAACTTCTGGCAGGACTTAAGCGAGCGTCTGTCTTGCAGAACCTTCCCTTTTCCATCCATGTGGCTGAATCCAGTGACGAGTCGCAGTTCATCCGGACAGCAGGGGGGGAGTGGGCTGATTTTCTGACTGAACGGGGCATTGACTTTTCGACCTGGCCCCTTCCGGCAAGGAGCCCTGTGGTCTACCTTGACCGACTTGATCTCCTTGATTCAAAGACCCTGGCGGTTCACCTGCTGGATGTCGACAACCACGACCTTGATCTCCTGGTTGAACGGGGGGTGAAAACAGCCGTCTGTCCCAGGAGTAACTTGAACCTTCACCACCGACTTCCCTGCATCCGGCAGCTGCTTGACCACGGGCTGAGGCCGGCCCTTGGCACGGACAGCCTTGCCAGCTGTGATTCTCTGAGCATGGCCGATGAGATGGCTTTTGCGGCTCAAAATTATTTTGATGTGTCTGCCGCTGAAATCCTTGCCATGGCCACCTGTTACGGGGCAAGGGCCTTGGGTCTGGACAGTGATTTTGGCACTCTTGAACCGGGTCGATTGGCAAAGTTTCTCTTTGTTCCGGCTGAGGCAGATACACCTGAACATCTATTGGAAATCATAATACGCAATGAATAAAGATACCCTTTCCATGGGGCGGATCGATTACATCAACGCTTCTCCTGTATACTATGGCCTGGATCACGGCCTGCTGCCAGCCTGGATCACCATGACTGACGGCCCGCCTGCCGTACTCAACCGCATGATCCGCAGGGGTGATCTTGCCATAAGCCCCATTTCAGCAGGCTTTTATGGATGTCACCACAGGGATCTTCTGGTGCTGCCGGATCTGTCCATATCCTGTAACGGACCGGTTCTTTCGGTCATTTTGATGAGCAACTCTCCCATTGAAAAGCTTCACAATAAAAAGGTTGTCCTTACCGAGGATTCAGCCACCTCAGCCCTTCTTGTCCGGCTGATTTTTGCTGAACACAAGGTTACCCCGGTCTTTGTGACCGGGAAAATGAGGCACCCCGAAGATATCCCCGTTGATGCTGAAGCTGTGCTTGTCATCGGCGATGCAGCCCTGACCCAGCCCTGGGATGATTTTTTTGACCTTCGCATGGATCTTGGGAAACTGTGGTACCAATCGACCGGGATGCCCTTTGTGTTTGCCGTGTGGGTGGTGAGGCGGGACTTTGCCGCACAGCACCCTGAACGGGTGGCCCTGGCCCTGGATCTGTTTCTTCAGTCAAGGCATCAGGGGTATGAGAATATCGGGGCCGTCATTGACAGGGGCGTTGCCAGGCTCAACCTTGACCGCTGCCTGATTGAGCGGTATTATCAGGTGCTGCTCTGTGACCTTGACTCGCCCAAGATTCATGCCCTTGAGCTGTTTTTTCAACGCCTCTATATGCACGGACTTTTTAACGAACAGGTAAAGGTTGAGCTGTTTCAGCCCTGATGGGCATATAACCTTAAAGGTATAAAGTAAAAAACGACTGACCATATAACCGGCACGGCCGGAGCGCGATATGGCTCCGGCCTCAACAAATTTTGAAACACCTTCATTGACAATGCTTTGGCGAGTGTTTCATATAAACCGGCACGGCCGGAACGAGGGATGGCATCCGGCCACAACAAATATGGAAACTCCGCCAATGTTAATGCTTTGGTGGGTGTTTCATATAAAAAATAATACGGCTTTGTATCATTTTATTTTAACTGGCTGTCTTTGCTGCCGCGGCGGTTGATTCCCGTGGAAACGGCCTGTTGGGCTTCAAGTTCTGCCTGGCAGGCCACACACAGGTAAACCCCTGGAATCGCCTGGCGCCGGGCTTGGGGAATTTCTTCTTCGCAGATTCGGCAATGGGTGAGGCTCTCCCCTTTGGGTAGCCGACTCCTGGCCAGGCTCACCGCATCATCGATCCCTGCATCAATTTGTTCCTGTACCGCACCGTCTTTTGCCCACCCTACTGCCATGTGTCAACTCCTTCTTTTATAGGACTCCCCACCGTGGCATCCTCCAGGGGGGGGACAATGTTCGTTGTGGCCCACCATTTATGGAGGAAAGGCCAGTGGAACCAGGGAGAAAATCAGATGAATATTTGAAAAAAACCTTGATATAAAATAATTCCTCGTGGATAAAGTAGTACTTTATGTTTGGGATGGGGCGGTTCAGGATGGTTAGTCAGTGCCCTTTCATGATTCTCGCCATCCCAAGAAATCCCTTGGTTTTACCAGGAAATCAAGGCAAATTTGAATATACAGGTGCGCCAATCCCTTGAACTCCATGCTGAATTCTTGCACAATCAAAAACAGATATGATACTTTAAAGGACCTGACCCCAGACCACGGGAGACCCATATGAAAATGCCAATTAAACCCATTAAACCCCAAAAAATATCCGACCAGGCCTTTGATCAGATCAGGGAACTGATTTACAGGGGTGAACTCAAGCCGGGAGAGAGGATGATGGCCGAGCGCGAGCTTGCCCGGGCCATGCAGGTGAGCCGCAGCACCATCAGGGATGCCATTCAGCGACTTGTCACCATGGGCCTTGTGGTTCACAAGCAGGGCCAGGGGACTTTTGTAAAGGTGGTTGACCCTAAGGAAGAGATCAACATTTCCAAAATGATGCAGATCCAGGACGCCACCATTGATGATCTCCTTGAAGTCCGGCTGGGGCTTGAGTGTAATGCTGCAGCCTTTGCGGCAAAACGGGCAGATGCGGATGATATCAAGGCCATGGACCACGCCATGGTGGAGATGAAAAGAGAAATTGCCTCGGGTTGTCTCGGCACCGCGGCCGACACATCTTTTCACATGGCCATTGCCTATGCCGCTAAAAATTCCCTCCAGATCCTCATCATGCGCAATTTCTATGATTATTTTTTCCATGGCATTCGAACAAATCTTGAACATCTGTACAGGGGCAAAGAAAACGTAGAGACCATCCTCAAACAGCACCTTGCCATCATTAACGCCATCAAGGCCAGAAATTGTGATCAGGTCCACATGGCCATGAAAGCGCATATGGATTTCGTGGTTCAATTTTCCAAGTAGATTGATGTATGCCCTTGAAATTTACAAAGCCATCTCCATGCGCAAAAGGGGCCACCACTGGCCTTTAAATTTATGAAATTTTTTTTCACTGGCCGTTATCTTAAACCCCAGGGAAAGGTAGCATTTGATGGCTTGAATATTTTGTTCAAACACGGACAGTTTTATTTTTTTTGCTCCAAACTGGCTTTGGGCATGGTCAATTGCCATTTGAAGCAGTTCTTTTTCGACCCTGCTGCCCCGGGCCGCCTGATTTGCTATCAAAACCCGGCATAATCGGTAAACTTCGTCCGATTCCCTGATAAGCTCAACAAATCCAACTTGCTTACCTTTGGATTCAACCAGAAATGGAGTCACATTTTTGGACTGCACATGGTGTTTAATTTGTTCGGTTGTCAGGGGCCACTCGTACAATGCGCCGCTCCACTGAAGATTGCTCACTTCGTCTGGAATCCAGCCCACTAAAAGGGTATAATCATCCGGTGTAAATGGAATTAGCTTCATCTTAACTCCTATGTTTTAAACCGGTATAGCCCCTGGTTTTAAAAAAGTAAAGCGTTAAGAGTCTATTTGCAGCTCGCATTCCATATCTGATTTTAAGATAATTAACCGGAATAGGTCGTATTGTTTCAGCCTGGATGGGCAAACAAAGGCTTGCTGGCCGGTGTTATCAACCCGGCGCGTTCACCCTTTTCAAAGAATGCTTCAATGGCAGCCTCTCCCTCTTTACCCAGACAGGATGAAAATGTGTTCACATAGAGGCTGATGTGCTGGTTGATCACCTGATCGTCAAGCTCCTGGGCGTGCTCCCGGATGTATTGGCGGCCAGCCTGGGGGTTCTTTCCAGCAAGGTCAATGCTCTGGCGGATCAGGCCTTCCACCCTTGCAGCAATTTCAGGTCCAAGGTCTCGCTTGATGGCAATGCATCCCAGGGGAATGGGCAGTCCGGTCTGCGTCTCCCACCATTGTCCAAGGTCTGCCAGGCAATCAAGCCCAAGGGTCTGGAAGACAAACCTGCCCTCGTGGATGATCACACCTATATCGTTCTCTCCCCTGACGATTGAGGGCATGATGGCCTCAAAGGGCATGGCCACCAGTTCTGCTGTTATTCCCGGAAATTGATTTTCAAGAAAGAACCGGAATAACAGACAGGCCGTGGTGCCGAATCCGGGTACGGCAACCCTGAGCCGGGTGTCGGGCTTAATCTTTGTACCGGGTTTTGCCACCACAAGGGGGCCGCATCCCCGGCCCAGGGCTGCACCTGTCCTGAGAAGGGCATAGTCGTTCCTGAGGTTGCCAAGGGCTGCAAACGACAGTTTTGTTACGTCAAAACGTCCTGCTCCGGCCTTTTGGTTCAAGGTCTCCACATCGGCCAGGGTGATGGTGAAATCAAGTGTCTGATCTACAATGCGTTTTGCCGCAATGGCATGGAAAATATAGGTGTCGTTGGGACAGCTTGAATAGGCAAGGGAGAGTGTCTTTGTTCGGTGCAAGGGGCAACTCCTGGATTTTTGTCCAATGATTCTGAGAAAAGTTAAGGCGTTTTAACAAGTTTTCTCCGGGGTGTCAAACAGCCTTGGTCTGTTCACGATTTATGACCTTTAGAAAATCTATCCCAGGGCAGGGATTCGGTATTCGCAGCTTTGCTCTACTTTACGAAAGACCAGAAACCCTGGGGGAACTCTATTTGACCGGATCTGCTGGTTGCCGGGCATTTGAGGTAGGCGACTGCGACTACAGCCCCATGCCCGGCGTCTTCCATATCCAGCCAACTACCGTTTGCAATTTTTAGGTTTTATCCAATGTTTTAAAAACATCTGCGGCGCTCATCAAGGGTTCAAGTTTCCATGTGGTTCGTTTAATCCGGCAGAATGGAAGCATGAGGCGGTTTATTTCCATGAGAGCCTCATCTGCTTTTCCAGGTTGTGCATATATGATGTTATAGCCTTTAAAGCAGCCGTTCCCATCGGAGCATGAGAAAGCATGCCATTTTTTCAGGCAGTCTGGAAGGGGATGGGAAGCCATTTCAATACTGCATTTCTTCCAATCTTCGGTTTTGTTTCCCGGCATCGTAAACGTACCCATAAAGATCATTTTTTTGCCTCCGTTGTTAGAAATTGCGTTAGGGGTCAAATCTTGTATGGAATTTGTCTGAATTTGAGGATCGGGCTCTTGGGAAGCGAAAATCGGGCTCTTTGTTATTATGATATCAACGCCATTTCGGGAGGGGATTCTGCCTGGTCTTTTTGTCTGACCCAGAATATATATAGGATGGGCCGTTCCCCTTTGTCAACCAAAGTTAAAAAAATATTTCGATATCAATCCGTTTGACTTGTGGGTGGTCTTCCTATTGAGTCTTGACTTAAAACCGGTATTTTTATATTAACATTCATTACCAACGGCCGTGTGAATGGTCGATTTCTTGATTCAGTATGATTTTTTATAAAAACGAACTCCACAGGAAAAATTATGGGAAAGAATGTTGTAGATAAAATTGATGATTTGATCCCCATCAACACGGTGCTTGTGAGCGTCTCGGACAAGCAGGGACTTGAACTGTTAATCCCGGCCCTGGTTGCAGCCAATCCAAAAGTCCGGATACTCTCCACAGGGGGGACCTTTTCCAGGATCCAGGAGATCCTCGGGCAGAAAGCCGAGGGCCGGCTTACCCAGGTGGCCGATTATACCGGTCAGCCTGAAACCCAGGGGGGGCTTGTAAAAACCCTTGACTTCAGGATCTATCTCGGGCTTCTTACGGAAACTTACAATGATGCCCACCAGGCGGATTTAAAACGGACCTCATCCATGGCTATTGACATGGTTGTGGCCAACCTCTATCCGTTCAAGCAGACCATTGCAACGGCCGGGGTTACCTGTGAGAACGCCCGGGGCAACATTGATATCGGCGGACCCACCATGATCCGGGCCTCAGCCAAAAATTTTATCCGGGTGGCGTCCGTGGTTGATCCTGAATCCTATGGCGGTATCATAGAGCGCCTTGGGGCAAACAACGGCTGCCTTTCCCTTGGGGACCGGTTCGAGCTTGCAAAGAAAGCCTTTAAACACACGGCCGAGTATGACGCCACCATTTCAGGCTATCTGGATACCCTGACCATGGATGCGGTCAAGGCCTGCTACCCAAAAGGAGCGTAACCCATGGTTGAAGATTTAAAAAAAATGTACAAAACAGTAATGGACGATCATTTTACCCCGACCATGGAGATCAGCTTTGTGGATAAGGGTAAACGCCAGACCCTGGTCTATGAAAAAGTGGCCTGGACCATTGACGGCGTTCAAAAGGGGTTGAGGTACGGTGAAAACCCCGGTCAGGAGGCGGCCCTTTACCGCCTTGCTAACGGCAACCTTGTTCTGGGCGATGTTGAGACCATAAAGCCGGGCCGTTACCTGGTGTCTGACCTTGAGCTTCTCCAGTCAGGCAAGCATCCCGGTAAGACCAACCTTACGGATGCGGACAATGCCCTGAACATTTTGCGCTATTTTTCAGACATGCCCTGTGCCGTTATTGTAAAGCACAACAATCCCTGTGGCGTTGCCCGGGCTGCGACACTGGAACAGGCTTATTCAAAGGCGTATATGGCAGACAGGGTTGCAGCCTTTGGTGGGTGCATCGCCCTTAACCGGCCCGTTGACAAGATTACGGCTGAGGCCATTGCCAACCAGTATGCCGAGGTGGTGGTGGCGCCGGACTTTGAGGAAGGCGTGCTTGAGATCCTTGGCCAGAGAAAAAATCTTCGCCTCATCCGCATCAATGCCATGGACAAACTCAAAACCTATATCGGCCAGCGGGTTCTTGATTTCAAGAGCCTCATGGACGGCGGGCTTGTGGCCCAGTGGTCGTTTGCGCCCACCTCCCTCACCAAAGAGGCTCTGACCCTTGCCTCCACGGTTTACAAGGATAAAACCTACACGGTAAACCGTAAACCCACGGATAAAGAGTACAGCGACATGCTCTTTGGCTGGCTTGTGGAATCCGGGGTTACCTCAAATTCCGTGATTTACGTCAAGGACAATGTTACCGTGGGTATTGGAACCGGTGAACAAGACAGGGTGGGTGTTGCCGAGATAGCCGTTGACAAGGCCTACCGGAAGCTCATGGACCGCTACAGCTTTGAGCGGCATCAAACGCCGTTCAATACTCTGAAAGATGCGGACAAGCGGGCCGAGATAGAAGCCGCGGTCAAGGCGGTCAAGGGCGGGCTGATCGGGTCCACCATGGTGAGCGACGCTTTCTTCCCGTTCAGGGATGGAATTGATGTGGGGCTTGAACAGGGAATCAAGAGCGTAATCCAGCCCGGCGGTTCCCAAAATGACTATGAGTCCATTGAGGCGTGCAACGAGAACGATGCCACCATGGTCTACACTGGACAGAGAAGTTTCAAGCATTAAAACCAAAGGGGGGCGTTGAAGAAACGTCCCCTAATGACCGAATTTAAACGAATAGAGACAGCTGATCCCTTCTGGCATCTGCGTGCTGGATGGTGACGTTGATCAGGTCCCCTGGCTTGAGGTTGAGACCGGATGAGGAAATTCTCCATTCAAGCATGTAATCCTTGAGCATCACCATGTAAAAGTCCCTTCGCGCATCCAGAACAATCGCCTCACAGGTTGACCCCTTCATGGTTTCAAGATATCTGAGCAGCCAGTACCTGCGTCGCTGGAACTGGATTTTTCCCGTGTTGGTGACAGGCTCCTTGACAACCTGGAGAATGGCGTCAAGCGCTTCCTTTGTGTATGCGGGTTCATACCCCAGGGTGCTCCGGATCTGTCGCTGGGTGAGAAGGTCGTAGTACCGTCGGATGGGGGAGGTGGCCGTGACATAGGCTTTCACACCAAGTCCTGAGTGGTTCTCGGGTTTGGTGCCAATGATGGCTCGGCTCAGCTGTTTTCGCTGCATGCAGTTGGGAAACAACGAGGTTTCGATGCCTTGGAAAAGCCGTTTCTTCGGGTCGGGCTGGGATCTGAATACGGCGGGAACTTTGCGGGTTGACAGAAAATCGGCCATGAGGGTGTTGGCAAGGATCATCATTTCAGATATCAGCATGCGTGCAGGGTTTTCCCGGTCAACCCGGGAGATCCCGATTTCGCCGTTGTCTTCGATCCAGATGTTTACCTCCGGCAGGGTGATCTGGACACCGCCCGCCTTGAGCCGTTTTTCCCTGAGCACGGTGGCGGCCTTGTACAGGGTCGTGATGGGCTCATCCTCACCGTTGAGCATGTTGGCTTCGCTGTAGGTCATCTGTTTGTGGACCTTGATGACGCTTGTAACGATCTGGTAGTCGGTGATCTCAAAAAAACGGTTCAGGTGGACAAGGGTTGAAATGCCCGGCCGGATCTCACCCTCTTTGAGGCTGCACAGGTTTTCCGAAAGACTCGGCGGAAGCATGGAGATCTTGTCGTCGGGCATGTAGATGGAACTGCCCCTTGTCCTGGCATCCAGGTCAATGGGATCGTCGTCCTTGATGAAAAAAGCCACATCAATGATGTGGATACCGATGATGTAGCCGTCATCCTTTTTTTCAAGGCTGATGGCGTCGTCATAGTCCAGGGTAGACTGACCGTCAATGGTGATGATGGGAAGGTTGGTCAGATCGCATCTTAACGGGTCGGCTGTGGGATCAAGGGTTGCGTCGATGATGGTTTGTGTCTTGGTCATCACCGAGTCAGGAAAATTTGTGGGAATATCCAGGCGGATGAGGTCGGTGTTCTCGTCTTTGTTCCAGATGCCCGTTCGTACGAGGGCCGAAAAGATCTGATCCGTTGAATCCGCCCCTGCCTTTGCCAGGATGGCCCTGGCCGTGTGGGCGTCTTTACTTTCTTTCTCAAAGACATAATATGCCTTGAGAATATCAAGAATGCCGGGATCAATCTCCTGGTTGTTGACCGTCTGATTGTTGAGAACCTGTTTTAGCCATGTTCCGCCTTGTTCAATCAGCCGTTCCAGGGCTTCGGCCTCCCGAAGTTGCCTGAGTGAACTTTCAACCTGCTGTTCGGTAAAGGGCGTAAATCCGTCCTTGCCAAACTTGAAATAGAGCCTGTCGTTGAAAAAGGCCCTTACCACGGCAGACCTGTGGTCGCTGGTTAAAGGCGGATCAAAGCAGAAACTGGTCATGGTGGCAACGTCTATCTCTTCTTGCTCATCATGGAGAAGTTCCCACATCTCTTTGACCTGGATGGTTGCGGCAAGATCCTCCCTTGCCAGTGCCGTGCGCTTGAGCGCTTTGATGGTAAAATCCCTGGTGCCTGCCATATCAAGGGGCTCTTCAGACACATGGGTCAGCCGGCTTGCTGAAAGGTTTACCTCACGGTTATTTTCGGTGAGCAGGCGCAACCTGTTTTGTTTGATCTGTAACACAACTGCGCAAATCATCCGTTGCTGGTCTATGTATTCTACAATGCTTCCTATATTCATAGCAGAGTACATTATCAGTATGAATGTTTAAAGTCAATCAGGAGGGGCTATCTGCTTGAAAAAAGGGACGTTGTCGGGTAAAATGTCCCCTGTCAGATAAAAGTAGATAAAACAAGGGGGCGGGCTCTGGTGTGAATGGGAAAGGCAGTTTAAAATCCTGAATGGGGCTGACGTTGTTTGCGTGAAACAGTTCTGAACCCTTGGACAGAAATAGATTCTGCCCTATTTATTGTTGAATGGCACGGGGGTGTTCCCTTGTGGCAGTGGCATCTCTTTTTTAATTGTGCTATAGAAGAAAGCTTAATTTAATGTTCTGGCTTGTCTTACCCCTAACATAAAAGAGTTGGTCGTGTGAAAAAGTTTAAATACAGTATCGATGAAGATCTCCTGATCATCAAAACGGAATGTGGTGAATACAAGTTTAAAATAGATGATGAAATGGGATTGGCCAATGCGCAACGTATTGCAGACCTGATGGTCAATGAAATGGAAAAAGTTGAAAAAAAATTCCTGGGTGGCAGAGAAACGGTAAGTCCATATGCAGCGCTGCTCATGTCCAAGTTGAATCTATCCGATAGGTATGTTCAACTTGAGAACAGATATAATGCCCTTGTGAAAGAACATGAACAGACAAAGGCGCTTTATCTGGACCAGCGCAAGTCGGGTGAAACCTACAAGCAGATACTGGAAAAGAAAAAAATATCCCTCAGGGATGTTATTTCAGAGGATTTAAAGCGGATTACTGAAAGTCTTTCATTTTCCCGGAAAATAGAAGATATGGCAGAAACGTTACCAGATCCGGCGCCCGCACAAGAAGACTTTCAGCAACAGCCGTCCATGGAAAAACAATCCGAGCAAAGCCTAACCCAGGCAATGGACCCAGAGCCAGCGTTGGTGGAAATCCCGGTGGAACAGTCAGAGCCCGGGCCATTGGAAAAAACAAAAATTGAAACAACGCCAGCCACATTGGAAGAACCGGTCTTGGCGCCAGGGTCAGAGCCGTTGGAAGAACCAGTCACAGGGCCTGAACCTGAACCCAAACCCGAACCTGAACCCGAATCTTTGATCGAATCCGCAATAGTCTTGTCCCAAGAGCCCTCCTATCAGTTGCGGATTAATACACCGGGAAGAAATTTTAAAAGTGCCATGGCGTCCGTCACCACCAGCAGTGATGAATTTCAGCTGCCTTGTCTGGATTTTCTTAAAACCTCTGATGTGGAGATAGAGGTTGACCATGAGGCCATACGAAGGGATGCAGAACTGTTAGAACAGAAACTTGGTTATTTTGGAATCAAGGGTGAGGTAATGGAAGTGTCGCCCGGGCCTGTGATCACCACCTTTGAATACAAGCCTGCTCCGGGAATCAAGATCAGTAAGATCGTAAACCTGGCAGATGATCTGGCCCTTGCCCTGAGTGCCCTGAGTATTCGCATTGTTGCCCCAATTCCCGGCAAGGATGTTATCGGGGTTGAAATACCCAATGCAAAAATGAGTATTGTTCCCTTTATTGACATTGTTGGCTCAGATGAGTTTAAAAACAATGATTCTAAAATCCCCATCTGCCTGGGTAAGGATATTGTTGGCAATCCAGTTGTTGTGGGACTTGAAAAAATGCCCCATCTTCTGATCGCAGGGGCCACGGGCACAGGTAAAAGTGTTGGGCTCAACGCCATGATCACAAGTATTCTCTATAAATCATCACCCGATGAAGTTAAGTTTATCATGATTGATCCCAAGCGCATTGAACTTTCTTTGTTCAATGATATTCCCCACCTGATAACGCCTGTTATCACTGATATGAAAAAGGCAAACACGGCTCTGCAGTGGGTGGTAAGGGAAATGGAGTTTAGGTATGAGATGCTTGCCAAACTCCAGGTGAGAAATATTGAGCAGTACAATCAGAAAATAAAGACAGCAGATTTGTCTGAATATGATGACGATGATACCTTTGAGGTGTTTTCATATATTGTCATCATTATTGATGAGCTTGCAGACCTGATGATGACCGCAAGCAAGGACATTGAATTCTCATTGACCCGTATTGCCCAGATGGCTAGGGCTGCCGGCATTCATCTGATCCTTGCCACCCAGCGTCCTTCGGTTGATGTGCTGACCGGGATCATAAAGGCCAATTTTCCCACACGGATATCGTTTCAGGTCTCGTCTAAAACCGATTCCAGAACCATCATTGACGCCAATGGCGCTGAAACCCTTCTGGGCAGGGGGGATATGCTTTTTGTTCCCCCTGGTACTGCACGTCTCAGCAGGGTCCATGGGACCTACCTTTCGGAAGAAGAGCTTGTTACCATAACCAATTTTTTAAAAGCCCAGGGTAAACCCCGGTATGTAATGGACGTGGTCACAGAACGGGAAGAAGATTCGGCCATGGATACCGTTAACATGGGTGATGATGATTATGATGAAAAATACCAGGCTGCCCTGGAGTATGTTTTTACCACAAGGCAGGCATCCATTTCAAGCGTTCAAAGGGCCCTCAGAGTCGGTTATAACAGGGCGGCAAGAATCATCGATCTCATGGAGAAAAAAGGGATTGTCGGCCAATCAGACGGGGTGAAACCTCGTCAGGTTCTGATCGATCGCCTGGATTTATAGTTATTCCATGTCAGGGAAAAACAGACAAAATAAGAAGTCAGGATCGGCACGCAAATTGAAAAAGCAGTTGAACCGGAACGGTATTCCTGTTTTTGACAGGGGGGAAGACCTTTTTTTTATGTTCAAGGAGATGTCCGAAGCAGGGTTGCCCGCAACGGATCAGTCCTGTGAACAAATCCCGGACACAGTTTCAGCCGTCGAGCCGGAACCTGGGTCAAGGCAGAAATCAAACCCCAACGACCGGAATGGACTGCCCATCCTTTCCCGATCAACCAGTCTTTCAAGGCTGTTTGCAACCAAGGCCCAAAAGATCGAAGATGATGAGGATTTTCCCAGCCTTCTTGAACGTTCCCTTAGGGGTAAAAACGGTGCCGCCCTTTTAAGGGATAAAAGGGAAAAAGATTTTCCTGAGCCAGTCCCGCTGAAAAAACAGCTTAAACGCTATCCCCCACCCGAAGAAGAGCTGGATCTGCATGGGGATCCGGCCATCCGTGCCGTTGTCCGTTCGGAGTCCTTTGTCCGGACAGCCTGGCGGGCAGGGGAGTTCACCGTCAGCATTGTCGTGGGCAAGGGACTCCATTCTGAGTTTGGGGCAGTGCTTCCCGATGTGGTTGAAGACCTTCTGGTGAGATTGAAAAAAGAGGGGATCGTTCTCTGGTTTGAGTGGGACAGAAAATTTAAAAGCCGGAGCGGTGCTGTTATTGTCTATCTGAAACAACGCTGAGCCGTTAGGTGCCCACCCCATACAGGCGGCTGTCTGGTCGGCCGTTGCATTTTCCCTAGGAGCGGCAGTTTGGGATTAACTGCCATGAATGGCAAGCTCTTTGGAATTGCGACATGAATCAACTCAGTCGAGCATGTACCTTTGGTGAAGAAAATGTCAGCTATCTTCCAAGCTGGTAGCGGCGGACGGCCTTGTTGTGCTCCTGGATGGTTTTTGAAAACTTGTGGGTGGTATCTTTTTTGGATACAAAGTAGAGAAAGTCGGTTTTAGCAGGAAAAAGTGCTGCCCCAAGGGAGAATTTCCCAGGATTTGCAATGGGTCCTGCTGGAAGTCCCTTGATTTTGTAGGTGTTGTAGGGTGTGATTGTCTGCAGGTCTTTTCTTGTGATATTTCCATTGAAATCAGGAATTCCATAGATCACTGTGGGATCGGAATCAAGGCGCATTCCTCTTTTTAAGCGGTTGTGGAATACCGATGCGATAATGGGCCGCTCGCTGCTGTTACCGGTCTCTTTTTCAATGATCGAGGCAAGGGTGACAATTTCATGGGCGGAAAATCCCAGGTCCAGGGTCCTCTGCTTCCATTGGGGGGTATAGACAACATTGAATCGTTGGACCATCTGCTGGATGATCTTTTTCTGGGGGGTGTCTTTTCTAAAAAAATAGGTTTCAGGGAAAAGGTAACCTTCAAGGGTGGCTGCCCTGACCTTGAGTTGTTCGGCAAACCCGGGGTCCCTTGCAAGGTCCAGGAAATCTTTTCGGGTGCCGAACCCTGCCCGTTCAACAAGTTTGGCGGTTTCTTCAAGATTCAGCCCCTCGGGAATGGTGATGTGGTGAAGCATGACCTGGCCTTTTACCAGAATGGTCAGGATCTGTTCCGGGGTCATGGAGGCGGAGAGTCCGTACTCACCAGCCTGAATCTTGGTGGCCATTTTTCTGTGGCGGACCAGCAGCCTGAAGAGGATATCCTGGGTAATGATTTTTTTGTGGGCCAGCAGTCGGGATATTCCCTTGAGGCTTTTGCCGGGTTTGATGATAATGATCTGTTGTTTGCCTGATTGGTCAGCAGGTGTGTGAACAAAGCGGTTCATCTGCCATAGCCCCAGGGATGTAAGGGCTGACAGGATCAAAAGCAGGGTGCCCAGGGCAATGGCTATTCGTTTCAGCCAGGTTTTTTTTGTGGTGTTGTTGTTTGCCATGGGGCGGTTTACCCTTTTTTTGTATCCGTTGTCAAAGACAATCACAGGGTGACAACCCATTGACATGGTCTTTGTGCATGGTTAAGTATAGTATAATTATTAATATGACGATCGGGAACATCCGGCAAAAAAAAAGGCTTAAAAATGAAACAAGATCAATATTCAGGTTTTGAACAGGGGCCGATCCGGCCGCCAAGTGAATCCCAAAGTCTTTTGATTCGACTGACCCGGAACTGTCCGTGGAACCGGTGTACCTTCTGTGCCGTTTACAAGGGCAGAAAATTTTCCCTCAGGTCCGTTGAAAATATCATCCAGGACATCGATCTTGTCAGTGGCCATGTTACGGCCATTGTCAAGGAGGTGGAAAAAACCGGCAGGGTGGACATGCCCAGGATCAAACGCATGTTTGACCGCCTTGAATCAAATGACCGTACCGCCTTTAGTGCGGCCTGGAACTGGTATGCTTCGGGTATGGAATCTATTTTTCTCCAGGACGCCAACTCCCTGATCATGAAACCTGACGACCTTGTGACCGTTCTTACCCACATCAAGACCTGTTTTCCCACGGTCCAACGGATTACCTCCTATGCCCGCTCCCACACCCTTGCCCGGATCAAGCCCCATGATCTGGAACAAATCGCCCGGGCAGGGCTTGGCAGAATTCATATCGGACTTGAATCCGGCTCTGACAAGGTGCTTGCCATGGTGAAAAAAGGAGCAGACAAGGCAACCCACATCAAGGCAGGGCTAAGGGTGCGAAATGCAGGGATGGAATTGTCGGAATATGTGATGCCCGGTCTTGGCGGCGCTGCACTTTCTGAAGAGCATGCAAGGGAGAGTGCCGATGCCCTGAATCAGATCAACCCAGACTTCATACGTCTCAGAACCCTGGCCCTTCCGTCGAAAAGCCCCCTTGCCGAAATCCATAGCCAAGGCGGATTTGAGCGATGCACAGACCTGATGATTGCCCGGGAATTGAGACTCTTTCTTGACTGCCTTGAGGGTATCACCTCCACGGTCAAAAGCGATCATATCCTCAATCTCATTGAGACGGTGGAGGGCAGACTTCCCCGGGACAAAGCTGCCATGATAGCCGCGGTTGACAGTTTTCTTAACATGGATGCCCAGGACCGGGTCCTTTACCAGGTGGGACGGCGTACGGGCATGTTCAGGGAGCCAAAGGATATGCAGGATCCAAGCCTTTTGTCAAGGGTCAGGCAGACCTGTGAGCTCCACGGGATCACCCAGGAGAATGTGGACGAAATGATCGATGGGATGATGAAACGTTTTGTCTGATGTTACTGCCATTTACGTCCATGTTCCCTTTTGTGTCAGAAAATGCGCCTACTGTGATTTCTATT
Source organism: Desulforapulum autotrophicum HRM2 (assembly GCF_000020365.1). Lineage (NCBI taxonomy): Bacteria > Pseudomonadati > Thermodesulfobacteriota > Desulfobacteria > Desulfobacterales > Desulfobacteraceae > Desulforapulum > Desulforapulum autotrophicum. Next base: position 3,732,951 of record NC_012108.1, on the reverse strand, counting down.
CCATTGACGACCTTTCCCTTAAACGCGCTTTTGTGAAAGCCCTTTTAAGTGAGATTGCCATGTGCAAGGATCGGCGTGCCATTGTTGATACTATTTATTTTGGCGGCGGCACTCCATCCCTTTTGTTGCCTGGCCAGATTCAGGAGATCCTCACTGCCATTGGTGAAAATTTTACGGTATCCAAAGGGTGTGAAACCACCCTGGAGGTCAACCCTGGAACGGTCAACGCAGATTATTTTGGCAAGATTCAGGACTCCGGGATCAATCGCCTGAACATCGGTGTTCAATCCTTTGACGATGAACGGCTTGATTTCATGGGCCGAATCCACTCGGCAGCCGTTGCCCGGCAGGCATTGCAACAGGCCAGAGATACCGGGTTTGACAACCTGGGGCTGGATCTGATCTATGGTCTTCCAGGTGATACCGAAGGGGCTTGGGTCAAGGACCTTGACAGTGCCCTTGTCTTTCAACCAGAGCACCTATCCTGCTACATGCTCACCTATGAGCCGGGCACTCCCATGCACCGCCTTGTTGAACAGGGCGCCATCACTCCCCTGGACGATGGTTCGGTGGCAGGGCTGTTTAAACTGACCTCCACCTTTCTTGAAGGGCATGGGTATCTCCACTACGAGATTTCCAACTTTGCCGCGGGTGTGTCATTTCAATCACGACACAATCAAAAGTACTGGAACCACGCGCCCTATCTGGGGTTTGGACCTTCGGCCCATTCGTTTGAAAACGGGACAAGGTTCTGGAACCACGCGGATGTTTGCCGCTATACCTCAGATCTTGGTGCCGGACGGCTTCCGGTTGCAGAAACGGAAACCCTGGCAAACGATCAGATATTGATGGAAATGATCATGCTGGGACTCAGGACTTCCATGGGTGTTGATTTGACAAAGTTTGACTGCATTTCAAACCAGGGGTTCCTGAAGATGTTCGATGCGGTTGTCACAGATTGCGAGGCCAAGGCCTGGGGCAGGGTTGTCAATCAGAGGTTTTTCCTCACCCTGGACGGTCGGCTTTTCCTTGACACGATTGTTTCCGCCTTTGTCGACATCATCCTCGGGCAGTGATGGATAGGGTTGCCCTCCTGGTTTTGCTGTTGGTGATCCAGGGGTATGGGAAACGTTGACCAAGGTATTGCAATCAGAGACGCGTATTCTTTTTTGTGGACGAGGGCAGATAACCTGCTTCGGCCGTGCCGGTTATTCACAAAAAACAACGGAATTTTCAAGGGGTTCCCGATCGGTTCTGGTGGCGTTGACCTGGGCGGTGTCGTCCTTGTAGCCAAAGGACATGCCAAAGAGGATGCCCTGTTGTTCCGGGATGTTTAAAAAGTTCCTCACAGGATCAGGAAACTGACCCAGGGCACCCTGGAAACAGCTTGAAATGCCGTGTTCTTCCATGATCAGGGCAAGTGTCTGGGCATAGATGCCCATATCAACGGCCCCCATGATGTTAAGATAGCGCTCCATGGTTAAAAACAGGGCATGGGGGGCGTCAAAAAAGGTCCAGTTGCGCAGCATGGCAAGCATCCTGGCCTGTTTGTCCTTGCGGTCAATTCCCATTGACGAATAAAGGGCGTTTGCCGATCCAAACTGGCGATCCCGGTGGATGCCCCTGTATTTGACCCGCCAGTCAAAATCGGGATTTGGCTCCATGCCGGTCATCACCGCCTTGACCAACCTGTCCTTGAGTTCGTCTTTTTTTGCTCCTGAAACAACATAAACCTGCCAGGGCTGGACATTGCAGTTGGAGGGGGCTAACTGGGCCGTGGTAAATATGTTGACCAGGGTTTCCCGGGGTACGGGTCGGTCCAGAAAACTGCGAACTGAACCCCTTTGTTTCAATAGGGCACTCATTGTCATGGTGGATCAATCCTTGTATTTAAAATCATTTAAACCATCAGTTTTTTTTCCTGAGTTGCCTTGTGTCACCAACGCGGATGGTCAGGTTGATCGAGTCAAAATATTCGATCAAAGGAATCACATATTTTCTGGATATATTTGTCATATCCTTGAATTCAGGGGTGGTTATTTCTCCCTTTTCCTTGAGAACCGTCACAAGGGCCGTTTCAAGCTTCTCAATCTCCCGGGCGTCAAAGTAGAGGTCGTCCTTGGTCTTGACAAGGATTTTCTCGTCGATGAGCATGTGGAGGACATCCGTGGCATTTTTCTGGTCCACGTCCAGGTCTGTGCAGATGGTTCTGAAAAAGGGCGGGGTAAGCCCGGCATTTTGGTAGATGGCGGCAATTTTCTGTTTGACCTCTTCCTGGTCGATTTCAAGGGCCACCTCATGGGTGGCAAGCCTGACCGTATTCTGCTCCTGTTCAACCTTGCCGTCCTTGGCAAGCCTCGCAATTACAAGGGGAAACAGTTTTGAATCCTTGTCCCTCAGCGCCCTGAATTTAGATTTGAGCTCCTGCTTGGGCATTCCTTCTTTCAGGGGGTTGTTCCGGTGGTATTCGGCAAGTTTTTCTTCCATCTGGGCCGCAAGCAGGTCGAACATCTTGCCATGCACAAAGATGCGCCGGTCCTTGTCGGCCAGGACAACGGTTCGATTGGCAAGCATTTTCTGAAGCACTGTGTCGAGCTTTTTATCTGAAATATGGGTCATCAGCCTCAGGTCGGAAAAGGGAGCTCCCTGGAATCCGCTTTCTTCTATGAAGAACGAGAGGGTCTCCTCATCGCTGCTTGAGATCAGGCGGGATAGTCCCTGGATGATTTTTTCGTCAAAGAGTTTGTGTTTTTTGGGCATGGGGTTTAAGACCTGACCCCCACCAAGGGTCTTGATGGGTGAGTAGCTTCTGAGGACAAATCGGTCCCCCTTGAGACAGCATACTGGGGATTCCAGGCGGATCTGGACACAGGCTGTATCTCCCGGTTGCAGTTCTTCCCTGTCCAGGAGCACCAGGTTGCCGAGAATTTCGCTGGTTCCGGAATGGAAGCGTATGCGGGTTCTTGCCTTGGCCGGTTTCGGGTTGGTCGCAAGGTAGATAAGTTCTGCATCCACCATGTGGCTGGGGTGCAGGGTGTCCGGGGTCGACAGAACATCCCCCCGGTTGATCGCCTCCTTGTCCAGCCCCTGGAAATTGATGGCCGTCCGGGTGCCTGCTGCAACCGTGTCAACGCTTTGTCCGTGGACCTGGATGCCCCGCACCTTGGAGGTGATCCGTGACGGGAAAATCATGATGTTTTCTCCGGTATCGATTTTGCCCGACGCAAGGGTGCCGGTAATGACCGTGCCAAAGCCTTTCATGGAGAAAACCCGGTCCACTGGCAGGCGGAATATCGGCGAAAAGGGCCGTTCCGGAATTTGATGACAGATGCGGTCAAGGGTGGTGCGGAACAGATCAAGGCCCTGGCCCGTGGTCGACGAGACCGGAACAATGGGGGCATCCTCGAGAAAGGTTCCCCGGGTGAACTCCTGGATATCCTCAATGGCAAGTTCCATGAGCTCTTCGTCCACCAGATCTATCTTGGTAAGGGCAATGAACCCGTATTTAATGCCCATGAGGGTACAGATTTCCATGTGCTCCCGGGTCTGGGGCATGACGGCCTCGTCTGCGGCAATTGCCATGGCCACAAGATCGATGCCGCTGGCCCCTGCCACCATGTTTTTTATGAACCGTTCATGGCCCGGAACATCCACGATGCCGACAATCTCGCCGTTGGGCAGGGTGATGGAGGCAAATCCCAGCTCAATGGTGATACCTCGCTCCTTTTCCTCTTTAAGGCGATCGGTTTCAATGCCGGTTAACGCCCGGATCAGGCTGGTTTTTCCATGGTCAATGTGGCCTGCGGTGCCTAGTATGATCTGGTTCAAGGTCAGGGCTCCTGTTTACTTTTTGGGTTTGCGTTTTTTGATCATTTCCATAAGATAAGCAGCACCTACCAGTCCGATGCCCGTGAGGGCACCTGCAAAGATGCTCCAGTCAGGCCTGAAGATTCTGGCAATTAAAACTCCAAACACAAGCCCGAGTATTAGTCTTACAATAAATATGTAGAAATTGTTCATGTTTGTTTTGCATCCTTATTAAGGGGTGATAGGGGGAAATCATAGTCAAACTTTGGTCAATGGTCAATATCAAATTCCCCGTGGGCCAGGGTACCCTTTATGAACCGCCTCGGGTTTCCAGCGTTGGCATGAAATTAAACGAGGAATCTTGTGGAATCAGGGCCACCCCTTATAAACCGGGTTAAGTTCCCGGTTAGTCATCCCACTTTGATGAGAACGGCGCCTGCAACAATGAGGCAGGCACTGATGGTTCTTCCCACGGTCAGGACCTCCCGGAACACAAGGTAGCCAATGGCAAGGCTGAAAATGGTGCTGATCTGGCGCAGGGCCGATGCGTAGCTGGCGTAGGCCTCCTGAAGTCCCATTCGAAACGAGACAAAGGAGAGCAGCATCACCAGACCACCCCCCAGGAGGGTCAAAGGAGCGGCTGCGAACGCTCGGATGACAAGGCCCATCTGCCGCTGGAAGATCATTCGCAGGAGGTGGAATATGAGCATGAACACGGAAAGGTTCATGGTGTACACGGCAACGTTGCCGTGGGTTACGCCGATTTTGTCGGCAATGGCGCCGAACGAGTAAAAAAAAGCGGCGCCAAGGGCTGTTAGTACACCAGCCCGATTGCCTGCCAGTGTTGTTGAGTCCATGGAGAAAACGGTGAACTGCCGGGTCTGGAGGGTCACTGCGCCATAGATGATCAGGAAGATGCCAAGGGCTCCGCCGGCAGAGATCCGTTCGCCAAGGAACAGATGGCTCCACAGAACAATATAAACCGGCCCGGTAACGGTCAATGGGTAGACCAGACTCAGCTCCCCCTTTTCATAGGACAATGCTACAAAATACTGGTAGAGGAAAAAGAAGAAGCCAGCGCTGAGGGCGCTTAAGAGCGGTGCCGGGGCAAGGATCACTTCCATGGGATAATGCCACAATACATAGGGGGCAAGGCCGGACACGGTTACCACCATCATGAGGAGGACGGCGCTTGGTTTGTCATGGCTTTTTTTGAGCGTTGAGTTCCACAGCACGTGGAACAGGGCGCTTGCAATGATAAAGAGGAATCCTTTGAAAGTCATGGAATTGTTATGGTGGTTTTTGCCGGGTTTGGCAATGATTTTTATGGGAGTTTAAAAAAATAGGTTGCAATCTGTATTTTTAACTGCTATAAGTTAGGGGTTTGTTTGTGGTGGGTGTAGCTCAGTTGGCAGAGCGCTAGGTTGTGGTCCTGGAAGTCGAGGGTTCGAGCCCCTTCACTCACCCCATTTACAAATAGATTCAATATGCGCCCGTAGCTCAGCTGGATAGAGCGTCGGACTTCGAATCCGCAGGCCGCAGGTTCGAATCCTGCCGGGCGCACCATGGATCTGAAAAACATAATACGGCATGTTCTAATTCCAGAACTGCCTGTTTCGCACTTAGGGGAAAAATAATTTGTCGAACAAACACGCATGTGTGACAACTACCTCAAGTTTGGAACAATTAAACTTAATTTCATAGGAGATTGTCACATGGCTAACGGAACAGTAAAATGGTTTAACGATTCAAAGGGTTTTGGTTTTATTGAGCAGGAGAATGGAGAGGATCTTTTCGTTCATCACTCAAGCATCAACGCCACTGGTTTCAAGTCCCTTAATGAAGGCGACAAGGTAACATTTGACGTAGAACAAGGCCAGAAAGGACCGGCTGCGGGTAATGTTACCGTAGTTTAGTAAAAAGTATACCGCATTAAAATCATGATCCCCTTTGGGGTGAATGGTTTTAAGTGAATATATGTAAGGAAAGCCCCTTTGATTGATTTCATTGGGGCTTTTTTGCGTTTATAGTATTTTTGTCATGCTTTGGGGCCGGGGCCGACCCTGGGCAGATAGTCCTTAAAGGCCGTGCCATAGATTCCCCAGATAGTGATAAACAATGCGGCAATAATTGGACCGATGATGATGCCCAGAAGTCCGAACATGGTGATCCCGCCGAGGGTGCCGAACAGGACGAAAAGGTCGTGCATCTTTGTATCCTTACCCACCAGTCTGGGCCGCAACACATTGTCAAGATTTCCCGCCACAACTCCGCAGAGTACAGCCAGTATGATCACGCCGGTAAATTTTCCCATGAGTACAAGGATAATCAGGGCCGGTCCCCACACCAGGGCTGTTCCAACGGCCGGTATGATGGATGTGACGGCCATGATGCTTCCCCAGAATACAGGTCCCTTGATTCCGGCCAGGGCAAAGGCAAGGCCGCAGATGAATCCCTGCACGATGCCGATGATAATGGTTCCCTTGATGGTGGCCCGGGTAACTGAGGTGAAACGCAGCAGCAGTGCCCGTTCATCACTGTCCTTGAGGGGCAGAAAATAGAGGATGCGATCGAGGAGTACATTGCCCATTGTGAGGAAATAGAACATCACATAGAGCATGATGATGGATCCGAAAAGGGCATTCATGGTCATCTTGGTGGCAGAGGAGAGGGAGTTGATCAAAAAAGAGGAAATGTTGCCCACAAGTTCCCCTGCTTTCTGGATGATTACGTCCCGGTAGGGCAGGATCTGTTCGTAATAGGGGATTTTTTCCAGGTAATGGGTAAAGGTTGTTGGCTCATTGATGAACGACTGCACCCAGGGTGTGACTGATTGACCCACATTGATGGCCTGGGTTACCACCACCCCCACGAGCATGGAGAGAGGGACGATAATCAGCAGAACAACGCCTGCGATCACGATCACAGAGGCCAGGTTTTCCCTTCCCCTGAGGTGCCGGGTCAGCCACTGGTGGACAGGACTTGCCATGGCCGAAAACAGACTTGCCATGAACATGGGCATGAGGAACTCATGGATCATGTTCAGAAACAGGGCCGATATCAGAAAAACCATGGTCAACAGTACGGTTTTCTGCACAATATCTTTTGTCGTCATCCTTTGGGACCTCCGTTAAACTATGTCAGGATAAAAAATGCAGCCACAGGGTAAAAGTGATTGCCGACAGCATAGTGCAGGCGCTGATGGCGGCAACGGCAAACTCGGCATTCCCGTTCATCTCCCGTGCCATGACATAGGCAAGGGTTGCTGTGGGCGAGCAGAGCAGGATAAAAACAGGGCGAAATTCGTTCTGGGGAATTTCAAAGAACTGAAACAGGACAAGTCCCAGCCCGGGCATGAGGATCAGTTTGAACAAGCTCGCTCCAAGGACGCTGGACAGGTTTGTCCGGATCAATTTGAACGAAAGGGAAGCGCCAATGAGCAAAAGGGCCAGGGGCAGTGCCATGCCGCTCAGAATATCCAGAGTTCGTTCCACGATCAGGGGGATGGGGATTTTAAATATGGAAAAAACAATACCCGATACCGCCGAAAGAATAACCGGATGGCCGATGATCCGCTGGGCGTTGGTCATAAGGATGTTGTCCCGCTGGTTTCTGTCCGTTCCATGGAACTCCAGTACAAACACGGCCAGAATATTCTGGAAAATCATGATAAAGCCTGCAAATATGCCTGCTGCGGCAAGACCTGAATCGCCAAGGGAATAAAAGACAACGGCCAGCCCGACATATTCAAGGTTTCCATGGAAGGTCGTCTGGATAAAAGTTCCTTTGGTCCTTGTGGGGATTTTTAAGGCATTTGCCATGGCCCAGGACAAGGCAGATATCATGAAAATGGTAAAAAGGGTGACCGCGAGGATGACGGGATTAAACGCCTCGTAAAACGAGGCCTTTGCCACGGCTCCAAAGATCATGGCGGGAATGGCGATATAGTAGACCAGTTGATTGGCCGGACCAATAAACCCGTCTGGAATGAATCGTTTTTTTCTGCCTGCCCATCCCAGAAAAATGACGAAAAAAATGGGCAGGATAGTTGAGATAATCTGCATGTAGTGCTCTTCTCCCGGTAACTTGACTTCCTGATCGGACCTTACATGTAATGGGGAATCGGGTCAATAATAAGATCCTGTGGTCCCGGGCCGCCCCATGTAAAAGAGATTGTGGGTTTGGATGAAATCCTGTATGGAAGGTCTATGAAAAATCAACCGATGGATTTGAAAAAAAATCCCATGTACCTCTATCTCATGGTGCTTGTCATCGCCTCAACAGGCGGGCTCCATGTGTGGCGGACCCTTTTTGATAATTTTGCCGTGAATGTGATCCATCTGGATGGTGAGCATGTGGGCGTGCTGCAGTCTGTGAGGGAGATTCCGGGTTTTCTTTCGCTTCTGGTGGTCTATGTGCTCCTGATCTTCAAGGAACACAGACTGTCGGCTCTTTCTGTTATCATCATGGGCGTTGGCGTGGCGGCAACGGGTATCTATCCGAGTTTCTACGGCCTGATGTTAACCACACTTGTGATGAGTTTCGGGTTTCATTATTTTGAAACCACCAACCAGTCCATGACTCTGCAATACTTTGATACCCTCACGGCGCCCCTTGTGTTTGGGCGCTTAAGAAGTCTTGCCGCTGTGAGCAACATCGTTGCCGGCACCTTTGTCTTTGTCCTGGCGCCGCTTCTTTCCTATGCCCAGATTTACCTGGTGTGCGGAGCCGTAATCATCGGCGCAGGCTGCTGGGCCTTGACCAGAAATCCCACGGACAAGGAACTGACGGTGCAGCGCAAGGATATGGTTTTTAAACGAAAATACTGGCTTTTTTACGCCTTAACCTTTATGGCCGGGGCCCGGCGACAGATTTTCATAGCCTTTGCCGTGTTTCTCCTGGTCAAGAAATTTCAGTTCTCTATCCAGGAAATCGCTGTGCTTTTCTTTGTCAACAATGTGGTCAACTATTTTTTAAGCCCTTTCATTGGGCGATGCATTGTCCGGTTCGGGGAGCGGCGGGTTCTTTCACTGGAGTATTTCAGCCTTATCCTTGTCTTTCTGGCCTATGCTGTGGTGGATTCCAAGTGGGTGGTGGCGATTCTCTATATCTTTGATCACATTTTCTTTAATTTTGCCATTGCCATCCGGACTTTTTTCCAGAAGATTTCAGATCCTGAGGATATTGCTCCGAGCATGGCTGTGGGGTTCACCATCAATCACATCGCCGCCGTGGTACTGCCAGTCATCGGCGGCATGCTCTGGATCGTGGATTACAGGATTCCTTTTATCGGCGGTGCGGCCATGAGTTTTGTTTCCCTGGTCCTTGTCCAGCAGATCACCAGTCAGCTCAAACAGCATTCCTGACCAGGGGCATTATCCTGACTCCCAGTATGAAAAAGACCCCGGACCAGTCCCTGACCTGGGTCAGGGTGTATCGGGTGAAGGTGGGATCTCTGGCCCGGCACGATGTTTTACCTGATAGTAAATGACGACGTTTTTCTTGGCAGGCTCCATCAGTTTGAGGTTTGACTGACCCAGATCAAAACCAGTTGACAGGTTGCCTGAGGCGGTGATGCCTTCAAGTGGGATGGGTTGAGTGAACAGGGTTGATATCTCCTTTAATCCAAGGCTTGCACCGGTCACCATAACGGTTTCCGGAACGGCCCTTGTGGATTCAAGAATGAGTCCTTCCTTGAGTTTTCCTGTCCAGTCGGGTTGAACAACCAGGCTTTTATTCTCAAGGATATCCACGGTGACCTCGACCTGTGAAGGTTCCACCTGTTTTAACTGGATACCAGGGGGGAGAAGGATATTGCTTTTTTCGATGGTTATCACATTGGGCCCTGGAACAGCTTTTGAGATGTCGACTTTAACCTTGATCTGATCCAGACCCATGGACTGAATCAGGGGCCTTGCGCCACTGACCAGGAGTTTTACGCTGTTGAATGAAGATGTGTTGATCTCCATTTTCGGTTGAAGGTTTGTGAACTCAATGGGTACCTCCCGGTTTGCCAGGATTTCAACGCCCCTGGAGAAACTGAGCCAGACTCCGGTAACACTGAAAAGGCAAATCACGGCGGCGATGGTCAGTTCCATTGTTCGACGTCTTACCCCTGTATGGGAGGGTTCTGTACCCAGGTCACCGTTCAACAATGTCTCTAGAACATGGCTGTCATTGATGTCGTAGATTCGGTTTTCTTTGAGCAGGGATATTTTTCTTGTCTCTTCAGACACCACGATGACCCTGGCATCACTCTGTTCTGCAAGTCCCATGGCAGCCCGGTGGCGGGTTCCAAAATAAGAGGGCAGGTCCTGACGTTTGGACAGGGGTAAAATTACTCCCACATCGGTTACCTGGTTTCCCTGGATGATGACGGCACCGTCATGGACCGGGTTGTCATGCCAGAAAATGCTTACCAGCATCTCCCGGGAGAGTTTTCCCTGCCATGAAATTCCTCCCTGGACACAGCTCTCAAGTCCCTGTTTCATAGGCAGAACAATCAGGGCACCGAGTTTTCTCCGGGACAGTTCATATACACTTTCAACAATAATGGACACGGGAGTTTGAAACTGATGCCGGGGAATTCCCCAGAAGAAAGACTTAAAGCTTTTGGTCTGGAGAACACTTGAAATTTCATTTCTGAACACAATGATAATTACAAAGGCGCCAATGGTGATGATCCCCTGTATGGCCCAGCTTGTAATGATCAGTCCCATGGCAAGTGCGGTTTGCTGCACAAACCAAAGAAGGCTGATAACGATGAGCACCCTGATGACGTTGGTGCCGCGGAACAGGACATAGAGACGGAACAGGACGTAACTGTTGAATAAAATATCAAAAAGATCCTGCCAGCGCAGCCCGGAGATGATGTTGGTAATAGTGTCCATGGTAGTTAGTCTGAGATACTGAAACGAAGGGTTTTAAGTATAAGTCCGTCTGCATTCTCGATGTCGACCCGCCAGGGTCCTTTGTCAAGGTTTCTGAGTTGCATGCTGGAGAACGAAGACCATTTTGGAGGCTTCAGGGTGAGTTTGGCCAGTGATACCAGGTGGTCTCTTTTGTACCACTTGTGAAAAATATCCATTGTTTCCGGCACGGGATCAAAGGTGGTAAAACAGATGATTTTTTCCTGGGCAATGGAAAAGACCACGGCAGGATAGACGGGAAGATAATTCTCAATCTCTTCACACATGACTGCATGGACAAGTTTCAATGTGTTTTTTTCAGTGTCGGCAAGACCGACTCTGGTACACGACAAAAGTAGTATTGCCCCACAGATGAAATGAATGGCAAATCGTTTGATCTGCGGGACGTTAAAGTGGGAATGCAGTATTTTTGATGGATCAAAGTCGGTCATGGCTGTAATGGGTCTCTGGTTTGTCAACTATTTAGTGTTTGAACGAAAACTCACCCATCTGCCGCGTTGCTGCATAAATCTGAAATCCTCATGTACTCCAGTACACTCCGGTTTCAGCTTTGCTTGCGCCTTGCATATGGGCAAGTTTTTATCCAAACACAGGTTTTCATTCAAACACTATTTAGTGGTTGAATCAAAAAAGCCGCCGGCTATTTTACAAAGCGCAGCGGCTGACTGGTTTTAACAGCGGATTAATTATAATTTTTCTCCTAATACCTTGCCATGGTCCTGGCAGACTTTTATTTCCCCATTGCCTGCGATCATGGTCGTGGCGAGCTTCAAGGGCTCCAGTTCGGTCATCTTCATTTTTCTCCTTTTGTGTGTTGGTTCTATTTTTGAAAAAAGGAAGACTTATGAGAATAGACTTAGGACATAAATAGAGAGGAATCAGGTTTTTGTCAAGAAAAATAGAGCTATTCGGTGGAATGCTTAATTATAGATTCCCCTTGCACCGATGGAAAGCTAAGTATATAAAAATACTATAGCCTGAGTGTTTTAATCAGGCTTTTATCTATTTCAATCGTCGTATTTGCTTTATTCCATAACTATTAGATAGAGGAGGATTTATGGGGGAAGAACTAAAGGCTGGATGTGCCCGACCAACGGGTGGTCCGGTGGGAGAAACGGTTCCTGAAAAAAAATCTGAAATTGAAACTGAAAAAAAGGAGGTCTCATCCATGATAAAGGTTGGCAGAAAAGCACCTGACTTTACAGCACCCGGATATCAAAATGGTAAATTCACTAATGTCAAATTGTCAGATCACCTTGGCAAATGGGTTGTTCTCTGTTTTTATCCTGGTGACTTTACCTTTGTATGAGCCACAGAAATTTCAGCAGTTGCTGAAAAATATTCTGAGTTCAAGGATCTTGGCGTAGAGGTGTTGTCCATGAGTATTGACAGCATATTTGTACACAAGATGTGGAATGACCATGAATTGTCCAAAATGGTTGAAGGCGGGGTTCCCTTTCCCATGCTGTCCGATGCCGGTGGGAAGGTTGGAACGGTCTATGGGGTTTATGATGAGGATGCAGGTGTTGAAGCCCGGGGCCGGTTTCTTATTGATCCTGATGGCATTGTCCAGGGGTTTGAAGTGTTGACCCCGCCTGTGGGAAGAAATGTCAGCGAGACCTTCCGGCAGATTCAGGCTTTTCAGCTTGTCAGGGCCTCCAAGGGAACCGAGGCGACCCCGTCCGGCTGGCGCCCGGGCAAGGCTGTTCTCAAGCCCGGACCTGACTTGGTCGGTAATGTCTGGAAAGAGTGGAAAACTGAAATGGCCTTTGATTAAATGAAAACTGTCCAGGGGTCGGTGACGGCCCCTGGATATCGTTAACTGGCTATTTTTTTTTCGCAACCCCTTTACATGGATGGAACTGACCTGTTATTATAATAACCATCGTATCCCCAGAGTCTTTGGCCATGTCTTTAGTGATGTATTTTACAAGTATGTTTGGCGGGCAACCTGCTGTTCTTTGTTTCAATGATCAACAAGGGCAATTCAAAAAAGAAGCCATCAATAATATCATGGGGTCGGAGAGCGTTTTTCCCCTCCCCCAAAGGAGATGCAAATGGAAAACAGTGTATACAAAATCATCGAAGTCGTAGGGATGTCTGAGAAATCCTGGGAAGACGCTGCAAAAGCTGCCATCGCAACCGTGGACAACTCCGTAAGGGACATTCGTGTTGCCGAGGTCATCATGATGGACATGCGCCTGGAGGCCAACAGAATTGTGGCCTATCGCACGAAATTAAAGGTTTCTTTTAAACTTGAGAATTAGAAATTAAGCTGTTGAACAGGGTGCGGCAATAGCCCTTGTTTCTGTGCCCTGTTTTCTCAAACAAAAAAGAGCCACTGAAACAAATTATGTTCCAATGGCTCTTATATATTGGTGCCGAAGGGGAGACTTGAACTCCCACGGGTCGCCCCACACGCCCCTCAAGCGTGCGTGTCTACCTATTCCACCACTTCGGCATTGTTCGTTGAATTATCTGCTGGAAGGCTCAATTTTCGAGGACGCCCAACGTTTGATTCGAGGGGTTTATAACTCTAAAACGTGGGGTGTGTCAACAAAAAAATGGAAGGGGCTGAAGATTAATTTCCATGACCGGTGTTTTTGTCGGACTGTTTGAATGACCCTTTGCACCCTGTCATGGGGAGTCTGTTTGAGCATCAATGGGTATTGTCTGTATGTTTTGGGTTTATTAACCACCGGAAAAAAGAGGACAGGCAGCCCAGGCCCGGAGGTCTGAGCTGCCTTAAATCAGGGTGCGCAATCTGGAGGATTAACGACGGTACTGGGCGGATCTGTTTTGCCCGGCCGGCCTTTTGTTGCGGAACTCGGCGGGCTTGGCTGGAGTCTCCTGTACCTGGAAAAAGCCGTCCATGGTTTTTACCGGGATGTTGTGTTTGAGAAGTCTCTGGATCTCTTTGAGCTGTTTCTGCTCGTCACTGCAAACAAGGGAAAGGGCGATGCCGGTGGCGCCGGCTCTACCTGTCCGTCCAATTCTGTGGACATAATCCTCTGGTACGTTGGGAAGATCGTAGTTGACCACATGGGGAAGCATGTCAATATCAAGTCCCCTTGCTGCAATGTCAGTCGCCACAAGGGCTTTGATGCTTCCATTCTTGAAGTCGGCAAGGGCCCGGGTCCGGGTGGACTGGCTCTTGTTGCCATGTATGGCGGCAGCCTTGATTCCATCTGTGATAAGCTGTTTTGTTAACCGGTTTGCACCGTGTTTTGTGCGGGTGAATACCAGTACCTTGGTCCAGTTTTCATTCCTGATCAAGGTGGAGAGCAGTTCTCGTTTCTTTGTCTTTTGAACCGGATAAACTGCTTGGGTAACTCCGTCTGCAGCCTTGTTGGATGCCGAAACTTCAATGATCTTGGGGTTGTTGAGAAGGCCGTCGGCAAATCGTTTTATTTCGGTCGAATAGGTTGCGGAAAAGAGCAGGTTCTGTCTTTTCCCGGGCAGAAGTTTTAACACCTTTTTAATGTCGTGGATAAATCCCATGTCCAGCATCCGGTCGGCTTCGTCCAGGACAAGAATTTCCACCTTGGATAGATCCAGGGTCCTTCGTCCGGCATGGTCAAGGAGTCTGCCAGGTGTTGCAACAAGGATGTCGACGCCTTTTTTGAGTTTGTCTATCTGGGGCTGAATGCCGACACCACCGAAAACAACGGTGGACCGAAGATGGAGAGATCGGCCAAGGCTTTCAAAGCTGGCCTGGACCTGGGCTGCAAGTTCCCGAGTTGGTGCAAGTACCAGGCACCGCGGGGTGTATGTGCGTTTGCTGGTTTTGCTGAGCATCTCAAGGATGGGAAGAGCAAAGGCTGCGGTTTTTCCCGTGCCTGTCTGGGCTCCTGCAAGCACGTCTTCTCCCCTTAGGACAACGGGGATGGCTTGGTCCTGGATGGGTGTGGGTTCTTTGTAGCCTTCGGCCGCAACGGCACGTAACAGTTCAGCCCTGAGGCCAAAAATTTCAAATGACATATTATATATATTCCTGAATTCGCCCACCCATTACATCGTAATAGGCCAGTCTAGGCAAGGTAAGTTTTGTTGCATGAATTGGGGCTGGGGTGACACAACCGCGATACAGCAGGCACCGACCGGAAGGTGCAGGTGGTTAACTAAAAAAAGAATAATAACACATTATAAAAATAAATAATAGGAAAATAATTTTAAATTTTAAATATGACAGGGAGGTTGTCGCGATGGCTGAAGGCATCGTAAAATGGTTTAATGACTCAAAGGGCTTTGGTTTTATTGAGCAGGAAAACGGTCCGGATGTATATGTCCATCATACGGGTATAAATTCAACGAGTTTCAAACCCCTGAGCCAGGGAGACCGGGTTTCGTTTGAGATTGAAAATGGACAGAAAGGGACTGTTGCAGTTAATGTAACCGTTCTGTAGATAACAGGCTGATGTCTTTTGACACTCCGCCCCCCCCTGCCGGAGGGCGTGCCTTTTCTATTTTCTGCCCCTTGGGTCGTTGTTGTGGTTTTTAAATCCTGAAATAATCCAGTACGCTGCCCATCCTGCTGCAACAGGAATGATTCCTGCCAAAATAAAGCCGACGAAATTGTGTGCCCAGGGTTTGAGTATCAGTGCTGCGACTAGGGGCGTGATGATGGAAAGAATAATGCTGAGGCGCATTCGGCCTGACAAATGAATTTTTTTGCGTTTTTTTGTGTCTTTGACTCGTCCCCCGGACATAATCCTTGGGATGAATATGATTCCAATGATGATCAGCAGCAGTGTGAGAATTTCCTGTATACCAGCCAACAAACAACTCCTTTTCTTGTTTATGCATTAAACCTTAAACCATCAGGGGTAAGGGACTCAGAAATAAATAATTCCTCAATCTTGCTTGTCTTTCAGCTCGTCTTCTGCGTTGCATCAAAGGGCACATATTTCAATATGCTCCCTTTGATACGCCTTGAATACGAGCTGAAATCCTGCACCATATTTGTGGAATTATTTACATCTGAGCCCCTAAAGCGCTTTTACCTTGTTTCTGTCGATGTTGCCGTTTGCATCCCTGGGCAGGGAATCAACAAAAACGACCTGTCTGGGCTTTTTGTATCTTGCAATCCTTTCGCCCACAAATTCAATCAGGTCTTGTGCCGTGACTGCCGTGCTCGTGTTTAACACGCAGACAGCCTTGATGCCCTCCCCGAATTTCGGGTCAGGAACACCTATGACACAATTTTCTTTTATTCCCGGATGGGTCTGTATTACGGCTTCTACCTCGGCCGGGTAAACGTTTTCTCCCCCTGGCTTTATGAGTTCTTTTTCCGGTTTTCTGCCCTTAAACCAGAGAAAGCCCTCTGGATCGATCTGTCCCAGGTCGCCTGTGTGGTGCCAGCCGTTCTTAAATGTGGCGCAATCCAGTTTGCCCTTGTTCCAGAATCCCTGGAAAACAAGCGGTCCCCGGACACCGATCTCTCCCAGGGTGTCTGGAGGGGATTCTTTATCATTTTCATCGAGAATTGCAAGCCTTGATATCATTGCCTCCCTTCCGGCTGATCCCGGACGATCTTCGCTGTCTGACAGGGTGACAAAGCCCGATGTCTCACATTGACCATAGAGAACCCAGAAGCGGGAGCCGCTTATCCGGGTGAAGGCCTGGATGTTTTCAGGTGAATCAATTCCCGTGATGTTTTTCAGGGAGGAAACATCCACTGGTGAATCAATGAGCCGTTGGGTCAGGGTTGTCAAAATGGGGGGGAAACTTGCCATGAGGGTGATTCGTTCGCTTTCAATCAGGGCCAGGGCCTCTTCCGGGTTAAATTTTTCCATGACCACGTTGCTTCCTCCCATCTGCAATGTGGTAAAGGCAAGGTTTATTCCCGTGATGTGGAAGAGCGGCAGCATGTTCAGGTATCTGTCTGTCTGGGTGATGCCCATGGTAAGAGCGGTCTGGAGATTGCTTGTGATGATGTTGTCGTGGGACAAAACTGCGCCCCTTGGTGCCCCTGCCACTGCTGCCGTATAGAGCAGACAAAAGGGATCGTTTTTTCCGGCAGTGCTTTGGGGGGTAAAGGAGGGACCTTTGGGGCTTAAAAGTTCCTGAAAGGGTTGAAAAGATGCAGGGGTTTCATTGTCAAAGCAGATCTGTCTACCCTTGAACATACACCTGCCTGCGTGGATTTTGTCTGCAAACAGGATTTGTGCGTTTGAATCGTCCAGGATATAGTCGATCTCTTTGTCTGACAGGCGCCAGTTTATGGGTACCACAATGGCGCCCAGGGCTGCGGCACTGCCATAGACGGTGAGGTAGTCATTTCTGTTCATGGAAAGGATGGCGATGGTGTCGCCCTTTGAGATGCCAACGGCTGAAAGTCCCCAGGCAAGGGTGTTGACCCTGGAGAGAAGGGCTTTGTGGGTCAGGGTGTCGTGTTTGTCCTTTGCAGCGGTTTGGTCTGGAAAAAGGCGTGCATTCCTTTTGAAGATGTCATGGATGCCGTAGATGCCACAGGTCTGATGGGACATGTCCATTTTTTTTCTCCTGCATAGAGTAATAACATGGGAATATGTCTGTTTTTTGTGAAATCTGTATCAGGTGTGAAATTTAATATCAAGGAAGGTTTTTGGTTTGGAGCGGGAAACGGGATTTGAACCCGCGACTTCGACCTTGGCAAGGTCGCACTCTACCACTGAGTTATTCCCGCCCAAACGACTCGACTCTTCTACATGGACGGGGATTCAATGTCAAGGAAAAATTTGTGGAGATGGATATTTTTTTTAGGTATAGCCTGTCTGGGCTTTTTTAAAAAAAAGTTTTGAAACCCGGCCCTTTTTGTGGTTGAGTGTATCCGTGAGTTTAATTCATGAAATCAATCCATAAAAAAGGATGCAACTGTGGGGCATACAGACCATGAACGTGTTCTTGTCACAGGGGGGGGCGGTTTCCTTGGCAGGGCCATTGTGCGGCAGTTGAAGATGGCAGGTGATGTTGTGACCAGCTTCTCCAGGCAGTCTTACCGCGAACTTGATGACCTTGGTGTTCGCCAGATCCAGGGAGACCTTGCTGACCCCCAGGCCCTAAAACAGGCCTTTACAGGCGTTGATACCGTGTTCCATGTGGCTGCAAAACCCGGCATATGGGGGGATTTTGACGACTATTTCAGGGTCAATGTCACAGGAACCGAGAATGTGATCCAGGCCTGCGTTAGAAACAGGGTGAAACGGCTTGTTTACACAAGCTCCCCGAGTGTTGTATTTGACGGAAATCACATGGAAGGTGTGGACGAGAGTGTGGACTATCCAGGCCGGTTTCATGCGCCCTATCCTGAAACCAAGGCCATTGCTGAACAGCTTGTGCGAAGGGCTGATGGGGTTCTCACCATTGCTTTAAGGCCCCACCTCATCTGGGGGCCGGGGGACAACCACCTCTTTCCAGGGATCATCCGGCGTGCCGGGCGGCTGAGGAGAATAGGCGACGGAACCAACAGGGTTGACACCATCTATGTGGATAATGCGGCCCGTGCCCATATTCTTGCCCGGGATGCCCTGAAGAGAAACCCAACCCTTTCTGGAAATGTTTACTTTATCAGTCAGGACGAACCTGTTCTTTTGTGGGAGATGGTTGATACCTTTCTTGATGTGGCAGGATTTGGCCCGGTCAAGAAAACGATTTCCCCGGGCACAGCCTTTTTTATTGGCCGTAGTCTTGAGTTCTTTTACCGATTGTTTGCCGTGAAGCAGGAGCCACCCATGACCGGATTTGCCGCAAAGGAGCTTGCCACCTCCCACTGGTTTGACATATCAAGGGCAAAACAGGATCTTGGTTATCTGCCGCTCATATCAACAGAGGAGGGGCTTTCCCGCCTCAGGCAATGGGTCAGTTCGGGTGAAGAAAAATGAAAAGGCTCTCTGTTCGGATAAAAAAGAAGCTGACTGACCCTGCGCAATTGAGAAAAGAGCTCAAGGCGTTTGCTACAAGGGTCTTTCTCACTGTTGTTGCCGCAGTTAAGGGGTTTCAAAAGGACAACTGCATGCTCAGGGCATCGGCCCTTACTTTCTACACCCTTCTTTCCATTGTTCCTGTCATGGCCATGGCCTTTGGTATTGCCAAAGGCTTCGGGTTTGAAACGATGCTGAGAAAGGAAATCCTGTTACGGCTTGCCGGCCATGAGGAAGCGGCCCAGCGGATCATTGACTTTTCAGGAACGCTCCTGGCCGAGACAAAGGGCGGGGTTATGGCGGCCGTTGGAGTGATTTTTCTGGCCTGGGCCGTGGTCAAGATGCTCGGTCACATGGAGGATGCCTTCAATACCATCTGGTGGATCAAGAAAGGCCGCACCCTGGTGCGAAAGTTCAGTGATTATCTGGGGCTTCTTTTTGTCGCCCCGCTGTTGTTGATTCTTTCCGGAAGTACAACCGTATTTATTCTCACTCGTTTGAAGGTCTTTTTTGAAGCTACCGGAGGGGTGGTTTTTGTGGAACCCTTTGTCTTTTTCTTTGTCAAGCTCCTCCCTTTTTTTACGATATGGATTCTCTTTTTTTTCCTCTATATGTTCATGCCCAATAAAAAGGTAGATATCAGGGCTGCCGTCATGGGCGCTTTGATTGCAGGCGGTGTATACCAGATGGGGCAGATGATCTATTTTCGTTTCCAGGTGGGCGTGTCCCACTACAATGCCATTTATGGTAGTTTTGCAGCACTTCCCCTGTTTCTTATCTGGCTCCAGGCCAGCTGGGTTCTCCTTCTTCTGGGAGCAGAAATTGCCTTTGTATGGGAGGGCCGAAGGTCCTTGAATGAAAAGGAGGGGGCCTATGAACAGATGAGCATGCGAACCCGAAAAATCCTCTGTTTAGGGATAGTCCTTGTCTGTGTTCAGCGTTTTTCCAGGGGATTGAAAGCGCCCTCGGACAGTGAGATTGCACAAGAGCTTGAAATTGCACTGGGGGTGGTCAGGATGCTGCTGGACGATCTTGTTGAATGTAATATTCTGGCCGAGATCACGACCCCATCTGGAGACAGGTTTCAGCCTGCCATGGATCTGGAATTCATGACCGTGATGACGGTGATTAATGCATTGGAGGTCCATGGGGAGACCGAGGTTGAAATTCCTGGAACCATGGAGTTTGAGGCACTCACCCATGCCGTGGATCTTCTTAGCGGGGCGGTTTCAAATGCTCATGGAGATCGCCGACTCAAGGATATTTAAAAGTCGGTGGTGATCTCAAAAAATTCTTTGATCTGTTCTTCTTTTTTGATCAGCATTTCGACAATAAGTCTGAGGGTATTCTCATTGAGACCTGTCTTCTTGGCGGCATTGACCACTGCCACTGGTACCGGGTTGCCGCTGTGGCCGATGTGGGCCTTGTGGCACAGATACTCGGCCATGTTGACGATAAGGGCGTGGTGACGGTAAGCCACCGGGGAAGCTTCGGGGTTGTGGTGGAACCTGCAGGGATAGAGGATGTTGTCAGGAAATTGCCACCGCCGCATGAGAAGTCCGGCAAGAATGGCATGATCCATGCCGAAAACAGAAGGTTCAACCCGGTAGAGTGTATCCTGCCTCTCCATGGCCAACTCCCTCACCATTTTATATTCGTCCTTGAAGAAGAGGGAAAAGATAACCTTGCCCATGTCGTGGAGAAGCCCGGGTATGAAGATTTTTTTGGCAATGGCCGTGTTGGTGCGGGTTGCAATGTCCTTGGCTGCCGTGGCTGTTCCAATGGAGTGTATCCACAGGGCCTTCATGTCCAGGGTCAGGCCCGTGGTTTTATCTGCAAATGTCGACAATAGTTTCATTCCAAGGGTAATGCCGATGACCTCATCAAAACCGATGACCGAGATGGATCTCTTTATGGAATCCACCGTTGTTCTCTGTCCATAGTAGACGGAATTGGCAAGTTTCAGCAGTTGATGGGTGATTCCCGGATCATGGGAGATGATCGCTGCAAGCTCTTCGGTGGACGTCTTTGGATTGGACGCAGCCCTGAGGATCTGGGTTATGATTACCGGAAGGGCGGGCAGGTTGGTATCCCCCCGTTTTATTAAGGCGAGGATCTTTTTTTGGACGACTGATGGTGAATCACTCTTCATAGTGGTTTAAATGAACTTTTTCCAATTCAAGGCTTGCAGCCGGGTGGGGGGGCTTTTCTTCGGCAGGATAACCGATGGCAAGAATAGACGCTACCTTAAGGTTTTCCGGGATCGACAGCAGTTCCCGGACGTATTCATCTGAACTGGTGGTCTTGTCATGCTCCCTTCGACGGATTTGTATCCAGCAGCTGCCAAGCCCCAGGGCCTGGGCCCCCAACTGGATGAGGATGGCAGCAATTGAGCAGTCTTCAACCCAGACGTCGCTTGTTTCAGCATCTCCGAGTACCACAATTCCCAGGGGAGCCTCTCTTAAAAAGGCGGCCCCATGGGGTTTGGCACACGACAGTTGGGCAAGCATGGCAGGGTCGTCAACGACCACGAACCGCCAGGGATTGAATCCCCTGGAAGAGGGAGATCTCAAGGCTGTTTCAATGAGTCGGTCAATTTTCATACGTTCAACGGGATCAGATTTGAACCTTCGTATGCTTCGTCTTCGTTCAACAAGATCAAAGAACATGTTTTTCCTTCTTGTTTTTAGTGGAAACGGGTGATGTTTATGTCGCCGCGGGCATTGAGTTCATCTATTTTTTGTCGTAGAAACCGTTTGAAGGTCTCCCGTGTGACAGGCCAGAGCAGCAGCAGTCCGGAGATGTCGGTCAGAAGTCCGGGGGTGATAAGGAGGATGCCTGCAACAAAAATGATCAGGGCATCCAGAAGGTCTTCGGCCGGCATGGTGCCCTGTTCAAGGCTCGTTCTTACCTTGAACATGGTGTTCATTCCCTCCATCCGGGCAAGCCATGCGCCAAAAAAGCCCGTGGCAATGACCAGCAGGACGGTGTTAAAGCTTCCAAGTACACTGCCGATTTTGATGAGCAGATAGATTTCCACAACAGGGATGAGGGTAAAGCAAAGAAATAGTTTTAAAAGCATATTAATAAACTCCCTAAGTATTTTTTCCTTTTGACAAGGTTAGAATGAAACGTCCGTTGTCAAGAAAATTTCCCTGCCGTAATGTACAGGTTTCGGCAGTTTGTTTCAAGAAGTTTAGAAACCAGGGGCGCACCGGGAATAAAATCCGGTGCGCCGTTTAATCTGGAATTGGGGCAGGGGTTAAATCAGGGGGGGATGAACGGCAATGATCATTCCGTAGCCGCCCTGGATGTTTAATGTACGGTTTTTGCCTTTTGCTGCAAGTACCAGTTGTGCCTCGTAGGACCTGGGACCTGATCCGCATAGAATACAGAGCTCTTCGTCGGTGGGTATTTCGTCAGTCCTTTGCCTGAGCTCGTCCTGGGGAATGTTGATCCAGCGATCGCCGTATTTTTCCACAAAGGGATCGGCCTGGACCTTGCTTCTGACATCAAGCACCCGGGTCTCTTTTGCTTCAAATTTTTTAATAAATTCAATGGCATCAATGGGGTTGTGGGTGCCTTCCAAAATGTTATCAAGGGAGTTTGCCACGTTGTTGATGATATCCATTGCCGAGGCATAGGGTGGAGAGTAACCCGCTTCGAGTGTACATATGTCAGATACATCCGCCCGGTACTGGAAAAGGGGTGCTATGGCATCCACCCTGGACTTGACGGCATCCCCCTGGGGACCTGCTGCCTCAACGCCAAGGACCCTTCGGGTTCGCCTGTCTGCAATGAGTTCCATGTACATGAATTCGGAATCCGGATAAAAATGGGCCCTGTCTGACTGGGCAACGGTGGAATATGCCGGATCAAATCCTGCAGCCTTTGCCTGATCAAAGGTAAGGCCCGCCGTTGCAAACGCCATTTCGAACACCTTTATGCAAAAGGTTCCCACTGTGCCCTTGAATTGTTCACACCGGCCGTTGATGTTTGATGCGATGATCCTGCCCTGGCGGTTGGCAAGGCTTCCCAGGGGCATGAGGAGGGTCTGGCCGTTGACAAGGTTCATTACCTCGATACAGTCTCCTCCTGCATAGATGTCTGGATCTGTGGTCCGCATGCATTGGTCCACAATAATTCCCCGGTTTTTTCCTATGGCAAGACCGGCATTTGCGGCAAGTTCAGAGTTTGGCCGAATACCAGTGGCGAGGATCACAAGCTGGCAGGGAAGGGTGCCTGCGGTGGTTTCAACAGATTCCACACCGGTTTCTTCTGTGCCGTTGATCCTGAGAACCCGCTCACCAATGAGCATTTTCACACCGTGGTCTGTGAGCTGTTTTTGGGCAATTGTGGCTATGTTGCGACCAAGGGCCTGGGGTAGAACCCGTTCTGCCATTTCAACGATGGTTGTATCAACGGCCCAGAGGTCTGTCAGGGCTTCAGCCATCTCGATCCCAATGGCTCCGGCACCAATAACAACTGCGTTCTCAACCTCTCCCTTTGAGATCATATCCTTGATGGCTTTTGCCTGGTGCAGGTTTGATACGGGAAAAACCTGGGGAAGGGTGACACCCGGGAAGGGTGGTTGAACCGGGGTGGCACCGGTTGCGATCACAAGCTTGTCATAGGGAAGGTCTTCATCCCTGTTTTCGTCCAGGTGGCGGATGGTGAGGGATTTTTTCTTCCGGTCGATGGAAATGGCCTCGGCCCGGGTGATTACGTTTATTCCTTTGACCATTTCAAAAAATGCCTTGTCCCTGATGGCATGGGCAATGGTGGAATAGAGGCCTTCAAGGTCTGCCACGTCTCCGCCCACATAATAGGGGATTCCGCATCCACCATAGGAGATGAGGTTGTCCCGGTCTATCAGGGTTATGGTTGCATCAGGATCAATGCGTCTTAATCTGCATGCGACCTTGGGTCCCAGGGCCACAGCTCCGATGATGATTACACGTTTGGACATTCGTTCTCCTTAAGGTTGCTCTGGTTTAATAATGGTGCCGCATGACAGAACGAAGGGTTCGTTTCAGTCATTTTTTTCTCCACTGGTTGATACCTTCCTGAGTTGAATTTTGAACCAGGAATTGCCTGGGCCTATTTCATTCATCTCTTTTATTTCAATGATCTCCCAGGAATTTCTGGGAAGGATCTTTTTGACCTGGGCCAGGGTCTCGGGGTTGCTCCACAGCACCTCAAGTACCTGCTGTTGTTCCATGTGCCGAAAGGCATTGCTCACCTTGAGCAGGGTAAACGGTGAGATCCCTTTTCTAAGGTCCAGAAGTCTGTCTGCGACGTTTTTTCTATCTGGTTCACTTAACATGGTATAGTCAGAACAGCAATTTAAATGCCATCATGGATAAAAAAGATGTCGAAGACCCCCAGTTCTTTTTATGACACTCCTTCCTGCGCCCTGTTCGGTTAAAAAAAATATGGTCCCCATGGTTCTGGCCAATGATTTACATGGGGAGACGATTGATTAAAGGGGATGAATGTGTTAACAAGGTGAACGGTAAACGTTTAAAAAATGAACACAAGGTGTAAAATGTCTGAACACGAACTGAATCGATATTGGAAAACAGTGGTGGAAACCCTCCAGGACGGCATCATGATCGTTGATACCGCTGGAATCATTGTATTTGTCAACACGGCCTTTGAAAGAATCACAGGTTACCTCCAGGATGAGATAATCGGGCAGCCGTGCACCATTTTGAATTGCAGCCTGTGCAAAGTTTCCCGCCAGTGTGATGATTGTAACTGGTGTGTGTTGTTCCGGGAGGGGTGGATGAACAACACACAGTGTACCATTGTCCACAAGAACGGCACTCCCAGGCCCATACTTAAAAATGCTTCGATTCTTACCGGGGAGGATGACCGGGTCCTTGGGGCTGTGGAAACCCTGACGGATATATCAGCCATTGTTGAAAAAGATGCCAAGATCGAAGGCTTTCGCAAGGCCCTGGAATCCATGGAAAGTTTCCAGGGGATCATTGGAAGCTCGTCGGCCATGCAGCAGGTGTTTGATCTGGTTGCCAATGCGGCTCAGTCCGATGCCCCTGTGATCATCTATGGAGAGAGTGGCACGGGTAAGGAAATGGTGGCAAGGGCCATACACGAGATCAGCGACCGTGGAAAAGAACCTTATATAAAGGTCAACTGTGCAGCCCTCAACGAATCCATTCTTGAGAGTGAGCTGTTCGGCCATGTCAAGGGGGCCTTTACCGGAGCTGTGTACGATCGGGAGGGAAAGTTTGAGGCAGCGGGAAACGGGGATATTTTTCTGGATGAGATCGGAGATCTTTCCCTGTCCACCCAGGTGAAACTTCTCCGGGTCCTTGAGGAAAAGGTGGTGGAACGGGTGGGGGAGAACCGATCCATTGATATTGGTGCACGGATTATTACGGCCACCAACAGGGATCTTCGTTCCCTTGTGGCCCAGGGCAGGTTCAGGGAGGATTTTTACTACAGGATCAACGTCATTCCCATCTGGATACCGCCCCTCAGGGAACGTATCGGGGATATCCCTTTGCTTGCCGAGGCTTTTTTCCGCCGGATCAGACTCAAGAGTGGAAAAGAGTTTATCCAGGGGATTTCAAGCCAGGCCTTTGAACTTTTAACCCGTTATCCCTGGCCGGGAAATGTCAGGGAGCTCAAGAGTGCCTTTGAATTCGCCTTTGTCACCTGCCGGGAACCCATGATAAAACCGGCCCATCTTCCCATGAATATCACAACCCATGAAAATTTTTCCGGCAGCAGTCCTGCTGCGGAACCGTCCATGGGGGAGGATTTGGATTCCATCAAACGGACGCGGCTCGTCAAGGCCCTGGACCAGGCCATGGGCAACAAAACCCGGGCAGCGAAGATCCTGGGGCTTTCAAGGACCAGTGTGTGGAATCAGATGAAACGTTATGGTATATGATTTTTTATACCAGGTGGAATCATTGATGGGCAATTTTTTGCCCAAACATGGGTTTTCGGTCAGCCACTAATTATGAATTTAAACTGACGCCCCTTGTTGACTACCATAATTAGAATTGTTGTGGTTGCAAATTCATCGTTGATCAGGGGCGGACAAGTGTATATACTTACAGCTTTGCAGGTTGCGATCAACCCCATAACACAAGGGATGCCCATGGCCGTGCGTGATGTACAGATTGAAAGGGAGCCTGTTGAGCTCTATAAAATCTTGAAATTTGAAAACCTGGTCATGAGCGGTGGTGAGGCAAAACATGTCATTACCCAGGGTATGGTGACCCTCAACGGTCAGGTTGAGACCCGGAAGCGAAAGAAAATTTTTGCCGGGGATGTTATTCTATTTGGACAAGAAGTCCTGAAAATTACCCTATAGGAGTCATTGCGGATGGATAATCAGGGCCGAAAAGAAAAAATCCTGGCCCATGCAGCAGCCCTTGGCACAAGCGGTGCCAAAATTATTGACCCTGGCCAGGTGCCGGTGGACAATAAATTTGTCGGGTTTTGCAAACACTGCCCGGGGTATGGCAGCTCCATGAGCTGTCCCCCAAATGTCAAGGGCCCGGACTGGTTTCGGGAGTACCTGAAAACCTTTGACCAGGTGCTGGTATTCAAGTTCGATGTGCCAACCCCGGTACTGCTCTCGGACGATCGCCACCAGGTGACCCGGTTGATCCATGAAACCGCTGCCGGAATCGAAGTCTTTGCCACGGCCAACGGCTATGCCAGGGCCCATGGGTTTGCAGGTGGGTCCTGCAAGCAGGTGTTCTGCGGTCAATATCTTGAGTGCCGGGTGCTTTCGGGTGATGGGCTGTGTCGTAACCCTGATCTGGCGCGCCAATCCATGTCCGGCATGGGGGTTGATTTTATGAAACTCACCAGGATCCTTGGCTGGAAAATGGAGACGATCACACGCGCAACTGATTCTGAAAAGATTTCCATGGGGATGATGGTGGGAATGGTTCTTCTGGAGGAAGATCGGGGAGAGCCCCTCCATGGATAAAAAAAAAGGCCATGGATATCTTGGTCTGAAAACCCCCTTACCGGGATTGAACGATCCTGAAGGACATTGGGTCCCTGCAACCATGGACCGGGTGATTGACAGCCATGTCCATCTTTTTCCCCGGAAGATATTTGCTGCCGTGTGGAAATGGTTTGGCGTGCATGGATGGCCCGTGCGTTATCAATTGGGTTCGTCCGAGCTTTTGAATTTCCTTTTTGACCGGGGCATCACCCATGTGGTGGCCTTTCAATACGCACACAAACCGGGAATTTCAGACTGGCTCAACAATTATATGATCGAAAAGGTGGCTGAGTTTAAAGGTCGTGTCACCGGTCTTGCAACGGTATTTCCCGGAGAGGACGGGGCTGTTGAAATTTTGAATTCAGCATTTGACAGGGGGTTGAAGGGGGTGAAACTCCACGTCCATGTTCAGTGCTTTGACCCTGTTTCCAGGATTATGGAACCCATTTACGCCCTTTGTTCGGCAAAGAAAAAACCTTTGGTGATCCATGCGGGAAGGGAGCCCAAAAGTCCTGCATACGCCTGTGATCCCCATGGGCTGTGCTCGGCAGACAGGATCAAGCAGGTAATAACCAGATATCCGGATTTAAGGTTGTGCGTTCCCCATTTTGGCATGGACGAGTATGAACCCTACTGCCGGATGATCCACGACCATGATAATCTATGGGTGGACACAGCCATGGCCATTACCGATTACCTGCCCGCTGATACCTGCCTGGAACTTTTGGCCCAGCGGTCGGACCGGATACTCTATGGATCTGATTTCCCCAACATTCCCTATGCCTGGGACCGGGAGCTTAAATGTGTTGAGAGCTCGGCCATTTCCAGTAAAGCCATTCAACAAATTCTCTGGAAAAATGCTGCCGAGCTCTTTGACATACCGGACTAGGCCCGGATAATGAAACCATCATTTATGCTGCTTTGATTTCAATCTGTCTTGGTTTTGATGCTTCTGATTTGGGTAGATGCAGCCGCAACACACCATCCTTAAGCTCTGCATTGACCTTGTCTACATCAATGGTCTGGGGGACTGAAAAACTTCTGGTATACTCGGCATCGCCAAATTCAACCCAGTTAACAGCGCCCTTATTTTCCATTTTTCTGAGGCCTGACAGGTGCAACTTGCCATTGTCAATGTTGATGGTGATCTTGTCTTTTTCCACGCCGGGCATGTCCACATGGAGCAGGATCTCATTGTCGTTTTCATAGATATCCACCAGGGGAACGACCTTTGGGGGAATGCGTTTTACGTCCGGAGTTGCTGATTCTTTTTTTGTGATTTCTTTTGACTCGTTCATTTTAAACCTCCATTCGTTTGGGTGTCGGTGTTTATCCGATTGTAATTTGTCTTGGTTTTGCAGCTACAGTCTTGGGCAGTCTTAGAAATAGAATTCCGTTTTTCATGAGGGCCTCGGCCTTTTCAGAGTCAACTTCCGCAGGTAATGTAAAGCTTCTTGAAAAATTGTTGATCCCCCGTTCCGTCCTCAAGGGGGTATAGCCTTCTGGCACGTCTGATTTTGCCGTTCCATTGATTTCAAGATAATTGCCCTGGATCTTGACGCTGATATCCTCCTTGGAAAAAGCGGGTATCTCGGCTACGATGTCAAGGTTTTCTCCCGTGTCATAGAGGTTGGTTTTGGGGAAATAATCCACGGTCCCCCAAACCGGATTATCCTCGTATGGTCTGCCATAGCCACTAAACAATCTGTCTAATTTTCCTTGAAGAAGATCCATGGTTCCGAACATCCTGTCGATATCCTTCCAGTTTGTGAACATCTTGATTCCTCCTTTTATTCCAGTGGATGGTTGCTGGGCTGTTTGCCCTGTTCTGTTTCTTGAATACAATAATATGTATAAAAAAAATCATGTCAATAAAAACACCATTACTTTTATCTTTAAAAGTCGTTTTATTACTTTATATGTTTATTCTATCTTTAGTAATTAGACCTTTTGGCAACATCTTGCCCACTTTCTAAGGGTTCACTCAAAAACAAATTACCAATTTTGGGGGTCAAGTCGCCTGCCCTGCAAGGCGTGAAAATGCAGGCATATCAGGAATACGCCGAATTTTCACAACGCGTCAGGGCTGGATGAATTGGCCTCCAAAATGTAAAGTTATTTTTGAGTGGGCCCTAAGTTGAACCAAAGTGCAATAATGCAGGCCTATCCCATATAAACAGTCAATTCCCAAGGTTGAATCTCTTAATGTTCAGCCATTGGACACTGACTGCCCCCCCCCATGTTTACTTTAATGATTAGAAATGCAGTAAATTCAGTCAATGTCTTGACTTAACAACACGGGTTGTCTAAAAGAGATATGCTTAGACAGATGTTTTCATTAAAAAAACACCTGTCAAAAAAATGGCAGTATAGCCGAGGGTTTGGGCAGATATTTTCCACGGGAGGATCAAGCTATATTTCATATCTAACTCAAATGGTTGTAATTAAAGGAGGTTTTTAGTTTATATATGCGTTGGCATCAAAGTTGCTAAGACAGGTCGTGGCATTTGATTTGACATGACTTGTAAACATTGGAAAAGGAAACTAAAATGTTGATGCAACTGAGAACCCCCCGGCTAAGGAAACCGATTAAAGCAACTTTGGAAAACGGTACTGGTATCATCGAGAACATTTCAACATCCGGTGGATTTTTGAAAACAGACTGTGAACTCCCGCAAGACCGATTCCATATGAAGTTAAAAGTAATGGGATGTAAAATAATAAAGATCAATTGTGAACCGAAATGGAACAATGCATCGGGTGTCGGGTTCAAAATTTTAAATATTGAACATTCAAAGCAGGCCCTTTTCAATACCTATCTGGAAAACCAGTTCCAGTCATTGGAAGAATATGGGGATAGCCGGGTTTTTACAACCGAGATTCAGGTGACCCTCAAGGATACCAATGTGTTTGGAAACGTTTATTTCAGCAATTATATTGAATACCAGGGGGTCATCAGGGAAAAGTTTTTATTGACCACGGTTCCGGATCTCCATGAGCTGCTTGCCCAGAGCCGGATTCGTCTGGTTACCGTGGATACCTACAACCGGTTTGTCAACAATGCGTATTTTGGTGATACCCTGCTGATGGAGCTTACGGCATCGGAGATAAACGGCGCCACCTGTAAATTGAATATTTCTTTTAAAAATAAAGACACGGGTCAGCTGGTCGGTCAGGGGTATCAACGATTCTGTGTGGTCAGTGCTGGAGGAAAAGTGATAAGAATACCAGAAGTTCTGTTAAATCCCCTGGATTTTTTCCAGGAGGTTGAAGATTAACTGCAAATGCAATATTTAAGCGCAGTCCTCCCTTTATTTTCAGCGATTTTGTTCTTGTGCCTGGGAATCTGCGTTTATTTTCTGTCCAAAGGAAAATTGAGGGGGGTCTTTTTAAGGTTCTGCTATATCATTTTTCACTGGCAGTTTTCATGGTTCATTCTTTTTTCGCTTCCCAACAGCAGTTATTCAGACCTGATTTGCAGAATAGGGTATTCGGGCATTATCTTTTTGCCCATTACTTTTTATGAGACAGTTGTCTGTTATCTGAGCCTGCCCAGAAAATACCTGGCCTGGTTTTATTCTCTGGCGTTTGGATTCTTTGTCTGCCTGTGGACAACGGATCTTTTTATCAAAGGTCCGTATCTCCAGGGGTTTGGGTATTACCCCGAGGCAGGCCCCCTCCATGTTGTATACCTGGCCATGGTTTGCTTTCTTATGGTTCAGATTCTTTTCTTCCTGTACCGGGTGTTCAAAAAAGAGACTGATTTCCTTCGGAAAACCCAGGTTAAATTCTTTTTTATTTCAAGTATTGTTTTCTGTTTTTCCGCAGTTGATTATCTTTTAAATTACCCGATGATAGCCCAAGAACTTAACAATCAAATGTACCCGTTCGGGGTGTTCTTTATCTCCTGGAGTATGCTGATATTTGTGTTATCCCATTTTATTACCCTGAACTTGACCCTTGAAAAACGTGTGGCCATAAAAACCGCTCAATTAAAAGAGTCCATCACTGCACTGGAAGAATCTGCCCGGGTTAAGAAAGATTTTATTGCCAATATCACCCATGAGTTGAGGACGCCTTTGACCCTGATCCGCGGGTGGGCCGATTTGGTTCTTGATGGGAAAATGGGAAGCGATTCTGAAAAGTTGATGGAAACCATGGATAAGATTGGTCTGCAAACCCTTATTTTGACAAAAAAAATAAATGAACTGCTTAAGATATCCAGGTTAGATGCCGGCATGGTCAAGCTTGTTTTAACAAAAACCGATATTGGTGCCTGCATCTTTCAAGCGGTATTGAGTTTTAAAGGGCTTGTCGAGCAGAGTGGGATTCATTTGACCTATACAGGGGATGCAAGTGTCGGCGAGGTGTTTATCGATCAGGAAAAGCTCAAGGATATTTTAAACAACCTGATCCGCAACGCCTATAAATTTACAGAAAAAGGTGAAATTCTTGTCTCCTTGCTGAAAAAAAGTGACCGGCTGGTCATTACCGTTAAAGACACTGGCATTGGCATGTCCAGTGCTGTTCTTAAATCTATTTTTAGAAGATTTCACCAGGGAGACAGTTCGACCACAAGAAAATATGAAGGCACCGGCCTTGGGCTGGCCATTGTCAAAGACTCTGTTGAAATGATGAACGGTACCATATCCGTGGAAAGTATGGTCGGTCAGGGCACTGTTTTCACCGTCGACCTGCCCATGGATCTTGAAAATAGTGAACCAGAATCGGTCCTTGACAGACGGGGAACAGATCGCCGGGCCCGGCATGCCGGATACAGCTATGATGATCGAAGACAAAAAGACCGGCGGGTGACGGATCTGGCCAGGATAGACAGCGAAGACCTCGCCAGAATCAGCGTATCAGACAAGAACCCTTTCAGCCAGAACCGTGTCAAAAAAATAGAACCAGAAGATTCCAAGGGGGTTATTCTTATTGCCGAGGACAATGTCGGGATTCAAGAGCTTTTAGCCATTGCATTGGAACGGTATACCCTGTTCATTTCGTCCAACGGCCAGGCAGCTTGGCAGGCAATCGACGGGATC
Organism: Desulforapulum autotrophicum HRM2; assembly: GCF_000020365.1. Lineage (NCBI taxonomy): Bacteria > Pseudomonadati > Thermodesulfobacteriota > Desulfobacteria > Desulfobacterales > Desulfobacteraceae > Desulforapulum > Desulforapulum autotrophicum. The sequence continues at coordinate 3,701,270 of NC_012108.1, read as the reverse complement.
AAGCCCGATCTGGTGATTTCAGATATCATGATGCCGGGCATGGACGGGTTCTCCCTGCTTGAAAGAATCAGAACCAACGGGAAAACCTCGACAATCCCGGTGATTGTCATCACATCCCTGACCGAACAGGACGACAGGATAAAATCCCTTCAACTGGGGGCAGACGATTATCTGACCAAACCCTTCCATCATCTGGAACTCCAGGCAAGGGTGAAAAATGTACTCAGCCTTCATAAACTGGAACGGGAGAAAACGCGTTCCGAGCAGCTGCAAACGTTTCTGATGGTTCTTGCCTCTGCCATTGAATCCAAAGACAAATACACCGGCGGTCACGTGGAGCGGGTTGCCGGTTATGCAAGGGATCTTGCCCGGAAGGCAAAACTGCCTGAGTTCCTGGTAAATGAGATTTTCATGGGCAGCATTGTCCATGATGTGGGCAAAATAGGGATCAAGGACGAGGTGCTTAACAAATCCGGCCGGTTGACACCCGAGGAATTCGAACATATCAAGACCCACCCGGAAATTGGAAAAAATCTGCTGTCACAGCTTGAAATTGCGCCGGTGGCGGTCAATATTGCCTACTCCCATCAGGAAAAATGGAACGGCAAAGGCTATCCCTGCGGCCTGAGCCGGCAGGAGATTCCCATTGAGGCCAGAATTTCCACCATTGCCGATTTCTGGGATGCCATCACCTCAGATCGCCCCTATCGAGAGGCCATGCCCCTTGAAAAAGCCATTGCCATCATGCACCAGGAGCGGGGCAAATCCTTTGATCCTGAACTGTTTGACCTGTTCATGGATGAACAGGACAAATTGTACCTGAGGTATATCGGCCAGGACAAAATCAAATCGCTTGCCTGATCAGGCCCTGGGCCCCAATCTTAACGTCCCAATCTTAACGTCCCAATGTTGTTTTTTCTTTCCACTCTATTAATTTATTTCTCAACCCTGTTCCATGAATATTAGCACCGGGTAAATTTTGCTGCATATCCGTATGTTGCTGCCATGGGCCCTGGTGCCGTGGTAAAAAAATATTGATTCAGGATTTTTCCTGGTGTAAGGTTGCGCCTGCTGATTAATGCGTATTATTATTTTAATGGTGTTTTTTAAAATAATGTAACTCCTTGCAAAAGGAGGAGGGTATGACAGATAAAAAAATGGAAAATTCAACCTTTGCCACCATGGATCTAAGGGGAAAACAGTCGGTTCGAGCCACCTTTAAACTTTCTGCCAGGGCCATAGATTCCTTGAGTCTTGTTGCCGTTCACCTGGGCATCAAGCAAAAATCGTTGTTTGATCATCTGATCGAGGATGCAGCTGCCCTTGGTGATCTTGCAGCTAAGATTCGGCTCCGGCAGTTTCAAAAGATCGACAGGGTTCAAAAGACCTATGTGCTGAGCCGCCGAACCCTGGAGGTGCTCGAGATGATCTCCAAATCCCACGATACCCCAAGGGATGCACTTGTTGAGTATTCCATAAAACGCCTGGAATCGGTGATATCTGTGGAAAAAAAACGACATGAACAGCGGAAGCAGCTGTTTGAAAAGGTGACCGCCCACTGGGAGGAGGGCTCAAAAATCCTCCATGAGGCAAGGGAAATCCTGGGAGAGGATGACCCCTTTTGTCGTAATGTGGAACGGGCCGTGACAGCCTGCTTAAGGACAAAAAAAGACCTTTCCGTGTTCATGGAAAAGAGCAGATTGATTGAAGAGTATTGAATCCCAGGGGACAGCTTTCCCTGGACAACCATAATAATCCATAGGTTTTATAGCCGTAAATTAAGGAGGCAGTCGTGATACAGGTCGAGAATCTGACCAAGTACTACAATGATTTTTGCGCCGTGGACAACCTCAGTCTTACCATCAATCCGGGGGAGATTCTGGGCCTTTTAGGACCCAATGGTGCCGGAAAAACAACCACTCTAAGAATGCTGACCGGTTTTTTTAAACCAAGCTCAGGAACCATCAAGGTAAAGGACCTTTCCATTCCCGAGGACACCCTCAAGATCAAGCAGATCATGGGATATTTGCCTGAATCGGCCCCCCTTTATCACAACATGCTAGTGTTTGACTACCTTGACTATGTGGCGGCAGTCAAAGGAATACCCCGGGCACGGCGAGTTGCACGGCTCAAAGAATTATCAGAGCTTTGCGGTCTGGCCGATATCATGCACAAGACCATTGACGAACTTTCCAAGGGCTTGAAACAGCGGGTTGGCCTTGCCCATGCCCTGATGACCGATCCTGAAATACTGGTGCTTGATGAGCCCACCTCTGGTCTTGATCCCAACCAGATTGCTGAAATCCGGGAGATCATCCGGAGAATCGGAAAGGAAAAGACCATTATTTTTTCCACCCATATCCTGAGTGAGGCTGAAGCCACCTGTGATAGAATCGTTATTGTGAACCGGGGCAGGATCGTTGCTGACGACACCACCCAGAATCTGAAGAACGGTGATGGCAGCGGATCAAGCATTTTCCTTTCCCTGTCCAATGCGGATTCTGAAAAGGCCATGGCCCTGATCCAGGGTGTCAAAGGGGTCCATCAGGTCGAGGCGAAAAAAGCTGAAGCCCGGGGTGATTGCCGATTTGAAATTCACTGTAAAGTCATCCCCGCTAAAGGCAGCACTGAAATCGATGATTATGATGCGGGCAAAGCCCTTTACCTTGCCCTTCGAGAAACCGACTGGATCATCACAGAGCTGACCCATAAATCCCGCTCCCTGGAAACCATCTTCCAGGAACTGACAAGGGGGAATTAAATCATGATGAAGATTACACAAATTGCAGCCAGGGAGTTCAAGGATTACTTTATCTCCCCCATCGCCTATATCGTGATAGCACTCTTTCTGGTGCTTACCGGCTGGTTCTTTTTTTCAACTTTTTTTATTTTTGACCGGGCCGACCTCCGGGGCTTTTTTTCCCTTCTCCCCACCATCTTTGCCTTTGTGATACCGGCCATCACCATGCGGCTTTTTTCTGAAGAGATGAATGTGGGCTCCTATGAAACCCTATTGACCATGCCGGTTTCCTTCAGTGACATTGCCCTTGGGAAGTTCCTGGCAGCCCTTGGTTTTACCGCTGCCATGCTTGCCCCGACCCTTGCATATCCGCTGTTCATCTCTTTTGTGGGCCAAGTTGATCCAGGACCCGTGATTGGTGGGTATATTGGAGCACTGCTTCTTTCCGGTGCCTATTGTTCCCTTGGCATCTTTGCCTCTTGCCTTACGCGGAATCAGATCGTGGCCTTTATCCTGGGGGCTGCCATGTGCTTTACCTTGACGGTGATTGACAAAATGCTCTTTTTTGTTCCCAATGCCCTTGCCGGGGTGGTGGGATATCTTGGGGCTGATGTGCATTTCCAGAGCATTGCCAAGGGTGTGGTTGATTCACGGGATCTGGTCTACTTTTTGAGCGTCATGGTCCTGGGGCTTTGGGGAACCTATCTTGTGATGCAGGAAAAGAATTAAGGAGTAAGATATCAGAATGAAGAATCAGAAACAGATATATTTTAAATTCATGATCTATGTGATTGTGATTGTTCTTGTCAATCTGGTCAGCACCACCCTTTTCTTCAGGGCTGACCTGACCCGGGACAGGGTTTATTCTTTGTCCACGGCGAGTCGTACCGTGGTCTCCACCCTGTCTGAACCCCTGACCATCAAGATCTTTTTTTCAAAGAATCTGCCGGTGCCCTACAACAACACCGAGCGATACCTCCACGATCTCATGGAGGAATATGCAAGCCATGGGGGCAAGTTTTTCAATTACACATTTAATGATGTTACCCCCCAGGAGGCGGGCCTTACCGATGAGGCGGACCGCAACCGCAGGTTGGCCGAGGATTACGGTATCTCACCGGTTCAGATTCGAATCATAGAAAATGATGAGGTAAAGTTCCAGCAGGCTTACATGGGCCTTGTGATCATCCATGGGGACATGATCGAGAAGGTTCCTGCCATCACTGCCACGGATGGCCTTGAATACAAACTTACCACGGCCATCCAGAAACTCAACAACAAGGTGAGTACCCTTCTGAGCCTCAAGGAGAAGGTACGGTTGAGAATGTACTTAAGTTCGTCGCTGTTTGCCGTTGCGCCGTTCATGGGCCTTGACAGCCTTTCCTCCCTTCCTGAACAGATTACAAAAGTAGTTCAAGAACTCAACACCAAAAACCTTGGTGTCATGGATTTCAAGTACGTTGATCCCACCAAGGAAAACAACCTTGATGACATTGCCAAACGTTACAATCTCATGACCCTCAAATGGCCGGACCTTGAATCAAAAAATGTTCATGCCGGTACGGGTGGTGCAGGCCTTATCATGGAGTACGGGGAAAAACGGGCCGAGATTCCTTTGATTTCAAGTGTTAATCTGCCCATTATTGGTACCACCTATCAAATGACGGATCCGACCATGCTCGCGGATCTTCTTTCAGACACCATGGAGCAGATGATTGGAATCAACCAGGCCATTGGCTATCTTGGAGATCATGGTACGCTTCCTCTTTCCATGCCCGGCATGGGCATGATGGGGCAGCAGCAGCAGACGACCATGAATGCCTTTAACAATCTTGTTTCCCAACGGTATACCATCAAGGAGATCTCCCTTGCGGACGAGGAGATTCCAGAAGGGCTCAACACCCTGATTATTGCAAGGCCCACGGAGGAATTTACCGATTTTGAGCTGTTCCAAATCGATCAGGCCCTGATGAAGGGAACCAACCTTGCCATTTTTCCGGAGGCTTTTAACGAGACCATGCCCGGGCAATCTGCCGGGTTCATGGGGGGAGGACCCGTTTATGTGCCCATTGATACAGGGCTTTCAAGGCTTCTTGAGCACTATGGGGTCAAGCTGTCCTCCTCCTATGTCATGGACGAGGCGTGCTACAAGCAGATGCTGCCCCAAAATCGTGGAGGAGGAGAGCAGAATATCTATTTCGCGCCAATGATAGACGGGGCAAATATCGACAACACGCCCGACTATATGAACAATATCAAGGGGCTTGTGACCATGAAAATTTCTCCCCTGACCGTTGACGCTGAAAAATTGAAAAAATCCGGCATCAAGGCCACAACGCTTTTCTCTTCATCGGACAAGGCGTGGGAGATGAAGAACAATATCAACCTGAACCCCATGTTCATCTCCCCTCCCAAAGACGGGGAAAAACGCTCATTTGATCTTGCCTGTATGCTCGAAGGTGATTTTTCAAGCTATTTTGCCGGACAAGAGATTCCCCAGAAGACGTTGCCGGAAAATGAGGTGGCTGAAGGGGACCTGATGGACAGTGGTTCAGACAAGGCCCAGGCCAATGATGCTGACCAGGGTGTTAAAACGTCCCCGGATCTGTCTAAAATCCAGGCCTCAAACACCCTGGTGGAAGGCCGAAAGGCCGGCAAGATATTTGTCATGGCCTGTTCGTCCATGCTCGAGGACAACATGCTTGACAGCGAGGGGCGGAGCACAAATGCCACCTTTGTGCTCAACGTTATTGACCACCTTAACGGCCAGGATGACATTGCCGTCATGCGCAGCAAAAACCAGACCCTTAACCCCCTTGACCCGACATTGCCTGTCATGAGAAACGTTATCAAGACCGTCAATATTGCCGGCCTGCCCATCCTGGTCATTTTATTCGGGTTTAGCGTCTGGATGAGGCGCAGGTCAAGAAAACAACGGATTAAAAATCTTTTTTCAACAGATCAAAAGGAGTCATAAACAAAATGAAGAAAGAGTTACTCATCCTCGGGGTGGTCATTGTCAGCCTTGTGGCATACCTCGTGTTTCATTCTGAACAAAAGAGTAATTACACCCTTCCCGATCTTTCCCGGGTGGCTGTGGAAGAGGTCTCCACCCTTGCCGTTGAAAAGAATGGTAAAACCATCAACCTTTACAGGGCCAACGGGCAGTGGACGGTTTCGGACAAACACTATCCGGCTGACACTGACACCGTGAAAAAACTTCTGGATGTGGTTGAAAATCTCAGTGTGTCGGCCCTGGTCTCCCAGAGCCGGGATCTTAGGCGCTACGATCTCACTCCAGAACAAGGCATTAAGGTTACGGCCAAAAAAGGGGATGCTGTTGTGCGCAGCTTTGAAATAGGAAAGACGGCGCCCACCAACCGTCATACCTTTGTCACCCTTGCCGGCCATGAAGGGGTTTACCATGCCCTGGGTGATTTCAGACGTGATTATGACCGGGATGTGGAGGGCTTCAGGTCCAAAAGGGTATTCGGGTTTGACCGGGAATCCCTTGTCAGCCTTGTGGTTGAAAAGGGAGATGTCAAACGGACCATTCTTGCAGGGCAACCCGATGGCAAGGACAAAGATCAAGACCAGGATCAGGCCACCTGGAAGGCCGAGGATGGCAACGCCGTGGATGCCGGCAAGGTTGACGCCCTGGTGGCCGATCTGACGCATCTTGATTGCGCCTCCTACATGGATGGGCAGACGGGCACGCCGGATGACGGCGGGACATCCCTTCTCAAGATTCAGGTGACCACGGGTTCAGGAGATGGGGCCAAGAACGTTGATCTGGTGCTCCATGGAAAAACTGAAAATGGTGACTATCGGGCCGCCTCGTCCCAGACGCCCTATTCATTTATCCTTAATGCCTATCAGGGGGATGATCTTGTCTCCTGGGTAGATGCTGTGCTTGGCATTAAGCATGAGGGGAAAAAAACCGAGGACAAGTAACCTGGGAAAAAAGGAGCCGTCTGGCGAGTGGATGCGATTTTAAAGGCCGTTTATCAACCCTACAAGTGGTTGTTTGTATTTCCCCTTATGTCGCTATCGACCTTTTTTCACGGGGTTCTCTGCATGGTTGTGGTGCTTTTTTTCGGGGCTGATGCAGGTAATCTGGTTGCCGTGTCATGGTCTCGGCTTGCCTGTATCGTGGTTCCCATCCGGGTTAAAATTATGGGCAGGCATAATTATAGCCGGGACAAAAGCTATGTGGTGGTGGCAAACCACCAGAGCATGGTCGACATCCCGGTGATCCATGGGTGGCTTGGCCTCAGGATCAAGTGGGTCATGAAAAAGGAGCTTAAAAAGATACCGGTGTTTGGACCGGCCTGCCAGAGTCTGGGCTGTATCTATGTTGACCGGGCCGACAGCGGGGCGGCACTTAAATCCATGGATGAGGCAAAAAACAGGCTCTTTTTCCGGGGAAAAATCACCGGCGGGGCTGCGGTTCTTTTTTTCCCGGAAGGGACAAGGAGCCGGGACGGAAGGCTCCTTGCCTTTAAAAAAGGGGCCTTTCGATTTGCCATGGATGCAGGTCTTCCCATTCTTCCCATTACCATCAGAAACTCCAGGCAGATTCTGCCGTCAGACTCCCTGAACCTGTCACCCGGGGAGGTGGAAATCGTTGTTCATCCAGCCGTGGACCTTTCGTGCTGCACAGTTGAAGTCCTTGATGAAACGGTCTCCCAGGTAAGATGTACCATTGAACATGCCCTGTAGGTCGTTGGATCTGGTTGCTTCTGGTTTGTTTGTCCCTTTATTTTGTGTTCCTGAAAAAATGATTGACTTTCGTTGGGGGTTTAAATAAGCCATAGCTTATTTACAACCCAATTTTTAAGGAGTAATAGATGAAATCCATGAACAGATTTTTGAAGTCCCTGGCCCTTGTCACCGTTCTGCTTATGTCCGCATCCCTTTGTTTTGCAGCACCCAAAGGCAAGGTGATCGTTTTTCATGCAGGCAGTCTCACCGTTCCCTTTGACAAGATTGAAAAGGATTTTGAAGCGCTTCACCCTGACATTGATATCCTCAGGGAAGCCGGGGGAAGCACCAAAATGGCGAGAATGATCTCTGAGGTTGGAAAAAAGGCCGACATCATGGCCTCTGCCGACTACAAGGTGATAGACAACACCCTTGTTCCCGATTTTGCAGACTGGAATGTCCGATTTGCATCCAACCAGCTCGTTCTCTGCTATACACCGACCAGTCGTTTCAGCGACACCATTACCAGTGATAACTGGTATGATATCCTTTTAAAAGAGGACGTTGTCTGGGGCCATTCCGATCCAAACCTGGACCCCTGCGGTTATCGAAGCCTCATGGTGTTAAAACTTGCTGAAAAATTCTACAGCATTGATGGGCTTTACGATAAGCTCATTGCCAACCGGCCCCTGAAGAACGTACGTCCCAAATCAGTGGAGCTTGTCAACCTTTTAAAGACAGGCAATATGGACTATGCCTGGGAGTATCGGTCAGTTGCTGTTCAGCATGGGCTTAAATACATCACCCTTGACGATCACATTAACCTTGGCAACTACAAGTATGACGCCTTTTACCGCCAGGCAACGGTTGAGGTCACCGGGAAAAAACCGGGCACTTTTACCACAAAGACCGGTCAGTCTTGCACCTACGGCATTACCATGATCAAGAACAGCCCCAATCCAGAGGCTGCAGAACTGTTCCTGTCCTATCTGCTGTCTGCCGATGGTGGCCTAAAGACCCTTGAATCCATGGGACAGCCTCCTTTCATTCCCTGCCGTGTGCCTTCACAAGAGATGAAGGAGGCACTGCCCGGAACCCTTGTTCCCCTTGTGGAAATCAAAGAGTAAATTAAAAAAATAGATCAAAGAACAGGGGGATTGCGCAATCGTCGGGCTGACCTTGAAATTAAAAAAAACAAATCTTTTCTGGGGGGGGGCGGTCTTTCTGAGCCTTCCCCTGGTGTTTCTGGTCACCTTTCCCCTGGGCAAGATGCTTCTCATGCCAGAAGTGTCAGATCTTTTGTCAACAATACAGGAAAGGGTGGTGCTCGAGGCCCTGGGCCGTTCGATCTTTACGGCCCTGGGGGCAACTGCCGTTGCCATTGTCTTTGGTACCCCCCTGGCCTATATCATGGCAAGAAAGACGTTTTTTGGAAAAAAGCTTGTTGAGGGACTCATTGATCTTCCCATCATGATCCCCCATCCGGTCATCGGCATTGCAATCCTGAGCCTTTTTGGCAGAAACTCCCTATGGGGGCGGCTGCTTGCCGGCATCAACATTGAAATCATGGGGTCCCTCACCGGGATTGTGGTGGTCCTTGTTTTTGTGGGGGCTCCTTTTTACATCAACACGGTCAAAGCTGGGTTTGAAGCCGTTCCCCTGCGCCTTGAAAAGGCATCCCAGAGCCTTGGTGCAAGCATGGGTGCCACTTTTTTCAGGGTTACTTTTCCCATGGTGTGGCGAAATATGGTCCTTGGGGCAGTCATGTGCACGGCCCGGGCCATCAGCGAGTTCGGAGCCGTCATTATTGTGGCCTATCATCCCATGACGGCCCCGGTTCTGATTTATGAGCGTTTCACCGCCTTTGGCTTGAAATATTCCCAATGTGTGGCCTTCTGGCTGATTATTATCTCCCTGGTCCTTTTTGTCATGATGCGTTTTTTTTCAAGGGAACGACGGATTCAATGATACGGGTCAGCGATCTTTCCATACGTCTTACCGGGTTCAGCCTGGAATCGGTCAATCTGGAAGTTAAAGAGCGGGATTTCTTTGCCCTGATCGGCCCTACAGGATCGGGCAAATCCCTGCTGCTTGAAGCCATTATGGGGCTGATGCCCATTGATAGTGGCGGGGTTTTTCTGGAAGAACAGGAAATAACAAAAACCCCTCCGGAACACCGGGGCCTTGGCATCGTGTACCAGGATTACGCCCTTTTCCCCCACCTTGATGTACAAAAAAATATCCGTTATGGGGTTCGCTACCATGACATCTCCAAGGTTGAGGCAAACGCCCGGTTTGAATCACTTGTGGAAACCATGAATCTGTCCCATCTGTTGAACCGCCACCCCCTGACCTTGAGCGGCGGGGAAAAGCAGCGGGTTGCCCTTTGCCGGGCCCTGATTCTCAACCCCAGGGTGTTGCTCCTTGACGAACCCCTTTCCGCCCTTGATCCCGTGCTCCAGGACGACATCAAAAATCTTTTGAAATCCCTGCACAAGACCCTTGGCACCACCTTTGTAATGGTTTCCCATGATTTTTCGGACGTTCTTTTTCTTGCCAACAGGGGGGCCATCATTCACAGGGGGAAAATAGAACAGACCGGCACCATCCAGGAGTTGTTTGAGCGACCTGGATCTCCGTTTGCTGCCCGGTTTGTGGGGATGAAGAATGTGTTCCCCATTACAGGGTGCAATGATTCCAGGGTCAGCCTCAAAGGGCTTGAGATTTTCCTTGACCGTCCTGCCTTGGGCCGGGATTACCTTGCCGTGCGACCTGAAGAGATTCTCTGCCTGGATGGGGATCCGGGTGGCGGTGTAAACCGGTTTTCCGGCAGGGTTCAGAGACTGGTCAACCGCGGATTTTATTTTGATGTTTTTATCCAGGTCAACGGGGTTGAGTTCATGGCCCAGTGGACCCGCAGGCAGGTCCTGGAAAAAAAGCTCAAAATCGGGGATATCACCTGGATCTTCATACCTGAAGCAAGGGTGCACACCTTTTAAGGTCCGGTGACATTTGGTTTGATTTTTTTGATGTTCATTAGTATGCTTACCAGAATCCTAACCAGAAATTTAAAACAAGCATGTTATTCGATTTTATCAAATGAATAAAATTTTATTATTTTTTTTTGGAACGACCGTCCTGGTGGCTCTTTGGGTTGTTCCAGCCCTTGCTGCACCCGTAACCGTTGGGGGCGACCACAACTTCCCGCCGTTTGAATACCTCAATGACAAAGGGGTTCCCGAGGGGTTTAATATTGATATCATCATGGCTGTTTCCAGGGCCATGGATATGGGAATCAAGATTGAGTTAGGCCCCTGGAATCAGGTCCGAACAGCCCTTGAAAGGGGTGAAACTGAGGTTCTGGCAGGGATGTACCGAACTCCCCAAAGGGCTGAAAAGGTTGATTTCGCGGTACCCCATTATATCTCCACCTACAGTGTGTTTGTCAGGAACGGCTCACCCATTAAAGGGATTGATCAATGCCGGGGAAAAAGGATTGGTCTACAAAAGGGAGATCTTTACCACGATATTGCCGTTGAACGTCAGATGTCAACCCGCCTTGTCCTTGAAGATGATTTACAGGATGTTATTGAAAACCTTGCACAGGGTCGTGTCGATTGTGCCGTTATTTCAAGGGCCCAGGGGATGCAGATTGCAAAAAATATGGGTATTCAAAACATTCGACCCCTTTCCGACCCCATATTACAGGGTAGATACTGTATTGCCGTTGCCCAGGGAAACGCCAACCTTCTGGCCATGATCAACGAAGGGCTGTTCATCATAAAAACTTCGGGTGAATTTGATGCAATTTATGAAAAATGGTTTGGTGCGCTAAAGGCAGAACCACTGACCTTTGCCACTGTCTTGCGCAAAGGCATCTGGGTCATTCTTCCTCTTCTTGGGCTGGTGGCGGCAGGGTTTGTGTGGTCGCTGATGCTTTTGCGACAGATTAAGGGAAAAACAGCACGACTGTCCGATGAGCTGGCGGAACGAACCCTTGCCGAGCAGCGGCTGAAAAAAAGTGAAGAGGAGATCAAGAGCATTTTCCGGGCAGTCCCCACGGGTATCGGGGTTGTGTGCGATAGGAAGATTATTCAGGCAAATGAGCAATTAGCCCGGGTGACTGGTTTCTCAAGGGATGAGCTTATAGGCCAGAGTGCAAGGCTACTTTATCCCAATGAAGCACGCTATGACCATGTGGGCCTGGAAAAATATCAGCAGATAGACCAGGTGGGGATCGGAACCGTTGAAACCCAGTGGCAGAGAAAGGATGGTCGGCTTATTGACGTGCTGCTCAGTTCCACCCCCATTGATCTTGAGGATCTTTCCAGGGGAGTTACCTTTGCAGCCCTTGATATTACCGATCTTAAGGCCAAGGAGTCCCAACTTCTGGAGAGTGAAAAAAAATACCAGGCCATCATGGGGTCCATGAAAGAACCGGTATATATTACCTCTGAAGATTATTTGATTGAATATATGAACCCCACCATGATCCAGAGAACGGGGTATGATGCCACAGGGGAAGACTGTTTTACGGCAATCCATGGCTTCAGTGAACGATGTCCCTGGTGTGAGTTTGACACGATTAAAAACGGCAGCACCCAGGAGATGGACATTGTCAGTTTTAAAGACAATCATTCGTTCCATGTGTCGGCCACCCCCATTGCCCATGCCAATGGAACGGTTTCCATGCTCAATGTGCTCAGGGATACCACCCGGATGAAACAGATAGAGGCACAGCTCCAGCAGGCCCAGAAGCTGGAGGCCGTGGGCGTTCTTGCCGGTGGTATTGCCCATGATTTCAACAATATTCTGTCGGGGATTTTCGGGTATTCCAAGCTTGCGGAACGGCATATTGACAACCCCACAAAGGCAAAGAGCCATATTCGGCAGATCATAAAAGGCTCACAACGGGCGGCTGAACTGATCCAGCAGATCCTTGCCTTCAGCCGAAAAACAGAGCCTAAAATGCAGGTACTTATCCTTTCCACCGTGGTAAAGGAGATTCTTGATCTGATCCGGTCTTCCATCCCCTCGTCCATTGTAATTTGCGAAAAGATCGTCTGTGAGAAACCCATCCTGGGCGATCCGGTAAGAATCCACCAGGCCCTCATGAATCTTTGCACAAACGCCTTCCAGGCGATGGTTTCCACCGGGGTGCTGACCGTTGAGGTGGACATGATGGACGTTTTTCATTCGGCTAATGGGCCGATTCCAAATATGGTGCCGGGCCAATATCTGACCGTCAAGGTGATGGACACGGGCAACGGCATGGACCCGAAGACCTTAAATAAAATATTTGATCCCTATTTTACCACCAAAAAGCCCGGAGAGGGCACAGGTCTTGGTCTGGCCCTGGTCTACGGGGTTGTTGAAGAGCATGGCGGGTATGTTACTGTTGACAGCGGACCTGGTCAGGGATCTGCTTTTCAGCTTTTTTTCCCCGTTGTAGATGAACGGGCAGGGAACCAGATAGAGGTGCCGAATCTCCAGGAGGTTCCTCCAGGGGGAAGGGAACACATCATGGTGGTGGACGACGAGGAGAGCATTCTTTTGTCGACCCAGGAGCTTTTAAAAGATTACGGGTATGAAATCACAGCCTTTGAAAACAGTGCTGACGCCTATGCTGAATTTGAAAAAGATCCGTTGAAATTTGACCTTGTCATCACAGACATGACAATGCCCCAGCTGTCGGGTGTTGAGTTGTCAACAAAAATGCTGAATCTTAGAAGTGAGCTTCCCATTATCCTGTGTACAGGGTATTGTGGAACCTATGATGAAAAAAAAGCCCTGGCCCTGGGTGTTAAAAAGTACGTTCAAAAACCCATAGATAGTCGAACCCTGCTGGGTTTGATTCGTGAACTTATCCATGGGAACTGACCCTGGTTCCCTGACGGAGACACCATGCGTTTGATCATTTTATCCGATATCCACGCAAATCTGGAGGCGTTTACCGAGGTGCTTGCCTGGGTTGACCGCTCATTCCAGGGTCGGGAAGTGCCCGACCGGATCATTTCCCTTGGCGACAACATCGGCTATGGTCCGGATCCCAACGGAGTGATGGAAATAATCTGTGAGCGAAATATTCTATCGGTTCTGGGCAATCACGAGATGGCAGTTCTCAACCCTGCTTTTCTTGCCTGCTTTAATCCTGTTGCAAAAAAGGCTGCGGACCACACCCGGTCCCATCTTCTACCCGCCTTTAAACAGGTCTTTGGAGGATGGTCCCAGAGTCTGGTTGTTGAAAACCTGCTTTTTGTACACGGGTCGCCTCCGGAGTCGCCGTTTGTTTACCTTTTTCAGCTTTCAGACGTTATTCTCCAGAGGAAAATGGAAGCCATGGATCAGTGGGTCTGTTTTACCGGTCATACCCATGACCTGGAATTGATTGTCCTTGACAATGGAAACCTGACCCACCAGGAACTCGGCCAGGGGGAAATTTTTCTGGACAGGCAAAAAAAATACATTGTAAACGCCGGCAGTGTGGGGCAGCCAAGGGATGGAAATCCCTCTGCCAAAATAGTGGTGTTTGACATGGAAACCGGGCGGCTTGAGGTCGTGTTTGTACCATACGACTGCCACACCACAGCCATGAAAATCCGTAGGACCTCCATTCCGGACGTGTACGCGGATAAACTATTGAAACGGTTTTAAATCATATGAAATATATTGGAAAATTCAAGGTTGCAGGGCTGCTTGGCAAGGGTGGAATGGGCAAGGTGTTCAAGGTCGAATACCCGGTCACGGGCAAGATCGGGGCGTTAAAACTTCTGGAACCGGTGCCGCTTTTGACAACCCTCATGGGTGAAAAGGGTGTGGAGGATCTCTTTGTGGCTGAAGCCGTGACCCTTGCCTCGCTTCGCCATCCCCATGTGGTTGAGATCCTTGACTTTGACCGCTTTGAGGGCAAGCCCTTTTACACCATGGGTTTTTATTCGAACAACCTTGGAGCCCTCATGGGAGAGTCCTATGAAACCGAACGGCCTTCACGGGTCATCAAGATTGAACGGTCCGTGGGATACATTCTGCAGATTCTCGACGGTCTTGCCTGCCTCCATGACCGATCGGTGATCCATCGGGATATTAAACCCTTTAACATTCTTCTGGATGATCTTGACAATGTAAAAATTTGTGATTTCGGCCTTTCCAAGCTGAGGAACGAAACATTCCATGGCCATGCAAGCCTCAAGGTGGGATCCCCCTACTATGCTTCACCAGAACAGGAAAAGGACCCGGACGGAGTGGATGAAACCGCTGATCTTTATTCCGTGGGGGTGATGCTGTTCCGGATGCTCACCGGGAAATTGCCTGAAAAGAAGAGCAGAGCCAGTGAGCTTAATTCCGATCTTGACCCGACATGGGACGATTTTTTTGACCGGGCCATGGCCTTTTTGCCGGGCCATCGATTCCCAGATGCTGATTCCATGGCCGAAGATCTCAAGGGGCTCTGCCTTGCCTGGATTGAAAAAAAAGAAAAGTTCTGTTCGGTGTCCATGGACTGGCTCAACGAAACCGAGCCTTTTCAAAGACAGATCAAGGTTCGTCACCTTCCTGAAAAAATCCCCAGAGCAAGGGCCCAGAAAGCTTTTGATCTGGACAGCCTCATGCGTCCAAGGCAAATTCTGCCCAAGCATTTTAAAGCCCTTGGGTCTGACCTGGTCAAGGACCCTGAAACCGGACTTGTCTGGCAGAGTTCCGGTACCCGGTTCCCGGTCAACTGGAAAGAGGGCTGTGCCTATGTCCAACGATTGAACCGGGAACGATACCAGGGATTTGATAACTGGCGAATGCCCACGGCAGCAGAACTACTCACCATCATAAGTCCGTTGCCCAAGGGAACCGGGCTCTGCCTTGAACCGGTATTTGATCTTCGCCAGCACTGGCTGTGGAGTGCCGACCGGGCCACCTTCACCTCAGCATGGTATGCAAGCCTGGAGCTTGGGTTCATCGACAGCAGCGATCTTTCAAGCTATTACCATGTCAAGGCCGTGTGCACGCCACCCGGCCTATAACCTTTTTTTTATACATGAAACAGTTGCTGAGGCACTACCATCAGAGGCGTTTCATCGTTCGTTGTGGCTGGGAACCATACCTCGTTCCGGCCGTGCCGGTTTTATATGAAACACTCACCAAAGCATTGTCAATGATGGCGTTTCAAAATTCGTTGAGGCCAGAGCCATACCTCGCTCTGGCCGTGCCGGTTATATGAAACTCTTCTCGGGCCGGCAGACGGGAACGGGTATAACCCTCCGCTCATTCTCGCAGCCCGTCCTGGGCTGCTCCGAGGGAAACGGCAGCTCCTTCAGCGTCCATGCTGACCGCTGCCGTTTAATCCGCTGCGGGCAATACCCGTTCCCGCCCGCCTATGCTGTCGAGTTTCTATCTTCGTTGTGTCCGGCAGGACATGTGGGTTTATATGAAACACCCACCAAAGCATTACAAACAGAGGCGTTTCAAAATTCGTTGAGGCCGGAGCCATAACTCGCTCCGGCCGTGCCGGTTATAAGAAAATGCAGCCTCAAATTGTCGACAGCAGAGCCCCCGGCGGGCGATGGGACCAGCCCATTGGGACCCAAAGGCGATGAGCCCTTTTGCCCTGCCGGGCGTTAAGAAGCGCAGGCTGTTTGAGGACTTTAGCCCGCAGTTCCTGCGCTTTAGACCGGCAGGGCAAAAGGGCCGCCGACGGTCCCGGGCCGGTCCCATCGCCCGCCGGGGGCGGCATAATACCATTTTTATTATTCGTTGTGTCGGCCAGGACATGTGGAAACTCGTTACGAAGCATTGCCATTAGTGGAGTTTCAATCGCTTTAGTCTGGAGGGGCAAAAATCCCCCCGACGGTTACCTTTCCGATCAGGGAAACCAAAGAGGGCGGAATGGTACTATCGCCTGCCCAGTATCATCGTGTTTCATGTTTCGTTAAGATCGAAAGCACTGTTTTGCTCTGGCCTTGCAGGTTATTTTGAACGCTTTTTTTTCTTGCCTTTGAGCCATTGCTCGTGGTCTGCAATCAGGTCCCGGACGTCTTCAAACGACTGTTCAGGTTCGACCACCATGGCGTAGTCGTTCTTTGTGACATGGACCACCTCGACCTTTTTATTAATAAAGGTCTGGATTTCGTCCAGTCGTTCTCTTTCATTCCTGCTGCAATAGGAGATGGCACTTCCCTTTTTCACCCCCCGGCCTGTCCGTCCAACCCGGTGGACATAGTTTTCAGCCTGGTCTGGAAGGTCATAGTTGATGACAAAGTCCACGTTGGGGATGTCGATTCCCCTGGCGCTCACATCCGTTGCGATGAGGATACTGATTTCGTTATTCTTGAACCGCTGCATGACCAGGGACCTGAGTGTCTGGTCCTTTTCTCCGTGGATGGTGGATGTCTCTATTCCCACCCGTTCCATGGCTTTTGCCACACGTTCGGCCCGGACCCTTGTTCTGACAAACACAATGATTTTGGCGCTGGGGTTTTCCTTGATGAAGTTTTCAAGAAAGAACCGTTTGTCGTCCATCTCCACAAACATCACAAAGTGAGAAACATTTTTTGAAACCGGGTCGTCCGGGGAGATCTGAATACGGATGGCTGTGGTCTTGACCTGGGAAAAGGCAAGTTTTTTGATCTTCTGGTTGATGGTAGCCGAAAAGAACAGGGTCTGGTGACGTTTGACCAGTTTTTGTTTTACATGGTGGATGTCGGTGATAAATCCAAGGTCAAGCATGTGATCTGCCTCGTCCAGCACCAGGGTGTTGACGTTGTCAAGGTTGATGTGGCCCTGGCTGATGAGGTCGAACATCCTTCCCGGGGTTGCAATGAGGATGTCGATGCCGTCCTGGAGGCGTTTGATCTGGCGATCCTGTTCGACCCCGCCGTAAAGGGCAAAGGTTTTGACCTTGGTGTGGCGGGAAAGGGTGTCAAACACCCCGCCGATCTGTTCGGCAAGCTCACGTGTGGGAACCATGACAAGGCATCGGATGCCCCGGGTTCTTTTGCTGGTTTTGTACGAGTGTATCCGGTCGATGACTGGAATGGCAAAGGCCGCGGTCTTTCCTGTTCCAGTCTGGGCAATGGCCAGTACATCTTCACCCTTGAGGATCGAAGGGATCGCCTTGAACTGGATGTCCGTGGGTCGTACAAATCCAAGGGCAGCAAGATTTTTTTTGAGATCTTCAGAAATGTGGTATTTTTCAAATTTCATCTATTGTTGGATATCCTTTTAAATTAAGCTCTTTAAATACCGTTTTATCCGTTAAAACGCAATCTTAATCTTGTTTTTTGTTGCCCAATCCCTTGGGGGGGTGCTATGAATTTTATTCTAACCTATCCATTTTATCAGGGGGGACGACCATGTTGAGCAAAGGCGCACTTTCGGGGATAAAAGTTCTGGATCTTTCACGACTGCTTCCAGGGCCCTATTGTTCCATGATCCTTGCCGATCATGGTGCCCAAGTTATTTCCGTTGAGGACAAACGGTTCAAGGCGGACGGTCTTTTTTTCAACATCGTCAACCGCAACAAGCGGCACATGTGCCTGGATCTTAAATCAGACAGGGGGCTTGAGATTTTTTTTCGCCTGGCAAAGGGGGCGGACGTGATTCTTGAAGGGTTCCGACCCGGGGTGGTTGAACGTCTGGGGGTCGATTATGCCAGGGTTCAAGAGCAGAATCCCAAAATCATTTACTGCTCCATCACAGGATATGGCCAGACAGGTCCCATGCGGGACCGGGTCGGGCATGATGTCAATTACCTTGCCAACTCAGGTGTGCTTGACCTCATGGGACAAAGGGATGCACCCCCCTCCATTCCCGGGGTGCAGTTCGCAGATATCGCAGGGGGAGCCATGAACGCTGCCATGGGCATACTCATGGCCCTTGTGGAACGGTCCACCACGGGCAAAGGCCAGTATATTGACATCTCCATGACCGACGGCATGGTGGGGTTTCTGACCCTTCCCCTTTATTTTTCCGGGGTGACGGGCCGGGTGCCCGTTCGATCAGATGGCACCTTTTCCCACCGGTACGCCTGCTACAACACCTACGGAACGGCGGACGATCGATATCTCACCATAGGTGCCGTGGAACACAGGTTCTGGAAGCGTTTGTGCCATCGTTTGAACCTGCCTGAATTTGCAGACCTCCAGTACGACGACGACCGGCGCGAAGAAATTATCGACGCCCTTGCTGCTATATTTAAACAGCAGACCATTGATCACTGGGACAATACCCTTGCAGACCTTGACGTCTGCTACGCCAGGATTAAAACTCTGGCAGAGGTTATGGAAGATCCAATGCTCAAAGAGCGGGGAATGGTCGTGGGAGACGATAAAAATGACGGGACAGGGACAAAGACATTTGGTATTCCCATTAAATTGAGCCGCACCCCCGGCAGTGTCAGGACCCCGCCGGATAAATTTGGGGCAAAAGGTCGTGAAATCCTGGGCGAATTGGGTTATACCTTGGAGGAGATTGATGCATTTGAAGCGGAGAATATTATCTGAATCCGTTTAAGCGGCATGGTCGAACACGGTCTCTGCCCGTGCCACGACGAATGATACACGTCCCTGGATGCAATGTTTTGG
Organism: Desulforapulum autotrophicum HRM2; assembly: GCF_000020365.1. Taxonomy (NCBI): domain Bacteria; kingdom Pseudomonadati; phylum Thermodesulfobacteriota; class Desulfobacteria; order Desulfobacterales; family Desulfobacteraceae; genus Desulforapulum; species Desulforapulum autotrophicum. The sequence goes on along the minus strand of NC_012108.1, from coordinate 3,682,256 downwards.
CGGGCGTTTTAAGTGAACACAGCGGTTTTTGTCTTGCATTGGAAACCGGGGGAATCGGGTCAAAAAATGCCTTGTGAACGGTGTTTTGGGTTGACTTTGTTTGTCCGTTAGATCATCAATAGATAAAAAAATTTACGTACAATGGAACAGGAGGAGAGATGAAGATATTAAAAATTGATCACCTGGGAGTTGCGGTAAAGAGTATTGAGGATGGTAAAAATTTCTGGTCGGACGTACTTGGGATGAGTTTTGCCGGCAGTGAAACCGTTGACGCACAAAAAGTAACCACGGCGTTTTTCCCCGTTGGAGAAAGTGAGGTCGAACTTCTCGAATCAACCTCCGACGACGGTCCAGTGGCGCGTTATATTGAAAAAAAAGGCGAAGGTATCCAGCATGTGGCATTCAGGGTGGAAAATATCGAAGAGGCCCTTGCTGAACTCAAAGCCAAGGGAATTCGCCTGATTGACGAGACGCCGCGATTGGGCGCAGGCGGAGCAAAGATAGCCTTTCTCCATCCCAAGGCCACTTCAGGAGTGCTTGTGGAGCTCTGCCAGAGGGATTAGACTTTAGACTCGACAAACGGTTTACCATAATCTAAGGAGTTTTTAATGTCACAGACGCCCGATCTAAACGCCTGGAAAGCATTGGCAACTAAAGAATTAAGAGGAAAACCCCTGGAGTCACTTTCTGTTCCCACAACCGAAGGAATTGAGGTTAAACCCCTCTATACTGCCCAAGATCTTAAACGGGTCGAGTTCATGGATAACCTGCCTGGGTTTGAGCCCTTTGTCCGGGGACCCAAGGCCACCATGTATGCAGGAAGGCCCTGGACCATCCGTCAGTATGCGGGGTTTTCAACGGCCAAAGAGTCCAACGCCTTTTATCGCAAAAATCTCGCCGCCGGCCAGAAAGGTCTTTCAGTGGCCTTTGACCTTGCCACCCACAGGGGATATGATTCCGATCATCCCAGGGTGACGGGGGATGTGGGTAAGGCCGGGGTTGCCGTGGATTCAGTTGAGGACATGAAGATTCTCTTTGACCAGATTCCCCTGGACAAGATGTCCGTTTCCATGACCATGAACGGGGCCGTGCTGCCCATCCTTGCCGGTTATATTGTGGCGGCCGAGGAGCAGGGGGTTGCCTCTGAACAGCTCATGGGAACCATCCAGAACGATATCCTCAAGGAGTACCTCACCCGTAACACCTATATCTATCCTCCGACCCCGTCCATGCGGATCATCTCGGACATCATTGCCTATTGCTCTGAAAACATGCCAAAGTTTAACACGGTGAGCATCAGCGGTTACCACATGATGGAGGCCGGCGCCGACAGTGTCCTTCAGACGGCTTTTACCCTGGCCGATGGTCTTGAATATACCCGGGCCGCCATCAACGCAGGTCTTGACATTGACGCTTTTGCCCCCAGGCTTTCTTTTTTCTTTGGCATCGGCATGAATTTTTTTATGGATATTGCCATGCTTCGGGCCGCAAGATTTCTCTGGGCTGAGATCATGGACCAGTTCAACCCCAAAAATCCAAAATCCAAGATGCTCAGAACCCACTGCCAGACTTCGGGGTGGAGTTTGACCCAGCAGGATCCCTACAACAATATCATCCGGACCACCCTTGAGTGCATGTCCGCCGTGCTTGGCGGCACCCAGAGCCTTCATACCAACAGCTTTGATGAGGCCGTGGGCCTGCCCACCGAGACCTCTGCCCGAATTGCCAGAAACACCCAGATCATTGTCCAGGAAGAAACCAAGGTAACAAGTGTGGTGGATCCCCTTGGCGGTTCCTACTATGTGGAGTCCTTGACCCAGAATATCATCGACGAGGTCAGAAAGATACTCAAGGAGATCGACGGGCTTGGCGGCATGGCAAAGGCCATTGAGACGGGTATGCCCAAGATGCGCATCGAAGAGGTGGCAGCGAGGCGCCAGGCCAGGATCGACCAGGGCAAGGATGTCATTGTGGGGGTGAACAAGTATCAGCTTGACGAGGAAGCCCCCCTGGAAGTGCTTGAGGTCTCAGACGAGGTTCGCATGGAGCAGATTCAGCGGCTGGAAAAGATAAAGGCAGAGCGGGACAGCGGCAAGGTCCAAACCGCCCTTGAAGCCTTGACCCGGATGGCCCGGGAGGGTGGAAACCTTCTGGCTGCAACCATTGAGGCGGTCAGGGCCAGGGCCACGGTTGGTGAAGTGTCCGATGCCCTTGAAAAGGAGTTTGGCCGCTTTGTGGCAACCACCCAGTGTATTTCCGGTGTCTATGCCTCCGAGTGTGGAGATTCTGAAATTCTGGCATCCCTTAGAAAGAGAACCCAGGATTTTGAGAAAAAAACAGGTCGTCGGCCACGGATTCTTGTGACCAAAATGGGTCAGGACGGCCATGACCGCGGCGTCAAGGTGATTGCCACGGCCTATGCTGATTTCGGCTTTGATGTGGATATCAGCCCCATGTTCCAGACCCCTGAAGAGGCGGCCCGTATGGCCGTTGAAAATGATGTCCATGTGGTGGGTGTTTCAAGCCTTGCTGCCGGGCACAAGACCCTGGTGCCAGCCCTTATTGCAGCCCTTGAGAAAGAAGGGGCAGGTGATATCAAGGTGGTTGTGGGGGGCATCATTCCGCCGGGAGACTATGACGCATTAAAAAAAGCTGGAGCCGTGGAAATATTTGGCCCTGGAACCGTGGTGACCGATTCGGCCAACCGGACCCTCAATGTCATTGGTGGGTGAGCCGGCCCATGGGTGAGGTAAAGGAACTTGATCCGCAATATCTTGCAAACGGTGTGCTCAAGGGAGAAAGAAGGGGCATAGCCAAGGCCATTACCCTGGTGGAAAGCTCCCTTGAAGCCCACAGACGGCTTGCCGCCCGAATGATGGAGAAGCTTTTGCCCCATACGGGCAAAGCGGTGCGCCTTGGCATCACCGGTGTTCCAGGGGTGGGTAAATCCACCTTTGTGGAGAACCTTGGCCTTTTTCTGGTTGAAAAGGGGCTCCGGGTGGCGGTTCTGGCCGTGGATCCCTCAAGCAGCCGCAGCGGCGGCAGCATCCTCGGGGACAAGACCCGCATGGAACAGCTTGCGGCCCACCCGTCCACATTTATCCGGCCTTCTCCTTCGGGACGCACCCTGGGAGGGGTTGCTGCAAAGACCAGGGAGACCCTTCTGGTGTGCGAGGCAGCAGGTTTTGACGTGGTGCTTGTGGAGACCGTGGGGGTGGGGCAGTCTGAAACCAGCGTTGCCACAATGGTCGATTTTTTCCTGGCCCTCATGATCACAGGAGCAGGAGACGAGCTCCAGGGCATCAAAAAGGGCGTGCTTGAGGTGGCAGATGCCATTGCCATCAACAAGTGCGACGGCGACAATGTGGAAAGGGCTGAAAAGGCTAGGCTTGAATTTGAGATTGCCATGCACATTGTAACGCCGGAATCGCCTTCCTGGCGGCCTCCGGTGCTCACCTGCAGTTCAATCCTTAAAAATGGAACCCAGCAGGTCTGGGAGACGGTGCTTGAGCACCGACGGATCATGACCCAGACCGGGGAGTTTTCCCTTCGAAGGCGTCGCCAGGCACTGTCCTGGATGTGGACCCTCATCGATGAAGGACTCAAGGCAAGATTCCATCAGAACAGCACAATTGCAGGAAAGATTCCTGAAATATCAGCAAAGGTGGAACAGGAGTTGATATCGCCTTCGGCTGCAGCCGAGGCGTTGTTGTCGTTTTTATAAACACAAGCAGATTTAAAGGACTGATTATGAAAATACATGAATACCAGGCAAAGGCGTTGTTTCGAACCTTTGGTGTTCCGGTTCCGGACGGGGGGGTGGCCTTTTCCGTTGAAGAGGCCGTGGATGTTGCCAGGGGCCTTGGCGGCTATCCTGTGGTGGTCAAGGCCCAGATCCATGCCGGGGGCCGGGGAAAGGGCGGGGGTGTTAAACTTGCCGCATCCGAGGAAGAGGCAAGGCGTTTTGCCGGTGAAATCCTTGGTATGACCCTTGTTACCCACCAGACCGGTCCCCAGGGCCGTGAGGTGAAAAAATTGCTGGTCGAAGCCGGCCAGAAGATTGCAAAGGAACTCTACCTGAGCATTCTTGTGGACCGTGCCACGGCAGGTATTGTGATCATGGCAAGCCAGGAAGGCGGCATGGATATCGAAACTGTCGCCGCCAAAACCCCTGAAAAGATTATCAAGGTGAGGGTTGATCCCCTCACCGGAATCCAGGGGTATTATCTCCGCCAGGTGGGATTTGGTCTTGGGCTTCCCAAGGCGGCACTCAAGGAATTTTCAGCCCTGTTGAAAAATCTTTACACCCTGTTTGTTAAAAACGACTGTTCACTCCTGGAGATCAATCCACTGATCCTTACCTCGGACGACAGGGTCATGGCCCTGGATGCCAAGGTGGACATTGATTCCAATGCCCTGTTCCGCCATAAGGATCTGGTTGAACTGAGGGATCTTGACGAGGAAGATCCCCTGGAAGTTGAGGCCTCAAAGTTCAATCTCAACTACATCAACCTTGACGGTAACGTGGGCAACATCGTTAACGGTGCCGGTCTTGCCATGGCCACCATGGACATCATCAAGAACGCAGGGGCTGAACCTGCCAACTTCATGGATGTGGGGGGCGGCGCCACGGCTGAAATGGTGGAAAATGCATTCAGCATCATTCTCCGGGACAAAAAGGTGAAGGCGGTTCTCATCAATATTTTTGGCGGGATTCTGCGCTGCGACGTTTTTGCCGAGGGCATTGTCACTGCGGCAAAAAAGAGCGGCATTACCATTCCGGTGGTTGTTCGCATGGAGGGGACCAATGTGGAACGGGGCAAGGAGATTCTTGCCCAGTCCGGGCTCAACCTGATCAATGCCGTAAACTTGAAGGACGCAGCCGAAAAGGTTGCAGCCGCCATATAACCGGCACGGCCGGAGCGAGTTAACGAAGTCAGAAGCTCCGCCAATTGTGGCACGCTGGTGGAAGTTTTCTATAATGATGGAGGAAGAAGGTCGTGAGTATATTTGTAGATAAAGAGACAAGGCTCGTTGTCCAGGGAATCACCGGCAAGGAGGGCCAGTTCCACACAAGGCAGTGCATCGAATATGGCACCAAGGTGGTTGCCGGGGTAACTCCGGGTAAGGGTGGACAGCAAATGGACAAGGTCCCGGTGTTCAACACCGTGGCCGAGGCGGTCGAGCAGACAGGGGCCAACGCCAGCATGATCTTTGTGCCCCCGCCCTTTTGTGCCGACGCCATCATGGAGGCCGCAGACAGCGGGGTTGACCTTATTGTGGCCATCACAGAGGGTATTCCCGTGATGGACATGGTCAGGGTAAAGAATTTTCTGGTTACAAAGACCTGCCGTCTCATCGGGCCAAACTGCCCTGGCATCATCACCCCTGGAGAGTGTAAAATCGGTATCATGCCGGGCAAGATTCATATGCCCGGCGGACCCGCAGGGGTCATTTCCCGGTCCGGGACCCTGACCTATGAGGTGGTGGATCAGCTGACAAAGCTTGGTATCGGCCAGACTACATGCATCGGCATTGGTGGTGATCCCATTAATGGCACCAATTTCATTGATGTGCTCCAGGCCTTTGAGAATGATCCCGATACCCGGGGCATTGTCATGGTCGGAGAGATCGGCGGTAATGCCGAAGAAGAGGCTGCCGCCTTTATCAAGGCCCATGTGACAAAGCCTGTTGTTGGCTTCATCGCAGGGCTTACGGCCCCCCCGGGCCGACGAATGGGCCATGCCGGTGCCATCATCAGTGGTGGCAGTGGCACGGGCCAGGCCAAGATTGAAGCCATGGAAAAGAACGGCATACATGTGTGCAAGAATCTTGGGATCCTTGGCGAGGTATGTAAATCGGTTTTTTGAGTTGCGGGGCGTGGATTCACACCCCATCGCTTTTGAATAATCTTTAACGTCTGGTGGCAGAGATTCCCTTTAACCAGGGCCAACCTGCCATCAAGGAGGATAGATGGAAAACTTGATTGTCAATGATCGAATTAAAAAGAGCCGAATCCCGGCAAGGCTTGACCTTGCCCAGAGCGGTACGGGCCTTGTGCTCGGGCTTTTCATGTGGGTTCACATGCTCCTGGTGGCGAGTATTCTGCTGGGAAAAGGCTCTTTTAACTTTGTGGCGAAAACCATGGAACTGTCGTTTTTGTCCAGCACAGGGCATGGGTATCCGTCGGCTGTTTTTATTGCCGTATTCTGTGTGTTCACCCTGTTTATCATCCATGCGGCCCTTGGGGTGAGAAAGTTTCCCATCACCTGGAAACAGCATACCATCATTCGTTCCCAGATGGGCATGATGAACCATGGCGACACCAACCTGTGGTACTGGCAGGTAGTTACCGGTTTTATCATGTTTTTTCTTGGCTCAGTACATCTGTTTATCATGCTGACCCATCCCGGCCAGATTGACCCCTACCTGTCGTCCGACAGGGTATTTTCTTCGTTCATGTGGCCCCTCTACCTTGTGCTGCTGGTCTGCGTTGAACTCCACGGCACCATCGGACTTTATCGACTCTGCATGAAGTGGGGTTGGTTTGGGGGAAAAGATCCGGTTCAGTCCCGAAAAAAACTTCAGCTATTCAAAAAACAGGCTACAATCTTTTTCCTTTCCATTGGTGGACTTGCCCTTGTGGTCTTCTTCATCATTGGGTGGAGCCACAGCGACCGTGTGGGAGAGCCCTACACAAAGAATAGCCATGGCACAGTCAAGGTCGAGGCAGCAGCCCCGGCAGAAGTACAGGCTCCGGCCCAACCCGCCCATGTTGAGGCTGTGGAAGAAGCTGTGGAAGAAGCTGTGGAAGCGGTTGCGGCCCCCGAGGCTGGGCACGAAGCTGAACCGGCAGCCCCTGGTGCAGAGAACGCTAACGATCACACGACACCAACCAAGGAGTAATAGATGAAAGTCATATATACGGATTCACTGGTCATTGGTGGCGGTCTTGCGGGATTGAGAGTCGCCATCGCATCCACGCAGCGGGGGTATGATACCATTGTACTTTCGCTTATGCCTGCAAAGCGATCCCATTCGGCTGCGGCCCAGGGCGGCATGCAGGCAAGTCTTGGCGCCAGTATCAAGGGTGAGGGGGACAACGAAGAGGTCCATTTTGAAGACACGGTCAAGGGCAGCGACTGGGGATGTGACCAGGATGTGGCAAGGATGTTCGTGAACACGGCTCCCAAGGCCATCCGCCAGCTCACGGCCTGGGGGGTTCCCTGGAGCCGGGTGAAAAAAGGCGATCGCCAGGTGGTGATCAACGGTAAAAAGGTTACCATCACTGAAAAGAAGGACTGCCACGGGCTCATCACCTCAAGGGATTTCGGCGGAACGAAAAAATGGCGCACCTGTTTTACCAGTGACGGCACCGGCCACACCATGCTCTACGCCATGGACAACAAGGCCATTGAACTTGGTATCCAGGTCCATGAACGAAAAGAGGCCATTGCCCTTATCCACGAGGACGGTGTCTGTTCCGGCGCAGTTGTCAGGGATCTTGTCACGGGTGAGCTCATCGCCTATGTGGCCAAGGCCACCACGATTGCCACCGGTGGTTACGGCCGTCTCTACGCAGTGACGACCAATGCCGTCATCTCTGAGGGAATCGGTTCCGCCATTGCCCTTGAAACCGGGATTGCCACCCTTGGTAACATGGAGGCGGTCCAGTTCCATCCCACGGCCATTGTTCCCGTGGGTATTCTTACCACCGAGGGTTGCCGCGGCGACGGCGGGCTGTTGCTGGACAAGGACGGTTACAGGTTTATGCCTGACTACGAGCCCGATAAAAAAGAGCTTGCCTCAAGGGACGTTGTCTCCAGGCGCATGACCGAGCACATGAGAAAGGGCAAGGGCGTTTCTTCAAGATATGGGGATCACCTCTGGCTTGATATCACTCTGCTTGGGGAAAAACATATCAACAAGAACCTTCGGGAGGTCAAGGAGATCTGCGAGTACTTCCTTGGTATTGATCCTGTCAAGGATTTCATTCCTGTCCGGCCCACCCAGCATTATTCCATGGGTGGAATCAGAACCAAGCCCACGGGCGAAAGTCCCACCCTTAAGGGCCTTTTTTCAGCGGGCGAGGGTGCCTGCTGGGATATGCACGGCTTTAACCGGCTTGGGGGCAACTCGGTTGCCGAGACCGTTGTGGCCGGCATGATCGTGGGTGAGTTTGTGGCAGACCATTGTGCCAAAACCACCCTCAACATCAACACAAAACTCATTGAAAAATTTGTAAAACGTGAAGAGCGCAAGCTTGTCAAACTCCTTAACCGGGACACCGGAGAAAACCCCTTTAAGCTCAAGAAAGAGATGCAGGAAATCATGATGGACAAGGTGGGAATCTTCAGGAATCAGGCAGATCTTGAAAAGGCCGTGGAGGAGCTGAAAGTCCTCAACCAGCGGGCAAAGAATATCGCCATCAGAAACCGCATCTCCTCGTCCAACCCTGAACTTGTGGAGGCCATCCGGGTGCCCAAGATGATAAAGCTTGCCCAGTGCGTGGCCTATGGTGCCATGCTCAGAACCGAAAGCCGGGGCGCCCATGCCAGGGAAGACTTCCCTGAAAGAAACGACCGGGACTGGCTCAAGAGAACCATTACGTCCTGGCCTTCAGAGGACATGGATCTGCCTGAAGTTTCCTACGAAGCCCTGGACATCATGAAAATGGAGATGCCTCCGGGCTCCAGGGGCTATGGGGTCGACAACACCATCCATCACCCGGACACGGAAAAAAGGGTTGCCCAGATCAATGAGATAAAAAAGGCCAATCCAGACGCAGATCGCTTTGAGATTCAGGAACTCCTCAATCCCATTGACATACCGGAAAAATTCAAAGGAAAGAACGAGCGCATAGGGAGGGGATTTAAATAATGAGTGACCAGGAAAGAACCTTAAAATTTCACATTTTACGATACAACCCCCAGCTCAAGGGGGATACACCTGAGATGAAGACCTACGAGGTTGTGGAGGCCCCGGGCATGACCATCTTCATCGCCCTTAACGATATCCGGGAGAACCAGGATCCCTCCCTTCAGTTTGATTTCATCTGCCGGGCAGGCATCTGCGGAAGCTGTGGCATGGTCATCAACGGTGCACCCGACCTTGCCTGTCGAACCTTGACCTCCAAGTTCCCTGACGGCGAGATCACTCTGCTGCCCCTGCCCGGTTTTGAGCTCATCGGCGATCTTTCTGTGAACACCGGAAAATTCATGCGCCAGATGAGTGAGCGGGTGGAAAGCTGGATCCATGACAAGTGCGCGGAAAATGTGGACCTCTGCAAACTTGAAGAGCGCATGGATCCTGACACTGCTGATGAAATCTACGAGCTTGAGCGGTGCGTGGAGTGCGGCTGCTGTATTTCAGCCTGTGCCACCAAACGGATGCGGGACGGTTTCCTTGGAGCCGTTGGTTTCATGCGCCTTGCCCGATATTCCCTTGACCCCCGGGACAAGCGGTCTGACACAGATTTCTACGAGATCATCGGTGACGACGACGGGGTGTTTGGCTGCATGACCCTTCTGGGTTGCCAGGATTATTGCCCCAAGGACCTTCCCCACCAGACCCAGATCGCCTATCTGAGGCGCAAGATGGCCATGGTCAAGTGATAAGGAGAGAACATGACTCAATTTAATTATACGCCCATGTTTCCCCTGGGCAAGGATGATACAGCGTACAAGCTTGTATCCAAAGACCATGTCAAGGTGGAAAGCTTCAACGGCAAGGATGTTCTTGTGGTCGATCCCGCAGCCCTTGAGCTTGTTGCTCAAAAAGCGTTCAAGGATGTGGCCCATCTCTACCGGGCAAGCCATCTGGAAAAACTCAAGGGGATCATTGATGATCCTGAAAGCAGCGACAATGATCGCTACATTGCCCTTGAACTGTTGAAAAATGCCGTGATCGCAGCCGATATGGTTTATCCCATGTGCCAGGACACGGGCACGGCCATTGTCATGGGCAAAAAAGGGCAGGGGGTCTGGACCGGATTCGACGATGAAGAGGCCCTTTCCAAAGGGGTGTTCACGGCCTATACCGAGAACTATCTCCGGTATTCCCAGAATGCGCCCATCACCATGTACGATGAGAAAAACACCCGGTGCAATCTGCCGGCCCAGATCGATCTCTACGCGGTCCAGGGTGACGAGTATCGATTCTTGTTCATGGCCAAGGGCGGTGGATCTGCCAACAAGACCTTTCTCTTTCAGATGACCAAGGCCGTACTCAACTCCGAGGAGATTCTGCTTGATTTCATGACCGAAAAGATGAAGAGCCTTGGCACGGCAGCCTGTCCACCCTATTACCTTGCCTTTGTCATCGGCGGCACCTCTGCCGAAGCCAATCTCAAGACGGTGAAGCTTGCATCTGCCCGTTATCTGGATACCCTGCCCACCGAGGGTGATGATACAGGCCATGCCTTCAGGGATGTTGAGATCGAGAAAAAAGTGCTGGCCCGGGCCCAGAAGCTTGGCCTTGGGGCCCAGTTCGGCGGCAAGCATTTTGCCATTGATGTGAGGGTGGTCCGCCTTCCCCGCCATGGGGCATCGTGTCCTGTGGGCATCGGAGTGAGCTGTTCGGCCGACCGCCAGATCAAGGCAAAGATTAACCGGGACGGTATTTTCCTTGAACGTCTTGAAGCCAATCCAGCCCAGTATCTGCCGGTCAAAGAGCCTGAAATGGCCGAAGCGGTCCGGGTGGATCTCAATCGTCCCATGGACGAGATCCGTGCCCAGCTGAGTAAATACCCCGTTGCCACAAGGCTGGTTCTGTCGGGCAAGATCATCGTGGCAAGGGACATTGCCCATTCAAAGTTCCAGGAGCGACTGGACCGGGGAGAGGGCTTACCCGATTACACCAAAAACCATATCATCTACTATGCAGGACCTGCCAAGACCCCCGACGGTCAGGCATCGGGTTCCTTTGGACCCACAACAGCCGGAAGAATGGATCCCTATGTCCCCGTGTTCCAGGCCCAGGGTGGTTCCATGATCATGCTGGCCAAGGGCAACCGTTCCCAGCAGGTGACAGATGCCTGCAAAAAATTTGGCGGATTTTATCTGGGTTCGCCGGGTGGTCCTGCTGCAAGGCTCGGACGTGATTTCATCAAAAAGGTCGAGCTTGTGGAGTATGAGGAGCTCGGCATGGAGGCGGTTTTCATGATGACTGTGGAGGATTTTCCTGCCTTTATCATCGTTGATGACAAGGGTAACGATTTCTACAGCGACCTTTTATAATCCCTCTTTTTTCCATTGACCGGGACAGGTCCCTCTGGGTTCTGTCCCGGTTCTTTCAAGAGTTCTTATTTTACTGGAACCTCCCCTCAAAACTTTAATTTTGTCCGTGTGCAGAAAGGTTAGGTAATCTTTTTAAAAAAATCAAATTACCATTTCCAAGGCACAACGTGCCGCCCCTAGGATGGCTGCACGGTCATTAAGGATGACTTGCACGGATATTTTTTCAAGAAGGTCCTTAAAACGTCCTTTGCCTGTAAAGGCATTCATGAAGACGTCATCAGCCAATGCGGGCAAAATTTTAGGGGGAATGCCTCCGCCTAAATAGACGCCACCGGTGGCCAGAACGGTGAGGGCGAGGTTTCCGGCGATCGATCCTAGGATGGAGGTGAACATGCCCAGGACCTTCACGCAGAGAGGGTCTTTTTTTTGTATGGCGGCCTCTGTAATTGCGCGGGCCGGATCCATTCTCTCCATGTCCCGGGCCAGCCAGCCAGGGGCCGGATCTTTTCCTGTTTCTTTCAGATACGAGAAGATGTTCAAAATGCCCATCCCTGATACAATTCTCTCGATGCTTACATGGCCGTAATGCTCGAACATGTGCCTCCACAGGAGCGCCTGGGCCTTGTCAGTGGGGGCAAAATCAACATGCCCGCCTTCGGAAGCAATAGGAGTATATTTTCCGTCATACCAAACAAGGACCGAGGTTCCAAGACCCGTGCCCGGTGCAACCAGGGCAATGTTACCCCCTTTTCGGGGCATGGCGGTGTTTAAAGGGTGGAGTTCACGGCTATGTAAGAGGGGTATGCTCAAGGCGGTTGCGGCAAGATCGTTGATAAGTCGTACCTTCCACCCGAAACGCCGTTTTATACCTTGTTCTGAAACATTCCAGGGCAGGTTGGTGGTCTTGCACCGGCCATCCATGACAGGGCCGGCAATGGCAAAGCAGGCCTCGGATATGGATGCCGGGTGTTTTTCAAAAAACTGTTCGACGATACTTTCCAGGTTGAGCTCATCCCGGCTCGAATATGATTCTATAACCTGAGCAACCGGTCTGATTCTTCCATTGGAATAGAGGGCAAGGTTTGTCTTGGTCCCTCCGATATCGCCGGCTAAAATCAATCTATCGCTGTTCATGCTTTTCATCGGTTGCCTTTCCCCGTAACCATTCTTCATAACTGTCACGACTTTTGTGATGTCTATATCAATCACCTGCCTGACAACGGGTTCTACCTTTACCTCTTTATAGTATCCTTGACAAAAAACGCCTTTTTATCCTTTGAAGACGAGTTTACATATTGTAAAAATAACGGACAGTCCCCGCGGCAGTTTAAGAAAAAACACTCCGGCATCATTTTGATTTTTTATATGAAACACTCGCCAAAGCATTGTCAATGAAGGTGTTTCAAAATTCGTTGATGCCGGAGCCATACCTCGCTCCGGCCGTGCCGGTTATAGTCAATTCAAGTGGTTGACCATACCTGTAATAACATGGATAAGAGTTACTGCAAGGTAAAAAAACAAAAATAGTGACAGATACTGCTGCGGGAATATTTGACAAAAAAATAGATTTTGGCATGTGTTTTGCTGATGTTTTGAACATAGGTTAGCAAAATATCCATGTTTCGTTGATATTTATTTTCAATATGGTGATCATTTTGTTTTTTAATTTGAAGGGGCGCAGAGTAATGAAATCAAGGTATAGTTTTTAGCAAAAAAATAATTTTTTAACTTCTAACAGGGCCTTGCAGTGAAAATAAAAAGGAGAGTGAGATGTTGCGTAAAATGAAAATTTTGAGTGTTCTGATGATCGTTACAATGGTTGCAATGCTTATTCCAATTGCGGTGTGTGCCGATATCCCGGGTGACGATGAAGGCAATCTGTATTCCTACCGATTGGCCAAGGTTATCCAGGTGCCCGGAAGACAGGGAATAACAACGGATGGCACTTATTACTACGTCAGTGACAGCAGGGCTCTTTACAAGTGCGATAAAAATGGGAATGTGGCCCTGGAAAATAAAAAACCGTTTAAAACATTTCCCAAAGATGCCGTGTGCAATCACATAGGAGATATAGACTACTATAATGGTGAGCTGTATATCGGTGCTGAAGAGTTTAAGGATGGGAGAGGTTTCAACATCCAGATTGCCATATTCGATGCTGAAACCCTGGAGTATAAGCGTTCTATCCCGTTTGATGAGGCATCCGGCCAGATTGAAGTCTGTGCCATAACCGTAGATCCGTTGCGCAAGGTGGCCTGGATGGCGGATTGGTGCAATGGCCGGTATCTTTACCAGTATGACCTGACCACTGGTACTTATATCGGCAAGATGCACCTGCAACCGGTACCCCAGTATCAGCAGGGAATTTATTATTACAACTATAATCTGCTAATCACGGCAGATGACGGGGATGCCAACTACTGGGAACCTGACCATATGTACCGGGTGAACGCAGATCCCGCGGCAACCTGCGGATTAGTTCAGTTGGAGAAGGTGTTCAGTGAGTTCACCCGTACCGGAGAAATTGAAGGCTTGTGCGTTGATCCTACTACGGAGCAACTCCTGGTCCTGTTTAACAGGGGAACCAAGGTCGTGGAGGGTATGCCCGTCGGTTTTTATACCGGTTATACGAAAGAGGTACATGAGGTATACATTTATGATATAGTGAAACCTTGAAAACCCTTTTTCCTCCATTAACCGGGACAGGGCCCTTGGTCCTGTCCCGATTCTTCTGGGTGAAAGTCATCTATTTGTTTGTCTGGTTTGACAAGAAAAATTTGTAAATCCTGATGATCTTAAGGCGGATCACTGGTGCTGAGTATGAGTCTTGAGATAGTCCTGAATACCGAAAGCTGCTTTCCTGCCTTCAGCAATGGCCGTAACAACCAGGTCTGAACCCCGGACTGCATCTCCTCCTGCAAAGACTCGTTCATGACTGGTCTGGAAGGGAAACCGACCCAGTTCAGGTGCTTTGATTAAATCTCTTGCTGTCAGATTAATCTTATTTTCTTTCAGCCACTGGGGCGGGCTGGGTGCAAAACCAAATGCCATGATCACAGCATCGGTCTGGAGAATGGTTTCTGATCCCGTAACGATTTCAGGCCGCCTTCTGCCCTGTTCATCCGGTTCGCCCAATCGGGTTGACACAAGGTTTATCCCCGTGACCTGACCTTTTTTTCCAACAACGATCCCCATGGGCTGAACATTAAAAGCAAACCTCACCCCTTCATCCTTTGCATTGGCCACTTCTTTGGCAGATCCAGGCATATTCTTCTGGTCTCTTCTATAGGCGCAGACCACTTCAGACGCATCCTGACGGATAGCTGTTCTCAGGCAGTCCATGGCCGTATCACCCCCGCCCAGCACCACCACTTTTTTACCGCTTAAATCAACATAGGGATAATGTTTACGTTTGATTCTCATGAGATAATCGGTGTTGGCAATTAAATAGGGCAGGGCATCATACACTCCGGGTGCCTGTTCATTTTTAAGCCCTGCACGGATATTTCCATAGGTGCCTGTAGCAACAAACACAGCATCATAATCATCCAGCAGGGTTTCAAAGGCAATATCTTCTCCGATACGAACACCCAGCTGAAATTCAATCCCCATGCGGGTGAAAATTTTATGACGAATTTCCATGACCCGTTTTTCAAGTTTAAAAGCGGGAATTCCAAAGGTTAACAGTCCACCAATTTCAGGGTGACGGTCATACACAACCGGATGGATGCCATTGCGAATGAGAACATCAGCGCAGGCAAGCCCTGCCGGACCTGCCCCGATTACAGCCACCCTGTGACCTGTGTCAGTCACCCGGGAAAGATCCGGGCACCACCCCATCTCAAAGGCTGTATCCACAATATACTTTTCGATACTGCCGATGGTCACCGCCCCAAATCCGGTGTTTAACGTACAGGCCCCCTCGCAGAGCCGGTCCTGGGGGCAAACCCTGCCACAGATTTCCGGCAGGCTGTTGGTCTGATGGCAAAGCTCTGCCGCTTCGATAATTTTACCTTCGTTTGCCAGCTGGAGCCAGTCTGGAATATAATTGTGCAAAGGGCATTTCCACTCGCAATAGGGATTCCCACAGTTTAGACAACGGTCGGACTGCATCTGCACCTGGGACTTTTGAAACGCATCATAAATCTCCACAAACTGATGCTTGCGCAGCCCGATGTTTTTTTTCTTTGGATCCACCCGATCCACTTCAATAAATTGATAAATATTCTGGGTCATCGGATAAACTCCTATTGAATCACGGCCAGGGTCTCCCTGGGAGATGTCCCCCGATGACCCAGCAATGTTGAAATATCAGTTGTTTTGGGTTTCACCAGCTTAAACATGGTGGCATAGTCCTCAAAACCGGACAAAATCCTTTCTGCATGGTGGCTGCCGGTTTCATCATAATGATCACTGATAACCCCTCTTAAATGTTCCTGGAGTACAGGCTGATCTTCAAGGGAAACCAAATCTGTCAGCTCTTTATTGGTCCGTTGGAATACCCGGTTGTTCGCATCCAGCACATAGGCAAACCCGCCGGTCATGCCTGCTGCAAAATTTACCCCGATGGGGCCAAGAATGGTAACCATTCCACCGGTCATATACTCGCATCCATTATCACCAATGCCCTCCACAACTGCCTTTGCCCCTGAATTTCTCACGGCAAATCGCTCTCCGGCCATGCCTGCCACATACAACCGGCCTCCGGTTGCCCCGTACAAACAGGTATTGCCAACAATCACAGCCTCATGGGATTTATAGGATACGCCCAGGGGCGGTCGGACAACCAGCTTGCCGCCTGCCATACCTTTGCCCACATAATCATTGGCGTCACCCGATAATATCATATCCAGGCCACCACAATTCCAGGCCCCGAAACTCTGACCGGCACTGCCATTAAAATAAAGGGTAACGGGATGATTTTCCATACCGGTATTTCCATGGTGTCGGGCGATCAGTCCTGAAAGCGTTGCGCCCACGGATCGATCTGAATTCTGGATATGAAAACGCCCGTCTCCGCCTGTTTTATCTTTTACTGCGTCTTTAAATTTATCTCGTATTTTAATGTTTAACCGGCCGGGGTCATTGGGTGTGTTTTTTTCTTTAAAATACAAGGCGCATCCCGGCTGGGGGGTTGGACGATATAAAACATTTGACAAGTCCAGTTTCTTCTGACGGGGGGTGATCCCTTCTATTTCTTCAATCAGGTCTGTTCTGCCAATTAAATCCACCAGATGGGCAATACCCAGTTCCGCTAAAAGCTGTCGGGTTTCGTGAACCAGAAAGGTAAAATATCGAATTACCTGGTCAGGCAACCCCTTGAAATGGCATTTTCTAAGGGTCTCATCCTGGGTCGCCACGCCTGTAGCACAATTGTTTAAATGACAGGTTCGTAAAAATTTGCAACCCAGGGAAATCAACGGGCCGGTACCAAACCCAAAACTTTCCGCGCCAAGAATAGTGGCTTTGATAATATCCAGACCCGTCTTTAACCCGCCATCCACCTGGAGGCGAACCTTATGCCGCAGCCCGTTTTCCACCAATGCCTGCTGGGTTTCTGCGAGCCCCAGTTCCCAGGGGCTTCCGGCATATTTTACACTGGTCAAAGGACTTGCGCCGGTACCGCCGTCATACCCTGATATGGTTATCATATCCGCATATGCCTTGACCACGCCTGTGGCAATGGTACCCACGCCGGGCTCTGAAACCAGTTTCACACTGATCCGCGCCGTGGGATTAACCTGCTTGAGATCAAAGATCAACTGGGCCAGATCTTCAATTGAGTAGATGTCATGGTGGGGTGGCGGCGATATCAGGGTCACTCCCGGTGTGGCATACCGAAGGGCAGCGATCTGGACCGTCACCTTATGGCCGGGCAACTGCCCGCCTTCTCCGGGTTTGGCACCCTGGGCCATCTTTATCTGAAGCACTTCAGCGTTGACCAGGTACGACGGCGTTACCCCAAACCGGCCCGACGCCACCTGTTTGATCTTTGAGACTCGTTCTGTATGAAATCGCAAGGGATCTTCCCCGCCTTCCCCTGAGTTGGAATAACCGCCCAGCCGGTTCATGGCAATGGCAAGGGCCTCATGGGCTTCCTGGCTCAAGGCTCCGATGGACATGGCAGCGGTATCAAACCGTTTAAAAAAATGATGTTCCGGCTCCACTTCGTTGATGGAAATGGCTTTCTGGTCTTGTTTGATTTTAAATAAATCACGAAGGTGGGCCACGGGCCGGGAGTTTACATGTTCAGCATATCTCCCATAGGCCGCAGCATCATTGGAAACAACAGCCTGTTGAAGGGACTGAACCACATCTGGATTATAGGCATGATATTCATGTCCATGGATATACTTGAACAGTCCTCCCCGTGATACCGGCAGGTCCGGGCGTTCCCAGGCAAAGGCAGACAGTGCCTGCTGATCTGACTGAAAATCATGAAAATCTGCGCCCTGGATCCGACTGGCAATGCCTTTAAAGCACAAGTTTACAACATTATCAGCCAAACCAACGGCTTCAAACAGCTGGGAGCATCGGTAGGATGCAATGGTGGAAATTCCCATTTTGGATAAAATCTTGAGCAATCCCTTGTTTATCCCCTTTTGATAGTTTAGCACCGCCTGTCCAAAGGATACATTCAATGAATCATTTTTTTCAAGATGGGCCAGCGTTTCATAGGATAGATAAGGGAAAACAGCGGTGGCGCCCACACCTAAAAGAACGGCAAAATGATGGGGGTCACGTACACTGGCCGTTTCAACGATAATATTGGCATCACACCTGAAATTATTTTCCACAAGTGTATGCTGAACCGCGCCAACCGCCATTGCAGCAGGAATGGGGATTCGTGTTTTTGATACATTTCGATCGGATAAAATTAAAAGAACGGTCTTGTCTTTGACCTGTTCAAGGGCCTTTGCACAAAGATTCTTTACTGCCTGTTCCAAGCCGACAGATGGATCATAATTCAGATCAATCAGAGCATGTTTATAGTAGGTTTGATCCAGGCATAGGAGTTGGGCCAGGTCAGAGTGAACCAGTACGGGTGATTGAAAGGAAACCCGCCAGGCATGCCCCAGGGTTTCGTTGAATACATTTCTTTCCCTGCCAATACAGGTGGCCAGACTCATCACATGGCGTTCACGCAAAGGATCAATGGGGGGATTGGTTACCTGGGCAAACATCTGACGAAAATAATCAAACAGGCTTCTATGCTGGGTGGACAATACCGCCATGGGTGCATCATCACCCATGGACGTCACTGCCTCCTGGCCAGAATTACCCAGCACCCTTATGACCGTCTGGATTTCTTCATTTGAACATCCAAAGATTTTATGATACAGGCGCAGGGTGTCTTCATCAAAGGATTGCTCTGCGGCCATGGCCAGATTGTCCTTTGTGGCAGCTTTCAAAAAATGGCAGCATTGACCCATCCATTCTTTATACGGGTGCCGGGACTTAAGTTCCTGATCAATGTCCCAGGATGTCCATCGTTTTCCTGACAAGGTGTCGATCACCAGAAGTTCTCCCGGGCTGACACGTCCTTTCTCAAGGACTTCATCTGGTTCATAATCCCAGATCCCCACTTCCGATGCCAGGGTGATCCATTGATTTTTTGTCACAACATACCGGGCCGGCCGTAATCCGTTCCGATCCAGTCCACAGGCAGTGAATCGTCCATCACTCATGACAATACCTGCAGGTCCGTCCCAGGGTTCCATGTGCATGGAGTTAAAATCGTAAAATGCCCGGAGATCCTCATCCATGTCTGGATGATTCTGCCATGCCGGTGGAATTAAAAGCCTGAATGCGCGAAACAAATCCATTCCACCGGCAAGGAACAGTTCTAGCATATTGTCTAAGGCCGAAGAATCCGACCCGGTTTCATTCACAAAAGGGGCCGCTTCAGCCATATCTGTGAGCAAGGGAGAATTCAGTTTATAGGCCCGTGCCCTGGCCCATTGTCGATTCCCGGTAATGGTATTGAGTTCGCCGTTGTGGGCAAGATATCGAAAGGGTTGAGCCAGGCACCATCTGGGAACTGTGTTGGTTGAAAAGCGCTGGTGGAAAAGACAGATGGCTGATTCCATTCTCAAATCAGCAAGATCAGTAAAAAACAATTCCAGATCCTTTGGCCGGCACAGCCCCTTGTATACCACCACCCGATTTGAAAAACTGGCGATATAGAATTCTTCATCATGGGCCATCTGTTTTTCAATCCGCCTGCGGACCATATACAATCGACGTTCCAGATCCATGGACCCCCAGCCAAACGGGGCATTTATAATCACCTGATATATGGACGGAAGCGTTTTTTTCGCCAAATCCCCCAGCACCTCAGGGTTAATCGGCAATTTTCTCCATCCGGCAACAATTAAGGTTTCTTTGGCCAATTCTTTTTCAACCACATCCCTGGCCTGCTGTTGTTTTTCAGGGTCTGGGTTTAAAAAGAGCATCCCCACACCGTATCGATTGCCCAGGCGCCACCCGTTCTCCTGAGCGATTGCCTGAAAAAACAGATCTGGCTTTTGCAGGAGAAGGCCGCATCCATCACCGGTTTTTCCATCTGCGCCAATCGCACCCCGATGGGCCATGCGGGCAAGGGAAGAAATCGCTGTCCTGACTAATTTATGACTGGTTTTGCCTTGAAGATGTGCGATCAGACCAAATCCACAATTGTCTTTATCCATCCTGGGTTGATATAGAGCCATGGTTTATCTCCGTTATCAGTGGGGTGTTTTTTTAAAAAGCCCCAATATTGTATGAACAACCAATATACATCAGTTAAGATTGAATTCATAAGAAAAAAAATCATTGAAAATACAGTATGAAAATCTTATTTCTAATTAACTATTACTGATAGACGTCTTGCCGCATATTTATCAAAACAAGGTACACACATAGGAGAAAATCATGCACATCCAATTGCCCTGGGGAGATGACACCCTTGACCTTAATGTCCCCGACACCTGGGATCTGGTCTGGCCTGATTCTGCAGCTGAAAATATTCATCCCGGTACTGGGATGGATGAATCCCTTTTGGTTGAACACGCCCTGGACCGGCCCATGGGCATGCCACCCCTTGAAACCATGGATTTGAAGAAAAAAAAGATCCTCATCATTGTGGATGACAACACCCGGCCAACTCCGGTTCATCGTTTCTTTGACCGTATCCTGGACCGGCTTGAACGTGCCGGGGCTGATTTTGACCGCATCACCCTGATGCCGGGCCTTGGTATCCATACAGCCATGACCCGAACCGAGATGGAAGAAAAGGTGGGCAAGGCATCCCTTGCACGCATTGCCTGGAAAAATCATGATGCCTTTGATGAAAAGGCAAATCATTTTTTTGGCACCACTTCAAGGGGTACGCCCGTGGAACTCAACCAGGCTGTTTTTGAGTCTGATCTCATCATTGCCATCGGTCTTGTTGAACCCCACCTCTGGGCAGGCTTTGGTGGCGGGTTCAAAAATATCCTTCCAGGGGTTGCCTCGGCCAACTGCATCGGAGTTCACCATGCGCTGATATCACGGCCCCCCTATCTTGTGAACCGGGTGGGCATGGCCCCGGAAGATAATTCATTTCGTCTTGATCTGGAAGAAGCCTGCACATTGATCGCGGCGCCTGTTTTTTGCGTCAATGTCTGTCTTGACCGTTCAGCTAACATTGTCGCCGCTTTTTCAGGGGATGGCGTTAAGGTCCATAGAAAAGGGGTGGCATTTAATCACGGCCTTTCAGGGCGTCGTCTTTCAAGTGCTGTGGACGGCATCATCGTGAACTCTTTTCCCATGGATTTTAACTTTAAACAGAGCATGAAGGGGGTGGCAAATTCGCTGCCGGCCCTCAAGCCCGGAGGGGTTGTCATGGGATTTCTCAAGGCTGACAAGGGGCTGGACGATATCGTCCTTCCCCAACGATCACTTCCCCGATGGCTTCTTAAACAGATTCTCAAAATCCTTGGACCCTCAAGAACCCTGTGGTTTCTTGAAACCATGAGGCCGGGTATTGATGTGGAGGAGAAGTTTCTTCTCTATTACTCCATGCATTTGATTCGTCAGTATGAGCTTTTGTTCCATGTGCCGACCCTGGATGACCATGAGGTGAAGCAGCTTGGCATGTTCAAACAGTTTTACCATCCCCAGGCCCTTGTTGACCGGGCCGCAAGGATGATGAAAAAAGAGAGTAGGGTGGCTGTTTTTCCTGAGGCTGGAGCCACCTTCCCCATACTCGGTCCATAGATAAGGCCATATTTTTTCGACTGCAGTGCCAGGGAAACGAAACGGGCCGTCATGTATTAATTTTTGGAGGTTCATTCCATGGAAAGATCCTTTTTTTTTAAATGTTTCATTGCCTGCGCCATGGCTTTGTTTTTGACGCTTTTTCTCCGGGTGCCGGTTCTTACAGCTGAAACACCCGGCATGATGCTGGCAACGGTTTATGATGGCCATGACGATGTAAGGCAGTTCTGGGTGAGTGAAAAGCTTGATGGGGTTCGTGCCCGGTGGGATGGCAGGCGGTTGATCTCCCGGGGGGATAATTTTTTTGCAGCGCCCCTGTGGTTCGTTGAAAATTTTCCGGAAGTCCCCATGGATGGTGAGCTATGGATCGGCCGGGGTCAGTATGAGGCGGTGGTTTCGGTCGTTACCAGGCAGACGCCCCACGATGGCTGGAAAGCTGTCAAGTTCATGGTGTTTGATCTGCCGGCCCATGGTGGCACGTTTACCGAGCGGGTTAAAGCCATGGAAGGTCTGGCCTTGACACCCTATTGCAAGCCCATAGCGCAGTTTCGTGTACCATCGAACAAGGCCTTGATGGAAAAGCTCGAATCCCTTGTGAGTCAAGGCGGTGAAGGATTGATGCTCCACCGGCAAACGGCAGTCTATCAAAACGGGCCTAGTGATGATTTGTTCAAGTTGAAACTTTTTGACGACGCCGAAGCCGTGGTGATCGGGTATAAACCCGGCAAAGGAAAGAATGTGGGCCTGATGGGTGCTGTTAAAGTTCGCATGGCTGACGGCAAAGAATTTTACATCGGCAGTGGATTTACCCAGGAACAAAGGAAAAACCCGCCACCAGTAGGAAGCCTTGTCACCTATCGGTACCAGGGTTTCACCACCACGGGTATCCCTCGTTTTGCCGTATTTGTCAGGCTGTGGAAGGACTAATACTTTGGTAAATTGGCTTTGCTGGGAATGTGCGGGGGCAGATTTTACGTCTGCCCCCGTTGTGCCTATTCTGTGTCAGAAGATTTGGAAAGGGTTGCAAGGGCTTCCTTGATGGAACTGAGTTCCGATTCAAGCATTTCGGCCCTGAGCCTCAAGGTTTCCATGGTCCCGGTTTGAACGTTACCTGGCTGTCCGGCACCCATGTAGGCTGGGCCATAGCCTCTGCCTCCAAAGGGTCCCATACCCATTCCCATACCTCTGCCCTGGCCAGCGCCCCTTCCTCTTCTGAATCCCATTCCCATTCCCCTGTATGAAGGGGTCCCCAAATTGGATGAATCTGCCATGGGGCCATTTGCACAAACGCCCATGCGTCTTCCTGTCATAGGTCCCTGGTTATTGGGTCCTTGTTGATTAAATCCTGGCATGCTATACCTCCTTGATTGATGGTTGGTTTGTCTTGGGTCAGCGGTTTCCCCGCCGGCAGCTTCCGTCGCCTTTGCCCAGGCCTTGGCCCTGTCCTCTGCCTCGGCCTGTTCCCTGGCCTCTGCCTTGGCCTCTGCCCTGGCCCTGTCCTCTGCCCTGGCCTTGTCCTCTGCCTTGGCTTATAGTCTGGTCTTTATCCCAGCCCGGGTCCTTGTCCTGACCGGCATTTTTTGTGTTGTTTTGTCTCTGTTCCATGATCTCCTCCTTTTGTTCCATTTTGTTACTACCGCCTCTTCTTCGTCTTCTGTGGGGGCCCTGCATCTCATAGCAGCCGCCGGTGACCCGGAGCCGTTTGCCTGTCACAAGGGCCTGGGAGAGGGTGAATCGTGCCTGTTTTAATATTCGTCCAAAGGTCTGTCTTGAGACATTCATCTGTTCTGCAGCCTGGGACTGGTCAAACCCCAGATAATCGCTGAGCCGTATGGCCTCAAACTCCTCCATGGGGAGAATCGTGTCTCCTGTATGGTCCATTCCATCCGGGGTAAACCCCTGAACGTCCGGGTGGGATTCGATGAATCTAGGTCGTTTGGGTCTTGGCATCCTGGCTTCTCTGGGCTCCTTTGTGTAAAGTTTAATTGGTCATTTGACTATAATGGTAATCGTGGTATGATCGGTTGTCAAGGATAATAATGGTCAAATGACCAAAAAAATAATTATCATCAAAAGGTATTGCATGAAGACTTACAATGACTGTATCCCCTGCCTTGTACGACAGGCCCTTGGTGCGGCAAGGTTTGTGACCGCTGATGAAAAAATTCATCAAACTGTGCTTAAAAAAAGCCTGGCAGCCATGGCCGTCATGGACATGAACCAGTCTCCGCCCATGATGGCCCGCTGTATCCAGACGGTCATCGCCGAGGTGACCGGCAACAAAGACCCTTATAAAGAAATCAAGAAGCAATGTAATGCATTTTGCCTTGATCAGCTGGATGGGTTAAGGGCCATGGTTGAAAGGTCAGAGGCGCCCCTTGAAACGGCGATCAGGCTCTCCATTGCCGGAAATATCATAGATTTTGGTGCCTTTTCAGCGATTGACACCGAGACGATTTTTGACACCATTGATTATGCCATGGCAAACAAGGTAACAGGCGACATGGACAATCTCCTTGACCGTCTGGTATCGGCCAATGCCATCCTCTGGATTGCCGACAATGCCGGTGAAATTGTGTTTGACCGTCTGGTGCTCGAAAAGATGGATATGGGTCGGGTGGTTTTTGTGGTTCGGGGAGGGCCGGCTTTGAACGACGCTACACTTGAAGATGCAGTTGAAACCGGGATAACAGACATTGTCACGACAATTGGTTCCGGGGGTGTCATTCCAGGGACCGTGCTTGATATGTGTTCCCCCGTTTTTTTGCAGGCCTTTGACCGGGCTGATCTCATTATTGCCAAAGGCCAGGGCAATTATGAGACACTGCCCCATGACGATGACCGGATTTTCTTTCTGTTCAAAGCCAAATGCCCGGTGGTGGCAGAATCGGCCGGGGTGAATCTAAACGACATGGTGGTCCGGAAAGGGTTGTCTGACCGTTAGCAGTTGCCTTGTCAGGGACTGCCCTTTAGGCAAGAACAATTTCGTCAAGGTTGGCAGGGGAGATGGTCCGTTCGCCTGCTTCGATCTCGTGGATCATTGTTTCTATCTGGCTGTTCACCGGTGTCTTTATGTTGTTCGTTTGTCCGTTTGAGGTGATGTAGCCGGTTAAAAAGTCGATCTCGGTTTTTTGTTTACGTTCAAAGGATTGAAGGGTTGAGGATTTAAGCCGTTTGAATTTGAGCCCCATTATCCTGAGGAAAACGGTGCGTTTCAAGTTGGCCAAAAAACCTTTTTTTTCAAGGAAATCATAATAATTGAGTCGTCCCCCATAGGTTTCCACGGTGATGCCCATGGCAGACGCAACTGCCATGGCCTCTGCCATGATGCTGAAGAATATCCGACGTACCTTTGCGCGTTTGATCATCTCTCCCAGGTAGAGGCCGGCATGGAAACAAGGAGATCTCCCCGGATCCCGGTGATATGGATGCCCCTTGAGCGGATCAATGCTGCCTGCTCCGGGTTCCGGCACCCACCACAATTATTCTTTTTGATTTCAGGTCTGGTTGCATACGGTTTATCGCTCCCTGGGTTAAGCCTGCAATTTTTAGGTTTCATATAACCCACATGTCCTAGCGGACACAACGAAATATGAAACACGATGATACCGGGCAGGCGATAGTACCATTCCGCCCTCTTTGGTTACCCTGACCGGAACGGTAAACGTCGGGGGAATTTCTGCCCTTCCAGACTAAAGCGCAGGAACTGCGGGCTAAAGTCCTCAAACAGCCTGCGCTTCTTAACGCCTGGAAGGGCAAAAATCCTAACCCCTTTGGTTTACAATGTTCCAGTCAGGGAAACCAAAGAGGGCTCTAAAGTCGAGACTTTCACAATGATGTTTCGACAAGAGTTTCTTATAAACCCACATGTCCTGGCGGACACAACGAAGCATGAAACTCGACAGTAGTAGGCCGGTGGGAACGGGTGTTGCCCTGAACGGGTTAAATGGCAACGGTGGACACGAGGTCCAAGGAGTTGCCATTTCCCTCGGAGCAGGCCATGGACGGCCTGCGAGAATGAGTGAAGGGCAACACCCGTTTCCGCCGGCCGGTCGAAGCGAGTTTCATATAAAAGCGGATTATCGCCAGGGTGTCAACAATCGAGACGAATAAAGGCCTGTAGATCCATTTTACCCGTTGATAGCGATGAAGTGGTGTGGTATTTGATAGCCTCACAGGAGAATTGATCTTTCAATGGGGCAGGAGACAATGGCATGATCGAATATTCATCCAGGCGTTTTGAATTCATGAGATGGCTGATTTTTATTGTCTTTATGCTCTCCTATATTCTTGTCTACTTTCATCGTATGTCACCGGGCATCATTTCCCATGAACTCATGGGGGCCTTTGATGCCGATGGTGTGGCCCTGGGCTCCCTTGCGGCAATTTATTTTGGGGTGTATGCGGTGATGCAGATCCCTTCAGGGGTGCTTGCCGATACCCTTGGCCCCCGGACGGCAATAATCCTTGGCAACACCCTTGCCGGAACAGGGTCTATACTGTTTGGTCTTGCCCCTTCTTTTCCCGTTGCCATGTTTGCCAGGCTCCTTGTGGGACTTGGGGTCTCTGTGGTTTTTGTGAGTATCATGAAAAACAACGCCATGTGGTTCAGCGAGAGACGATACGGGTTCATGAGCGGCCTGACGCTGTTTGTGGGAAACATGGGTTCTATTCTTGCGGCAGGCCCCCTTGCGGCAATCCTTGAGATCTTTCTGTGGCGAACGGTTTTTATCTTCCTGGGAATTGTCTCCCTCAGCCTTGCCGGTGCCGGCATCCTCTTTGTCCGGAATCAACCTGAAGATCTTGGATTCCCTTCCATCCGGGAGATGGAGGGAAAGCCCTGGGTTCCGAAAACAAAACAGCACTGGATCAGGGAC
The DNA here is from genome assembly GCF_000020365.1 of Desulforapulum autotrophicum HRM2. NCBI lineage: Bacteria > Pseudomonadati > Thermodesulfobacteriota > Desulfobacteria > Desulfobacterales > Desulfobacteraceae > Desulforapulum > Desulforapulum autotrophicum. The sequence goes on along the minus strand of NC_012108.1, from coordinate 3,655,903 downwards.
CTGGTGGGGGTCGTGGTCGTGCCCAAGCTGTGGGCTGGATTCTGGGTTCAGTTTGGCATGATCGGCGGGCTTTACGCTTTCATGGGGCTCTGGGCAATTCCCTATTTAAGGGACATGTACAGTTTTGACCGGCCATGGGCCGCCCGGTATCTTACCCTGATGCTGGCTGCCTTTGCCCTGGGATCGTTGTTCCTGGGCTGGCTTTCCGATCGCATGGGACGGCGTAAACCCATCCTTGTGTGCGGCAGCCTGGTTTACGTTCTTGTCTGGGTTGTGATGGTGGCGTTCCCATGGTCTGGCGGGGCAATGATTTATGTTTATTTCTTTTTACTTGGGTTCTCAGGATCGGCACTTGTGCTGACCTTTGCCTGTGCCAAGGAGATCATCAATCCCCATCTTTCTGGCATGGCCGTCAGCGTTGTAAATACCGGGGCTTTTCTTGGCACAAGCCTGATTCAGCCGTTGTTCGGATTTGTACTTGACATGGGGTGGGATGGAAAGATGATCAACAACGCAAGGATTTATTCTCCGCCGGACTACCAGAATGCCTTGTTCATGATGCTTTTTTTCGGCATTATAGGGGTTATGGGTTCCCTTTGCATTCAAGAAACCTATTGTATGAATATCTCGGACGGCCAGGTACCCGTGTTAAATAAAAAAGATTGCCTGCACAATAACGGGCAAGGGAATGCGAGCAGATAATGACCATTGTGGATGAACTAAAACAGATACAGAGACAAATCAATGCATTGAACAACCGTGCGGCACAATTGCTTGATCAGTTGACAGACCCGTCTGCACATTCCCTTCCCGCCCCATCCCTGGCAGTGCCTGGATCTGATGTTGAAGGGGAGGATGTCTCTGCGCAGGAAAGCCCAGGGGACAATGGAGTGAGCATCTCCAGCGATTTCCCCATTTTCATCTATACCGATGGGGCCTGTTCTGGAAATCCCGGCCCGGCAGGTTCCGGGGTGGTGGTGATTCAGAATGACATCATTGTCCATGAAATTTCAGAGAGCCTGGGGCCTGCCACAAATAACATTGCCGAACTTACAGCCATAAAACTCGGCATTGAATTTGTCAAAGACCATCATGAAACGCCCGTTACACTTTATACCGATTCAAGATATGCCATTGGCATTCTCACCATGAACTGGAAGGCCAAGGCCAATGTAGAACTGGTCGAATCCATCAGAAAGCTCATGAAACCGTTTAAGCGGTTAAAGGTCGTCCATGTAAAGGGGCACAGTGGGCATCCTGGAAACGAACGGGCGGATCTTCTTGCTGTGCGTGGCAGCATGGCTTGATGATGGTGATCTGTTGATTTTTCTTGAGTTTTATGGGGCAAATGCATATGGTCTGTCAGGCGCTTTCCCAGGGCCTTTTGTAGCAGCAGCTCGATTAAGGAAGTCGTTATGAAAAAACGTGTTACTTTGTTGTCAACTCTGTTCGTTTTATCCTTTGCAGCAGTCCCTGCCTTTTCCGGTCATGGTTCTGCACCTAATTCCGGGGACGGCATCAGCGACGGAAGCGGGATGGATTCCCCGAACGGTCCCAGAAACAAATAGCATATAGGAGGTTTTTTGGCCTTATTTTCAAAGGGAAGCCCTGTGAGGAATCTGGCTATTCTGGCGGGGGGGGATGTCTTGGTTGCGTTTATCTCCCTGATACCCTCTATTCTGTCAACATTTCCAGGCAAAGTTCCGTTACTCTGGCATTATTGTTTTTTTCCGGTGGTTCTTTTTAGTTCATTTCTGTGCGAGGTATACACCACTGATAAGCTGATCTTTAAAATAAAACTGATTCGCTCAGCCCTTGGGGCAGCCCTTTCATTTGCGGTCCTTTTGTTGCTTTTCAGCAGTCTCAGGGGAATTTATGTTGAGCTTTTCCTGTCACTGCTGTTTTTTTTAATTCTTCAGAACAGCTGGCAGATCCTTTATCAGAAATCAACGAATTCTCTTTTCTTTGCCGAAAACATCCTGGTGCTTGGTACCGGTGCCATGGCTGAAAAGGTTGAAAAGCTGATTGCATCATCAAAGGGTCGACGCACCCTTGCCGGGTATGTTAAAACAGCCAGTGATCCGGTGACCGTGCCCACCACGTCCATCGTGGGGACCATTGATGACATTGTTGAACTGTCAAAACGCTATAACGCCCATGCCATTGTGATCGCCCTGACGGAAAGGAGGGGGAATCTTATCATCGAGAAGCTTGTCACCTGCAAGCTGATGGGAGTCAGGATCATGGATTATCCTTCCTTTTTTGAAGTCACCACTGGAAAAATTCCGGTTGAGGAGATCAATCCAAGCTGGCTTATCCAGAGTAGTGGTTTTCTCATTACCCCGTTTATCCGGCTCATGAAGCGAATCGTTGATGTGTTGTTTGCATCAACCCTTCTGCTTTTCACCCTGCCCCTGTTACCTGTCATCGCATGCGGTATTAAGCTTACCTCTAAAGGCCCTGTCTTTTATTTGCAGAAACGGGTGGGTGTCAACGGAACGCCTTTCACCATTTTTAAGTTCAGGTCCATGGCTGACAATGCAGAAAAAGATACCGGTGCATCCTGGGCGCGGCAGAATGATCCCAGAGTAACGCCCATTGGAGCCTTCATGCGAAAGACACGAATTGACGAACTCCCCCAGCTTGTTAATGTGCTGAAAGGAGATATGAGCTTTATCGGGCCAAGGCCTGAGCGGCCTGAATTTGTTGAGGAAATTAGCCGGGTGACCCCATATTACCTTGAAAGGCATGCGGTTAAACCCGGGATTACCGGGTGGGCCCAGGTGATGTATCCCTATGGTTCATCCCTGGGGGATTCCGTTGAGAAACTGCGTTACGACCTTTACTATATCAATAATCTTTCCTTTTTTCTGGAAATCTTAATTGTTCTTGAGACCATCAAAGTGGTTTTGTTTAGAAGGGGCGGCAGGTGAAATCATGAAAAATATAACAGAGATCAATCAAAGCCGAAGGCTCTTCATCGAACTTGGTACGCCGTTGCTGCTTGAGCCCTGTGACCCTGAACGTTCAGTCTCAAGCCAGATGGCCGGGATGCATGTGGGAAAATATTTGATCGTTCATTTGTCGGAGATCAACTGGAAAAAGAGTCACCTTAAACGGGGCGACATCCTTCGGGTCAAGTATGTGTGTTCAGATGATGTTTTTTGTTTTGACACCCGGATTCTCACCATGATTGAAGAACCTGACCTTCTCATGTTTCTGGATTATCCAGATGAGGTTGAAAGCTGTAATATTCGTTCCCGGCCAAGAATAGAATGTTACCTTCCCGTTGAGGTGGTCCTTGAAGATGGTGTCTCCACCAGAAAAGGGGTGGTGCTCAATATTAATGAAAGGGGGTGTCTGTGTCTTGTCAATGGTCTTGGTTTCCATGAGATCAGCCGAAACAGCCGGATATCCTTGAGATTCTCCTATGCCCGCTTTGACACCCTTTTTACCATAGCTGTGGTTAAAAGCCTGGGGCGGGACGATGATAAACTCAGGCTGGGGCTCATGTTTGAAGAACTTGATACCTATTCCAGGACTGTCTTATCCACCCTGGTGCCGGCATTGAAAGAATAGAACTTGTTTTTATCTGATTAGGGGTCTAAATCAGGTCATCATCCCTGTGTACATTGTCTGGAGAAAATGCCGGCAAACAAATTGCCATGTATTCTGCGCCTTCAGGACCAGGCGTGCTATACCGTATCCATTCACCAGCTGTTGCAAGAACGGCTTCTCCTTCATGGATATCTGTTGTCCCTTGTTTGGTTTGAATTCTCAGCATTCCTTATGCTTTTTGGGGAAATATTGGGGCCTTTGAACCCGCTGGCTGTCTTGCCATTAATTCCTGTTCAACGACACGACGGGCTTTGGAAGTGTCTGCTGATCGGATAAGCGGATACAGACGCCTGCAGTCATCCATGCTGAGCCCTCTGGAAATACGAATACAGTTTGTTTCATCTGTTAAATGGAAAAAATTTGTTGGATCCCCATGGAATTCTTGTTTTTGAATGATTTTGGAGTAGATAATTGAACGGGCTGCCATCAATGATTCCCATTTTTCAAGGGACAGACAGGGATGGAAAATATGTGCCAGGGTCAACAGGTCTCCCGGACTATAGGAATGATGATGGGAATTCAGGCCTTTTAATGCAAAACGGTCAAGAAATACCGGCTGAACCTTGAATGAACCTGACAGTTGTCTCCAGAGTAGTTGCCAAAGCTGATAGTGGATCATGCCGGCCTCCACAAAGATGTGGTTATACTTGCCTGACTGCCGGATAATTTCTTGGGCTCGCAGGGAATCGCGCAGCCGGAAACGGGCCGCATCTGCCTGGGCGAATTGACGGATGGCCTTAACGGTATTTTCAAAAGAACCGGTCATTGATGTTTTATAAAAATTTAAAAGCGCAGCAGTTGCATTTCGCTCAGTTATATAAACAAAATATTGAACGGATCTTTTTTCCAGGTCTTCGGGGCGGTTGCCCAGTGCAAGAAAATCATGGATGGACAAAAGTGCTTCAACAAAAGGTTCAACCTGGATCAATCGTTTTCCCTTTGCGTGAAGTTTTATCTCAAGATGACACATGGTACGGCTGAATTCCGGATATTCCATATCCAACGGCATCAGGTATTCCTCCACCCCAAGGGTTCTGTCCAGCATTTTTTCAAACCCGGGGGATGGAGGTTCTTCCAGAAAAATGACCTCGTGGCGATCCATGATCCCTTCGGTGATTGGAATTATCTCCGGCCGGTGGATTGAAAAACCTACATTCATACGTTTCATTGTTTACGAATCCTAATTCAGGTTATATTATAAATTTAACAAATTCGAGTATAGTACATTGTATGTGAAAGACAAATCGTTTTTCACGATCAAAGTATAGCGGGTCTGTTTCGCAATTAAAAAATGCTATACTTATATTTTGAGCATGATAGAAATATGGGTGAAGAATGGAAAATGGCTAACGGGATTTTACCGCCGGTCTTTTTTGGCCCGTTCAATTCATCCTATAGGTAAAGATAAATATAATGTATGTGGATAGAAAAAGAGAGACCGACCTGGCACTGGTTGTGGACGATGATCCATTCATGAGGATGGTGATTGTTGCTGCTTTGAAAAAAATAGGGCTTGACGTCATTGATACAGACAATGGTTCAGATGGAATCACACTCTTTAACTCTGAAAGACCGGATATCATTATGATGGATGTGGTGATGCCGGGTATGGATGGATTTGAAGCATGCGAACGTATCCGCAAATCTCCTGGGGGGGATCTTGTTCAGATCCTGATGGTGACGGGTCTGGAAGATGTAGAATCAGCCAAAAAGGCTTTTAAAATTGGTGCAGACGGATTTATTACCAAGCCCTTTAATTTGCCGATTCTCTCACAACAGGTACAGTACACCCTGAGGGCGGGCAGGGCATTCAGGGAACTCAATATCAGCCGCAGTCGACTTGCTAAAACCCAGGAACTTGCCATGATCGGTAACTGGCAGTTTGATTTTAAAACCAATCAATTTTCATGCTCGCCCGAAGCTTGTCACCTGATGTGCCTTGAGGGCGAAGCTGCTGATATGACGTTGGATGGATTTTTCAATTCAATTAACGATCAGGATAGAAAACGGGTAAAAGAGGCGGTTGAGTGTTCTATTCAATCAATAAAACCGTTGAGTCAGCATTGTCTTATTCATTGCCCGGATGAAAGTCACAAGTATATCCTGAACAAGTCAGAGCCCCTTTTTGATGAACACAACAACCCGGCTTTGATGCTTGGTGTTGTTCAGGATATTACCCAATTAAAAGAAGCAGAGTACCGGCTGATAACGCTTTCCCAGGCGGTTGAACAAAGCGGAAGCACCATTTTGATCACCGATTTGAATGGTGTGATCGAATTTGTGAATCCGGCCTTTACCCATGTCACGGGTTACACACCTGAAGAGGCTGTGGGAAAGTCCACAAGTATTTTAAAATCAGGTATGCATCCGCCGGAATTTTATAAAAATCTCTGGGATACGATTATCAGTGGGGACACCTGGAAAGGTCAAATAATAAATAGGAAAAAAGATGGGGAGTTATACTGGGAATCTGCCACCATATCACCAGTAATGGGCAAAGATGGTAACATTACCCATTACTCAGCCGTCAAGGAGGATATTACCAGTCGGAAAAAAGCGGAAAAGCTGTTGAAAGAAACCCAGAAACGGCTTGAGACGGCCAATCAGAAACTCCAGACCCTTGTTACCTCAGACGGGTTGACAATGATCGCAAACCGCCGAAAGTTTGACGAATATCTTGATCAGGAGTGGCAAAGGTGTAAACGGGCAAAAGTGTGGTTGTCCCTTCTTATGTGCGATATTGATTATTTTAAGCATTATAACGATACTTACGGCCATCAGGCCGGTGACGACTGTCTTAGAAAAATTGCACAAGCCATGGAGAAAACGGTTGTCCGACCCATGGACTTGGTGGCACGGTATGGTGGCGAGGAGTTTGCCGTGATTCTGTCCGATACTGGTTTAAATGGTGCATGTCATGTTGCACGACGCATCCAGGAGGATGTAAAAAATTTGAACATTGCCCATTCTGAGTCTTCCGTGAGTACCCATGTCACGCTCAGCATCGGGATTACTTGCTTAATCCCGGATGACGAGGATCTTTCCATGGATTTACTGATTAAAACGGCGGACGAGGCCCTTTATAAGGCCAAGCGAAAGGGGCGTAATCGCATGGAACTGAAGGTCCTTACTGGGAATCACTGAATCAAACCATTAAAATCAATGTCTCCTTTTTATTTGTGAATCGCCCAGCGAAATCTTGCAAATAGAGGGGTTGTCTGAACTTTGTAATCCACGTTGCCCCTGCTTTTTGACCCTTTTTTAACATAGAAATCCATTGTTTCTTGAATTTTTATTGTGAATTATATCTTGACATTATTGTTTCCATTGGATCTATAACCATAGTCATCTTGGATATGCAAAAATGAAACAACTATCAGGAGAATTCATCATTAATTATCCTGATATAAGGAGGGTTAGAAATGAAGTTCATTGCAGATTCTTTAAGTATGGTTGTTGTTCTTATTTTCGTTACAGTCGGTTTTATACCCCAAGCAGGGGCGACAGATCTTTGGAAAACATTACCTGTACCAATATCTGCGCCAAAAGCCAAGGCAACCGGTTATGCCAATGTAAATGGTGCTGAAATTTATTTCACTATTCATGGTTCAGGAGAGCCTTTAATTTTGCTGCATGGGGGGCTGGGAAATACGGAATGCTGGGGTGGTCAAATATCAGCTTTTTCGGCCAAATATAAAGTAATCAATATTGCCAGCCGTGGCCATGGACGCAGTACCAGAGATAATCAAGCTTACAGCTATCACCTGATGGCTTCCGATGTACTCGCTGTTATGGACATTCTGTCTCTCAAAAAAGCGTCAATCGTTGGATGGAGTGACGGGGGGATTATTGGGCTTGATATTGCCATCAACAATCCTGATCGGCTGATTAAATTGTTTGCATTTGGTGCCAACTTTAACCCGTCAGGAGTGAAGTCATCAGTTGAAACAGATACCACCTTTGGGGCTTATGTCGAAAGGGCGGCAGTAGATTATGCCCGGTTATCAAAAACGCCGAAACAATTTGACGAGTTTGTCGCACAGATATCTGAAATGTGGGCAAAATTACCAAACTTTTCCCCGGAACAACTGAAATCAATTCGTGTTCCCGTTGCAATAGTGGACGGAGAGTATGATGAAGCTATTGACTATGAACATACAAAGCAGATGGCAGCCCTGATTCCTGGATCAACACTTATCATACTGTCTAATCTTAGTCATTTTGCCATGTGGCAGGATACAGAAACATTCAACACCACAGTTCTGAAGTATCTCGGCATGAAATAACAAACAATAGGCGTAAGCCTAAATAGTGGCTGACCGAAAACCCGTGTTTGGACGAAAAATTGCCCATATGCAAGGCGCAAAAAATTTATGCTTTTTCCTATCCAGAGACAATGAGGTTATCCATAAATGGGAGGCCTCATTCAATCTATTAAAACGATTACCGGTTGGGCCGATATCTCCTTCTTTTGAGATTTTTCCAGGGTGAGCCCAATTTTGGCCATGACTTTCACCCCTTTTGTGTAACAACTTTGTGTAAGCAGGGAAAACAGGCCGTAAAAGCAAAAGACCCCTGGAATATTGAATCATTCCAGGAGTCTTGATTTCATGGTAGCGATGCAGGGAATCGAACCCCGGACACCACGGATATGAGCCGTGTGCTCTAACCATCTGAGCTACATCGCCGTAAAAACCCAGACTATATAGCACCTAAAAATATAGGCTGTCAACATATAAATTATTTTTATTTGGCTACCCTTTCAAATCCATCCACATTTACCGTGAAATTTTCTAAATTTTCAGGCAGATCTGAGAAGACAACCATGAACGGTATTGACCGCCCCGGTTGGATGTTGACATTGGATAGATTATTTCCCGTCTCCCTTGCAAGAAGAGTATTGATTTGGTTCATATCAACGCTTTTCAGCAGTTCTTCATCAATAAGATTGCCGCAGAAAACGGTTTTGTTCTTTGCCGGTACCTTGTCCTTGGTAATGAGAACGCCTTTAATTTTGATGTGACTGCAGATTTCCTTTGAGGTATTTGTCACGCTTCCTGTGATCACAAACAGAGTGCCGGCGGTTGTGTTTGTCACAAATCGGCCGTTTACGCTTTTTTTGTCAGGCGCAAGATTGATGGGCACGGGGACTTGTGGTGCAGGCTTGAGAAAATCACTTAAAAAGGGAACGTTGATGGCTGAAACGTAGGGGATTTTAATTCCATAAAAAATAGAGGCGCTGTAGGCCGCAAGGGCAAGGATTGCCAGTAATAAAACGGCGATAACGGGCTTGCCTACTTTAACGGGTTTCTTAAATTCCTCCTGAATGCCGAAATCCAGAGGAGGGGCTTCAATTGCCGTCTCGGTCAATTTTTCCCGGCTCGTTAGAAGGGAGTCTTTTTCCCTTTCTTGTGAATCGGGATCAGGGGGGTATTCTTCTCCGATAAGGAGTTCATCGTCAAGGGTGTCATCCGTATCAGGGGTGTCCAAAAAAATGCCGTCAGCAAGTTGTTCAGGGCTTTCAATTTCAAGATTATCCTCTACTGCTTCCAACACCTCGTCAAACTCAGACAGGTTGATATCTTCTTCACGCTCGTTTTGTTGCTTTTGGGGTTCGTCAAGCGCCGGTTCAATGGATTCCATTCCCAGGTCAAGCTCAAGTTCTGGCTCTTCCTGAGTCTCATCCATTTCAAGGTCAAGCTCAAGTGCCGGTTCTGGAGAGGCCATTTCAAGGTCAAGTTCCAGGTCAAAGTCTAAATCCGAATCTGAATCCCCGGTGTGATCCTCAGAAGGTGAGTCCAAAGGGGAGAGGTCTAAATCGCCATAGTCTTCCAGTTCCAGTTCAAACTCATCATCAAAATCCATGTCCCCATCAAGGGAAAGTGCATCGGAATCATTATCCATTTCAAGGTCGTTATTTGGATTTGACGGTTCTAATTCTTCATCCTGATTCTGGTTTTGATCAAGTTCAAGTTCAAGGTCGTTGTCCAGAAAAAAGTCGTCGTTATCATCCATGGGACCACCGAGGTCAAATGATTCCTCTGCCAGGGGGTCCTCAGAATCCATGGTGTCGTTCAGATCATCATCCAGGGTCAAATCGTCTGGATCAACTGAAAAACCAAGGTCCAGTTCGTTGTCCAGGGTAAAATCATCAAGTTCAGTCGCTGTGGCGCGCTCTGAATTATCTTTATCTTGTGGTGTGTCCTGTGGCGGTGCATCTTTGATGGGAATCTGTGTCAAGGAGGGGAAAACCGTAAACACGTGTCTGCACTTGCAACATCGCACCTTTGAGCCCTCTTCCTTGAGGAGGGATTCATCAAGATTGAATCGGGTTGAGCACTCTTCACAGGTGATAACCATGGTTTTCCCCTTGTTTGCTATAGTTTTAAATCAAATATGGCTGGCAGGTTCCTGTAACGTTCATTGTAGTCGAGACCATATCCGACAATGAACCCCTTATCAAGTAAAAAGCAGGCATAATCCACAGCAATATCAGTCTTTCTTCGTTCATGCTTGTCGATCAGGGAACAGATTTTTATGGATGCCGGGTTTAAGGACTTTAGATAGTCCTTGATTGCCAAAAGAGTGCTGCCTGTGTCAACAATATCCTCAACCAAAAGAACATCCTTTCCCCCAAGATCTAAATCGGGTTTTTTGGTGAATGTTATTTTTCCTGTTGAGGATGTCCCTGAATAACTGGAAACACCGATGAGATCAATCTCATGGTCAATGGTAATTTCTCTGGTCAGGTCGGATAGAAAAATAAAAGACCCTTTCAGGATTCCGGCAAGTACGAGGTTTTTATCCTTATAGTCCTGGGATATCTTTCGTCCCGTTTCTCTTACCTTGGTTTTTATCTCCTCCTGGGAGATCATCGGGATAAGCTGTGTCATAGAATGATTTATAATCCAGATTGAGCCAATTTTTCAACCAATTTCTTTTGTTCTTCGTTGAGTCTCTTTGGCATATGGACCTGGATTACAACAAAGAGGTCTCCAGTACCCGAGTCGTTGATCTGGGGGATACCCTGGCCGGCAAGACGCATTTTAGCCTTGTGTTTTGTTCCTTTTGGAATGTTAAGACTGATACTTTTGCCCACGGGGGTTTTGATTTCGATCTTTGTTCCAAGTATGGCCTGGGTGAGACGTATCTCTTTTGTCGTATAGATGTCGTTTCCCTCAATGGTAAAGCCCAGGGTGTTTAAAGGTTTTGACTTGATAAAGAGATCTCCGGAAGGGCCGCCATGGGGACTCTCTTCGCCCTTACCCGCAACCCGTATTCTTTTGCCCATGGTCATTCCCTTGGGAATCTTGACGTTGAGGGTCTCCATGGTGGTGCCGCGGTTGATGCTGATGGTCTTGCTCGTGCCGTTGATGATCTCTTCAAGGTTAAGGGCAAGTTCATATTCAAGGTCTCTTCCCTTTATCTGTCTGGCCCTTTGCTGGCCGCCCATGCCCTGGCCAAAGGGGTTACCGCCGCCCGTGGAAAAGCCTCCGCTGAACCTGCGATGGCCGCCGCCAAAGCCGAATTCCTTGAGAATATCACCAATGTCAAAGTTTCTGAAGATATCCTCCTGGGAGTAGCGTTGCTGAAAATCTGCAGACCCATAGGTATCGTACTGGTTGCGCTTGTCCTTGTCACTTAATACGGCGTATGCCTCGCTGATTTCATTGAATTTTGCTTCAAAATCCTTGTTCCCATTGGCCTTGTCCGGGTGGTATTTAAGGGCAAGTTTTCTGTAGGCTTTTTTGATTTCAGCTTCCGTGGCTGTTTTGCTGACCCCTAGAATTTTGTAGTAGTCGGTTTCTGGCATTATCGTGGTGTTCCTTCTTTTAAATGGCTATCCTAAATCATTGATGGTTTAAAAAATAATTAGGATACCATCAAAGTCAAGTTGAAGATCTTCGGCCAAGGGCCGTTATGGCAATCAAAATTACCGAAAGGGCCGCAGGAGTCATGCCGTCTATGCGAGATGCCTGGCCAAGGGAGAGGGGTTTTACGCTGGTAAGTTTTTCCCTGAGCTCGTTGGAAAGCCCGTGGATGGCTTTAAATTCAATGTCCTTGGGAATTTTAATTCTTTCCATATCTTTGAATTTTTTAATCTCGTTGAGCTGGCGTGCAATATATCCTTCGTACTTTGTTTCTATCTCCACCTGCTTTTTTATTCTTGACGGTATGGTCGAAGGGGAGGGCGCAAATACATCAACGGCCGAGTAATCGATGCCGGCTCGCTTGAGAAGTTGGTCAAGTTTAAGGCCAGTTGTAATGGGCGTGGACCCTGCACGGTTGAGCCAGGCGTTTGTTTCCGGGGTGGGTTTGACAACATGGCTCTGTATTCTTGCCATCTCTTTTTTAGTACCACGGCTGATTTCCCGGGCAGCAGCAAGGGCTTGTCCATCGACAAGTCCCAGTTCATGTCCTTTCTCAGCAAGCCTCAGGTCGGCATTGTCCTCCCTTAAGAGGAGCCTGTATTCCGCCCTTGAGGTGAACATTCGATAGGGCTCTTTGGTTCCCCTGGTGACAAGGTCGTCGATCATTACTCCCATATACGCCTCTGAGCGGTCCAGCAGAAAGGGTTCCTGTTCCTTTACCATGCAGGCGGCATTTATTCCCGCCCACAATCCCTGGGCCGCAGCCTCTTCATAGCCTGAAGTGCCGTTGATCTGGCCTGCGAAAAAAAGGCCGTTGATTCGTTTGGTTTCAAGGGTGGGGTTTAGCTCCTGGGGATTGATATAGTCGTACTCAATGGCATAGGCAGGCCGCATGATCTCAGCCTGTTCAAGTCCCTTGACCGAACGTACCACTTCAAGCTGAATTTCGACAGGAAGACTGTTCCCAAGGCCGGATGCGTAAATTTCCTGGGAGTCTGTCCCTTCATGCTCAAGAATGATCTGGTGCTGGTCCCGGTCGGGAAACTTGACGATCTTATCTTCAAACGAGGGGCAGTACCGGGCAGATTTTCCAATGATGCTGCCGCCGTAGAGGGCTGAGTGTTTGAGGTTCTGGCGCACAAGGTCATGGGTGTGGGTGTTGGTGTGGCCTATGAAGCTTGGCAGCATACCCCCTTTGACCGTTGTAGTGGAAAATGAAAAGGGTGTGGGGTCAGGATCGGAATCCTGGCGGCTGAATTCTGAGAAATCAATGGTTGACAGGGCAAGCCTCGGGGGAGTGCCCGTCTTCATCCGTTCAAGAAGAAACCCTTCTCGTTCAAGGGACGCGGCAAGCCCGATGGATGAGAACTCCCCGGCCCTTCCTGCATGGATTTTTGTGGTCCCAATATGGACCATCCCCTTGAGAAAGGTGCCTGTGGCAAGAACCACGGCAGACCCATGATAACCGAACCCGGTCTCTTCCCTGATGCCGATGACCCGATGGTTCTCAATGACAAGCTGGTCAACCATCATCTGTTTGAAGTCCAGGTTCAAGGTCGTTTCAACGATTTTTTTCATCGTTGCCTGGTAGAGTCGTTTATCGTTCTGGGTACGAGTGGAGTGTACGGCCGGACCTTTTCGGGTGTTGAGTGTTCTGTACTGGATGGCTGAAGCGTCTGAAACTTTGGCCATTTTTCCGCCCAGGGCATCGATTTCCTTAACAAGTTGTCCCTTGGCCATGCCCCCGATGGAGGGACTGCACGGCATGGCAGCTATCTTGTCAAGATCAATGGCCGCAAGCAGGGTTCGGCACCCCATATTGGCAGCAGCTATGGCTGCTTCACAGCCGGCATGCCCTGCGCCAACAACAATGACGTCATAATTTTTAGTGTAAAATTTCATGGAAATGTACTATATATCCGGTTTGAGTCCGGGTCAAGACAAGATCTGTTCTTTCCCTTTACTGGAACTGTTGCAGGGGCTCTACACAAGGCTTTGGCATTTATGGGAACGTTAAATATGATGATTAAACGACGCTATTCAGACTACAACACCTACCTTAGGTCGCTTTTCGGACAAAGGGTTCAAAAAATTACCGTTGATACGGGGCTGGGTTGTCCCAATCGGGACGGCACCATTGCCAGGGGGGGGTGCATCTACTGTAACGCCAAAGGTTCTGGTTCCGGGCTTTTCAGCCAGGGATTATCCATTAGCCAGCAGATCGAAAATGGCAGAAAAGCCATGATCCGGCGCTACAAGGCCAGCCTTTTTTTGGTTTATTTTCAGTCCTATACCAATACCTATACCAGCTGCGCCAACATGAAGAAAATGTACGACCAGGCGCTCAGTGTGCCGGGTATGGTGGGTATGGCCATTGGGACTCGGCCCGACTGTGTTGATCCGGAAAAGCTTGATTTAATTGCCTCTTATACCAAGGATTACCTGGTGTGGGTGGAGTATGGGCTTCAGTCTATCCACAATTCAACCCTTGAACGGATCAACCGGGGGCATGATTTTGCCTGCTTTGAAAGGGCCGTAACCATGACCCGGGAAAGGGGGGTCAAGGTATGCGCCCACGTGATTCTCGGGCTTCCCGGAGAGGACCGGTCCATGATGCTTGAAACGGCAAGGGCGCTTGGGCGGCTTAAAATTGACGGTGTCAAGATTCATCTTCTCTACGTGGTCAAGGGCACAGCGCTTGAAACCATGTGGACGAGGAGGGAATACCAATGTCTGGAGCAGCAGGAGTATGTTGAAACCGTTTGTGATTTTATCGAGCTTCTGCCCGAGTCTGTCATCATCCAGCGGATTACCGGAGATCCCCATCCTGAAGAGCTCGCAGCTCCGGCCTGGGCCATGGAGAGAAACGAAACATTCAAGATGATTCAGGATACCTTTGAGATCAGGGGTTCCTATCAGGGAAAGCGGTTTGACGAAAAATCCTGAAACGTTCCGTCGGGTTTCCGCACAACAATAAGGCACTCAACATTGTCGAGGCCGTTGACAATGGCCAGGCTTTTTTCCGGAGCCATGACCATCAGGGCTGTTGCAAGTCCATCGGCAAAGGTACAATTGTCTGCAACAACAGAGGCACTTACCACACCCGTATCAACAGGATAACCCGTGGTGGGGTTAATGATGTGGGAGTAGCTTCGATTGTCGATCGTGACGAAATTTCGATAATCTCCGCTCGTGGCAAGGGCCTTGTCCCTGAGTTTGATCGTCCGGTACAGAGTGCTCTGGGTTGAGCCAGGTTCCGGTCTTGAAATCCCCACGGTCCAGGCCATGTTCCCAGGCTTGGTTCCCCGGGTAACCACTTCTCCTCCGATTTCAACGATAAAACGGCTGAACCCTGACCCTTGAAGCATCAAGGCAACAGCATCAACCCCAAACCCCTTGGCAATGGATCCAAGGTCAAGGGTGACAGAGTCGCTCTTTTTTGACAGAATTTTCCCCTGGATGTCGATGCGGTTGAATCCTGTTTGACTGAGCAGGGCTTTGACCCGTTCAGGATCAGGCATTTTTGTGATGGCAGCTTTTGTTCCAAACCCCCACAGATCCACAAGGGGTTTCAATGTTCCATCCCAGGCCCCGTTTGTAAGCAGGTAAAGTCGGCTGCCCTGTTCCAAAACCTGGGCAAAATCAGGGGAAACGGTAAATGGTGTGTGGGCCGATGTGGCGTTGAACCGGGAGATCTCGCTTGTGGGCAAAAACATGGACATGCTTTGATTCACCATGGCAAGCCTTGCATCGATGCGTTGTTTTAATTGCACCTCATCAATGATCGAATCTGCCATCACCGTTATGGCGTAGGTGGTTCCCATGGTTTTTCCCATGAGGGTGTGCTTTTTAAGTGCTTCCGCCTGGGTCAGGGTGTCCTGAACAAGCAGAAACAGGGTTGCAATCAAAACAGAATAGAAAAGAATTTTTTTTGAATATTTCATAGTGACTTTTGGCAGGAAATTAAACGGGATCAGGCAAGCCTGATCCCGTTGATAGACGTTTACCAGGAGTTCATCATATCAATGCCCATGAACTTTACCACTTCGTCCTGGAACTGTTTTGAACGGAATCCAACGACCTGGAGCATGTAGCGCATCAGCTTGTAACCGATAACGGTGTCTGCCTCCATGAGATTGGTTAGGGCTGTGCTGCTGATTTTTATGATTGAGCATTTCCTGGAGGTGCAAAAGGCGGAAAGGCGCATTTTATAAGGCGGGATAAAACAGGACCAACCAAATACCTGGGACTCTGGAATCACATAGTCGTGGGAACTGACGGTGTTTTCGTCCGTGGGCCGTTTGGCTGTTGGCATCTCAAATCTCAGGTCCACCTTGCCCTGGGTGACGATATACATGTGGCGGGCAGGTTCGCCTTCGGCAAACAGCCGTTCATCCCTCTGGAACTCTTCTTCAGAGCAAAGCTCTTGAATTTTTACCAGTTCCTCATCTGTGAGGCTCTTAAAAATTTCCAGACTTTCGAGTGTCTCAAGGGTAGTCATGATGTTACCTCCTTTTGAAAACAGCTGTTATGCAGATTTAATGTCCGGGTCGTAACAGAGCCTGCAGCAGTTGAGGCAGCGGTTCGCCTCTCTGATGGCCTCATCTTCAGGAAGAACAAGGTCGACCTCCACAAAGGAATCCATTCTCCGGTCAACGCTGAGTTCCGGCATTTTGGCACGTTTTTTCGGGGTAATTCCCTTGACTGTGGTAAATATTGATTCCTTGATTCGCCGGTGCTGTAGTGAGTCAACAACCGGTACCACAGGTTTTCCCTTGAGAAAAAGGTCAATGGACCTTGCAGCCCTTCTGCCGCCGCCAATTGCGTCCACCACAAGGGAGGGGCCGGTTGCTGCATCACCTGCCGTGAACACATAGGGGATTGTGGTCTGGAGGGTCTCAGGGTTATTTTCAATGGTGTTCCACCGGGTGAGCTCAAGCTCTGCCATTCTCGGATGGGGATCCTGCTTAAAGCTTGCCTCAGGGGACTGGCCAATGGCCGTGACAATGGTATCTACTTGAAGGCGGGTTTCTGAGCCTTCAATGGGTTCTGGCCGTCTACGACCGGAGGCGTCGGGTTCCCCAAGTTTCATTTGAAGATATTCAAGGTGGGTCACGTGGCCGTCATCGTTTCCAATGACCTTTGTGGGGGCTGCAAGAAAGACAAATTCAACCCCTTCCTCTTCAGATGCCACGATTTCCACCTCATTGGCCGGCATTTCTTTCCGGGTTCTGCGGTAAACCATGTAGACTTTTTCAAGGCCGAGTCTGAGCATTGTCCGGGCACAGTCGACTGCGGTATTTCCGCCGCCAATAACCGCTGCAGTGCGGCCAAGTTCCAGTGTCTCGCCGCCGGCGCGTCTGGAGAGCATGTTGATGCCGGTATAACATCCTTTAAGCTCTTCGCCAGGGATGCCAAGTTCATAATCCTTCCAGGCACCAACACCGAGAAATACGGCATTGTAGCCGGCCGCCATGAGTGATCCAAGGCCGAAGTCCACACCGAACTTAACATGGTTGTAACTCTTGATGCCAAGGTTGAGTATCCCTTCGATTTCCCAGTCAAGTACTTTGTCTGGAAGCCGGTACTCGGGAATTCCGTAGCGGATCATGCCGCCAAGTTTTGGCATGCTCTCAATGATTGATACCTCGTGGCCGATTCGCCTGAGAAAGTAGGCACAGCTCAGGCCCGAGGGTCCAGAACCAATGACCGCCACTTTCTTACCCGTATCTGGTGCACATTTAATGGGAATCCTGGAACCGGAAAACATCTCATAGTCGGCAACAAATCGCTTGAGCTGGTTGATGGAGACAGGCTCATCTTCGATTCCCCTGCGGCATTCAGATTCGCAGGGATGGGGGCATACCCGGCCGCAGGACAGAAGCAGTGGGTTCCTGAGTCGGATGGTCCGGACGGCACCAAGATAGTCGTTGTTTCTGATCTGGGCGATGTAACGGGGAATGTTGATTTCGGCGGGGCAGGTCTGGGCGCAGGGAGCCAGGGGGTCATTCTTCTGGTTAAACTTTAGAAGCTTTTCAGACAGGCTCTTGACCTCAATGATGTCCTTGGGACATGCCTTCTGGCAGGCGCCGCAGCCCACACACTTGTCGTCGTCCACAATCGGATGGCCCTTGGGGCCCATGCTAAGGGCGCCGAATTTGCATGCTTTGATACAATCACCAAGGCCGATGCATCCGACGTGGCAGTCACGCTTGCCGCCAAATATAACAGCCATGGCCTTGCAGGAGTTGACTCCCATATAGTGGTACTTGTTAGTTGCTCTATCCCCGCCTTCACACAGGTTGTAAGACAACTGGGATTCAGCAGTTCCAGGATCAAGCCCCATGACTGCAGCCACCTTTAAAACGGCCTCAGGGCCTGAGATGACGCAGACACTGGGTGCGGCCCTGCCAATAACAACTGCTTCAGCAGCCGCACTGCATCCTGCATATCCGCAACCGCCGCAGTTGGCGCCGGCAAGGTTTTCTTCGACCAGGGCAATTCTTGGGTCTTCGTACACGTAAAATATTTTGGAGGCAAAGCTGAGGACGATGCCGCAGACACTGCCAAGGGCCAACATGAACAATAGCGCTTCCGTCATAATAACCTCACATCAGGATTTTTAAAATCATACCATCAACTGTGTTGCATTAAATTAAATTAAATTAAATTAAATCTAAACCATTCCTTTGAACGCATAGAACGAGAGAGCTATCATTCCAGCCGTCACAAGACCCAGGGAGGTGTCCTGGAGGGGCTGGGGGACCCTGGCAATGTTGATCCTTTCCCGAAGTCCTGCAAACAGCACCAGGGCAAGGCCAAATCCCACAGCATAGCTGAACGAAGCCACAGCCGCCTGGAGAAATGAATAATCTTCTTTGATATTGATCAGACAGACACCCATGACCGCACAGTTGGTAGTGATCAGCGGCAGAAAGATGCCAAGGCCGGCATACAGGGCTGGGATGCTTTTTTTGAGAAACATCTCGACAAACTGCACAAGCGAGGCAATGACAAGGATGAACGACAGGGTCCGCAAATATTCGATGTTCAAGGGTTTCAACAGGTAGTTATTGGTAACCCAGGTAATCAAGCCGGCCAGAACCAGTACAAAAACAACGGCCATGCCCATGCCCGTTGCGGTTTCCATTTTCTTTGATGTCCCAAGGAACGGACAGTTTCCCAGGTACTGGGCAAGGAGAATGTTGTTTACAAATATGCAGCTGATGGCAAGAACAAAGTAGTCAGTCATTACAAATCTCCTTATTTTTTACCAATGAGGTTCATGATGCACAGCATTAACCCCAGGCAGACAAAGGCTCCGGGTGCTTGAACCATAAAGGTAAACGGCTGAAAATCGGGCCCAAAAACTGGATGCCCAAGGATAGTGCCGGCCCCAAGGCTTTCACGAACAAGACCCAGAGCGCCCAGGGAGAGGGTAAATCCCACGCCCATGCCCAGGCCGTCGGCAATGGCCAGATGGGGCGCATTCTTGCCGGCAAAGGCCTCGGCCCTGCCCAGCACGATGCAGTTTACAACGATGAGGGGAATGAAAATACCGAGTTTTAGAAAAAGTTCATAGGTAAATGCCTGCATCAAAAGTTCCACAATGGTTACAAAGGTGGCGATAATGACGATGTAACAGGCGATCCTCACCTTGGCCGGAATAATGGTCCTTAAAAGGCTGACCAGAAAGTTTGAACAGATGAGTACAAATGTGGTTGCAAGCCCCATTCCGATTCCGTTTTCAACGCTTTGAGTTACCGCAAGAACAGGGCAGAGGCCCAGAACGAGCCTGAACGGTGGGAGTTCAGCCCAGAGCCCCTTAGTGAATTCTTTTGCCATGGATTGAGCCATAACTTATGTCTCCTAATTGGCCAGATTCGCAATCTGGGAGTTGATCTCAGGTTTCAGTTTTGCATAGAGTTCCTGGGCCTTGGTTGCGGCAAGGCAGACACCCTTGGAGGTGATCGTTGCTCCAGACATGGCATCAATTTCTCCACCGTCACTTTTAACGGCAAATCCCTTGTCAAGCGCCTTGCCGTCGAACTGGCTCACATAGGAGGGGTTATCCTTGGCTCTAGAGCCCACGCCCGGGGTTTCGCTGTGGGTGGTTACCCGAACTCCGAGGAGGGTATCTGATTTGATATCAATACCCACCATGAGGCCGATGTTACCCTCAAATCCCTTGCCCTTGGTTTCAAAGGCAATGGCTTCGGGTGTTCCATCTTTTTTACCGACAAAGAATGTTATCTCTTCGCCGTCGCTGGTCAGTTTAAAGCGATCCTGCAGGGGGTCGTTGGACACATCACTGAGAATGGCCTTTACAGCCGGTGCTTTCTGAAACTTGAGTACCTGATTTTCAATCTTATCCTGTGTGCTGTTTCTGACCGTTGCAAGTAAACCGCCTGAGAAGGCACTTAAAACCGTCAAAACAACAACCATGCTTATCATTTCACGCATTTTTCACAACCTTTCCCAAAGCTTTTGGTCTGATTCTGTCGATGAGTGGGTTTATTAGGTTAATCAAAAGAATCGCAAAAACAGTGCCATCCGGGTAGGACCCGATGTTTCTGATAAGGATTGTCATGACGCCACCCATGATGCCGTAGATGATCATGGGTATAAGGTTCACAGGCGAGGATGAGTTTTCCGTTGCAAGGAAAAAAGCAGCAAAAAGGGTATAGCCTGTGAAGAGGTGGAAAAGGGGAGGGGCATAAAGATCTGAATTGGCAAGGTTGAAGATCAGGGCCGTTAAAAAGATGCCGGCGATATAGGCAAGACTGATCTCCCATCGGATATATCCCCTGAGGATGAGGTAGACACCGCCAAGAATAATCCCGATGCCGAAGATGGTTCCGATTGCCCCCACCTGGTTACCCATGACAAGGTCTTTTAAGGGAAAAAGACCGACCGCTGCAACGCCCTGGTGTTTTAGTGCCCCTAAAGGAGCAAGGGCCTTGAATGTGAATTCATAGTTTAAGAGGGCTGCGTCGAAATCAAAGAATCCCTTCCAGGCAACCAGCAGCACGGCAATGCCGATAACCGCTGGGTTAAAGGGGTTTGCACCGATGCCGCCGTAAATCTGTTTGCCGACCACAACAGCGAAAAAGGTTCCCGTCAGCACCATCCACCAGGGTGTGGTGGCCGGAAGCATCATCCCGACGAACAGGCCGATGACCGCGGCATCCAGGTCCGCAATGGTGATGGCCCGCTTGGAGATGAAATTAAAGGCAAGCTCCCAGAGCATGGCGGTTGAAGTGGCCAGGGCCAGAACCCCCAGGGCTGGAGCGCCAAATGTGAGAACGCCGAATATAGCGGCCGGCAGGGCCGCCAGGATAATGTTCACGTTCATGGTTGCGATGGTGTCACCATCATGCCAGAAAGGAGCGTGGGATACGGTGTATTTGTTCTGCTTATGCATGGGTCTCCTCCGTTTCCAGTTTTAGCAGCTCGTGCTTTCCAAGTCGAATGTATTGAAACAGGGGTATTCTTGAGGTGCAGACATAGCTGCACATACCACATTCAATGCATGATTTAAGATCAAAGTTGTCGGCAGCCTCCTCATACATGCTTGCCTCCAGGTATCGAACCAGGAGGTTGACCGGAATGTTTGCCGGGCATACCCTGATACATTTTCCGCAGTTGATGCACGGATAGTCCGAGACATGGGGAATTTCACCGCAATCCTGGACAATAATTGTGTCTGTGTCAGGCTGAACTGGATGGTAGAGGGTATAGGCGGCAACTCCCTGCATGGGACCGCCGATGATAATTCGATCACGATCGTTGCAAACGATGTTAAACTGTTTGAAAATTCTATGAATCGGGGTGCCAATGACCGCCTTGACCCTGTGTCTTATACCATCCTTGCCAATGACGGTAAGGACTTTTTCGTAAACCGGTTCTTTCAGGGCATAGGCTCGTGCCATGGAAACGACGGCTTCAACGCCCATGAATACCACCCCCTGCTCGTGGCAGGACATTCCCGGCACCGGTATTACGCCCAAAAGTTCTTTCATGATGATTTTTGGAAGGGCTTTTGTGTACTGGGATGAAATCAGTAATGTTCTGGTTCCATCAAAAAGAAGCGACGCCTTGTTCTCTTCGGGAATTGTGATGGCAATGTCTTCAATGCCGGTCATCTGTCTGATAAGAGCGATTCCCTGCAGGATATCATCTTTGGCTGTTGTCAGCAGGTATTGCCGGGTTGTAGAGGCAAGGTCAGAGTCTGTCCCTTCAATTACCAGGGTTTTAATTTTGTGGTCTGTGTCAAGCAGCCGAGCAAGGGGAGGGGCGCCGGGCAGGTGTCTGAGGAATTTGTCGGCAGTCGCAAGTTCGGGTGTCTCTGCGACCTTGGCGAATTCGTCGGTTTTAAGGCTCCTGCCATCCCTTTCAAGGATCAGGTAGGTGGCCACAGCACCAAAGTCACCCGTGTACGAGGCAATGGCGGTTATGGTGCCCGAGTCAGGGGCGACGGCGTACTCAGCACTTTCCACATAAAGAAAGAGCCTTTCCCCCTGTTTGACCGTATCTCCTTTTTTGATCTTTGTTTCCCGTGTGCTGTCTAAAGGCTCGTGGATCAGCAGAACAAGTCTTTTGGGAATGGGAATTGATTCGGGTTCCTTGGGATCGGGTTCGATCCGATCACACAAGAGCTTGGGGCCAGTTAATCCGATAAATGATCTCTTTGTCATGACAAACCTTTATCTGGTAAATTAAATAGATGCAAAGGGTCAATACACAGGGGTGACTCCGGTGTTCAGACTATATTGCATGGCATGAGTTGCACTCTACTGGGCCTGTTCCTGCATCTTCATGGCACCCCTTACATTGGGTGTGGAAGGCGTCTGTCCTGCCCGGCATATCTTCATCGCCGGTTGCTTCATGGCATTCGCTGCAGTTGTAGACCTCGTCGTCCTCAATGTTGTGGTGACAATCCACGCATGAAAGGTCATAGTCGGCAATGTGTGTTCCATGGCCAAACAGAACCTTTCCAGCTGCATTGTGAAACATGAGTCTGACGGGTTCTTCCGGTGCTGGTGGTGGGAAAGAGGCATAACAGATGATCCCAGTGATAAGGAGTATGCCTGCCAGGAGTAGAGCGATTTTTAGGTCTTTCTTCGAGGTCATGATTGCTTTGCCCTCAGTTTAGTGGATCGTTAGCAATTGGTGAACGAAAAAATGCAAAAAAAAACTTGAAAGTTTTCTATCCCAGAACCTTTCAAGTTTCAAGTAAAAACTGTAATTTTTTAATGAATGCTCGTTACTGAGGGGTTTCAATCGTTCGTGTTCGATCGATTCTAACAAGGAAGGGTTTGAACTCGCGGTTTTTAGAAACTCGGTCGCCGGTCTTTCGTATGATTACAAAGGCCAGGGCAAAAGAGAAAATACCTGCAAGGACCGAGGTCATGGAAGGATCCATTTCAAATCGGGGGGCAAGGGTCTCGCCGGTTGCTGCGCCTGCAATCAGGAGGATGATGGGGAAGACGTAGAGCATGAAGCTCATTTTAAGCAGGGGGGCTGTTTTAAATCCGATCACAACCCGATCTCCTTTTTTTGCATTTATGGTATTGTTTACCTGGACGATCATTCCCATGCTTGTGTCCTGTGACTCGCAGGAGTCGCATGCGTCGCATGACTCACAGGATTTGGATCTTACCGTCTCAACCCATGCCGTTGTTGCGCTGATGCTCGTGACAAGACCTTCTTTTGTAACCATGTTTGAATTTCCAATGTTGCTAAAAAAGATTAAAGATTAAGACATGGAAATATGGGGCTGTTCTATACATATACGTTTATGCCCATGTCCCTTCGTTTCTGTTTGTATTCCTGCTCAAGTCTTTGGCGTTCCTGATTGTATTCAGCTTCGACTTTCTGTTCTTCGCTGTTGCGTTCCTGTTCTAATCTGTCTTTTTTTGTATCGTATTCCTGTTCCAGGGACCGGCTTGAGGCGTTGAGACTGGCCGGTCCATCAATGGCTGTTTGCTCCTCCTTGGTGGCAACCCGGGGTGTCAATGTCGTCACTGCTGCCGTAGCCGTAACGCCTTGATAGGGCTGTGGTACCCTCATGCCTGTTGTTATAGCGGGCATTTGTGTCACCTCCTTTGCCAGGTTGCAACGATCAGGCTACAAGGTCAACGATTCTTTTGGAACCTGGGCTGGGATCTTGGGCCGTTTCCTGCCCGTTTGCCTGTGTTGTGTTGTCGACTGCCGGGGGGGTATTGCCCGGCTCAGTTCCCATGGCTTGCTGCTCGGATTGAAGAATTTCCATTGCCTGACTCGTTATGCTCACCTGGAACGCCTGGTTTGAAAGTTCCGGGGTTGTTTGGTCTGTTCTGTTTTCGGGTGTGCCCTGGTCCTGCTCTTTTTCAAGGATATCAACCTGGCCCGTCATTTCCGTATTTTGAGGCTGAATATAGGGATTTGATCCGGATATGCCGTTTATAGTCATTGTTTGTCTCCTTCAATGATGATTAAGTATCATTTAAATGAGAATATACTTTTAAAATTATGAAAGTCAAATTTATTTATTTATTTTATATTTTTCTGTTGACAAGGGGGTTGGGTACAGAGTATAAAGCTCGAGTCTTTCATGAGTTGAAAGAAGTTCTGCTCCCCAGTAGCTCAGTTGGCAGAGCGAGTGGCTGTTAACCACTTTGTCCGCGGTTCAAATCCGTGCTGGGGAGCCAACACAAAAATAACTTGTCATGAGTTTATATAAATGTAAAGCCCTGGAAATTAATTTTCAGGGCTTTATCTTTTTTGGCCATGGTTGCTTGACAGTCATGCCTGTTTCAGAATATCTATTGATCCATGGTTTTGAATCAATCCCACATCACTTACGTCATTAATACGAGTTTTTATATGAAACACTCACCGAAGCATTGCAAACAGAGGCGTTTCATCATTCGTTGTGGCCAGGGCAGATACCATGTTCCGGCCATGCCGGTTATATGAAACACTCACCGAAGCATTGCAAACAGAGGCGTTTCATCATTCGTTGTGGCCAGGGCAGATATCATGTTCCGGCCATGCCGGTTATATGAAACACTCACCGAAGCATTGCAAACAGAGGCGTTTCATCATTCGTTGTGGCCAGGGCAGATATCATGTTCCGGCCATGCCGGTTATATAAAAAGAATCTGGATTCCTGCTTTGAAATCCAGGGGGCGGTAATTTGAAAGTTAAAACCACCATCAGGATTTTGACCATTGATGATGAAGCCTTTATCCGGACCAGTATTCGCAACTACCTGGAAGATTGCGAATTTGAAGTGATCGAGGCTGAAAATGGACGGATCGGTATCGACAAGTTTGAACGGGAAAAACCGGATCTTGTTCTGCTTGATCTTCGCATGCCTGAGATGGACGGTCTCCAGCTGCTGGAGATTCTCAAACGCCTGTCGCCTGATACCCCCCTTATCGTTATTTCCGGCACGGGAAACATTTCTGCTGTGGTCGAGGCGCTTCATCTGGGGGCCTGGGACTATATTCTCAAGCCGATCCAGGATATGAGTGTTCTTTTACATTCCGTGACAAAATGTCTTAAAGAGAGCCAGCTTAAACGGGAAAACAAGGCATACCAGGAGCACCTTGAAAGACTTGTAAGGGATCGGACCCAGAGTCTGGCAGCAAGTGAACAGCTGTACAGGGCAGTGTTTGAATGCACAGGGGCGGCCACGGCCATTCTGGAAAAGGACATGACCCTTTCCATGGTGAACACAGGATTTGAACAGCTGTCCGGGTTGAAGCGCCATGAGATCATCGACAAAAAAAAGTGGTTGGATTTTGTTGCTCCTCCTGATCTTAAAAGGATGATGACCTACCATGAAAATAGAAGAACCGTGGATATGGCAGAGTCTGTTCCTGAGCAGTATGAATTTTTGTTCCTGACGGCCAATAAAGAGGAGTGTTCGGTCCTGGTCCATGTGGGGATGATCCAGGGAACCGATCGATCCATTGCCTCTTTGCTTGACATCACCAAGAGAAAAGAGGTGGAACAAAGGGGGAAGAGCCTTGAAAACCAGCTCAGAAAAGCCCAGAAAATGGAGGCCATTGGAACCCTTTCCGGAGGAATTGCCCACGATTTGAACAATATCTTGAGCCCTGTTCTCGGGTATGCCGATATGCTCATGAATGATGCAAAACCGGGGGGGATCACCTTTGCCAGAAGTGAGAAAATTCATCGAGCAGCCCTGCGGGCAGCTGATCTGGTGAACCAGATTCTGACGTTTACCCGCAGAAAAGAAGAAAAAAAACGCCCTGTAAAGATTCATCCCATTGCCATGGAGGTGCTGCGTCTGCTTAAAGGGTCCATTCCCTCGACTATTCAGATCATTGACCGGATTGACAGAAAATGTGGCCGAATTGAGGCTGACCTGACCCAGATCCACCAGGTCATCATGAACCTTTGCACCAATGCTTACCACGCCATGGAGGATGCTGGCGGAGAGCTTGTGGTGGCTCTCTTTGAAAAGACACTTGGGGAAAAGGAGGCCATGGCCCACCAGGGACTCACGCCGGGACGGTTTCTCTGCCTGGAGGTATCGGATACGGGATGTGGTATTCCTGAATCGTTTCTGGAGAGAATCTTTGAGCCCTACTATACCACCAAGGAAGAGGGCAAGGGTACTGGCCTGGGCCTGGCAACGGTTTATGGGATTGTCAAGAGCTACCATGGTGAGGTTCTTGTCAGGAGTGTTCCTGGAAAAGGGTCATGTTTTACCATCCTCTTTCCCATGGTTGAGGTTGCGGCAAAGAACGAGCCCTTTGAGAGAAACCATCCATTTGATGCCCAGGGAAAGGGCTTGGGGATACTGGTTGTGGATGATGACAGGAATATTGCGGATATGTACAAGGAGGGGTTTGAGGCGCTGGGGTATGATGTCACCGTGTATTATTCGGGTATGGAGGCCCTTGAATTTTTTAGGAACAATTCTGAAAAAATTGATTTTGCGATCACAGATCAGACCATGCCCCACATGACAGGCGTTGATCTGAGCCGCGGCATGCTTTGTGTAAAACCTGACTTGCCTGTTATTCTTTGCAGCGGTTATCCCGGGGAGGTTAACGAAGAAAAAGCCACTGATGCTGGAATCCGGCGGTTTGTAATGAAACCGGTTACGGTGGGGGAACTCTCAAGAATGATTCAGGATGTATTAAAAGGAGAGGGGCATGGGTGAGAACACCGGTATTAAAATTTTGACCATTGATGATGAGCCCTATATCCGGGAAAGCATCAAGAGTTTTCTGGAGGATTTCGGGTTTGATGTCATCGCGGCAGAGGACGGTCGCAATGGGCTTAAACTTTTTGAAAGTCAACGCCCGGATCTTGTGCTCTGTGATCTGAGAATGCCGGAAATGGATGGACTTGAGGTGCTTGAAGCTGTTACAAAGACCTCCCCTGAAACCCCCATCATCGTGGTGTCGGGTGCCGGTAACATCCTAGACACGGTTGAAGCCCTTCGTCTGGGTGCCTGGGACTACATCATCAAGCCAATCCAGGACATGAATGTGCTCTTTCATGCTGTGGGTAAGGGACTTGAGCGTGCCCGGTTGATTCGTGAAAAAAATCAGTACCAGCAGGATCTTGAAAAGGCCAATGCCCGGTTAAAAACATCCCTTGATACCCTTGAAAGAACCCGGGATCAGCTGGTACAGTCAGAGAAAATGGCGGCCCTGGGGGGACTTGTTGCGGGAGTTGCCCACGAGATCAACACCCCGGTGGGCATCGGGGTTACGGCTGCATCATTTCTACAGTCAAAGACAGAAACGCTTCAGCGTCTGTATGGCAAAGGTGACCTTAAACGAAGTGATCTTGAAAATTATCTTGCCACCGTTGACGAGGTGGCCCATTCAATATTGATCAACATGGAACGGGCAGCGGAACTGATCTCAAGTTTCAAGCAGGTTGCCGTAGACCAGTCAAGTCAGGAACAAAGATGTTTTAACCTTGAGGCATATATTCGAGAGGTGTTGCTCAGTCTGGGGCCAAAAATTAAAAAAACCGGCCATGAAGTTGAGGTGAAAAGTTCCGGAGACATGGAGGTCTCTTCCTATCCCGGGGCCTATTCCCAGATTGTTAGTAACCTTGTGATCAATTCGTTGCTCCACGGGTTTAAGGATGGTAAAAAAGGGCGAATGACCATTGACATTCGTCGTCACAGGGAGAATGATCAGGATCAAATCCTTTTTGTATACCAGGATACTGGACAGGGCATGTCCCTGGAGCAGATTGCCAAGGTGTTTGATCCCTTTTATACCACAATGCGGGGCAGGGGGGGCACGGGGCTGGGCATGTCCATTGTGTTTAATCTGGTGACCCAGACCCTTGGCGGCACCATCCATTGCAAGAGTTCCCCAGGCAGGGGGGTTGAATTTATCATGGAAATTCCCGTCCCTTCCCGGGAGAACAACCCCGGCGGGGAGTAACCAGACCATCGTGCAGATTCAGACATCTTCCAAATGGTATCTTCATCCGGTTCTTATTTTTGCCTGTTCGATCCTGGCCCTTGCAGGTGCCCTTGTCATCACCGTATCCTGGTACATGGAGATCACTGCAGCCCTTGAGGTGATCATCAAGAAGTTTCACATCGATCCAGGGCAGATTTTTCCATCAAAGAGCGGGATGATTTTTCTGGTTCTGACCCTGCTTATTACAGTGGTCCTAGCTGGAATTTTCATGGCGTTTTTTTATTACCAGCGTACGGTTCGACTTTTCAGGCTTCAGCACAACTTTATCTATAATTTTACCCATGAACTAAAAACCCCTGTCACCTCGCTTAAGATTTACCTTGAGACCTTCATGCGCCACACCCTTGCCCCCGAGGTCACCAGAAAATATACCGGGTATATGCTCGGGGATGTTAATCGGCTTATCGGTAATATCAACGCCATTCTCAACCTTGCCAGGATAGAGAGTCGTAATTACGGGGCGGAACTCAACCATGAGGATCTGGTCCAGGTGACACAAAATTTTTGTGAAAAAAACAGCTCACTTTTCCGGTCCCTTTCCATCACCATCCGCAACCCTGAAGATCGGCGTTTTGTTTATCCGGTAAACCTTCTTTTGTTTGAGATGCTTCTCATGAATATTCTGTCCAATGCGGAAAAGTACAATGAATCAAAAAAACCAGGGGTGGATATTCTTTTTCGTACCCACAAGCAGCGACTGTGTATCGATTTCTCAGACAACGGCATTGGTATTGAAAAGAAGGAAATTCGTAAAATATTCAGGAAATTTTACCAGGCAGGACGGCACGACAGTGCCCATGTCAGGGGCAGCGGTCTGGGGCTCTATCTGGTGTTCAGTATTGCCCGCATACACGGTTGGAAGGTTGCAGCTAAAAGTCAGGGCAGGGGAGAAGGTGCAACTTTTACCCTGACCTCACCCAGGGAAGAGACGGGCGACATTAAGGGGAGAAATTTATGGAAGATGCTGAAAAAAAGCGTATCCTGGTAATTGAGGATGAACAGCACATAGCAGAGGGGATCAAGCTTAACCTGAATATGCAGGGGTATGGGGTAAGGATTGCGCCGGACGGGGTTGCAGGCCTGGAGCTGTGGCGTCAGTGGCATCCGGATCTCATCATTCTTGATATCATGCTGCCCATGATTGACGGGTTGACGGTTTTGAAAAAGATTCGCAGCGAGGATGAAAAGCTGCCCGTGCTCATTCTTTCGGCAAAGGGCAATGCCGAGGACAGGGTTCGAGGGCTTCGCTGCGGTGTGGATGATTACCTTGCCAAACCCTTTGACCTTGACGAATTCCTGTTGAGGGTTGATCGCCTTCTTGCCAGAAAGTCATGGTACGCCGGTGAAAACCAGACTCCAGAGGACAACGATCTGCCCTTTCCAGGTGAGACCTACACCTTTGGCGAAAATCAGGTCAACTTCATCACCTGTGAGGCCAGGTCAACGGCCGGCACCATTGCGCTTACCGAGCAGGAGATCAAACTTTTAAAGGTGTTCATAGCCAACCGTGGAAGACCCGTCTCCCGTCAGAAACTCCTTGCGGCAGGCTGGGGATACTCAAGCAGTACCACCACCCGGACCGTTGACAATTTCATGGTCCGGTTCAGAAAATACTTTGAGGCGGATTCTAAAAACCCGGTCTACTTTAAAAGCCGTCGATCGGTGGGATATATTTTTGACCATGACTAAGGGCCTGGACGGCGTATGCTCCCGGCCATGCAAGACTCCCCACATCCCAGGATGAGTTCAGGGTCAATGATCAGATATTCAAAACTGGATTGGGATCTCCTAGCTGGTTTTATGGTCATAAGGAACAAAAGGATACAACAATGGATATGTCAAAAATACCAAGCCCGGATGCCCGGGCTGTCACCGGGGTGATTGTCGTGGATCTCCAGGGCGACTTCACCACCCTGAAACAGGGCTCCCTTGCCGTGGACGGCACGGATTCAACCTATGTTAAAACCGTCGAGCAGGTCACATTGCGCCTTAGAGCAAAAGGATTCACTCTGTTCGCAACCCAGGATTGGCACCCCCGGGACCATGTATCGTTTTTTACCAGCCACCCGGGCAAACACCCCTTTGAAACTGTTGAGATTGATGGTCTCTCCCAGACCCTCTGGCCCCCCCACTGTGTGGCGGATAGTGAAAATGCCGGGATTCTCATGGACCCCTCCTTTTTTTCCATGGTGGTAAAAAAGGGAACCTGCAAAGATTACGACAGCTATTCCGGGTTCCAGGACCAGGGTGGCACCTCCACTGAACTGGAGAGGCTTCTCCGGGCGGGCAAGATTACCCGGCTCATCGTCTACGGCCTTGCAACCGATTATTGCGTCAAGGCCACAGCTCTGGATGCGGCAAAAAGAGGGTTTGAGGTGTTTGTTGTCAAAGATCTCTGTCGGGGAGTCTCCGTGGATACCACAAGGGCGGCCCTGGAAGAGATGGCTCAACACGGTATCAACATCATCACCATGGCAGATTTATAGGGGGGGGAACCGTTCAGCAGGCCACGTTAAAGGGATGGAAGGGTGGTTCTGGCGCAAACCGCCAGGCCGGGGTGCCTGAGGCTAAATGCCAGATACCCAGGGCTGCGGCACAGGCCGCCACATAATGGTCGCTGATATCCTTTTTTTTCTCGATCCCCGATAGCCCTTGGGCTGTCATCCATGCCAGAAGTCTGGCGCGGGCCTCTTGATCCGATTTGAGATTTCTTACATCTGCTGCCGGGGCTTTGCGCAATGCCATGGCCCCGGCTGGGTGGATCTCCGCAATAAAGACATCGGTGCACACCGTTTCGAGCATTCGGGCCAGTGCCATGCCCCTCAGGGTGAGATAGACCATCCGGTTCATGGTGGGTGGCATGATGGTCCCGGATTTGAGGCCGACCCGGGTCAGGGTCTGGCGCAGTTGCCGGTCTGCTGGACGGTCTCCGCCGCCGGGATTGTAGGAAAGCGGGGCATCCAGGCCCACGGCCAGGGTGCCTGAAGCGTTCAGTTTCTCTGCCAGGGACAGAATCTGCCCGTCACCCCCTTCCGTGATAATATCGGTGCAGGTCAGTCCGCCTTTGACAGGTTTAAAGGCGGCTGCAACGGTATCTTTGGTATTGGTCGGGCCGGACAGATCAATGCCGAGAATGGCGGTAATGGTCATAATCTTATTCTCCTTAAATGATCGAGCAGATCCAAACCTAATGTATTAAAAGTCGAGATCGGTTGGATATTTTTTTGACCATGACCCACCGGCATGGAGGGCTCATGCACCGGCAATTTTAATTGTAACGGTCAGGGGGCAGGTATTGGTTGAGGTCCAGATCCGCCAATGACAACAGAGATGGCATAGTTGGTGCCGAGGGGCCTGCTCACCACTGTGACAGGGGTTTTTTCTCCCTTGAACAGGATGGTGTTGCCAATGATTTCAACCTGGTGAAGACTCTGGTTGAATCCTTTTTTGATCAGCTTCAGAAAGGCCTCCTTCACCGTCCAATGGGTGAAAATTTTTCTGGGTGTCGTTTCCATGGCCTGGATCTCCCTCTGGGTAAAGGCAAGTCTCATGAATCCTGGGTCCGGGGCCTTCCCGATTTGTTCAATGTCAACCCCCATGTCCATATCCGTCTGGATGGTCAAGGCGACCCCTGCATAGTCACCCGAATGGGAGATGGAGATTCTGAGATCGGGATACCCCCTTAAAAAGGGGGCACCCTGATCCTGGTGATCGATGGTTATTTCCGTCAGGGCAACTGGAGTGTCAAAGGTCTGTTCGACCATAATTTTCACCAGAAACCGCCCTGCCATCCATTCGATCTGTTTTTTAAGGCTCTTAAACCGGTTGATCGTGTCGATTTCCCCCATGGAAAGAAAATCTCTGGAAAACCAGTCTGGTTTGAACGACAGATTCCGTTGTGTGTGAAAATTTGTGAAATCCTTTCCAGCCAGGCACACCTCAAGAAAAGATGTGATGGTCATACAACAGACCTTGACGCCTGGAACTGCTTCAAAGCAGGTTATGACCGGGGCGCTGGTTTGCTGGGTCTCAACGGATCTTTTCACAATGGTTTTTTTCATAACGGTTTCTTCCACAACAATCTCCATGGTTCAGGCAGAAACGGTTTTTCCAAAGGTTATTCTGTGGGCGATCCTGTCTTCCTCTGCAAGTTTATTGAGCCTCACCATCTGAAAATCAACCACCTCCACAAAGAGATTGCCCCTGTCGTCCACAAGCTGCAGCTGGTAGGTGTTGGTCTCCTTGTCCGAGTGGCTCTTTGTGGTGATACAAAAATAGGGTTTACCCTTTTCAACCTTTCCATGGACTGTCATGCGACCGATGGCATAGGGAAGAACTGTCTGGGACGAGGTAAAGAACTCCAGGAGTCCGCCTGTCTGGAACATGGCATCGATGAGAACCACAGGGGTGATGAGCTTTGGTTCGGTAATGTCCTTGAAAAACGGCTGAACGCTTGAATCTTTGACCGTGGTGACAAGGGTGGTTCCGTCAAATGAGTTCACATCCACAATGGTGTTGAACAGGCCATCCATGAACAGCCGGTTGGGGTGGTATACGATCTCTTCAAGTTCACCGTCAAAAGTTACCGGACAGAACTCAGGCAGATCGATACGTTCTTTTTCCACCGGAGGATTCAGGAATCTGAGGGTCCCTTCGTAATGGCGGGTTGGCGCACCCATGGCAACCCCGCCTGGGTTTTTAAACTGGGAGGTGATGGTGCAGTCAAAGCGGTCGTTCTGGGTTGCAGCGGCTGAGATGAGAAGCTCCTTGGGCCGTCGTTTGAGGATCTTGATGCCGTAGGGGATCTTGAAGTTGCTCAACTCAGGCATTTTTGTTGTGGTTAGGCCTTGTGCTGAACTAAGGGCTGTTGCCACTTCAACAAGGGTCTCAATGCCCGTGGCGCCCAGGAATACGGGCACATCGCCCATGGCATGGTTCAGGAGAAAAAGATCCCGGTCAAGATCCAGGGTTCTTTCAAAGGTAAGGCTTGTCCCATCCCTTGACACCATGTCGTCGAGAAAGGGGGTGTCCGGATTCAGGGGATCCCCCAGCAGGCCGTCCCGGTCAAAGTCGTAGTCAAGTCCTGAGAACACAACTTCCGTGTCCGTTGTGTCATGAAGATCCGACATGAAGGCTCGGATTCCCTGGTCCAGGGGCAGAAACTGGAGTCCCCGCTCTTCAAGCACCTTCATTACCGTTGGATGGGTTGCCATGCCGGCACCGGACCAGGCTGTCCATGAATAGACTTTGAACTTGCGTTCCGGGTGAAGCTGCTGTTGTTCCAGGGCCAATTTGGTGATGAAATCGTTGGCCGCAGTATAGTCTGCCTGACCCTCGTTGCCAAATCTTGCCGTGACCGATGAAAAGGTGCAGAAGAAGCGGTAATCTCTGTCTGCCATGGCCGTCAGCAGGTTGACCATTCCCTTGACCTTTACGTCCATGACCCGTTCAAAATCGGTGAGGGTCTTTTTGGGAATAAACTGGCTCATCTCAACCCCTGCGGCGTGGATGACCCCGTCAATTCTTTCATGGGCGGCAATGGCCCTTTGGACCTTGTCAAGATCCGTCACATCCACTGCATGGTAGGTCACCTTTGCCCCAAGGGATTCAAGAAGGGCAAGGTTTGCCGCAGCCTCCCTCATTTTCACGATCCTGTCGACCCGCTGGCGGATTTCAAGGGGTCGGGCCTTGGGCATTGTGGGTTTCACCAGGGCCATGATCTCCGGTTCACCAAGGCCCTCTGCCATGAACGATGGATCAAGGGCGTAAATGTCGCTGCTGCCGAGGATGATAAGGTCGGTTCCATAGATAGTGACCACCTGTTTCATTATTTCATAGGTGATCCCCCTGGCACCGCCTGTGACAAGAAGGGTGCCGCCTTTGGGAATCATGCTGGCGCCTTTAACGGCCATCTGCTGATCAAGGGCCAGTACATGGCGTTTTTCCCCCTGGAATCCGACTTCGCACCGGTTGTCCTGGCAGCACAGTTCGTCCATGAAAAGGGCAATGGTCTTTTCAACGGTTGCTGCATGGGGGTCTGCCGTAAAATCAACAAATTTGACCCGGGTGTGGCTCATCTCCTTGGCAACGGTCTTGAGCAGACCGGAGATCCCTGCAGAACCCGGATGAATGGGGCCGCAATCCCTTTGATAGGGAAAGACCACCGAGTTAAATCCAAGGCTTGCAATCAGGCTTTCCTGCCGGTCAAGGGGGGCAAACAGGGCCTTTATGATGACAAACAGCGATTTAACAGCCCTGTTTGTTTCAAGGTCGTTAACAAGGGCATGACCCTCCCCTTTGTTAAAGTAGTCGTCAAGATGGGCCAGGTGGATCACTCCATGGATGGATTTATGGTGCTTGGTTAACCCCTCGACGGCCTGCTGTACCTGATTAAGGTCAGCCAGGTCAACCTTGATGTCGGCCCCGTCGTTGGGTCCCAGGGTGATAACCCGGCCTTTTTTTGCAGCTACGGCCTTGATCAGGCTGTCGGCAAATCCATGGCTGTCAAGGGTGACAACAACGGTCTTTCCCTTAAACGGGTTGCCCCCAGCCCTGGGTTTCGGGGTCTCTTTTGTTCGGACCACAAGGCGTTTGACAGGTGTAAGTGGGGCATGTCCGCCTGGCAGGTCTTCTGTTTTAAGCGCAGGTGTGGCAGCGGTCTGACTTGTTTCAGGGGCTGTTACCTTTTCCGGCGCTTGGTTTGCCGGCGCTTTCTCTGCCGTGGTGATCGTGTTCAATCTCTGGGCCATGTGGTCGGCAAGCTTTGCAATGGTGTTAAGATCCCTGAGCTTTACATCTTCAGGCACATCAAGGCCAAAATGACTTGCAGCCTTAGCAAAGATTTCCACCTGTTTGACCGTGTCAATACCAAGATCGGCCTCAAGGTCCAGGTCCGGTTCGAGCATATCCGTGGAATAGCCGGTCTGTTCAGCAATGATTTCTTTCACCGTTTCAACGGTATCTGTTGCCTGGGATCCGGGGCTTGCTTCAGATGGCGTCGCCTTGTATTGGTCGTTTGACGGTTTGTTGCCGCCCTCTGGCGGGGTGTCGTCGGGCCCTGCCATGGCATCAAGGAAGGTGACAAGTTTTGCAATGGTATTCAGCTCCCTGAGCTTTAAATCCTCGGGTACGCTGAGTCCAAAATGGCTTGCGGCCTTTGCAAAGATTTCCACCTGTTTGACCGTGTCAATGCCAAGATCGGCCTCAAGGTCCAGATCCGGTTCGAGCATGTCCGTGGTGTAACCGGTCTGCTCGGCAATGATCTTTTTAACGGTTTCAAGGGTCTCGGTTGCCTGGGTTCCGGAAACGGTTTCCGACGGATGCGTTGTGACTTCAGCTGTAGACGGTTTGCTGCTGACTTCAGCCGGAGTGTCATCGGACCCTGCCATGGCATCGAGGAAGGTGACAAGTTTTTCAATTGTGTTCAGTTCCCTGAGCTTTAAATCTTCGGGCACGCTGAGTCCAAAATGGCTTGCGGCCTTAGCAAAGATTTCCACCTGTTTGACCGTGTCAATGCCAAGATCGGCCTCAAGGTCCAGATCCGATTCAAGCATGTCCGTTGTGTAACCGGTCTGCTCGGCAATGATCTTTTTCACCGTTTCCAGTGTTTTGCCGGTAGCCGATGCTGCAGTTGCCGTTGGCATGGCTGTTTGTACAGATTCCTTGAGAACTGTTGTTTCCATTGGGCGATCTTGTCTTAACGGGTCAGGCGTTTCAGTCCGGATGTCTTGCTGGGCAGGACTGCCTGTTTTTATTGTGGCCTTCTTTCTGCCGTCAAGATCCGGTAATGTGCCGCCCTCCACAAGACAGAGGGTGTTGTCGATGATCTTGAGCTCAGGACCTTTTGATTCGCTGATTTTTTCCAGCCAGGCCGTGTAGGCCGGGTTGTTGGTAAAGGTATTCTCCTGGATGCGCCGGACAAAGACAAAGGCAAAATGGGAGCCAAAGCCCGCAGCAAGGTGAAGACCATATTCGGCATCAATGGCATTACCCCTGCAGAAATTGAGTTCCTTAAAATGGTCTGGAATATTTTTCAGGTTGGCAATGGGTGGGGCCTTTCTGTACTGAAGGGCCTTGACCAGAACCACATCCTCCACGGCGGCCCCGAGGGTGTGGCCGGTGAAGCCCTTTGTGTTGGAGATGCAGATTTTTTTGGTATGCTCTTTAAAAGTGGCATTGAGAGCCGTCACTTCAGCATCTGCACTGCCGCCCCGGGCCGGAGTGTAGGTTTCATGGGACATGAACAGCATCTTGTCTGCATATTCTTCGGTCTTCAGGTTGTGGCGCTGTTCGACCATGTGGATGAATCGCTGCATCTCACTTGCCATGTGGGGAACGTCAATGTTAAAGGTGTGAAAGGCGCTGTTGGCCATGTGGGTGCCAAGAATCTCAGCCTGACCGTTCATTCCCCTTGCCTTGACTGTTGATTGTCTTTCAACGAGGATACCGACGGCCCCGCTGCCCAGGATGGTTCCGTTACGATCCGTGTCAAAGGGTTTGGCTGCCTCGGAAACCCGTTTTTTAACCGTTGCGGCCCCAAGGGCAAGGAAGCCCGAGCCCACCCACTGATTCTGGGCCTTTGAGGTTGCATTTTCTCCACCCACCACAAGAACCCGTTTGCACCGACCGACCCGGATCCAGTCTTCGGCAATGCCCATGGCCTGGGTGGTTGAGGCGCAGGCGCTTGACACCAGGGTGTTGGGTCCCTTGGCCCGGATGATCTGGGCCAGATGGGCCGCTCCCAGGGGACAGTGATTGGCAAGGAAATTCCGATCAAAGGTGTAGGCTCCAAGATCTGTTCGTTTGTTTGACTTGATCTTGAAAAACCAGTCCGTGAGTCGTTCTTTGACCGTGATTTCCTTGATTTCCTGCATGAGGTAGTAGTAGATATTTTCAAATGCCTCATAGGGCTTGAGGTAGAGCTTATCGTAGAGGTATTTTTCCATCTCGTTGATCAGGGTCTCGGAGTTGGGAAACAACGAGGTGATGATGATACCTGTATCTTCCTGCATCTCCTTTGGCAGGGCAAATCCGTCCGGGATCATCCGGGTTCCGGTGGATGCTTTTTTATACTGCATCACCAGGGGAATTCCTGCATCCTTGAGGGCTTCTATGCCTGCGGCAACGGCAAGGGACATGCTCACATCGTACTGGGCCTTGATGCCGTACTCGTCGGTGAGGTCAAAGTAGCCCAGCTGGCCAGCCAGGTGGATCACATCCTCGGTGCGGGTGATCTCCATGAACCTTGCATTGCCGTCGGGCTGCTTAAACAGCCGTGTGATGTTCTTGTCCGTGATTCGTTTCTGGTCTTCCAGGTCAAGGGGCTCGATAAAATTGGTTCCGGCAAGGATCTGGTCAAAGTTATCCTTGGCAAAGACCCGTTTGCCCTTGCCCGGAAGGCCCACTGACACCCCTGAGATCACAATGGGTTCAGTGATGAAGTTGAACCGTCTGACCGCATCCATGGCCGCTTCCTGTTGTTGGCGAAGGTACTCTTCATAGAAAAGCTTATCGGCCATGGCCTTGTTTTCCAGCTTAAAGGTTGCAAAATCAAGATCCATGGCAATCTGATCAGATCCATTTGGGCTGTCATGGAGAAGTCCGGTACGGCTCTCACCGGCCACAGGGGCCTGGGTGTTGTCTGACCGGGTCTGTTCCGGCTGGTCCTTGGGTTGGGGTGCCATGTGGCGTCTGGTGAAGATGCTGTTAATGGATTTAAGGTAGTTTTTACATTCCTTGAAGCTTTCGATTTCTCCCTTTCTGGCGTCAATGGTGACGGCCGTCTTGTAATCGACAATGTTGATGTTCTTTAACAGGTTGACCAGAAGCCGGGACGGACCGATTTCAATAAAGTGGGTCTTGCCTGCAGCATAGACCTCTTCGATGGAACCAATGAATTCAACAGGACTTGTTATCTGGCGGGCCAGAAGATCTTTTACCTGCTTTCGGTTTTCAGGGTAGGGCCTGGCTGTAACGTTTGACACAATCCTGTCAAAGCGGGTTTCATTAAAGACAAGGGTGTCGAGAAATTCCCTGAGTTCCCTTGCCGCCTCGTTGAACAGCGGGGTGTGAAAGGCCCCTGAAAGATCCAGCCGTTTATGAACAACTCCTTTTTCAGCAAGAAAGGTGCAGAATGCGTCAATGGCGTCGGCCTTGCCGGACACCGCTGTCTGGTTTTCGCTGTTTTTGTTGGTGATGTAGATCTGTGACAGAAACGATTCACGGATCAATGTTGCCGTATCCCGTTCGTTTTTAAAGACCACCATGATCTTGCCGGGATGTTTCAGGCTCGCCTGGCCCATGAGGTCGCTTCGTTTGATGATCAGTCGCATGGCATCATCAAAGTCAAGCATTCCGCTGCAGTAAAGGGCTGTGTATTCGCCCACACTGTGACCGATAAAAAGATCAGGGTTAAATCCCTGGGCTGCAAGGTGGTGAAACAGGGCCGCAGACGAGAGAAATACAGCCGGTTGGGTGTTTTCCGTAAGGTTGAGCCTTTTATCCTTGCCAAACATGATTTCAAGCAGGGAATAGCCCCGTTCGTTGAGGAATATTTTTTCTCCCTGGTCCATGGTTCTGCGGATGTCGGCATTTTTCTCGTACAATGCCTTCATCATGCCCGGTCGCTGGGAACCCTGTCCGGAAACAAGGGCCACGATCCGTTGTTTTTTTCCCTGTTTGTCTGCCGAGTAGGACACGGCTGTTGCAGGGGGATGGGCCTGGATGTCAATGGCCGCTGTGACAGCGGTTGAATCTGATGCCGGAGAATTCATTTTTACCAGTGAGGCCGGCAGGGTGGTGATGATGGTGTGGCAGTGGTTGCCACCGATGCCGTTAACATTTGAGGCAAACCGAACCGGCCTGTCGCCCTTGATGGTGATCATCCCATCGCAGTGCTTGAGCGTCTTACTCTTTGCCATGGTCGAGTGGTCAGGTGAAAAATTAAAGTCGGGCAGCACCACTCTCCGGTTGTTCATCAGGGCAAGCTTTGCCAGGGCAACGGCAGGGTTAGCGGCCTTGAAATAACCAAACTGGGGTTTGACATTACCGCAGTAAAGGGGGGTGGTAAAACATTTTTCAGTTACCTGTCGTTCGATCATGTCCCCAAGGATGTTGGAAAAGGCAAACAGGTCCAGGTGATTGATCTCCTGCTTGCGGATGTTTGTCCTTTGATAGCACTGGTTGATGGTGCGCACAAAGGTGTTTTCCGAGGGTGCCAGCAAATGATCAGGGACGCTTGATTTAACGGTGATCCCGTTAAGTTCGGCCAGGATGGGCATGTTGTTCTCCCTGGCCTTTTTGTAGGTGGTGAGCACATGGATGGCAGCCCCTTCTCCCATGACATACCCCTTGGCCCTTGAATCAAAGAAATTGCACTCATCGTCGGACAAAAGGCCCAGGCGTTTAAAGGCCATGAGTACGGCCGGATAGAGGTTTGCGTCAACACCGCCCACAAGCACATAGTCAAGATCCTTGAACCG
Organism: Desulforapulum autotrophicum HRM2; assembly: GCF_000020365.1. NCBI lineage: Bacteria > Pseudomonadati > Thermodesulfobacteriota > Desulfobacteria > Desulfobacterales > Desulfobacteraceae > Desulforapulum > Desulforapulum autotrophicum. The sequence goes on along the minus strand of NC_012108.1, from coordinate 3,616,459 downwards.
GAGACTTCTGGCTCCGTTTCGCATGGCGATCACAGATGAGGCGCAGGATGCATCAACCACGTAGTTGGCCCCGTTCAGGCCAAAGTGGTTGGCGATTCTGCCGGCAATGATGTTCGATAAAAGTCCCGGGGTGGTGTCTTCGTTGTTTGCCGGGATCGTTTCCCTTATGGTGGCCAGGAGCTCATCGGCAACTGCCTGGGCCTTTTCAACCCCTGGGGTTTTTGCCACAATTTCAGCCACCAGGAGTTTTCTGACCCTTAGTATGTTTTTGTTCTGACGTTCGCCGGGGATCGTTCCAAGGATGACGCCCGTGCGGTTGCCCAGGGCAAGCAGGGGCCCAAGGTTTGACCGGGTGATGGCTTCGTCGGCCGCGTCCAGCCCGAAAAGCTGGCCCCGTTCAAGGGAGCGGACCGTTTTAGGGGGTGTTCGGTATTTGGCGTTGTTGAATTTGAAATCGGTTATCACACCAGCCTTTACCTTGGGCAGGTAGTAGATGGAATCCTTGTCAAAACTGGCATAGACGTCGTTGGAGAACCGATCTTCCGGGATGGGTGAGAGCTGTTTTTCCCCGCTCTCAAGGCGTTCCCAGAACGCTTCGCAGTTACCTGCGCCAGGAAGGCAGACCCCGACCCCTGCCATGACAATCCTGTCGTCGTTAAAGTCATAGTCGGTGTCCTTGAAAATGGACCTTTCCACGGGCTGGTAGTCGGATCGGGACTCTTCCACCACCAGGTGATAGTTGATGCCGCCAAATCCATAGGCGCTGACGGCGGCCTTTCTTGTGGCGTTGTTTTGGGTGATCCAGGGCTTCTGCTCTTCAATGATATAGAGGTCGGTATCCGTAAGGTTGTGGTTGGATGAAAGGCGCTTGAATTGACCGTTGGGGGGAAGTATGCCGTTCTTGACGGCCAGGATGGCCTTGGCAAGTCCTGCAGCCCCGGCACCGCCCAGAAGATGGCCAATCTGGGATTTGAGGGAACTTATGCCAACCTTGCACCCCTTGTAAAAGTTTTTGAGGGTCTCAATCTCTGCCTGGTCACCCATGATGGTACTTGTACCGTGGGCTTCGATGAAGTCGATGTCCGATGGTTTGACGTCGGATTTCATCCGTTCAAAGCAGCGCTCAAGGGAGAAAATCTGACCGGCCTTGTTTGGGGCTGCAATGGCCTTACCCTTGCCGTCGGAGCTTGACCCCACGGACTTGATGATGCCGAGGATATTGTCCTTGTCCCTTATGGCGTCTTTCATTCGTTTGAGGATAAAGGTGGTGGCGCCTTCTCCCAGGACAAAACCGTCGGCCCGCTCGTCAAATGGAAAGGACCCCTTTGCTGAAAGTGCGCCCATCTTGCAGAACCCCACAAATGACTCCGGGGCAAGATGGGTGTTGACACCGCCAACGATTACCTGGTCCACCTCCCCTGACAAAAGTTCGCCCTGGGCCGCATCAATGGCGGTAAACGATGAGGCACAGGCCGCATCCACTACATAGTTGGTTCCCCTGACTCCCAGGTGTTTTGCCACCCTGGATGCCTCGATGTTGAGCAGCATTCCGTGGACTGGGTCATAGCCGGGATTATCAGCCTCAAGACCGGTTTGAAGCTGGTCTTTGATCGTCTTCTTTTCCTGGTCCGTGAGTGTTGAATAGGCTTCGGTTCGTTGAAGCATGGCCACGATTTCTGGAAAGTGATACTTCAGCTGAAGGTTGTTGCCAAGTTCGTTGCCAAGGCAGGTGGCAACGATCACGGCGGTTCGTTCCGGATCCTCACATTGAAAATGATTGTCTTTGCCAAGATACCCGGATGCTTCAACAGCCTGGTAGGTGGCATCCAGGAGCATCTGCTGACTTCGTGAGAGATTTGCTGCCTTTTCCGGGGTGTACCCAAACCGTTCATGGTCAAAGGTATAATCTTCAACCTGGCCGGCAAGCAGGGTGTAGCTCTTGTCCTCGGCACTTTTGTCCGCATCATAGTAGAGGTCACGGCGCATGCGGGTTTCCGGCATTTCTCGAATGCTGTAGCGCCGTTCAAGGATTGCCGTCCATAGTTCTTCGGGTGATTTTGCCCCCGGAAGGACGCATCCCATGCCGATGACGGCTATTTCATCGTTAATGCTGTTCTGGTCAGACGAGAAAATTTCCAGGGCGCCCAGGTTCTGGATCAGGCCCTTTTTATGGTCAAACAATGTTGCGTGGATGTCGGCCAGGGAAATCGGGTTGTTAAAATAGGCAAGGCTTTCCCCCACAAGGAAGTTGCCCCGGTTCAGCTGCTCGGCTCCCTCAAAATAGGTGAAATTGTTTTTCCCGGGTTTTTTGAAGTCGGGCAGAAACCCCTTGGCGCCGATGAGCAGTGAGCCGATGTTTCTTTTTTCAAAAGATCGTTTGCGTTGTTCCAGGGGTTTGTGGTCCTGGATCATCTGTCGTTCCGTCTGAATCATCATCCGGGCAAACTCGTTGGGGGCTGTTCTGGAAGCAAGCCCAACGCTTTCACCGATCACCATGGTCTCGTTTTCCTTGGAGATAATTTCCTGGTACTGGGCTTTGATACTTCCGGTTTTAACGATCTCCTGTGAAAATAGATAGGCGCTTCCCACCTGGATGCCTATTTTTACACCTTTTTCGGCAAGAACCGATGCAAGGCCCGATATGAACCAGGAGCCGTACCGTGTTGAAATGCCCCCTGCAAAGACAAGGCTCAGGTTGCCCAGATCAAAATCTGTACCGTTGAGAAGCTTTGAGACGCCAGCCTCCCACAGCACTAAGCTTGACAGGGATCCGACGTGGCCGCCGGCCTCCCTGCCCTCAAGGATGAAACGGGTGCAGTTGTTTTTTGCGGCACTGTTGAGCATGGAGATCGACGGGGTGTGTAGATAGACTTTGGTTCCTTCCTTTTCAAGGGCCTGGGCCTGGGAGGCCCCTCCCCCTGCAAAAAGAGCAAACGGAACTTTATATTTTTTAACCATCTCCATGTGGCTTTCGATGGCTGGATTAAAGGCCCGGATGCCAACAAGCCCTGCGCCAAAGGTCTTCACCTTTGTATGGGCGTTGTTGAGCATGGTGTCGGCAAGGGTCTCGGGAAGGCTGCCCACTGCGAAAAAGGGAAGGGCCCCTGCTTCAAGCACCTGGTTTGCAAAGTCTGTATTGTCAGTGATATTTGCCATGGGACCCTGGATCAGGGGCAACCGGGTGCCATGTTCTTCGGCAAGGGCCGTTCCCGGTTGCATGGGATCAAACCGGTCCACAAGGTCCAGGTTGCGGCCGATGGTCGTGAAAAAGGTTGAAATGATCGTATCAAGGTCTGTTGAATCCCGGGAAAAATCCTTGGCAAAAAAGGCGTCCTGGCCAAGGTAAAACAGGCTCTGGACAGGGGTTGTCGTGTCATCGTCAAGGGCCGTGAGTTGTTCGCCGATCTCCCTGTAAAGGGTCTCTCCTGCCTGGTTGTCATCTACAAGGATAATGGCTCTCTCCTTGAGGTCCCGGGCAATTTTTGTTCCAAGTTTGGCAAAGACTCTGTAACGTGTATGGTTGTCAAGGATGATCTCAAGGGAGTCGCTTTCGTCAACCGTGGCAAGTAGCTTTTTAAAGTTTTCAGACAGGGGGCTCTGCTTGCTCAACCATAACTGGCTGTCTAACACGACACCGCTTACGCCGGCGGCAAACATTCCTGCGGCCGTATAACGCCCTACGCCACCGTGGATGATGACGGGTCTTGCCTGGTTTTTCAGATACCACTGCATGAGGATAAAGGCGGAAAAGTTTGAGACCCTTCCACAGGCTTCGTTGCCCCTGAGAACAAGCCCATGGGGATCCACGGTCTCAATGGCCTTGTTCATGCTGATCTCCCGGACTTCAAGGATGATTTTTGTTTCAAAAAAACCTTCAAGGTTTTCCTTGAATTCGTCAGGGTTGTCAGTTCCGGAAAAGGGAAGTACAAGGCAGTTGAGGTTGGTAAGATCCAACGCTTTGATATTGTTGAGCAGGGTTTGGCTGGGCCCCACAACTCTTACGCCAAAGAGGATGTTGGCTGTGGCAAGTCTTTTGATCCCTTCCAGGATGTCATGGTCCAACATGAACTCAGTGTCAAACACGGGCAGGGCACCGGCCCTGTATGCGTTGATGAAAAAATCCAAAGAAAATACCTTGGCAGGATTGTAGACCATAAGCGGAAGTCTTGAGTTGAAAAGCCTTGTTATCATGGGTTGTCTCTCTCCATTTGTATCTGTTATAAATGGGGCCAATGGCCCCTGGTCTGCCCTAATAAACGGCATGGCTGGAGCATGGATTCTGCTCTGACCACAGCGTAATTTAAAACCTCTCCACAGGTGATGCTTTTGTGGGTGTTTTGTATAAAATATGTTTCACCTGGGGACAACTGAATACATTTATTGTGCCAGTATGGGAGGATAGATTGTATCTGTCTGTAATTATATGAATATTTAATGGTTGTACTTGGCGGTGGGGTGTGTTATTTCTGGCGGGTCTGTGCATTAATTGAACATGTCCTGTACATTGAATGATCGGAGGCAAAATGAAAAAAGAGCGGTTGAGTGTTGAGGAACGGGCCTTTTTCAGGATGGTATACCATGCGGCCTTTGCCAATCCCTTCAGCGAATTAAGGGAGCGGCTGGATTTAAGGATTGCCGGCCATTTTCCAGGGCTTGACAGGGGGGCAACCGCCGACCGCTATATCCTGGAGATTAATCGGCGGATCGAACATCTGGACCGGGAGGGGAGAGGTCATCTTGATGCGTTCAGGGGGCAGGACAGGACCATTATCAAGACGGTATTTCTGTTTGATGTGTTTTACAAGTACCGGGAGCGGTTTGACCTTCTTATTAAAGAGCAGATTCGTTCAGGAGATGAATCAGTGCCGGTTCCCTTTGCCGATCAGGCCATGGAAATGATTCGCAAAAGAGGCATCCCGGAACAGGAGATCCTCCACTACTTTGCCCTGTCCTATCAACTCAGACGGGCCTTTTTTTTCATTTCCCATTCCCTTGTGGGCAACAGTCAGTGCATGAAAACCCTTCGTCGCAACCTGTGGAATAATGTATTTACCAACGATATCGGGCTGTATGATCGTTACCTGTGGAACCGGATGGAGGATTTTTCCACCCTCATCCTTGGAGAGACAGGTACGGGCAAGGGAACCGCTGCAATGGCTGTGGGGCGGAGCGGTTACATCCCCTTTGATCCGGGGAAGAAACGATTTTCAGTCAGTTTTACCCGGGCCTTTTCCTCGTTGAATCTGTCCCAGTTCCCTGAAACCCTGCTGGAATCTGAGCTGTTCGGTCACAGGAAAGGGGCCTTTACCGGTGCTGTGGACGACTACCAGGGGGTGTTCGACCGGTGCAGTCCCCATGGGTCTATCCTGCTGGATGAAATCGGAGAGGTGTCTGACCATGTTCAGATCAAGCTTCTCCAGGTGCTCCAGGAGAGATCTTTTACCCCCGTTGGAAGTCATGTTAGATCCCGGTTCCAGGGCAGGGTCATTGGGGCCACCAACCGGTCTGTTTCTGCCATCCACCGGGGAGAGGTGTTCAGGGACGATTTTTACTACAGGCTATGTTCGGACATCATTGAGGTGCCACCGTTAAGGGAACGGATCAGTCAGGATTCCACTGAACTTGTGGATCTTTTGTCTTTCACTGTGACGCGAATGACAGGAACTGCCCCGGAAGAGCTTACCAGTCGTGTACTTCGGGTGATCAACCGGGAGCTGGGTTCCTCGTACTCCTGGCCTGGGAATGTCCGGGAGCTTGAGCAGTGTGTGAGAAGGGTGGTTCTGCGCAGAAGTTATGAGGGGAGAAAAGAGTCAACAAAAGAGGAAATGGGGTCAACCTTAATCAAGGGAATTCAAACCGGTGCGTTGTCGGTTCCAGAACTGGTCTCAGGCTATTGTTTCCTGCTTTATCAGCGTCACGGTACCTACGAACAGGTGGCTAAACAGACCGGGCTTGACAGAAGAACCGTAAAAAAATATATTGACGCCCACAAGGCAAATGGCGATACTTTAAGGTAGAACGATTTCTAAGGAGTGGTACCCATGGTTGATTTTTTACCGGGATTTTTAAAGGGCGGACTCTCGTTTCTGCTCTATCTCATCAATACGATTGTGCTGTGCTCTGCTATCTTTCTGGTGGCCTTTTTCAAGTTTGTGATTCCCATTCCATGGTTTACCCGTCAGTGCGACAGGCTTCTGATAGGTATCAGCAGTTTGTGGATTACAATTAATTCACTTACCTCCAAGTTTTTTAACCGCATTGAGTGGGATGTACGGGGTGTTTCTGATCTTGATCCCAATGGCTGGTATCTTGTTATCTCAAATCATCAATCCTGGGTAGATATTCTGGTGCTCCAGACGGTGTTTAACCGAAGAATTCCGTTTTTAAAATTTTTTCTTAAAAAGGAATTGATCTGGGTGCCGTTTCTGGGCCTTGCCTGGTGGGCCCTGGATTTTCCTTTTATGCAGCGGTATTCAAAGAAATTTCTTGAAAAACATCCCCATTTAAGGGGTAACGATCTTAAACGTACCCGCAGGGCCTGTGAAAAATTCAAAACCATTCCCGTTTCAGTGATGAATTTTGTCGAGGGGACACGGTTTTCTGAACTCAAGCACAGTGCCCAGGGATCAGAATTTAAATCCCTTTTAAAACCAAAGGCCGGCGGCGTTGCCTTTGTGCTCGGCGCCATGGGGGACTGCCTCCACAAGGTGGTAAACGTTACCATTGTCTATCCTGACGGGGCGGATTCGTTCTGGGGGTTTATCTCAGGAAGGGTCAGGCGTATTGTCCTGGATGTGGAGGTGCTGCCCGTGACCAGCGAGATGACTGGAGATTTTTTTAACAATTCAACCTTTAGGGACGATTTCTGCACCTGGATCAACAGGTTGTGGAAAGAAAAGGATCGCAAGATCCTTGCCATACGTGACGGACTGCGCGATTCAAAATCAACCGTCAACCAGGGGTGATCTGCATTTCCCATTTGTCCTGTGTCTGATCTTTACCCGGACTGGTCAGCATGATTTCCCTGATAGTGGTTCTTTGAAGGTCCCGTTTGACTTTGAGTTCAGCGTGGTGGCCCATGATACTTGTTTTTGCCATCAGGGACCCGGTGACATCCACCAGGGCAATTCCGGGATTTTCCCTGGTCCATTTTTTTAAATTTATCAACTCCTGGATCAGGTCTTCAAGTTGTTCCATTTGAGCACTGAGTGTCTTGAGGAGAATCTTTCGTTCTTCGGTCACCCGTTCAACGGTTTCAAAGCCCAGGGAAAGCGCTTCCTGGGCCTCGGATGCCTCCTGTTTGAGTGTCTGGAGTCTGGTTCGCATAAGATTGAGCTCATCCTGATTCTTAACCGGGTTAAGGGAGGCAATCTGGGTGAGGGTTTCTTTCTGCATGGCCATGGAATTCTCCTCTATATGGGCAAGCCGTGAGGCGTTTTCCTGTTCCCTTCTGAGTTTGGCTTCCAGGTTCTGTTTTTTTTCTCCGGCATCCATGATCTGCTGTCTGATCCGGATGATTTTTTTCTTTAGTGCTGCAATCTCCTTGAGAACAAAAAGGTCCTTACCGACTATTAAGGACGAAGGAATAGATCGTTCCGTACCCACATGCCGGGCCTTAATTCCCATTTTTGCGGTGATGGTTGATGCGATGATGGAACCCTGATTGATGATACAGGCACCGCCTGTTTCGATGGTTGATTCTACAATTTCCTTGGTCGTGAAAATGTCACCCAGGCAGCGGATGGTTGATTTGTGAATAAATTTTGCCCAGATCTTTCCCTTTGCGTAGATAACGGCCTCATTGATGCCGCCGCCAACGCTGAGGTTTCCGTCAGCATGGATAATACCGCCGTCAATTTCATTGGCCCTGATATTTTCACCGGTAACCTTAAAACCATTCTGGATACACCCCTTGATCTTGACGTTTCCAGGGTAGTCAATATGGCCGGTCTCATAATCGACATTGTCGATTATAATTTCATCCAGCACGCTGATGCTGCCCGACCAGGAGAGCTTGGGTTCTCCATCGATTCTGGCGATTATCTTTAATCCGTCCCTGGAGAATTTTGCACCTCGTTTGTATTTGAGTTTGATGTCCCGGGCAGGGGGAACGGGCATGTTATTTCCAAAAACGTTTTTTCCAGCAACCCCTTCCAGGGGGGGAATCCTTTCTGCAAGGATATCGTCGGCTGCCACCCTGGGGATTTTTCCCCTTTCCCTGAAATCAATGTTGCCTTTTTCGTCTATTTCTCCGACTTTGAGCCGGTTGGTGATAAAAAAATATTTAACAACGGCATCCACCGGCCTTTGGGGTTTAATGCCAAGGGCAACCCGGAAAGGTTTTGTCTTAAATGCTTTGGATTTGATAAAACCGTTGATCAGGGTATCGTCCACAATGCCAAAGACAATGTAATGTCTTGCAAGCAGTTTCTTTATCTCCTGGACAGTAATCGTTTCGTCAAAGTCATCGGTTTTGGAGAGAAAGGCGGCAATGGCGTCCTTGGCAAAGGTCAGTGTCATTCCACGTTCAAGGGATGCGGCAGTGGTCGGGTTGAAGCCCTGGGTGAACAGTTTCTCTATTTTTGGGGACGATTCCGGGGAGGGGAGGGCTTGTTCCCCGGTGTCCTGGTTGGACTTTTTGAGCCGGTTTTGTTCCTTTAATATGTCGTTGCACTGGCGTGTGGTTATCATGCCGGCTTCCACCAGTATGTCTCCCAGGAGTTTGGAGCGCTTGTTCTGGATCAGTTCCTGTTTTTGCTGGTCAAGGGCAAGCTTGAGCAGGCCGGTTGAGATGTACCCTTTTTCAATGGCAAGGGTGCCGAATTTTACGTCCTTTCTTCGCATTTTCATGGCCCGGGAGGCGGTTAAAATTCGTTTCATGTCAAGGGGTGAAACCAGCTGATGGGCCAGGAGATAGTCGGCCAATGCAGAGACAGGTTCGCTGGTTTCCATGCACGCTTTCCAGGCAAGGTCAAGGGCCTCTTTTGCAACAAGCCCGTGCTTGAGTGCCAGTTGTCCGATTACAGGGTAGGGAGAATCAAATTCTTTGGGGTCTGCCATGGGAGATTCGCCTTTGTGTTTATGAAATTTCTTTATCGCTAACAGCACCTGCAAGGGTACACGTTTTGTTGAATCAGGGTTAAATATTCTACTCCGTCCATGGACTAGAACAATAGGGATACGATTCCTGCGATGATAAATTGGGATTCTATAACGATTTCAAGCTGTGTTCCAGGAAGAAAAAAATCTTTTTTGCTCAGGTGGATGGCATAGCCCATGGAAATGGGAACAAGCATGAGGACAAATCCCGATGGTGTGATCAGGCCCACAAGGGTCGATACCAGTGTGGACAAGAAGGTTACCGCAAGAACCCAGGTGATGAGGGAGAGCGTCTTTTGTTCGCCAACAAGGATGGGAAGGGTTTCTTTGCCGGTGATTCTGTCTCCCTGCATCTGAAGCACATCAAAAAAAGCGGTTCTTGCCAGGACAAGTCCCATGGAAAAAACAAGAGCCGGAACGACTTCCATACCTGTTGGGGTTGAAATGGCTGGAAGGATACAGGTCACCGTTCCCCATGCTGCTGTTATGAGCAGCGTTCTAGACGCTGGGATATCCTTGATTCGTTTGAAGCCTGTTGTTGTGGGCAGGATCTTCAGGTTGTAGGAGAGACCAAGCAGGCTCATCACAAGTAAAATTGCAAACGAGGTAAGGCTTGTGGCAAAAGTTAAAAAAAGGCCTGCACTTCCGCTTACCAGGGCAAGGGCAATGAGCAACGGCCTGTGGGCCATGTAGAGCATCGCCCGGTCTGGATTATTGTAAAGATCTGATTTTATGGAAAATAGGTTGTTAATCACCTGCATGGAAAGAATGTAGAGCATGGCTGTGGCGCTATGGCTGAGGCTGTGGTCGACCCCCTGGAGGGTTGCACAGGCAAAGGTGAGACAGCCCGCTCCCAACGAGATCAGCAGATTGGTCCTTAGCAGAACAAGCACAAGGGGACGAAGCTTTGCCAAAAGAAAATTTCGGGGTTTGCCAAGCTGATTTTCAAGGGTCCTGCAGGTTTTATTGATGATCCAGTTGGGCGTTGAAGCACCTGCTGTAATGGCAATATGCTTTGCCCCAGCGAGTTCTTTGATGTCAAGTTCGGATACATCCTCAATGTGAAAGGCAGGTTTTCCCGTATCCCTTGCCACCTGGGCAAGACGACGGGTGTTGCCACTCTCTCGTCCACCAACCACAACCACCGCGTCACAGATCTGGGCCATTTTTCTTGTTTCAGCCTGGCGTTTTTCCGTGGAATCACAGATGGTGTCAAACACCTTGTATTCGGGGTGGTTTTCCTGGGCCCAGACCTTGACCTGTTCAAATAAATGGGTGTCCTGGGTGGTCTGTGCAACGATAATGGCCCGGTCAAAGGACGGCAGTTTTTCCAGGGCTGCCAGGGAGGATACGGCAACCCCGCCTTTGCCGGCATAGCCTAGAAGCCCCTTGACTTCAGGGTGGTCCCGGTCTCCAAGGATGATGGAGGCATATCCCTGGTCGGTATGCTTTTTAATGATTGTCTGAACCCGGATAACCCTTGGGCAGGTGGCATCGATCACCTTGAATCCCGCCAGTTCCAGCTGCCTTTTATCCTGGGGCGGGACCCCGTGGGCACGGATCAGAACGGTACCCTCACCCTTTTCAGGAATGGTATTGATGCTGGGGATTCCCTTTTTTTCAAGCATCTCAAGGACCTGGGGGTTGTGAATCAGCGGACCATAGGTACAGATGCGTTCCTTGGTTGCGTTGGAGGCATCAAGCACAAGATCTACGGCTCGGCGGACCCCCATGCAGAATCCGGCTGTTCTGGCAATGGTGATTTTCATGTCAGACGGTTAAAAAGTTCCACGAGGCGCTGGAACTCCTCCCGGGTCTTAAACCCGATCTCAAACCGTCCACCGTCTCCCCTGTGCTTTATCTTGACTGTGGAGTTTATTTTGCTGGAAAGTGTTGAACTCAGCCGGTCAAACTCGTCATTTTGAACGATGGGCGGGGGGGTGGAAGGCATGTCTGTCTCTGCCTTGATTCTCTGGACAAGCTGTTCCGTTGCCCGGACCGAGAGTTCTTTTTCCACGACTCTGAGCCAGACCTTGATCTGGTTTTCTTCAGATCCGGCCCCGAGAATTGCCCTTGCGTGGCCGGTTGAAATTTCATGTTTGGCAAGACTCTGGTGGATGGCATCGGGAAGCCCCCGAAGTCTTAACAGGTTTGCAATGGTGGATCTGTTCTTTCCGATTCTCCTGGCGACCTTCTCCTGGGTGTAGTTGAATTCTGAGATCAGCCGATGGTAGGCTTCAGCTTCCTCCAGGGGGTTTAACTCCTGGCGCTGGATGTTCTCAATGATGGAAACTTCAAGCATCTGCTCATCGGTAAGGTCCCTGACCAGGGCCGGGACATGGGTAAATTTGGCTCTTTGCGCGGCCCTTAACCGTCGTTCCCCTGCAATGAGTTCGTAGGTGTCACTGTTTCTTCTCACCAGCAGGGGCTGAAGAATCCCCTGTTCAATGATGGACTCCTTGAGCTTTTCTAACTCTTCTTCCACAAAATTGATCCTGGGCTGGAACCGGTTGGGAACAATCTCCTCGATTTTGCACATGAAAAAATTACCCGTGTTTTCATCCATGGCCTCAAGGTCTGGAATCAAGGCGGAAATTCCCCTGCCAAGTCCTGTCAGTTTTTTCTTTTTACTCATTTTTTAGAATCACCTTTCAAGAAGTTCCTTCGCAAGGTCAAGGTAGCTTTTTGCGCCGACGGACGAGGGATCGTATACGATGATCGGCATGCCGAAACTTGGGGCTTCACCGAGTTTGACGTTGCGCGGTATCCGTGTCGTAAAAATCATCTCCTTGAAATGTTTTTCCGCATCTTCAACAACCTGGCGGGCAAGATTGGTTCTTCTGTCAAACATGGTCAGGAGAATCCCCTTTATCTTGAGACTCGGGTTGAGGGAGAGCTTTATTCGCTTGATGGTGGCAAGGAGCTGGCCGAGGCCCTCAAGGGCGAAAAATTCACTCTGAAGGGGGATGAGGACTGAATCCGCCGCAGTCAAGGCATTGAGTGTCAAAAGGCTCAGGGAGGGGGGGCAGTCAAGGATGACATAATCATATGTCTGTTTTACACTGGAAAGGAGTCGTTTGAGGACCTCTTCCCTTCCCTGGGTAGCCATCATCTCCACCTCAAATCCGATGAGATCCACATTCGCAGGAAGAATGTCCAGGTTTTCCACCTGGGTGGGGATAATGATCTCTCGAGCCGTGTTTGACTGGATAAGACCATGGTACAGGGAACAGGCAAGATGGGGCTTGTCAATTCCCGTGGCAGTTGTTGCATTTGCCTGGGGATCACAGTCCACAAGAAGGGTCTTTTTTCCTGAAACGGCAAGGGCAGCGGACAGGTTTACCGCGGTGGTTGTTTTGCCCACCCCTCCCTTTTGGTTTGATATGCAGATGGTTTGTGTCATAATCGAGTACAATTATCACACTTCCAGGATCAGAGCAAATGTAAAAAAGTGGGGCAGCAATTCTAATTATTGGAAGTGCTGAAGGCGACATGGGTTGCCCCTTGGGAGTTCTGCTTCCAAGGGTTGAAATTTAAAAAATTATCATATATAATTTTTCCATGAAACCATTTAGACATACCCTGGCTGGCTCTCTTATTGCCGCACTCCTGGTTTTTTTTATTTCCATACCCCCTGCAGCAGCACTTTCCGTCAGTGAGGAGAGGAAAATGGCCCAGGAGTTCATGGAGATGGTCGGGCAGCAGATGGCCCTGATCCATGACCCCATGGCTTTGGATCTTGTTTCCTTGATCGGTCGAAGAATCGTTGATCAACTGCCGCCCCAGCCCTTTGATTACACCTTTCATATCGTGGATAGTGACCAGTTCAACGCCTTTGCTGGACCCGGGGCCAATATTTTTGTTAATCGTGGCCTGATAACCGGCCTTGATAATTCCGATGAGCTTGCAGGCATTATCGGCCATGAGTGTGCCCATGCAGCCTGTCGTCATATTTCCCAGATGCTTGACCGGTCTAAACTTGTGAGCATTGGCACCCTTGCCGGGGTGCTGGCCGGGGTGCTGGTGGGGGTTGCAGGTGGGGGTGATGCGGCCCAGGCAGTGGTTCTGGGTTCGGTGGCATCGGGTCAGACCTCAATGCTGGCCTATAGTCGGGAAAACGAGGAAGAGGCCGATCAGAAGGGTGTCAAGTATATCCGGGACGCCTCTTTTTCGCCCAGGGGGCTTTTGACCGGTCTTGAAAAAATAAGGGCCAGTGACTGGTACGGCACCGATGCCATTCCCGCTTATCTGAAGACACATCCAGGTTCCAAGGATCGGATTCTCTACCTGGAAGCCTGGCTCCAGGACCATGCTAACGAGGCTGTCACGAACAACGGTATTGACCCTTTCCGGTTCAATCTGGTCAAATACCGGCTGGCAGGACTTTACGGTCAGGTGGACACCACCGAGGCCATGCTCTCAAAAATGCTGAAAAAAGATCCGGACGATGCGGCCATCCACTATGGTCTTGCCCTGGTGCTTGTGAGAAAATCACTGCTGGATCAGGCCCTGTCCCACCTGGGGCAGGCATTGACCCTGAGGTTGTTTGATCCCTTTGTTCTCGTTGAAATGGGAAGGGTTTATCTGTTAAAAGGCGAGCCTGAAAAGGCTTTGGCCGTTCTTGAAGGGCTTGATACCGTTGCGGATGTAAGGTCGTCACTTCTTTTTTATCGGGGAAGTGCAAGGCTTGATCTGGGCATGCTGGACAAGGCAAAGTCGGATTTATTAAGACTGGTTGATGCCGATCCAGATCTTTTTCCAAGGGTTTACTACAACCTTGCTGACATTTCGGGCCAGGAGCATGAGGTCGGGCTTTCCCACTATTACCTTGGGTTTTATTATCATACCATCAAAGAGGAAAGGAATGCCCTGTTCCACTTTGAAAAAAGCCTTGGCGCCATGGATGATCCAGACAGGATCGAGCGGGCCAAGGCCCTTATTTCAGAGCTGAAAAAAAAGAACAAGGCCCCATCGTCCAGGGGGTCGTCGACCTCCTTAAGCGTGTTGCAATCAGGCCTTGTCAAACCTTGAAAACTGCATGGTAAATGTCCCCCGTCCCTGGGTGGCCGATCGAAGGGCCGTTGAGTAGCCAAACATCTTTGCCAGGGGAACGGTGGCCTTGATGGTCTGTTGATCCCCCCTGGGGGTAAAGGATTCGATCTTGCCGCCCCGGGAGTTCAGGTCGGCAATGGCATCTCCCATGCTCTTGTCGCTGACAAACACCTCCACATCCATGATGGGCTCAAGAAGAAACATTTCAGCCTTTTCCAGGGCGTCCCGGACGGCCATGGAGGCACACACCGAAAATCCAAGGTCTGAACTCTGGGATTCATTGAATGATCCGCCCGTGAGCACAATTTCAGTGTCAACAACGGGATATCCTTTTAAAAATCCACTCTCAAGGGCGTCCTTAATCCCCTTCTCAATTGCAGGAACATATTGCAGGGGAATTTGATCTTCTCCGATCTTGGAACGAAAGGTGATGCCCTGGCCCCGTTCAAGGGGTCTCAAGCTGAGGGTGACTTCGGCAAAGTGGTTTTTGCCTGAGATTTCACGTTCAAATTTGGCGTGACCCGTACTTTCAGCCCCCAGGGCTTCCCTGTAAACCACCTGGGGTTTTCCAATGTTGACCTCGGTCTTAAATTCCCGCTGCATCCGGCTGATGATGATTTCAAGGTGGAGTTCGCCCATGCCGGACAGAATCGTCTGGCCGGTGTCGTTGTCCGTGGTCACGGTGAGGGTGGGATCCTCAATGGTGAATTTTTTGAGGACCTCTTCGAGCTTTTCCTGGTCTGCGTGGGTTTTGGGCTCGATGGCAATGGAGATGACCGGCTTTAAAAATTCCATCCGCTCAAGGAGCACAGGTGCCTTTTCCGAGCAAAGGGTTTCCCCTGTGGACGTATCCTTAAGACCCACAATACCGACGATCTCCCCGGCAGAGGCAGATTCTATCCGTTCCCGTTTGTTGGCATGCATCTTGAGTATTCTTGACAGCTTTTCCCGTTTTTTCAAAAACGGATTGTACACCTCTGAGCCCGAGACAAGGGTCCCGCTGTAGATTCTTGCAAACGACAGTTTTCTTCCCTCGATCATGGAAACCTTGAAGATGAGGGCCGCAAGGGGTGCAGATTTCTGGGGCGGGTATTCGACTATTTCTTCTGTATCCGGGTGGATGCCCTTCACCGGTGGGATGTCCACAGGGCTTGGCAGAAAGGCCTCAATGGCGTTGAGCAGGGGTTGAATACCCTTGTTTCTGAGGGCCGAACCGCAGAGAACCGGAACCACCTTTCTCTGGATGGTGGATCGTCTGATGGCCGCCTTGAGGTTTTCAAGGGGGATGGGTTGTTCGGAAAGGTAGAGTTCCATGATCTCGTCATCCACCTCTGCCACGGTTTCAACCATCTTTTCCCGGAAGTCTTCCGCGCTTTCCCTCAGGCTTTTACTGATTTCACCGATGGCGTATTCAGCACCCTGGGTGTCGTCATTCCAGGTGATTTCTTCCATGGTCAGAAGGTCGATTACCCCTGTGAACCCCTCCTCCTTTCCCACGGGAATCTGTAGCATCAATGGTTTTGCCTTGAGTTTCTTTTCGATGCTCTCAACAACCTTGAAAAAGTCAGCACCAATACGGTCCATCTTGTTGATAAAGGCAAGCCTGGGAACCTTGTACCGGTCTGCCTGGCGCCATACCGTTTCAGACTGGGGCTCTACGCCCCCAACGGCACAGAACACACCCACGGCACCGTCGAGTACCCGCAGGGCCCTTTCAACCTCTATGGTGAAATCCACATGGCCCGGCGTATCAATGATCTGAATCTGGGAGTTGTTCCAAAGGCAGGTGGTGACGGCTGAGGTGATGGTGATGCCCCGATTCTGCTCATCCTCCATCCAGTCCATGACCGCCTCACCGTCATGGACTTCGCCTATTTTATGGGATGTTCCCGTGTAGTAGAGTATCCGTTCGGTCACGGTTGTCTTGCCCGCATCAATGTGGGCCATGATGCCGATATTTCGTATCTGCTTTATGCTGATCTTTTTGCTCATGTTTTTTTTATCTTTTCTTCTCTTGGTGATTTCTTGATGATTGCTGCATAAAAGTTTAAGATTTAAAGCAATATTTGATACCGTATTGAATGAACGGTGTCAAGTGTAAGCTTTGTCAATCTTTTCTGTTATCACCTTGACAGGCTGGTTTTTTTTAATTAAATATATGACTGAGCGCTCGATCAATATATACGCTTTGTGCCTGTTGATATGTTAAACTTACGTTATGGGGAGCAAAAAATGAAAGAGATGAATACGCTACTTGCAGATGCCGACCATGATCTGCTTTTGAAAATGGTGAAGGATTCTTTCAGAAGAACCCTTGTTCACTATGGTCAGTGGTTAGCCCAGGTTGAGCACCAGCTTGGTAGTGAAAGTGCAATGGCCGTTGAAGACGCTGTGTGGGAAAAAAGTTTTGGCAATCAGCTGGCGCGTCTGGGCAAGGCATTGGGGTTTGAAATCATTGATGGGGTGCCAGGAGCCCTTCACCGCATGTCAAAGGCCGACCTCCTGGATCTTATCGAGAAAATGGGTGTCAACTGGCTTGCCAACGACGGTATCTGGTTCCAGGCCGTTGAGCATCCGTTTGGCATGAACGAGGCGAAACGGTGCAATGATACCTGCTGGACCCGTTTTTCTCCCTTTGAAGCAAAACGAATCAAGGGTCTCCTTGATCTTCCCGACAACGGTGGTATTCCGGCCCTTAAAAAAGCCCTGGCATTCAGGATGTACGCCACCATCAACCGCCAGTCCGTGGAAGAAATCGATGAAAATACGATTATTTTTCGCATGAACGATTGCAGGGTTCAGGCTGCCAGAAAGAGAAGAGGTCTTGCCGATTACCCCTGTAAGTCAGCGGGTTTGGTTGAATACCCCTATTTTGCAGCAGCCATTGATTCCAGGATCAAAACCGAATGCATTGGGTGCCCGCCTGACAAACATCCAGAAGACTGGTATTGCGCCTGGAAATTCACCCTTGTCAATCCTTGAAACGGTTTTTCTTCGGAAAATAAAACCCATTGGAATTAAAATAAAGGGTGCGACAGGGGTTATGATACGATGATGGCAAAGGCGATGCACCATGGCTGTAAAATGCTTCTGGGGGTGACTGGCGGTATCGGGTCCGGTAAAACCACCGTTGCCAATATGCTGGGGGCGAAGGGTGCCAGGATTGTGGATTTTGATCTTTTGGCCCGGAAGGTGGTGGAACCGGGCACTGGGGGATTTGACAACATTGTCGGTTATTTCGGCACCCAGGTAGTGGCAGAAGACGGCACCCTGGACCGTAAGCGACTTTCAAAGATTGTGTTCAACGATGTGGAAAAACGCAAAAAGCTCGAAGCTTTTACCCATCCTGCAATTTTCAAGGCTTTTTTTACCCGGGTTAAGGCCATTTCAGCGGCAGAACCAGACAGTGTGATCCTGGTGGTGATTCCACTGCTGGTCGAATTGAACCTTCAATACCTTTTTGATCGTCTCATGGTGGTGTATGTTCCCCGGGATGTCCAGATCCGGCGTCTTGCCCGGCGGGACAATATCACAGCGGATGAGGCGGCTGTGATTTTAAAAGCACAGATTCCCATTGACGAAAAACTCAAGTTTGCCGATTTTGTGGTTGACAATGCTGGAACTCTTGAAGAGACCCGGGAGCAGGTGGAAGGACTCTGGAAAGCCCTGAACAAGGTTAATGTTGCTAAATGATCAATCAATTCTTGACTAAGGGCGTTAAAATCTTGTACCTAAAACTTTTAGGTTGTATTCGATTCAAATACTCTTTAGAGCGCGGATCGCCGCAAGTTAAGAAGTAAACTCAAATCAACGATTTCAAAAAAGGGCAGGTTGCTATCATGGGATTAGTAGCAGACAAGATCAAGGATCTTCAGGAACGGGAGAAAAAAATCCTTGGCATGGGGGGCGAGAAGGCCCTTGAAAAACGACGTGAAACCGGAAAACTAAATGCCAGGGAACGACTGGATCTTTTGTTTGACAAGGGGACGTTCCGGGAGGTGGACATGTTTGTCACCCACCGGTGTACTAACTTTGGAATGCAAGACAAGGAGATTGCAGCCGACGGTGTTGTCACGGGCCATGGAAAGATCGAGGGGCGGGTGGTGTTTGCCTATTCCCAGGATTTTACCTCAAGGGCCGGCAGCATGGGAGAAATGCAGGCAAAAAAGATCTGTAAGGTCATGGACATGGCCATGAAGGCCGGTGCGCCCGTTGTGGGTATTAACGATTCGGGCGGTGCAAGAATCCAGGAGGGAGTGGATGCCCTGTCCGGCTATGGGGAGATCTTTTTCAGGAACGCTTCGGCTTCGGGTGTGATTCCCCAGATTTCGGCCATCATGGGACCCACGGCTGGCGGTGCTGTTTACTCTCCTGCCATGACCGACTGGATCTTCATGGTCAAAGACACAAGCTACATGTTCATCACAGGTCCCCAGGTGATCAAATCCGTGACCGGAGAAGAGATCTCCTTTGAAGAACTGGGTGGTGCCATGACCCACAATGAAAAGAGCGGTGTGGCTCAGTTTGCCTGTGAATCCGACCAGGATGCCCTGGAAAGGATCAGGATGCTCTTGTCCTATCTTCCCAGCAACAACATGGAGGACCCACCGTTTAAAGAAACCGGGGACGATCCCTACCGACTCGCACCGGAACTTGATACCCTGATTCCAGACAACCCCAACCAGAGCTACGACATCAAGACGGTGATTACCTCCATTGTGGACAATGGGGAATATTTTGAACCCCACGAGTATTTTGCCAAAAATATCGTTATTTGCTTTGCACGGCTGAACGGAAGGGTGATCGGCATCATAGCCAATCAGCCGAATTTCCTGGCAGGGTGCCTTGACATCAATGCATCGGACAAGGCAACCCGGTTTATTCGTTTCTGTGACGCCTTTAACATTCCCATGCTTACCATTGCAGACGTACCTGGCTACCTGCCGGGCAGTGACCAGGAGTGGAACGGTATCATCCGCCACGGTGCAAAGCTTCTCTGGTGCTATTCCGAGGCAACTGTTCCCAAGCTTCTGCTCATCACAAGAAAGGATTACGGTGGGTCCTACCTTGCCATGTGTTCCAAGCACCTTGGCGCAGACATGGCCTTTGCATGGCCCAGCGCCCAGATTGCCGTCATGGGGGCTGCAGGTGCTGCCAACATTATCCATGCAAGGGAGATCAAGGGGGCTGATGATCCCGTTGCCAAACGGGCCGAAAAGATTGAGGAATACGAAGCGCTCTTTTCAAATCCCTATTGTGCGGCAAACCGGGGGTATGTGGACGCCGTGATTCGACCTGCCGACACAAGGGCTCGCCTTGTGGACGCCCTGGAAGCCCTGGGAAGCAAGCGTGAGATGCGCCCTGCCAAAAAGCATGGAAATATACCCGTATAGGAAGGACAAATGGACAGAAAAAAAATGGCTGCTTTAACGGCAGCGGTTGTCACCTACATAAAGACCCAGGAAGAGGCGGCGCAGTTTGCCGGATCCATGGACAATACCATGGAAGGGGCTGTTAAACAGCCGGATACAAAGAGTTCCGTGTTTGCCGGCACCTGGGCAATGGCCGGCAGGAGCGACCAGATGCAGGGTCGGACCATGATGCAGATGCGAATATTTAAATAATAAACAGCCAGTGATTTAACGCTGATATAAGTGATTTAACGCTGATATACAGGAGAGTCCAATGAGTGAACACGGCAGAATACACATGTGTGAGATTAATTGTGAAAAAGAGAGGCCCAAGGCTAAAAATCCCCTTAAAATTATGGACCTCTCCCTGAGGGATGGTCACCAGTCTCTGTTTGCCACAAGGGGAAGAACCGAGGATATGATTCCCGTGGCAGAACGCATGGATGCGGTTGGCTTCTGGGCCGTTGAGGTCTGGGGGGGTGCAACCTTTGACAGCATGCATCGTTTCTTGAACGAAGATCCCTGGGAGCGGATCAGGACCCTCAAACGCTATTTTAAGAAGACCCCCTTTTCCATGCTGCTCAGGGGGCAGAACCTTGTCGGGTATCGCAACTATGCCGACGATGTTGCAAAGGCCTTTGTCAACCGGGCCTGTGAGAACGGAATGGACGTATTCAGGACCTTTGATGCCCTGAACGATTACCGTAACTTTGAGGCTGTGGTTCCCGTGATCAAGAGCTGCGGCAAGCACTTTCAGGGAAGCATCTGCTACTCCCTGACCGAGCCCCGAATGGGCGGTACGGTCTACACCCTGGAGTACTATGTGAACAAGGCAAAAGAACTTGTGGACTTGGGCGCAGACAGTATCTGCATCAAGGACATGGCCGGTCTCATGGCTCCCTACGATGCCTTTGACCTTGTCAAGGCCCTTAAGGAAAGCGTGGATATCCCCATCAACCTTCATTCCCACTTCACCTCGGGCATGGCACCCATGACCCATCTCAAGGCGGTTGAGGCAGGGGTTGATATCCTTGATACCTGTCTGACCCCCTACGCCTACCGAACCAGCCATCCCGCCCTTGAGCCCATGGTTATGTCGCTGATCGGCACGGACAGGGATACCGGTTTTGACATTGAGACCCTGGCGTCGATCAATGAAACCCTGGAAAAGGAGATTCTGCCCAAGTACCGCCACCTTCTGGATGACACCAAGGTGTCGGTCATCGACATCAACGTGCTGTTGCACCAGACCCCGGGTGGAATGCTTTCCAATCTGGTCAATCAGCTCAGGGACATGGATGCCCTTGATCGACTTTCCGAGGTGTTTGAACAGCTTCCCAGGGTGAGAAAGGAACTTGGCCAGATTCCCCTTGTTACCCCCACAAGTCAGATCGTCGGCACCCAGACCGTGAACAACGTGCTGTTTGACACCCCGGAGGATCGCTACAAGATGATAACGGCCCAGGTCAAGGATCTATGCTATGGCCTCTACGGAAAAACGGCCGTGCCCATTGATCCTGAGGTTCAGAAAAAGGCCCTCAAGGGGTATGAACGGGGTGAGGAACCCATCACCTGCAGGCCCGCCGAGGTGTTGAAACCCGAGCTTGACGCTGCCAGGGCCGAGATCAAGGATCTTGCCGTGGATGAGGATGACCTGATCCTCTATACCCTGTTTCCGGTTACCGGCAAAAAGTTTCTCCAGCGTAAATATGGAAAAGAGACTGTTCCTGAGAGCATGAAGGCCATTACCCTGGAGGATGTGAAACGGCAGGCGGAGATTGTTCGAAAGGCAAAGGCCGGAGAACTTGTGGAGCGCAATTCGGACCGAGACCTTCCGGAAAAGACCGACTGCCTGAGAACCTTTAACGTGTTTGTGGAGGATGAATGCTTTGAGGTCGGGGTTGACGAGGTCGGTGGCGCACCGGTCATTGCCTATGCCCAGCCGGCCCAGGTTCAGTCCCAGGCGGCAGCACCAGCACCCGCCCAGCAGGGAACAAGGGTGCCTCCACCACCTGCCCGTGCAGCTGCAGCAGCACCGGCACCCAGGGCGGCAGCACCGGCACCCAGGGCTGAAAAGCCAGCACCTGCTGCGGCTCCTGCAAAGGGCGGCTCAGGTGTGGGAGTCAAGGCCCCCATGCCCGGCATGATCATCAAGTATGAAAAGGGCGTGGGCGATGCAGTCAAAAAAGGGGACACCGTTGTGGTCCTCGAAGCCATGAAGATGGAGAACGCCCTCCCGTCTCCGGTGGATGGTGTGATAACGGCCCTGAAATTCGGGTCAGGTGATTCCGTATCCAAGGGAGACCTGCTTGCCGTCATAGAATAAAAGAGTCAGGCATGGATTAGATCTGAATTCAAAATGCGATAATCGGGTGGGTCCGGGAAGTCATTCCGGGCCCGCCCTTTTTTGTATGAATTGACAACCTGAGGATTCATACTTATATTTGCTACCGGTTAATTTGTAATTGAGCCCTGGAAATTGACAGAAAATTGTCGAGGCCGGGGCTGGGTATGGTCTGCCTGCAACAAAAGATGGAACGCCCTTGATCGTGATTGTTTAACGGCAGTTTCCCATAAAATAGAGGAGTGAATCACATGGCCTTTGAAACAAAAGAGGAAGTGCTTGAGAAGATTTTAAATATGGAAAGACCCCTTTGCCCCCACTGCAAAAAGCAGATGAGCCTTTGGGAGGTGCCTGATATTGCCTTTGGAGACGGTCTTGGATGGGGAACCCCCTATCTCTTTGTCTGCTTTAACGACGAGTGCTCCTCGTTTAAAAAGGGGTGGGATGAGATTCAGGAGACCATGGAACATGTGGCGTCATATCGCTGCATTAATTCTCCCGGATGCGATAATTTTGAGTACATGCCCGTGTTCAGCTCCATTGGCGGTACCGGCCAGATGCTTGACGACAATGTCCTTGATATGAGAGAGGCCACCAAGGAGGCCATGAAACAGGGCTTCTCCCTGTTGACTGACTTTTACATTTCCAAGGACTGGGACGAAATTCTAAAAATTCTGCTGGATCCCATTCAGCCTGCCAGGGTAAGACTCAAGGCGGCCGAGATGGTGGGGGAACTGGGTGATGTGGATGCCATTGAACACCTGTTGAATCACAAGTACAGCTCCCCGATTCTTACCAAGGCTGTTGAAGATGCCGTGGCCGTTCTCCATGAGCGCCACTACACAAGGGAGTGTCCCCACTGTGCCGAGATCATTAAAAAACGGGCCACGGTTTGCAAGCATTGTAACAAGGCGGTTCCAAAGGGCTGATTAGCCATTGCATTCGTCGTGGAATTTGTCAATGTTGTACGAGCGGAAGATGATCATCTCCCGCTCTTTTTTTTCGTTGGGAAAGGGGGGGCATTCAAGGGTCACTTTAAGGGCCTCCTCCTTTGATGGCAGGGCATCAAGCCCCTTCCCCCTTTGTTTGCCCGTGACAACATCCCGCATAAGGGCGTCAAGTCCATTGGTGGCAACTGAAAAAGGGATCTGGAATTCATAGACCAGTCTTGCCCCGGCAAGAATTTCCCTCTCATAGGATCCAAGGGATCCTGCAATGCATCTAACAGCCATCACTGGTCGGTCTTTGCAGAAAACCACAAGATCAATGGTGGAGTGGTATGCCTCCCCCTGGAAGGTCACGCAGATGGGTTCATCAACCCGGATATCGTGTTTGTCATAGCCTTTTTCTTTGACCAGGAATCGTTCAAAGGTCTGTCGGCTTTCCTCCGGCCCGACATTGGGAATCGTCTTGCCTGTTATGTAGTCAATCAGTGTGTCTTCCATGGGGTCTCCTCACATATGTTTTCTCAAGGGTTGCTCCGGCCGGGTTCAACTATATTCTGATCCTTGTCAGAAAAGGGCGGTGCCGGTCATTTCAACGGGCTGTTTCAGGTTCATCACCTTTAAGATGGTGGGGGCAATGTCCCCGATTACCCCCCTGGAGAGGGTTACCTGGGGCAGGGGGTTCCCGGCCAGAATAAAGGGTACTTCGTTGAGGGTATGGGAGGTGTGGGGAGATCCGTCGGGCGTTTTCATCTGTTCAGCATTTCCGTGATCTGCCGTGATCATGGCAGTTCCCTGGGTCTGCCATACGGCCTCGACCACCGCTTTTACGCATCGGTCAACGGTTTCACAGGCCAGAACCGCAGCTTCCATGATGCCTGTGTGCCCCACCATGTCCATGTTGGCAAAGTTGAGCACAACAAGGTCGTATTTTCCGGAAAGAATACGTTTGACTGCCTCATCTGCAATCAGGTCAGCACTCATCCCAGGCTTTTGATCATAGGTTCTAACCTCCCTGGGAGAGGGAATGAGCACCCTTTCTTCGCCCGGAAAAATCGTTTCGTCACCCCCGTTGAAAAAATAGGTGACATGGGCATATTTTTCGGTTTCAGCGATTCTGAGCTGGTTCAGCCCCTGGTCACTGATTACCTTTCCAAGGACATTGTCAAGGTGAACCGGAGGAAAGACAACCGGCAGGTCAAAATTTTCATCGTACCGGGTCATGCAAACAAAGGTGGAAAGGGCTGGATGTTTTTTCCGAACAAATCCTGAGAACGATTGTTCCGTAAAGGCCCGGGTGATCTCCCTTGCCCTGTCTGCCCTGAAGTTGAAAAACACGATGGCATCCTTGTCCTTGATCACGGGCAGGGCAGGGTCATCTTTTTTGCCCATGAGGATGGGCTTGATGAACTCGTCGGTTTCGCCCCGGTCGTAGGCGGCCTTGATGGCCTGGACAGGATCACTCTCAAGGGTGCCCTTTTGGTCTGTGTAAAGGTTGTATGCCGTTTCAATACGATCCCAGCGGGTGTCACGGTCCATGGCATAGAATCGACCGCAAATGGTGGCAATGTTGACCCCGGGTTTGTCTGAAAGGTGGTTTTCAAGCTCGGTCATAAATCCCAATCCTGAATCCGGAGGGGTGTCTCTTCCGTCCGTGATGCAGTGGATGGCCGTGTTTACCCCAAGGTCATGGGCCATGCTCGCCAGGGCCAGGAGGTGGTCCTTTTGGCTGTGAACCCCGCCGTTGGACACAAGACCCATGAGGTGAAGGGTTGTTTTAGAGCGTTTGACCGTCTCCATTGCCTGAACAAGGGTTGGATCTTTTAAAAAGGAACCGTTCTGGATGGCGTTGTCGATCCTCACAAGGTCCTGGAACACCCTTCGTCCCGCCCCCATGTTCATGTGGCCCACCTCGGAGTTGCCCATGATACCGTCGGGGAGTCCCACGGCATTGCCTGAACAGGCAAGGCTTGTGTGGGGGAACCCCTGGGAAAGTTGATCTAAAAAAGGTGTTTTGGCCGCTTTTACTGCGTTGCCGTAGGAATCGTTGTTGATGCCCCAACCGTCAAGGATGATCAGGGCCGTGACCGGTTTAGTCGTCACAGGAAAGCTCCTTTGTTATTACTTTTTTTCAGGGGTTTTATAGGCTGACAGGTCCAGTCTGGGAGCGTCGCTCCACAATCCTTCAAGGTCGTAGAAGTCCCGGGTTGCCTTGTCAAATACGTTGATGACCACATCTCCATAATCAAGCAGGGCCCAGGTCCCCTGTTTCATCCCTTCGGTGCCGATGGGCATATTATTGATTTTTTTCATGGCAATGTTAATGTGCTCAGCAATGGCAGAGACCTGGCGCTGGGATTTTGCGGTGATGATCATAATGGCGTCCGCATAGGAGGTCAGCTTACGCACATCAAGGACGGTTATCTCCTCGGCTTTTCGTAAAAAGGCTTCAACAAGGTATTTGTCAAGGGAGTCGAGCAGGTCCTTGGTATGATCGGATGGATTTGTCATAAATAGAGTCCTTTCTGGCTGATAATTTCTTCCACAGGCTGGGGCACAAGGGGTGCCACGGGAAGATGTCGTTTAACTCGTTGTCGAATAAGGGTTGACGATATGTCGATTTCAGGAACCTTGCACACGTAAACGGGTTTTACACCCGAATCTGAAATCGGGTCTGAAAAAAGATCCTCTCCGTTAACCGGTCTGTAGTTCTTTGATATCACATCTTGAAGAAAGGATGCAACATCCTTTGCCTGTTTTTTCTCCCCTGGCCGGATCATGACGATGGTGGAGATAAGGGAAAAAAGTTCCCGGCCTTTTTTCCAGGTATCCATTTCAAAAAAGGCGTCGGAGCCGACAATCAGTCGAAGATCATCGCCTGGAACAAGGGTGTTGATAAAGTGGTTAACCGTGTCAATGGTGAAAGAAGGCCCCTTGCGGACAATCTCCACATCCGAGGCCACAAGTCCTTTGATGGTGGAAACCGATTGTCTGACCATTTCAAACCGCTCCCGTGCAGGGGCAAGGTTGGTCGTGCTCTTGTGGGGAGGTATGGCCGAGGGGATTAAATGGATGGTGTCAAGGTTAAACGCCTTTTTGACGTGGAGTATAACCGTTAGATGTCCCCGGTGAAGGGGATTGAAGGTTCCGCCGAATAAGCCCTGGATCATGATCCCATGCTATTGCCGGGTCTGGCCTTTGCCGACCACGACAAATTTGGTTGAGGTGAGTTCCTCAAGCCCCATGGGGCCAAAGGCGTGGAGTCTGGAGGTGCTGATGCCGATCTCGGCGCCAAGTCCGAGTTCACCGCCGTCGTTGAACCGGGTGGAAACATTTACACCCACCATGGATGATGACACCGTGTTAATAAAGGTCTCTGCATTTTCAGGGATGTCCGTCACAATCACATCCGTGTGGTCGGAGCCGAACACGGCAATGTGCGCCATGGCCTGGGCCAGGTCTTTTACGATTTTAACGGAAACGATGAGATCCAGGTATTCGGTTGACCAATCGGTTTCGTCGGCGGGCAGGGCTTGGGGAACCATGGCAAGGGTGGCAGGGCAGCCCCGCATTTCAACCTTTGCCGCTGAAAAGGCCTGGGCCATCCGTGGTAAAAAGAGCGGTGCAATACGTTCATGGACAAGCAGGGTTTCCATGGCGTTGCACACCCCTGGCCGCTGGGTCTTAGCGTTGATGCAGATGTCAACGGCCTCGTCCATGTTGCAGGTTTCGTCCACATACACATGGCAGACTCCCTTGTAGTGCTTTAACACGGGGATGGTCGAGTGTTTTACCACAAACCGGATCAGGGACTCACCCCCCCTTGGGATCACAAGGTCGATGTAAGCCTCCTGCTGGAGAAGTTCGGTGATGGCCTGTCTGTCCTTTACCGGCAGTACCTGGACACTGTCCCTTGAAATGCCGACCGTTTCAAGGGCATTGCCGATGATGCGGGCAAGGATGGTGTTCGAGAAAAAGGCTTCTGAGCCGCCCCTGAGAATGGCGGCATTGCCTGCCTTGAGGCAGAGGGCTGCCGCATCCACCGTTACGTTGGGTCTTGACTCGTAGATCATGGCGATGACACCCAGGGGAATTCGTCGCTTAGAGATTTCAAGGCCGTTGGGCCGGGTCCAGGCGCCTGTGATCCTGCCCACGGGGTCGGGCAGGGCGATCACCTGGTTGAGTCCCTTGATCATGGACTCCAGGGTCTGGTCGCTGATGGTAAGCCGGTCGATCATGGCCGCTGACATACCACTGTCCCTGGCTGCCTTGAGATCCTTTTGATTCTCGGCTTCAATTTCACGTTTCCCATGGGCCAAACCCCTGGCGATCTCGGCAAGGACGGTGTTCTTTGTGTCTGCTGAAGCCGTTGCAAGGGGCCTTGCAGCTGTTCTTGCCCGTCGGGCGATATCTTCGATCATGGATGCCAGTGTCATGGTCTTTTCCTATCCCAGTTCAAAGGTAATTGCAAGATTATCCCGGTGGATGACGTCATCATAGGGTTTTGAACCGAGAACGTTTTTGATGGCCGCAGTTTTGAGTCCCATGATACGCCGGATGTCTGCTGATGAGTAATTGGCCAGGCCGTTACCGATGATGGTGTTGTCCGGGGACTTGATTTCAATTGGTGCACCCATTCCGAATTCGCCCTCAACAGCTGTGATCCCGATGGGCAGAATACTCTTTCCCCGGGTGATGACGGCATCCCTTGCACCCTGGTCAAGGCGGATGACTCCCTGGGGTTTCAGATTGTAGGCGATCCAGCATTTTTTGGAATTGAGCTCTTTTTTCCCGGGGAGAAAATAGGTGCCAAGGGTTTCTCCGTCAACAAGCCTGGACAGGACATTTTCGTTTTTTCCACCGGCAATGATCATGGGTCTGCCGGCTTTTGAGAGCTTCTTGGCAGCCTTGAGCTTACTCAGCATTCCCCCGGTACCCAGGTTTCCGGGAATACCGCAGGCGGCCTGTTCCATCTGGTGGGTGATGGTCGTCACCTCAGGAATGAGACAGGCGTCCGGGTGAATTCTGGGATCCTTGTTAAACAGTCCGTCAATGTCGGTGAGGTTGATGAGGATGTCCGCATCCATGAGCAGGGTGATCATGGCCGACAGGTTATCGTTATCACCGAGCTTTATCTCTTCTATGACAACGGTGTCGTTTTCGTTTATGATGGGTACGATTTTCCAGTCAAGAAGGGTATTGATGGTATTTCTGGCATTGAGGTAGCGACGCCGGTTGCCCAGGTCGTCCCGGGTGAGGAGCAGCTGGGCCACCTGTTTCCCATGGCGGGCAAAGGCAGTGTCGTAGGAGTGAATCAACCCTGCCTGGCCGACTGCTGCCGCAGCCTGGCGGGCGGGAATTCCCTCAGGCCTTTGTTTAAATCCTATCTTTTTGACCCCGGCAGCAATGGCTCCGGACGAGACCAGAATGACTTCGCATCCCCTGTCCTGGAGAAGGCTGATCTGATGACTGATGGTCTCGATGATATCAAGGTTGAGTCCGTGGTTCAGTGTCAGCACGCCGCTGCCGATCTTGACTACAACCCGTTTGGCATTTTTAAGATGCAGGCGTTTATTTGTTCCCATGGTCAGTTTCACTTTTCCGTTCAAGGGGCTTGTGTTCGGCTATCTGCCGGGCAAGAATCTGGATAAGTTTGGCTGTTCCCTCTCCTGTGGCAGCTGACAGGGTGAGCAGTTCACCAGTGCCATAGGCCTTTTTGAATTGTTCAACCTTTTCCATTGATCCGGTAAGGTCAATTTTGTTCAACACAACCAGCTGGGGCTTTTTTGCCAGGGTTGCGGAGTAGAGGGAAAGCTCGGTGTTGATGAGGTTGAAGGCGTCAAGGGGATTGTCCGGTTCAATCTGGGACACATCAATAAGATGGATCAGGATGCCGGTTCGCTCCACATGTTTTAAAAACTGGATGCCCAGACCTGTGCCTTCATGGGCGCCCTCAATGATTCCGGGTATGTCTGCAACGGCAAAGGGTTCCCCAAAATCTGGTATAACCATTCCAAGTGAAGGGGTGAGGGTGGTGAACGGATAGTCCGCTATCCTCGGGCGTGCCGATGAGATCTTGGAAATCAGGGTGGACTTTCCGGCATTGGGCAGTCCGACAATGCCCACATCCGCAAGAAGCTTGAGCTCCAGTTTGAGGTGAAACTCCTCTCCAGGCATACCGGGTTGGGCAAATCTTGGCGCCTTGTGGGTGGATGTGGCAAAACGCTTGTTGCCCTGACCGCCCCTGCCGCCTTTTGCAATGGTGATTCGCGTGCCCGGTTCGGTAAGGTCAAACAGCACGGCCCCAGTCTCCTGATCTGTAACCAGGGTTCCCGGGGGAACGGGGATAATGAGGTCTACCCCATTCTTGCCGTGCTTGTTGCTGCCAAGTCCCGGCATTCCGTTCTTTGCCCGGATAATCTTCTGGCGGCGAAGGTCAAAAAGGGTTCTTTTTGCAGGGTCGGTCTCAAAAATGACGCTGCCGCCTTTGCCCCCGTCACCGCCGTTTGGCCCGCCCCGCTCGATAAATCTCTCCCGTCGGAAACTTACACAACCGGGGCCGCCTTTTCCTGAGATTACAGTGATCGATGCTTCATCAATGAATCTCACGCTTCATAAACACTCACTCTCTTCTTGTCCCGGCCCTTGCGCTCATAGGCAACAACACCGTCGATCTTAGAAAAGAGAGTATAGTCTTTGCCCATTCCAACATTGCTGCCGGGATGGATTTTTGTACCGAGTTGTCTTACCAATATGTTTCCTGCAACAACGGTCTGGCCGCCGAATTTTTTAACGCCCCGCCTCTGGGCATTAGAGTCGCGACCATTCCGGGTGCTTCCGCCTGCTTTTTTATGTGACATGACCTATCTCCTTAAGTAGCTATAAACCTTATACCAGGATGCTGTCGATTTTGACTGCGGTATACTGTTGTCTGTGGCCCCTGAGGTTTCTGTAACCTTTGCGGCGTTTGAATTTAAAAATAAGAACCTTTTTTCCCTTGCCCTGCTCCAGGATGTGGCCCTTGACAATGGCGTCTTCAATGGCAGGCTGACCCAGGGTGACATTCTCTCCGTCGGAAAACATCAGGACATCGTTAAACTCAATTTCCCCGTTTTCCGTGCCTTCAAGCTTCTCAACCCTGAGGGTGTCGCCCTCTTGAACCTTATACTGCTTTCCACCGGTTTTGATTACTGCATACATTCTCTGTATCTCCTTATATCGCTTTATGCCTACCTCTACACAGTCCTAAAATCCCTAAGCATAGGCTGAAGACTCTATTTTGTCAAGATAAAAAAGTTTGCAAGGCATGGGCCTAATTGGTGTGAATCCCGTGCTGTGGCGGTAAAATTTTCAGCTTGGTGACGGGCATTCACTGGTTGATAATCCCAAGGATGGCTCGGGAGGTGTATTCCCCCACATCGGCCAGGCCGTCCACCGGCAGAAATCGGTGGGCATTGGCGGAAAACAGGCAGGTGACCGAGGCTGGAAAATCCTCGTCCGCCCCATAGAAGATGTAGCAGAGGGCAATTTTGGGCAGGGGGTGGACAACCAGGGCAAAATCGCCCCCGGGTTCCTGGACAGCTTCCGGGCTGCCAAGGGTGTCGACAATGTTTTTCCTGCGGGCCTTGATGGCTTCCACATGGGGAACCAGTATCCCTTCGGTGTGGGTGGTGAAGGCCCCCACGTAGGGTGCAGTGCCAGGCAGTTCCTTAAAGGCTTTAAACGGGACTAAAATGCAGATCTCAGGGTTTGCATTCAGGGCGTACAGGGAGATGAGGATCTCGAACACCGACGACATCTGCTGGCCTTCAAGATTGATTCCATCAGGGGAGATTGTGCAGGGTCGTCCAAAGGCCTTGAACTGGAAACGATTCCCCTGTCGTTGGGCCGGTAGATTGGCCGCAAGGTCCTGGGGTAGATCGGCATAAAGGCGGGCAAGGTTGTTTGCTGCAATTTTCCGGTAATTGTCTTTCACTGTGCTTTTCCTTATGTTGCCTTTGACACGGCCATGGAAAGGCTATGATCGGAATGTGACCCCATGGAACCTGGGTAAAAAAAAAGCGGGGATGCCGTGTGGCATCCCCGCTCCAGGTTTAACTAAATCTATTCAGACGAAACTATCCTCTGACCTCTTCCTTGACCGTGGTGGCAAGCTTGTACAGAATGGTCAGGATGAAAAGGCCTGCGGCGTAGATGCCCAGGGTGATGCCGATCTCCTTGAAGGTTGGCATGTACTCTGTCACATGGTGAAGCGGGGAGGGTACAAACCCGCCTGCGATCATGCCAAGACTCTTGTCGATCCAGGTGCCGATGATTACCATGACACAGATGAAAGGCAGAAGCGTTGCGTTGCTTCTCAACACCGGGATAACCAGCATGATGGCAGCCGAGATCATGAGAATCATTGATGACCACATCCAGGGAACCATGGTGTTGTGACCGTGGAGTCCGAAGAAGAGGTAGTCGATGTGGGTCATGTGCCCGGGGATCTTGCTGTAGTAGGTGACAAAGATCTCACAAAGAAAGAAGAACACATTTGAGATCAATGCATAGCAGGCGATCTTGGAAAGCGTCTGCATGGCTTCCCAGCCCGGATCAAACTTGGTGAATTTCCTGACAACATAGCAGAGCAGGATCAGCACGGACGGTCCTGCGGCAAAGGCCGATGCCAGGAACCTGGGTGCCAGGATTGCCGTGAGCCAGAAGCCCCTGCCCGGAAGGCCACAGTACAGATAGGCCGTTACCGTATGGATGCCGATGGCAAAGGGGATGGACAGATAGATCAAGGGGGTTGTCCAAGCCGGTGGCTTGATCTGGTTTCTTTCAGCTTCCAGCACCTTCCACCCGATCACAATGTTAAGAAACAGGTAGCCGTTGAGCACACACATGTCCCAGAACAGCATGGAATGGGGGGTGGGGTAGAGAAGCACGTTGAGCATCCTGATGGGCTGGCCAAGGTCGACCACGATGAAGAGCAGACACATGATCAAGGCTGCAACGGCCAGAAATTCACCCAGGATGGTGATCCTGTGGAATTTTTCATAGTTGTGAAGATAAAAGGGAATGACCACCATGACACCTCCTGCGGCGACTCCCACAAGGTAGGTGAAGTTGGCGATGTAAAATCCCCAGGTGACGTCCCGGCTCATGGCGGTTGTCATCAGACCGTTGATGAACTGGTCCACATAGACAAGAAAGCCTGCTCCGATGACAGCGCAAAGTACCCCAAGCCAGATCCAGTACTTTTTGCTTCCTTTGATAGCTATTTCAAGCATATTCGCCTCTCCTACATGATGTAATAAACAGAAGGCTCAGTTCCAAGCTCCTGTTTACGTCTGATTGAATATTTCTCGTTCAAGAGTGCCCGGACCTCGGAATTGGGATCTTCAAGATCTCCCACGGTGATTGCACCTTCACTCACCTCAACACAGGCCGGTTGAAGGCCCTTGGCAAGGCGTTCGGCGCAGAGGTTGCATTTTTCCACAACGCCCTTGGTCCGGGTGGGAAAATCAGGATTGACCTCGTCGATAAAAGGCCGGGGATCCCTGAAGTTAAAGCTTCTGGAGCCAAACGGACAGGCTGCCATGCAGAACCTGCACCCGATGCAGCGGTGGAAGTCCATGAGCACAATGCCGTCGTCACGTTTAAACGTGGCCTGGGTGGGACAAGCCTGGACGCAGGGAGCGTTCTTGCAGTGGTTGCAGGTGACAAGAAACGGCAGGTTTTTGAATTTTTCTGCCAGGAACTCGTCTTCCTTGTCGGGAAAGGCATTGTGGAAATGCTCTTCCCAGATCCATTTGACCTCCTGTTTCTGGTTCACAGGCCGGTTTTTGGGAAACTTTTCAGGATCCGGCTCGTGGTGAAAGTCAGGCACGTTGTGGGTCTTTCGGCAGGCTTCAACAATCTTTGCTGCAACTTCATCGTTGAGTTTATTGGTGTCTATGACCATTCCCCATCGTTTTGCCGTAAGGGCTTCGGGGTTCTTTGTCTTTGTCGCCTCGGCCGCGGCGTGGGCGCTGGATGCTGCAACAGCCTTTATTGCCGGAGCAACACCAATGCCCAGCGCAGAAACGCCTGCGACCTTCAAAAAGCTTCTTCTGCTCTTTTTCATTGGTTGATCTCCTTGGGGGTTGTGTGGCACTCCCAGCAGTAGGGATCCACGGATGCATAGGTATGGCACTTGTCACAGAATTTTTCTTTGTCCTCATGGCATCCAAGGCAGGAATTCTCACCCGTGGAAAGGCTCATCTGGAACTGTTTGCCGTTGGCAGCATTGTACTTTCTGTCAGCATCCCTGACCACGGAATCCCGCCATTCATCAAGCAGGGACATATGGTTTGCCCGCATGTCATACTTGTCCAGAACACATTTTCCAGCGGCCTTGGCCTTGGCTGAAAGTTCCGGCTCAGGAGCGGCTTCCGTGCCGCCAAAGTTGAACCATATGGGGAAAAGGGCAGCAATGACGAAGACCGCCAATCCTGCCATGATTGCATTTTTACTCATCGTCATCCTCCATACCCGGTAAGGGTTCCATGCGTAGATCGGTGGTTCGCTTTTTCTCTCCAGGGAGGATCAAGGCGTTTCCGATCAGCTCGTGCACACCATAAACTTCAACCTCTGGTACCCAGTATTCACAAAGGGCCGGAAGGGCCGCCCTGTCAATGGCGCAGATGGTTGCAAGGGTATTAACATTGAATTTATCATGGACAAACTTTACGGCGTTGGCCCTTGGCAGACCGCCTGCCATACGAAGTTCGATGTTTTCACCTGCATTGAGTCCGGCCCCTGATCCGCAGCAGAAGGTCTGCTCCCGGATGGTATTTTCCGGCATTTCAAAGAAGTTGTCACAAACGGCCTTGATGCAGTAGCGGGGCTCTTCCAGAAGACCCATTCCCCTTGCAGGGTTGCAGGAATCATGGAAGGTGATGATGCGGTTTGAGTTGCGGCTCTTGTCAAATTCAAGTTTATTGTGCTTGATAAGGTCGGCTGTGAACTCGGTGATATGAACCATTTTGGTGGACTTTGAATTTTCAAATTTGGTTCCCGTGATGGGGTTCACAGGTTCCTCAAGGAAATCGGCAGGGCCGTTCATGGTGTCCATGTACTGGTTGATCACCCGCCACATGTGTCCGCATTCGCCGCCAAGAATCCATTTGACGCCCAGGCGCTTGGCCTCGGCATACATCTTGGCGTTGAGGCGTTTCATGGTTTCGTGACTGGTGAAGAAACCAAAGTTTCCACCCTCGGATGCGTAGGTGCTCCAGGTGACGTCCAGGTTATACTTGTCCTTCAAATATTTAAAGAGGACCATGTAGCCCTGGCAGGTGTAGGTGCCCGGATCGGCAAATACATCACCGGAAGGAGTGATGAAAAGAATATCAGCCCCTTTTTTGTTGAACTGGGGGGCAACGTTGACCCCTGTGATCTCTTCGAGATCCTCGGTGAAAAAGTCGAGCATGTCCTTAAAGGCATGGGGCTGGATACCCAGATGGTTTCCGGTCTGGTAGCAGTTGGAAACAGGGGTTGCGATCCAGTCGATGTTCAAGCCCAGCAGGTTTAAAAGTTCCCGGCCCATGATGGTGATCTCGGCGGTATCAATGCCGTAGGGACAGAAGACTGAGCATCGGCGACATTCACTGCACTGGAAAAAGTAGTACCACCACTCTTTCAGTACGTCCACGGTCATGGGTCTACCACCGGCCAGCCTGTCTCCTCCTGGGACCTTTGAGAGAATTTTTCCGACCGTTGTAAAGTCGTTTCGATAAACAGACCTTAACAGTTCAGCCCTTAGAACAGGCATGTTTTTGGGATCACCCGTGCCAAGGAAAAAGTGGCATTTGTCTGCACAGGCACCGCAACGAACACAGACATCCATGAAGATTTTGAATGTCCGGAATTTTTCCAGGCGGTCTTTGATTCCCTCATGGATGATTTGTTGCCAGTTTTCAGGAAGTTTCCAGTCTTTATCAAGGGGATTCCACTGCCGGGCATTGGGGGCACTCAGGGTCTCCAGGCTTTCAGGCTTTGCAGCATAGCAGTACATCCCGGGTCTGATCTGGACGGCGGTATTCATCCAGCTGCCCGAGGTAGGGGTATAATCTACCTTGTCCAACAATTCATCAGGTTTAAGTTCGTCAGCCATCGATTACTCCTTCTTATCCACTGGAAGTCCAGCTTCTATCATTTTTTCCCTAAAGTGATCTTCATACTGCGCATAGGTATGAATTTCCACCGCATAGTTCCAGGGGTTGATGTGCCGTTTCATCCGGTTGTTGTTTGCCATGTTTCTTGTGGGGCTCAAAAAGACGCCGGCCATGTGCATGAGTTTACTTACGGGAATATAGGCAAGAAGCACGCTGACCATAAAGAGGTGGGCATAAAAAAGACCGCCGACGCCTTCCGGAATTACCGGGTGGAAGGTGGCAAGGCCCATGGTAAATGTCTTGACCCCAAGGATGTCTACCTTGGTGAAGTAACGCATGGATATGCCGGTTGCTGCAATGCCGATGATAAGGAACAGCGGAAAATAGTCAGCTGCAAGGGAGATATAGCTTACCTTTTCATCAAAAATTCTACGGGCAAGGAGAAACAGGGTTGCCGCCAGAAGCACGATACCCGACAGAAAAATGCCGGGAAGGCCGATCTGGATGATGCCGTCAAGGTACTCAAGGGCCTTGACGCAGACCGGAACCGGGTTGAGGAAAAACCTCAGGTGCCGTAGAATCACCACCAGAAATGCGTAATGAAAGGCAAGGGCGCCCACCCAGAGAAAGATTTCCCAGGAGTAGGTGATCTTGTTTTTCTCATTTCTGTTGAATGCAGCCTTGGTGTTTCGAAACAGGGACCTGAATGCACAGATTTCAAGCACCATTCGCACGAATACCCCGGCAGCAGTGTCAGGGTTGTCAATGCGGTTCTGTTTGATCCACGGTAGGGATTTTTGCTGACCGCAGGTTGTGGGAATCCGGAAGGGTACGGCAGACGCTGCCCAGCCCATCACCCGGTATATAAACCCGGCGATAAAAGCTGCGACCGCTGCGTAGGGCACAACGATTCCAAAGAACCATTGCATCCCGGCGCCCTCAACCCCTGCGTATGCCAGCAGAAAAAGCAGAAAAACGCCTGTCAGGGGTAACATGTACTTTTGCTTCATATTCTAACCACCTCACTATTGAGGCCCGGTAAGGTTTGGAACCTTATTGGGCCTGTTTAAAATTTTGCGAGCTAAAAGAGTTCCTTTTCCTTTAGCTCCGTTACTAAACCTGCCCTTTCAAAGGCTGAGTGAATCCGTTTTTTGGCTTCGGTAGCCTTTATAAGGAATATCGCTTCTCGACATCTCATGTACCGGTTAAATGCTGCAAGGGCTATTGTATCGACCCGTCTGTCAAAGGTTTCGTGCAATTCCGGCGCCATGATTTTTTTTGCGATTTCTTTGAGGTCAAACACAAACCCCACGGCAGATGCTGGTGTGAAATTCTGGACAGCCCGGATACGGATGATGGGGTCAATGGCATCCTCAAGGGCTGTGGGGTCCATCTCCTTGAGTATCTCTTCAAAAACAGCTTCAAGGCTTTCGTGGGTGGCAGCACCCACGGGGTTGTCAAATTTATTTTTAATGCG
The DNA here is from genome assembly GCF_000020365.1 of Desulforapulum autotrophicum HRM2. NCBI lineage: Bacteria > Pseudomonadati > Thermodesulfobacteriota > Desulfobacteria > Desulfobacterales > Desulfobacteraceae > Desulforapulum > Desulforapulum autotrophicum. Next base: position 3,579,989 of record NC_012108.1, on the reverse strand, counting down.
GCCAAGCACCCGTGCTGTTTCGGAAGGATATGTTTTTATGGTGGCATCAAACCATTGGTCGAGGATCTTTTTTTTGTTTGTTTGAAGACTTTTTTTTATGTCTTTTTGAAAATCCATGAAGATTCAGTACTCCCGTGAATCCCCTTGGGATTCAGATAAATTAATTAGACGATCTGGTTCTCGATAACCTTAGCCATATAACTACCCTTGGGTTTTATGTCAAGGATAAAAGCGGCAGTTCATCAAGTGAGAGGTAGTGATTCAGGGCCTTGAACATCATCATTGGGTCTTTTGCTCCGGTCACTTCCCGCACTGAATGCATGGCAAGGGTTGCGGCCCCGACATCAACGGTCCGGATGCCTGCTCTTGCGGCAATGGCCGGGCCGATGGTGCTTCCGCAGGCAAGGTCGCTTCTCATGACAAAATCCTGCACCACAAGTTTGGCCCCTGCGCAGATTTCTTTAAAAACAGCACCTGACTCCGAGTTGGTGGCATAGCGCTGGGATGCATTGATCTTGAGCACGGGGCCGGTGTTGAGCAGTGGCCGGTGGTTGGGTTCATGTTTTTCCCTGAAGGCCGGATGGACCCCATGGGCATTGTCGCAGGAGATCATGAATGACCGGGCTGTTGTTCTTGCAAGTTGTTCCGGGGTTTGTGTCATCCGTGACAGAATCGATTGAAGAAAAGATCCCCTGGCCCCTGTCCGGGTTTCACTGCCCACCTCCTCGTTGTCGGCAAAAACCACCATGGCAGTGGTGCAGGGGGCTGCCGACCACAGACTTTTAAGGGCTGAATGGCAGGACAGAAGGTTGTCAAGCCTTGGGGCTGAAATGATTTCGCGGTCAAGGCCCGTGTAAAAGCAGGGCTCGGCATGGGAGAACGAAAGCTCGTGGGCCATGACCTCAACCAGTTCATGGGAGGGGTGTTCCTCGTTGACCCGTTTGAGGAGGATCGCCTTGAACGAATCGTTTTGTTCAGGGTTATTCATCTGGTCATCCAGGGAAAAAAGCGGGGAAATGTGGACTTCGGGGTTGACTGTTCGGTTGGTGTTGGCTTCCCGGTCCAGGTGGATGGCAAGGCTTGGAATGATGGCTACGGGCCGGTTGTAGTTGATCAAAAAGCTCTGGATACGTTCTTTTCCCTTTTCAACCGTGCGGCAGGTGACCCTTCCGGCAAGGTTGAGACCCCGGTCAAACCAGGTGTTGAGCAAGGTCCCGCCATACACCTCGCAGCCAAGGCGGGTCATTGAATCCTGGCGTTGCAGGGGTGAGGGCTTGACCCTCAGGCAGGGGCTGTCCGTGTGGGCCCCGATAATTTTTATCCCTGTCTCCCAGGGGGGTGTCCCCCCCATTTTAAATGCGATGAGCGACGAGTTGTTCCGGGTGACATAGTAGCAGCCATTGGTTTCAAGATGCCAGGCATCACCCTCGTCAAGGTGGATGAATCCTTGCTTGTTGAGCGCCTTTTCCATGGACCGGACCGCATGAAAGGGGGTTGGGGAGTTGTCAATAAAGGTGAAAAGTTCCTGATTAAATTTTGCCTGGTTAAACTTATCGGGGGGTTGTTTTTCAGGGGGCATGGGTTTGTTCTCTTGGGTTAGCGTTTTGGGGTATAAGAATTTTAGCCATTAATATCAGACAACCCTTGTTTAAAACAAGAAGTTTATCCGCTATTGCTTTGGTTTTTTCTCCGTGGTATCTGTAAAAAAAAGCCAATTGCCGCACCTGCCGGTGGGGATTCATATTTTAAAACCAGAATCCAAAAGGTGCGTTGATACCTGTTCTGATAATTGAACTAAGGGGGAAGGATGTTAAAAAAAATTGACCCTGCCCAGACAGAAAGCTGGAAACGTTTGGGCCGTCATTATGATGGGGTAAAGGATCTTGCCATGGACGATCTTTTTCAACAGGACCCTGATCGTTTTAAGCGTTTGTCCATGGCATTCAAGGATATGGTGGTGGATGTCTCCAAGAACCGGATCACCGACAAGACCCTGGCGCTTCTAATGGACCTGGCACGGGAAACCGGCGTAAAGGAGGCCATTGCCATGATGTTCAGGGGCGACAGGATCAATGAGACCGAGGGGCGATCGGTTCTCCACGTTGCCCTGCGCAACCTTGCAGATACGCCTGTTCTTGTGGATGGCAAAGATGTCATGCCCGGGGTCAGGGGGGTGCTCGAACAGATGCGGCTTTTTTCAACCCGGGTGTATTCAGGACAGCAGACGGGTTACTCCAACCGAACTATCACGGATATTGTCAACATCGGCATTGGCGGGTCGGATCTGGGCCCCAAGATGGTGGCAACCGCCCTTGCTCCCTACGCAAGAAAGGGGCTGAACGTCCACTTTGTCTCCAACGTGGACGGCACCCACATTGTAGAAACCTTGAAGGGGCTTGATCCTGCCACCACCCTTTTTATCATCGCTTCAAAGACATTCACCACCCAGGAGACCATGACCAATGCGGCATCGGCAAGGCAGTGGTTCCTTGAGGGGGCAGGGGACCCTGGCCATGTGGCACAACACTTTGTTGCCATTTCAACCAATGCCGCGGCCGTTGAAGCCTTTGGTATTGACAGGGACAACATGTTTGGGTTCTGGGACTGGGTCGGGGGGCGTTACTCCCTGTGGTCGGCCATAGGGCTTTCCGTTGCCTGCTACATTGGGTTTGACAATTTTAAGCGTCTTTTAAAAGGCGGGTTTGACATGGACTGCCACTTTCGAGACACGCCCCTTGAGCAGAATATTCCGGTTGTCCTTGCCATGATCAGCATCTGGTATGTGAACTTTTTCAATTTTCCAACCGAGGCTGTTCTTCCCTATGACCAGGGCCTTGAATATTTTCCTGCCTATCTCCAGCAGGCCTGCATGGAGAGCAACGGCAAGTCAACGGACCGGAACGGCAACCTTGTTGCCCATGCCACCAGCCCCATTGTGTGGGGAGAGCCCGGGACCAACGGGCAGCACGCATTTTATCAGCTGCTCCACCAGGGCACCCAGATTGTTCCCTGTGATTTTCTGGTGCCTGCCATAAGCCATAATCCCCTGGGTGACCACCATGCCCTGCTGGTTGCCAACTGCTTTGCCCAGGCTGAAGCGTTGATGAAGGGCAGGGGGGAACAAGAGGTGACCCGGGAGATGACAGCCAAGGGCATGGATGGCGAGAAACTAGGGCGGCTGCTTCCCCATCGGGTCTTCCATGGAAACCGCCCGTCCAACACCATTGTTTTTAAACAACTCACACCCGAGGTGCTCGGGGCGATCATTGCCATGTACGAACATAAGATCTTTGTCCAGGGGGTGGTGTGGAATATTTTCAGCTTTGACCAGTGGGGGGTGGAGCTTGGAAAGGCCCTTGCCAGTCAAATTTTTCCGGAACTTGCCGACCACGAAACCGTGGTCACCCACGACGGTTCAACCAACGGTCTGATCAACGTTTTCAAGCAGATGAGGAGCAAAACATGCAGGAGTTAAGCAAGAGCCAGCTGGCCCGGCTTGCCATTCGGGAGTTCAAGATCATCACGGACTCCCTTGCCATCCGGGGCTTTTATCGACCGTCCGGCCGGCTGGGCAAGGCCCTTGAGGGATGTTTGAGGGATTTAAGTCCTGAAATATACGGCTCCATGAACGACCCCAGGGTGGTTGAAATAAAGGGGCTTGAGTATGTCATTGATCGTCTTCCCCAGGGGATTGAACAGGCCACCAAGATTATTCTGACCGACGAGGACCAGTTTGACGAGACCCCCTTTATGGCCATTGAGCCGTTGCGGCGGCGGCGGATTTCCTACCGGATCAGCGATCGGGAGCTTTGTTTCATCGTTTCACGGGGGATCAGTGAGGTCTATGATATTGTCACCCATATGGCCTTTTTGAACATTGAGGCAAGAAAAATCCACCGCCGGATGCTCGATGATTATGGCAATCCAAGAATGGAGTGGAAGGCGCTTGAGCGGGTGGTCAACCAAAAGAACGACCTCACCGTGACGGAGCTGGATTCGGCCATCTGGAACCTGAGTATCATCCTGGGGCGTCCCTACCATGAAACCCGGGAAGCCTATGATTCCCTTGAAAAAAATCGACGGGAAAGCCAGAGCAACAATGGACTTTTTTCCCTTATTTACAACCTTGGCTGGCGCATTGAAAATGAGCACCGGTCAAAGGATGATACCCTGGTGATTTATTTCACACCATCGTTGATGAAGATCATCGGTCACCATCGCTATGGAAAGATCTGGGCATCCCACATCAAAGAGCGGCTGTTTGACCTGGGGCTTTCCAGTCGCCCCCTCCACATTGTCAGTGCCAACCTTCACAGCGTTGTCAATCTTTTCTATGGATATGCCGCCGTCACTGGGGCTGAAAAGTCTGCCGGAGACAAGGATCTTTACGGTTTTTTGTGCGGCTTGAGGCATAAGAAGGATGAGATCATTGCCCTTGCCCAGTCCCACGGCCTGGTGAGTCTGCCCGATCGTTCCGGGGCAAACACTGACTGCCAGATCATCGATACGGCCTTGCTTGACACGGTTGACCTCCACCCGGACCTTGGGTTTGATCTGTCCCGGGAGAAGAATGAACGTCCGGTCATCCTTGTGATGGATTACGCTTTTGGTGCCCAGGCCTTTGAGTTGATGGAAAATCTTCTCAAGCCCTGGTCGTCAAACAGCGAAACCTCGCTCCTCCATGTGGGATCGATTTCCATCATGGGCAAGGCTGGAATACTTACCGGGGAAACCGGGGATATCATGCTTGCCACGGCCCATGTATGCGAGGGAACCTCTGACAACTACATTGTTGAAAATGACCTGGCAGTTGAAGATTTTAACGGTGAACTTGCGGTGTACACGGGACCCATGGCAACGGTTCTCGGCACAAGCCTCCAGAATCGGGATGTGCTTGAGATGTTCCAGAAGGACTGGCGGGCAGTGGGTCTTGAGATGGAAGGGGGGCACTATCAAAAGGCCATCAGCGCTGCCATTATCAAGGGGTTCATACCCAGCAACACCAGAACCCTGTACGCCTACTATGCCTCGGACAATCCCCTCAAGACCGGCAACACCCTTGCCGCAGGTCCCATGGGCGATGAGGGGGTGAAACCCACCTATTTGATCACCAAGGTCATTCTTGAAAAAATCATGGCAGATTTTAAATAGAAAAAAGGCCCGACACCTAAACAGTGTCGAGCCTTAAAACTTTTAAAACTGGCGGAGAAAGAGAGATTCGAACTCTCGATAGAGTTTTACCCCTATACTCGCTTAGCAGGCGAGCGCCTTCAGCCACTCGGCCATTTCTCCGTTTAAACTGGCGGAGGAGGTAGGATTCGAACCCACGGAGCTTTGACACTCAACGGTTTTCAAGACCGCCGCCTTCAGCCACTCGGCCACTCCTCCCTGATTGACCTGAGCTATATATCACCTTGGTATTTGCAGGTCAACCATAAAAAAACATATATTTTAAAGTTCATCTTAATGTTGACAGGCGGGATAATCGAGCTATATTTTAGTGTTTGCAATTTGAACACAATCTAAGGTCTATATATGGGCATGGGAGACAACGATGAAACAGAAGTTTGCATTTGAAATTGACGCAAAGAAGGGCAGATTAAAAATTTCCGAATCGGCAGAGTCTGATCCGGGAACCTTTGTGCCCCTCCACTTTGAAGAGTATGATGTTGAGGCGCTCAAGTCTGTCCTGGGAAAAGGTCAGGCTGCTATGATGGAAATGGTGAGGCGGAAAAATTTCTTTCCACCGAATATCCTTGCCACAAAACTTTTTGCCGCTCTTTCCGGTTATCTGGAGGAGGGTAATGAGGAAGTTCTTGTGGTCGATTTTGATGATACCGAGACCCTGGAAGGCCTCGAAGGGCTGGAGATTGAAGAGGAAGATGAGGATGTGGATCTTGACGGCCTTTTGACCTCGGATGATGAAGACCTGAGTGAGGATGATATCAAAGAGATTGATTCGGATGATGATACGCCGAAATTCCACATCGATGATGATTCAGAGCAAGAGAATTAGAGCTGAAAATGAAAGAATCCATAAAACAACTCATCCTTGGCGGTGCCCGACGAGCGTTTGACAAAGGGCTCCTTAAATCCGATGAATTTCCTGGAATGGAGATTGAAGCCCCCCGTCACGAAGCCCACGGCGATTTTTCAACCAACTTTGCCATGGTTTCGGCCGCCACCCAGAAGATGGCCCCAAGGAAAATTGCCGAGGCGGTTATCTCCTGTATGGACTCGGACAGCGTCATCGAAAAAACAGAGATTGCAGGGCCGGGATTCATCAATTTCTTCCTTGCCAACCGGGCCTGGTATCCGACCCTTGATCGCATCGTAAAGGAGGATGACCGATTCGGAAGTTCTGATTTTGGCGCCGGTAAAAAGGTCCAGGTGGAGTTTGTCAGTGCAAATCCCACGGGGCCGCTCCATGTGGGCCATGCAAGGGGGGCGGCAGTGGGGGATGCCGTGGCAAATATTCTTTCGTTTGCCGGATTTGATGTGCAGCGGGAGTATTATATCAACGATTCGGGCCGGCAGATCCGCACCCTTGGGCTTTCCGTGTGGTTGAGACTCTGTCAGCAGCTTGGCCGTGAGGTTGAATTTCCCACAGATTGCTACCAGGGCGACTATATAAAGGAGATTGCAGCGGACCTCCACGGTAAGATGGGTCGGGAACTTTCTGAAAAAGACGAGGCTGAGGCTGTTTCCATCTGTGCCAAATTTGCCGCCCAGGTCATTCTTTCGGGTATCCGGGCCGATCTGGTGGCTTTCGGGGTTGAGTACGACCAGTGGTTCAGTGAGGAGAGCCTTTATGCCTCGGGTCGTGTTCAGAAGGCCATAGAGGAGTTCAAGGCCAGGGACGTCATCTATGAAAAGGACGGCGCACAATGGTTCAGGACCGAACGTTACGGGGATGAAAAAGACAGGGTGGTTGTGAGAAACAATGGTATTACCACCTATTTTGCCTCGGACATTGCCTATCATATGGAAAAGTTTGACCGGGGGTTTGACCGGGTTATTGATGTGTGGGGCGCAGATCACCACGGGTATATCAATCGGATCAACGCTGCCATTGATGCATCTGGCAGACAAAGCGACCAGTTTGACGTGATCCTGGTTCAGCTTGTGAACCTTCTCAGGAACGGTCAACCCGTTGCCATGTCCAGCCGGTCCGGTGAATTTGTAACCCTCAAAGATATTGTGGACGAGGTGGGAAAGGATGCAGCCCGGTTTCTCTTTTTGAGTCGAAGCTATGACAGCGGTCTTGATTTTGACCTTGAGGTGGCCAAGCAGAAGACCAGTGACAATCCCGTTTATTACGTGCAGTATGTCCATGCGCGTATTGCAGGGATTCTCATGAAGGCGGTGTCTGAAAAAGTGCTCAACGAGGCTGAAAAACCCGGGGCCGGGAACAGGGAGTTGCTGGTGGAACCAGAAGAGATAAATCTTCTCAAGATTCTTGCAGCCTTTCCTGAAACCGTTGAAAAGAGTGCGGCAACCCTCCATCCCCATGTCATCTTTACCTATCTCATGGGGCTGGCTTCGGCCTTCCACGGATATTACAACCGGCACAAGGTCATTACCCCTGACAGGGAACTCTCCCGGGGACGGATTTCTCTTGTTTTTGCCGTGAAAACGGTTATCCGGAACGGGTTGAACCTGCTGGGCGTTTCTGCCCCTGAAAGAATGTAGGAATTGATCGCTTTGGACGGAAAACCACGATTTTCAAGGACGTTTATTTCCCTGGCCGTGGGCATTCTGTCCTGTTGCTGGATGTTTTTTCTCGGGGTGCTTGTTGGTCGGGGAACCGCTCCTGTCTCGTTTGATACCCGCAGTTTCCAGGAGGGTTTGAAACAGATGGTCGCTGTGGCTGAACAGCAGGATGAAGAAATTAAAAAGCCGTCACTTGCCTTTTATGAGGTGCTCAAAAGCCCCGTTCGCACCTCTGGGGTAATAACCGGGGAGGGGGGAGAAATTCTTCCTGTCGGGGCCGAGTCCCCAACATCCCAGAAACCTGAGGGTGAAAATCAGCCACCCCTGAAACGCAGTCTCAAGGCCAAGACCTTTAAATCAAAGCCTGCATCCGGCCATGGGGGAGCAGACCTGGTAGCCGTTTCGGGAAAAAGCGTTGATAAAATAGCGGAACAGACGCTGGCATCCGATTCTGGAGATGGTGAATATACCATCCAGGTCTCCGCATACCGGGAACTCAACGATGCCGTTCAAGATATGGGCCGGCTCAGGGCAAAGGGGGTTTTTGCCTATCGAACCATGGGTCGGGTGGGAGATGATATCTGGCACAGGGTAAGAACCGGTTCGTTCAAGGATAAGGCGTCGGCGGAAAAAGAGCTGGACCGCCTTCGCCGGGACGGAATCAAGGGAATGATACTGAACAAAAAGGAGTGATGATGAAGATTTCAAAGCAGGATGTGGAGCATCTGGCCCACCTGGCCCGTCTGGCTGTGGATGGGTCCCAGGTCGAAAGTCTTACGGCCCAGGTGAGCAATATCCTTGACTATATGGATGTATTAAAAGAGGTTGATGTGGATGGGGTGCCCCTTGCTTCGGGTGCGGCCCTTGGGACAAATGTTTTCAGGCAGGACCAGGTAAAACCCTCCCCGGGGCCTTGCGTCACCCTTGCCAATGCGCCCGAGCGGGACGATGATTTTTACACGGTTCCCAGGATTGTGGGATAGAGGAGTTATACAATGGAATTACACGAACTGACACTTGAAGGGGCAAGGGCGCTTCTCCTTTCCGGTGAAATCTCCTCAAAGGATCTTACCACCTGCCTGCTTGACAGGATCAAGACCCATGACGCAGACCTTGGGGCCTTTATCACCGTTGATGCCGCCGGTGCCCTTGAGGCCGCCACTGCAGCCGATGAACGGATTGCAAGGGGTGAGGATGCTCCCCTTCTGGGTATTCCCCTGGCCTTAAAGGATCTTTTGTGCACCAGTGGGGTGCGAACCACCTGCGCGTCAAAAATTTTAGAAAATTTTGTTCCCACCTATGATGCCACGGCAGTGACCCTTTTAAAGCAGGCCGGGGCCGTGATTGTGGGCAAAACCAACCTGGACGAGTTCGGCATGGGGTCGTCCACGGAAAATTCTGCTTTCCATCTGACAAGAAATCCATGGAACCTTGACCATGTGCCGGGCGGATCAAGCGGTGGGTCTGCCGCAGCTGTTGCGGCCCGGATGTGTACGGCCGCCCTTGGGACAGACACGGGTGGATCCATTCGCCAGCCTGCCTCCCACTGCGGTGTTGTGGGCTTGAAGCCAAGCTATGGCAGGGTGTCGCGGTTCGGCATGGTGGCCTATGCGTCGTCCCTGGATCAGATTGGACCCATCACCCGCACGGTCAAAGATGCGGCGTTGATGATGAATGTCATTTCAGGCCATGATCCAAAGGATTCCACTTCAGCGGCCATTGACAAACCCGATTTTACCCAGGCCTTTGCCGGTTTCGATGCCAAGGGCCTTGCCGGCATGAAAGCTGGGATTCCCAGGGAATATATCGGAATGAAGGGGCTTGACCCGGAAGTTGAACGTTCATTTAAGAATGCGTGTAAGGTCCTGGAGGATCTTGGGGTTGAAGTCATTGATGTCTCCCTTCCCCACACCAATTTTGCCGTTGCTGCCTATTATGTGCTGGCTCCCTCCGAGGCAAGCGCCAACCTTTCCCGGTACGACGGGGTTAAGTACGGGTTCAGGCAGACCGGGTGTGACGATCTTATGGATATGTACAAGCAGACCCGTTCCAGTGGGTTTGGTCCCGAGGTTAAGCGTCGGATTATCATGGGGACCTACGCCCTTTCGGCCGGATACTATGACGAATATTACGGCCGGGCTTCCCGGGTGAGAACCCTGATCATGGCGGACTTTTCCAAGGCCTTTGACCAGTGTGACATCATCCTTTCTCCTGTTGCGCCCACGCCTGCGTTTAAAATCGGTGAAAATGTGGATGATCCCCTGACCATGTACCTGGGAGACATTTTTACCCTTTCGGCCAATATGGCCGGAATTCCCGGTTTATCCGTTCCCTGTGCCATGTCGACAACAGGGCTTCCCATCGGGCTGCAGATCCTTGGGCGGCGTTTTGATGAAATGAGTGTTCTCAAGGCCGGCTATGGACTAGAGCAGCGTTGTCCGGGTCTACCCGGGCTGCCGAATTTGTAATTTAACGATTCTGGAGGAACCATGACCCATCCGTTTCCTGAAGGTGAACATTTAAGGGCTGCCGTTCGCTATATTGCAGAACGACGAGCGACCCACCCAGAGCTGAAGTTTGTTGTGCTGGTGGACGAGGCCTGTGTTCAGTTTGACCTGACTCCGGCAGAGGGGGAATTCCTGCTGCGGTTTGTGAGGGAATCAAACAAATGATTTCCCATGGCTGATATACGGATTCTTCCAGATATCCTCACCAACAAGATTGCCGCAGGTGAGGTGGTGGAACGGCCGGTCTCGGTGGTCAAGGAGCTGGTTGAAAATGCCCTTGATTCCGGTGCCACAAGAATCGTGGCCGAGATTGAACGGGGCGGCAGGGATTTGATCCGGATTTCGGACAATGGTTCGGGCATGTCCCCGGACAATGCCCTTCTTGCCATTGAGCGGTACGCCACGAGCAAAATTTTTACGGACGAGGACCTTTTTGCCATTAAGACCTTTGGGTTCAGGGGCGAGGCCCTTCCCTCCATGGCGGCGGTCTCAAAATTTACCCTGACCACCCGGGAACAAGAGGGGCATGCAGGCACAAGGATACGGATCCATGGCGGCAGGATCATGGATGTCCAGGAGACAGGTGCCCCGGCAGGGACCATGGTCGAAGTGGCCCAGCTTTACTACAACACCCCTGCCCGAAGAAAGTTTCTCAAGGGGGTCAACACCGAGATGGGGCATATTGCCGATGTTTTTTCCGGTATGGCCCTGGGAAATCCCGGGGTTGGTTTTCGCCTCATACACAACAATCGTCCGGTCAAGGCGTTTTCAGCGTCGGCCACCATGGAGACACGGGCAGGTGAAGTGTTTGGCCCGGCCACCCTTGAAAATCTAAAAAGGGTCGAACTTGTGGCCGATGAGATCGCCATCACCGGCTTTCTGTCCGACCCTGTGGACCCCTTGTTCACCCGGAGTACGGCCAGAAATTTGAGGCTCTTTGTCAACAATCGCCTTGTCAATGACCGGGGGCTTGTGGCGGCCATCTTCCAGGGATATCGGGGCCGGCTCATGAAGGGCCGGTATCCCCTGGGACTTATTTTTGTGACCCTTCCTCCAGACAGGGTGGATGTCAATGTTCATCCGTCAAAGCTTGAGGTGCGGTTTTGCGACCAGCGGCGGATTTTTTCCCTGGTGGTCCAGGCCGTGCGTGAAGCCTTTTCAGGTTCTTACAAGGGCACGGCCCCTGCTGCTTCCCAGGTCAAAGAGCCGACTGAAACCAATCGGATAGACCGTTCCCTTTTCCAGTGGGGAACACCGGCCAAGGATAGCTCCAGCCCGTCAGCTTTAGAGATTGAACCGGAACCGCTCTTTTCTGAACCGACGTTGCCGGAACCGCCATCGTCCAAACCGCCTGTGTCCGGGCGTCCATTACCGGATTCTAATGTGCCGGATTCTACTGTGTCAGATTTGTCCCTGCATGAACCGGATCACTTTCTGGCTGAATCGGATGTGTGGTTCGAACCTGTCCCGGTTTTACCGGAAAAGCAACGACAACAGGGAAAGTCTGACCCCATTATCGTCGGTCAGGTGTTTGGTACCTATATTGTGGTGGAAGATAACGGGGAAATGGTCGTTGTGGATCAGCATGCAGCCCACGAGCGGATTGTTTATGAGAAATTGAAAAAAAGGTCGGACAACCACCGGCCGCCCTCCCAGAGCCTTGTTGTGCCCGAAACCCTGGAGCTTACCTACCGGGAGGCGGACCTGCTCGAAAGTATTCTTCCGGATCTTGCGGCCATTGGCATGGAGATCGAACCCTTTGGCGGTACAGCCTTTATCGTCAAGTCAATCCCCGCCATCATCGAACACAGGGATGTTCGACCCCTGGTACTCGATATTGTGGCAAATCTTGTTGAATCAGGTGGGGATGCGGGGGGGGAAACAGGGCAGTGGCTTGACGAGTGTATCATTCTCATGGCCTGTCACACGGCCATTCGGGCAAATAATCCCCTGAATCACAGGGAGATGAAAGATCTGTTGCTTGCCCTTGATGATTGCGAAAATCCAGACCATTGTCCCCATGGACGCCCCATCCGGATCCGGTGGGACATCCATGCACTGGAACGGATGTTTAAACGGATCGTTTGATACCCATTTGAAATATATCTTAACCGCAACTTACAGGTGAAACGCCACCAACACATCACAGTCAGGGGCGTTTCATTAATTGTTGCGGCTGGAGCATATCCTGCTCCAGCCACGCCGTTTAGTAGAATTCCCTTGAATTGGCGGCAATCCTGTCCTGGGAGTAGAGCCTTGAGCTGTGATTCTGGTCGACCATCCCTTCGGACCGGGTGACGGCGTAGATCAGCTCTTCGTGTCCGTCGTTGTCCATGTCTCCAATCAGGTAGTCGGAAAAGTAGCCGGGAAAGCTCCTTGTTCTGCCTTCCGGGGCAAGTCCCATCTCATCCCAGGCAAGGGAGACAATGGTTCCCTTTGAAAAATAACGGGTCTTTTTAAGAATGCTGGCTGAGTCTTCGTTTCTCACCACAATAACGCGATTTTTCCCATCCCCCTCAAGATCTGCAATGAAGATCCGCTGCTGGAGAAAGAACCGGGTCATTTGATACCCATCGTCCCTTGTGTGAAGATTTCCCTTGTATTCTAAAAAGTTAACGCTTCCGCCATACCCTTCGGCGCTTTTCCACGACTCACGCCCTTCGGAAGAAAATACTTTTACCCTGCCGTCAAGGGTGAGGGCAGCGATCATTTCCGAGCCGTTGTTCATGACATCGCCGTAGGTAAAACTGTAGATGGTAATGTTCCTGGGAAGTTTGAGCTCGGCTTCCACAAGGGTGTTTGCCTGCCAGGAGAGCTGGAACACCGGTGTGTTGAGCATTTGACCCTTTTCCCTGGGGGTCTGGCCAAGGAGAAGCGTTCCCCGTGTCTTTGGGCGAATGATCCGGAACAGCAGGGGTTCATTGTCCAGAAGGGTTGTAAAACCGGTGCCGTTCCACTCGAGCACAAGGGAGGAAGGTCGGAAGGTGCGTTCGTCAATGCAGGTGAGGTAGATTTCAGCCTTGTGGTTGTTGTTGATGTCGCCCGCATCAACGGAAAGGATGTTAAGGTTGATGCCAGGTTCAAACGTTGAAATCTTTTTAAGGACCTTTCCTTCACGGGTCAGGAGGGTCAGTTTGTTTTTAGAGGCAACAATGGTTTCATTCTTTGTATCGCCGGTTACATCGGCAAGATCAAGGGAGATGATTCGTTCATCAAAGGCCTGGCTTCTCCACAGTTGCGCCTTGACTGCGGGCTGGCGGACCGGAGCCTGCTGTTCGATTGCGGTTTGATTGATTGCTTGTGGCGTGGCCCGTTTGCCGGAATCCAAACCGAGAACATCCATTTTTATCTGCTCGGAAAGATGGTTTACGTGGGCCAGGGCGTCACCCTTTGAGGCGCCAAGTTCGTTAAACACCAGGGCCGAAGCGCCGGTTTTTGCATTCAAAAGTTTTGCGTCCGTGCTGATGCCGTCTCCAAAGATGAGTATGGTGCCGTTGAGAACATAGTCTGCCTGGCCCGCATCGGGGTCTGTATCAAGGACGGGTGTGCAGACCCCTGGAATTTCCAGTCGGGAAAGGAGCATCTTGAATATCCCCTTTTCAAGAAAGGGGTATGCCTGGTCCGCTTCAATGTTAAATGGCTTAACAAGGATTCGGGTCGTTGCCGCCAGGGCCGATCCTGCAAGGCAGGTGAATAAAATAAGAATTGCAAGCACAATGGTTGTTTTGCCGGATTTCAATGGAAGAACTCCTCATCTAGTGTATTAATATTTCTTGTGTATGGTCTTTTAAAACCTTTACTTTTTACCATACCCGGGGAGAAAGTAAAGTAAATAAGCAGGGTTGAATGATCAAAAAAAATATCAATCCATGCGAAATAGCTTGACATAAACGATTTACATTGATATTTATTCCATGCTTCTTTTTAAAAAAGGAGTGTTTTTAAAGGGTTATGCTGTTTGAGAAAATATCAATGCCGGGGAAATAAAAGGGCCCCATCAAAGATCTTTTCAACCCGATTCTGGACATGGTGTCCAATGAATCAGGTGAACAGCAGAATTTAAGAAAAGGAGAAAAAAGATGAAAAAGATGTTGCTTGTAGCACTCGTTGCAGTCCTGGGACTGGCTTTCACAGTTCCTGCTTCTGCATTTGAGAGTGAGTTTGGTGGTTATTGGCGTACACGGATGTTTACCAATGATAATTTCTCTGGTACAGATTCTGATTCAAGCCTGGATAATTCTAAGATTGATACAAGAACCCGTCTTTATTACACAGCTGTCCTCAACGACAACCTCAAGTTCGTCAACAAGTTTGAGTGGGATACCACTTGGGGTGACAATGTAGGTGGTGACATCGGTACTGACGGAAAAATTTTAGAAATCAAAAATTCCTATGTTGACGCAACCTTTGGAATGGTCAACGCCAAGATCGGTCAGCAGGGTCTGGTACTTGCCCGTGGTTTTATCTTTGATGATGACTACTCTGGAATCAATCTTACTGTAGCCGGTGCAACCTCTTTGGTTTACATGAAGATAGACGAGTCTGATACCACAAACATGAACGATGACAACCAGGCCTTTGTTGTTGCCCACGCTATTAAGGGTGACGGCTTCACTGTAACACCCCTTGCCCTCTATGCTGACCTTGAGGATAGTAGCTATACCTACATGATTGGTGTGGATGTGGATGCCAACCTTGGTGCTGCTTCTGTCTGGGGTTCTTTCTACTATGAGGGTGGTAATTATGACCCCACAGACGTAGACCAGAGCGCTTACCTCCTTGCTGTTGGTGGTAACGTAAACCTTTCCGACATGGTTGGCCTTCATGGTCAGGTATTCTACGCATCAGGCGATGATGATCCCACTGATGATGATGCCGAAGCCTGGACCGAGGTTGGTGGTCAGTCCTACTACTGGTCAGAGATCATGGGTTTTGGTGTTTTTGATGATGTTGTATCAAATGGTTCCCCTGCAGATAAAGTCTCCAACATCACCGCTATTAACCTTGGAACAACCATCAAAGCTTCTGAAAAACTCTCCTTTGATGCTGACGTATGGTATGCAATGCTGGCTGAAGATGATGTAAACGGTGAAGATTACCTTGGAACAGAAATTGACCTCAAGGCAACTTATATGCTGATTGATGGCCTTAAGCTTGAAGTCATTGCCGCCTATCTGTTTGCCGGTGATGCAACCTACAATGGTTCAGATGATGATGATCCCCTTGAGTTTGGTACACAGCTGAGCCTCAGCTTCTAAGGATAACGCGTTATCGCTTAGAATCGTTGAGTGAAATTTGGGCCGGCCGGGAAGCAAGATTTCCTGGTCGGCCTTTTTTTGTCGTTTCCCCTAGGTATTGAATCTTTAAATCTGTCCCTCCATTCAATTTATCCTTTATTTTTACACTGCGATTGTATAGCTTGATTCAAACTTCATGGATCAACTAAAAAATAAGGAGTGGTAAATTGAGCAATAAGCGTGGAATCTTTTCTGTTGTGGCTGGCGTTCTCTTCTTTTGTTGCATTAATTTCAGTCCGGTTCTGGCCCAGCAGGCTAAAACCATTGCCATCTTTCCCTTTGAGGTGCTGGCCCAGGATGACCTTGCCTTCCTCGGCAAGGGGTTGACCCGGATGATCAGTTCAAGAACCGGGGATTCGGGTGAAATTCAGGTTCAACAGCGGCAGAAGAGTCTTGATTCCTTTGGTATTGAACTGGGACCGGAAGTTCTGGAAAGCCTCAGCACGAGTCAGGATTTTGCCGGGTTGGATTATTTTGTGAGTGGAAGCCTCACCGTTATGGGAACCACGGTCAGCACCGATGCAGAGCTGATTGATGTCAAGCAGGGCAGGGTGGTCTGCACCTTCCACGAATCCGGCACTTCCCATCAGGATCTTGTCCGCCATGCATCCGTTATTGCCGAACGGATGAAAACCATTATCCTGGGGGGACCCATTCCACAGGTCACGCCTGAAACCTTTGGTTCAACCGGATCTGCCATGCTGGAAAAGCGTGGCAAAAGCCAGTCAATCCCTTTGCCCGCATCCGCCCTGTCTCAAACGGCTGTAACCGGGCCGGTTGCAGCGGGGGCGGTTTTCCGGAGCCGGACCTTTGATACCCGGTTCTCCGGTGTTGCCTGCGGGGATGTGGACGGCGACGGTCGTTCTGACCTTGTGCTCATGGACGAACATTCGATCAATTTTTTCTCCTTTGAAAACGGGACCCTGGTTAAAAAAGGGGAGTTCCAGGGCCGGCATTACGAGACCTTCAAGGCCGTGGATGTGGCCGACGTGAATAAAAACAAGGTGGCAGAGATCTTTGTCACTTGCGTGGATAGAAAGGCAAAGGTGACCTCCCTTGTCCTGGAGTGGCAGCAAGGGGCGTTTCAAGCCCTTGTCAAGGATAGTAGCTGGTACTATCGGGTTGTCCGGGTAAACGGCGATAAACAGCTCTACGGCCAGGAGGGAGGGTATTCTGAACCCTTCAGTGGGGGTGTGTCTGCCCTTGACTGGGACGGATGTGGTTATGGGCGACAAACTGCCGTTTCTCTGCCCACTGGTGTGGATATCTTCAGCTTTGTAAAGGGCGATTTCCTGGGAAAGGGAGCCGACCAGACCCTGTGGGTTGATCCTGGCGGAATTGTTAACCTGAGCGCTTCAAATGGTAAGATTGAATGGACAAGTCCTGACTCGTTCGGTTCAACTCCCCTGTTTCTTGGCGAAAGGGCAGGCCAGGATCTGGAGGATCAAGAAAGAATTTACATCAATTCAAAGATGGCCGCCGCAGACCTTGACCGCAACGGACAAAGTGAGGCCATCCTGGTCCACAACCGGGATCAGTCAAGGGGTTTTCTGGGCAGGTTCAGAAAATTTACCGCAGGTTCCGTAAAGGCCCTTTCCTGGAATGCTGCCGGCATGCAGACATTGTGGGAGACCGAACAGGTTAAGGGCTGCATTGCTGACTGGGCCCTTGAAGACCTTGACAATGACGGCAGGCCCGAGCTCATCTACTGCATAAACCTTGACAGTGGTACCCTTTTAACCAAAATACGATCCAATGTGGTAGTGGAAAAAATAGAGTAGGATCGACTTCTTTTTCAGTGGATAGTCTTATCCTGTCTGAAATTTCCTGATTTTTTTATCCTGGCTCCAGGTGGGCGGTGAATTGTTTCTATCGTATAACGGTGTTTTGGTGATAAAACGCTTGACAACGATGGGATCGATTGTTATGGCATAGCAAAGGGTTTACATTTTATCTGCAACCCATGGATAAAATGTAAAATTAAGGTGGCAACTGTCTTTGACCGTGGTGCTCAACCGATCATGGAATAGTAAGGTCAGGGGCGTTTGCTGAGGCCAATGATGTTTGTCTTTTAAGAAAAGGGGAAACGTATGAAAAAGATGATGCTGGTGACCGTTCTATTCTGTTTTATGGCAGCATTCGCACTTCCGGCAATGGCAATTGAAGTTGATTTCAGCGGCAGCTTTGAGGTGGAAGGCATCCTCAACTCCAGTGAAAGGATGTATGATGATGATAAAACAAGTGATTTCAGGCAGATGCGGTTGCGTGTTCAGACCGAATTTACCGTCACCGATGATTTAAAGCTCATCACCCGGTTTGACGCCCTTGAAAAGGTTCTCTCATCTAAGGATTCGGCCTTTACCACAACCTATAACGACACTGGCTGGGATTCAGATGCGGATGATGACAACATCGATTTTGACCGGGCCTATATTTCCTGGAAAAGCCCCATTGGTCTGTTTGAGGTGGGCCGCATGATGGGCGTTGTCTGGGGAACCAGTTTCTGCGATGATGAATCAGATACCGACAGGATCAAGTATGTGCTTCCCATTTCCATGGGAGAGGGCAAGCTGTACATCGGTGTCGTGGCTGAAAAGGTAACAGAAAACGACAAGGGCCCTCTGGTCAGTGAAGCAGATAATGACAAATACTACATTGGTGCAACCTATGTTGCTAAATCCTACAGGACCGGTCTTTTGTCTGCGTTTTACAATTTTAAAACTTTTCAGGATCCGGGTCAGTCATTGGCAACTGAAGTCTATTACGAAAACTATGTACCAGATTCTGCTACCACCTTAGACCCTGCAATGAGTGTTACAGAAGCATTGACTGTTTTTGGGACAAGGGGGCAGACCTGTGAGGGACAGGTTTTTCTCCTTGCACCCTATTTTGAAGGTAAATTTGGTGATTTTTCCCTCACCACCGAGCTTGATTATGTGTTTGGTACCACCGAGTATCATGTGGATGGTGTAGATGATAAGGACGTCCGAGGGTTTGGTTATTTTGTAGAGGGCGGTTATGATTTGGGTCCTGCAACCTTTCAGCTCGGCTTTGCCCATTCAAGCGGTGATGCCGACTATACAGACGACAAGATCGAGTCCATGGGATTTGTCTCACCAGGCGTTGACTGGGCGAAACTGCTGATTCTCCATGATGACGTAACCGGCTTGAACAACACCCTTGCCGGTGGCCTGGGCAACCATGTGGGTGATGGGTTTGGATCACCCTCAACCGCCATGTGCGACGGCTACCAGGTGCTCTATGCCGGTGTTGACTATGCCGTAACAGACACCATCTCCCTGGGTCTCATCGCAGGCATGTCCTGGGCCGATGAGGTTCCCGACGGCATGGATTACGATGACGATCAGGGGGTTGAGTATGATGCCTCGTTTACCTGGAACCTTACGAAAAACCTTCAGTACAAGGCCATTGCAGCCTACCTTGACGGCGGTGACTACTGGAAGACAAGGAGAACGGGTACTGTTGACCCTGATATCGATCCCAATATCTACACCCTCTATCACAAGCTGATCCTGACCTTTTAATCCTATCCCACAATTTGTTGATCAGGCAAAAAGCCCTGGAAGAGAAATCTTCCAGGGCTTTATTATTTAGAATACCCTTCCTTGACAGGTTGTACTGTTATTTTAACAGTTAAGTGTTCTTATATGATAGCATTGTTCTTTAAAATTAAGTACTTGACAACATCCGAATCCAGTGTTTATCTCCGATCAGTACACTGTGAAACAACTGTTCTAAGAGAAACCGTTGTTTTGAAATAAAATATTTTATTGAAAAGGAAAAAAAGATGAAAAAAATGATGTTAATGGCCCTGGTTCTGGCCGTTGTTGCAGGGGGTACTCTACCGGCAACGGCCATGGAGGTTGATTTCAGCGGCAGTTTTGAACTGGAGGGAATTCTCAACTCCAGTGAAGGAATGGACGAGGACGATGCCACCAGTGACTTTCGCCAGATGCGGCTGCGTGTCCAGACCGAATTTACCATCACCGATGATATGAAACTCATCACCCGGTTTGACGCCCTTGAAAAGATTTTATCATCCAAGGATTCGTCCTTTACCATAACCCAGAATGATACGGGCTGGGATTCAGACGATGATGATGACAATATCGATTTTGACCGGGCCTATCTCTCCTGGAAAAGCCCCATCGGCCTGTTCCAGTTGGGCCGCATGGAAGGGGTCACCTGGGGCACGAGTTTCTGTGACGATGAGGCCGATACTGACAGGATCAAGTATATTCTTCCCATCGCCCTTGGGTCGGGAACCTTCTACCTGTCGGCTGTGGCTGAAAAGGTCGGTGAATACGACAAGGGCACAGAGGACAGTGACGAGGACAATGACAAGTATTATATTGGTGCGACCTATGTTGCCAAAACTTACAGGACCGGTCTTTTGACGGCACTTTACAATTTTAAGACCTTCCAGGATCCGGGTCAGGCGCTGGCAACCGAAGTTTTGTACGCATACAATAAGTCAGATTCTGATACCTCTCTAAACCCCGCAATGAGTGTTACAGAAGCATATTCTCTGTATACGACAACGGGGCTGAGCTGTGAGGGGAAGGTCTTTCTCCTTGCCCCCTATTTTGAAGGAAAATTTGGTGATTTTTCCTTCACCACTGAGCTTGATTATATCATTGGTACCATAGAGTATGACACGGATAATGCGGATGACAAAGACCTCGAAGCATTTGCCTATTTCGTTGAAGGCGCCTATGATATCGGGCCTGCAACGGTTCAGCTGGGGTTTGCCCATTCCAAGGGAGATGCCGACTATACCGATGACAAGATCGGATCCATGAGCTATGTCTCTCCAGGCGTTGACTGGGCCAAACTGTTGATCCTCCAGGATGATACCACGGGTATGAACACCACCCTTGCCAACGGACTTGGCAACCATGTGGGCAATGGATTTGGATCAGCTTCAACCGCCATGTGTGACGGCTATAAGCTGCTCTATGCCGGTGTGGACTATGTTGTGACCGATTCGATTTCCCTGGGGTTCATCGCCGGCATGTCCTGGGCCGATGAGGTTCCAGACGGCATGGATTACGATGACGACCAGGGCGTTGAGTATGATGCTTCGTTTACCTGGAAGCTTACGAAAAACCTTGAATACAAGGCTGTTGCCGCCTATCTTGACGGTGGAGACTATTGGAAGACAAGGAGAACAGGAGCTGTTGAATCTAATATTGACCCTGAGATTTATACCCTCTACCATAAGCTGACCTTGACCTTTTAAAAACCAAGCAAAGCTTAAGTTAAGTAAAAAAAGCCCTGGAGATAAAATCTTCCAGGGCTTTTTTAACGGGTTTGAATTTAAGGTTGGTTACCAGAATTTCCAGAAGGGTTTGTCTTCTTTTTCCCTTTCAGGGAGCTCGGCCGGGTCAGGTTCTGCGGTGCCGGTTTCAAAGGATTCATCTGATTCAACACCATCATAGGGATCCGGGCTGTCCTTTTTCCAGAATTTCCAGAAGGGGGTGTCACCCGTTCGTTTGGGTTGTGGGTCGTCTGTTCCCCAGAATTTCCAGAAGGGCCGGTCTCCGGACGCCTCATCCCCCAGACCATTGACTTTGGGCATGAGCTTTTCAGGGTTCTCCCGGGTGTTAAATGCTGCCACCTCGGGTTCCGGAGGCTTGATGGTTTCAAGGGCCGCTGTTTTCCGGTCAAACAGGCTGTGGTTGATCTTTGCGGCAAGGATGTCAAGCTGGGGAATGATCTCGTCAACAGTGGCTGCCTGGCCGAAAAAGGTTTGAATGGTCTGGGTTTGTGTTTTAAACACCGTGGTATCAACGCTGAAGGCCCCGGCAAATTCTGTGATGCTGCCCGAAAGAACATAGTCTGCCTCCAGGGTTGAAGCCGTTTGTTCCATGGAGGTGCCCGGCAGGTCGGTACCCTGGGGTTCGGCAACCTCCACCCGGTCCTTCCAGGAGAGTCGTGATGTCAGCATCTGGCGGATGCCGTGGCCCATGTATGCAAGGTCGGTCTTTGAATGGATCTCAAAGGGAAGGATGGCGATGCGTTCCGGGCCGGCACTGGCCGGGAGTTGAACGAACAAGAGGGCTGCTGCCAATACCGGCAGAAAAAAGATGTTGCCGACAAGGGTGGAATTAAAACGCTTCAATTGATGAACTCCCTGGCTATGGTTTTATTTGAGCCTTTGTTTAAGGATCTGGGTGACGATCTTGGGGTCGGCTTTACCCCGGCTCTTTTTCATGATCTGGCCCATGAAAAAGCCCATGAGTTTGGTCTTTCCGCCCAGATAGGATTCGACTTCATCGGGGTTGGCCTTTAACACCTCTGCAACGATGGTTTCAAGTTCACCCTGGTCAGACACCTGTTCCAGTCCCATCTCCTCCACGATCTTTCCGGGCCCCTCGCTGGTTGTCACCATGCGGTCAAATATGGTTTTTGCAGCATTGGCATTTATCTTACCGGCTTCAATCAGTTTTAAAAGTTCGGCAAGGGCGTCGGCGGTGATGGGCAGGGAGGTAATGGTCGTCTCCTGGTCCTTTAGCAGGGCAAGCACCGGGCCCATGATCCAGTTGGCGGCAAGCTTTGGCTCGTTGATCTCCTTGGCCGTTTGTTCAAAAAAGTCGGCAAGGGCGATTGAGGATGTGAGTACCGATGCATCATAGGCGGTCATTGCATAGTCGTCCATGAACCGCTGGCGCTTTGCATCGGGAAGCTCAGGAAGGCTTTGCCTGACCTCCTCCATCCAGCGGTCGTCAACGATGAGGGGGACAAGGTCAGGTTCCGGAAAATAGCGGTAGTCGTGGGCCTCTTCCTTGCTGCGCATGGACACGGTTTTATTGTTGGCCGTATCCCAGAGGCGTGTCTCCTGGATCACCTCTCCGCCCTCTTCTAATACATAGGTCTGGCGCTGGATTTCATAGGCAATGGCCTTTTCAACGTTCCGGAATGAATTAAGGTTCTTCAGCTCAGTCCGTGTGCCAAAGGCCTTACGGCCCACCGGCCGCAGGGAGATGTTGGCGTCACACCGAAAGCTTCCCTCTTCCATGTTCCCGTTGCAAACCCCGATGTACCTGACTATGGCGTGGAGTTTTCTCAAATAGCTGCCGGCCTCCTTGGGGGTCCTCAGGTCAGGCTCGCTCACGATCTCAACCAGGGGAATTCCCGTTCGGTTGAGATCCACCATGCTCCTGGGGCGGTCAGGGTCGTGGATCAGTTTACCTGCATCCTCTTCCATGTGGATGCGGGTGATGCCGATGCGTTTTTCCGATCCGTCGTCAAGTTCAATGGTCAGGTGGCCGTGCTCAGCAATGGGGGCTGCAAACTGGGTGATTTGATACCCCTTTGGCAGATCGGGGTAAAAGTAGTTTTTCCGGTCAAACCGGCTCTCGTTTGCCACCTTGCAGTTGGTGGCAAGGCCCGTTCGTATGGCATAGGTGACGGCCTTTTTGTTAAGAACCGGAAGCACCCCCGGCATTCCCGTGCATACGGGACAGGTGTGGGCGTTGGGAGACGCGCCGAAACCCGTGGAGCAGGAGCAGAATATTTTTGTCTCAGTGTCAAGCTGGGCATGGACTTCAAGCCCGATTACAGGTTCAAACTGCATAAAAATGTTATTCCTGTGTCTGGCTGCTCTCGCAGCGTTAACAATTTTTTGATTTAAGGTCAATCCAATAATTTGGCCCTGTTTGTTTTCAACAAACCCTATATAGCGTCAATGATTTGATTTATCAATATTATTCTTTATGCTATATTGTCTGTTTCTTGAATGCAACCATGGCGGTAACCTGGGTGTTAACGGGTTGCAAGCGTTGAATAAAGTAGAATTAAGCAACAAGAGGGTAATAGCGGATGGATTTTTTTTTGTGTGTGATCGGTATGGTAATGATAGTGGAGGGGCTTCCCTATTTTGCCTTTCCCCAGCGGATGAAGGAGATGGTTCAGGTGCTCCTGGGACTTCCTGAAGGCGTGTTAAGGCGGTTCGGGTTCATGCTCATGTGCATTGGGCTTGTGGTTGTTTACCTTGGAAGGAGTCTTGTCTGATGTATCGTTTGTCTGACTATTGCTACAACCTTCCCCAGGAGAGAATTGCCCAGACTCCCTGCCAGCAGCGTGACGGCTCAAGGCTTCTGCGCCTTGACAGAAAAAGCGGTGATGTGACCCACCACGGGTTCCAGGATCTGGTAACCCTCTTGAACCCCGATGATCTTCTGGTCATCAACAACACCCGGGTGGTGCCTGCAAGGCTCATGGGTAAAAAAACCACGGGGGGGGTTATAGAGGTGATGATTGTCGATTATGCAGCCGGTTTAAATTGCCTTGCCGGCAACGGTTATTTCCAGTGCGATTGTCTGGTAAGGGCTTCGAAAAGCCCTAAGATTGGTGCAGTCCTTGAGCTTGGGGATGAGATTACTGCCAGGGTTCAGGCAAGGAAGGGCGGACTGTTTGAACTTAAGTTTTCCTGTGCCGGGGATGTGGTCCAGGCCATCAAACGCCACGGTCAACTGCCCCTTCCCCCCTATATTCACCGCACCAACGGTCTTGAACCCGGGGACGAGACAGATTATCAGACCGTTTATGCCGCAAACGAGGGGGCCGTTGCCGCCCCCACGGCCGGGCTTCATTTTACCGATACCCTCATGGAGACCCTCAGGGCAAAGGGCATCGAGTTCTGCGAGATCACCCTCCATGTGGGATATGGTACCTTTGTTCCGGTCCGGGTGGACGATATCCGGGAGCATCAAATACACAGGGAGTCGTTTGAGATTTCAGAAGCTGCCGCCGCTGCAGTCAACCGGGCCAAGAAGGCGGGTAGAAGGGTGGTGGCCGTGGGAACCACAAGTGTCAGAACCCTTGAGTATGGTGCCGATGAAACCGGGCTGATCCACCCCGGCAGCGGCGTGTGCGATCTCTTTATCTATCCGGGTTATAGGTTTAAGCTCATCGACGCCATGATCACCAATTTCCATCTTCCCGAATCCACCCTGCTCATGCTCGTGTCTGCCTTTGCGGGAAAGGATCCAATTTTCAGGGCCTATGGGGCGGCCATTCAATCAAATTACCGATTTTTCAGCTATGGCGATGCCATGCTTATTGATTAAGGATATTATGCTGACATTTGACATCATCAATCAATCCCTGGAAAGCCGGGCACGGACCGGGCGGATCACAACGGCCCACGGGGTGATTGAAACACCCATCTTCATGCCCGTGGGAACCCTTGGCACGGTCAAGGCTGTTTCTGTTGAGGAGCTCAAGGCCTGCCAGGCCCAGATCATTCTGGGCAATACCTACCACCTTTATTTAAGACCCGGGTGTGAGGTGATGGCCCATATGGGCGGTCTTCACCCCTTCATGAACTGGGATCGGCCCATTCTTACCGACAGTGGCGGGTTTCAGTTTTTTTCCCTGGCAAAACTTGCAAAGTTCAAGGATGAGGGCGTCTCCTTCCAGTCCCACATTGACGGCTCCCGTCACCTGTTCACCCCGGAACGGGCCGTTGAGATTCAGTCCATCCTTGGATCGGACATCATGATGTCCCTTGACTGGTGCATGGGGTATCCTGCCACGCGAAAAGAGGCCATGGGCGCCCTTGAAAAGACCACCCAATGGGCCGAACGGGGCAGAAATTTCTGGATTGAACAGGGTCGGGTCAACAATTTGTTCGGCATTGTCCAGGGTGGCATGTTTGCCGATTTAAGATCGATTTCAGCCCGACAGCTTGCCGACCTTGATTTTCCGGGCTATGCCATCGGCGGGTTGAGCGTTGGTGAACCCACGGAACTGATGTATGAAATGGCCGACCACACCGTGCCCCAGCTTCCCCTTGAAAAACCCAAATATGTCATGGGCGTTGGAACGCCCGAGAACCTTGTGGAGTTGGCAGGCATGGGGGTTGACATGTTCGACTGCGTCATGCCCTCAAGAAACGCCAGAAACGGCCAGCTCTTTACCTCCACCGGTACCATGAATATCTCCAATGCAGCCTTTAGGCTTGATGAGTCACCCCTTGATGCCGAGTGCTCCTGCTACACCTGCCAAAACTATTCCAGGGCCTACCTGAGGCATCTTTACAAGTCCAGGGAGCTCCTTGCCTATCGGCTGAACACCATCCACAATCTTCACTATTACCTTGACCTTATGCACCAGATGCGTAATGCCATTAATCAAGGCCGGTTCATGGCCTTTAAACAGGAATTTTATCGAAAAAGGGAGCGTTGATCCATGACCATAGCAGTAAAGATTGAAGAGACCCTTTCCAAATCCTCCTGGATCCGAAAGATGTTTGAGCAGGGGGCAAAGCTCAAGGCCGAACACGGTGCTGAGAATGTGTTTGATTTCAGTATCGGAAACCCGAATCTTGAACCGCCTGTGGCATTCCAGGAGGCCCTTGAGCAGGTTGCAGGTGAACGGGGAAAGAACGTCCACGGCTACATGCCCAATTCCGGATATCCCCATGTCAGAAAGGCCATTGCGGACAGTATCGGTGACGAACAGGGGGCCGTTCTTTCGGCCGATGATATTGTTATTACCTGCGGGGCGGCCGGCGGCCTTAACGTGCTTTTCAAGGCCCTTCTCAACCCTGGCGAAGAGGTGCTGGTTACAAGGCCCTTTTTTGTGGAGTACACCTTTTACGCTGAAAACCACGGGGGGGTGCTGAAGACCGCTGCTGCAAACCCGGATTTCACCCTCAATCTTGATGCCATTGAAAGGGCCATCACCCCGAAGACCAAGGTGATGATCATCAATTCGCCCAACAACCCCACGGGCCAGATCTACCCCAAGGAGAGCCTGGACGCCCTGGGCGGGCTTTTAAGGAAAAAGGGAAAAGAATTCGGCACGGTCATCACCCTTATTTCCGACGAACCCTATCGAAAGCTTGTGTTTGACAACATCCTTGTGCCGCCGGTGTTTCCTTCCTATGAGAACAGCGTTGTCGTTACCTCCCACGCAAAGGATCTCTCCCTTCCGGGGGAAAGGATCGGCTACCTTGTGGTGAATCCTGCCTGTTCCTTCAGGGACAAGCTTATACCGGCCCTGGCCCTGACCAACAGAATCCTGGGGTTTGTCAATGCGCCTGCCCTGATGCAGCGCATTCTTCCCTTGATCCAGGGGGCAAGCGTTGACATTGACGCCTATCGAAAAAAACGGGATATGCTGTGTGAAATTTTAAAGGATGCCGGTTTCACATTCACCACCCCGCCCGGTGCTTTTTATATCTTTCCAAAGTCTCCCATCCCCGATGATGTAAAGTTTGTCTCCATTCTCCAGGATGAGTTGATCCTGGCCGTTCCGGGAACCGGATTTGGTGGTCCTGGTTATTTTCGCCTGGCCTTTTGTGTGGATGATTTCACCATTGAAAGTTCACGGGCTGCATTTAAACGGGCCATGGCCAGGCTGGAGGTATAGGATGCACGAAATGGGGGTTGCCCAGCAGATGGTTGATATTGCCCTTGCTGCCATTCCTGACGATATTGAAAATCCAAGGGTTGCCGTTCTTAACCTGAGGATTGGCAAGCTTGCCGCCGTTGTGGAGGACAGCCTGAGGTTCTGCATGGAAGTGATCACAAAGGATACGCCCCTTGAGGGGGTAAACCTTGTAATCGAAACGATTGATGTGAGGGCAAGGTGCAAGGATTGCGGCCACGAATGGGTGGTCGAAGGACCTGCCTTTAGGTGCCCTGGGTGCAAACAAGGTGCTGTTGAGCTTCTTTCAGGCCGGGAGCTTGAAATCTCCTCCCTGGAGCTTGCTGATTAATTTTGGAGGGCAACCTGTCATAAGTCAGGCTTGGCCCCATTTGATATAGGAAAAAAAACATGGAAATAAAGGTTCAAAAAAGGGTACTTGAGGCCAACGAGACCATGGCCGAAAAGAACAGAAAATTATTTGCAGAAAAAAAAGTATTTGTCCTTAACATGATGAGTTCTCCTGGATCGGGCAAAACCGAAACCCTGTGCAAGACCCTCCTGAGGATCATGCCTGAAATCAGAACCGGGGTGATTGTGGGGGATATCTGTACGACCAATGATGCCGACAGGCTCAAGGAAACAGGTGCCGTGGCCGTTCAGATCAACACGGATCAGTTTGGGGGAGACTGTCACCTTGCGGCCCATCTCATTGAACGAACGGCAACCCAGATGGATCTTGACCACCTTGATCTGCTTATTGTGGAGAACATCGGTAACCTGGTGTGTCCTGCGGAATTTGACATTGGTGAAGATGCCAGAACCGTTGTTCTGAGCGTCACAGAAGGAGAAGACAAGCCCCTGAAATATCCGCTGATGTTTCGCCTTGCAGACTCGGCCATCCTCAACAAGATAGACCTTTTGCCCTACCTTGATTATAATGCAAAAGAGGCTGTGGATAACATGGCCGAGATTCATCCGGGAATGCCCGTGTTTTCGCTTTCTGCTAAAACAGAAGAGGGGTTTGAGCCCTGGATCGAATGGCTCACCTCAAAGGTGAACTCAAAAATTTAGCCGTTTATCTGACTAAGGTTTATCTGACTAAGGTTTATCTGACTAAGGAGGGCGTTGTGGAGAGAAAAGACGCAGCATTCAAGGGTGCCTGGTATCCTGCCGACGGCCAGGCATGTGAACGTGAGATCGTCAGGTTTCTTAACGAACGAACAGGTACGCTTACGGGTGATTATGTGGGCGGCATCGTTCCCCATGCCGGATGGGTGTTTTCCGGCTCCATTGCCTGCCGGGTCATTGCTTCCCTGGCAGGAACCGGATCAGGGGGGGCCCATGGCAAGGTCGACCTGGTGCTGCTCTTTGGTCATCACATGCATCCCCTGGATGCCCCCCTTGTCATGGGCAGGGGGGCCTGGGAAACTCCCTTTGGTGATCTTGTTGTCCACCAGGGGGTTGCCGGGGCCCTGGCAAAGGCTGTCGGTGCAACGACCCTGGGACCGGACGCCTTTCCCGATGAGAACACCATTGAACTCCAGCTTCCCTTTGTAAAGTATTTTTTCCCGGATGCCGCCATTGTTCCCATGGGGGTTCCGCCATCGGCCCATGCTGAACGGATTGGCATTCTGGCCGTTGAGGCTGCCCTGAAATCAGGACTTTCCCTGCGGGTGATCGGTTCCACGGACATGACCCATTATGGACCCAATTATGGATTCTCTCCGGCCGGAAAGGGCCAGGCAGCCCTTGACTGGGTCAAGAACACCAATGATTCCCGGGCAATCAAGGCAATGGTTGAAATGGACGTTGACACCATCCTCGCCCAGGGTCTGGAACACCACAATCTGTGCTGTCCCGGTGCCGTTGTCGCCGCCGTTGATGCAGCACGTGCCATGGGAGCTTCACGGGGTGTTGCCCTTGACTATACCACCAGCCATGAAACAAGCCCGGGTTCAAGTTTTGTCGGTTATTCTGGTATTCTCTTTGAGAGAGTGCCGTCCGTGAGATAAAAATAGAGAATTACTCGGTGGGTGTTTCATGGTGTCCACATGTCCTGGCGGACACAACGAAGCATGAAACTCGATGATACAGGGGAAACGATCGTACCATTCCGCCCCCTTTGGTTCCCCTGACCGGAACGGTAAACGCCGGGGGCTTTTTGCCCTTCCAGGCTAAAGCACAGGAACTGCGGGCTAAAGTCCTCAAACAGCCTGTGCTTCTTAACGCCTGGAAGGACAAAAAGCCTATCCCCTTTGGTTTACAATGTTCCGGTCAGGGAAACCAAAGGGGGCTCCAAAGTCGAGATTTTCACAATGATGTTTCGACAGGGACTTCTTATAAAAACGGCCATGCCCTGTCGGGCACAACGAAGCATAAAACTTGAACCTTCGACAGCAGAGGCGACCGGGGGGAGGTTTTACCCGAAGCGGATTAAACGGCAGCGGTCAGCATGGACGCTGAAGGAGCTGCCGTTTCCCTCGGAGCAGCCCAGGACGGGCTGCGAGAATGAGCGGAGGGTAATACCTTCCGCCGGTTGCCGGAATACCACGAGTTGCATATAGCCGGCATGACCGTGATTATTTGAGCACAGCCCGGATACGGCTGACCGTCTTATCCCGGCCAAGGGCAAGGATCATCTCAAAGATCCCGGGGCTGACCGTCTTGCCGGTAAGGGCCACCCTCAGGGGCTGGGCGAGCTTGCCGAATTTGAGATCGTGGCGCGCCATCACCTGCTTGAAAATTTCCTCAAGGGCCGGTTCCGTGAACGCATCCAGGGCCAGGGCTTCCATGGTGTCTGCACACTCGCACAGCGGCTGCATGATTTCAGGTTTGAGAAATTTTGCTACAGCCTTTTCATCAAAGGTCAGGGTGTCGACAAAATAGAAGCGGGCCGCTTCGGCCATCTCCACCAGGGTCTTACACCTTGGCTTGAGGCTTTCAACGGCAAGCTGGACCGCTGCTGTGTTTTCGATGGTGATGCCTTTTTCCGCAACAAAGGGAATCAGGGCCTCGGCAATCTCAGCGTTGGATTTTGCCTGGATATGCTTGGCGTTAAGGGCCAGCAGCTTGTCCATGTCGAACATGGAAGGGGACCGGCCCAGGTGCTCCAGGGAGAATTTTTCAATGAGCTCTTTTCGGGTGAAAAACTCCTGGTCGCCGTGGGACCAGCCAAGCCTGACAAGGTAGTTGAGAATGGCGTCGGGCAGGATGCCCATTTTCTGATACTCACCCACGCTCATGGCCCCGTGGCGCTTTGACAGTCTTGCCTTGTCGTTGCCAAGTACCATGGGAACATGGCCGAACACGGGTGGTTCTGCCCCAAGGCCCCGGTAAATGAGGATCTGTTTGGGTGTGTTCACCAGGTGGTCGTCCCCCCGGAGGATGGTGTTGATCCCCATGGTCAGGTCATCGACCACAACGGCCAGGTTGTAGGTGGGGCTGCCATCGCTTCTCTGGATGATGAAGTCGTCTATCTCGCTGTTCTGGAACGAGGTGGGGCCCTTGACAATGTCATCGACCACGGTGCTGCCGGTGTTGGGCACCTTGAGTCTGACCACCCGGTTTTCGCCGGGTCCAAGGTCAAGGTTCCGGCATCGCTGGTTGTACATGGGGCGTTTGCCGTTTGCCTTTGCCTCTTCTCGCATGGCATCGACCTCTTCCGGGGAGCAGCTGCAGTAATAGGCATGACCCGATGCAACCAGCCGCTGGATATACTCCCGGTAGATGGGGTAACGTTCTGTCTGGAAAAAAGGGCCCTCATCCCAGTCGATGCCAAGCCAGTGGAGGGAATCGAAAATTGCATCCACCGAAGCCTTTGTGGAGCGAACCGTGTCTGTATCCTCAATTCTCAGGACAAATTTTCCGCCGGTTTTTCGTGCCCACAACCAATTAAAAAGGGCCGTTCTGGCGCCTCCGATATGAAGATATCCCGTGGGGCTTGGCGGGAATCTTGTTATAACTGTATCCATAGGTAACTCCGTAAAATAGCGTTGTGTTGTGTCTAAAACTTCGTTGGGGGAAATACCACAGGCCATGGATTTGGGCAAGGGGTATTGATGTTTGCGATTATTATCTTGACAAACTTTGTCAATTAATTTAGATATTAACGTTTATTGGTACACTGAAGTTTATACTATATGATCAAATAAATTAGAAGGTTAGGAGGAGATAGAATGGCAGTCCCAAAGCAAAAAAGCTCTAAGAGTCGTGGTAGAAAGAGACGTACCCATCAGAAGGTTGCAGCACCCACCCTCACCGTTTGTCCCGAGTGCCAGGAGGCAAAGCTTCCCCATGCAGCCTGCCCCGCCTGCGGTGCATACAGAAACAGGAATGTAAGGCCGGACGCTGTTGAAGCCTAGTCTGCGATTTTTCAGCAACCCTTTAAGGAGGCGTTTTTTTAAGTATGTCTGTTGAGGCAAAGGTAAAAAAAATAATTGCAGAAAAGCTCCAGGGTGTGGATATTGAAGATGTAATCCCCGAGGCGTCCCTGGTGGATGACCTCGGGGCTGATTCTCTGGCCCTTGTGGAACTTATCATGAGCATGGAAGAGGCGTTTGACATTGATATTGATGACGATGATGCTGAAAAGATGATCACCGTCAATGATGCCATCGAGTACATTAGAAAAAAATCCTAACAAGGAACGGATCTTATGGATATGGCGATTGACACGACAGCCCCCATTATCATTGGCTGCGACCATGCCGCTTTCCCCTTAAAAGAGAAGATCATCGTCTTTCTCAAGGGGTTGGGCATTGAGGTAAAGGATGCAGGAACCTTCAGCCAGGAATCTGTTAGTTATGTTGATTATGGAAAAAAGGTTGCAAAGGCCGTGTCTGAAGGCGAGTATTCCCGGGGAATTCTGCTGTGCGGTACCGGCCTTGGTATGTCCATGGTTGCCAATCGGTTTCCCCGGGTGCGTGCGGCACTTTGCAGTGATATTTTTTCCGTGCGCATGAGTCGGGAGCATAATGACTCAAACATCCTTGTGCTCGGGGGCCGCATCATTGGTGATGCCCTTGCCTTTGAGCTGGTCAGGACCTGGCTTGAGACTCCGTTTGAGGGGGGAAGGCATCTTGACAGGATCAAGAGCCTGGAAACATCTGTATAGGCATGGAAAAAGGAGACAGGGCAGTGGACATAGGCGCAATTAAAGGGGTTGACCCGGAAGTTTTCGAGATCATCATGCAGGAGGCGCTTCGCCAGCAGGAGGGGCTTGAGCTTATTGCCTCTGAGAATACAACCAGCCGGGCGGTCATGGCCGCCCAGGGTTCGGTGCTGACAAACAAGTATGCCGAAGGGTATCCGTCAAAGCGTTACTATGGCGGTTGCGCCATGGTCGATCGGGCTGAAACCCTGGCCATTGACCGGGCACGGGAGCTGTTCAAGGCTGAATATGCAAATGTGCAGCCCCATTCAGGTTCGACGGCCAACATGGCTGCCTATTTTTCCGTGATTAAACCCGGGGATACCGTGCTTGCAATGGATCTTTCCCATGGCGGTCACCTGACCCACGGCAGCCCGGTCAGTTTTTCCGGCAGGCTGTTTAATTTTGTTCACTATGGTCTGTCCGGTGAAACCGAAATGATCGATATGGACGAGGTGGCGGCCCTTGCCGAAAAACACCGGCCTAAATTGATTGTGGCCGGTGCCAGTGCCTATCCCCGGATCATAGATTTTAAGGCGTTTTCCGACATTGCTCGATCCGTGAACGCCCTTTTTATGGTGGACATGGCCCATATTGCCGGGCTTGTGGCGGCAGGGGTTCACCCCTCTCCGGTTCCCCATGCCGATATTGTCACCACCACCACCCACAAGACCCTGAGGGGACCCAGGGGGGGATTGATTCTGTCATCCAACGAAATCGGTCCGAAGATCTCAAGCCAGATTTTCCCCGGGATCCAGGGCGGGCCCCTCATGCATGTGATAGCCGCAAAGGCTGTGGCCCTGAAAGAGGCCCTTTCTCCGTCGTTTGCCCAGTATCAGCGACAGGTGGTTGCCAATGCAGCAACCCTTGCAGATGCGCTCATGGACCGGGGAATGAAACTGGTCTCCAACGGCACGGACAATCACCTCATGTTACTGAACCTCACCCATAACGGTATTTCAGGCAAAGATGCTGAGAATCGCCTTGGGGCCGCAGGTATCACGGTCAACAAAAATGCCGTTCCCAATGATCCCAGGGGACCCATGATTACCAGTGGTATTCGGATAGGAACGCCCCTTGTGACAACAAGGGGGATGGGTGAGACCGAGATGGACCTTGTTGCCGAACTGATCACCCAGGCCCTTGAAGCGCCGGCAACGGCAGAAACCGTGAGGGAAAAGGTAAGATCCCTGTGTGCACAATTTCCCCTTTACAAAGACGACACAACCCGTGGTTGAGCTTGTGCGACCTTCATGGGATGTATACTTCATGGACATTGCCCGACTGGTGGCCACCCGTGCCACCTGTTTAAGACGTAAGGTCGGGGCAATCCTGGTCAAGGAGCGTCGTATCCTCTGCTCCGGTTACAACGGTGCACCCACACACGTTCCCCACTGTGATGTCACAGGGTGTCTGCGCGAGCAGCTCAATGTGCCTTCCGGGCAAAAGCATGAACTCTGCAGGGGGGTCCATGCTGAGCAGAACGCCATTATCCAGGCCGCCTACCATGGCATCTCCGTGAAAGGATCAACCCTCTACTGTACCCACAAGCCCTGTTCCATCTGTGCAAAGATGATCATCAATGCAGGCATCGTCCAGGTCTGTTTTGCAACGGGGTATGACGACTCCATGTCAGAAACCATGTTTGCCCAGGCCGGCATAGAAATAACCCAGATAACCGATGAGGTGGCACCTTGAAATGTCCCTATTGCGGGCAGTTGAACAACCGGGTGGTTGATTCACGGCTGAGCCGCAGTGAATTTGCCGTTCGAAGGCGCAGGGAATGCCTGGACTGCATGCGCAGATTTACCACCTATGAAAAGGTTGAAGATCTGCCGGTCATGGTGGTGAAAAAAGACGGTCGCCGGGAGGAGTTCAACCGCGACAAGATCCTTTCCGGGATTAAAAAGGCCTGTGAAAAGCGTGCCATCAGCGTGGATCAGATTGAAGAGGTGGTGGATTCGGTTGAGCGTGATTTCAGAGACGCCAATGAAAAGGAGATCTCATCCACCGTTGTCGGCAACAAGGTCATGGAGCTTCTCCACCGTTTGGACGATGTGGCCTATGTGCGGTTTGCCTCTGTCTACCGGGAGTTCAAGGATGTGGATGATTTTATTGAGGAGTTGAAAAGTCTCATTCCCCGAAAAATACTTGAAGATAAAAAACCAGACGGATGTTCTGATGATGGATGAAACAACGCATAATTCGTTTATGGAGCAGGCCATCTGCCTTGCCGAACAGGGCCGGGGCTACACAGCTCCCAATCCCATGGTCGGGGCCGTGGTGGTCAAGAACAACCAGGTCGTAGGTCAAGGATGGCACAAGGGTCCGGGGCTTGCACACGCAGAGGTCAACGCCATTGATGATGCCGGTGATTTGGCCAGGGGCAGTGACCTTTATGTGACCCTTGAACCGTGCAATCACACGGGAAGAACCCCGCCGTGTACCGAAAAAATTCTCAGGGCCGGCATTCGCCGGGTGTTTGTGGGAACCGAAGACCCCAACCCATTTGTGGCTGGCGGTGGGATCAAATTTCTGAAAGAAAGGGGTGTTGCGGTCAAGGTCGGTATCTGCCGCAGGGCGTCTGAGACCCTGATCGAAGATTTTATCTGGTACGTTAAAAACGATAAACAGCCCTTTGTGGTCTTAAAATGTGCAGCAACCCTGGACGGTCAGCTTGCCACACGAACCGGGGATTCCAAATGGATCACCAACGAGGCGTCTCGAAAATACGTTCACAGGCTGCGCCACTGGGTGGATGCCATTGTGGTCGGTGCCGGCACCATACGGGCCGATAATCCCTCGTTGACCACAAGGATTGAAAATTTTGACGGCCGTGATCCACTTCGGGTGATCCTCGACGCCCAACTCTCCATTGACCCCGATTCACAGGTGTTTACCCAGCAATCCAGTGCAAAAACCATGGTTGCCATCTCCCGAAGGGCTGACCCCGAACGTTGTGCCCTTTTTAAACATCGGGGTATTGAGCTGCTGGTTCTGCCTGAAAAAGAGGGGATCATCGACCTGGCGTGCCTTGGTGAGGCCCTTGGGCAAAGGGGGGTGGTGAGTCTTTTGATCGAAGGAGGAGGCCGGGTGGTTCATTCGGCCCTTGCCGCCGGTGTGGTCAATAAAATCTATCTTTTTTTTGCACCTAAGCTTCTTGGGGGCAACGATGGGGTGCCCATGTGCCGGGGCAGGGGGCCTGAGTTGATGAATGACGCCCTGGGGTTGAGCCAGGTTGAGGTGGAACGGTTTGACAATGACATCCTCATCAAGGGGTATCTGAAACAGAATTAACTGGAGGCGTCACGGTGTTCACGGGAATCATTGAGGGAGCTGGAACCCTGAAAAAAATTCAGCCCAACGGCGAGGGAAAAAGGCTTGCCATTCAAACAGGGATGGACCTTGAAGGTACAAAAATCGGCGATTCCATTGCCGTCAATGGTGCCTGTCTCACTGTCGTCTCCCTCAGCAATTCAGTTTTTGAGGTGGACATGGCCCCTGAAACCGTTTCCCGGACCACCTTTAAATCCCTTCTTCCCGGTGCCCGGCTGAATCTTGAACGTGCCCTTCGCCTGTCAGACCGCCTGGACGGCCATCTGGTTTCAGGGCATATTGATGCCACTGGATCTGTTGTATCCAAAACAGTCAAGAGCAACGCCGTTATCGTTACCATTGGCATCCCTGAAACCCTTGGTGATGAAATAATCGAAAAGGGCTCGGTTGCAATCGATGGAATCAGTCTTACAATAAACAGGTGCAGCCACAAGGATTTCGATGTGAGCGTTATTCCCCACACGGCAAAGATCACCACCATCGGTACGGCCAGGGTCGGAGATAGTGTCAACATTGAGACCGATATGATTGGAAAGTATGTTAACAGATTCTTAAAACAGAAGGTAACAGATACAACCGCCGGGACTGGTAACCATTCAGGATCGATCACCAGGGAGCTTCTGGCAAAAAAAGGATTCTTATAAGGAGTGAAATAAGCATAAATGCCGCAAATTACAATAGAGCAGGCCATCGAAGATATCAAAGCCGGGCGCATGGTCATACTGGTGGATGACGAGGATCGGGAAAATGAAGGTGATCTTACCATGGCAGCCGAGGCTGTTACCCCTGAAGCAATTAATTTCATGGCAAAATACGGTCGGGGACTCATCTGTCTGTCCATGACAGGAGATCTGGCCGACCGCCTTGAGCTGCCCATGATGGTGGATGACAACACCTCCCAGTTTGAAACCGGATTCACCATCTCCATTGAGGCCAGAGATGGCGTAACCACAGGGATTTCGGCAGCTGACAGGGCTAGAACCGTCCAGGCGGCTGTGGCCGACGGGGCAACTGCCCACGACCTTGTACGACCGGGTCACATCTTTCCCCTGCGGGCCCGCCAGGGTGGCGTCATGGTGAGGATCGGCCAGACCGAAGGGTCGGTGGACCTTGCCCGTCTTGCAGGACTAAAACCTGCCGGTGTCATTTGTGAGATTATGGATGAAGACGGTACCATGTCCAGGAGGCCGTCCCTGGAGAAGTTCAGCCAGGAGCATAATATCGGCATCTGCACCATCGCAGACCTTGTCGAGTACCGCCTCAAGACCGAATCCTTTGTCAGAAAAGCTGCCCAGAGTGTGATTCCCACGAAATTTGGTGGTGAATTTAAAATCATCGCCTATGAAAATGACCTGGATAATCTCACCCACATTGCCATGGTTAAGGGTGATATTGATCCTGACCGAGCCACACTGGTTCGGGTCCATTCAGAGTGCATGACCGGTGATATCTTTGGTTCATTGCGCTGCGACTGCGGCGATCAGCTCCACAAGGCCATGGCCATGATGGACAAAGAGGGGAGCGGCGTGATTCTCTATCTTCGCCAGGAAGGCCGGGGCATTGGCCTTGTCAACAAACTCAAAGCCTATGAACTCCAGCGCAAGGGATGTGATACGGTTGAGGCAAATCTGAAACTTGGGTTTGACGCCGACATGAGAGATTACGGTATTGGCGCCCAGATGCTCGTGGATCTTGGGGTCAGGCAGATGCGCCTCATGACCAACAATCCCACCAAAATGGTTGGCCTTGAAGGCTATGGGCTGAGTATTGTGGAGCAGGTGCCCATTGAGGTTGAGCCCAACGAGTACAACAAGGGGTATTTAAAGTGCAAACAGCTTAAAATGGGACATATGCTGAAAATGTGCTGATGGTTTTTAACAAAATATAAGGAAATTAAGATGCCACAGATTATAGAAGCAGGCCTGTCGGCCCAGGGCAAAAAATTTGGAATCATTGCCGCAAGGTTCAACGATTTTATAACCGAACGACTGGTGGGCGGTGCCCTTGACGCCCTGACAAGAAGCGGGGCCGCAGACGGGGATATCACGTTGTTAAAGGTACCCGGTGCCTTTGAGATTCCCCTTGCCGCAAAAAAAATGGCCATGACCGGCAAATTTGATGCCATTATCTGTCTGGGTGCCGTTATTCGGGGGGCGACCAACCACTATGACTATGTGTGCGCCGAGGTTTCCAAGGGGATTGCCTGTGTCAGCCTTGACCATGGACTACCGGTCATGTTCGGCATCCTCACCACAGAGAGCATTGAGCAGGCCATTGAACGGGCCGGAACCAAGGCTGGAAACAAGGGCTTTGATACGGCCCTTGCCGCCATTGAAATGGCAAACCTCATGACCGTTATGGGAGAAGCCTAGATCCCATGGGTGACCGCAGACAGGCAAGGGAACTTGCCCTCCAGGCCCTCTACTATTTTGACGTGGACAAGGGCAGTCCGGACGAGTTGCTCGCACTTTTTTGCAGCAATTTTGAAGATCGAATCGATGAATCAATCCGACCGTTTTTCCTTGACCTGGTCAAGGGGGTTACCCAGGCAAGGGCGGAGGTCGACGACCTGATGAACCGTTCTTCAAGTAACTGGAAGGTTTCAAGAATGCCCATTGTGGATCGTAATATCATGCGCATGGCCATCTTTGAGATGCTCAAGCAGCCAGACATCCCTCCCACGGTGTCAATCAACGAGGCCGTGGAGATCGGCAAACGGTTCGGAACCCGGGGATCCGGTGCCTTCATCAACGGGGTACTCGATAAAATTCGTGTGTTGAAAAATATCGACAGGGGAGAAAAAGAATGATCATCAAAAAGCTTGAAGTGGGACCCATCATGGCAAATTGCTATATCCTAGGATGCGACAGGACACGAAAGGCTGTTGTCATTGATCCTGGGGATGAGGCAGACCGCATACTCATGGCCCTTTCTGAATTAAAGCTCTCGGTTGAATACATCCTCAACACCCACGGTCACTTTGACCATGTGGGGGCAAATGCACGCTTGAAGGAGGCTACTGGAGCAAAGCTTATGATCCATCAAGATGACGCACCCATGCTCAAGGATCTGACTTCAGCTGCGGCCACCTTTGGCCTGCGGGCGGAAAATTCTCCTGCACCCGACGGGTATCTTGCCGACGGGGATGAGGTTACGTTTGGGGACATCACCCTGACTGTGATCCACACTCCGGGTCACTCAAGGGGAGGGATCAGTCTTTATACAAAAGGGGTTCTTTTTTCCGGAGATACCCTTTTTGCAGGGTCCATCGGCCGAACCGATCTTCCGGGCGGAAATTACGATACCCTGATCCACTCGATTAAAACCAGGCTTCTGTGTCTTGACAAAAAGACCATTGTCTACCCCGGACACGGTCCTGAAACTTCCATTCTCCAGGAGGAACGGATGAATCCCTTCCTTGGTCGTCAATAAAAATACAGTGACCCTTTCCCCTGTTGCCCATGTGCTAATGGGGGATGATTGTCTGGGAAATGGAAAAATAGAAATACCGGTCTATTAAACGATGTGTGTCAACTGCTGTGTCTTTCTGTCCAGGAGAAGTTATTCTTACCAACGCCTTCTGGAGCCATCGTTTGTGTGTTAATTTATTAAAAGAGGCGTTTTTACCATGAAAAAGTTGTTGTTGACCCTGTTAACCCTTGCTGTGCTGGGGCTGTGGGGGGTGCAGGGGGTCTGTGCTGCCGCGCCGGCTGCCGATGCCGTTGTTCTTGAACCTGATTTCAGCTTTGGAACCATTGCCGAGGGAAAAAAGGCAATCCATACCTTTATGATCGAGAACAGGGGAGAGACCGAACTTCGTGTTCTTCGGGTCGAAACCGGCTGAGGTTGCACAGCTGTCAACTTTGACAGGCAGATTCCCCCGGGCGGGGAGGGAAAAATAGTTCTTCAGATTAACACCCTGGGCTACGGCGGAAGGGTGTTGGTCAAACAGGTCAGGGTACATACGGATCAGAAGGGAAAACCCCTTGTCCTTAAAATGAGCGGCAATGTTGAAAAGATTGTTATGGTAGATCCCAATGTCGTTCATTTTGTTGGGTCGCCTGAAGATACGCTTGAAACGACGGTAAATATTGTGCCTTTAAAAAAATATGATTTTTCACTCAAAGACCAGCCACTTGCCGGTATGAAAAATGTGGCGGCGGTTCTGAAATCCTCGGGCAGCGGTAAAAAGTCCTGGCAGCTTGTGGTGACCAATACGAGAAAAACGGTGGGACGCTATTATGAGGTGATCACCCTGAAGACAGACAGCCTTTTTCAGCCTGAGTTGAAAATCCGGGTGTTTGGAAACCTTACAGCCAAGGGCAGTTTGCAGTCAACTGCCCCATGAGGAAGGTACAGGCGTTGCTGACCAATAAAATTAAGGCCGTTGTATTTGACTGCGACGGTGTCATGTTTGATACGGCAGATGTGAACAGGCGCTATTACAACCAGCTGCTTGCCGGTTTTAATAAACCGCCCCTGACCGAACCTCAGTTCGTCAAGGTGCACATGTTTTCGGTAAAAGATGCCATTGCCTATCTTTTTCCTGAACGAGAGGACCTGACCGATGTTTTTGCCCATATGAAGGGGCTTGCCTATGGGGAGTTCATCTCCCACATGGTCATTGAACCCGGGCTGAAGGATTTTCTTGACAGCCTCAAGGAAAGAATGTTCATCCGGGCCGTTGCCACAAATCGAACCAATACAATGGCCGAGGTGCTGAAAACCTTTGACCTTGAACATCGGTTTGAATCCGTGGTTACTGCGGCTGATGTGAAAAATCCAAAGCCAGCCCCGGATCAACTGCTTAAAATCATGGATCATTTTAAGCTGGCACCCAGGGAAATATTGTTTATCGGGGACTCAGCGTTTGATCAAATGGCTGCAGACAAAGCCGGAACTGTTTTTGTAGCGTTCAACAACCCCTCCCTCAAGGCAGATTTTTATTTCAATTCAATGGCCGATATCAAGGCAATGCTCAATATAAATCAATAAATGTCCTTGACAAAAAAGCCAATCACGATTAATTGGAATAAGAATTTTACTTTATTACTTTCAAGGCCAGGTATGGGATTTGTGATCATGGATTGAAAAATTTGGCATCCCAGGTTTTGGTATACGGTTTTCAATAGAATTTGTATAAATGTTTGGTAAAACATTTATTGTGGTTAATATTAAACAAGGAGATTGAGTTATATGTCTAAATTAGTTGCACCCCACGGTGGAAAAGGACTTGTATGCTGCAAGCTTGAAGGCGCAGAGCTTGCTGCAGAGCAGAAAAAAGCAGCTGGCCTGAAAAAAATCGAGATCAGCTCCCAGGTAAAGGGCGATTTGATCATGCTGGGTATTGGTGGATTCAGCCCCCTGAACGGTTTCATGACTAAGGCTGACTGGAAAGGCGTTTGTGCTGATTTCCTTCTTGCAGACGGCACTTTCTGGCCTGTTCCTGTAATGCTTGATGCCTCAAAGGCTGATGCAGACGGTATCAAGGTGGGCGATGAGATCACCCTTGAGAGAAAGGGCGAAGCCTATGCCACCATGAAGGTCGCTGAGAAGTTTGAGATGACCGAAGCTGACAAGAAATGGGAGTGTGAGAAGGTTTATAAGGGTCATGGCGAAGAGTCTGCCGATGACGTTTTCTGGAAGATCGCCATGGAAGATCATCCAGGCGTTCAGGCTGTCATGGCAAGAAAAGAGTTCTGCCTTGCCGGCCCTGTAAAGGTCCTTTCCGAGGGTGAGTTCCCCGTGAAGTTTAAGGGTGTTTACCTTACCCCCAAAGAGACCCGTGCCATTTTTGACAAGAAGGGCTGGAAAAATGTTGCTTCCATGCAGCTTCGTAACCCCATGCATCGTTCCCATGAGCATCTTTGCAAGATCGCCCTTGACGTATGTGATGGCGTTCTGATCCATTCCCTCATCGGTAACCTCA
Source organism: Desulforapulum autotrophicum HRM2 (assembly GCF_000020365.1). Taxonomy (NCBI): domain Bacteria; kingdom Pseudomonadati; phylum Thermodesulfobacteriota; class Desulfobacteria; order Desulfobacterales; family Desulfobacteraceae; genus Desulforapulum; species Desulforapulum autotrophicum. The sequence continues at coordinate 3,538,655 of NC_012108.1, read as the reverse complement.
AACCCGGTGATATTCCCGCAGATGTGCGTATTGAGTGCATTGACACCCTGATCAAGGGCTACTTTGTTCCCGAGCACGTTGTAAACGGCGGATATCCCCTTGACATGCGTTATGCAGGTCCCCGTGAGGCCCTTCTCCATGCAACCTTCCGCCAGAACTACGGCGTCAACAAGATGATCATCGGCCGTGACCATGCAGGCGTTGGTGATTTCTACACATTGTTCGAGGCCCAGGAGATTTTTGACACCATCCCGATGCCGGAAGAGCCAGGCAAAGCACTGCTGTGTGAGCCCCTCAAAATTGACTGGACCTTTTACTGCAAAAAATGCGACGGCATGGCTTCCATGAGAACCTGCCCCCACGGCAAGGACGACAGGGTCATCCTTTCCGGTACAAAGCTTCGCTATGCACTCTCCCATGGAGAGGAAGTGGTTGATCACTTTGGTCGTGAAGAGGTGCTTGTCATCCTCAGAAAGTACTATGCCGGTCTGACCGAGAAGGTTGAGGTCAAGCTCCAGAGCCATGCCGAAGGAACCAAGATGTAGGAACCTTTTGCAATAGTGCAGTTCTGTTATTGTGAATAAAACGGAGGAGGGGGTTTTCTTAAAATAAGGGAAAACCCCCTCTTTTTTTACCCCGTTGTCCACGGGTAAACCTTTAAAATACAAAGTTGGAAAGTTGAAATGGTTAGACCGGTAATCAGTAGACGGGTGGGGTATAAGCCTGAGGTCAGTTATTTTAAGCCCAGAGGCATCCCCATGTTTGATCTCATTGAGGTGTGTCTCACCGTTGATGAGAGGGAGGCCATTCGCCTGGCAGATCTTGAGGGTCTCTCCCACGAGGAAGGCGGTCAGGAGATGGGGGTTTCACGGGCCACCTTCGGCAGAATCCTGAGAAATGCAAGAACCACGGTTGCGGATGCCATTATCAATGGAAAGGCCATTTCCGTACAGGGGGGGCACTACGAAATTGTCATTACCGAAAGACGCTTTGTCTGTGCTGCCTGCAAGCATCAATGGACGGAACCCCCGGGAACCGGGCGACCCAAGGGGTGTCCCCTGTGTGCGAGCCTGGAGGTGGATCGCCTGAACGACTGAGTCGTATGCTGTTTAAAGGGTTTCCGGGGTAAAGGCAACCACTTTGTCTATGGTGTCGGCATGGGTGAACAGCATTACCAGCCGGTCAACACCCAGGGCAATTCCTGCCGCAGCGGGCATACTTGTAAGGTCCTTTAAAAAGGGTTCGGGCATTGGTGTGGCAGGCTTTCGGGCACGGGCACGGATCGCGGCCTCTGCCTTGAATCGTCTTCTCTGTTCAACCGGGTCGTTGAGTTCTGAAAAGCCGTTGGCAAGCTCCATACCACCAATGTATAGCTCAAACCGCTCGGCAAATTCTGGATCCTCGGGTTTCAATCGTGCAAGGGCTGCCATGGATGCCGGGTAGTCCATGATAAAGGTGGGCACGCTCCTGCCAAGTTCCGGTTCAATTTCAAAGGCCATGATTTCGTCGAAGTTGCCCTTGGACATCGCCCGTTCAAGGGTGGTAGCGGTGTAGCGCCTGAAGGCGGTATCAACGGTTATGACCTCCCAGGGTGATGCAAGATCAATGGTTTGTCCGTTGTAGCTGAGACGGTCCTTACACCCTGTCTGGACTGCAATATGACGGACAAGGGCTGTGCACTGATCCATGAGTTCCAGATAGGTGTAACCCTTTGTGTACCATTCGAGCATGGTCAGTTCGGTCAGGTGTCTGGGGCCGCGTTCATCCCTTCTAAAACATTTGCAGATCTGGAATATCCTGTTATGGCCCCTTGCCAGAAGTCGCTTCATGGCAAGTTCGGGCGATGACTGAAGAAACCAGCCGTCCGACTCAAACGAGTCAATGTGGGCCTCGGGTGCCGGGGCCGGGATGCGTATGGGGGTTTCAACCTCTAGAAAGTCCTGGTCATAAAAATAGCTGCGCATGGCCTGGACGATCCGGGCCCGGCCAGCCAGTCTGTCTGAAAACACGTTATTTGATTTCCTATTATTTTATCGTGTAGGTATCGTTGGGTCTATCCTGAAGAAACGCCCGACTGTACCGTTTCATGTCGGCCCGTTCAAACATCTCATATCCGGTTTCCCGGCATTGTCGGCAGGCGTTCAAGGGAATGTGGACGCACAGGACATGCTTGCCCGTGGATGCCTGGGAGTCGATCTCAAGGGCTCCGGAGCAATCTCTGCATATCCGGATTTTTTCTTTTTGCCGTTCAAGGATGCTGTCCGTGTCGTAGAAAATCTCCCGGTGGCGATGCTGAATTTCGCCATGGATGCCCGCCTTCTCCCGCAACTCCATGCGCTGATTCCAGTATCGGTTGATGATTTCTGACGTCTGTTCTATCTTCTGGGTTACATGGAATGCCTGCCTGAGATTCTCTGGACTGTAATCAGGCTCCACCACCTGGCTGAAGTCCATGCCTGCAAGGGCCAGGATGATCCCGAGGTTGACATAGGGGAGGGCGCCTTCAATGGCATACCCCCCCTCGAGAACCGCAATATCGGGTTTTAACAGGCGGGTGAGTTCAGCATATCCCTGGGCTGAAAATTTCATATTGGTCAGGGGGTCGGTGTAATGGTTGTCCTGGCCTGCTGAGTTGATGATGATATCTGGCTTGAACTCGTCGAGTATGGGAAGTACCGTGTTGTTGATCATGTAGAGGTAGCCTTCGGTTGCCGTTCCAGGGGGCAGGGGGATGTTTAGACAACTGCCCTTTGCATTGGGGCCGCCAAGTTCATGGGGAAATCCCGTTCCGGGATAGAGGGTGCGTCCGTCCTGGTGAAGGCTGATGAACAAGGTGTCTGGATCATGCCAGTAGATGTCGTTGGTGCCGTCACCGTGGTGGCAGTCGGTATCCACAATGGCTACCCTTTTTATGCCGTGTTCCTGGCGCAGGTATTCCACCATGATGGCTTCCATGTTGATATGGCAGAACCCCCTTCCACCGTGGGCCACACGCATGGCATGGTGGCCCGGGGGCCTTATCAGGGCAAAACCGCAGTCTATCTCTTTGTTCATGACGGCCCGGGCAATGGTTTTGGCGCCACCGGCGCTGATCAAGTGGGACTGGGTGGTTATGGTTGCCTCATCCGGAACGCAGAAGTGTACCCGCTGGATTTCCTTTGCAGTGATCAGGTCCGGCTTGTATTCCTCAATACCGCTGATATCGAAGATTCCCTCTTCTAAAACCTGATCCAGGGTATAGAGGAGACGTTCCTCCCTTTCCGGATGGGTGGGGTCGATGGCCCAGTCAAATGCCGGAAAAAATACAAGGCCTGTTCGTTTGTTGGCTTTCAGCATTTTCCTTCCATGGTCTCCTTAAAGGACTCCTTGAATGTCTCGTTCAGGGATATGTAAACGTTGTCATACCCTTTTATCAACCCTGGTTTGACCTGGAGTTTTGCCCGGTAAATTTTGCCCTGGGTTGAAAATTTGCGGACAATGTTGAACTTCTGGAATTCAATCACTTCGATTTCAAGATCCTCGGGTTGAGATCCTGCCCTGATGGCCTTGCTGTGGAGAAGGGTGTATGCTGTTTCAATGACATCATCCTCGGTGTACCCCCGGGGGATGGGTGCGCTGAAATCCTCCTCAGGTGCTGAGGCGATTTTCTGTTCCGTATCCGCCGACAAAGACACCTCGCAGGTCGTCCTGGCAAGGGCTGCGCCAATGGCATTGGCAACACTGCTTGCCGGTACTGATCTTGTTTCGATGCCGGACTGACGCTCTATTTCAGGTGCAAAAAATCGGGCAGGTCCTCCCAGAAGAAGAATCTTCCGGGGTTTTATCTGATACCCTTCCAGAAATTCATGTACCGTATATACGGGTTTGCTGTTGATCTGGGTTACCATTTTATTGGCCACTTTGACAATCATGGCGCAGCAGGTCTTGAAGATGGTGTCGGCGGCTTGAACGGGGGTTGTACCCAGTTGCCCGGCAATGTCTGCCATTCCATCCAGGGCTTTTTGTCGGTCGCCCGCTGTCATGATGCCAAGCACGATCATGGCGTCCGTGGGGGTGGGTTCGGGACCGCCAAAGGCCAGGGCCGGCCCGGATCGAAGGGGACCGATCTTGATGACGCCGTTTTTCACCCTTACATGACTGTCGCCTCCTATTCCCCTGGAAAGTGTCTTGAGTGATCGAATCAGGCTTTGGTACCGTCCCCGACCGATACCCACCGGTTCCAGAAGCGGAGCCTTGTCCACAAGAATGGCAATGTCTGTTGTGGTCCCTCCGATATCAAGAACCAGGACATCCTCGTTGGCCGGAGCATGGGCAATTGCCCCCATGACGCTTGCAGCAGGTCCGGAAAGAATGGTCTGGCCGGGAAAATCCATGGACGCCTCAAGGCTCATGGTGCCACCGTCCGCCTTGAGAATCTGGATGGGTGTCGTTAGCCCCTTTTGCTCAAGGGAGCCTTTGACGGCATTGAAAAACGACCGATGGATGCTGTAGACCGAGGTATTTAAAAGAACCGTTGCGATTCTTCTTGGAAAGTTGAGATTTCCTGAAACCTGGTGGCCGAGAAAGATTTTATCAAAATCTTTGTCTATGAGTTCTTTGATCAAAAGTTCGTGAAAGGGGTTCCTGGGAGAAAATTTTCCTATAACTCCCACATGTTTGATCCCCAGGTGTCTGAGTTGTTCGGAAACGGCCAGGATCTCATCGGGATTGATGGGGCTTCTCTCCCTTCCACGGTGGTCAATGGATCCGGCCACGGGAAAATAGTACTTTCCCCTGCCAAAGAGCTTGGGGTCGATGCCCGGCCCTGAACTTACGATGATGCCTACCGGTTTGGTCCGGCGCTGAACAATTGCATTGGTGGTAAGCGTGGTGCTCAAGACAATGCGTTTGATTTTAAGTGGGTCAATGCCGTCAAGAAGAAGATCGAGTCCCGAAAGAACCGTATTAAAGAGATCCAGGGGGTTTGTTGCTACCTTGACGTTTCGTATGAGCCCGATTTTGTCAAGCAGAACTGCATCCGTGTGGGTTCCGCCAACATCTAATCCGATCAGCATGGCATATCCTGAATATTAACCTTTATAATGAACCGTTGTTAAATAGTGAGCCTGGATTTAAAGCAAACCAGAAATGAAAATAGATGTCAATCAGATTTTTGTCTCCAGGGGATAGGAGTGGGTTTTACGGCATTGTTCCAGGTTTCAGGTCGTTTTGATGGATTTAATCTTGTGACCTCGTGTTGACTTTCAAGAGTTATTGGCTTAGGAAGATTATAGTTCTCATTGAAACCATAAATCATTAGACATGGAATAGGGGAAATAAAATTATGGCACAGTTGATTTCAGACCGCAGGGACATTGATTTTGTTTTACACGAGCAGCTGGGGCTGGTGGACCATGAGCGTTTTGCCGAGTTTAATAAAAAAACCGTTGATCTGATTGTTTCGGAGGCAAGGAACCTGGCTGTAAAGGAGATTTTACCCACCCAGAAGCCGGGTGATGAGGAGGGGTGTACTTTTGACAATGGACGGGTAACGGTTCCGCCGTGCTTCAAGCGGGCCTGGGAACTATACAAGGAGGGCGAATGGCTTGCCATGACCGATGATCCCGAGGTGGGGGGCCAGGGCATGCCAAAACTTGTGGGTCTTGCTGCAAATGAATATCTCATCGGTGCCAACCCCTCGTTCATGCTCTACAGCGGCATGACCCACGGAGCTGCCACCCTTGTGGAGGCCTTTGGAACTGACGAGCAGAAACGGCTCTATATGAAAAAAATGTTTTCCGGTGAGTGGGGTGGAACCATGCTGCTCACCGAGGCCGAGGCAGGTTCTGACGTGGGGGCCTTGTCCTCGGTTGCAAAAAAGAATGCTGACGGCACCTATTCGATTACGGGGACCAAAATATTTATCTCGGCAGGCGAGCATGACCTTGCTAAAAACATCATTCACCCGGTGCTTGCAAGGATAGAAGGGGCGCCCGAAGGTACCCGTGGCATCTCGCTCTTCCTGGTTCCCAAGTACAGGGTCAATGATGATGGCAGCCTTGGTGAGTTTAACAATGTGGTTTGCACGGGCATTGAGGAGAAGATGGGGCTCCACGGAAACGCCACCTGCACCCTCTCCCTTGGCGAAAAGGGTGAGAGTATCGGTACCCTTTTGGGTGCGGAAAACAAGGGGATGTCGGCCATGTTCAGGATGATGAACGAGGCCCGTGCCTTTGTTGGCCTCCAGGGTTTTGCCGTATCAACGGCCTCCTATATGTATGCCCTTGACTATGCCAGGACAAGAATCCAGGGAAAGAATATTCTCAAGGCAAGACAGCCGGGGGTGAAGAGCTGTCCCATCATCGAGCACCCGGATGTGAGGCGACAGCTGCTCAACATGAAGGCCCTGATCGAAGGCATGAGAAGCCTGATCTACTTTAACGGAAAATGCCTCGATATTGCTGAAACTTCGGAAGATCCCGAACAAAAGGAGCGGTACGGCGACATGGTCGAGCTTCTTACCCCCCTGGTCAAGGGATATGTCACAGATCGATCCCTTGAGGTGTGCAGCCATGGGGTCCAGGTTTATGGCGGGTACGGGTATATCAAGGAATTTCCCGTTGAGCAGCTCATGCGTGATTCAAGGATTTACATGATCTACGAGGGAACCAACGGCATTCAGGCCATGGACCTGCTGGGCCGGAAGCTTGCCATGAAGGACGGCAAACTTTTTAGGGATTTCATTGACGAGATTCGTCAGGTGGTGGAAGCGGCAAAGCAGGTTGAGGGGGTCAAGGCCATTGCCGCTCGGGTTGAAAAGGCCGTGGATAAACTTGAACAGACGGCAAAGGTCATTGGGGAACGGTCAAAATCCAAGGATGTGATGAACGCCTATTCCTTTGCCCATCCATTCCTTGAGGTGACAGGTGATGTTGCCATGGCCTGGATGCTGCTGTGGCGGGCCATGGTGGCTGCGCCAAAGCTTGTCAAAAAGGCGGGCTCCCTTGATCCTGAAGTTGTGGCCGCAAAGTCAGCCACGAACAAGGATGCGGCTTATTATGCCGGCCAGGTAATGACGGCAGCCTTTTTCATCAATACCCTTCTTCCGTCAGCCCTTGCAAAAATGGATGCCATTGTCGAGGGTGATTCCAGTGTGGAAACCATGCCCGAGGCAGCTTTTGGGTCCAGGTAAATTATTTTTTCAAAGGAGGAGCCATGCTTGACTACATGAAAAAGAGTTTTCTGGCCGGTGTCGGGCTTGCCCTGCGGTCAAAAAAAGAGATCGAAGATCTGGCCCGGGAGTTTGCGGAAAAGGGTAAGATGGACCAGCAGGAGGGTCAAAAATTTCTCGATGATATCATGGACCGTTATGATGAAACCGTGGAAAAATTTGACCATAGGGTGGAGTCTGCAGTGGAGAAAATCCTTAAAAAGACCGACCTGGCAAGGAGAAGTGATCTTGTTAAATTGAAAAAAGAGATTACAGAGATCAAAGCCATGCTGGTTGAACTCCAGGCCGGCAGCGTCGACAAAGATGAAACCTAGGATATGGTCAGTATCCGGAAAATAGGCGGCCTTGGCAGGAGTTATCGCCATTTTTTGCGTTACCGCCAGATACTCGGGATTATTTTCAAATATGGATTCGGTAACATCATTGATGCCTTGAATCTTGACGAGTATATTGAAATAGGACTCAAGCTGATCTCCCGGAACAAGGGGGAGCGGCTTGAGAAGCTTTCCGGGGCCATGCGAATCAGAATGATTTTTGAGGAGCTTGGCCCTACTTTTATAAAGTTCGGCCAGATTTTGTCCTCCCGCCCGGATCTCATTCCTGTTAATCTGTTGACTGAACTTGCCCGACTCCAGGACCATGTGCCGCCTTTCTCCTTTGATGAAGTGGCCGCCATCATCTCGGCCGAGTTCGGACGTCCCCATGGAGAGGTCTTTGAATTCATCGACCATACCCCCATTGCATCGGCTTCCATTGGCCAGGTCCACAGGGCGGGTATTACAGGGGTTGGTGAGGTGGCTGTCAAGGTTCAGCGGCCGGGCATACGCAAGATCATTGAGGTGGATCTTGAAATTATGCACCACCTGGCCACCCTTGCCGAGGACCATGTGGAGGAGATCGCATACCACAGACCGGTCAGGATCGTTGAGGAGTTTGCAAAAAGCCTTGGCCGGGAGCTTGACTATTCAGTTGAAGCCAGCAATCTTGAGAGAATGGCAAGGCAGTTCAGCAACGATAAAACCGTTCATATTCCCGGGGTATTCCGGGCAGAATCAAGCCAGCGTGTGCTGACCATGGAGTTTATCCGGGGGGTGAAAATTTCTGAAAGAGCGGCCCTTGTCCGCCAGGGTCTGGACATCGGACAAATCACCCGGAACGGGGCTCAGTTTGTCATGAAGCAGGTGTTTGATTTTGGCTTTTTCCATGCCGATCCCCATCCGGGTAACCTGTTTGTGCTTCCCAAAAACGTCATCTGTCCGGTTGATTTTGGCATGGCAGGATTTATTCCCCGCCACACCCGGGAGTCCTTTGTGGATCTTATCTATGCAATCCACAAGAAGGATATGCGCCTTGGGGCACGATTTCTCCTTGAGCTTGCCGACTATGATGTCGAGCCGGATCTTGCCGCCCTTGAAAAGGACCTTACGGATTTTGTCGTGCTTAACCTTGACCGGCCGCTCAAGGAGATACGCATCGGTCAGCTTGTCCAGGACATTCTGGAGATATCGTCCCACCACAAGATGCGGATTCCCCCTGATCTTTTCCTGATGATGAAGGCCTTTGCCACGGTTGAAGGTGTGGCAAAAAAACTTGATCCGGATTTTGATATGATCAAGGCTGCCGCCCCCCATGTGAGGCAGGCAAAATTGTCCAGACTTTCCCCGAAACGTATCTCTGAAGATATGCTTGGCATTACCAGGGAAGCCCTGAGATTTGCCCGAATCTTTCCCTCGGATTTTCTTGAAATTCTGCGACTTGCAAAGCTTGGAAACATCCGCCTGAATATTCAGATTCAGGGATTCGAACGTATGCTTGCCACCCATGACCAGATCAGCAACCGCATCTCCTTTGCCATTATCATAGCTGCCCTGATCATGGGGTCGGCCCAGCTGATCAACTCCAATGTGCCTCCCATTCTTTTCGGGGTTTCGGTTATCGGGATTGCAGGCTTTATTGCTGCAGCCCTGATGGGGGTGTGGCTGCTTGTGGCCATCATCAAAAAGGGACGTCTATAACTCAGCAATTTTAACCCATGATTTAAAATATATACGTCAGTCTGTGCTGATTTCCACAATTAGAATTTCTGGCCTATCTCTACCGTGGCTGGAGTTTCATATATAAATATTGCACTGATCAACGGTCCTATGTTAAAAAAATGGGAAAATTTAATTTACGGGGTAATACAGGTTGGGAATGGAAAAGGGAGGAGGCATGGGTGAAAAACCTGTTTTCAGGATCGGTCTGCTGAAATGGGTTGGCGATTTTTCCATGGGCCTTGCCGGTTCTAAAGGAGCCTTTGACCCGGTTCCCCTGGGCTCCTGGACCCAGATTCTGGACAGCCTGCGCGACCGGAGGATTGACGGCGCATTTATTCCGGTCCCGGCCGCCATTGACCTTGTGACGTCAGGTACTGATATCCGTATTCTGCTCAAGGGACCCAATCCGGGGGCTTTTTTCATTAAAAATCGAGGGGCAGACATTAAAAGTCTGGCCGATTTCAAGGGGAAAACCGTACTGGTTCCCCATGGGTTATCCATCTACACCCTACTTGTCCACAGGCTCATGGCATCCATTGGTTTGCGGTTGGGCAATGACAGTTCATCGGACGTTGTTTTTGAGCCCATGGCCGTTCATTTGATGGCCGAAGCCCTGGCCTATGACGATGACGGGCGTATCGGTGGTTTTATCGGGCCGGAACCCTTTGGAACCATGGCGGTCAAGGCCGGGGCAGGCAGGATTGTCTGCCGGGCTGAGCGACTCTGGCCAGGTTACCCTCCTGACGTTTTTGTCCTGGGTGGCGACCTGGTTGAATCCTTTCCCGATGCCGTGTCTTCCCTGGTGGAGACCCTTGGCAATGTCTTTTTCTTCCCCCGGCAATCGGGCCGTGAAGCGTCTGGGATGCTGAATTTCGATTGTTTAATTGATATCAAGACTGTCAAGCAGATCGAGGAATATATGGGGGCGGCATTTGGGTTTGTTGCCGGTACCACGGATTTCTCCCGGGCCGTTCAAATGGATTTTGCCATGAAAACAGGAGCTGCAATTTAAATTTTGAAAATCGAATTTGATAAGCTCACCAAGGGGTATCGAAAATCCAACGGCACCTGGCATCCTGTTCTCAAGAACGTCTCTCTCTCCATTCAACCAGGGGATTTTGTGATGCTGCTTGGCAAGTCCGGCTGTGGAAAGACTACCCTTTTGAACATGCTGGCAGGGTTTGACACGCCCTCATCGGGAACCGTCCGGGTGGACGGCAAACGGGTCGCCGACATTCATCCCTCAAGAACCATGCTGTTCCAGCAACCCACCCTGATTCCCTGGCTCACGGTCGAGGAAAATGTGGCCTATGGGTGTAAAATCCGGAAAGATTTTCATCAGCTTGACTATCGGGTGGCTCAGTTCATTGAGATTACCGGACTTTCAGGTTTTGAACATTCAAGGCCGTGTGAACTCTCCCTGGGTATGGCCCAGCGGACCTGCCTTGCCAGGGCCCTTGTGGGACATCCGGAAATATTGATCATGGACGAGCCCTTTGCCTCCCTTGATACCTTTACCAGGGCCCATATCCAGGAGGAGACGGTTAATCTCTGGCTGAGTGAACAGTTTACCGTGGTGTTTGTAACCCATGACATTGATGAGGCCATTCTGATGGGTAACCGGGTGGTGCTCCTTGGTGGTTCGCCTGTTGGCATTATCGAGACTTTTGATATTGATCTCCCCTATCCCAGGGATCTTAATCACCCGCTGTTCAAGGGCTTCAGGCGGGAGATTCTGAATCGGTTCAAACGCTCCCAATCGGGCAACAGAGGATTCCTATGAGTGTGAAAGACCCAGGTGATATTCAACGACGGCGTTTCATGGGAAAAGCTGCCATGGCCCTTGGTGCCTCTTTTTTTGCCCCTTTAGCTTCTGCGGAAGGCAAATCAGAAACCCTCAGAATTGGATATCTACCCATCACCGATGCAGCCCCGCTGCTCATCGCCCACAGTCTTGGCTTTTTTATGGAACAGGGGCTTACCGTGCCAAGACCGGTTATGGTGAGATCCTGGAATGTGCTCACCGAGTCTTTTATTGCAGGTAAGTTTGATCTTACCCACATGCTTTTTCCCATACCTGTCTGGATGAGATTCAAGCAGAAAATTCCAGTCAAGGTCCTTGGGTGGGATCATACCAACGGCAGCGCCCTGACCGTTCGTGGGGATTCCCATATCAGGGGTTTTGCAGATCTCGGGGGGTGTCAGATTGCAGTCCCTTCATGGTACTCCACCCATAATCTTGTTGTACAACTTGCCATCAGAGCCCAGGGGCTTGTGCCGGTGATCAGGCCCCAGAATGCCCCCCTTGGGCCCAATGAGGTGAATCTGTTCATTCTTTCACCGCCTGAAATGCCGCCTGCGCTGCTGGGTCGAAAAATAGACGGTTTCATTGTTGCTGAACCCTTTAATGCCCTTGCCGAGATAAAGCTCAAGGCAAGGATCATGCGGTTTACCGGAGACATCTGGAAGAATCATCCCTGTTGTGTTATTGTGTCCCGGGAGAGTCTGACCCGGACAAGGCCGGCATTGGTTCAAAGGGCTGTCAATGCCGTGGTGCGGGCCCAGATCTGGTGTGAACACAACAGGGAAGAGGCGGCCCATATCTTGAGCCGGGACGGGGCGGGGTATCTGCCCGTTCGGGCCGATGTTCTGAAGCGGGTATTTACCGGATATGATTTTAAAGCGTACACCACAGGGCCTCTGCCACGGGCCATTGTTCATCCAGAGTGGAAGGTTGATAGAATCGGGTTTCAACCCTATCCCTTTGCCTCAGCCACTCGGTTCATACTTGAGCAGATGGGTAAAACCCTTGTTGAAGGAGATACCGGGTTTTTGAAAAATCTTGACCTTGAATGGGCCCGGGGGGAGCTTGTGGATGATCGTTTTGTGCGCAAGGCAATGGTGAACAATCAAAATCATGGGGACTTTTTTCCCTTGGGTCCGACTGCGTCCCTGGAAAGGGAGGAGACGATTGAAATTAATTGATCGCCTGGTATGGCGGCCTTCCCAAAACACCAAGGGCGGATATGGGCTGTCTGCCAGTGGCGGCGAGTCTGGAGCAGGGTATGAAGTTTTCGGCATATCTTTACTTGTCGTGGTCTGGGTACTTGCTGGAACCTTTTTTCTTTCCAGCCGTGCCCTTGAGCCGTTCAACCAATTTTTGCCCGTGCCAACGCTAAAGGCCCTTGGCATTGCTGTCACCCAGGGGCATTTCTGGGTGTCTGTGTGGGCAAGCCTCAGGCGGGTCCTTCTGGGGATAACCATTGCATCCGTTCTGGGCATTCCCGGTGGGATAGTCATTGGATTTTATCCCAGGCTCAGGAGCCTTTCCTACTCACCCATTCAGTTTTTGCGGATGATCAGTCCCCTTTCCTGGATGCCCGTTGCTTTGATCGTTTTTGTTCAATTTGAGTCGGCAATTGTTTTTTTGATCGTCATGGCAACGGTCTGGCCCATCATGCTCAACACGGCCACAGGGGTTGGAAACGTGAATCCAAGCTGGATACGCATGGCAATGAACCAGGGGGCAAACCATTTCCAACTGATCTGGACCATCATTGTTCCAGTCTCTTTGCCCAATGTGCTCACAAGCCTCCGGCTTGCCCTGGGTATTGCCTGGATTGTGCTTGTGCCTGCCGAATTTCTGGGCGTTTCAAGCGGGCTTGGGTATCTTATCAACGATGCCAGGGATACCATGTCCTATGACGTGCTCATGGCCATGATTATCGCCATCGGCATTTTGGGGTTTTTGCTTGACAGGGGGATGCAGATGGTTCAGGGGGTGGTAAAATCCACCTGGGGTGATTATTGAAACGTTGATTGGGTGATGGACTTCAGCAACTGCTGACGGCGGCTGATGGATACAAAAATATAAAGGAGCCTTTTTATGGCGGTAGACCCAAAAATAAAAATTCTTGTCGCAGATGATTCCGGCACCATGCGTGTAATGTTCAAGCAGATGTTGAACAAGGCGGGGTTTGATAATATTATCGTGGCGGTGAACGGTGATGACGGCATCGCAAAGGTTGAGGCAGAGAAACCTGATCTTGTGATCAGTGACTGGAACATGCCCCAGCGGGACGGGCTTGAATTTCTCAAGTGGCTCAGGAGTCGGGATGAATATAGGAATATTCCCTTTATCATGGCCACGGCCCAGGCTGACAAGGGCCAGCAGATTCTCATCATGGAAGCCGGGGGAAACGGCCATGTGCCAAAACCCTTTGATGTCGACCAGATAAAGGCAAGTATTGAAAAAGTGTTTTCAAGTGGTAATGGAGCTGTTGTTGAAAAAAAAGAGAGAAGGGTGGTTGACGGTAAAGTGGTTCTTAATGTGGCACATATCCAGATTACAGACCACCTTGCACTGGGTGCGCTTAAGTACAGGATTGACAGTGGAGAGATTACTCCCCGTCATTTCATACTTGACACGGACTGCAAGCCCGGATGGAATCCAATTCAGGAAGGGCTTGAGAACGGTGCATTAGACGCGGCCTTTGTGCTTGCACCCATTGCCATGGACTTATTTGCCTATGATTCTCCCATCCGGCTGGTGCTTCTGGCCCATAAGAACGGCAGCACCTTTGTGCGAAGCCGTCATTATGATCATCGGTTTGATTCTCTCCAGAGCTTTTATAAGTACAAGGTCGTTGATATCCCCCATAAGATGAGTGTTCATCATATGCTCGCCCATCAGTTTTTAAAAGAGCTGGGACTCAAGCCCGGGGTTCCCGGGAAAAAGGCCATCAACGTCAGATTCGAAGTTGTTCCACCCATAAAAATGCCCGGCATCATGAACGAGAATGACGATGTGGCAGGATTCATGGTTGCCGAGCCCATTGCCACCAAGGCTATTGCCAAAGGGATCGGTGAGCTGGAGTTTATCTCGTCTACCCGCTGGGAGAGTCATCCCTGCTGTGTTGTGGCAATGCAGCAGACGTTTATTGAAACCTATCCCCAGGCAACCCAGGAGTTTGTTTCCCTTGTTGTTGAGTCGGGTAAATACATTGAGGCGGATAAGTCAAGGGCAGCGGACATTGGTGTGAAATTCCTCGATCCTGACGGCCGACTGGGTTTGACTCCCGGTGTGCTCCAGCAGGTGTTCGCCCAGCCCCAGGCCATACGCATGGACGATCTTTACCCTGTCAAGGAAAATTTGGATAAAATCCAGAGGTATATGCATGACGTCATGGGCATCGGTAAGATAATTGATCTTGACCGTTTTGTGGACACTCGGTTTGCAGATACGGCCTGTCAGTTGTAGACAGGCTTCCATGGACCAGAAATTATTTTTTACATGAGGTGATATATGAAGATAACAGATCCGGAAATTATCAAAACAGGAGAGCGGGATCTCATTGAGGCCGTTAAAGGCGATCTTGACTGGCAGGCCATTGGAGAGATCATCAAGGAAAAAATCGATCGCTCGTCGGTTGACTCAACCGGTGGACAGATTATTGTCCATGATAATCAGGTGGCGTTTCGGGTGGATCTTGTGGTTAAGATGGATCTGAGCCTGATCTTTGACCGGGACGGCAATCTCATTTCGGACAATGCGGATTCAGGAAAAGACCAGGTGTCTGAAATTCTGGAGCCGGCACCGGCGGAAGAAGATATCTTAACCCTGGATGAGGTGTCAACCCTGGATGAGGTGTCAACCCTGGATGAGGTGTCAACCCTGGATGAGGTGTCAACCCTGGATGAGGTGTCAACCTTGGATGAGGTGCCGGCCCTGGATGATGTTCAGACCCCGGAGGCCCTGGCCGATATTGATTCATTGCCAGGCAACGAAGATGAAACGGAGATGGACCCAGGGATTGAGCTGCCGGAACTGGATCTGGATGATCTGGACCTTACCAGTGATGAGGTGAGCGAAACCCTGGATGACGATATTGATGAGATTCTCAAGGAGAGTCGGGACTTTTGGGAAAACAAAAAGACGGATTAGATGGAAGAAAAAAAAACATTAAAAAAAGTGAGGGCCCTGGGGCTCACCTCAGGAGGGCTTGACAGCATTCTAAGTGCCCTTGTCCTGAGGGAGCAGGGGATTGATGTCACCTGGGTCAGTTTTACCACCCCTTTCTTTTCGTCCCATGCAGCCCAAAAGGCGGCAGACAGATACAAGATTCCCCTGATGGTGGTGGACATTACAGAAATTTATATTGAGATGTTGAAAAATCCTCCGGCAGGTTACGGGAAGAATATGAATCCCTGCATGGACTGCCACGTTTTGATGTTTGCTGAAGCAGGCCGGATCATGGTGCAGGAGGGGTTTGATTTTCTTTTCAGCGGTGAGGTGGCAGGCCAGCGGCCGTTTTCCCAGAACAAGCGTTCGTTGCGGTATGTGGAAAAACATTCTGGATTTGACGGGTCGATTCTAAGACCGTTGAGTGCCGGGGTGCTTCCTGTAACAGAGGCTGAGCGTCAAAATCTTGTGGACCGCAACCGGCTGGGGTCAATTTCAGGCCGGTCGAGAAAAAAACAGATTGAGATGGCAAAACAGTTTAACGTGGTTGATTATCCCGCCCCGGCAGGGGGTTGCAGGCTGACGGACAGCGCCTTTTCCGCAAGGCTCAGGGATCTGTTTGACCTTGTACCTGATTTTGGAAAACGAGACCTTTACCTTTTGCACCACGGCCGGCATTTCAGGCTTGACCCTGGAACACGGATTGTTGTGGGGCGCTCAGAGGCGGACAATGGGATGATTGAAACCTTGTATGTCCCTGAAACAGATACCTTCATGCGCATGGTTGACCTGCCAGGCCCCCTTGTTCTGATTCCCCGGGCCGTATCCCCGGATATGGTAGAGTGGGCCGCTGCCATCTGTGCCAGCTACACCAAGGCTAAAGCCGGCCAGGAGGTCCAGGTGCTTGTTTGTTCCCCGGCAGGTGAGAGCGTCATTCAGGTCAAGGCCCTAGATCCGGAAGGCTTCCAGGACCTTCTTATTTAGTGTTTGAACGAAAACTTACCCATCTGCGGCGTTGCTGCAAAATCCTGCCAAATTATAAGATTGGCCTCACGTACATTAGTACGCTCCGGTTTCAGAATTTTTTGCGCCTTGCATATGGGCAACTTTTCACCCAAACACGGGTTCTCGGTCTGCCATAACGCAAGGTTCGACATTTAAAGATCCGCTTTGGCCCTGAGCTGGCCGCAGGCGGCTGAAATGTCGTCTCCCTTGCTTTTTCTCACCATGGCCGTGAGGTTATGGTCAAGAAGCATCTGCAAAAACGCAAGGATGCTCTCCTTTGACGGGCGTTTGAAATCGCTTTGGTCATGCTCGTTAAAGGGGATGAGGTTCACCTTGGCCCGGATGGGCAGCAAAAGTGTGATGAGTCGTTTTGCATCATCCATTGTGTCGTTGACGTTTTTGATAAGGATGTATTCAAAGGTAATTTTTTTCCTTGGCTTCATCTGGAAGTTGGTGCAGGCCTTTAGCAGTTCATGCATGGGATACCGTCGGTTTATGGGCATGAGCATGGACCGGGTCTCGTCCGTGGTTGCGTTGAGGGAGACGGCAAGGTTGACCTCTGTGTCATTGCCGAGCCTTAGGATTTCCGGCACAAGGCCGCAGGTGGACAGGGTGATCCTTCTGGACGACAGCTTGAGGCCGTAATCGCTGTCAGTCATGATGGACAGCGCCCTTACCACGGTGTCATAGTTTGCAAGGGGTTCTCCCATGCCCATGAAGACAATGTTTGACAGGGGGCGTTGCGCCTTTCTTTTGGCAAGGACTGTTTTTGCCGTTCTGATCTGCCCAATGATTTCACCCGTGGTGAGGTTGCGGGTAAATCCCCCCTTTGCCGTGAGGCAGAATTTGCAGCCCTGGGCGCACCCTGCCTGGGAGGAGATGCACAGGGTGAAGTGGTCCTTTTCAGGGATGAGAACCGCTTCGATGTAAGCATTGTCATGGAGGCGGAACAGAAGCTTTTCCGTTCCGTCCCGGGAGATCTCTGAACGATCAAAGACCATGGCTGACAGGGTGAAATTTTCCTTGAGCCGCTGCCTGAGATCCTTGCCGATGTCGGTCATCTCGTCAAAGGTTTGGGCCTGGCGGAGGTAGAGCCATTTGAAAACCTGGCCCCCACGAAAGGAGCGTTCGTTGTTGTTTTCAAACCATGCGGTGAGCTCCTGGCGTGTAAAATCAGTTATCTCTTTCAAAAAAATCTCCATGGGGTGAGAAATTAAATTTTCCCCCGGTTAGGTGTTGGACGAGGGGGTTCAAATCCCTGCCTGGGTGCGGTGTAGACAACGCTTTTTTCTTGACTTATCATGGAATAAGTACTAATTTCAAGATTTTAATCAATGACCAAGGTTTGAAGAGTTCCTATGTTTGACAACTTGAGTGATCGGCTGAATGCTACGTTTAAGAAACTGAAAGGGCGAGGAACCCTTTCTGAGAAGGCAATTGATGAGGGGCTTAAACAGGTCCGCATGGCACTTCTTGAAGCAGATGTAAATTACAGGGTTGCAAAAAAAGTTATTTCAGATATACATAGGCGAGCCCTTGGTCAGGAGGTGATGGAGAGCCTTACCCCCGGTCAGCAGGTGATTAAGATTGTCTATGACGAATTCTCCACCATGATGGGGTCTGCCCATGAGGGGTTGAACCTTGGCAATCGGGTTCCTGAAACGGTCATGCTTGTGGGGTTACAGGGTGCAGGAAAGACGACCACGGCGGGAAAACTTGCCCTTTATTTGAAAAAACAAGGTAAGCGGCCCTTTCTGGTTCCTGTGGATCTTCACCGGCCTGCGGCAATTGATCAGCTGAAAAAGTTGGGAAAACAGCTTGGGATTCCTGTGTTTGACTCAACCCAGGAGATGAAACTTGGGGATATCTGCCGGGCTGCAGAAAAAATGGCCGGCCAGGAGGGGTTTGACACCCTGCTTGTGGATACGGCAGGACGGCTCCATGTGGATGATGGGTTGATGGCAGAGCTTGTCGAGCTTAAAAAAATGCTCAACCCGGTTGAGACGCTTCTTGTGGCCGATGCAATGACCGGTCAGGATGCTGTCAACATTGCAGGTGCATTTGACAAGGCAGTGGATCTTACCGGGGTAATCCTCACCAAGATGGATGGTGATGCAAGGGGCGGGGCCGCCCTTTCCATCAAAGCCGTCACAGGTAAACCCCTTAAGTTCATCGGTGTGGGCGAAAAATCCACGGGACTTGAGCCCTTTCATCCTGAACGGATGGCATCCAGGATCCTTGGCATGGGGGACACACTTTCCCTCATTGAAAAGGCCCAGGAATCGGTTGATCTGAAAAAGGCTGAGGCCCTGGAGAAGAAGTTAAAGAAAAATCAGTTTACCCTTGAAGATTTTCGGGATCAGATGGCTTCGGTCCGAAGCATGGGGTCGATCAAGGATCTGATGGGGCTTATTCCCGGAGTCAACAAGAAAATGATTTCGGGTTTAAATATTGACGAACGTGAGTTTGTGCGGATAGAGGCAATAATCAACTCCATGACCCCTGAAGAGCGCCGGAGCCATGCGATCATCAAGGGAAGCAGGAAAAAGAGAATTGCAAAGGGAAGCGGGTCCACGGTTCAGGATGTGAACAAGCTTCTTAAAAGTTATACACAGACAATGAAAATGGTCAAAAAGTTCAATAAAGGCGGCATGCGTTCCCTAAAGGGTATGCTTCCGTTCTAAGGAGAAAAAAGGAAATGTCAGTTAAAATAAGATTGGCCCGGCGGGGCGCAAAAAAGAAGCCGTTTTACCGGATCGTAGCAGCAGATGTGGAGTCCCCCAGGGACGGAAAGTTCCTCGAAAGTGTCGGCACCTACGACCCCATGGTCGAACCTGCCGCCATTATCCTCAATGAGGAGAGAATCCGTTACTGGATGGGTGAAGGTGCAACCCCCACAACAACAGTTAAGAGTATCCTTAAAAAACAAGGTTTTAGTTCCAATCCTGCATGATGTTTTACCGTACCCCATATTCTCAACACACCATTATAAGGAGATGGAGTTATGAAAGAGCTGGTTAAATACATTGCACAGGCACTGGTTGACAATCCCGATGCGGTTGAGGTCTCAGAGGTAGAGGGTAGTCAGACTTCTGTTCTTGAACTGAAGGTGGCAAAAGAGGATTTGGGTAAGGTGATTGGCAAACAGGGCAGATCTGCCCGGGCCATGAGAACAATTCTGAGTGCGGCATCGGCAAAGCTTAAGAAACGGACGGTGCTGGAGATCGTGGAGTAAGCGTATGGAAAAGACTCTGTTTACCCTTGGTGTGGTAACCGGAGTACACGGGTTAAAAGGGTTTCTAAAGGTCAGGTCATTTGCCGGATCTTTAGAAACTTTTAAATCCGGGCTCGAAATGGTTGTGCGAAGGTCTGGAAAGGCAGATGAGTGCTACACGATATTGAAGGCGTCGCCCCATAAAAAAGGGATTCTCATGCAGTTTTCCGGGGTGGACCGGGATGCTGCAGAAACCTTTGTGGGAGCAGAACTTCTTGTTGACCGGCGGCTGTTGCCTGAACCTGAAGACGATGCTTATTTCTGGGAAGATCTCATTGGCCTGAAGGTCACGGACAGAACCCTGGGTTTTCTTGGCACAATCGATTCCATTATGGAAACGGGCAGCAACGATGTGTTTGTGGTGAAAAACAAGGACAAAGGCCTGAAAAATAAAGAGTTCCTGATCCCTGGCCTTGCCTCGGTTGTGATTGGGGTGGATCTTGAGAGGGGTGAGATGACGGTTGATCTGCCCGAGGGACTGTAGTGGGGACAATAAATTTTACAGTTCTGACGCTTTTTCCCGAACTTGTTGATCCGTTTTTTGAACATGGCATTATCTCAAGGGCCGTGGACAAAAATATCATTACCGGAAAATCCGTAAACATCAGGGATTTTTCAAGTGACCGCCACAACACGGTGGATGACAGGCCCTATGGGGGCGGATGCGGCATGCTCATGAAGCCGGAACCCCTTGCCCTTGCCATAAATGCTGCAAAACAGGGGTCTGCAGATTCCAGGGTGATTCTCATGACGCCCCAGGGCAGACGGTTTGACCAGGGGCTGGCCCTTGATCTTGCTGCAAGGTCCGAGGATTTGATCTTTGTGTGTGGCCGTTACGAGGGCATAGACGAAAGGGTTTGCCACACCCTTGTGGACGACGAGATTTCCATTGGTGATTATGTGATGACCGGTGGCGAACTTGCAGCCATGGTGATCATTGATGCCATAACCAGGCTTCTACCCGGCGTTCTTGGGGGAGAGACCTCTGCTGACGTTGATTCATTCAGGGATGATCGCCTGGAACATGCCCAGTTCACCAGACCGCCGGCATTTGAATCCATGGATGTGCCATCTGTTCTGCTGTCCGGAGACCACGGGGCGATCGAACGCTGGCGAAAGCGGTCGTCCCTTAAACGAACCCTTTTAAACCGGCCGGATCTTCTGGCTAAAAGAGCCCTTGATGGGGAGGAACGGAAAATATTAAAAACATGGTGTCAGGAACTTGAAGCACTTATTAATGAATGATGTATATCTGGCACTTGTCCACCACCCCGTTTCCAATAAAAGGGGAGAGACCATTGCCTCGGCCCTGACGACCATTGATCTCCACGACATTGCAAGGGCAGCGATTACCTTTGGCGTGCGTGGATTTTTTGTTGTCACACCCCTTACCGACCAGCAGGTACTGGCCCATGAGGTGATTGATCACTGGACCCGGGGAAAGGGGGGGGAGTTGAATCCCTTTCGAAAGCAGGCCCTGGAACGTATCCGGGTTGTCCCTTCATTTGAGGCGGCTGTGGCGGAAATAATGCAGGAGACAGGAAAGCCAGTGACGACCGTTGCAACCAGTGCTGCCGAGGGCAAAACCACTGTCCCCCTGGCAGAAGTTGTCCGGACGATGGGCAGGGAAAAGGCACACCTTATTGCCTTTGGTACAGCCTGGGGGCTTTCAGAGGCGTTTATCAACGATTGTGATCTTCTCATGGAACCCATCAGCGGGGTCAACGGATACAACCATCTTTCTGTTCGATCGGCTGTATCCATTATCCTGGACAGGATGGTTTCTTTGCTTTGAATTACAGAACATATTTAGGTACAAATAGAAATATTATTTAGGAGGAAGAAGATAATGAATATAATAGATCAGTTGGAACAAGAGCAGCTTCGACTTGATATGCCCGACTTCAGGGCCGGCGACGCCATCAAGGTTCACGTGAAGATTCGTGAGGGTGAAAAAGAGCGAATTCAGATATTTGCGGGTGTTGTCATTAAGAAGACCAAGGGACTTGCCTGTGCACGCTTTACCGTGAGAAAAATTTCGGGCGGCATCGGGGTTGAGCGTATTTTTCCCCTTAACTCACCCAGCATCGACAAGATTGAAGTGGTCACAAGGGGCCGGGTTCGAAGGTCCAAGATATACTACCTGAGAAACCTTCGGGGTAAGGCTGCAAGAATCAAAGAACGGCGTATGGCGTAATTTACGTATTCCATGTGGACTTTTGAACACAGGGCACAAGCCGCTGGATACAATTGCATCGCAGGCGTTGATGAGGCCGGCAGGGGACCCCTTGCCGGCCCGGTTGTGTCTGCGGCCGTTGTGCTCGATGATGGATTCCCCGATCACGGGATCATGGATTCCAAGAAACTCTCCCCCAAAAAAAGGGAGTTGCTCTACGACGTGATCATGGATAAGGCCCTTGGGGTTTGCGTGGGAATTGCCTCCCACCATGAAATTGATAGAATCAACATCCTCAGGGCCTCGCTTCTTTCCATGCGCAGGGCCGTTAACGGTCTGCCCCTTAAGCCGGATTATCTTTTGATCGACGGCACTTTTTTCATAGATTCTTCCATTCAACAACAGGTGATTGTCAAGGGTGATGCCCTGAGCGTCTCCATTGCCGCTGCATCCATTGTGGCCAAGGTAACCCGGGATCGGATCATGGTTGATATGGATCAGCTTTACCCCGGCTACGGCTTTGCCCGGCACAAGGGGTATCCCACCAAGGCCCACAAGCAGGCCCTTGTGGAACTCGGTCCTTCGCCGGTTCATAGATACAGCTTTAAAGGGGTTTGCCTTCCTTAATGGAAAATCAGAAACAGCGCCTGGGGCGACTTGCCGAGGATGCGGCCCAGGCTTTTCTCGAAAATCAGGGGTTTACCATTGTCGAGCGAAATTATAGAACCAGGGTTGCTGAGATTGATATTGTCGCAAAGGAGGCTGAGACCCTGGTGTTTGTCGAGGTCAAAGCAAGGGGTGCTTTTTCCCGGGGCGGCCCACGGGAGGCTGTTTCATTGGCAAAGCAGCAGAAGATCATTCTGGGTGCCCGTTTTTTCCTCATGGAACGGGGCCTTGTTGACGTCCGGGTGCGCTTTGATGTGGTGGCTGTTTACGAGGAGAACAACGCTTTCAGAATTGAGCTGATTAGAAATGCATTCCAGACCGATTGAAACCGATCCTGGCGGACCAGGGACCCTTTATGTTGTGGCCACCCCCATTGGCAACCTGGAGGACATTACCTTCAGGGCCGTGAGAATACTTGGCCAGGTAAAGGTGATTGCTGCCGAAGATACCCGACACACGGGCAAACTGCTTGCCCACTACCAGATTAAAAACACACTCATCTCCTGCCACGAACACAATGAGACCCGACGCATTGATGAATTCATCCTGCGGTTAAACCAGGGGGACGACATTGCCCTGGTCTCCGACGCAGGCACCCCTTCGGTTTCTGACCCGGGTTTTGAACTCATCAGGGCCTGCACCCGGTCAGGTATACGGGTCCTTCCCATTCCAGGCCCTTCGGCAGCTATTGCAGGTCTGAGTGTTTCAGGCCTTCCCACGGATGCCTTCCTGTTCCAGGGATTTCTGCCAAGAAAACAAGGTAAGCGTCGGGATCAGCTTGGGGCCCTTGCAAACGAGCGTGCCACCCTTGTTTTTTATGAATCCCCCAGACGGATTATTGCTCTTTTAACTGAATTGGTTGATATCCTTGGCGATCGACCCGGGATGCTTGCACGGGAGATCACAAAAATCCATGAGGAGTACCTGCGGGGTAATCTTTCCCATATTATCGAAAGCCTTAGTTCAAGGGCCAGCGTAAAGGGGGAGTGTGTCCTTTTTGTGGCAGGATCGGACAAGGCAGATTCTCCCATGGTTTCCCAGGAGGGGCTGGATGAGATTATCATTGAGGCCCTTCAGGATTCAACCCAGCGGACAGGGGATCTTGCAAAGGCGTTTGCTAAAAAATTCAACCTTTCCAGAAAATTTGTGTACGAGCGTATTCTTGCACTCAGGAAGGACCAGCAGTTCTAGCGTTCTTTTGCCGGAAGGCCCTTTGCGACAAGTTCTTTCATAACCTTGATTTCTTCTCCAAGAACTGAAATTTTTGTTTCCATCCCCTGGATGAGCGCCATTAGTTCCCTGGTTTCATCTGCGTCGGATACCTGTTCGGGTATCTGCACCTTTCCATGATCCCGGTTGGATCGATTCTCAGCAAGAAAGTTTAGACAGCGACGCCAGAAAAGTTCCAGGGATCTGGCTTCACCCTCCCAATCCCTGGCCATGAGCTTTTGGGTGATACGGCGAATGCACTTTGATGCGGCTGCATCGGGGAAAAGTGTCAGAAAAGGGGTCTGGGAAATGACTGACATGGGCACATGCCTATCCTCAACAACAATGCCAAGGGCAAAGAGCTTGATCCTTAAAAAGCGGTTGATCGTATCCCTCAGCTGGCCATAGGCGTTTTGGGCAGCTTTTACATTTTTCACCTGGTTGACGACAACATTAACGGGGTTGGTGTACTGCCTGTTTGAGAGCAGCTTTAAAAGGGCATAGGCATCCGTGAGGGAGGTGGGTTCCGGGGTGATGACCATGAGGATCTCATGGCTTGCCATGCAAAAGGACAAGACCTGGGTAGAGATACCGGCTGAGGTGTCAAAGATGAAATAGTCGTACCGGTCAAGGGTCAGAAACGAGTCAATGAGATGGGTGGCCTCGTCCCGGGTCAGGTCTGCCATTCTTTCCACGCCGCTGCTGCCTGGAATGATGTCAATGCCCTGGAAGTTTTTGATGACGATTTCATCCAGGGTGTGGGTCCCGAGAAGAACGGATTCAAGGTCTTTTTCCGGGTTAATCCCGGTGAGTATGTTGATGTTGGCAAGTCCAAGGTCTGCGTCAAAAAGACAGACCCGCTGGTTTGACTGGGCAAGTTCAAGGGCCATGTTGAGGCTTATGCTGGTTTTCCCAGCTCCGCCTTTGCCGCTTGTTACTGTGATTATCCTTGGTTGGGTTTTCTGTTCGGTTTTCGGGTCGGTCATCGCCCTGGTCTTTGCCCTGGTTTTCGGCTGGGCCGCTGGCCTTGGTTTTGTCTGTCCGGGCAGGGATGTGTTCGTATAAAGAAGGTTAAAAAGGCTCTTAAATCTTGAAAAAGGGATGAAAACTGCCTTGAATCTCAGGTGTAAAAATTTTTCCCTGATGATCCCCAGGGTAAGGAGGGCCAAAGGGTCGGTGATGCCTACAAGGATCACCTTTTCCTGTTTAACCAGGGGAATGATTCCTTTGTCCAGGGCTGTTCGCTCTTTGACCATGGTGGCAAGTTCCCCTTTGTGGAAGGGGTCAAACTGGAATTCCTTGATCCTGCGAAAGGGGATTCGGTAGAGGTCGTAGGTCAGTTTCTGTAGCTCAGCCTCTGTGATATGCTGCTGGTCGAGGAGCACTGAAAAAAAAGGGACCTGGGATTTTTTTGACTCCATGCGGGCAAGGGCCACGTTTCGGGGAGAAACCATGGATGCCTGCACCAGGATATCGTCCATGGTGGCAAGCTTATGGTTTGCATGGAGAACCAGGAAGTTGTCAAGGGGGGTGATGAGGTTCAGGTCGCAAAGAATTATGCCAAACAGCCGGTTTGTGTTGCTCAATGGCCTGGCTTTACCCTGTTGCTGGATGGCAAGTACCCGCATGACATCCTCATGACGGATCAATCCTTCACCTAGGAGGATCTCGCCGGTTCTAAGGGCAGAAGCGAAAGGCTGGGGGGGATGTGTCACACCTTGCAATGTCATAAAACCTAATTTGGAAAGTCAAAGCTGTCGGGTTTCATCCCGGTGGGACCGGGTCCCTGGGAATTGACCGGCAAAAGGATGGTGAAACAGGTGCCCGTATCAGAATGGCTGTCACAGGTGATGGTGCCGTTGAGATTCCGGATAATCGTGTGAACAATTGAGAGGCCCAGGCCGGAGTTTTCTTTGTTTTTCGTGCTGTTGTAGGGCTCAAACAGGTTCTTTCTGATATTGTCACTGATTCCCGGGCCGTTGTCCTGGATGGTGATTTCAATGCTTCCCGGAGTCTTTCGTTTTTCATCGATCAGGATTTTGGAAGAGCCTGGAACAAAGCGGGTTGTGACAGTTACTTTCCCGCCGTTGTCCATGGCTTCAGCAGCGTTTTTTAAAAGGTTGATCAATACCTGCTTGAGGCCATTTTTGTCTGTCCGTACGGGTGGAACCATGGGGTCGGGAATCAGGCTGGCTTCAATTCTCCTTGGCAGGAAGATTGATTTGCGGATGATGGAAAGAACCGATGAATAGAGTTCGTTGATGTTGACCCGCTCAAACTCGGCAATTTCGGGTTTTGAAAAGTTAGAGAGTCTCTGCACAAGGTCAGATATGCGGTGGATCTCTTCATCAATAACCTTGAGTTCCGATTGCACGGGGTGCCGGTCCGGGAGTTTCATGCTGAGCAGGGTCAGGTAATTGGTGATTATGACGATGGGGTTGTTCACCTCATGGACAATTTTTTGGGTGAGGGTGGTATATGCCTGCATTCGTTCGTCATGGACAAGGGATGCGTATTCTTTCCGTTGGTTGAAAGATTGAATACACATGGCTGTCTGGCGTGCAAATAGATTAAGCAGGGATCTGTTCGTGTGAAGTGTTTCCCGGTGGCAGTTGTTAACCCCAAGTACAATGACGCCAATGGGCCTTTCAAAGGTTTGCATTGGAACAGCCCATAACCCGTCACTTTCAAGGAGCCTTGTGATCTGTATGTCTGAGATTGCCCCATTGCTGACGTCCTGGGGGATAAGGCTGTTTAACATCTGGTTTTTTAAAAGGGATGAGGTAATAAGGCTTGAGGTGTTGGACATGGGAATGGCAATGGAGTCCAGCAACCGGTGGTGTTTGTCGTCGGGGTTGCACCATCCGTTCAGGAGTTCTTTCCCTTCATCAAATAAAAAGTAAAACAGTCTTGGTATGTTGAAAAGTATCCTGATGCCGTTTTCCGTGGTGGTGAGGATATCGTCAATGTTTTCTGCGTTCAACAGGTTCTGGAGTGTTCCGTGGAAAAGGGAGATTTCCTTGACCTTCATGGCAAGGGTGTTCTCTGCGGTTGCTGTGAGGTCCTCTTGTTTTGAAGGGTCCAGGGAATCCGTTACAGGAAGTCCCAGGCTCTCAGCCATGGTGTCGACCTCTTGTTTTGTTTCACGGACCATTTGGTCAAGTCTTGTGGAGGTGATTGGAAAAAGGGCGACAAGGTCTTGAGTATCTGTGCTGTTTTCCGCAAGGTCATTTGCCATAAACAGGATTTTCACAAGGTCCAGGGCATTGGCAACGGCTTCAGGGGATTCGGTCAGGTATAGCACTGCATCGGCCATCAGGGGGTTTAAACCCCATTGCCTGAAGAGCCATGAACTCACCTCTTCCGTGGTTGTCTGAAATTTATCCTGTTCTGCCTTTTTTCGATCCAGGGTCGAGGTACTGCAATTGATGATAATCGGGAGATAATCAGCAGGAAAATTTTGAAGAAGTACCAGCTGTCCGATTCGGTGAAGCAGACCTGCAAGAAACGATTCATCCGGATGGGGATATTTCTGCTCCAGGGCTATTTTTTTTGATAGGATGGCACAGGTGTATGAGCGGCGCCAGTAGGCGGCCATATCGAACTCGGGGATGGTTCTGTTTATTTTGAATACCTGCATGGCAGATACGCTGATGGCAATGTTTTTTATCGTATCCATGCCAAGGTAAACCAGGGCGGATTCGATGGTTTTTGGGGCTTTGGGAAGGTTGAGCGCTGCAGAGCTGAATATTTCAAGAAGTCTTGCGGTAAGGGCCGCATCCATTGAGATAATCCCGGCCAGTTCCCGGATGTCAGTGTCTTCGTTGTTGCAGGCTTCAATGAGTTTGACTATCACCTGGGGAAGTTGAGGAA
The DNA here is from genome assembly GCF_000020365.1 of Desulforapulum autotrophicum HRM2. Taxonomy (NCBI): domain Bacteria; kingdom Pseudomonadati; phylum Thermodesulfobacteriota; class Desulfobacteria; order Desulfobacterales; family Desulfobacteraceae; genus Desulforapulum; species Desulforapulum autotrophicum. The sequence goes on along the minus strand of NC_012108.1, from coordinate 3,511,244 downwards.
GATTTTCCGGTCGTCCCAGGCGTTGGCCTTTCGGCCCGAACACCTGTTGTTCCTTTACCTCAACAGATTTGCTCTGTAATCCCATTGCGCCCCTTTTTGTCTTTTAACTGGCCGGTTGCAGGCTGTTTCCTATTTAATTTGATAATTATATAGTTAATTTGGCCATGGAAATCAACCCCAATGTATTTTCCATTGGGAAATTGCCTTGGAAATTCGTCCTGGTTTAGATTTAGTTTTCAAATGGTGTTCATTTATTAAATAAGACTTGACAAACCCCATGATATTCAACTACTAAAATATAATTACCCATGAAAATTCGTCAGATAAATCGGATCACTTTTCCGGAGGTATGCCCATGCAGTTTAGAAAGCGGTTGAAAACGGGTGAATTTGCCCGTCTTGTTCAGATCGATCCGCCCAAGGGAACCGATGTGATTACCATGGTTAACAATGCCATCAAGGTCAAGGGTGTGGTTGACGCTTTTCTTGTCTCAGAAATGAAAAGTGCGGTCATGCGAATGACCTCCCTCGGGGCAAGCCTTGTTCTTCAGCAAAAGGGGCTTGACACCATCGTTCAGCTCTCCTGCCGGGACAGAAACCGGCTGGCCCTCCAGGGAGATCTGCTTGCAGCAAGCGCCCTTGGGATTGCTGCCGCCATGGTCGTTGAAGGAGATCCGCCAGCGACTGGGGATCATGTGGATGCAAAAGCGGTGTACGATCTCACCGACGAGGCCCTTGTAAAGGCCATTGCCTCGTTATCAAAGGGGCGTGATCTTGCCGGGGTGGAGCTCGCCGGCAGTGTGGATCTGCCAATGGGCGTAGAGCTTTCCACCGGCCTCAGGGGTGGAGAGCGGGAAAAGGAGCTTGACCGGATGAAGCGGATGATTGATCTGGGGGTTTGTTTCTTTGTAACCCAGCCTTTATTTGAATTTTCCATGACCGAACCGTTCCTCAAAATCGCCGTCAAAAACGGAGTCACCATAATCCCCACGGTTCTTCTGGTGAAATCCCTTGGCATGGCAAGGTACATGGCCCGAAATCTCGCCCATATCATCATGCCCGAGCATGTCATTGACACGCTTCAGAAAACGCCGGACAAGGTGAAAGCCTCAATTTCCCTGGCAGTTGATATGATCCATGAGGTCAGGGAGATGGGGTTTGGCGGGGTCAATGTCTCGTGTCTTGGATGGGAGGATAAGCTTCCCGAGGTACTGGGTGTGATGAAAGGACTTAAAGGGTAGGAGGAAAAAATGGTGGAGAAATTAATCGCAAACAACAGCACTTCCGGAGCTGTGATGGTCCTGGGTGGCGGTATTTCTGGCATACAGTCTGCCATTGACCTTGCAAATTCAGGCTACTATGTCTATCTGGTTGAACAATCCTCTGCCATTGGTGGGATGATGGCAATGCTGGACAAGACTTTTCCAACCAATGACTGTACCATGTGAGTTATTTCACCTAAACTGGTCGAGGTCGGCCGGCATCTGAATATTGAACTGTTAACCAACACCGAACTTCTTGCGCTTTCCGGGGAAAAAGGGGCGTTTACAGCTCACATCCAGGAGAATCCCAGGTATGTTGACCTTGAAAAATGCACAAGTTGTGGTGATTGCGCAAAGGTTTGTCCAGTGGACTTCCCGAGTGAACACAACCAGGGACTCAACACGAGGAAGGCGACCTTTAAGCAGTATGAGCAGGCCATTCCATGGGCTTTTTCCATCACCAAAAAAGACCGATCCCCCTGCACAAACGCCTGTCCCAACAGCGTCAACGCCCACGCCTATGTGGCCCTTGCAGGTGAAAAAAAGTACAAGGAGGCCCTGGAGGTTATTCTGCGAAATCTTCCGTTACCCGGAACCATCGGCAGAATTTGTCCCCATCCCTGTGAGGAAGCCTGCCGCAGGCAGCTGGTAGAATCCCCCCTTTCCATCTGTTCCCTCAAGCGATTTATTGCAGACCAGGTCAACATTAAGGCGCTGCCAGTTCCAGAGATTCTCCCAAGAAAAGAACGGGTGGCCATCGTGGGTGCGGGCCCTGCAGGGCTTACCGCTGGGGCCTTTCTTGCCAGAAAAGGGGTCAAGGTGACCATTTTTGAAGCCCTTCCAGTGGCCGGCGGCATGCTCAAGGTTGGTATTCCCGACTATCGGCTTCCTCCAAGGGTGCTTGAAGATGAGGTTTTCTACATCACCGGCCACCTTGGCGTTGACATTCAATATAACAAGGCCCTTGGCCGTGATTTCACCGTTGATTCACTCTTTGAAGATGGGTTTGCATCGGTTTACCTGGCCCTTGGCTGCCATAAAGGCATGGAACTTGGCATTCCGGGTGAGGCCTCTGATGGGGTGATTTCCGGGGTAAAGTTTCTCAAGGCGGTGGCCCTTGGTACCTGCAAGCGTCTCACGGGAAAGGTTGTCATCATTGGCGGCGGCGATGTGGCCATTGATGCCGCCCGGACAGCCTTGAGGATGGGGGCCGACAAGGTGAGCGTTCTCTACCGGAGAACCAAGATTGAAATGCCGGCTTGGGATGAAGAGATCGAGGATGCCCTTGAAGAGGGGGTTGACATCCAATTTCTCACAGCCCCGAAAGAGGTGGTGGCAACGGATGGCAAAACCATTGGCATCCGATGTCTTCGCATGGAACTTGGAGAACCGGACAACAGTGGACGTCGACGGCCGGTTCCGGTTGAAGGCAGTGATTTTGTGATTGATACAGATTACATCATCACGGCAATCGGCCAGCGCACCGACACCTCATGCATGGATGAAAAACAGGGCGTAACCATCAACCGCTGGGGCAACATTGAAGTTGATCCCATCACCTTTGAGACCCGAAGAAAGGGGGTCTTTGCAGGCGGTGATGCTGAAACCGGTGCCTCCATTGCCATCAATGCCGTTGCCGCAGGCAATGAGGCAGGTGTATCCATTTTAAGGTTTCTTGACGATCAAGACCTTGCCCAGGGCCGTGGTCCCGTGGAATACGCCCAAAAGGAGTTTAATTCCATTCCGGACACGATGAAAAAGGCCGAGCGCCAGACCATGGCAAAAATTCCCATGGAACGGCGCCTTGCAGGTTTTGACGAGGTGGCCCTTGGATTCACCGAAGATCAGGCCGTTGCCGAGGCCAACCGCTGCCTTGACTGCATGGTGTGCTGCGAATGTTTAGAGTGCGTCAAAGCGTGTGAAGCAGGTGCCTTAACCCTTGAGACCCACCTTGAACGGCAAATCACCAGATCCATAGATGTGGGTGCCGTGATCATGGCCCTGGGTAGCCGACCCTTTGACCCCAAAACCCTTGACGACACCTACATGTACCTGCGATCACCCAATGTCATGACAAGCCTCGAGTTTGAGCGGATCTTGAGCGCAGGCGGGCCCACCATGGGCCACCTTGTGCGTCCTTCAGATGGCAGGGCGCCTGAAAAGATCGCCTGGCTCCAGTGCATTGGTTCCCGTGACACCAACCGGTGCAACAACGGGTATTGTTCGTCGGTCTGCTGCATGTATGCCATCAAGGATGCCATGATTGCAAAAGAGCATTCAAAAATGGGTCTTGACTGTGCCATCTTTAATATGGACATGCGAACCTTTGGAAAGGATTACGAACAATACTATTTAAGGGCACGGGACCAGGATGGGGTAAGATTTATAAAATCTCGCATCCACAGCGTGGACGAGGTAAGGGAAACGGGCAACCTCATACTTAATTATGTGGATGAGAAGGGCGCCATGATCAAAGAAGAGTTTGACATGGTCATCCTTTCAGTGGGCCTTGAGATCCCCATGGAAAGTCGCTCCCTTGCAAGGCGTATAGGTGTTGAGACAGATCCCCACGGCTTTGCCTTGACTTCCCCGTTTAACCCCCTTGAGAGTTCAAGGCCCGGCGTGTATGTGGCAGGGGTGTTCCAGGGTCCAAAGGATATACCCGCTTCGGTCACAGACGCAAGCGGTGCGGCCTGTGTTGCAGGCATGGCGCTTGCTGATGCAAGAAACACCCAGGTCAGAACGGTAGAACAGCCAGCGGAGCGGGATGTCACCGACGAGCCGCCAAGGATCGGGGTGTTTGTCTGCAAGTGCGGCATCAACATCGCAGGCGTTGTGGATGTGGACAAGGTGGACGCCTATGCCAAGACATTGCCCAACGTCGTATATTCGGAGATGAATCTCTTTACCTGTTCCCAGGATGCCCAGGTTGGAATCAAGGAAAAAATTGAGGAGCACCGGCTCAACCGGGTGGTTGTGGCATCCTGCACCCCAAAAACCCACGAAGATATCTTCATGGAAACCCTGGAAAAGAGCGGTCTGAACAGGTATCTGTTTGAGATGGCCAACATCAGGAATCAGGATGCCTGGATGCATTCCGAAACCCCTGAAAAGGCGACAAAAAAGGCAGAAGACCTGGTTCGCATGGCGGTGGCAAGGGTCGCAACCCTGACACCCCTCCATGAGAAGCAGATTCCGGTTACCCGAAGAGCCCTTGTCATCGGAGGGGGGGTTGCTGGAATGACGGCGGCAAAGGCCCTTGGAGATCAGGGGTTTGAGACGGTTCTTGTGGAAAAGGAGAAGCGCCTCGGCGGTCTTGGTAACCGGCTTGTCTCAACCATTGAGGGGGGCGATATCAGGGCCTATGTGACCCAGTTGGCAGAACGGATTGAAAATCATGAAAATGTCCAGGTACTCAAGGAATCTCTCATTGTCGGTTTTACAGGGTATAAGGGAAATTTTACCACCGAAGTGCTGGTGGGACCGGGCATGTATGAACGAAAGATTCACCATGGAGTGGTGGTTGTGGCCACGGGTGCTGACGAGTACACCCCTGTTGAGTATCTTTATCCTGAAACGGACCGGGTGACAACCCAGGTGGAACTTGCCCAACGCCTCCATGATCAGGGTGCCGGAGACCTTGAGCATGTGGTCATGATCCAGTGCGTGGGATCCAGAAACGATGAAAATCCCAACTGTTCGAGGGTCTGCTGTCAATCGGCCGTTAAAAATGCCATTGCCATCAAGCAGGGCAACCCCGAGGCCACCGTATTCATCCTCTACCGGGACATGAGAATGTATGCCCTGCTTGAGGAGTACTATACCGAGGCAAGACAACTGGGTGTGCTCTTTTTCCGGTTTGACCGCAACGACCCCCCCGTGGTTGAACAGACCGACAACGGCCTCACGGTTACCTTTACCGATCATGTGCTGGGTGTGAAACTCAGTGTGGAGACCGATCTTGTGGCCCTTTCCGCAGGCGTTCAGGCTGCAGATACCCAGGAACTTGCGTCTCTTCTCAAGATTGGCCGCAATCCCCAAGGTTTCTTTATCGAGGCCCATGTGAAGTTAAAACCCGTGGATGCCACCACAGAAGGGGTTTTTATCTGTGGAACGGCCCACGGTCCAAAACTCATTTCTGAAACCATTGCCCAGGCCCTGGCAGCGGCCTCAAGGGCCGTCACCTTCCTTTCCAGGGATTATCTCACCCTTTCGGCCGTGACTGCCGAGGTCGACCCTGAAAATTGTGCGGCCTGTCTCATCTGTGTCCGATCGTGTCCCTATAATGTTCCGGTCATAAATGCCGAGGGGGTGAGCTACATCGACCCGGCCCTTTGCCAGGGGTGCGGTGTTTGCGCTGCTGAATGCCCGGCAAAGACCATCAAACTCAACTGGTATGAGGATCAACAATTGCTCAGCAAGGTGGAAGCCCTGCTGGAGGAGGTGTCATGACAGAGGCTTTTACTCCCGTTATTCTTGCCTTCTGCTGTAATTACTGAGGCTATTCAGCTGCGGACCTGGCAGGTTCCATGCGGTTGAAATGTCCGGCGGATTTCAGAATTATCCGCCTTCCGTGTACGGGGAAAATAGACCTGATTCATATCTTAAGAGCCTTTGAACGGGGTGCGGACGGCGTCTATGTGGTCGGCTGCATGGAAGGTGACTGCCACTTTGGTACGGGTAATTTCAGGGCAAAAAAAAGGGTGAACGAGGCGGCCCGGCTTCTTGATTCCGTAGGGGTCGAAGGGGAGAGGGTTCAGATGTACAACCTTTCCTCTGGAGAAGGCCCCCTGTTTGCAAAGTATGCCATGGAGATGGATCAAAGAATAAGGGCTCTTGGCCCCTCCCCGGTTCGGGAGGCGATCAAAAAGGATAAAGCGGCGGCCTGATATGGGCTGGAACTGTCAATAAAAGGGGTCAGAAAATGATAATCGCCGATAAAAAACCCATTGAAGAGATCATCGAAGAGATCAAAGGTTTCCAGCGCATTCTGGTGCTGGGCTGCAACGAGTGCGTTACCGTGTGTGAGGCCGGGGGCAAGAAAGAGGTTGAGGTGCTTGCCTCGTTGCTCAGGATGCACTCGATCAAGGAGGGGGAGAAAAAAACCATAGACGAGCGAACCCTGGAGCGCCAGTGCGACCACGAGTATATAGAGGAGGTCCGGGATATTATCGACCAGTACGATGCGGTTCTTTCGCTTGCCTGCGGGGTGGGGGTTCAGTTCATGGCGGAGAAATATAAGACCACCCCTGTTTTGCCGGGGGTCAACACCTGTTTTCTCGGCGCCACGGAACAGCGGGGGGTCTGGACGGAACGGTGCCAGGCCTGCGGATCCTGCGTACTTGCAGCAACGGCAGGTATCTGCCCCATTTCAAGGTGTGCCAAGCGGGTGATGAACGGTCCCTGCGGCGGATCAACCAAGGGGAAATGCGAGATCAACCCCGAGCTTGACTGTGTCTGGCAGCTCATCATCGATCGGCTCAAGGCCCTTGGCCGGCTGGATGATTACGAGATTGTGGCACCCATCAAGGACTGGTCAACGGAACGGGCAGGGGGCCCCCGAAAGGTCACAAGGGAGGACGTTCAGGTATGAAGCCATTGACGCCAAGCAGACTTGAAAAGATATTAAAGTTGGGCCATGTTGCCGTAACCAGCGAGTGCGGACCCCCAAGGGGAAGCGACCCCATGGCCGTTATTTCCAAGGGTGAATTGATTCGAAACCATGTGGATGCCGTGAACATCACGGACAATCAGACCTCCATGACCCGCATGTGTTCCCTTGCCGCCTGTATTCATCTTAAAAAGCTCGGCATTGAGCCCGTGCTCCAGATGGTCACCCGGGACAGAAACCGCATTGCCATTCAGAGCGACATCCTTGGGGCCGCAAGTTTTGATATCAACAACATCCTCTGCCTCACCGGTGATCACCAGAGCTTTGGGGACTCGGCCCAGGGCCAGAATGTCCACGACCTTGACTCCATGCAGCTGATCCAGACGGTCCGCATGATGCGTGACAGGGGAAGATTTCTTGGCGGAGATGAGATTAAAAGGCCCCCTGCCATGTTTGTGGGGGCTGCGGCCAACCCCTTTGCCGATCCCTTTGAGATCCGGGTGCCCCGGCTTGCCAAAAAGGTGGCCTGCGGTGTGGAGTTTATCCAGACCCAGTGCATCTACAATCTTGAGAAATTTGAACTATGGATGGAGGGGGTAAGGGAGAGGGGCCTTGACGAACGGGTGTTCATCATGGCCGGTATGACCCCCATGAAATCTGTGGGCATGGCAAAGTTCATGAAGAACCGGGTGCCGGGAATGGATGTGCCCGATGAAATTATCAAGCGCCTTGCAGGCGTGCCAAAAGAGCACCAGGCCCAGGAGGGACTCGACATCTGCATTGAGGCCATCCAGCGGCTCAAGGCGTGCAAAGGGGTGTCAGGCTTTCACATCATGGCCATTGAGTGGGAGGAGAAGGTGCCTGAGATTGTGGAAAGGAGCGGGCTTTATCCCAGACCTGAGGTCTAACGTTCGATTTGAAGCAACAAGTGACATTTTTTGTCAACCATATGGGACAAAAAATGTCATTTGTTGTTTGCAGGCATGACTGCCTATGGGTGAGTGCCTGACCGAAAACCCATGTTTGGATGAAAACTTGCCCAGATGCAAGGCGCAAGCAAAACTGAAACCGGAGCGTACTGTAGTACGTGAGGATTTCAGCAAAATTCGGTTGTTGGGTTGCACGTTTATTGCATTAGCAGATTGCTCAACAATTGAACAAAATGTTATCTTTAGCGTCAGGAGAAATTAAAATGGGTTTTGCCATCAACACCAGCGCATCGGCCCTCAAGGCATTTGGAACGAAAATGGCTGTTTCAGCCAACAATGTTGCCAATGTATATTCCGATGATTTTAAAAAGAGCCGTGCCCTTGTTACAGAAGGCCAGAACGATGCTGTCAAGGTTGACATCTCAAAGGTTGACACCGGGGGGCCCGTGGAAACCCGAATGATGAATGGTGAAGCCGTTGTGCCGGAGTTGTCCAACACAGACCTTGCCGGGGAATTTACCGACCAGATTATTACCCAGCGAGCCTTTGAAGCCAACACCAGAACCATTCAAACTGAGGATCAGATGCTGGGCACCCTTCTCGACATCGTTGGCTGACAGTATGGAACAAAGGTTCTCTTAAATGAATTTGCATGGGCTGGTTTAGGGGCTAAATGCCCCCTTGGGGCTGTTTCAGGGGGAGGATCACGGTAAAGGTCGTTCCCTGGTTGACCTCGCTTTCCACATCAATGTAGCCGTTCATGGCATCGACAATGCCCTTGACAATGGGCAGCCCAAGGCCTGTTCCTGTGATGTACCTTGTTCGTTCGTTTTTTATTCTGTAGAAGCGTTCAAAGATTTTGTCCATGTAACGTGCGTCAATGCCAAAGCCATTGTCCTTTACCCTGACCCTGAGGTTGGTGCCGGTGACCGTGCAGTCAACCTGGATGGTACCCTTTTCCGGGGTGTAAATGATGGCATTGGAGATGAGGTTGCCAAAAACGCTTTCAAGGGCAAGGGGGTCGCCTTTGATGGGCGGAACAGGGGTTTCAGGCGGGGTGAAGGTCAGGGTCTGCTGCTTTGCTGCGGCCCTTACCTCCAGAAATTCGCAGATAGCCTTTAAAAGGTCATCCAGTTGCACCTCTTTAAGCTCCTTGATCTCCATGCCAGCTTCGATGCGTGATAAGTCAAGAAGATCACCTATGGTTGAAATAAGACCGCCTGTTTTTTCCCGTGCACGGGAGAGAAGATGCTGGTCATCCCCACCTATCGTCTGCCCAAGGCCACCCATGACCATCTTGAGCTGTTCGTGGATGGTGGACAGGGGGGATCTTAATTCGTGGGACACCTTTGCCACAAATTCCGACTTAAGCTGATCCAGTACCTTGATGGTCGAGATGTCCATGATGTTGACAACTGTTCCCATACACTCCTTTTTTTCGCCAAGCACGGGCCTGCACAGGACCAGAAGATAGGTTTCGTTGCTGATCTTTATCTCCTTGGAAGGGATGTCGTTATAATCGATGTACCTGCCACGGGAAATGTCCATGACAAGTGCGCACACCTCTTCGTCGTTGACATACTCGCAAATGGATCCCGCCGGTTTTTTCCCAGGGACTTTTTTATCAGTGTCGATGTGCAGAAGTTTGTAACAGGCCGGATTTAGAAGGACCACCTCTCCCTGGCTGTCGGTGACAAGCACCCCGTTGGGCAGCGATTCCAGGATGGTGTGAATCCGGCTCTGCTCCGTGTTGAGGTCTGCCAGGGTTCTTCGTCTTTCCCTTTCCATTCGCTGGGCATTGATCTTGAGTCTCAGGGTCTCGTTGGCCCGTTTGATCACCATGCGAAGCTGATCAGGTTCATAGGGCTTTGGGATAAAGTCATAGGCCCCCATTTTCATGGCCTGGATGGCCGTTTCCACAGTGGCGTAACCGGTGATCACGATGACGATGATTCCCCGGTTCATGGCCATGATCTCTTTTAATACTTCCATGCCATCCATGCCCGGCATCTTCATGTCCAGGAGTGCGATGGAGATGGGGTGGCTGTTTATGATATTTAGTCCCTCTTCGCCCCTTTCAGCAAGGAAAACTTCATAACCCATGCGTGAAAGAATGCGCTGGGCACCTTCCCTGAGGCTTGACTCATCATCGATCACTACAATTTTTTCAGGGTTGAGTCTTTCCACCGTTCATGCCTCCCTGTTGTCTGATTCAAGTGCTCTTATGAACTCGCCTGCCTCAACGTCGATTTTTGTCCAGAGCAGCAGGGTTCGCCGTGCTGCGTGGGCAAGGGGGGTTAGTCCGTCAATAAAGGGGATACCTCTGGATTGTGCAAGCTTTTTCCAGAAATTGTTTTTATGGCCATAGTTAAGATCCACCACAAGTTCGCAGGCCTTTATCTCCAGACGTTCTATGATGGATGCAAACTTTGGCGCCTCATCAGGGCTTGAGGCGGACGATGCATTAATGAGGATGTTTGCAGTGCAGGGTGACGTTGAAATATCCTTTAAACGGACCGCTTCTCCTTCAAGGGTGGCCAGGAGGGTGTCAAGGTTTTTTTTGTAGCGGCCTGCGATTTGAACCCTTTCACACCGGAGCCAGTTGAGGATAAAGACAACGGCTTTTGCAGCCCCTTCAGCTCCGAAAATCAAGGCATTTCTCCCCGCTGTATCAAATCCAGCCTTTTCAAGGGTGTCCATGAATCCGATGGCATTGGTGTTGTACCCTTTGAGGGTTGAGCCCGTGCGGACAACCGTGTTAACTGCCTTGATGATATTGGCGCCCTCGCTCAGGACATCCAGGTGGGGCAGGATTGACTCTTTAAAGGGATTGCCGATGTTGGCGCCATCAATGTTGAGGCATCTCATGGCCTCCATGGCCTGTCCAATGTTTCCCGGATCAACCTTGAACGGCACGTACACCCCCCGGATGCCGATGCGTTTCATTACCCGTGAAAACATGACCGGGGCCCTGGACCTGAATGCCTGATCATCACTCATTATGGCAAAAACTTTCATGCACTCCTATTGAATAAAGCATGGCGTTAATAGCGGCTGTTCAATGTGGAAACCAGGGTCAATGCATGTAATTTATTATACCTGCCTGTGACAGTCACCCCCAACCATCTCATTTAGTATGGGTTGACCCTGTGGGCACCTTACCTGAATCCACTGATCTTTGACGTATACGAATTCACCAGGGAATTAAGTAAGGTGCCTCCAGAATTTTTTTATGTTGTCAGGCGCTTTACGCTCTTGGTTATTTCTTCTGCAGAAGCAGGTTTGGGAAGGTAATCATCGGCCTCCATGGCCATTCCATCGGCATGGGAGTAGCGGGTTGATCCCACATGGTCAGCCACAGCCGTGAGCATGACTATGGGAATATTGCAATATTTCGCGTCTTTTTTAAGTTCTGCACACACCTCATACCCATCTTTTTCCGGCATCATCACATCAAGGACAATGGCGTCATACAGCGCGCCATCAGGGACTGCTCTTATTTTTTCCATGGCCTCCACGCCGTCAAATGCCACATCAACCTGAAATCCTTCTTTTGCAAGATTGGTCTGTACGATGGATGCAAAATCAGGCTCGTCGTCAACAACAAGTATTCTTTTTTTTTCGTTCATACTGTTCTCTCCCTTGTAAAATGGTGAATATCAAGTCTGTACCATAAAACTACGACAGGTGAACTAAAGAAAGTGTTGCGAAGTGTTTATATGACCGGCACGGCCGGAACAGGGTATATGTTCTGGGCCAGAACGAATGATGAAACGCTTTTTTTTGCAATGCTTTGGTGAGTATTTCATCTAAAATATATATGGGGTCCCTATCCCTGTCAACCGAAAATTCAGTAAATTCCGGGGGTGAGATCCTTTGAAAGCTTCAGGGGAAGCAGGATGATAAACCGGGTTCCCGTGGGTTCCCTGTTTTCAGCCCAGATCCTTCCCCCATGGCTTTCAATGATACCATAGGCCATGCTCAGTCCAAGTCCTGTTCCCTTTCCCACCTCCTTTGTAGTAAAAAATGGTTCAAATATGGTTGAAAGAAGGTTCTTGTCAATCCCGGGTCCTGTATCTGATATTTCGATTTTAACCATGGTTTGGTCCGCTGAAAACCCTGTCCTGATTTCAAGTCTGCCCTTGCCCGCCATGGCGTCTGCCCCGTTGAGGATAATGTTCATGAACACATGGTTGAGTTGCTGGCCGTCGGCCGGAATTTGGGGTAGGGTCTTGTCGTAGGTTTCGACGATATCGATGTTCTGGAATATCGATTGGTTTTTAAGCAGAAAAAGGGTTCTTGAGACAATGGTGTTGATGTCGTGGGGTCTGACCTCGCGATTGGTCTGCCGGGCAAATTCCAGTAGCTCTTTTACGATGGCACTACATCGTTCTGCATCCCTCTGGATTCTTGAAAGGTCGCTCTTTGCGTCGTCTGAAAGCTCGTGCTCTTCAAGCATGAGCTGGGCGAACAGAGTGATTCCCCCAAGGGGGTTGTTGAGCTGGTGGGCCACACCTGCGGCAAGTTTGCCCAGGGAGGACATTTTTTCCGCCTGGAGAAGCTGGGTCTGGGTCTTTTCAAGTTCCGCCTCCATGCGCAGGGTCCCTGTGAGATCGTGGAAAAAACCAATGGTGGCAATTTCCCTATCCCCCTCGTAGACGATGGAAGCATTGAGGCTGATGGGGATGGTGGTGCCGTCCCTTTGAAGGGCAAGCTGTTTGTAAGATCGGATGACGCCTTTTTTACCATGGGCATCGCTCCTCAGGTAACCCATGATCCTATGGGCGTCCCCCTTGGGATAGAGGTTTCGGATGTCGAGGCTTTCAAAGGCCTCTTCCTTTGAATACCCTGTGATCTCGGTTGCGGCCCGGTTAAAAATGAGAATTCTACCGGTCATGTCCGCGGCAATGACCCCGTCCACGGCGCTGTATATGAGATTTCTCAAAAAAGCGTTGGAGGCGATGCGTCGTTCATCGCATTCGTCCAGGGAGGGAAGGTGGAAGTCAAGCACGACAATGGCAGGGGTATCATTTTCCTTAATTTCCATGGGGTAGGCATAGAGGCAGGCGCTGGTGCAGTTATCCATCCTGGGGAGGCTGATGGTGGGTTTGCCCGTTCGAATTACCTCCCTTACCGGACAGTTGGCGCAGGGCTTCGGCAGGTTGTAGAGGGCGCTGTGGCAAAACTGACCCTTGATATCCTGACCGGAACCCGCACTTTTGTCAGGTTTTGTCCTGGATGCAAGTATCGTGTAATCGTCTGAAATGACGATAATCTGGCGTTTGAGGGTCTCAATTGCCCCCAGCAGGTAATCGTTTGTATCCATGTTTTTGCCCATGTTTACTCTATAAGTTATCTTTTTTGAATTGTCAAGAATTTATGAATGAAATTCATAAAACGATAAATTCTTAGAGGATAATAACTTAATACTCTTGACTTTTCCGTGCTTTTCTGGAAAAGATATTCCGGCTAATGCTCTAACCACTAAATTAGTAGTCTGTAAACAGGAGGATCCATGATTGTTGCGGAGAGAAAACCCTTTGATGAGATCAAAAATATGGTGTCAGGCTATAAACGAGTCCTGACCGTTGGATGCGGTACCTGCGTCGCTGTCTGTCTGGCAGGAGGATCAAAAGAGGTTGAGACCCTGAACGCAGAGCTTAACCTGGCCTTTGGCAAGGATAAAATCAAGTTTGGCGCAGAAACCCTTGAACGCCAGTGTGACATGGAGTTCCTGGCAGAGCTTGATTCAAAGATTGACGAATACGATGCCCTTTTATCCATGGCCTGCGGTGCCGGCATTCAGTTTCTTGCCGAACGTTTTCCCAACAAACCGGTTTTCCCGGCGGTCAACACTTCGTTCATCGGTGTCAACCTGGATGTGGGATGGTATGAGGAAAAATGCCGGGCCTGTGGCAATTGCGTCCTTGCCATGACCGGTGGTATCTGCCCTGTGACCATGTGTGCCAAGAGTCTTTTCAACGGCCCCTGTGGCGGGACCAACCAGGGAAAGTGCGAGATAAGCAATGATCAGCCCTGTGCCTGGTACCAGATCCATGAGCGTTTGGCTGCCCAGGGACGGCTTGACCAGATAATTGCGATCTCACCACCCAATGACTGGAGCAATCAGAAACCGAGAAAAGTTATTCAACCCGGTTATGAAGAGCGGGTCAAGACCCTGGGGCGATGAGCAGCCGGTTTTTGTTTAACCTTTACGATTTGAGGGAGAGATCAATATGAAATCAGGAAGTAAGTTAGAGAGAATTCTTAATGCCGGACACTTTGCCTTTACAGGGGAAGTAGGGCCCCCAAGGGGCGCAAACGTAGAAGCCCTGAAGGAAAAGGTGGCCCACCTCAAGGGTGTTGTGGATATGGCCAATATCACAGACAACCAGACCGCCATGGTCAGGATGTCAAGCTGGGCCGCCTCGCTGATCTGCATGGAGGGGGGTGTTGAGCCCAACTTCCAGATGGTGTGCCGGGATAGAAACCGCCTTGCCATGCAGTCCGACATCCTTGGGGCCTATGCCCACGGCATCCACAACATGCTCTGCCTTTCCGGTGATCACCAGCAGTTTGGTGATCACCCCCAGTCCAAAGGGGTATTTGACCTTGACTCCATGCAGCTCATCGGCATGGTGAAAAAGATGAGGGATGAGGGCAAGTTTCTGGGTGGAGCCGACATTGATGTACCACCGAAAATTTTCATCGGTGCCGCTGCCAACCCCTTTGCCGAGCCCTTTGAGTGGCGGGTTCACCGCCTTGCCAAAAAGGTTACTGCGGGTGCTGATTTTATTCAGACCCAGTGCGTCTTCAACATGGAGAGAATCCGTGAGTGGATCCGCCAGGCAAATGACATGGGATTGACGGACAAGGTGTTCATTCTGCCTGGAATTACCCCCATGAAGAGTGTTGGTATGGCAAAATATATGAAGAACAAGGTCCCTGGAATGGATGTTCCCGATGAGATCATCAAGCGTCTCCAGGGGGTTGACAAGAAAAAAGTTGCCGATGAAGGTATCAAGATCGCCTGTGAGCAGATTCAGGAGTTCAAGGAGATGAAGGGCGTTGCAGGGGTTCACCTCATGGCAATCGAGTGGGAGCATAAGGTGCCTGAGATAGCCGAACGTGCGGGAGTACTGCCAAGACCTGAAGTTTAAAAACCATAAGGAGTTTGCAATTGAATAGTCAAACCGGAAAAGTGATGGTTGTCGGGGGGGGGATTGCAGGCCTTACCGCTGCCTGGGAACTGGCTCGACAAAATATCGGTGTCGAACTTGTGGAAAAGAGCTGCTTTCTTGGCGGTCATAGCATCGGATATACCTGCAAGGCAACGGATATGTGCCAGAAATGCGGTGCCTGCAGCGTTGAAAAAATGCTCAAGGATGTTGTTGGTGAACCCTTGATCAACGTCCACCTGAGAACCGAGGTCGACGCTCTGGACCGATCAAAGGGATACCGGGTTACCCTTAAGAAAAGCGCCCAGGACCAGGCCGCTGGAAAGGTCCTCAAAGGCTTTTCCCGGCATAATTCTCCCCTCTATGTTGTGGGTGAGAATGTGACCGAGGCTGTGCCTGAAGGGGCTATGAAGATTCAGGAGATGGGCAGCGAGTGTGCCCTTGATGTTGATGCCGTTATCCTTGCAACGGGATTTACTCCCTTTGATGCCTCTATCAAGGGAACCTACGGGTATGGAAAATGGGAAAATGTGATCACGGGTCTTGAGTTTGAGCACATTGAGCGGGAGAACGCCGGGATCGTAAGACCGTCGGACGGTCTGCCCCCCAAACGGGTCGCCTTCATACAGTGCGTGGGTTCAAGGGACGAGCGACTGGGGCACCTCTGGTGTTCCGAGGTATGCTGCGCCTATGGACTGCGCATGGCAGGTACGATCCGCCACCAGGACCCAGAGGCTGAGGTCTCTGTGTTCTACATTGATGTCCAGAATGTGGGCAAGGAATTTCCTGTGTTTTACGAGCGGATCAAGGAAAACGTCCGTTTTGTCAGGACCATTCCCGTTGACATCTATCCCGTTGAAAACGATTGCCTCAAGCTCCGCCACATGGCCGAAGACCAGGGCACGCCGACCTTTGAGGAATTTGACCTTGTGGTTCTCTCCATTGGCATCATGCCCGGGGCCGACAGCAAGCTCATCTCAGAGACCTTTGGCGTTCCCATGACCGTTGATGGATTTCTTGACGACAGTGTGGGCGATGGCATTTTTGTGGCAGGCACGGCCGCAGGACCTGGAACCATTGCAGCCTCCATGGCAAAAGCGGGTAAAGCTGCCTTTGACGCCGCAAAATATGTTGGGGGTGCCAAATGATAGCGGAAAAAACAACCATGATTGATGTCACCATGAATAAGGATGTTCTTGTTGTTGGATGCGGGACCCCGGGAGTTGACGCTGCTGCGGCCCTTTCAGAAAAAGGCTACACCGTGGTTCTTGCCCATGATTCGGATCAACCAATGGCGGTTGCCGGGGTTGAGGTGATGGCCGCGACCCAGGTGGCGAGCCTTGCCGGTGTTGCCGGAGATTATCGCACCTGCCTTGCCACGGCCGACAGGTCCATTGAGCGAACTTTCGGCGCTGTTGTTGTGGCACCCGTGTACGGTCTTGAGCCCTTGAACCTCGCCTATGACCTTACCCTGGACAAAAGGGTGGTGACCATGACCCAGATGGAGGCCCTGCTTGAGGATGCTGCATTCATTGATGGTTTGAAAAAGGGTGAGGGAAAGAGTGTTGCCTTTGTTTCAGGGTTTGGCCAGGAGGGAGACCCTGCCGCAACCCGCCGGGTTCTTGTGGCAGCCCTTGCCATTCAGAAGCTTGGCAATTCCAGTGCCTACATTTATGCCAACAACGTCAAGGTGGGAGGCCCCGGGCTTGAGCGTCTGTTTACCGAAGGCCGTCACCAGGGCGTGGTATGTTTCAAGCCCACTGAAAAACCGGTCATTGACCAGGGTGAAACCTTGAAGATCACCATCAATGATCCGGTTATCCGGGAAGATGTGATTCTTGAACCGGACTATATCGTTGTTGAGGAAAAGACGGTCGTTGGCAGAAAAAACCTGGATCTTGCGGCAACCCTTCGCATAGATACGGATTGTGACGGACTCCTTCCAAGCAACAATGTTCACCGTTTCCCGGTTCGTTCCAACCGGGAGGGTATCTTTGTGGCATCCCAACCCGTTGACAGTGCCAACGTTGTTCTGAGGGTTGATGAGCTCCTGAAAGCTGGGGTGGTGACCGTTGCAAAGGAGAGGGCTGTTGTGGATGACACCAAATGCGTCATCTGCCTGACCTGCTACCGCTGCTGTCCCCATGGCGCTATTTTCTGGGAAAACGGGGTTGCTGCCATATCCCCTGTTGCCTGCCAGGGATGCGGCATCTGCGCCAGTGAATGTCCCATGGATGCCATCCAGATCGGAGGCTTTACCGACAACGCACTCAAGGCCGACATTGAAGCGGCTGTGACATCTGTCAAAGGCACCCCGTCCATTGTTGCCTTTTGCTGTGAGAATTCCGCCTTTGAGGCGGGACAGGCTGCAAAGGCCCTGGGCGTTGATCTTCCAGATGGTTTCAGGATGGTTCAGGTTCCCTGCGCTGGCAAGGTTGATGTGGAGTTCATCATGAAGGCCTTTGTCGAAGGTGCTGACGGCGTCATGGTTGCGGCCTGCCACGAGGGAAACTGCAAGGCCGAGCGGGGTAACACCTATGCCGGCTGGCGGGTGGCCGAGGTGCAGAAACGCCTTGAGGCCATGGGGCTGAACAAAGACCGCCTCATTTTTACCACCATTGCTTCGAACATGGCTGAAGAGTTCAGCGCCAAGGTGCGCAAGTTTGCCGAAAAACTCTGATTAATCCATTGTTAAGTTAAACAAAAAAGCAGTCAGGATTATTTCCGGGCTGCTTTTTTGCGTTGATTGTCTGACGAAAAAAAATTGTAAAACTCGTATCATTCCGCCGACCGGAGGAAGGTATTGTCCTCCGCCTATTCCCTGTATAGGGGAACGGTGAGTCCGCCGTCCATGAGAAAGAGGATTTTTGCATCTTTACCCTTTTTCTCGATGGCCGTGTCTAATGCCTCCTGGAGGGAGGTAAAGGGCCGGATAAAGAGTTTTTCAATGACTTCCGGCTCTACATCTGTTACTCCCCACATTTCAGCCCAGATGCCGATTTCAGCCATTTTGGCAGCCTTGTGGTAGCCGAGCTTATACCCCTTCTCAATGGTGTCAAGCACCTCCTGGGGGGTATCGCAGCTGCCCAGCAGATCGGCAAATGCCTTGCCACCGATACCGCACCTGCACTTGGCCACAAGGATCATGATGCCGTTGTCCTTGAGGGCAAGCTTGGCATTGTCTATTCCCTTCTGGGCCTGGTAGAGGTCTATGTCCTGGGGAAACTTGACCACGGATACGACAATGTCGGCCTTTGCCTTGATGGGGGCGGCAAACACCTCATTGGCACTGTCAATGGCTGCCATGAACGAGTCATGGATTTCGCCTGCGGTCACGGCGTAGACCCTGTGGTCCTTGTCCAGAACGGTCATGATGGCAAAGATTTCTTTTTTTACCACAGACAGGGCATCCACCATGTCCTCGTGGACGGGATTGCCCTCAAGGGCCAGGGCCTTTGCTGCGGGTACAAGGGCGAGCTTGTGGTTCTGCTCAATGGTGTTAAACCCTGCAATTCCCGGCAGAAATGATTTTCTGCCACCCGTATAACCGGCAAAGTAATGGGGCTCCACCGAGCCGATGATGATGATCTTGTGGGCGTCAACCCCTGCACGGTTCACATACATCTCTGTTCCATTGGAGCTCGTACCCAGAAAGACCATATCCTCTGATCGTTGGGCATCATGGACAATGATGTCATCCTTGATCGTTTCATAGTAATCCCCGAAGATCTGGATGAACTCTTCATGGCTCGGTCCCCTGTGGGCACCGGTTGCAATAATGAATTTCACTGGAATCCCACTGAACCTGTGGTGGATCAGGTCCAGGACCTGACGGGTGGGGGTGGGCCGGGTGGCGTCGTTAACGATGACGAGAACGTCCCTTGCGCCGGCCAGAAAATCCGTGAGGTTGGGGCTGTTGACAGGCTCACTCAATGCCTGTTCCATGAGGGATTCAAAGGGTTTGATCTCAACCGAGTTGGCCTCCAGAAAGCTTGTGTCAAGGCTGTCGCTCAGGGTGGCTGTCTCTTCACCGTCTCGTCCATAGGGCACTTTTATCTGCATGGTGGTTTCCTTATCTGTTGTTCAGGGGGCCAAGTGTTTCAAGTTTTTCCATGAAGGTGTCAATGGCCGTTTGAAATCCGGTCTTGTCATTGTGCTTGATCTGCACAAGCTGGAGCCTGTCTGGATCGATATCCATCTCCTCAAGGAGTTCCCGGAGGGCTGAGACATGGGCTTTTGCCTTGACATTTCCGTCGTGCTCGCAATCGCCGTCCGGGCAGCAGGCCACAAGGACTCCCCAGGCGTTTTGGAGCAGGGGTTCGAGGAGCAGGGGTTTTTCAAGCCTGCCGCCGCACATGTTGATGAGGATTTTGTATGGAGGCTCAACCGCCTTGTCCATCACCGATGCTTGAAAATCAGGATAGTAGGACCAGTTGCATCCAAAAACAATGGCCTTTGAGGTCTCTTTTTCAAGGAATTCCCCGATTTCCTGGTTCAGGGCCGGTCGGTTTGTGCCGTAGCTCAGGGAGGTGGAGATGGCCTTGTTGGGACAGATATCCACACAGATGCCGCAACTCTGGCACTTGACCGTATCTGTGACGATCTTGCCGTTGACGAACAGCCTTGCCTCGTGGGGGCAGGCCCGTACGCAGGCAAGGCAGGCGACACAATCAGTGTTGGTCACCGTGGTAGTTCCGCACGCTTCAAATTCAGTGCCCTGGAAATCGCGCTTGGCATCGGTGAATATTTCGGTCAGGGGGACACCGCTTGAACAGGCGGCAACGCAACGCCCACAGTAAAAACATGAGGCGATTTTGTCGGCGATATAGGCTGAAGGCTCAAGTTTGCCGGCAAGCAAGCCGTAGAGCATGATCAGTTTGGCCCTGGGGGCGTCCGATTCCCACCGGGTGTGTTTAAATATGGGGCAGTGTTCATAGCAGTATCCGCAACGGATGCAGCTGTCCAGGTTGGATTTCCACTTGTCAAGATTCTTTGTTTCAAAGGGACGTGTTTCCATATGTGTGACTCCGTTTGGGTTCTATGTCAATGTCAAGCAACCATGTACCTCAGGTCTGTGGCCGTGACCCAATTTTCAGGGGCATCCATGAGTTTGCCGGGATTGAGAATGTTGTTGGGATCAAAGGCCCGTTTGATGCTCGACATCAGTTCAAGGCTGTCCGCTTTCTCAAGCTTGAAGGCCGGCGCCTTTGACAGGCCGATACCGTGTTCCGCAGAGGTGGTGCCGTGGACCGAGCGGACATACTCATAAATCTCAGCCACCGCTTTTTTGGCCGAATCCCACTGGTCTTTATGGGTCGGCTCCATGAGGATCTTGGTGTGCATACAGCCTGAACCGCAATGGCCGTAGGCCGTCATGATAATGTTGTTTCTGGCGGCAATCTGGTGTATGGTTTTGGCGGTTTCCGCCATTTTGGAGTAGGGCACGGCCATGTCGTCGGCAAGGGCGGTGCTCGAGAGCACGTCGCTGAATTTCGACAGGGCTGGAAAGAGTTTTTTCCTGCCCATGAAGATCTTGGCCCGTTCATCGGCATTGTAACTGCTCACAAGACCTGAACCGTTGTTTTTACGGCACACCTCTTTCATGGCGTCGATCTCGTAGTCCACGGCCTCTTTGACCATGCCGTCAGCCTCATAGAGAAGCATCGCCTCAACATCCGGGAGGCCCAGATCCATGGTTTTGTTCACGGCCTTGATGGCCACGTTGTCCACAAGCTCCAGCATGGACGGCGCGATTCCGCCGCCCATGATTCCTGCAATGGCGTTCCCCGCATCTTCAAGGGTATCAAAATTGGCCATGCCAAGGCACCTGAATTTTGGAATGGGAACAAAGCTCAGGGTGGCCTCGACCACCACACCGAGGGTTCCTTCGGACCCCACTATGAGTTTATGGATTTGGTAGCCGGTTGCCTCAACCCGTGTCCGTGCACCAAGGGTCACAAGCCTGCCGTCGGGCAACACCACCTTCATTCCAAGGACACTGTTCCGGGTGGCTCCGTATTTCACCGAGCGGACCCCGCTTGCATTGTTGCCAATTTCACCGCCGATGGTGGCGATTCTGCTTGAGGCTGGCGTGGGGGGGTAAAAGACGCCAAAGGGTTTTAACGCCTGGTTCAGGTCGTCGTCAACAACCCCTGGCTCGACCCGGCAATAGACGTCCGACGGATTGATCTCAAGGATTTTGTTCATCCGCTTCATGTCAAGAATGATGCCGCCGTTGATGGGCACGGTCTGTCCGCACATGCCAGATCCCGCCCCCCGGGTGATCACAGGGATCTTTTCCTGGTTGGCATAAACCATTATCTGTTGAACCTGCTCAATGTCTTTGGGTCTTACGACCACCCAGGGCATGGCAGAATGAACAGATGAGTCAGAACCGTAAACATAGAGGTCTGCCGGATTGCTCTTCAGGTTGTCTTCTCCCACAATGTCTTTAAGTCTGGGTATATCAATTTTTTCCATTACCCTACCCCCTAATTATATTTCAAAATACCATGTCTCTACATGTTTAATTGACCATGTCGTTACTGGTTTATGATACCATGCTGCTAATGTTTAAGATACCATCTTGCTATCGTTTAAGGTTTGAACAGGCATTGATCCGTGTTCAATATAAATCTTACTCTTTTAAACAGAAAAAAAAGTTTTAGGTCAATGAAATTTCGAGAATAAACTCAAATGAAGATGTTTTTTATTGTTTACCTTGTTTAACCTGTGGGATAAGAGAGAAGCGATGGGTGAGGGGTGTGTGACACCCCAGAGGGAAATAAACAGCAGAGAATTAAACTTTATGCTTTAAGGAGGATATTGGATGGCGAGGCATATGATCACCTTCCTGCCCCATGACAGGAAAATTGAGGTCGATGATGGTGAAATTCTTATTCGGGCGGCAATGGAGACCGGTGTTCACATAAATGCCTCCTGCGGCGGTGAAGGGGTCTGCGGAAAATGCAGGGTTATCATTGAACAGGGCCAGGTGGACGATGGTCTTTCCGAGAGGCTTTCACCTGAAGATATTGCCAAAGGCTATCGACTGGCCTGCCTTGCAAAGGTCCGATCCGACCTTGTGGTGAGAGTTCCCGTGGAGTCTGATGTGGATTCAGCAGTACTGAACCTCCAGGCCTCTCCCAGGCACACGGCAAGGATCCGAACTTTTGATCTGAACCAGCTCAAGGAGCAGGGGCTTTTTATCCCACCGGTTGAAAAAAAATACCTGGAGCTTCCCGAACCCACGGCCCAGGACAACATCGCCGATGTTTCAAGGCTGCTTCACCACCTCAAGATTGAGCACAACGAGCATCGCCTTGTCATGGATTTAAATGTGATGCGAACCCTTCCTGATCTTCTGCGCCAGGGAAACTTTAAGGTCACCGCAACCATTGTGCGGCCGGTAAGAGAGGATGGGAAAAATAAAATTGTCCAAATTGAATCCGGTGATACAACAGACCAAAATCTTGCCGTTGCCATGGATATCGGCACCACAACAATCTACGGTGAGGTGCTTGATCTCAATTCAGGGGAAGTGCTGTCAAATTATGGGGATTTCAACGCCCAGATCAGCTATGGTGAGGATGTGATCTCACGGATCGTTTTTTCTGAAAAGACCAACGGCCTTGCCACCCTGCAGACAAAGGTGATTGAAACCGTCAACAAAGTCCTTGGGCAAATCATCAAAAAAGCCGGTATAGGCCGGGATGAAATCACTACCATCACCCTTGCCGGCAACTCCACAATGACCCAGCTTCTCCTTGGTATTACTCCGCAATACCTAAGGCGGGCCCCCT
This sequence comes from Desulforapulum autotrophicum HRM2, assembly GCF_000020365.1. Classification (NCBI taxonomy): domain Bacteria; kingdom Pseudomonadati; phylum Thermodesulfobacteriota; class Desulfobacteria; order Desulfobacterales; family Desulfobacteraceae; genus Desulforapulum; species Desulforapulum autotrophicum. Next base: position 3,488,463 of record NC_012108.1, on the reverse strand, counting down.
ATGTCCCGGCTTCCAACTTTTATCCGCCGTTTGCAGCCGCTGACGTGGGTATTGACCTTGCCGCCCATGCCATTGCCCTTGTGTATCCCGGGGTGGCTTCCTATGTGGGTGGAGATATTGTTGCGGGAGTCATGGGATCGGGTATGTACCGGTCGGATAAGCTGACGCTTTTCATGGATATCGGCACCAATGCCGAGATTGTCATCGGCAACAAAGACTGGATGGTCTGTACTGCCGCTTCGGCCGGTCCTGCCTTTGAAGGCGGGGGGGTCACCTTTGGCATGAGGGCAGCCAGGGGGGCTATTGAGGATTTTTCCATCGACCTGATGACCCTTGAGCCCATGATCATGACCATTGGTAATGTCAGGCCCAAGGGAATCTGTGGATCGGGTTTGATTACCATTGTGGCAAGGCTGTTTGAAGCCGGCGTCATCGACAATCGCGGAAAGTTCAATCAGGCCCTGGGACTCGACAGAATCCGTCAACGTGAGGGGGTTTGGGAATATGTGCTGGTGTGGCAGGATGCCACCCAGATCGACAGGGATATTTCCATCACGGAACCTGACATAGATAATCTGATCCGGGCAAAAGGTGCCATGTATTCGGCTGCCCAGACCCTGCTTGAAGAGGTTGGGTTGACCATCGGCGATATCGAGGAGGTGATCCTGGCAGGCGGGTTTGGTTCCTATATTGATCTTGAGAAGGCCATGACCATTGGGCTGTTGCCGGAGGTTGATCCAAATCATGTCACCTACCTTGGCAACAGTTCCCTTCTGGGCGCCAAGATGAGTTCGTTTACCAACCGGCTACGGCGGGATGTGGGCGAGGTGGTTCGGATGATGACCAACTTTGAACTTGCCGAAACCCCTTCGTACATGGATCATTACATGGGGGCGCTTTTTATTCCCCACACAGACCTTGGGGCCTTTCCACGGCTTGCGGCAAGGCTTGAGCTTCTTAAGGGGGTAAACCGGTGAACAGGGCAGAGGGAGGCGTCAGGGTGGTCCAGGTGCCTGTGCCGCGCCTTGGAAACAATATTGCAGATGTTGAGCGGCTGACAGCGGTTCTGGAGAAAGCCCTTGGCACAGACCGGGTAACACTACCCCTGGGCGTGGTGAAGCGTCTTCCTGCCCTTTTACGTCGGTTTAACCACAGAATCAAGGTGCTTCTTTGTAAGGACTCATGGGGGTGGCGGATCATCAATGTCCAGGCTCCGGACAGCCCAGAACCCGTGTGCGGGGTTGCCCTGGATATCGGCACCACCCGGCTGGTGGCCCGGCTGGTGGATCTTGAAAACCGGGAAACCCTGGGGGAAAGCGGATTTGACAACCCCCAGATTTGCATTGCCCCGGACGTGCTTGCACGGATTCACCATGCAAAGGATCCAGAGGGGCTTGAGGCCCTGCGATCGGTTTTGATTGATTCGGTGAACCACAGTGTAAGCGACCTGTGTGACCGAGCAGGGCTCAAGGTTGAATCGGTTCATTTCATGGTCTGCGCCGGGAATACGGCCATGACCCACCTTTTCCTCGGGATTGATCCGTCAAATATTATCCGGGAACCCTATATTCCGGCAATCAATGTGCCGGGCATTCAGGACGCCCGGGAGCTTGGGCTCTGTCTTAACCCCATGGCCGCAGTTTTTATCTTCCCCAACATCGGCAGTTATTTCGGGGGGGATCTTGTTGCCGGCATCCTCTTTTCCGGCATTCACACGAACGAAAATCCCAGTATCATGGTGGATGTGGGAACCAATGCCGAGGTGGTTCTTGGAACAAGGGAATGGCTCATTGCCTGTGCCGGTGCCGCAGGCCCGGCCCTTGAAGGGGGAATGAGCAAAATGGGCATGACCGCAGGACCAGGGGTGATCGACAGGGTGAAGATTGACCCTGTGTCGTGTGTGATTAAAATTCATACCATTGGGGACGAGCCTGCCATGGGGCTGTGCGGATCGGCCATGATTGATCTTGCGGCCGGGCTCTTTTTATCGGGAATGATGGACATCCGGGGAAAATTTTCGCCCGAACGGTGTGCCGGTCAACTTGTTTGTGACCAGGGGATTGACACCCTTGTGCTGGTTCCGGCAACCGAGTCTGGCACCAATGCCCCCATTACCCTCAGCCAGGTGGATCTCAATTCCTTGACAAGTTCCAAGGCCGCCATGTACGCAATCCTCCAGGTCATTGTCGAACATACTGCAGGATTGGGCTTTGACGACCTTGAGCACTTTTATGTGGCAGGCACCTTTGGTTCGTTCATCGATCCCGTGTCTGCCATCTCCATTGGTATGCTCCCCGATATCCCCATGGATCGGTTCAAGGTTCTTGGCAATTCTTCCCTTGGCGGGGCCGCACGTCTCCTGGTTGATCCCGATCTCTTTGATGAGATCGAGACCATCCGTCAAAAACTCACCTATGTGGAATTAAACGTGAACCAGGCGTTCATGAACATTTTTTCAGGGGCCAAGTTTTATCCCCATACGGATCGGTCAAGGTTTCCCAGGGTTAAAACAGGAGGGGCCTGACCCAAAAGGTGACGGCTGTTTTACTGGGCGTTGCTTACCCCTTTGCTGAAATCAACCGGAACCGTTGTCATGCGCCCTGCAAGCTCACGGTCGAGCATCATCAGGCTTCTGGGGTCGTTCTTGATGAGCTTGAGCTGGGCAATGATGTCGTTGTCATTTTCTTCTTCCTCCACCTGTTCGAGCACATACCACTGGAGAAAGATCTGGGTGGCATGGTCTTTTTCATCAATGGCAAGTTCCATGAGATTGTTGATGGACTCGGTGATGAACTGTTCGTGGGCCAGGGTCTTTGTGAACATGTCAAGGGGGGACTCAAAACTTGCCGGGGGCTCGGCAATGCCCTTGAGAACAACCGGAACCCCCTGGCTTGACAGGTACTCATAAATTTTCATGGCATGGAACATTTCCTCGTGGTACTGGACCATGAACCAGTTGCCAAAGCCCTTAAGGCCAATTCCATTGCTGTGGCTGGACATGGCCATATAGAGGTAGGCCGAATACATTTCTTTGTTGATCTGTTCGTTCAAGGCGTCGCCCATGGGTTGTTTCAGCATGATATACTCCTTTTTGGGGGTTGTTGTCTTGAATCCCGGGACGGCTGTCCCAGAATTCGGGTCATTCCTTTGTTTGACTTTATATATGATTACCACGATTAACATAAAATCAAATCTAAATCCGCAAACCAGACAGCCTTGCCTTGTTTATTCTTTGAGGTGCTTTTTTCGTTCAGACTCGGTCCAGTCAATGCGGCCCATGAGGCCACGGATGATGGCAACTTCGCGCCTGTCAAGGCCTGCCCGTCCAAAGATCCGCCTGAAGGTCCGCAGGAGGTGATCCGGGTTCTGGGTATTGAGGAAATCGATGTCGCACAGGCTTTTGGTCATGTGGTCGTACATGCCTGCCAACTCATGACTGGTTGCCGGCGGGGTTGAACCGGTATTAAGTGGGATTGTTCGGCCCAGGGCCATTGACGCCTGATAGAGGAGCAGGGCTGTTGCATGGGACAGATTCATGGACCCATAGGCGTTTTCCGTGGGAATGGTGACAAAGCGCTGGCAGAGCTCAAGTTCTGAGGTGTATAGTCCGTGGTCTTCCCTGCCCATGACAAGGGCACATTGGTTCGTGTCCGGTTCTTCAGCCAGGGTCCTGCCAAAATCTTCAGGAGATAAAAAATCCTGGCGGTATTTTCCAAAACGGCGGGTGGTGCCGAAGGCCAGGTGGCAATTTTTGAGGGCCTGGGCCAGGGTATCAACCACAACGGCCTTCTCGAGAATGGGCAGGGCTGAAAGGGCCATTTTTCTGGCGTCAAGGTTGTTGAATGTCGTGCATGGATTGACAAGGCAGAGTTGGCTGAATCCAAAATTCATCATGGCTCTGCACACGGAACCGATGTTGAGGGGCCCCTGGGGTTCCACAAGAACCACGGTGATCTGTTGCTTTTTCATGGTTATTCTTTTTCCTGTGTTTCCCAAGAGTAGAGCCTGGGCGGATGAAAAGGTGTCGTAAACCCGAGGGTGGAAAGGGTGTCAATGGCCGGGTCAATGTGTTGACCAATGTCTCGCACGCCGTGGGAGTCGTCGCCTGGGACAACCCGGATTTCCATTGCCCGTGCAAGTTCAAGGATGGGGGCGGCAATATAGGGTTCCACGGCCCCCTTTGTAAGGGCCCTGAGGTTGTAATCCATGACGATATCCTGTTGTTTGATGTATCCCAGGTTTCGGACGATCTTTTGCCAGATGGCTGGCTTTTTGAGCCTTGAACCATAGTTGTCGTCAAAGATTCGTATGAGATCAAAATGGCCTGCAACAGCCGGATTGATGGTTCTGAACATCTCGTACTGAAGGTCAAAATATTGTTCGTAAAGGGTGTCAATCCCCCCCAGTCCGGTAGCTGTTTCAAGGTATTGGTCCTTTGAAAAATCAAACCCCTGGTCATTGACATGGTGAACAGAGCCGACAATGTAATCGGGCTTGAAACGGGAGACCATTTGTGGCACATAAGTGCCATACCCTGAGCAGGTTTCGATTTCAAAGGCGGTAAAAATTTTGATGCTTGATCGGTATTTCTTTTTCAGGCGGTTGCATTCCAGGATATAGGCCCCAAAGGTGATAAGCATCTGGTCCGGGGTCAGCTGTGCCGCAACCTCGTCAGGGTACATGACCTTTTCGCCCCAGGCCGGAAGATGCTCAGTGATGCCGACCCAGGTAAAGCCAAGTTCGACGTAGCGTTTTACCATATCTTCGAGCCTGTCCCTTGCGTGGAGGCAGAACTGGCCGCTGTGGCCCCCGTGAACAGATACACGGCATGGGTGTGAGGGCTTTTTTTTGGTGGGTTCGTGATTTATGCCAGTCCTGGTGTTATTCATTTTCAAGGTTGTTTTCCCAATTTTTTTTTAAAACGATATGATTAATTTGATCTTAACTCAAGAGTATAGAAGTCTGAATCACAACCGCTGGATGATGTAGAGAAAGGTGGGAAGGCGGCTCAGGCACTTGAGGCGGTTGAAGGTGAACATCATCTCCCGTGACGGATGGTTAATGGAAAGGGGTGAAAGATAGATCGCTCCCTTGGGTTTTGTGTGTGACACCCTCTCCCTGACAAGGCGCAAAAAGGCCGGGACGTGATCCTTTGGAAGGGTTTCATCCATGACAAAGTTGGCCGTGATTTCAATGTTCTGGTATTGGTCGTTGATTTTCTGCATGGTGTCAAACGCCTGGATCACCTGGGCAACTGTGATGGGTTTGCCCAGGTGATCAAGTGTCGCCTGGTCGGCGGATTCAAGGCCTATGTTGATGTAAGTTTTGGAAACCAGGGTGTTGAGTCTGTTGAACAGGTCCGGATCTGTGTCAAGAAGGGAGTCCACGCTTCCAAAGAGAAAAAGGTTGCTTCCTTTCATGTTCCCCTGGTCAAACGCCAGGATTTCCAGGGCTTTTTCAACGGCAAATACGATCAGATTCCTGCCTGCTGCAAGGGCATCGTGCTCGCCGAGGAAAAGAGAATTGTAATTGGCAAGATCACGGCCGTACAGGGCCTTGAGACGGGTAAGCTGCCCAACAATTTCATCTTCGGTGTTAAGGGCAAAGGGATGTTCTGTTTTGACTCTACAGAACCGGCATTTGTACAGGCAGCCAAGGGAAATAAACAAAGGGATGATATCGTAGTCCACATGCCTTGCATCGGGCGGCATGACCGTCACCCTTCCCCCGGAAATGGAGAACAGTTTTTTCGCTTTTTCCTGCAGGCGGTCCGGGGTGTTTTGGAGGGCCTGGGCCAGGAACCGGGCCATGGGTTCAGGCAGGTTTTTCGTCGATGTTTGGAGGGCCATAAGCCTCTGGTACCAGTCCTCAACAAGATCGCTTACGCAAGTTTCCCTAAACGGTTTTCCCCCGATAAGGGCGTTGGTGGGGTATTGGAGATTGGGCAGATAGTACTCTCCCATGGCTTCAAATACCCCTGTATACCCGCCGTTGGAGTAATACACCCAGTCGTTCCCGGGCGTGCGCTTGAGCCACTCGTTGGGATGAATCCATTGCCGGGTTCTGCCAACGGCCCGGATAATTTCGCCGTTGAGATTAAAATGGAGCAGTTGATCCGGCGTTCTGATCTCATTAAAAACACCGTACCTGACAGGATAGCTGATCTTGGTGTAAACAAACGACCCTGCCATGTCAAGGGTGATGGAGAGGTTGTTGGCGGTGTAATTTTTTTTCATCCTGGCAAATTTATCCCCGGCAAAAAGGGAAGTCAAGGTGAAACCGTTGTTTTTCCCCCAATCCACCACCTAAAAAAAAGAAAAACCCCGTTGCGCTTGATGGTTCAAGCAGATAGAGTCTTTGTGCGAACAAAAAACTATCATCAACGGGGTGAAACAAGTTATGACACAAGGCGTGCTTCCATTCAAGTATGAAGAAGAAAAAACTCAGACCGGCATGACCGCATTGGCTGGCCTGCCCGTCTATCTCGACTTGGCCAAAGTAATCGGGTTGTCCAAATCCATCCAAAAACATCTGAAGGTAAGAAAGAACTCGCAAGGCTGGACTGATTCCCAGATGGTTTTATCTTTGGTGCTGCTCAATCTTGCCGGAGGAGACTGTGTTGATGATTTAAAGATACTGGAGGCGGATGAAGGGTTCTGCCAAATATTGCGGAAATCAGAAACGCATGGTTTGAGTCGTAAGGTTCGCCGAACTATAGAGAGTAGGTGGCGGAAGGAAAAAAAACGTTCTGTGCCGTCCCCGTCAGCTGTCTTCAGGTATTTGTCCAAATTTCATGATGCTGAACAGGAGGATGCCCGAAAGAAGTCAGATGTTAAAGCATTTATCCCCGCCGCTAATGACTTCCTGAAGGGGTTTGGAAAGATTAATAAAGATATGATCGCTGGCTTGAATACAGTAAGCGTCGAGACAACGGCCACCTTGGACATGGATGCCACCCTGGCTCAAACCATGAAAGAGACAGCTTCTTATTGTTATAAAGGGTTCAAGGCTTACCAACCTTTCAACACATGGTGGTTTGAGCAAGGAATTATTCTTCACACAGAATTCCGGGACGGTAACGTGCCCGCTGGTTATGAACAGTTAAGGGTTTTTAAGGAAGCCTTGGACTGTCTTCCGAGCAATGTGGAAAAGGTGAAGCTCCGTTCAGATACTGCTGCTTACCAGCACGATCTTTTACGGTACTGTGAAAAAGGTGAAAATAAACGATTTGGTAGAATCGAATTTGCCATCGGCTGTAATGTGACTAAGGCATTCAAAATAGCGGTAGCTCAAGTGCCAGATGCCCAATGGCAGCCGATCTATAAAAGGGAGAAAGGTTTACAGTTAAAAACCGGTAGCGAGTGGGCCGAAGTGTGCTTTGTTCCCAACGAACTGTGCTATAGCAAAGATGCTCCGGTATACAGGTATCTTGCCAAACGGCAGCGCCTGGTTGAACAACAACCTTTGCCCGGTATGAATGATGATAAACAGCTTAAGCTTCCCTTCCCGACAATGGAAATGGATGAAAGCCGATACAAGGTATTTGGTGTCGTTACCAATATCAAATATACACAGATGAACGGGGAGAATGTGATCCACTGGCTTCATGAACGATGCGGTAAGAGTGAAGAGGTTCATGCGGTGATGAAAGACGATCTGGCCGGTGGAAAAATGCCATCATCTGACTTTGGTACAAATGCTGCGTGGTGGTGGATCATGATAATTGCCTTAAACCTGAATGTGATGATGAAAAATCTGGCGTTGGCTCCTTCGATGAAGACGAAACGGATGAAGGCCATCAGGTTTTCACTTGTCAATATCCCGGGGAGAGTAGTTAAACGATCCCGTACTCTGTTTTTGCGTTTATCTAAAGGGCACCCATCTTACGATCTCTTGGTTGAGGCGCGCAGAAAAATTGCAATGCTTTTCGGTTCATGGGCACCATCTGGATAACTATATGACAAAGGTACACACTAAAAATCTAATTTTTCCGGTCCGCCAAGGGATATCTATACCCAAAATTTGCCCAGATCAGAGGGACGGCCACAAAAAGACCAAGCCCCCACCGGAATAAGCTCCAGCCGCGAAAAAAAATTCCCCGAATCGTTTTTGGAGGGGTATAAAAAAAATAGGCGGTGGATTTAGGTTTTCTGATTTACCTTGAAAATTATTCCCATTGCTGTATCCTTCATTATTTAAGACATCATTTTAAGTCATCTTTTAATTTTAAAGGTACGGGAATCTATCTATGAACTGGGATTGGGATAAGCTCAGAGAGAAAAAGGAACAGTACGAACATCGCCAGGGTGGGGGGAACATACCAAAACCGCCACAGATGGACGAGGTGCTCGCCAAATTTAAGAATTTCAGGTTCCCCGGCGGAATTCTTTTAATCGTGGTTCTTTTTTTTGTTTTTTTTGGAAGTTCGCTGTTTTTCACCGTTGGTGTTGATGAGGTAGGGGTGATCCAGCGGTTTGGAAAGTACAATCGCATCAGTCAGCCCGGGCTCAATTTTAAATTGCCCACGGGGATTGAACGGGTGACAAAGGTCAAGATCAAGCGTGTCTACAAGGAGGAGTTCGGATTCAAGACAACACCTGCGGGTGGTTCAAGGTTTGCAACTGACAGTGAAGATATTGGTGCAGCACTCATGCTCACCGGTGATCTTAATGTGGCTGTGGTTCCCTGGATTGTTCAGTACCGGATCTCGGATCCCTACAAATACCTGTTCAAGGTTAAAAACGTCAACTCCATCTTAAGGGATATGGCCGAAGCCACCATGCGAACCGTGGTGGGAGATCGAAGCATTAACGAGGTAATCTCCAAGCGTGAGGAAATCGCAATAGCGGCAAGGGAACGACTCCAGGAGGAGATGCGCCAGGCTGAAACAGGGATTCATATTGTTACCATTGAGATGAAGAAAACCAATGTGCCTGAACCTGTGCAACCGTCGTTTAATGAGGTGAATGAGGCGGTTCAAGAAAAAGAACAGCTCATCTACAAGGCAAAGGAGGAGTTCAACAAGGCGATTCCCCAGGCAAGGGGTGAGGCAAGAAGGGTGATCAAGGATGCCGAGGGATATGCCCTTGACCGGGTCAATCGGGCCATGGGTGATGGGGCACGGTTTACATCCGTATACAAGGAGTATGTAAAGGCAAAGGATATTACGGAAAAGCGTCTCTATCTTGAGGCCATGGCCGAAATTCTGCCAAAGATTGGCGGCAAGTATGTTGTAGATTCAGATCAATCCAACCTGCTTCCACTGTTGAACATGGGCCAGGGTTCAAGCGTTATCAGTGGGCCAGGCAAGGAGGGGGATAAAAAATGATGAAGTTTAAAGGTATTCTTCTGGGGGTTCTGGCCCTGGCCGTAGTTGTACTGTTTGCATCGGCCTATATTGTTGACGAGACAGAGCAGGTAGTGGTGACCCAGTTTGGAAAGGTGGTTGGATCACCCGTGACGGAACCGGGGTTGAAATTTAAGGTACCCTTTGTGCAGAAGGCCACCTATTTTCCGAAAAACCTTCAGGAATGGGATGGTGACCCGGGTCAGGTGCCGACCAAGGACAAGACTTTTTTATGGGTAGATACATTTGCCCGCTGGAAGATCGTTGATCCTGTGAAGTACTTTCAGACGGTGAACAATATGGTGAGCGCCATGGGGCGACTGGACGACATCATCGATCCGGCCATGCGTAACTTTCTGACCTCGTTCAGGCTTGTGGAAAGTGTCAGAAACAGCGACCGACCCATGGATACCTTTGACGCCATGGATGGGGAGAGTGAGGGTGATCAGGCTTCCCAGTATAAGATAAAGGTGGGCAGGAGTGAGCTTACACGCCGGATTCTTGAGCAGGCCCAGCCAAAGCTTGAACCCTTTGGTATTGAAATTGTGGACGTAAAGATCAAGCGCATCAACTATGTTGAAAAGGTCAGGGATGCGGTCTACGGGCGGATGATTGCCGAGCGAAGGCAGATTGCTGAAAAGTATCGGTCGGAAGGCCGGGGTGAGGCAAGCAATATTCGGGGTGACAAGGAAAAAGAACTGCAGAAGATTCGTTCTGAGGCCTACAAAACGGCCCAGGAACTTAAAGGAACGGCAGATGCTGAAGCGGCCCGGATTTATGCCGAGGCCTACGGGGTGGATACTGACTTTTACGCCTTTGTAAGAACCCTTGACGTCTACAAGGAGTCCCTCGACAGTACGACCACGCTTGTGCTCTCAACTGATTCAGAGTTCATGAAGTATTTCAAGAAGATCAAAACCAATTAAAGTGGCCCATTAAAATGAGTGCGGGGTGGTGAAACTGTTTCTGTTTCACAACCCCGCAACCCATATCCTCAAGTCCGCTTATTTCCCCTTACGCCTCTGGTGCCTTGTTCGTGCAAGGAGTTTTCTGTGCTTATGCTTTCTCATCTTTTTTCTTCGTTTCTTTATAACACTACCCAAAAAAATCACCCCCTTCATAGGAATTTTCTATCTGATTTTAACTGTTTGACCGTATGATCTGTTAATCGTTATACATAGCACACCCTACCTGAATCTGTCCATTGTTTTTTAAAGGAGGCCCACGGGATGAAAGAGTATCAGTTGTTTGACCAAGCCCAGATCAAAGCGGTTGAAGAAGCAGTCAGTATAGCTGAAGAGTTGGTGAGTAATTATTTTAAAATGTCTTCAAGCCAGTGGTTTAAAAGCCGCTATGATGTGAGGACAACAATAAATCTGGCAGACCATGAGCGGGTGGTTGGACCCTTTGCCCAGGTGGTAGGATATGAGGCAAGAAAAAAGGATGTTCCCTTTGGGTCGTCGGCCTTTAACTTCTATCGGGTCTGTCTTCAGGATGGGACCATTTTAAAGGCTGTTGAAGAAAAAGAGGGGTTTCAGCTCTTTCCCTTTGTTCTTTATGTGGTGGTCCATGAGCTTGTTCACGTTGTCAGGTTTACCAAATTCCAGCAGATATATGAGGCAGCAACCACCCATGAAACGGCCATGGAGGAAGAAAGGAAGGTCCATGCACTTACCTTGAAAATTCTTAAACCGGTCCGGCTTGCGGGCCTTGCCCTTATTCTTGAATACTATGGAGAAAGGTCTGTAAAACCGGGCTTTGACAAACTGGTTTAAATTTTAACTCTTACTCCTTGACAAGGAATAAAGACTGACTACATTATCATTGTTTTTGAGACACATGAACATCAAATTTATTTGGAGAACAGATTAAAATGCCTATTTATGAGTATGAATGCTTAAACTGCAAAAGGATTGAGGAGGTCTTTCAGAAAATGTCGGACGCACCCTTGACCACATGCAGTCATTGCCAGGGAAAACTTCAGAAACTTATCTCCCACAGTTCATTTCATTTAAAAGGTTCTGGCTGGTACGTCACGGATTACGGCGGATCCAAGTCCGGCGGGTCAACCCCTCCAAAAGAGACGACGGCGGCTTGTGCAAAATCCTGCGAAGCCCCTAAACCGGCCGTTAAAAAGGACGAGTAACTCCCTTTTTTCATCCCCGGAGTTGCCACACCATAATCGTTAAACGTAAATTAATTATTTGTTAAGGAGAATTAGATCATGAGTTTAAGACCTTTGCAGGACAGAATTCTTGTTGAGCGAGTTCAAGAGACAGAAAAAACAAAGGGCGGCATTATTATTCCAGATACCGCAAAAGAAAAACCCGCCGAGGGTAAGGTTGTTGCTTCAGGAAACGGTCGTGTGGGTGAAGACGGAAAACTGATTCCCATGGATCTCAAGGTTGGCGACACCATCCTTTTCAGCAAGTACGGCGGAACCGAGGTTAAAATTGACGGGACGGATTATCTGATCATGCGCCAGGATGACGTGCTTGGCGTTATCGAGTAAATATATTCAATTCTCTTTTCGCACAACAAAATAGAACAGATACATTAAATCAAACTATATATTATGGAGGAACCAATAGATGGCTAAAGAAATCAAATATGCTGCAAAAGCCCGTGAAGCAATGCTCAAGGGCGTACAAACCCTTGCAGATGCAGTTGTTGTAACCCTTGGACCCAAGGGCAGAAACGTTGTTATCGAGAAATCCTGGGGATCGCCCCTTGTTACGAAAGATGGTGTGACTGTTGCAAAAGAGATTGACCTTGAGAATAAGTTTGAGAACATGGGCGCCCAGATGGTAAAAGAGGTGTCAAGCAAGACAAGTGACATGGCTGGCGACGGAACCACCACTGCAACTGTTCTTGCAAGGGCCATCTATGAAGAGGGTCAGAAACTTGTTGTGGCCGGCAACAACCCCATGGGTATCAAGAGGGGTATCGATCTTGCTGTGGAAAAGATTATTGCAGAGCTCGAGGCCATCAGCAAACCCACCAAGGATCAGAAGGAAATTGCCCAGATTGGAACCATCTCAGCCAACAGTGATGAGACCATTGGTAATATCATTGCAGAGGCCATGGGCAAGGTTGGTAAAGAGGGTGTTATCACCGTTGAAGAGGCAAAATCAATGGAGACCACCCTGGACGTTGTTGAGGGTATGCAGTTTGACCGCGGTTATCTTTCTCCCTACTTTGCAACCAATGCAGAGAAGATGGTTGCCGAGATGGACAATCCCTATATTCTCATCTGCGACAAGAAAATCTCCAGCATGAAAGATCTTCTCCCGGTGCTTGAAGAGGTTGCCAAGCTTGGCAAACCCCTGGTCATCGTGGCTGAAGACATTGAAGGCGAAGCCCTTGCCACACTGGTTGTGAACAAGATTCGCGGCACCTTGAACGTTGCAGCTGTCAAGGCTCCTGGATTCGGCGATAGAAGAAAGGCAATGCTTGAAGATCTTGCCATCCTCACAGGCGGCCAGGTTGTTTCCGAGGATGTCGGACTTAAGCTTGAAAATGTAGGCGTCAACGACCTTGGCCAGGCCAAGTCCGTAGTGATCGACAAGGACAACACAACCATCATCGACGGTGCCGGTGCCAGGGAAAATCTTGAAGGCAGGGTTAAGATGATCCGTGCCCAGATCGACGAGACATCCTCTGATTATGATCGTGAGAAGCTACAGGAGCGCCTTGCAAAACTCATCGGCGGTGTAGCCGTTATCAGCGTGGGTGCTGCAACCGAGACTGAGATGAAAGAGAAAAAGGCAAGGGTTGAGGATGCACTCAATGCAACCCGTGCAGCCGTTGAGGAGGGTGTTGTTCCCGGCGGTGGCGTTGCCCTTGTTCGCTGTATCTCCCTCCTTGCCGGCCTTGGCGAGAGTGAAGAGGAGAAGCTTGGAGTTAAAGTGGTTGCCAGGGCAATTGAAGAGCCCCTTCGACAGATTGCAAACAATGCAGGCGTTGAAGGTTCTGTTGTTATCAATGCCGTAAAAGAAGGTAAGGGTTCCTTTGGTTACAATGCAAGGACCAACGTGTATGAGGATCTTATCGAAGCTGGTGTTATTGATCCTAAAAAAGTTGTTCGTTTTGCCCTTCAGAATGCGGCAAGTGTTGCATCCATCATGCTCACCACTGAAGCCATGATCGCTGACAAGCCCGAAGAGAAAGACGGCGGAATGCCTGGTGGAATGCCCGGTGGTGGAATGGGCGGAATGGGTGGAATGGGCGGAATGATGTAACCCAAAACACCTGAATAGTGTTACACAAGCCCCTGTGCATACTTTTGCGCAGGGGCTTTTATCGTGGAGCACTTGACATTTGATGACGGCTCATATATTTTATCAGTTTTGAACCCCGATACCTGTAACACATAGATGTGGACATATTTATGACTCCTGAAACAAGCGGAATTTTTCATATGCTGAGCAATGCCGGGCTTGTTGTTAAGCTTGTGCTTCTGCTGCTCTTGTTCTTTTCCATCACCTCCTGGGCCATTATTTTCATCAAGTACAGATATGTTAAAAAGGCCTATGGTGAATCCGTTGACTTTACTGATCTTTTCTGGCAGTGCCGGAATCTTTCAGATGCCTTTTCAAAGGCCAAGGTCTTGAAACAGAGCCCGGTTGCCCGGGTGTTTGTAGCCGGTTACCTTGAGATTAAAAGAGCATCGGAACCCAGCGGGGAAGGGGTCGGTGAAAAAAGAGCCACGGACACGAATTTCATGGGGCTTGGTAATGTGAAACGGGCACTGAGGCGGTCCATCAACCTTGAGGTCAGACGTCTGTCCCAGCTGGTGCCCTTCCTTGCCACGGCCGGAAATACAGCGCCTTTTATCGGACTGTTTGGAACGGTATGGGGTATCATGAACACCTTCCACGGTATCGGTACCACGGGGTCGGCAAGTCTGGCTGTTGTGGCACCGGGTATCTCCGAGGCCTTAGTTGCAACTGCGGCAGGACTTGCAGTTGCCATCCCAGCGGTGATTGCCTACAATTATTTTACTGACAGAATCAGGGTGCTTGATTCTGAACTCCAGAGCTTTGCCGCAGATCTTCTCAACATCATTGAGCGGGATATTCATAAGCAAAGGGGGGTGTGATGCAGTCAGGTCACGGCAGTTTCGGCAATGACCAGCTCATGGGCGAGATCAACGTTACTCCCTTTGTTGATGTCATGCTGGTTTTACTTATCATTTTTATGGTCACGGCTCCCATGATGGTCCAGGGGGTTGATGTGAACCTTCCCCAGGTGAGTTCCACCCCCCTTGCCAAGGAAGAAGAGTCCCTGGTGATCTCCATTAAGGTCGACGGCCAGGTTTTTATCAACGACCAGGTTGCAGATGTGACAAACCTTACCGAGAAGCTCAGAGCCATCTTTGGCAACGTTGAAAACAGGGGAGTTCTCCTGAAGGCTGACCGGGAGGTCCCCTACGGGGTGGTAGTCAATGTCATGTCCCGGGTACGCCTTGCGGGGGTGACAACCCTGGGCCTGATTACACTTCCTGCGGAAGATAAGTCCTGATTGGCTGAAATGGATGCTTTTTACCCATCATCCAGTCCCCAGGGAGCTGATCGTCTGAGTTCGGGTTCGGACGAGTCTGGTTTTAGAGGCGTCTGGGGCCTCACTCTCTGCCTGTGCTCTGTGCTTGTGCATATTGCCCTTGCATGGGGTCTGTTTTTCGTCCAGAGCATCCCTCCAAAACGGGTCTTGCCACTGGTCATTCAGGTGGATCTTGTCTCCCTGTCCCTGCCCGGCGAAGTCTCAGCCACCCTGGGGGATGCTGTGGAAGCCGACGTCAAGGAAGAACCGGTGATTCAACCGCCACCCAAGCCAGCAGCAGTTAAAACGCCTGTAAAGCAGACAGTGACTGTCCCGGAGCGTGTTGTTCACCCCCCAGAACCCGAAAGCGTTGCAGAAAAAATCACTGAACCGGTAAAGGCTCCAGAACCCGTCCAGGCAGCTGAACCCGACCGGAAACTTGCGTTAAAGAAAAAGACATTTAAGGCGGACAAAGTAATGGAAAGTGCCAGAAAATCCATTGCGAAAAAAGTGGAAACATCGACACCTTCGGCCGACAACACCCTTGAACGGGCCTTTTCAAGGCTTGAGAAGGCAGTTGAAGCCCAGGCCGGTTCAAGGCCTGTGACAGGTGTGACTGGTGTAACCGGTGTGACCGGTGTGACCGGTGCTGGCGCAAAGGGTGATAAAACAGAGTTAACGGCAATTGATCTCTACAATGTTGAGTTGATGTATAGAATCCGTCAGAACTGGGCCTTTAATGAGCGGCTTGCAAATGCCGAACAAGGAATTCGGGCAGTGGTGCTGATCAAAATTTTACAGAACGGGCAGATCAGGGATGTGTGGTTTGAGACCCGGTCCGGGAATCGCTATCTTGATGAGTCAGCCCTGAAAGCGGTTAAAAAATCAAACCCTTTACCGCCGCTTCCAAAGGGGTATGTTACCTATGATCTCGGCCTTCAATTTACTCCTTCAGGGTTGAAATAAATATTCCATGGATAAAAAAAGACAACTGTCAAGGGTGATTTCTCCTATCTTTTATGTTGTGCTTGCCTTTCTTGTGTTTGGGCAGGCCGCCGGAAGTTGGGCTCAGCAGGTTTATCTCAACATCAGTGATCCCTTTCTCAGGAAGATTCCCGTTGCCGTACCTTTGTTCAAACCCCTTACGGGTGGGGCTGTTGAGGATCGCCTTGCCGGTGAGGCAAGGGAAATTCTTGTCAGTGACCTTGAGTTTACCGGCTATATGACTATTCTTGACCCATTGTCCTATATTGAAAATCCAGCGACAAAGGGAATTACCCGAACGGATCTCAACTTTAAAAACTGGACCGTCATCGGGTCTGAGCTTGTTGTGACCTGTGGTATTGTCGAGTCGGGCGGTGACCTTGAGCTTAAGATGAGGCTCTTTGATCCTTTTACCGAACGTCTTGTCGTGGGAAAGGTTTACACGGGTAAGGTCAATGACCTGAGGCGGATGATCCATCGTTTTTGCAGTGAAATTTCCTTTCATCTCACCGGTAAATGGGGCGTATTCTCCAGTCGCCTGGCCTTTGTTTCCACCAAGGGAAAAAACAAGGAGATTTTTGTCGCAGAGTTTGATGGGCACAATTCGCGACAGGTTACCCGTTTGAACAGCATTTCCATTTCACCTGCCTGGTCTTCCGACGGCCAGTGGCTCGCCTATACCTCCTATGCCGGTGGGAACCCAGATATTTACATAAAGAATCTGATCCAGAACAGAGGGGCCGTGGTTAATTTTAAAGGGATGAACATTACACCGGCCTGGATACCCGGTCAATTTTCCCTGGCTGCAGCCCTGAGTTTTGAAAATGATCAGGAAATTTATCTGTTGACCGGAAAGGGGAGAATTATTAAAAAATTAACAAACAGCTGGGGGATTGATGTCTCCCCTTGTTTTTCACCTGATGGGAAGAAAATGGCCTTTGTCTCCAAAAGGGCTGGAACTCCCCAGGTTTACATTCAGGATATGGAGAGTGATACGGTTCGACGCCTGACCTTTACAGGGCGCTACAACACGTCTCCTGCCTGGTCTCCAGATGGTGATAAAATAGCATACGTGGGTATCGCCAATGGAGAAATTAATATATATGTTGTTGGGATTGACGGATCTGGTGTGGTGCAACTTACCAGCAGTACCGGGGATAATGAAGATCCCTGTTGGTCTCCGGATGCAGGTCTGATCGCGTTTACCTCAACCCGTGAGGGTGTTGCACGGATTTATGTGATGACAGCAACCGGTGGCGAACAGCGGCGCCTTTTTTTGATGGATGGTGCCCAGACCAATCCCGAATGGTCCCGTGGAAATGAGAACAATTGAGCTGTAACAATACTAAATTGATTAACGGAGGAATGATGAAAAAGCAAGTGTTTAGGAGTCTGGTGCTCGCCCTTATGGTGGCGGGTCTTGTGTGCACTGTTTCATGTGCAAAAAAACCGGTGGTTTCCGAACCCATGGGTGCGGCCCTTGAAGGCACTGTAGATCCTGATGCTGCTGCCAAGGCTGCTGCCCTTGCAAAACAGCGGGCAATGGAAGAGGCTATGCTCAGGGAAAAGGCCTTGAAAGAGTCGGCCCTGAAGGATGCTGAGCTTGCCAAACAAGCCGCTGCAAGATCAAGATTTACAAATCAGAATATTCATTTTGCCTATGACAGTGCCGATTTGACCCCCATGTCCCGGACGCTTCTCAAGGAAAAGGCCCTATGGCTTGGAGAAAATCCCGGAGTTATGGTGGTGGTCGAAGGACATTGTGATGATCGTGGCACCATGGAGTACAACCTTGCACTTGGTGACAGGCGTGCTTTTTCCGCCAAGAAGTTCCTGACGGATCTGGGAATCGCTGAATCAAGATTGTCAACCATCAGCTATGGAGAGGAACGTCCCATTGATCCAGCCAACAATGAAACGGCATGGGCCAAGAACAGGCGTGCCCAGTTTGTCATCAAATAGATAAACGGCTTGGGCCGACGGGTTTGAATTCATGATTTTCGGGCGCAGCGGTCATATTTGTTTGACTGCTGCGCCCGAGTCGCATGGTGGTCGGACGATACAGACCTTTATCAACTGATCGTAAAAACGGTTTGACGGCTGCACCCGTGTCCCATGGCCAAAATGGGTTGACTGCCGAGCCCGTGGTGTAACAAAAATGTCAGCTTTTGGAGTATTGCCATGACAAATAAATTTTTTTTCATCCTTTGCCTGCCGGTCCTTTTCCTGGTGTCAGGCTGTGTTTCGACCCAGGAGTTGTCCATGCTGGAAAACAGGGTCGCAGTTCTTGAGTCCCAGGATTCAGACAGGTTTACCAGGGAGGATAAAACCATCAAGGAGATGACCCTTGTTGTCAACCGGCTTGAATCCGGCCTTGAAGAGAGTCAACGCACCAGTCGTGAAGGATATGCAGAGCTCAAAAGCCTTGTCGAAGAAATCAAGGCGGAGAATCAACAGCTTACCGGGCGTATGGAAGAGTCTGAGCATCGGTTTAAAAATGTGGGCAATCAGGCTTCTGCCGGGAGTAAAACCGATTTTGTTAGGCTCGATGCAGCCGTTTCCAAAAATTTTCAACGCATTGTCGCCCTGGAGGAATATTTGGGGTTTGAGCCTTCGGACGTAAAGGTAGATGCCCCCCCTGTAGACGGGGAGAAAACGGTCGAGGATACCAGTGAAAAAGGGCTCTATTCAGCGGCGAAACTATTGCTGGACAAGGGGGAGTTCGAGCAGGCCCGCAAGGCGTTTGAAGCCTTTCTTAAGCCCTATCCTGAATCTGACAATGCAGACAATGCAAGATTCTGGATTGCCGAAAGTTATTACCGGGAAAAATGGTATGAAAAGGCAATCCTTGAGTACCAGAAGGTGATTGAGAATTATCCCAAGGGGAACAAGGTTTCTGCTGCCCTGTTTAAACAGGGGTACGCCTTTGCAAACCTTGGGGAAAAGGCCAATGCCCGGCTGATCTTAAAGGAACTCATCAAAAAGTTTCCCCAAAGCAACGAGGCCGGGATCGCGGCCGAAAAGCTTAAGTCCCTTCAATAATGGGACCATGGGGGTGGGTTGAAGGATGTCTTTGATGGTCAAGGTAATCGGTCTTGACCCTGGTCTTGCAGGAACAGGGATTGGTGTGATTGAAGGAAGGGGTACTGACATAGCCGACTACTCGTTTGGCAGCATTTCAACCCACAAAGATGACCCCACCCATTCCCGGCTCAACACTATCTTTACCCGGGTGTGTGACTTTCTCTGTCAGGAAAAGCCTGATCTTGTTGTGATTGAGGATGTCTTCTCCCTTGAAAAATATCCAGGATCGGGTATTATGCTCGGGAAAGTGTCCGGTGTTCTGCTTGTTGCCGCATTCAAGGCAGGCGCCAGGGTTGAAGAGCTGTCCGTCAGGGAGGCCAAGCGGGTGGTCACCGGGTCGGGCAGTGCCGATAAAAACCAGGTGGAGAAATCCGTGAGAAATATACTGAACCATCCCCATCCCATCCGACCCTTCCATGCGGCAGACGCCCTTGCCCTTGCCCTTGCCGGGTTTTACAGAAGGCAGAAGCAGTTATGATCGGTTTTCTCCAGGGAAAGGTGCTGAACCTTGAGGCGGATAATGTTCTTTTACTTGTAAACCAGGTGGGGTATGAGATCCTTTTGCCTGCCACCGTGGTTGCATCGGTTCAAAACAAACTTTCAGATGAATTCTTGAACCTTTACATCTATTACCACCAGACTGATCGACAGCCAAAGCCGGTTCTCATTGGTTTTGACTCAGCTGAGGAAAAGGATTTTTTTCAGCTGTTCATAACCGTGGACGCCATCGGACCCCTCAAGGCTGCCAAGGCCATGGAACACTCTGTGTCAACCATTGCCAGAGCCATTGAAAATAAGGATGTCGCCTTTTTGGCCACCCTCAAGGGGATCGGTCGAAGGACGGCCCAGAAGATTGTTGCGGCCCTCCATGGAAAGGCCGGCCGTTTTTTGCTCGCGGCAGACGAAGCAGGCGCAGGCGACGGTGTTTCAAAAACCGGGACGCCTTCCCTGCCCATTCAAAAGGCGATTGACCAGGTCGTGGATGTCCTTGTGCAACAACTGGGGCACACCCCGAGTGCTGCCAAAATGATGGTGGCCCAGGCCCTTGACCGGGATCCGGAAATAATGACGCCTGAAGCTCTGTTTGACGAGGTATACAAGGGGGATGTGGACGCATGAGTGACGGCATTCTTTCGTTTTCCTCAAAGAACGACAAAAGGGGTGAAACCTCAGGCAAGGAACTGATCACCCCCTCGAGCCAGCCCGTTGACGACTCGTCCGAGGTGGTCTCCCTTCGCCCGGATCGATTTGAGTCCTACGTGGGTCAGACCGACACAGTGGAAACCCTCAAAATTGCCATACAGGCGGCTAAGATGAGGGGTGACTGCCTGGACCATGTGTTGCTCCACGGTCCACCAGGGCTTGGAAAAACGACTATCTCACATATCATTGCCAATGAAATGGGCGGAACACTCACCGTCACTTCGGGACCGGCCCTTGAGAAGGGGGGGGATCTCATCGGCATGCTCACCAACCTCGCCCGGGGGGATATCCTGTTTATCGATGAGATCCACAGACTTCCCAAGACGGTTGAAGAGTTCCTCTATCCCGCAATGGAGGATTTTGCCGTGGATTTTGTCTTTGACAAGGGGCTCCATGCAAGGAGTCACAGATACCGGTTAAAGCAGTTTGTTCTTGTGGGTGCCACCACCCGGGTCGGTCTTATTTCCTCTCCTTTACGGGACCGGTTCGGCATTTTTCGAAGTCTTGATTTTTACACAGATGAAGAGCTTGTGACCATCATACGCCGTTCGGCCGGGCTCTTAAATGTAGTTTTAGATGATGGTGCTGCCCTTGAACTTGCCCGCCGTTCCAGGGGAACCCCACGGATCGCCAACCGACTGTTAAAACGGGTCAGGGATTTTTCCATGGTGCGCTCCAGTGGCGAAGTAACACAAAAGAGCGTTGCTGCCGCCTTGAGTCTTGAGGGCATTGATTCTAAGGGGCTGACCGTGCTTGACCGGAACTACCTCAGGACCATCATCGAGTTTTACAGGGGCGGTCCAGTGGGTATTGAAGCCGTTGCCGCAACCCTCCAGGAGGAAACCGACACCCTGGTTGATGTGGTTGAGCCCTATCTTTTAAAGATCGGCATGGTGATGCGAACCTCTGCCGGCCGCAGGGCTTCAGTCGGGGCCTATGAACACCTTGGTATCAAGCATCAGATGGAGTTGTTTTAAGTGTGATCCGTGCATTTCAGAAAAAAATAGGCCTCCACCGTTTCCTCGCAGGCGTGATGTTATTCGGGCTGATGTTCGGTGTACAAATTGTTTTTGCAGGGGCCAACGAACCTGGAGAATCAGATACGAGACCCGAGGGCCTGATCCTTGTGCCCATGGGAATGAATGCCGTGGTCGTTGAAAAAAGTTCACAGCAGCTGTTTTTGTTTTCGTCGGATAGTCAGGGGGTGTACGAACGGATGCGGGTTCCCTGTTCCACCGGGGCATCTCCTGGGAGAAAATTAAAGTCCGGGGATCAGAAGACACCCGAAGGGGTTTATTTTCTAACGGATGCGTATGAGGATCGCTACCTGTCTGCGGTTTACGGAAAAAAAGCGTTTCCCACGGATTATCCCAATTTTATTGACCGCAGAAAGGGGCGGGATGGAAGCGCCATTTGGCTCCATGGAACCAATAAACCGTTGAAACCCATGGATTCAAACGGGTGTGTTGCCATGAACAACCAGGATATCCTGAGGCTTGCCCCCTATCTTGTTCCCGGTGTGACACCGGTGGTGCTGACGGACACTCTCTTGTATGCAGAGTCTGCATCCCTCAATCGGGAAAAACAGGCGTTGCTCTCACTTGTGTCCCAATGGAAACAGGCCATTGAGTCGGGCACCGACCAGGACTATCTCCTGCTCTATAATCCAGACTATCTTCCAGAGATCCCGTGGTGGAAAACCTGGTCGGCCATAAGGCAGCATGCGGCTCAACGGGATCTTAGTTTCAACATCTCCATTGATTCACCCGGCATCTACAGGGAAAGGGCCCTCTTTGTCATTTTTTTTAATATGAAACTAGTCCTTGGCAACCAGCATCAAACCCTGGGGAAGCGAAAGTTGTTTGTTGAAAAAGAGGGGGATGATTACAGGATCACAGGCGATCTGTTCCAGACTTTTCCCAAGGGAGAGATGGGGGATATAGGGATTCTGGCTGAGGCAGCTGAGATTCTTTACCTTGGCGACGCTTCTGAACCTTTGCTTCAGGAGGGGTTGAATAGATGATTTTTGGCATGGATGGGAGTTTTTCGAACTTTTCAGGGGAAATGCATGATAAATCCATCGAAAAAGATTGAACAAGAATTGAAGCCTCATTCAAGATTGGTTCCGGTAAGGAAAAAGAACAAGGCAGCGTTTTATCTCATTGATGATTCTGGAAAGGTGGATCCTGTTCCATGGGTTCGTCGCCTGTTGGTTGTTCTTGTTTGTTTAACCCTTGGTTTAACGGCGACGACGGCAAGTCTTGTCTGGTATTTTATCGCTGGACAAGGTTCCAGGACCGACCTGGTCCAGCAGCTACATGTCCAGGAGTTGACCATACAGGGGCTTGCCAACGACAAGGAGATCCTGATGGCCCGTCTGGTACTGTCCGGCAACGCGGCCGATCTTGATTCGGGGGCTGACCGGGAAGCGGCACCTTCTGAAAAAAAAAGTATTGAACCCCAATTGAAATCAACACATGGGCCGTCAAAGCTTGATCAGACAACCCAAATCCCCCCTGGGGCTTCCATTGCAATTGAAGACATCCGTGTCAGCAATGACGGGAAAAACGGGGATCTTTTGGTTCGCTTTAATATTAAAAATATTTCCTCTGATCTGGACGCCGTTGCAGGATATGTTTTTGTTGCTTTAAAACCTGGCACCTCGATTGATTCAAACTGGCTGGTACTTCCATCTGTTGGTATTGACAAGGGCAAACCAACCCTCTATAAGAAGGGACGGTATTTTTCAATAGCCCACTTTAAACCCATTAACTTCAGGGTGAAATCAACCCTTTCCCCTGATGCCTTTAATTCGGCAACCGTTTTTGTGTATGACGACCAGGGTGACCTGATCTTCATGCAGGATATTATGCTTGCAGAAACAGAGGGGTAAACATAAAACGGGCAGGAGAAGCAATGTGGGGAAAAAAAAAGGATTGAACCTGTCGATTATCGACAGTGAACTGAAGATTGACGGTTCCATTGTGAGTCGTGGAAAGCTGATCATCAAGGGCAGTCTCAGGGGGGCCATTGAAGGGGAAACGGTTGTTATTGCCGAGGAGGGGGAGGTCCACTCAGATGCCAGGGTGGTCAGCATGACCATTGGCGGCAGTTTTGAGGGGGAAATCCATGCGTCCAAGGAGCTGATCATTCTTTCAACGGGCAGCTGTTCCGGAAAGGTTGTGTGCAAAGACCTCATCGTTGAAAACGGCGGAATTTTAAATGCCGATGTGTGTTGTAAAACGGCAAAAAAAATGACCATTGACAGCAAAAAAAAAGATGAAACAAACCCTATGCCCGGGGACGGCAGGAAAATTGAACTTTGAAAATAGAACTTGACAGTTCCGGGAGAATGGAGTAGATAATCCAAATTATTTTACGAACAGGAGTGTGAGGAAATTGAAAAAATATACATATAGTGCAAAAAGATCCGACAACCAGGAAAACTGGTGTGTGGTTGATGCCAAGGATAAGGTTCTTGGAAGGATTGCTTCGGAAGTCGCCGCAAGAATTCGTGGCAAATATAATCCTCTTTATACCCCCCATACAGATACAGGGGATTGGGTTATTGTTGTTAATGCAGACAAGGTACGGCTTACCGGCAATAAGTGGGATCAGAAGACCTATTATCGCCATTCCGGTTACACCGGAAGCCTAAAGTCTATTACAGCAAAAGAACTTCTGGTAAAGCAGCCTGAAGAGCTTGTCAGAAGGGCTGTCAGGGGAATGCTTCCCAAGAACAGGCTTGGCAGGAAGCTTAACAATAAATTATACGTCTATGCTGGTGAAGAGCATCCCCATGCAGCTCAACAGCCCAAGACACTTGAAATTTAGTCGAGAAAAGGGACTGGAAATATTTTATGGAAAATAATAACAGCTATTATGCTACCGGTAAGAGAAAGTGTTCTGTGGCAAAAACCTGGATCAAGCCCGGAACAGGGATCATCACTGTCAACAACAGGGCACTGGAGGATTACTTTCCTCTGGGTACGGCCCGGGAAGCACTTGAACTTCCCCTTGCCCTGACGGACAAGGCGGATGTATTTGATATCAAGGTGACCGTTCTTGGCGGTGGCATTATGGGACAGGCCAAGGCGATCCGTCACGGCATTACTAAGGCCCTTGTTCTGTCAGATCCGGACCTTCGGGGTATCCTTAAGAAGGCGGGTTGTCTTACCCGTGACGCCAGGGTTAAAGAGCGTAAAAAATATGGCCAGAAGGGTGCTCGGGCTCGTTTCCAGTTCTCCAAGAGATAAAATTCAAATGGGAATGCTTCTTTTTTTAAAGAATGAAGTATTCCCATTTTTTTTGTATCCATGAAAACTTTTCTTTTCTATGATATTGAGACAAGCGGACTCAATCCCGCCTTTGATCAGATTCTCACCTTTGCCGCCATTCGAACGGACTTGGAATTAAGGGAGATAGATCGGACGTCCATAGTCATATCCCTTCGAAACGATATCGTTCCTTCCCCGGGTGCATTTATCACCCACCGACTTACCCCTGAAGATTTAAAAGACGGACTATGTGAATACCAGGGCGTAGCCCTTATTCACCGGCTGTTAAATACGCCTGATACCATCAGTATCGGTTACAACTCCCTTGGGTTTGATGACGAATTCCTGCGATTCGCCTTTTATCGAAATCTTCTTGACCCCTACACCCACCAGTATGCCAATGATTGTGCCCGAATGGATCTGCTTCCCATTGCCACCCTTTATCGGATTTTTAAACCCGATGGGATCCATTGGCCTGTAATCGACGATAAGGCTTCCATGCGCCTTGAATTGATCAGCGAAAAAAATAATCTGGTTCAATCCGGCAGGGCCCACGATGCCATGACCGATGTTGAAGCAACCCTTGCCCTTGCCCGACGGCTTTCGGGACAAAAGCGCATGTGGAACTATTGTCTTGATTTTTTTGATAAAAAGAATGACCAGGCAAGACTGGATGCCGTGGATGAGGTGTTCCAGTCTATATTTGGTCGACACAGGCTCTGTATCATGGTCTCGGTATCGTTTGGCAGTGATTTGACGTACATGGCACCGGTGTTGAGCCTTGGGCACTCAACCCCTTACGCCAACCAGAGTCTCTGGCTCAGGCTTGACAAGGAGCTGGTTTTGCCGTTTAAACCTGATTCAGGCGATGGACCCTTTGTTCTTCGAAAACGATATGGCGAGGCAAAAATCGTGCTGCCTTCCCTGGATCGTTTCTGGAATCGGCTTACCCCCTCCCAGCATCAGGTTTGTGAAAAAAATATCGCCATGCTCAAAGCGAACCAGGATGAATTCCAGAAGCTTGTCATTCATCACAGGTCGTTTAAATATCCCTTTGTGCCGGATCTTGACCTTGATGCCTCCCTTTATCAGGACGGTTTTTTTTCCAGTGTTGAAAAAAAGGAGATGGGCGTTTTCCACAGGGCGATCAACAATGGGGAAATGGGCGTTTGCGAAACCCTGGTTTCGCCCCGGGTTAAGGGCCTTGCCCAACGGATTGTGTTGAGAAATTTTTACGAACAGGCTGCCCCCGAGGTTCGTGCCGGCCATGACAGGTATATGGTGAAAATTCGTGGTCCCCTCGGAGATGACCCTGTGAAGGGGTATCGGAACGACTTGAAATTCACCTGTGATATGGCCGCCCAGGAGCTTGCCTCTGTCAGGTCGGCTCAAGGGCTTGATGCGGATCAGAAGGCTATCCTTGACTGGCTTGACGCCCACATAAAATCCATGTGAAATCTCTTTAGGTCAGATGCCGCTGAGTCTTTTCAGGTCCTCGAGTTGGGCCCTGTGGATGAACATGTTGAGTTCCTCTTCGCCGGTATGTTTACCAAAACGTTCAAATTTTGCCCCAGCCACCAGATAGAGTCCTGCGGTGTTTCTTTGTATTCTCACGATTTTAATGATGGCAGGGATGACTGTGTCGGGAATGCCGGGATCCTTGTTGATGATGATTCCAAGGGGGATCAGGACATTGACTTTAATACGTTCAAGAAGGTTTTTTTGCCGGTTTTTGAAAAACTTTGGGATTACCAGGGAGATTCCCGCCAGGGAAATGTCTCTGATTGAAAAGTCTTTGGTTGAATAATAGTTGTTTTCCCCATGGATAAGTTTTACCCTGATATCGTGTCTTTTGCCCACGGGAAGGCGGTATGCCGAACGAATGGTGGTCTCTGTTATGGGTGGATCGTATTTAAAAATGATGGCACCAACACGGTTGTCGTTTGACAACCGGTAGTTGTTGTCAAACTGGATTGGTCTGCATTTGATGCCGATTCTTTTTTTGCTGCCTTGCACAGTCACCAGTGTTGTCAGGTGGATTGTCTTTGCAACGAAATTCGGATGAATCAAAATTCTGGGCTGGGCAGTGATGAATATCTGTTTTAAATGATCAACATCGTAGATGATCGACGACCTGACAAGGGGCGTAAGGGAGTTGAGGTCGAAAACAATTTCAACACCGAGGCAGGGCGATAGTATTCTTTCGATATCAAGATCAATGGGCATGGTTGGTTCTTGGGGAAAGATCATGGAATATAAAGATTACAGGCAGCACTGTACTCTTGTACAAGTGCTGCCTGAGCGGCTGGTATGAAACTGAAGTCGAGTTATTTTACAGCGTCTTTGAGTGCTTTGCCAGGAATAAACTTTGGGACGAACCTGGCCGGGATATCAATTTCATTCCCTGTCTGGGGGTTTCTTCCTTTTCTTGCTTTTCGCTCGGCTGTTTTAAAGGTTCCAAAACCTACCAGGGTTACAGACTCTTTTTCAGCAAGGGCTTCGGTTACTGTCGCAAGGATGCAGTCCACTGCAGTCTGAGCGTCTTTTTTGCTGTTGAGGACTTCAGATACCTTGTTGATCAAATCACCTTTGTTCATTGTAGATCACTCCTTTTTGTCGTTAGCAGGTTACCAGAATTATATAAAGCTTTCGTTAAAACAGTCTTGGGTATTAATACCAGTATGCAAAGGCAAGCTGGCTTGATTCCTTTATTTTATATAACTTGGAACTGGTTAATAAAAATCAGCTGAGATACAGCAATGGGGGCGTGCACCAGCTTTTTTTCGTACGTTACGTGCTTGCAATGGTGGTGTCAAGCATTTATTGGGATTTTTTTGTAATTAATGGGTTGCACAGCCCGTTAAATGGGCATACAATTCATTTCACAAAGGAGAAAATATGGACGCTGCAATGGTAAATCCTTTTATTGAGGGAACACTTTATATTCTCGATACCACGGCTTCTGTAAAGGCCGCACCGGGGTTGTGCTACGTCAAGACGGACACCATTGCCCTGGGTGACATTTCAGCAGTTTTGTCCATCACCGGGGATGTAACCGGGTCTGCCTGTCTGAGTTTTACTGAGAAAAGCATTCTCGGGATTGTTTCTGCGATGTTTGGTGAGTCCATGACCCGGATGGATGAAGAGATAATAGATGCCGTGGGTGAGATCGGCAATATGGTCTCTGGACACGTGACCACAAAAATGACTGAGATGGGTAAAAGCGTGGGGGTCAAGCTTCTGGAGGTCAAGACCGGCAGGGGGCAGAATATGTCCCATGCCGGCCGGGTACTGGTGCTTCCCTTTAAAACCACAAAGGGAGATCTGTTTATTGAGGTTTGTTTATAGGGAAGAGACTAAAGCAGACTGAAGTACCAGTTTATAATGGGTTCACCGAAGAAAATGTAGACAAGGCTGCCTGCGGACAAAAAGGGGCCAAAGGGAATTTTGAGCTTGACGTCCCCAAGCCTTGTGAGGACCATGATGATGACCCCGCCTGCCGTACCCATCAAAGAACCGGCAAAAAGAGTGAATGCCACCCCCTGCCAGCCGACCACGCCACCGATCATGGCAAGCAGCTTGATGTCACCGCCGCCCATGCCCTCTTCTTTTCTGATAAGATAATAAACCAGGGCCACCAGGTAGAGGGTCCCTCCGCCGGCGACAATTCCCAGGATCGTGTCCATGAAATCCATCCGGGGAATAAACACAGAAGCCGACGCAAATACGAGGATGCCGGGAAGGGAGATGATGTCCGGAATGATCTGAAAGTCAATGTCGATGAATGAGATGACCACAAGGGTGGCTGCAAAGGTAAAATAAAAAAGAGTGGCAGGAGTGATCCCGAACTTTGCCGTGACAGCCAGGGCCAGGAAGCCTGTCAACGCTTCCACAAGGGGATATCGAATGGAAATGGGTGCATGACAGAATCTGCATTTTCCCCTGATGAGGATATAACTTAAAATCGGTATATTCAGATAAAAGGGCAGGGGGGTCTTGCAGCGGGGGCAGGCTGAGCCTGGCCAGACAATGGACAGATGGAGGGGAATCCGATAGATGCAGACGTTTAAAAAACTTCCGATGCATGCCCCTGTGAAGAAAATTATAATGGTCAATACCATGGGTATGGTCATAGGGTCTCCTTTTATAGTGTCTCCCCTATAGAATTTTTTCAGATCCAAGTCAAGTCAGGCAGTAATTCAAATTGCTGCAAGTCAGGGTCGGTATTAATAAAAAAATGGAATTGATGTTGTAAACTGGTAAAAATGATTTATTGTTAGTGCTACAATAATCAAAGTAAAACCAAAAGGAGTTCAAATGGCAGAGACCGATATGGATGACCTTATCGAGATAATAGAAAAAGAGGGAAGCCTTGAAGATATTCCCTTGACCCTTCCCATGATGCCCGTCAGGGATGTTGTTATCTTTACCGACATGCTTCTGCCCCTGTTTGTTGGCCGGGAAAAATCCATCAAGGCCGTAGAAAAGGCCATGGCTAAGGATCGCTATCTCTTTCTGTGTGCCCAAAAAGATTCAGAGGTGGAGAATCCCAAGGCGTCTGATGTATATGAGATGGGTACCGTGGGCCGGGTTCAGAAGATGCTTAAACTGCCCGACGGCAGGATAAAAGCCCTTGTGCAGGGCATCACCAAGGCCCAGATCAAGCGATTTATCAAGAAAAAGGCCAGTTTTGAGGTTGAAATTGCCCTTGTCAAGGATCTGGAGCTTGAGGAGGTTACCATTGAAACCGAAGCCCTCATGCGCAACGTAAGGGAGAGCAGTGAAAAGATTCTTGCCCTGAGGGGAGAGTTGTCTGGGGATGTGGGGTTGATTCTTGAGCATATTGAGTCTCCGGGAAAACTTGCCGATCTTGTTGCGGCAAATCTCAGGCTCAAGGTCGAGGATGCCCAGATTCTACTGGAAACCTCGGACACGGTTAAGCGTCTGACAAAGGTTAATGATCTTCTTGCAAGGGAGCTTGAACTTTCAACGGTCCAGGCAAGAATCCAGACCGATGTAAAGGATGAAATATCCAAGAGCCAGCGGGACTATTTTCTTCGGGAGCAGGTCAAGGCCATCCACAGGGAATTAGGGGAGGGCGAAGACCGGTTTGCAGAGGTCGAAGATTATAAGGTCAAGCTGAAAAAGGCAAAACTGCCACCTGATTCCCTTGAAGAGGCTTTTAAACAGTTGAGGCGCCTTGAACAGATGCATTCGGACTCGTCAGAGGCGTCCATCATACGGACCTATCTTGACTGCATTGTGGAGCTGCCCTGGAACCGTTCGACCAAGGATTTTCTGGACATTGAAAAGTCAGCCCAGCTCCTTGACAAGAATCACTACGGCCTTGACAAGGTCAAGGATCGAATACTTGAATACCTGAGTGTCAGAAAACTCAACCCCGGTTTAAAGGGCCAGATTATTTGTTTTGCAGGACCTCCCGGGGTTGGGAAAACTTCCCTGGGCCAGGCCATTGCAAAGGCAATGAAGCGAAAGTTCATACGCATCTCCCTTGGCGGCATCCGGGATGAGGCTGAGATCAGGGGCCACAGGCGAACTTATATCGGGGCCATGCCCGGCCGGATACTCCAGGGACTTCGCCAGTGCAAGGTAAACAACCCGGTGTTCATGCTCGATGAGATCGACAAGCTTGGCAATGATTTCAGGGGTGATCCTTCCTCAGCTTTGCTTGAGGCCCTGGACCCGGAGCAGAACACCGAGTTCAGTGATCATTACCTGAACATGCCCTTTGACCTTTCAAAGGTATTGTTTATCCTTACGGCCAACATGACCGACACCATTCCATCGGCCCTTCTGGACCGCATGGAGGTGATTCGGATACCCGGTTACACAAGGGAGGAGAAGCAGACCATTGCCACAACCCATCTTTTTCCCAGGCAGCTAAAGGAGAACGGACTGGGCAGACGTCACATCACCATCAGTTCCGGAGCCCTTGCAGCGGTGATTTCCGAGTACACCCTTGAGGCAGGGTTGCGCGAACTTGAAAGAAAGCTGGGTGCCATCTGCCGGAAGATAGCAAGAAAGATTGCTGAAGGTCAGAAGGGTAAATATGCCATAAAAAAACAGAGTTTGACGACCTTTCTCGGGCCACCGACATATGTTGATGAACTTGACCAGGAAGAGAGCCAGGTGGGCCTTGTGACTGGTCTTGCCTGGACAGAGGTGGGCGGAGAGCCTCTTTATATCGAGGTTGCCCTGTGCCACGGCAAGGGTGAACTTTCCGTGACCGGCCAGATCGGGGATGTGATGCAGGAGTCTGCAAGGGCTGCCCTCACTTTTACCAAGGCCAACATGGAACGGTTCGGCATAAAAAAAGAAGCGTTTGAGGAAAAGGATATTCACATCCACGTGCCTGCCGGTGCTATTCCAAAGGACGGCCCTTCGGCGGGCATTGCCATGGCAACGGCCCTTATTTCAGCGTTTACCGGAAGGGTTGTCCGTAATCAGGTGGCCATGACCGGCGAGATTTCCCTCAGGGGAAGGGTGCTTCCCATTGGCGGACTCAAGGAAAAGGCCCTGGGTGCCCTGCGGGTGGGGATAAAAAAGATCATCATTCCGGAAAAGAACCGAAAGGATCTTTTTGACATGCCAAAGAGCGTTAAGAAAAAGATTGAGTTCTTCTGTGTCAAGGAGCTTGATCAGGTGCTTGACATTGCCTTTGAGCCACGTCAGATTCCCCAGCCGGGTAAGGAGACGGATGGGGTGACTGAGGCACAATGAAGATTGTTGCCGTAAATACCTCCGAGACAAGTGCAAGCGTTGCCCTTGTTGAGGATTCAAGGCTTGTGTGTGAAGAGTTCTTCTCAAGCAGGATCACCCATTCCAGGGTAATCATGGAAATGATTCATTCCATGCTCTCCACACGGGCCGGTATACCCCTGTCTGAAATTGACGGGTTTGTGGCGGCAAGGGGGCCGGGCAGTTTCACCGGGCTTCGCATCGGCATCAGTGTTGTAAAGGGGATTGCTTATGCCGCATCAAAGCCGGTTGCCGGGATCTCAAGCCTTGACGCCATTGCATGGCAGGTGGCAACGTCTGACAGAACGGTCTGTGCATTGATGGACGCCAAAAGGGGAGAGGTTTACACGGCCTGTTACCGTTTTTCAAAGGGGCGGATGATCCACAAGTCAGAAGAGGTCTGCGTCACCCCGGAACAGGCCGTTTCCCTTGCAGGCGGGGCAGCCCTTTATGTGGGTTCCGGTGTCGAGGCATACCACAAAGAAATAGATGTCCTTGCCCCGAAGGAGGCCTCGTTTGCACCTCAATTTCAGAACCAGGTCAGGGCATCGGCATTGGCCCATGCCCTTTTTCAGACCCCGGAACTGCTTTCAAAGGATCCTTTGTCCCTTTTGCCCGTATACATCCGACGGTCGGATGCTGAGATAAACTACGACAGACATCCCGACCGCTTTTGTTGACAAGGTGGTTTCTCTCTGGTATTTAGATAAGAATGGAAAATAAGAAAGTTACAAAATGGCCTGCAAAGGCTGATTTTCCCTTTGCAAGACCCGGTTTGGTTTACATCTGTTCAGCCTGCATTGTGACGGGCTTGCTTTTTTTTATGGGCTGGTGGGTCCCTGGCGTTGCAGCCCTGGCCGCGACGGCCTTTGTCTGCTGGTTCTTCAGGGATCCTGACCGATTAATCCCCGGGGAGGAAAATGCCTTGGTGTCGCCTGCTGATGGCCGCGTGGTCAAGGCGGAAAAGGTCATGGATAACGACTATGTCGACGGGCCCTGCATCATGGTGAGCATCTTCATGAACGTATTCAACGTCCATGTGAACCGGGTGCCCTTTGCCGGAACGGTGGAAGAAACAACCTATTATCCGGGTAAGTTCTTTAACGCCTCCCTTGACAAGGCATCCAAGGACAATGAAAGAAATGCCCTTGTCCTCCGGACGAACCAGGGCAGCCGCTACGGGGTGGTTCAGATTGCAGGCCTTGTGGCAAGACGAATCGTCTGTGATGTAAAACAGGGTGACATCCTTGTCCGGGGTGACCGGTATGGTATGATCTGTTTTGGATCACGATTAGATCTTTATCTTCCCATGGACACCCGTATCTGTGTCAAGGTGGGTGAACGGGTGAGTGCCGGGTCTTCCATTGTTGGGTATATGGCTTAGAACGAGATTCTGCCATGCAGGGGGAAAATTTAAGAAAAGCAGGAGCCTGTTCATGACAGGCTCTTTTTAATGATTGTTTGTTTGTCCATCCCTTGGCCTATATGGGCAGGCCTGGAGATGGACTATTTTGTTTTTTTATATTATATGGAGAAAAGAAGATCTTGGATCAGATACCTATCACAATAGAAGGTTATGCAGCACTAAAGGAAGAGCTGCAGAGACTTAAAACAATTGAGCGTCCGCAAAACATCAAGGCCATCGAGATTGCCCGGGCCCATGGCGATCTTTCTGAAAATGCCGAATTTGATGCTGCAAAGGACAGGCAATCCTTTATTGAGGGAAGAATCGGTGAGCTGGGGTACAAAATTGCCAGTGCAAAGATTATCGACCCTGCAACGGTGTCCAAGGATTGTGTCCGTTTTGCCTCCCGGGTTGTTATTGAAAACCTTGATTCTGGAGAAGAGGTTGAGTATATGATCGTCGGTCAGGAAGAATCTGACATCCACAAGGGGAAAATTTCCGTATCCTCTCCCCTTGGGATGGCCCTCCTCGGCAAGCAGCCTGGGGACGAGATCGTTATTCAGGCGCCCGGTGGCAAGAGGAACTATGAGATTGTAGACATTTTATAATACTGGAGGTTTGTTTTGGCAAGAGTAACCATTGAAGACTGTTTGAAAAATGTACCCAGCCGGTTTGCCCTGGTACACATGGCGGCCCTGCGGGTTCGCCAGCTCCGGGAAGGCGCTGATCTGCTCATTAAACCTTCTAAAAACGAAGATGCCGTCATAGCGTTGAGGGAGATTGCCGCCAACCGGATTGTACTGAAAAATAAATCCGACAAAAAAGGGTAGCAGGAAGATTGTTGCAGGGGGTCTATAAAAAAGTCAACCGTTCCCTGGGAAAAGCCGTCCATGACTATGGCATGATTTCCCCGGGAGACAGAATCGTTGTAGGGGTGTCAGGCGGCATGGACAGCCTGACCCTCTTGAGGATGCTGGTTGATCTAAAAAAAAAGGCTCCCCTGGATTTTCATCTTGTGCCGGTTTATGTGGACCCTGGGTTTGAGCCAAGCTTTGCAGGAGACCTCAAGGCCTATGTGGAATTTCATCTCGGGCCGTTGATGGTTGAACGTACAGACCATGGTATTGTTGCTCACAGCGACGAGAATCAGGAAAATCCCTGCTTCCTGTGCTCGCGCCTCAGGAGGAAGCGCCTTTTTGAGATCGCAAGGGATCAGGGGTGCAACACCATTGCCCTTGGCCACAACAAGGACGATCTCATTGAGACACTCTTTATTAACATGTTTTATTCTGGAGCCATTGGGACAATGAAGCCCTGCCAGTCTTTTTTTGACGGAACGCTTGAGATCATAAGACCCCTTGCCTATGTTGAAAAACGACGCATTGTATCTTTGTCTGAATCTCTGGGATTTCCGGCTTTCAAGAATCCCTGTCCCAGTGACGGGTTCACAAAAAGGACAGCTGTCAGGCACATGCTTGAAGGGTTGTATGCTGAGAACCCCCACATCAAGGGAAATATCTTCAAAGCCATGGGCCGGGTAAAAATGGATTATCTTTTAAAGCAGACATTATGATTGATATTCAAAAGCAGCGTGACTACCGGAACATCCCCATTG
This sequence comes from Desulforapulum autotrophicum HRM2, assembly GCF_000020365.1. Lineage (NCBI taxonomy): Bacteria > Pseudomonadati > Thermodesulfobacteriota > Desulfobacteria > Desulfobacterales > Desulfobacteraceae > Desulforapulum > Desulforapulum autotrophicum. The sequence continues at coordinate 3,454,249 of NC_012108.1, read as the reverse complement.
ACAAGGTGGGGATCAAGAATCTTCGCTACCCCATAAAGGTGATGGACAAGAGCAACGGCGTACAGTCCACCATCGCAACCATCGGCATGTTTGTGGATCTGCCCCACCAGTGCAAGGGCACCCACATGAGCCGGTTTGTGGAGTTGCTGAACCTCTTTCGGGAGCAGGTCTCCCTTGACTCCATTGACAATATTCTTGAAGACATGAAAACGACCCTGGGTGCCCAGAGTTCCCATATCGAGATTACCTTTCCCTACTTTGTAGAAAAAGAGGCTCCCGTGACTGGCTGCAAGGGGTTGATGGATTACATCTGTTCCATCCACGGCTCATCCACGCCTGAACGTGACCGGGACATGGTGCTCAAGGTGGCCGTTCCCATTACATCGGTCTGTCCCTGCTCAAAGGAAATCAGCAAATATGGTGCCCATAACCAGCGGGGTGAGGTGCTTGTTTCCACCCGCTTTAAGCGCCTCATCTGGATCGAGGACATGATTAATCTTGTGGAGGGGTGTGCCTCCTGTGATGTCTATTCTGTTCTCAAGCGTGAGGATGAAAAAGCGGTCACCGAGCGGGGGTATGAAAATCCTAAGTTTGTGGAGGACGTGGTCAGGGATGTGTCACAGATTCTCAACGATGATGAGAACATTACCTGGTTTTCGGTGAGTGCTGAAAATTTTGAGTCCATCCACAACCACAGCGCCTATGCCTACATTGAAAACGGTGACAGAACCAACTTTTAACCTAGGCACCGTGGCCGGGTATGGGGCTGTTCTATTGGACCATGGATTTTAATCGCTCTTTTATTATTTTGTATCCTTGCCCCTGCTGATTGATCATGATGATAAAGGGAAAGAGGCTGTTGTTTTTGCCTGTAAAATACCCGACCCGGGTACGCACCCCGTCCAGGGTGCCTGTTTTGTAGAACTCGTCTCGTTCGTGGTTCATGAGTGAATAATGGGATTTGAATGCCATCAGCACCTTGAGCATTTCACGGGGGGAGATTCTATTGCGCCTTGAAATGCCGGAACCTTCGGCAATGGAAATGTTTTCAATGCCAAGGGTATTGCTGGCGTAGGCCCTGAGGGCACCCACCGATTTTTCAAGACTTGCAGGGGGTGAAAACGCTGCTGCTCCGGCCGTCAGGAAAATCTGGTTTGCCATGAAGTTGTTGGAAAATTGTAACAGCTGCCGTACCAGTTCTGCCAGGGTGTAGGGTGAGACATGGGTATAGATGTGCAAATCCTGTTGAAGCACCTGACCTTCCTCGACTCCGCCCATTACCTTGATTCCCTTTTGTTCCAGAAAAAACTTGACCAGTCGTCCTGCATAGGTTCGGCTTTCAATCCTTGAAAGAACGATTCTTCCCCGGTCAAGGCCCGAGGCCAGAATCCTGGGGCGTGTAAACGACAGCAGGGGGGTCTGGGGTTCCCCGCTCAGGAGTTGACCGTCGTGTTTGTCAAACCTGAACGATACGGTGTTGAAATTGGCGCTAAGGGCGTTCACCCCTGCATCATAGGGGTTGGTGGAGCCGCCCGTGCCCGGGATTTGGATGTCCGGCTCAAAAAAAAGGTTGTCAACCACTAGGGTCTTGATCGTTGAAACGCCCTTTTTCAAAAGAATAGATGCAAGGTCGCAGCAGCTTTTTTCCAGGATTTCCGATGTGATGAGCGGATCTCCAGAGCCTTTTATTTTAAGTGTCCGGTCCGGACCCAGGAAAAATTTTGTCTTGAATCTGAAATTTTCCCCCAGTTCGTTAAAGGCACCCAGGGCCGTGAGCAACTTAAAAGTTGATGCCGGTACGAACGCCTGGTCCGGGTTCAGGGCGTCCATGACTTTTCCGTGGCTGTCGGCCACAAGATACCCGATCTTAGGTGTTCCGGCAATGGCCCCAGGGGACTGGACAAGGGCCATTGCCAGGAAGAGCAGAAGAATCCATTTATGCAAAAAAGGCATGGTATCCCTTAAAGGTCATGTAGATGTCGGCCTTGCTTGCGATTTCAAAGGGCGAGTGCATGGAAAGAACGGCAGGGCCGCAGTCAAGGATTTCCATTCCCCGCTGGGCAAGAAATTTTGCCAGGGTGCCGCCGCCCCCCTGGTCGATTTTGCCGAGCTCTCCGGTTTGCCAGACGATGTTATTTTTATCAAAAAGGGTTCTGATTGCACCGACAAATTCAGCACTGGCATCGCTTGAACCCGATTTTCCCCGGGAGCCTGTGAACTTGGTCATGCAGACGCCGTGGCCGATTTTTGCCGCGTTCATCTTTTCATGGACCTCCTTGAAATCCGGATCCATGGCGGCATTGACATCCGCTGACAGGGCACGGGTGTTGATCAGGGCCCGTCTGACGGTCTGCTCGGTTACCGCCCCTGCCCCTGTTGTGAGGCGGAGAAGGTCTGAGATAAAATCGGCCATAAAGGCTGTCTGGGCACCGGTGTTTCCTTCGCTGCCGATCTCTTCCTTGTCAAAGAAAAGCCCAAGGGCCGTGCGCTGGGGTGCCTTGGTCTCCAAAAGTGCAGTAAGCTCGGTAAAGGCACAGATCCGGTCATCCTGGCCGTATCCGCCCACAAGGGATCGGTCAAGGCCGATGTCCCTTGACCTGCCTGCCGGCACGGCTTCTAATTCCGCACTGACAAAATCAGCCTCGCAGATACCGTACCGCTGGTGAAAAAGGTTGAGCAGGGCAAGCTTGAACCGGTCGCTGACGCTGTCTTTACCCAGGGGTAGGCTTCCGGCAATAAGGTTAAGCTTTTCGCCCTCAAAGGCTTCCGAGAGTTTTTTGTCCTCCTGGATCTTGCCGGCAAGGTGGGGCAGAAGATCAGACACCACAAACACGGGATCATCCGCTCCTTCACCAATGGTGATGTCCATGGTTTCGCCGTCGGCCCGGATGATCCTGCCGTGGAGGGCCAGGGGAATCGACATCCACTGGTACTTTCGTATGCCGCCATAGTAGTGGGTCTTTAACAGGGCAAGGTCGGTGTCCTCATACACGGGATTCTGCTTGAGATCCAGGCGCGGTGAATCAATGTGGGAGGCAATGAGGTTCATGCCGTCTTGAATGGGGGCCTTGCCCACCACGGCCAGGGCAACGCATTTTTCCTTGAATATTGAGTAGACCTTTTGGTGGGGGGAGACCGATCCCTGTTTTAGGGCTGCGTCCATGCTGATAAATCCCTTGTCCTCGGCCCGTGCAACGATTTGACCTGCTGCCTCCCGCTCGGTCTTTGAACGGTCAAGAAAAATTTTGTAGTCTTCGGCCAGGGCAAATACCTTTTCCGTTTCTGCTGAAGCCAGTTCGTCCCAGGCCAGGCGGTCTTGTTTGAAAAGTTTGGTCTTAAGCTGTTCAATCTCTTTTTTATTCATTTTGTTCCTAGGTGTTAAACGTTAAAATAATGAAATAATATCCTGGAAAATCGATTTTACTCGTGTTTTAAATTCAAGCCATTTCCATTGGTCAGGAAAGGCGATGGGGCTGAACCTGACCAGAAAAACAGCGTTAAAGGATTCTGTCCGGGGGCTATAGTTCTGCTCCACAACCTCAATGGGGGGCAGGAATGCACCCTCATAGCTGATCACCGTTTCCATGGCGGCTGTCTTGCCGGAAAAAACCGATGAACGTGATGAAACAGACTTTAATCCCCTTTGCTCCAAAAGTTTTTTCAGGGCATTTTCCTGGGCACGGGCCAGGCTCTGTTCGGCTGAATTCCCTGGTACTGCCGTGGTGCCCCCCCCTGCCCGGTGGGGGTAAAAAACCGAGGTGCGGTATTCCTGATCGGCCGGGACCATGACAAGGGCTGAATCCACAATGCGGTTGTTGGACGACTTGATGTCGTATCTGATGTAGTAGCAGCCAATCCCCTGGTTTGCCCCGGCAGGGGAAGAACCCAGGATCTGGACGATCACCAGCAGGACTGCAGCACTGAAAGTCAGGGCTGAATTTTTAATCAAAGGCATGGACATGGGTGCATATTACCATGATCGGGCAATTAGAATCAATAAGGTTCAGCAAGCAGACACCGACCGTTCCCGCCTGCCGGTTCGAAGAAAAACTTGATAATCGAGTTATAGATACAGCCGCAATTAGAATTGCTGAATGGCCCGGGGTGTTTTTTCAGGATTATCCTTGCTCCTTTTAGAGGATTTATGCTAAAGCACAACTATGCAAATTTATCATCCACATAACTATTTGACGGCCCTTTGGCTCTGCGCTGTTTTTTTCCTCAGCGCCTGTTCGGGTGGATCATCAACACGCCTTCCCCTGGACAAAATCAAGGCCGATCTGGCAGACGAGCCCACCTACTCGGTTGTTCTTGAGGATATGCGGGAGCAGGGCACCTTTTTTAAAACCTATTCCCACAAATACCTTGTGGTAAAACCCGACGATTCCACGCGAACCGACTGGCTGGAAGTGCCTGAAACCTTTTACAACCAAAACCGGGAATTCCTCGGCATGGCCCTTATTTCCAAAAAAGACGGCACCCTTGACAACCAGGTGGCACCTCCCGGGTACAGCTACGTGGGGGACCCGAAATACGGCAACTGGCGCCAGGATTCCCAGGGGGGATCCTTCTGGGAGTTCTACGGAAAGTACGCCCTGTTCTCAAGCCTGTTTGGCGGGTGGAACCGACCCATTTACCGCAACGACTATGCCATGTACAACCAGTCCCGGTCCACGAACCGACCGTTTTTTGGCAGGAACAAGGAATTTGGATCTACGGGCAGCGTTGTAAAGGCCAAGAATCCCGGGTTCTACTCACGGCGCATGGAAGCAAACCGTGCGGCCCAGAGTTCGTTTAAGCAAAAGGCGGCAAAACGAATGGGCAGGACCAAAACCGGTTTTAGAAGCAGATCTGGAGGATTTGGAAAATGAATTTTGATCATCTCTTGACCGGTATCATCTTTATGGCTGTTTTTTTTGTTCTGTTTGCCCTTGGCAAGGTGGTCTACAATCTGCTCCACCGTGATTTTGATCTGAACAGGGAAATGGTGGAAAACGACAACCCTGCGGTCAGCCTTGCCGTGACCGGCTACTATGCGGGCCTTGTCCTTGCCATTGGCGCTGCCATTGTGGGACCGTCCGCAGGTTTTACGGCAGACCTTATGGATTTGCTGATCTACGGGGTTCTGAGCATCGTTCTGCTAAATATCTCCTCGTTCGTCTGTGACTGGCTGATTCTTTTTAAATTCAAAATCAGTGACGAGCTTTTAAGGGACCGGAACCAGGGCACGGGAGCCGTGGTGTTTGGGACCCTTGTGGCGTCGGGGTTTGTGATTTTTGGATCGGTTTCAGGCGCCGGGGGCACCATCTGGACGGCCATGGGGTTCTGGGCCCTGGGCCAGGTGCTTCTCATCGTTGCTGCCCTTGTGTACAATTTTATCCTTCCCTTTGATCTGCACCAGGAGATCGAACGGGACAATGTGGCCGCAGGCGTCGCCTTCGCAGGCGCCCTGATTGCCATGGGGGTGGTAGTGGGCCTTGCTGCCGAGGGCGATTTTGTCTCCTGGGGTGAGAGTCTTCCTTCGTTTCTGGCCTATGCCCTGCTGGGTCTTGTTTCCCTTCCCTTTTTAAGACTTTTAACGGATCGGCTTCTTCTACCCGGGGTTAAGCTCTCAGACGAGATCGTGGGCATCCGCCCGGATCACTCCAAAGAAGAGCGGGGACCCAACGTGGGGGCAGCCTATGTGGAGGCCTTTGCCTACATTGCCGGGGCCTATATTATCTACTGGTGTATTTGATTCAGAAGATTCAACGGTGAGTGATTCTTCCATGACCTCGGGCCACACCCGCACCCTCCAGGTAGCTATGTTTGCAACGGGCTGCTCGGGCATTGTTGCCGAGTATGTGCTGTCCACCCTTGCCACCTATCTCCTTGGGAACGCCATCTTCCAGTGGTCCATTGTCATGTCCATGATGCTTTTTTCCATGGGGGTGGGTAGCCGTGTCAGCCGAAGTTTCAGAAATCATCTCCTGGATACCTTCATCATCATCGAGTTCAGTCTGTCCCTGTTCTGCGCAGCCTCGGGCGCCATTGTGTTCGGGTTTGCCGCCTGGACCGAAGCCAGGATATTTATAATCTATTCCCTGGCCCTGGTTGTAGGGCTCTTCATCGGCATGGAGATTCCCCTTGCCACCCGTATCAACAGCGATTACCAGGCCCTTCGTTCCAACATTTCAGCGGTCATGGAGATGGACTATTTCGGATCCCTCCTGGGCGGCCTGCTGTTTGCCTTTCTCCTGCTGCCGTTCCTGGGCCTGACCTACACCCCCCTGGTCCTTGGCTCCATCAACTTTGCCGTGGCAGGCTTTCTCTTTCTACGGTTTAAACACCTTGTCCGTTCACGACGGTTGATCACCGTTCTTTTTGCCCTTGTACTCTTGGTCCTCATGGTTCTTGCCGTTGCTGTCCGGCCCATTGTACGGTATGGCGAGCAGAAGAAATATAAGGATCTGGTGGTTTTGTCCAGGCAGACCCAATTCCAGAAGATCGTCATGACCCGCTGGAAACAGTGGTACTGGCTCTACATTAACGGTGATGAGCAGTTTTCCACCTATGACGAGGAGCGCTACCACGAACCCCTGGTCCATCCGGCCATGGAACTTGCCCTGAACCCGGAACGTATCCTTGTCCTGGGCGGAGGTGACGGCCTTGCCGTTCGGGAAATCCTAAAGCACAAAATAGTTAAAAGGATTACCCTGGTGGACATTGACGGGGTGATGACCGACCTTGCACAACATCATCCGTTGTTTACAGCCATTAACCAGGGTGCCATGAACGATCCCAGGGTGACGGTGCTGAACATGGACGCTTCTTCATTCCTGGACAGTGACGATGGCCTTTACAATGTGATTTTCATCGATCTGCCGGATCCGGACTCCATGGACCTCATGCATCTCTACGCCCAGGGCTTTTATCGGGACCTTTTAAAGCGCCTTGCCAGGGGAGGGATGGTCGTGACCCAGGCCTCAAGCCCCTATTTTGCAAAAAAGGCCTTTTTGTGCATTAAAAAAACCATGGAAGCTGCAGGTCTTGTAACCCTGCCCTACCATAACCAGGTACCCACCCTTGGGGAGTGGGGATGGATACTAGGTACCAGCGAGGGAGACATCACCGGGGAACGGCTTAAAACGGCTGCATCCCGGCTTGAATTTAACGATATCAAGACCCGGTTTCTAAACCCCGACGCCATGAAGGCCATGGTTCTGTTTGGCAAAGGGCTTTTTGACACAGGCGATGCCGACGCAATCAAGATCAACACCATCTCCAATCCTGTGCTGCTGCAATACTACCAGGAGGGGTCCTGGGGGGTTTATTGATTAAACTGCCTTGGCCCTTGACTTTAGCCCAATATCTTATAGTATAAATAGTTTTTGGGTAAGACATTTGTCTGCAAAAAAGTTGACAAGGATCCATTAATTTTAATAATACGGTGTGGAAGGATTTGACGAAGAAACCTATCGAATCGGTATCATACAATGATTTTCCAAAGGAACCTGTTCCCCTGGAAAATTTGTCGGTAAAATTTATGAAGCAGTCTGTTTTCGTGCCCCTGGCACTTGAAAACAATACCTTGAAGATTGCCATTGCCGACCCCCATGATTCTTATACCATTGATGCCCTGAAGCTTTCCTACAGTTTTGATGTGGAGGTTTTTCAAGCGTCAAAGGAGGAGATCTTTGATGCCTTTGAGCGCCTGTACGGAAGTGGCAGTCAGTCCATTGAAACCATCATAGAAGAAGCACACAGGGATGTCCATGAACTCAATATCGGTGAGGAAGAAGGGGCTGAAAATTTAAAAGATCTTGCCTCCGAAGCCCCCATCATTCGCCTTGTGAACCGGCTCATTGTCAATGCCGTAGAAATAAAGGCAAGCGACATCCATTTTGAACCCTTTGAAACATTTTTCAGGATTCGGTACCGTATCGACGGGGTTTTACACGAGATTGAAAAACCACCGGTGAGACTCCAGTCTGCCATCATTTCCCGGGTGAAAATTATGGCCAAGCTTGATATAGCCGAGCGCCGTCTGCCCCAGGATGGTAACATCAAACTCAAAATTTCAGACCGTGAGATAGACTTCAGGGTGTCGACCATTCCCACCCTGTATGGCGAGAGCCTTGTGATGAGGGTCCTGGATAGAGAATCCCTTGCCTTTGATTTTCAGGAACTTGGCTTCCCCGAGGATATCTATTCCCGGTATATGGACCTCGTCAAACAACCCTATGGCATGATTCTAGTGACAGGCCCCACGGGAAGCGGAAAGACCTCAACGTTGTATACGACCCTGGCCGTGATCAACTCAACAGAGCAAAAGGTGATAACCCTTGAGGACCCAGTGGAGTATCAACTGCCCGGAGTCAATCAGATCCAGGTGAAGCCCAAGATCGGCCTCACCTTTGCCAATGGGCTGAGATCCATTGTCCGCCAGGACCCGGATATCATCCTGGTCGGAGAGATCCGGGATTCCGAAACCGCAGAGATTGCCATCCAGTCCGCCCTGACCGGCCATCTTCTTTTCAGTACGCTCCATACCAATGATTCTGCAGGTGCCATCGCACGGTTGCTTGACATGGGGGTCGAGCATTTTTTGTTGAGTTCTACCCTGCTTGGGGTGCTTGCCCAGCGGCTGGTGCGGGTGATCTGTCCCCACTGCAAAACCGTGGCCCACCCGGAACAAAGACTCCTCGATCTCGTCCGATTATCGCCCGAGGAGCTTTCCGAAACGGTCTTTTACGAGGGAAAAGGATGCGAGGCGTGTCACTACACGGGATTTAAGGGTCGAAAGGCCATTTTTGAATACCTCGCAGTGGATGCCGCCATACGAAGGGAGATTGTGAATAAATCCAGTGCGGATGAGATCAAGCGGGTGGCTGTAAATTCGGGGCTTCGAACATTGAGGCAGGATGGCTGGGAAAAGGTAAAGGCCGGCATGACAACCATTTCAGAAGTACTTCGGGTAACCCTGGAGGGATGATTTGACGCTCTATTCCTACAAGGCATCGGATTCTTCGGGTAAGATTATGACCGCTGCCATGGAGGCTGACAGCGAAGGAGAGGTGGTCTCTACCCTCCAGAAGACAGGTCTTATCCCCATTCGTATCTCTGAGTCCGGCAGAAAGACAGCCCAAAAACATTCCTTTATGAATCTTGACGTGGCTTCCCTGTTTCATCGGGTATCAACCAAGGATGTGATGCTGTTCACCCAGGATCTTACCGCCCTGCTCGAAGCAGGGCTGCCCGTGGATCGGTCATTGAAAATTCTTGTTGAGTCATCTGAAAATCCAAAGTTCAAATTGATTGTCAAGGACATTCTCAAGTTAATCGAGGGCGGCAGTGATTTGAGTGAAGCCATGGGCCGGTATCCCGAAGTCTTTTCAAAATTTTACGTCAATATGGTAAAGGCAGGAGAAGTTGGTGGGATTCTTGAAATGGTATTGGAGCGCCTTGGTATTTTTCTTGAAACCTCCCAGGAGCTGACAGACTACATCAAATCGGCCCTTGTTTATCCTCTTTTCCTTCTTGGGGTGGGTGGACTTTCCATCATTGTTCTCATGACCTTTGTCATCCCCAAGTTTGCCATCATGTTTGCAGATATGGGCAATGCAATTCCCTTGTCAACAAAGATGCTGCTGGTTTCCAGCGATTATTTCAGGCACTACTGGTGGGCCATGTTAATTGCTCTCTTTATCTTGGGCTTTGTCTTTAACCGAGTTTTAAAACGACCCGGTATTCGGCTCAAGCTTGATGTGTTAAAGGTAAAAACGCCCGTGGTGGGTGATCTGGTAAAGAAAATAGAGGTGGGAAGGATTTCAAGGACCCTGGGAACACTATCAAACAGTGGGGTTCCCATCCTGGATGCCCTGCTCCTTGTCCGGGATACCGTTAGTAACAAAATGATTGCCGATGCCATGAACGATATATTTGACAGGGTAAAAGAGGGGGAAAAATTATCCATTTCCCTTGGTGCAGCAGGGATTTTCCCTTCCCTGGCCATACAGATGATAAAGGTGGGTGAAGAGACAGGTAAGCTCTCTGACATGCTGCTGCGGATTGCGGATAACTATGAAAAGGTTGTTAAGAACCTTGTCAAACGGGTGACAAGCTTGATGGAGCCTGCAATGATTTTGCTCATGGGTGTTGTTGTTGGATTTATTGTGGTTTCAATGCTCATGGCAATTTTTAGCATGAACGACATGCCGTTGTAGGATTGTGATTCCGTGTAATTTGAATTTTTTTAAAGGACTAAAATGAAACTAAAATCTGAAAATAGGGAACGAGGCTTTACTTTGATTGAGCTGTTGATCGTTATGGTTATCATTGGCTTGCTTGCAGGGCTTGTGGGACCTAAGATGTTTGGAAAGGTAGGAAAATCAAAACAGAAATCAGCAAAGGCCCAGATATCTCTTTTTGAGACGACCCTTGACATATACCGGCTTGATGTGGGGAAATACCCCACCACCGATATTGGGCTGCAGGGACTCAGAGTTAAACCTGATGGAGTGGAAAACTGGGATGGCCCCTATCTTCCAAAGGAGGTGCCCCTGGACCCCTGGGGTAACGCCTACCGCTATGAATCTCCATCGGAACACGGGGAATACGAGATTGTCTCCTTTGGTGCAGACGGTGTTGATGGCGGGGAAGGTGAAGACATGGACATTGTGAGCTGGGCTGCTGTTGGTCAGGAGTAGGCATCAGGGATTCACCCTCATTGAGTTGATGGTTGTGATGGTGATTGTGGCCCTTGTTACTGGCCTTGGAGTGCCACGGATCTTTAATTCCCTGGGCAGTGTGACCCTCAAGACGTCGGCCAGGGAGACGGTTGCCTTTCTCAACTATGCAAGGGAATCGGCCTTTTACAAAAAGCAATTGATGAAGGTTGTGGTTGATCTGGATGTTCAGCTAATTACGGTCTTGGCTTTTCAGGAAGCTGTTTTTGACCCTGAAGGGAAAGACGGTTCTGACCCGACAGAACCACGGTTTGCTTTCCAGAAAAAAAAGATGGAATGGGTTGAGGACAAGGCGTTATCCTTTCCTGAAGGCGTTTTTATAAAAGCGTGTGTGAAGGATGATACCCAGGTTACATCCGGGGCCTTTGAGCTTCTTTTTTCACCGGTCGGCAATAGCAGCGGCGGTGAGATTCATCTGACGAACGCCAGGGATAGAGAATTTATAATAGCGATTGATTTTATTACGGGGAGTGCTCAAATAATCCAATGATAACGATAATCGTGCCGGTTTATATGAAACATTCACCAAAATATTGCGAACAGAGGCGTTTCATCATTCGTTGTGGCCAGAGCAGATACCCCGCTCCGGCCGTGCCGATTATAATGAAGCAGAAAATATTGTAAAATCAGATGACCGCCTTGATGTGAGTACGGACACAATAATCTATGGTGTTATGAATCAATATAGTCAATATAACATAGGGTATACTCATAACTCATTGAATTATGGACTGCGCATAAATTCCTTTCGCAAAGGACGTATTCATTCTTTTCCGTGTCCATAAAAACAGGGGGGGAGTGTCTTTTTACTATCATATTAATATGATAGGTTCTCTAAAACGATTAAACTATCGAATTTTCAACGATTGTTTTGATCAAAATCAGGTCCTTTAGCCTATCTTAAATTATTAGTAAAAATACCATCATTTGATCTGATTACGTTTCCATCGATTATTGAGACCGCTCTCATCTTTTCTTGGTCTGTTTGGCTGATATTTATCCTTTGATTTGGATTTGTCTTTTGGATTTGGCTCGAGTATAATCCTCTATTCGTGATCTCCTGAAAGACAATAGAGGTGAAATGATTATGGATGTAATTTTAAAAAAGGTTTATTTAAGGTCTATTTAAAGAAGTTAGTTGCACGATGTAACTCACCGAGCGGAGCTTTATCTATTGTTCGCCGCATCAAAGCAAAACAACCTGGACTGTTATCAAGCATAATATTTTGAATAGGGTTGCTTTTTTTTGGAAAAATTAAGATGTGCTTGAAGGGTGAACTGCTCGTCCCTAAAGGGGCAGAGCTCCTGACGATAGGCTTCTTGGCCAACATAGTTCCTTCTTTTTTGACGTTTCATAGCATGAGCGCATCTTGCTTTTGCTCCATGCGGCTTACCGGTGGCTCCACGTCCTTTACTCAAAAGCGCACCTTTCTTGGACAACTCCGATTTTATAAAGCGTAGAGACTGGACCACTCCGACCGAAAGATTTTTCGAAACCAAGCCAAGAGATATTTGAGTTTTTACTAAGCAATATTGACCTGCCCGGCAGGCCAGCTCGGGGTCGGGCATAGTCAGTGACAGAAACGATGATCAAGGCCAAAACTTGATAATCGAGTATTACGCTTGTAGAGCATTATCTCGATATAAAGAGGCTTGACGAGCAGGTTGAGCTTGTGGGAAAATATCCACTGATCGAGGATGATATCCGGGTTTGGCGGCCTTGTCGTCTACCGTAACACTGACCTTGGGAATGAGTGCCGGGTCTTGGCGTGGAACCTTTGGTTGACACCTATACCGGAACCATGGCACTTACAAGATTGCTTGCTGCAGAAAACGACCTTCCAAGCCGTTTTGTTGCAGGGTGTTTCATTGGGAGACTCCTGTAGCGATGATCTTGAAAAAAAATGACCCGATTGCCAAGGGCGAAGATTGAAGATGAATAAAAAAATGATCCTCTCTCTGGCTGTGGGGATACTACTTTCAGGGGGGGCAATCTATCTGTCTTTCCTGAATGTTCCCATAAATGAAATGGTTGAGTATGTTACTTCCATCAATTACTTTTGGGTGATTCCAGCCGTTATTGTTGTGTTAGTATGCCTTTTTTTAAGGGCGGTCCGCTGGCAGATTATCCTTCAACCTGTCTGCAGGATAAGCCTGATTGATGCCTTTCATCCATTGATGATTGGCTTTATGGTGAACGGTATATTGCCGGGAAGAGTTGGGGAATTTGTACGACCTGCCATCCTCCATCAAAAGAACAATATCCCTTACACCGCAGGACTTACAACCGTTGCAGCAGAACGGTTTTTGGACCTTTTTGCATTGATTACCCTTTTGGCCTTAGTTTTTTCTACACTGAAAATTGATTCCACACTTGAGTCTTCCTTTGAAGGGTATTTATTGAACCGCACTACCCTGATTTCAATTTTCTCAGGCATCATACAGCTTGGCTTGCTGCTTTTGACCGGTATTGTTATTGTCAGTTGGAACCGGTCCAAAAAAATAATCATCGATATGGTCAATGGCCTTCCGGGGCTGTTCTTTTTTGTTGGGGATACTATTAAGCGTAAAATTCAAAAAAAGGTTTCTGCTCCACTGGAACTGCTGATAAATAACATCGCATCCGGATTTGCACTTGTAAAACATCCTCCTCGAATTTTTATTACCCTGGTGCTCTCTTTTTTAATCTGGGGGCTTCAGGCTTTTTCCTGGTATCTGGTCTCCTGTGGCTGCCCAGGCATTGATCTTACTTTTTTGCAGTATACGGCAGTCATGGTCATTGTCTGTTTTTTTATTGTTCTTCCTTCGGTACCGGGATACTGGGGGCTGTGGGAAGCGGGTGGCATTTTTGCATTGTCCCTTTTTGCCGTTCCTCCGGAAAATGCCGCAGGTTTTATTCTGATCAATCATGCTGTTCAAATTTTTCCCGCGATCCTGATTGGGGCTTTATCTGTCTTTTTTTCAGGTGTTAATTTTCGAAAAATGGTTAAGAATATAAAAAGGTTATAAAATAATGAAAAACACCGGGGGAAAAGAGCTGCTGTACCTTTTTACCATAATTCTGGTGGTGGGGGGTATTGCAACAGGGGTGTCGTTCGGGGGCCGTTACACAAATATCTATTTAACTGTGTTATCCCTTTCAGGTCTTTGCAATTTGTTGTATATAAAATGGCTTGCTTTTGGACTTTCCACAAAATGGAGGAGAGTTGCTTTGGCCGTTACAGGAATATATGGCAGTGGAACTACCTGGAGAAATCTTCGGCATGGTTGATAAATTTGCATAAAATGGGTGCAAAGGGTTTTGAACACAGCCTTGATCTGGATAAGGTAGAGCGTTATTATAGGGTAGAGTGGAAGTTTTAAGCGTCGGTTGTTTAACAGGAGATCACCATACCTATGTGGGTGTATTGAATTGATGAAACATTTTTTTGAAAAGATTCAAGAATATCCTCCTGTTTTGGCGACCAATCAAGTCGTTCAGCGTCACCAATCAGCCTTTTTCTGGCTGATTCTGCTTCTATTTATGTTCCCGGTTTGTTTTTCGAAAATATACAGCTCGGATATCTGGTGGCATATGCAGCTCGGCAAGAGTATTCTGTCCAATCTGGGGTGGCCGGATTATACTGATTTTTATTTCAGTCCGACGAACACTGTGGTTAATGACTTGCGCTATTCCTGGTTAGGGAATGTGCTTCTCTACTTGGTCCATCTGCTGGGGGGCGATGTGGGCCTCCAGCTTTTTCGGGTGGGGCTTGTATGCGGATCATGTTTTCTTTTGTCTGCCATCATAGGTTATCGTTTTACCGGCTGGACCCTGCTTGCCTTTTTTATGCTTGTGGTGGGAACCTACCAGAACCAGCAGCTTAGAAATTCCATCTTTGCACTGCCGTTGACGGTGATTGTTTTCTGGCTCTGGTGGCAGGTGCAGTACAGAGTTAGGGATAAATGGATATATTTTTTTCCCTTGATTCTTGGGTTGTGGGGGTGCATTCATGGAAGTTACCTGTTCGGGTTCGGGCTCGTTGTCCTGATTTTTCTGGGGCATGGGGTCGATGTCTTAAGATTAGGCAAAGCATCTAAGGGCAGGGCCGGATTGTTTGGAAAATACCTGATCGTACTGGGCCTTTCATTTGCCCTGATTTCCATATGGAACCCCCAGGCTAAAGGTTTTTATAATCTTCAAAAAAATCAGCGGCTGTTTCACCTGGATCCCGTCGTCGATCGTCAACCGGTTTTGTTGCCGTTACAAACCGATCCCGCCGGGATCAATGGCGAAACCGTGGATGGACAAAAATCCCCGGGTATCTTCACAAAACTAAAAGTCACATTAAACAATATTATTTTTTCCACAACAGGCCCCAACCCCCTGTCCGGAGATTTTATTTCACCCTTTGATATGCTCCAGAGGGTCTATGTGTGGGTAAGTCTTTTTGTCGGGCTTATCGGTTCTGTCATTCTTTTGTTTTTCTCGCGCCCCATACGGTTCTCCCATTTGCTGCCCTTTTTTGCAGTGGTGGTGGCTGGATGTGGCTACCTGAGACTTGTCGGATATATTCCTGTTGTTACGCTGCCCCTGGTGTTTATCACATTTGCAAATGGAGAACTCAAGCTTCACGTTAAAAACGGATGGGCATCGGCTTTAGCCGTAATACTTTTGGTGGCATTGTATATTGATGTTGCCACGGGGTTTACCATTGTTCCGGGAACGAAAATGCATATTTTCGGACCGGGCAGGGTTCCCGTTTTTTCAGATAAATGCCCTGACCGGGTGATGGCGGAGTTTCCTGATAAAAAGATCTTTACAACGATTATGAATGGCGGCTATCTGCTCTACCGCTGGTTTCCTGAAAAAAAGGTATTTATTGACGGTTTTTTTGCCCCCCACACAAAGGAAGTCTTTGACGCCTTTTACAGAATTCAATTTGATAAGTCGTACAATCCTGATTCCCTGTTTTCGGAATTCGGCATTGAAATTGCCCTGGTCCCGTATTCAACCCCGGATATCAACAATAAATTTTTGTTTTCAGAAAACTGGTATCCCGTTTATGTGGACACAGGCTCCTTTCTCTATCTGTATCAGCCTGATTTCGCAAAGCAGGTATCCGTGCCCCGGATTCTTACGACCGCCGGGGAGATTGAAAATCTGCCCCAAGAATTTCGATCAAGACTTGTGAGCTGCATCTATCAGATCCCCCATGCGCTGATGAACAAAGGCCGTTTGAAAGATGCCAATTCCTTTATGGCGTTTCATGGGGAGTTATTTAAGAAGATAGAATATCTGGCAGATCCCATGCTTGTACGAGAGGTTCAGGATAATCTGGACATCAATACCGGATTTTACGGCAATGTGAACATCCGGGCCCTGTGGTTTGAGAAACTTCATTTTGACGCGGCCAACCAGGGCAATGTGCCGGATGTTCTTAAATACGGTGTTCATGTATTGGAACTTGCTCCAGACCGGTGCCCGGTCCTGTTAAACCTGGCTATTGTCCATGAGAATCAGGGAGAGTTGGAAAAGAGCGGAGAATATCTGGAGCGTCTTTTGGCGGCAAAGGAAAAAGACCCGGCATTCTGGAAGAAAAATGAAACAAAAATTGCAAAACTATATCTGAATTTATACAATTCCTGCAAAAAAAAGGGGAAGTACCCGGCTGCTTATCTGCTGCTCAGGGAGCCTTACCTGCAGGAATCCTATGGGGTGCAGAAAGAAAAACTGTACCAGGAGGGGCTCAAGCTTGTGGATGAGATGAACAAGGCCGGGGATGCAGCAGGGGCGTTCAAACTCCTCAGGGGTATGGAAAAGGATTTTCCCAGGTCAGGTCGAATGCTCAATGAGATTGCCTGGCATATTTTAAGCAACCGGACAAAGCTTTCCGTTGATGTAAAAACTGCAATTGATTATGCCACAAGGGCTGTCAAACTAATGGAAAAAGAAAATGATACATGGCTTGACCTGGCATACGATACCTTGGCGGAAGCCTATTATTGCATGAATGACCGTGATAAAATGCGCAAATTCGAGTTAAAAGCCATTGAGGTCGCTCCGGATGAACGTAAAGGTTTGTATAAGCATCGTTAAAAGGATCTTAATCTTTGCATTTAGCTTACGATAACAGGGGGTTTACGCTGATAGAAACCCTTGTCGCTTTTATGCTTCTTGTCATATCACTGACTGTTATCATGCAGCTTTTTTCAGGAGGGTTGAAGTCCGGCAGGGTTTCGGATGATTATCAGCGGGCTGTTCTTCTGGCAAAGGAAAAGATGGAGACAGTTCTTCTTCAAAAGCGTCTAGTGGAAACGGACATGGAGGAAGAAACAGATAATGGCTTTAAGATCAATATATCAATTCGGCATTTCAACATTAAAAAAAATGATTCTGAAACCCATGGGGATAGCCTGATAGAGCAGTTTTTGATAATCGTTGACGTGGGTTGGTCAACGGGGGGCAGTGGAAAGCATTATGGGATATCCACAGTTCAGAATTGCCAAAAGGGCGGGGCCGACTCCTGATGATCCCTGGGGCCGGCAAGGAGGGTTTCACCCTCATGGAGGTTGTTATCTCTTTGACCTTGATGGCGGTCATCATTGTGCTCATGATGGGTGGTTTCAGGCTGGGTGTGAGCGCATGGGAAAAAGGTGAAAGGGGGGTCGAGTCCCGCCAGAGGTATCGGATTGTCCTTGACCTTGTTAATACCCAGATTATATCTGTTGTGCCTGTTGTTGACCCATCCCAGATGAATTTTAAGGGAGATGCCAAGTCCATGGCTTTTTGCTCCATGTTTTCCATTGTACCAGGAAATGGGTCTGTACCGGTTTATGTGAAGTATCGGGTGGGGACAGAAAAGACCGGGGAGGGGGAGTCTCTCTTTCTTTTCGAGAAAAATTTATTATTTGTCAAAGCCAGTGCTGATGATGCAATGGATGTTGAACGTGAAGATTTTGTCAGGCTTATTTCCGGAGCTGTTGAGATCCATTTTGAATACCTTCCCGAAATGCCGGATAAGGGCAAGGTGGAATGGCTTGAATCGTGGGACTGGAACGAAAATAAAAAAATGCCGTCGGCAGTTAAACTCTTTATCAAGAAAAAAAGCAGTGAGGATCCGGTTGTCGTTATTGCACGGATCGAATCAAAGGGGTTTAAAGTTGATCCATGAAGAGAAAAAATCCATTCAATTATTGTGCTGATTGCCGAACTCATGGAGACGAGGCCGGTATAGCCCTTTTTTTTGTGCTTTGGGTGCTTGTATTGCTTTCGGTGATCACCGGTGAATTTTGCCGAACAATGAGAAACGAGGTCAATATAACCCGCAGTTACAAAGATGCAACCCAGGCTTTTTATATTGCAAGGGCTGGGTTTAACATTGCCGTTTCGGAGTTGATAAAAAAGCCGGAAGAGAAAATTGGTAAAAATGTTTTTTCCAAGGTAGATCCCGTGGAAGATCCGGTTATTGACTGGCGGGTTAACACGGATTTGCCGGAGATTGAATTTGCCCAGGGCCGATTTAAGGTTCAATTAGGAAATGACAGCGGTAGGATAGATATCAACAAAGCCGGAAGATTCCTTTTTACGATTTTGTTGAACGGGATAGACCTTGATGATTATGAAAAAAGCGTGATAATTGATTCTATTTTTGACTGGAGAGATAAAGACAGCATACAACATGCAAATGGTGCAGAGGATGATTACTATCTGTCCCTGGATAATCCTTACCCCTGTGGCAATGGTGATTTTAAATCGATAGAAGAACTTATGCTGG
Organism: Desulforapulum autotrophicum HRM2; assembly: GCF_000020365.1. Classification (NCBI taxonomy): domain Bacteria; kingdom Pseudomonadati; phylum Thermodesulfobacteriota; class Desulfobacteria; order Desulfobacterales; family Desulfobacteraceae; genus Desulforapulum; species Desulforapulum autotrophicum. Next base: position 3,435,765 of record NC_012108.1, on the reverse strand, counting down.
TCAGAGGTGTCGATGAAAAGCTGTTCAATGAAACGCTAAAAGAGCGGATAACCGTCTCTCCCAACGAAAGAGGACTGATCTTCAGAGGCGGGAATTTCAATAGTGAGAATAAAGAGGCCTTTGATTATGACAAGATCAATTTGAATGCCGCACCCCCTGGAGTGCTGAAGGCTTTTCCCCTGATGACCGATGCCGCTGTCCAGGCCATTATTGATTACAGGCAGGAAAAGGATTTTACGTCCATTCTGGAGCTGGCCTCGGTTGTCCCTAAAGCGGTTTTTGGTGGCGCTTCCCCTTACCTTACATTAAAGTACTTGCCGTTATTCACTATGAAATCGACGGGAATGGTTGATGGTGACAATGTTAAAAACGAGATTCAGGCAAGGCTCAGGGTGGACAGTAAACTGGAAATGGGGTATGAGATCATTCAATGGCTGCAATGATATATTAGCGGCTCTTTTAGTGTTCATAGCGTTCCAGTTGATTGTATTTGAAAGGTTGTGGAGGCGTTGATGTTTTTTCAAAATAGCATTGGTATTGATATAAGAGAGAACAGTATTATAGTTTTGAGGTTGAAATCTTCGTTCAAGGGGATTCGCCTGGTAGCCCATAATGAATTTGTTCTGCAAAAGAAGGAAACTCTTGAACAAAATCTTGTTTCTGCCGCAGAATTTGTCGGGGAGTGGATAGATCAGGACACCCCTGAATCAGCCTTGATTCATCTTGGCATTCCAAGATCCCTGGCTATTTTGAAATTCATTGAACTTCCCTTTGCCGTAAAGGAAAATCTTGGAACAACGCTGAAGTACGAGATGGACAAGCATGTCCCAATTCCTGTGGATGATATCGACTTTGATTATCAGATTCTGGAGGCGGATGAAAAGCGCAACTTATTGAGGGTGCTGCTTGTTGTTGTCAAAAAAAAGAGCCTTCGGCCCTATCTCAATTTCATAAAGGGTCTGGGGCAAAAAGTTTTGGGTGTTGAAATCACCTCGTCCGCATTTTTTAACTGTTTTTGCCATCTGTCAAACGGGGCGTTTAAAGGGCGTCAGGCCTTTGTCGGTTTAACGTCAGAACTATTGGAGATCGGAATTGTTGAACACGGTTTGCTGACCAGTTCAAGATCTTTTCCCCTTGCCGAGTATGATGGCGAGGTTCAGGGGCTCATCGAGTCGGAATTGCATTCACTGGTTGAGGTCTCCAGGTCTGAAAAGCTTTCTGTTAAACTATTTCCATGGGGATTGACACGTGATGGGGATCTTTTAAAGCAGCTCGGAAAAAATGATGCCTTTGATATTGAGATAATGGATTGGACAAAGGCGGGGGTGTTTTCACCGGATCAGCCTTCACCGGAGGCAATAGTGGCCCTGGGGCTTGCATTAAAAGGCCTGAAAAAACTTCCCCTGCAGATTAATCTGTTGCCCTTTGTCATGCGGAGAAAGCCGGACAGGGCAGGGTTGTATTTTATGGCTGTTTTTGCTGTTTTGGCGATCCTGTCGTGTGCGTCATGGGGGGGCAGTTTCATACTCCACCAGAAAATGGTTATGGAAGAGATGCAGGCACAGATAAAAACCCTTGGTGTGGAGGTATTATCCCTGGACACCCTTCAAAAAAACTGCAGAAATCTGGAAGAACGTGTTGACTTTTTAAATAATATCAAGCTTGAAAGAGTATCAATAACCGATACCCTGAAGGCACTTAGCGTCATTGTACCCAAGGAAACCTGGCTTCAAGGATTTACCTATTCCGAGAAAGGGATGCAGATAGAGGGTACGGCACGGTCGGCTTCTGAAATGATTTCTTTGCTGGAAGCGTCTCCGCTTTTTAAAGATGTGGTTTTCATGACCACAATCCGGAAGGATAAAGAGGGAAACGAGAAGTTCAAGATAGGGTTGAAGGTGGAAGGTTAAATTGAAAATTACAAGAGAGCGGCGCAATATTCTTATCTGCGGTGTGGTATTGATTCTTTTTGGGATGCTGTATCGAAACTTCCATCTTATCGAGGATCTCGGTTCATCGAAAAGTGAGATACGGCTTAAACAGAAACAACTATTGAAATATCAGCAAAAGGTGAGTGAAAAGCCGGTCCTGGAAAAGAGATATGTTCGGTTGACCCGTCTTGCGGAAAGATCCGAGGCTGATCTGCTGAACGGAAAAACCCCTGCCCTTGCCGCAGTGGATCTTCAAAATATTGTAAACGAGATTGCCGATGGTGAAGATATTGTCATAAAAACCATGCGGGTCATGCCAAACAGGACGTTTGACCACCCCTCTTTTCTTGGTATCTCAGTTCAACTTACCTTTTCGTCGACCATCAGTCAATTGTGGAAGCTGCTCTACAGGATAGAATCATTTCCTAAAATTTTGAAGGTGACCGACATAAAAATTGTGAGAAACTCTGGCCAGAATCTGGAGGGGCTGTTATTGCCAACTCTCACCGTTGAGGGTGTTATGGACGTAACAGGTGAGGTGGAGAAATGATCTCAAGGGTGTGGATGATAAACCTGGCATTGCTGTTTTTGATTGTTTTTGCCCTTGTCAAAACGTTTGGGGTCTGGACCCAACCCGCATGGACGACACTCGAAAAGTCCGTTCAGGGGAGGGGAGAACAGGATCTTAAAAATAATTACAAGATCACCATGCCGCCTAAATCTTCCTATGGGGTTGTGGCGGAAAATAATCTATTTGCACCGGACAGGAAGGTGTTTGAACCTGTTCCAGCGTTGTCGGTGGCACCTGAGGTGGTAAAGGAACCCGAGGTGGAGCCTGATCCGGAAATTAAAAAAGTGGTGGTAGCCGGTGTCAACATCGTTCTGTACGGTGTGATCCTCATGGCGGATTACAGGTCTGCTCTTTTGAGCAATCCTGATTTGGAGCACCAGGGTGACAAAAAACAGATTTGGGTGAAACCCGGAGATGTCGTTGGTACCTTAACGGTGGATGATATTTTAAAAGACCGGGTCATTCTTAATGATAATTCCAAGAAGATAGCCGTTCTCCTTTACGATTCTGACAAAGTCAGGCAACGGACAGTATCAAAGAAAATAAACAGGCCGAAAGTGGTCGCGACAGATAGTGCCGATGCCAAACCTGCCCAGGATAAGGTGGATTCCCCTGGGGAATCCCAAAATGGGGAGGAAATCAAATATAAGGTTTTTGATACACCGTTTGGAAAAATTAAGAAAAGGATAAACTAGTAATGACAAAGAAGACTGCAGCGGGGAATAAAACCTTTCTATTGATTTTGTTGTTAGGATTATTCGTATTTTCAGGATGTGCAGGTGGTAAGCCTGCTGTTAAATATGAAAGTGTCCCGAATATAACAAAGACGAGCCCTTCGGCGGATTTGCCCGAATCACCATCCGGGACCCCCGTTGCGGCCATAAAAGACGGTCCTGGATCAACCGGGCAAAATAGTGAGGATAGAATTCTACCCCTGATGAAACAGAGGGCCGGGCATGGATCTGCCCTTAAGATTACAGAAGGAAAAACAGATGGGTCCGAAAAAACGGATGGAAATTCATTTTTAATGGACAGGGAGACTGTTCCGTTAAATGCTTTGAAGTCGGGAAAAAACAGCGGCAGGTCATTACCGATCCAACGGAATGAATCAAAGCCCGGTGGCCTGGTTCTTAATTTTGATAATGCCGACCTTTATGAGGTTGTCAGGACCATGGCTGAAATTTTAAAGATAAATTATCTTGTTGAGAAGGATATCAGTGGTGCTGTAACCATCCATACCGCAGGCCAATTAAAAAGAGATGAGCTCTTTTATGTCTTTTATCAGATCCTTGAGATTAACGGCCTGACAGCTGTCCGCGATGGGGATCTGTATAGAATCGTTGCCCTGAATGAAGCGTCCCGAATGCCCATTGGGCTGCGAACCTCAACCGATGATGGAGAAATTTCCCATGGCGAAAGGGTGATTATTCAGATTGTTCCCCTGAAATTCATTTCTGCTGTGGAAATGACTAAAATTATCACCCCCTTTATTTCTGCAGACGGAACGATTGTTTCCCAGGCCGATTCAAACATGATGCTGTTAGTGGATAAGGGCACGAACATCGACAAGGCACTTAGGTTGGTCAAGGTATTTGATGTAGATATTTTCAAACGGGTCGATCACCGTTTGTACACAATGGCCCATGCCGACCCCACCGAAATCATGCAGACTTTGAACCAATTTTTTACATCCTACGGCCAGTCCCTGGGAAAGGATGTTAAGCTTATTGAGTTGGGGCGGTTGAACGCCATAATGGCAATCAGTTCAAAGTCGGAGATTTTTGATAAAATCGACGAACTTATTTCCCTGCTGGATGTACCCGTTGACGGGTATGAACCAAGGATTTTTATCTATAATGTGAGAAACGGCGAAGCATCGGAGTTGGGAGATCTTTTATCGACAATTTTTTCCGGTAAAAAAGAGTCGCCATCAGAGGATAAAAATATAAAGAGTTCATCAAAAAAAGAACCTTCACAAGCTATGCTGCCCGTTCAAATTGTTTCCAAGAAAGAAATCAATGACCCCAAAACCAAAGCCCGGCCAACCCCGAATTCCATTTCAGGTTCTTCATCCCTGAACACCAGCATTAACATCATTCCGGATGCGATTCGAAACGCATTGATCATTGAGGCGACCCCTGCAGATTACCAGGTCGTTCTTGACGTATTAAAAAGACTCGACGTTCTTCCCCGGCAGGTACTGATAGAGGTAACCCTGGCCGAGGTTACACTGAACGATAGCTCCTCCCTTGGTGTAGAATGGACTTTTATTAAGGACGGTGGGTCCGTCGCCGACGGATTGATCCAGGGCACTCTTGGGAGCACGAATGTTCTACAGTATAATTTCGGCAATACCCAGAAATGGGCGGCAACTTTGACGGCCCTTGCAAGTAAAGGGGATGTCAATATCCTTTCTTCCCCCAGTGTACTGGCATCGGACAACAAAGAGGCAAAAATAGATATTTCCACCGAAGTTCCAGTTGTAACCACGGAATATAAATATGGAACAGATGGTGATGATATGCTGGCAACCAATATCCAATACCGAAACACCGGTGTGATTCTGACCGTGACTCCCCATATCAATGAGAGGGGGCTTGTCAGCATGGAAATCAACCAAGAGGTCAGTGAGCAGGCCGATGCTGTTTTGGCCGGTGGACAGGAGTATCCTTCATTTTATAAGAGATCCGTTCAGACCACCCTCACGGTCAATGACAATCAGACTATTGCAATCGGTGGCCTGATGAGAAAGAAAGAAGAGGATTCATCTGCCGGTATTCCGTTGTTAAATCAGCTTCCCTTTTTTAAGTATCTGTTTGGAAAGACAGCGGGTGGTAATGAAAAAAATGAACTGATCATTTTAATAACACCCCGTGTTGTAAGTGATCTAGATGATATCGACCAGGTGACAAATGAATTCCGGCAACGGGTGGGAAATACGGGAAAGATTCTAATGGGCACGGGGACATATAGTGGAGAATGATTGCGAGTAAGATGAGAGTTTTATAATTGCAATGTATTGGTCGGGATTATAAATATACGCATTCCTATGAAAGTGTTTGCCCCATATCGTTCAATTTACCCATCAACGGTGCCCAGATCCGTTGTTGCGTTCTGGATCCTGTGCGTCGTTTTACAGGCAGGGCCGGGGCTGGCTTTAGAGGATTTGATTGCGCCGAAAATCGGGGTTGTTATTTCCATGAAGATCAGGCCCTATATGGAGGCTGCTGAAGGAATAGAAGGGGTGATTTCAACCTTTGGAGGGCAGGCAGACCTGTTTTTTGTCGAAAATAACACCGACAAGCAAACCCAGATTTTGACGGAAAAGATATTGTCCGGCAAATATGACCAGTGTATCGGGGTGGGCCCGGAAGCGGCCAGGTATCTATGGGCGTTGAAGCCTGATCCTTCTCCAATCTATTCCATGCTTCTGAATCCTGAAGACGTTGTGGGAACCGGGGGAAATGAATGCGGTATTTCGTTGAATATTCCTGTGTCCGATCAGATTGATATCATTTCAAGGGTATTTCCCGACCTTAAATCCCTGGGCCTTTTATATGATCCTGCCAATAATGGCAATTTTGCAAAAACTGCTGTTGCACTATCCGCTATAAAGAATTTAAAAATCACAAAGCTGGCGGTTTCCCATCGTAAAATGATTCCTGAAGTGCTTTTTGGCGGCTGGAACACGATTGACGCTCTATGGCTGATTCCAGACCGTACCTTTATATCGGAAAGTATTATCCAGTATATAATCAAGGAGGCGATTTCCAATAATGTAGCAGTCATTGGTTTTAACCGGTTTTTTTTTCAAAGTGGTGCTGCCCTTTCTTTTGTCATGGATTATGGAGCAATAGGACGTCAAACCGGTGAATTTGCATTAAAGCGTTTGAAGGACGGGCGGTGCGTAAAGGTTGTTCCTGCGTTTAAAATCATGCTCAATGACGCCATTATAAAAAAGGTCGGTATTGCAGTGGAAGGTGAAAAATGAGAAAAGCAGGTATCCATGCAAGGCTCCTTGTTGCGGGTTTTTTTCTGATCTGCGCTGCAACCTTTTCCCTTGATTATATGGCTGTTCAGATAACACGGCAGTTTATGGACAAGAGATTCAAGGACAGAATTACCTTTCTGGCCAAATATCTTGCCATGAACTCCGAGGTCGGCGTTCTGATTGGAGACAAGGCCGGATTACGGATTCTGGCTTTAAATCTGCTTGGTGAAGAGGATGTTGCAAGGGTGACGGTTATAAATGAGGATGGAAAAATACTTGTCGAACAGTCACGCCCTGTTTCTGGAAAACAATTCAGTGTTGAAACACCCGTTGTTTTTAAAAAAAACATAAATGAGAATCTGCTTTTCAGGAGCCGCCAGACGCTGTTCGGGGAACAAAAGACTACCGGGATGGAATATATCGGCAAGGTACGTATCCACTATACCACCTATGGAATTGATCAGTTAATGGTGGAGATCACCCGGCAGTTTTTCATTGTATCCGGGGTGCTGGTCGTCCTGGCTGCCATTATCTTCTTTTTTATCTCCCGATCCATTGTAAAGGAGGTCACATGGCTTGCCGAGACTGCTGCCCGTGTGGGTCAGGGTGCCAAGGATTTAAGGGCACCCGTGGGCAATCTCCCTGAGACCCGAAATCTTGCCGTTGCCTTTAACCGTATGCTCGATTCCCTGGAGAAAAGCCGAAAGGATTATGAACGGGTCAATCAGGCCCTGCTCAAGCAGAGCGCCTTGGCGGAAAGGGGAAAATTTTCCCTGATGGTTGCCCATGAGGTGAAAAATCCCCTGAGCATCATCAAGGGGTCTTTTCAAATGCTTAAAAAAGATTTTTCACTTCCCCATGATAATTTAATGATTCAATACATTGACGATGAAGTTGAAAGACTCAACCGATTGATCGAAGATTTTCTTCTCTTTGCCCGCCCGTGTGAACCCATGCTTCGCCAGGTGGATCTAAATTTAATGATGAAGGATATTGTGGCCCGTTTTGAAGTTCAGTTAATCTCGTCTCCGGTTGAAATTAAATCCTGTATCAAAGATGAACCCTGGTATTCCATGGCGGATATGGATCTTCTGATAAGGGGGGTCAGCAATATTGTAAAAAATGCCTGTGAGGCAAACCAAAGGGGTGGGGTTGTGGGCGTCCATGTCGTGTGTGATGCCGATCAGTGGGCGGTGGAGATTTGCGATCAGGGAGATGGCGTAGAAAGTGAAAACCTGGAGAGAATTTTTGATCCGTTTTTCACGACCCGGGCAAGCGGAACCGGACTTGGACTTGCTTTTGCCCGGCAGGTTATCGGGGATCATGCCGGTACCATAGGGGTGAAAAATGCAAAAGAAGGGGGTGCTGTTTTCACTATCACCCTACCCAGAATGGAAGAGAACGAAGCAGTTAAGGTGTAAAACAATGGCTCGAATACTGATTGTCGATGATGAAGAGAAAATTCGCTATCTTCTCTCAATTATGATTGGGAGGAGGGCACATCTGGTGGACCAGGCAAAGGACGGGGCCGAGGCCCTGGAGATGGTCAGCTCCACACCCTATGATATGGTTATTACCGATATGAAGATGCCCCGTCTTGATGGAACAGGTCTTTTAAAGCAGATCATGCTTCTGGACATTCCCTGCCCCGTTGTCTTTATTACCGCCTTTGCCACAGTGGAGTCTGCGGTGGAGGCCATGCGCATGGGGGCTGCGGATTATCTTACAAAACCCTTTGAAGAAGAATCTGTCCTTCTGACGGTGGAGCGGACCCTTAAGTTGTCCCGTATTATGGCGGAGAACAGGGACCTGAAAAAACAGCTTGATAATGGTGCCTGTGCTAGTAAGATGATTTTTGAATCAAAGGTCATGTCCGATATTATCGATCTTGCTGCAAAGGTGGGGAAAAGTGACTCAGCCATATTGATAAGTGGCGAGTCCGGAACCGGGAAGGAGTTGCTGGCTAAGTATATTCATGGTCAGAGCCTGCGCTCCCACAAACGCTTTGTGCCTTTAAACTGCGCTGCAATATCTCCGAACCTGGTGGAATCGGAACTGTTCGGATATGAGAAAGGTGCGTTTACCGGTGCAAATAAAAGATCCATTGGAAAATTTGAATATGCATCCGGCGGAACGCTTTTCCTCGATGAGATCGGGGATTTACCGTTGGATGCCCAGGCAAAACTTTTGCGGGCGCTTCAGGAGAAAAAGATCCAGCGGGTGGGGGGGAATGCCGAGATCCCGGTTGATGTACGTATCGTGTGCGCAACCCATCAGGATCTCGATGGTCTGGTGGAGAAAAATCGGTTTCGGAGGGACCTTTATTACAGAATAAACGTGTTTCCCCTCTCTCCTCCACCCCTGCGTGAAAGAAAGGAAGATATCCCCGCCCTGGCCGTTCATTTTCTGAAAGAGAGCTTTAATGGAAACGATGTTGTTTTAACGGATGGGGCAAAACGTCTGCTTGCCCAATACCCATGGCCGGGTAATGTTCGTGAACTTGCAAATGCCATTGAAAGGGCTGTTATTCTTGAAGAGAACAATGCCATCACTGCGCAGACATTATCTTTTTTAAAGAAAGCCCATGGTCCTGGGGAAAATGAGGGAGACTATAAACTTCCGCCGGATGGTGTCTGTCTCCAAACCCTGGAGACAGATATTGTGAGACAGGCACTTGACATGGCCGGCCAGAACCAGACGGTGGCCGCAAAAATGCTGGGATTGACCCGGGCCAAATTCAGGGTTCTGATGAAAAGAGACTAAAAAAAATATGCGTTTTATTAAACCATACATTTCTCCAGCCTTGTTTTTTTTACTGATCTTCCAGATTCATGGGGGGGCCTCAGCAGCGGGGTCTCCCCCCGGGGAAGCGTTGGTCGCCGAGACAACCATGCTTATGTTTGTTGGCGAAGACCTTGATGTGCTCTCCATTGCGTCCCGCAGGGAAGAGCGGGTTGATAAGGCCCCGGCCGTGGCCCGGGTGATATTGGGGGAAACGCTCCGGGAAAACGGATCCGATACTCTGGGCAAGGCCCTTCAATGGGTTCCTGGATTTTATATGGCTCAAAAAGAGTGGGGCTCCAGGCCCTATTTGCGTGGGATTCCGGATTCTGTTTTGTTTTTGTATGATTCAGTTCCGGTTGAGTCGAGTCTTTCAAACGCCCTGCCTCCCATGGACAATGAGTTGTCCCTGGCGTCTGTAAAACGTATAGAGATCATACAGGGGCCCGGATCCGTGCTTTGGGGTGCGGATGCCTTTGCCGGTATCGTAAATGTGGTCCCAATGACGGGCAAGGACCTTGACGGTTCTGAAATCGGAGTGACCGTTGGATCAACCGGCGAGGAAAACGGGGCATATTTGAATCTTGGCCATGATGCCGGGGATTGGGACGCCTTTTTTTCCATGTCCTATCGTGAAGTCAATGGGGATGGGACTAGGGAATGTATCACCGATTTCTGGAACGATGGATTACGGCCGACGCTTCCGGAAAACCGCTGGGGAAATGCGCCGGATACTTCCCGATATTTTGAGGCTTCAACATCCATATCCCTGGAAGACCTGTTTGTGGTTTCCGCCCGATTCAGCGATTATGTAAATCCCTATGTACTCTCCGATACTGAAAGGGGTGTCTCATGGTATGAGAGTCGTGACACTTCCTCGGGTTTTATCAAGGTCGATGGTGTAAGGGAACTGGATCAACTCACCTCCCTTCGTTTTTCCGGTTCGTTTTCAAGGATTGCTCCCGGCTATGAGGTCGTGGATAAACGCATGGAGCAGGAGGAGAGGACCCTGTATGGCGAATTTGTTCTTGACCGGTCTTTTTTTAAGGCAGCCGGGCTTTTCACAGCCGGGGTTTCATTAAAAAAAATGCGTATTGATAATGCGGTGGTGTGGGATGGCTATCTTCCCGACTACCTGAAGCCGGACAATACCTTTTTACTGCCCATTGTACGCTATGCAGATACAGATGGAGATCTCAGATCAATTTTCGGACAATACCGGCATAAAATCAGGGATGTTGATTTCTGGCTGGGCGTTAGAAGCGACGCCCACAGCAGTTACAAGGATCAGGTCAGTTTTAACACCGGTGTGACTTGGACACCGTCGCCTGTGTGGGTTTACAAGATCATTTACGGCAATGCATACCGAACGCCCTATGCCCGTCAGTTTGTCGAGGTGGAGGATAGCCCGGATCTTGAAAATATTACCAGCCTGAACCTCCAGGCCCTATGGAAACCCCTGAAAGAATTTGAGGCAGGGGTGTGCCTATTTTCCAATAAGATTCAAGATCATGGTATGGAAGACCCCTATGCCGGTGCTTCAGAGCCCAGCAGCCAAAGAATTGAAGGGGTGACGCTTGAGACTGTTTTCTCTTTGTTTGCAAACCTGAAAATCGGCGCGAATCTGACCCTGATGCAACACAGTGGTCCGGATGAACTGTACAGATACAATGATTATTCCTACATGGGCGAAGACGGTGAGATAATAAAACATTATATTGACCTTTATTACCCCTATGACGTCGGTCCGGAAAATTTGTTTAACTTAACGGCAACCTGGACCCCTGTAAAAGATGTTTCCCTGGCAGCAGGAATTAGGTATGCCGGATCAAGAGACCTGATTTACCCCCGCACTGAAAATATTGTCACTGTCCCGGGCATGTGGCTCGGGGATTTAACGGCTGTCATGGGAAATTTTCCCGTTCCCGGAGTTAATCTGGAGATCGCCGTTAGAAACCTGTTTAACGAGGCCTATGAAACTCCGGGGACATACAGCACCATAACTGGTGAACCTTTTTCCGTGAGGGTGATGTTGAGCAAGAGATGGTAAAAAAAAAGAAATTGGCTGGATATGACCAGGCTTGGCTATATCTGAACTATACCACGGGCAGTTGATGGTTGTCACCCGGTAACAAATGGGCCGGGTTTGACGGCAAATTTTCCTGTCGTGCCTTTAATTCTATGCTAAGTACCTGCTTTTTTAAATTATCTTTATGTCTATGGATTAAATATAATAAAAAAAAGCTGATGTCATCCCTTTGGCATATATCTTGTATATTAGCTTGTCATGAAATTTATGATCAAATATATATTCACGACCCTCATGGCACTTTTAGTCGGCTTTACAGCCTTTGCCGATGAGTCCGGGCCTGAAGACGAGTTCTACAGACTGGTGAACCGCATGAGGGAAAATCCCGTTGCTACAGCGATTTCCCTTGGGGTTGATATGGTGCGCCTGGAACAGGAGATGCCAAAGGTCTACCTTGCCATGGAAAAGGGCATGGCTCCCCTGGCTCCAAATGAAAATCTTAAAATTGCAGCAGGGCGTCAAACAAAAGAAATGGCGGAGCAGAGCCGTTTCGCTCTTGTATTCGCCGACGGTGACGGCTTTGATCAGCTGATCAAAGAGTCAGGCTATGAATCAAGCATGGCAAAAGAGTCCCTCGGCATGGTGACCTTTCTGAATTTCATGGATCCCTGGACTGGGGTTCGAATTGTTTTTGAGGGGATGTTGAAGAAAGAACTTGATCCGGATTATCAGGGACTTCGCAATTTGCTTGATCCTGATCTTGAAGAGATCGGGATCGGGTTTGACTACGGCTCCATGGCTGTTTCCGGTCGATATTTCAATGCCTATCTGGTCGCGGCGGATTTTGGAAAAAAGGATGGGGCAAAGGAGACCTCTCGATTGATGCGCCTGATCAATCAGGCACGGTCAAACCCCCTTTCCATGGCAGCCATACTGGGTCTGGATGTTGATGAACTCAGACAAAATTTTCCAGAGCTTGAGTCTGTTTTTGACAACGGGCTTGCTCCCCTTGGGCGCAACGTCAACCTGGATTCGGTCTGGGTGAATGGGGTGGCTGTCAATAGTCCTGGCGAAACAGACCCGGCGGTGACCGTGGGTGTGGTGTTTGAAGACCAGGTGATGACCGTTGCGGAAGATGTGGAACAGGTGTTTAAAAACATATTTCTGGCAGAGTTGAATGGCTCCGTTGCCGTTGAAAGGCATATCCTCAATCCTGATTTTAAAGAGATCGGTATCTGTATGGGGTACGGCATCCTGGAATCCGGCAGACCCGGCTTTGCAGCCCAATGCCGTTTCAGTAGGGCTTCCGATTTGGAACTTGCCTATATCGTCGGGTTTGTCTGCAATGGTGTGAACATTGACGCCTTTTGCGATACATCGGAAGGTGTTCCATCCCTTGAATTGACCGTTGAAGAGATGTCTAATCCAGACTATTGGGCACCTGTTTATGAAAAAATTAGAACCGACGAGGCCGGCAGTTTTCAACTGACCGTCCGTCCAGGGCTTTATCGTGTTTCAGTCTTGGTGGGTGATGTCTCCTACGAGCAATTTTTAAATGTGGGCGGCGGAGTGAACAGCATGGTGACGTTGTTTGTCGATCTCCAGGAGTAGGCGTTGTGCAGAATGGTATTAACAGATATATCTGATTGAAGTAATAAGATATGCTGAGTAAAGTTTCATAGTTTTGTAGGGATAATAATAAAAAACAATGTTGAAGGGAGGTGAGCCGGAAAAGTAAATCAGGACGCTTTGTATTAGAGAAAATTAACTTTACCAAATTTAATTGAGAGGAAAAAAGATGAATTTTAAAAAAAGTATTGCTTACGCAATTGCAATCTGTGCGGTGTTTATGTTCACAGGAGTTGCATTTGCTAACAACCATGTAACCCTGAAGACAACCGTTCCAAACATTGCTAAATCTGAGTGCGATCAGGCAGGTACCATCACCATGGAGCTTGACAGCGGTACGAAAATGCAATCGGGTGATGTCATTCAGTTCACCCTGAACAACGATGTAACCGCTTGCAAGGCAATCGATTACTTCCTTGCCCTTGCAGATGACGGACCTTTGGGTTCCATTATTTCAATCGATCCTGCTGATCCCGTAACTACCAATGGCGCTTCTCCTGCCGCTGATTTGATTAAAGTTACAAGCCCTAGTGATGTTACTAGCGCTAGTGCCGCTGCAACCGCATTTGGCTCTGGTGCTCTGGCTATCGACGGCTCTGCAGCCACGGTTGGTTTCAGGGTCTATGCGCAGAAAGGCAGCCAGATTGTAACCATGACCCTGGGTTACCTTGATCCTAGCGATAAGTTCCGAACTGTAACAGCAACCAATAGTGAAAAATTTGTGGTTGAATATGTTCCAACCTTGACTACAACTATCTTGAGTATCAAGCTTTTTGACGAAAAGATCGGTGGAAATTACTTTTTTAAATCAGCAACAAGTCCTTCAGTAGCTTACGACCAAAATATCGCTCTTGAGGACAACGTAATCTGCATCAACACCATAAATTTTAGCTATGAGTATGTTGGAGCCACACCCGATTCAATCGTGGCCTCAACCGCCTATAAACTTGGTTTTTCCGGCGATTACACCATCGCCCATGTTGTTGCAGCAACTGCCTATGTGGTTCAGAATGTATGTAAGGATGCCTGCAACACGGTAGAAATTGCCTCTTCCACCGATCAGTTCGGTTTTAAATCTAAGCCTTCAGGTGTCTTTGATTCTGGCGTTTACAGTACTTTGGCAGCTGGGGCAGCTGGACTAGCAGATCGCTGGACTTCAACTGGCACCTGCGATCTTGCTCTTGGTAATGGTGTGATCCTCAGAAAAGTAGGAGATAATTTTGTTGCTAACCAGATATTTACAGTTAAGCTTGAGCTGTTGATCGACGGTATCGCTGCAGATGATTCCGTTGTCTGGTGGGATTCCACTTTTACTGGTGGTTATGTTTATGACACAACGATCAGCAATGCCGGAAGATGTTCAAGTGCTGGAACTCCCATGACCGCCGGAACTTTAAACAGCTCGGTAGTTGCTGCAAACGCCACAATCCTCAATACTGAGATTACTGCAGGTTCAGCCCATGACTCCTTTGTCATTGATCTGCCTCAAGTTCATTACGATTATACGAAACTTGTTGCCGGAGCCAAGCTTGAAGTGAAGGTTACTTTTGGTAAGTACCCCTGTGGCGGTACAACAGTTGGAACTATGTGCTTGGCAACCTTCGTAAACGAATGTGCTACAGCTGCTGGTACGTACAGCCTCCTGTATCCCTTTGCTACAGGTTCCTCAAACGCATCCTTCTGGTCAGGTATTGTTGTTACAAACACCTCTATGAACGCAGTTAATGCTACAATCACCCTTTACGACACCAAGGGCGGTTCTGGATCCCTTGCCGTATCCATGGATGCCAAGGCTCAGTATACAAAGATGATCGGTGATATTGTATCTGCTGCTACCTTTGTCAACGGCACAACAGCCCTTGATACTGCCTCAGATGTTCAGGTCGAAGTAACGGCTGATGACGCTGTTGACGGAATCATGTTTGTAGGCGGCACAGGCGTTATGCATGGCTACCTGCCAAGGGTTTTCGTAAACGGAGTTGTACAGCATTAGAAAATAGCGGAAGTGTGATTTAGCTTCCCTTGTTGTTTGAATTTCAGGAGGTGGACTTGTTTCACCTCCTGATTTTTTTTAGCAGCATGGGGAGGTGATCTCCTCAAATTTAAAAAGAAGAAAAACAGGTGGTCCTAGTGAAATTTAAGGTGAAATTTAAGCGTTTTGTAATCTTTTCCCTGTGTGTCTCTGCCCTCCTTGTTTACGGCTGCCATGGTGCCCGCCTGGACAGGGTTTCCCCGGCAGACCTTCTTGAGCAGCGGGTTTCAGGTTTTTTAAAGGCCAGGCAGAGCAATGATAAAGAAACGGCCTATGGTTATTATTCGCCTGATTATAGAAAAAAGGTGTCGTTGGCGGAACACATAAATAATCAAAAGGCGGTTTACTTTGATTCAACGGTTGAATCCATTGAGTATGTTCAAGGTGCAAAAACCGGTCGTGTTTTTCTCCGTGAGAGTTTTGATTTTATTGGGCACAGGGTCGACAATATGGTGATCCCCCACAATTGGGTGCTTGTTGACGGTGTATGGTATATTGATGGGCGACTGGTCTCTTTTAAGGATATCTTTACCTCCACACCTAAATAGGCAGGAAATGTTTTGAAAAGATTCAGCTTTGTTGTTTGTCTCAGCCTCATATTCTTTCTTTTCCCTGGTGAGCCAGCCATGGCGAATGTCCAGGTTCTGACAGGCGAGGCCTCGTTTAAACCCTGGTCCGGTTACTGGTGGCCCTTGACGGAAGGCGCCCTTGTCTTTGGTTACAATGGTTCTCCTTCTCCCCTTGGAAAGTATGATTACTACACACAGGGTGTGGCTCCTGCATTGGCTTCCGCCTGGGAGCAGGTAAACCACTACACTCCGGGTGGTATCTCCTGGGCCGGCTATTGCCATGCCTGGGCCAATGCCTCGATCCTGGAGGATATTCAATTCAAAACGTCGACCCACAAGGGAATTTTTTTTGCCGTTGGCGATAAAAAAGGGCTGATGACCCTGGCCCATGCCGATGATCCCCAGATAGTTGCATACGTGTCCGATGATCCATCTGTTTTCCATCGCTACCTGCTGGAGTATGTGGGTGAAAATAAAATGGCTGTGGCCGCCGATCTCGACAACTCCGAGGCGTTTTGGTCCTACCCGATTTACCGGTATACCATGACGCTCACCCAGACCACGGAATTTGACGATGTTCAATGCACGATTTTTTATGCCGATGATTTTGTAGCCCCTGACTTTGAAGGTACAAAAGAGTTGCCCGAGTACTATGAGTATCGACTCTATAAGGATGCCCAGGGTAGCTATACCCATGGCCAGTGGACGGGATGGTCAATCGAGTTGCACCCGGAACTCGTCTGGGTGCCGGTGTCCCAGGGTGCTGAAAATCCAAACATTGAGTATCAAACGATCATGGAGATAGCAAATGCCACGGACGATGAAAATGAGGGTGTAAGTGAAATCCTGCCCGGCCACCACGCAATTATTGTATCTCCGGGTGAATCCGACGCCTTTGATATCGTCTGTGACGGCACCCTTGATCTGTCGTTTGCCCTGGACCGGCAGACCCCCAGGGGCACGTTGGCCTCCTATAAACTGTTTCAAGGCGGTTTAGAACGGGCATCGGGTACCATCACAGGGGAATCGGCCGGTGTTTCCCTTGATTGTACAGGCAAGGCACAGCTGATTATCTATCCTGATGAAAACAACGCTTCGGATGTTTTTGTGCATCTCTACCTGGACGTTACAATGGCTGAGAATTGTTATTTTCTGAACGTGCCCAACAACCGTTACTGGATGGGCATGGCCTTGGCCAACCAGGACGAAACCCTTGTAAATGATCTCTTTGTCACCTTCATGTCTCAAAACGGGACTCCCCTTGCCGGGGTGGGGGTGAAAAACAGTCTGGACAAGGCGTCCAACTGGTCGGGTATTCTGGATAAAAATGCCAATATCGATTATTTTTCCCAGGGTACGCCTTCCCTTGTTAAAATTTCGTCCAGGTATCCCCTTGATCTTTTGATGCTGAACGGGAATGGCGACGCCCTTTCTTCAACCCCCCGGTCAAACAAAGGATCGGGTACACCCAGAAAACTGATAATTCCGCTGCTGACCCAGACATTTAACATGACCCAAAGTGCATCCCTCTTTCTTTTTAACCCGGGAGAGGATGACCTCAATCAAGCGATTGAATATTATTATGATAACGGTATCCCTTTTGATACGACCCGGATTGACCTTCCATCCAAAGGATCCAGATCTTTTTCTTCGGGCGATTATCCCGGAAGTGTTAATTTTAACGGATGGGGAATGATTGAAGACGTTTCAGGGCAGCTAACGGGAACGATTGAGGTGAACGAGAGGGTTGGCAAATCCGATCGATTGCCCCTCCTGGAGACAGCCCAGGATTTTTTTATCCCCGGCCTTTGTGCCGTTGGCGGGTGGGAAACAGAGCTTGTGTTGATCAACCCGGAAGAGACGGCGGTTGACCTAAGCCTTGAGGCCATTGACGGTAGTACCCTTTCCCGCATTTTAATCTCCGTGCCAGGCCATGGGCGGCAAATAATAGCCTTAAATTCAGTCACCTTGGGGGTAGATGATCAACGCCTCAGCGACTCATGGCTCCAGGTTACGGCGAGCCATCCAATTGCGGGGTATTTTCGCTACGGATATAATCAGGTCTCAAATGCTCTTTTCCCCCTGTTTACCGATAAGGCCCTGTCCGTTAGTAAACGTCTCGGCCATACGGCTTCGGATAATGATTGGTGGACCGGGGTAAATCTGGTAAATCCCCACAACTGGACCATCGCCGTTGACGTGGTGGGTTTTGATTCGGCCGGGGTTAAGGTCGGTTCCCGGCAGATGGAAATCAACCCCTTGGAAAAGGTAGTCAAGACTGTTGCAGATCTTTTCCCCAATGTTCAGGCGAACAGCTTAACCTTTTATGCAACTGCCCCGATTGCAGGTCTTGCGCTCTATGGCACCAGGGAAAAAGTTGAGCTTCTTTCGGGAAAGATATTTGATTAGATAGGGAGTAAATGTATGTTGGTTAAAAATAATGCAGAAACAGGGGCCTGGTTTTTGTCCCTGGTGTTGATCTTTTTTTGGGTTCTTTCTTTGTCTTCCCCGCTTTTTGCAGCCTCCCCCAATATAAGGGTCGCCTATTTCGGTATGCAGGCAGGCGAGCTTGAGTCCTGCGGTTGAGGGGGAAGAAAGGCGGGCGGTCTGTCTCGTCAAACAACGGTTATCAACGAACTTCGGTTGGAAAATGGAGCTGAAAATTTTCTTATTATAAATTCGGGTGACAGCCTTGGAAACCTGGAACCGGATGAACCGGAAATGAAAAAGGCCGAAGTTATTTTTAAATCTTTTTCCATGATGGGAATGGATGTTATCGCTCCGGGACTTTCTGATTTTCGATTCGGAGTGCCATACCTGAACGGTCTTATAAAGCAGAACAAGCTGAATGCCGTGTGCGCAAATCTTGTTTATTCCGAGACTGAGTTGCCCTGTTTTTCAAAATATAGCTTAATCACCCGGGGAGATAAACGTATTCTGGTCACATCCGTGCTTTCACCCGGTGCCCGGTATCTTGTGAATATGAACTATAAGGTTTTGGATCCCGTTAAAGCCTTGGCTGCCGTTCGGGATCAAGTCCCCCACGACCTGATGATTGTCGTGCTTCAAACCGACTTGGATCAGGCCCAGGAATGGATTAAAATGACCCCTGGCATCGACCTTGCCATTGTTGGTGCAAAACATGCCGTGTGCTATGAAAAGATCAAGGTGAATAACGCTTCGCTGGTTTATAACAATGATAAGGGCCAGGTGATCTCCCATGTGGATCTCTCCATTAATGGCGGAAAAATCGATATCCCTGTGCCAAAGGGTGTGCCGGTGATGGAAAGCATGATCCAGGCGGATGGAGAAATTGTAAAACTGATTGAGGCGTATAAAACCTGGTTTAAGGATTATACCGATAAAAGAAATAAAGAGACAAACAATGACAGTCACGTGATTGTGCCCGAGTTTTATGTGGGCAGTCAATGGTGCGTCCGCTGCCATGGCGAAATTGTAGACTCCTGGAAAAAAACGTCCCATGCAAATGCAATTGAATCGTTGGTGAAAAAAGGGGAGGCCGAGAATCCCGAGTGCCTCGCCTGCCATGCAACGGGAGTAGAAGAGGCTAAAAAACAGGGTCTGGGGGAACTTTCAAGCATACTCGCCGCCTCGAAAATGCTCAATGTCCAGTGTGAAGCCTGCCACGGCCCAGCCGGTATACACGTTCGTAATCCGAAATTAACCAGCCATTTTAAAAAAGTGGATAAAAATACCTGCATTCGCTGTCACAATGACAAATATGATCCGGGTTTTGATTTTGAGAAAAAAAGTAAGATTGTAATGCATGTGGGGGGTGGGCAGAAATGAATCCTAAAAAAATAAGGTTGTTTTTTATCTCGGCAATTCTGGTCAGCCTGTTTACCGTTGTTCCCGTGTCTGCACTTGATCTGCCGGATTCCTGGAAGGTTAACTCCACCTATCTAAAGCCCGGTGGTCAGAATCAGATCGGTCATATTACATGGCTCTACACCAGGGACGGCAGCACCGGGGAGAATATCGTTTCTGTCGCCGATGCCTCGGGCGTTGTCGATACATCGGCCAGACTTGTCTTGTCGGGAGAAAATGTCATGATCTCTGCCAGCGTGTCAACCCGCGTGGGGAAAAAAATATTAAAAAAAGAGGGACAATGTCTGCCGGGCCAGCCGGTTGTCATGGAAAACACCTTGATCCCGTGCAACTGGATTAACACGGTTCTGTCGGATTACGACCAGGAAAAAGTATTCAACATCACCCGGAAAGTGGGTGACTATGCCTCATTTATTGATACCTATCGTATGCGTCTGGAAAGTGTCACCATGGAAGAGGCCGTTGATTCAGGTATGATATTGCCCGAAGACAGCGCCTTGCTGAACCAGGCTGAGTTCGTGGTGGTGGAGTTGAAAAAGGTCAATCCCAACGGAGAAACAACCGACGTTTTTACCCAGCTCTGGAGCACGACGCTTCCCTTCTGGCTCTATGAATCCACTCCCTTTCGTGTATCCAGATTTGTCTTAAAATAGCGTGGCAGGATTGGCTGTTCTTGCAAAATTCCCGCGCTTTGAAACCCGGGTGCGGCCCTTTATGACCCTTGCCAAAACCCATGGATTCACCCGATGGTTTGCCATTGTGGGACTTTTTTTTATAGCAGTCATTGGTTTGATACTGCGGTTTTGGTGTGCAGGGGATATGTTTATCTTTGCCGATGAAATACACTCCCTTGAATGCTGCATTACAAGATCTTTTTCCTGGATCATTACCCATTTTTCAGAAAGTGATGCCTGCATTCCCCTGACCCTTTACAATAAAGCGTTGCTGGAAACCGTGGGGCTGACCGAGCTTGGGATGAGACTGCCTTCCCTGATTCCCGGAGCCATGCTGGTTACGGGGACAATCTTTGTTCTTTGGCGGATTGTTTCGCCTGTTGAGGCTGTTCTGTCTGCAGGAATTATCGCCTTTTCTCCCTACCTGGTTTATATTGCAAGGGAGGCAAGGCCCTATTCCATGGTGGTTCTGCTTTTCAACGGGGCACTCATGGCCCTGTTTCTCTGGATCGGTAGCAGAAAGCGGGGCTTTTACCTGGTGGTTTCAGCGGTCTGCTCTTCCCTCTGCCTCTATTTTCATCCGGTTTTTGCGCCTTCCCTGGCCGTGATAATGGCCTGTCCCCTGTGCCTGATTCTTTTTAAGGACGGTTACAGGGATTTATGGAAACAATGGCTGTTTTCTGCGTTGCTTTTCCTTGGCCTGACTGTTGTACTCCTGGGGCCTTCCATGTCGTCATTTCTGGAAGGCCTTGGCCAGAAAGGCGGGGCCGGAACCGCTGATCTTCATACCATGAAGCATGGGCTTCTGTTGATCCTGGGCCTGCCTGGGATGATTCCTTTCTGGATCTGGCCTGCATTGGGGTGTGCAGGGGCCTTATCCCTTGGTCGTCGTTATCCCTGGGAAACCGCCTGCTGTCTTGTCATCCTTTTGTTCCAGACCGCAGTTCTTTTCTGGATTCAGCCCCAACTCCTGGAGATACCATGGGTCTGGTTACGCTACATGGTGCATCTGATCCCTGTTTTTATTGTGGCGATCGTCTGCGGCCTGACCGGGATTCTCAAAC
Source organism: Desulforapulum autotrophicum HRM2 (assembly GCF_000020365.1). Classification (NCBI taxonomy): domain Bacteria; kingdom Pseudomonadati; phylum Thermodesulfobacteriota; class Desulfobacteria; order Desulfobacterales; family Desulfobacteraceae; genus Desulforapulum; species Desulforapulum autotrophicum. Next base: position 3,414,645 of record NC_012108.1, on the reverse strand, counting down.
GAATCATTGTTTTTTCAATTCCCGGTCGATTTTCATTGGCCGGAGCCTTTACGGTTGTGGCATTTTTTTTAATTTACCATCAGGTTTCCCTTCACTACAGGGTTGACACCCATAATCGCTTTAATGCCCATCCCATGACCTCTTTTTTGCCGGATGTACAAAAAATGTCAGAGTTTAAAATGATAGTCCCCTCCTTTTATACCAATGTCCTGGACAAACTTCCTCCTGGCGATATTGTGGAAATTCCCCTGCTTTTTACTTTTCCCCTGTATGGAATGTATCAGAATTTTCATTCAAGGAATGTCTTGACGGCTCCGGCTGGAAAGGGGTTCGACCAGGATCTTTTTACCAAGCATCCGGGGGTGCGTTTTAAAACTATTGTCTGTTCTAATATGAATAAGACCGTTGAACCCCGTTATCTGATTGTACATAAGAAAATCAAGGAAGAGCTGGTTGGAGCATACAATGTGTTGAGAAAAAACCCTCTGATGGAGGGACAGATCGGCCGGATGAATTCCCTTTTTGATGACTACCTGCTGGATGTTCTTTTTGGAAGGGGTGATATCATCCCTGGGCTGTGTGGTTCCCAGGTCAAGGGGGTGCCCATTTACGAAGATTTGTATGTTGCTGTTTATCAGGTGAACGGGGTGAAACCCTGACCTGGAATACCAAACCCAATTTTTTATGGAATTGTTTGATGAAGCACAGGACTATTGGAAAATATGTAAATCCCCTGGAGATTTTTTTTCATTTGTGGGGGTATCGGAATTTGATCAGGCAGTTGACCTGGCGGGAGGTGATTGGCAGATATAAAGGTTCCATGGCAGGACTTGGCTGGTCGTTTATTCAGCCCTTGCTCATGCTTTTCGTGTATACCTTTGTCTTTTCGGTTATTTTTAAAGCCAAGTGGGGAGTAGATGCCCAGGAAACAAGGGGCACCTTTGCGTTGGCCCTTTTCATGGGGCTGATTACCTTTAACATTTTTGCCGATGTGGTCACCACCGCTCCCATGATTGTGCTTGATAATGTAAATTACGTAAAAAAGGTCGTGTTCCCCATCGAGGTGCTTCCCTTTGTGCGGTTTTTAAGTGCGTTTACCAATGCGGTAATCAGCCTATCTGTTCTGGCTGTGGGGATTTTGGTGGTTGACCATTCAATTCACTGGACCATTGTTTGTCTTCCCCTGGTCTGGCTTCCGGTTATGATGTTTTCCCTGGGGTGTGGTTATTTTCTGGCTTCCCTGGGGGTCTTTCTGCGGGATGTGGGTGCCACCATCGGGATATTGACGAATATGCTTTTTTTCCTGACCCCGATCTTTTACCCCGTCAGTGCCGTTCCTGAAAAATTTCTCTTTTTCTGTAAACTAAATCCCATGGCAGCTTTTGTTGAAAATTCTCGAAAGGTTGTTCTCTGGGGGCTTTTACCTGATTGGGATTCATTTTTAATTGGACTTGTCATCTCCTTATTTGTTATGGTTACAGGTTTTTTATGGTTCATGAAGAGTAAGAAATCTTTTGCGGATGTCATTTGACCGGCTCGGCCGGAGCGAGAGATGGCATCCGGCCACAACGAATGATGAAACGCCTCTGTTTGCAATGCTTTGGTGGGCGTTTCATATAAAAAACGATGGGGAGGAAAGGCGTTTCTTGATTTAATTTAAGCAAATGCGACGGGTATGTCTTCAAACATTGTAATAAAATGCAGCGGATTGAATAAATGCTACAATATTTATAAAAAACCGCTGGATCGTTTAAAACAGGCTTTTTTTCGTGGAAGGAGGCGGTTTTTTAAAGAATTCTGGGCATTAAAAAACGTTTCCCTTGAGATCAGTCAGGGAGAGACGGTGGGCATTATCGGAGCCAACGGTTCGGGTAAGTCCACACTTTTGCAGATGTTCTGTGGCATTCTTTCTGCCGGTGAAGGAGAGCTTGAGGTAAAGGGAAGAGTATCTGCTCTGTTGGAGCTGGGGGCCGGTTTTAACCCCGAGTTTACAGGGGCTGAAAATGTACGTCTGAATGCATCCATCATGGGGCTTTCTGCCGGGGAGATTGAAGAACGTTTTGAACCTATTCTTGAATTTGCCAATATAGGAGAGTTTATTCATCGACCGGTAAAGACATATTCAAGCGGCATGTATGTCAGACTTGCCTTTGCCGTGGCGGTGAATGTTTCTCCGGATATCCTGATTATTGACGAGGCGTTGTCGGTGGGTGACATTCGGTTTCAGCAAAAGTGCATGGCAAAAATAAAGCAATTCTGCCGTACTGGCACGGTTATCTTTGTATCCCACGATATGGGGGCCGTGACCGAACTTTGCACCCGGGTGATCTGGCTTGATGGGGGAAGGGTTCGGGAGGATGGACCACCAAAGGCTGTTGCGGAAAAATACCTTGAATTTATGTATGAAGGGGATCGAAAACCAGCCGTGCCTTTGCCTGAAAAGATAGAAATGTCCATGGATTCGACCCTGAAGAAGGGGTTTGTCAATTTTGATGAAAGCATCAGGCAGTTTGGAAACCGCAGGGCCAAGATCCTGTCTGCAAGGTTCTCCACCGACCAAGGCGGTATTGGAACCGCCTGTTCCGGGAGTGCCTGCAAAATTGAAATCATTGTACAGGCGTTTGAAGCGGTTTGCTGCCCCATTATTGGTTATATTGTAAACGACCGGTTGGGGAGGGGAATTTTTGGAGACAATACGAGTCTTATTCAAAAGAAAATTTCTCCTTTGGAAAATGGAAAACGCTATTGTATTTGCTTTCATCTCCATACCTGGCCCAACCTAGTTTGCGGGGATTACACCGTTTCCCTTGCCCTGGCTGACGGAACAATGGATGATCATTCCCAGTGTCACTATTTACATGATGCGCTGGTTGTGAACAGCATCTCTACGAGGCCTGCGGTCGGGTTGTTTTCTCCACTTCAGACAAAGGTAGACTTCCACCTTATAGGATAATACTATGCATCAGAGTTCCATGGATAAAATGGGTGTATTCAAGGATAAATATCTAGGCCCCATGTGTGATAAACCGTTGAGAATTTATGACCTTGGAAGTTTTGATGTCAACGGCAGCTACCATGACCTTTTTGCCGAGGGGCCCTGGGCATATTCAGGCGTAGATATGACCCCCGGCAAAAACGTTGATATTGTGTTAGAGAATCCTTACAGATGGGATGAGATTGGTTCCAGGAGCGCTGATGTTCTTATTTCAGGACAGGCGTTTGAACATATCGAGTATTTCTGGATCACCATGCTTGAAATTGCCCGAATTCTTAAACCGGGTGGTCTTTGTTGTCTTATTGCACCCTCAGGAGGGTTTGAACACAGGTATCCCGTCGACTGCTGGCGGTATTATCCCGACGGGTTCGAAGCTTTGGCAAGATTTGCAAAACTGGAAGTTCTGGAGAACTCGACCCAGTGGGAAGCGGATGACCGGTTTTCTGAAGAAAGCAACCAATGGCAGGACAGCATGATTGTATGCCGAAAACCCTCTACAAAGGGTTTTGCTTTATTCAAGCAAGAGATTCAACGACGTAGGCTTCATCGAAAATTGTTGAAGTACGTGGAAAAGTGAGGGATCAATATATAAATGGAACAAAGACCGATCTACGATTACAATATAGACCTGACCAATGAGAACACCTCCCACGTCAAGCTCTTGAAGATGGTGGAACGTGATCAGGATGTGCTGGAAATCGGATGCGCTACGGGATATATGACCCGGTTCATGAAGGAGACTCTCAATTGCTGCATTACGGTAATCGAAATTGATGGGGTGGCCGCCGGTAAGGCCGAACCTTTTTGCGATAAGTTGATTGTTGGTAATGTTGAAGATGTTGATCTTGCCGGCCGCCTTGGGAAAAAAAAGTTTGATGTCATCCTGATGGCGGATCTCCTGGAGCATTTGCAGGACGCCCATGGACTTCTGGAGAGACTCAAGGATCTCTTGAAGGAGACAGGATATCTTCTCATCTCACTACCCAATGGTGCCCATGGTTCCATCGCCCTGGAACTTCTTGACGGGAAATGGGAGTACCGCAGCGATGGCCTCCTTGATAGAACCCACCTGCATTTTTATGACAAGGAGGGCTTTACCTCCCTTTTAGATAAAACCGGGTTCCTGGTCTCCCGTATGGATCGTGTGATTATCCATCCCCGGGATACCGAAATGAAGACTCCCTGGGACAGTTATCCCCGGGATATTACCGCTTATATTGAGAAGGTTAATCCCGAATATCAAACCTATCAGTTTATCCTTAAGGTATACCCCGCAACGACAATGGGGTGGAAAAAAGGGCTTGAAGATGCACTGATCTTTGAAAAACAAAAAAAACGTGAGATTGAAAAACAGTTCCATGGGATGGAAAAAGAGCTTGCTGTCCTAAGGGGAGCTGTTGCCGGATTTGATGGGGAACTGAAAAAAAGGGAGGAGGAATACCTCCAGGGCCTGAACAGGGAACTTGCCCGTCTTGAAGTTGAAAAAGCCCAAATTCACCGAGATTACAAGGCTGAGCTTCAGCATGTTGAAGTCGAAAAAGATGAAATCCATGGGGGCTACAGGGTTGAGATTGAACGTTTGAAAGATGAGGCTGAAAAACATAAGGCACAACAGGTTGCCGACCAGGAGCACGATAGAAAAGAGATCTGCCGGCTTCAACTGGAGGCAGGAGATCTTAAGCGGAAAGAATCCCGGTTGTTTCAGCGGATCAAAGATTTTGAAAATAAAAAAAATGAGCTCCTGGCCGGAATCGAACGTCAAACTGTTGAATTAGAATCAATCAGAAGCTCTTTTGTATGGCAGCTTATCCAAAAATACCGCACAATAATTGACAGGCTCATGCCCCAGGGCACAAAGCGGCGGCGTCTCTATCAGCTTGTCTCTTTATCTCTGGTCGTGCTCTTCAGGGACGGACCGGTCCAGTTCTTCAAACGGGTAGCCATTCGAATCCCCCATTATAAAAATACGTTGTTTTCATATTTCCATCTTACACCCAATGAAGATACTTCTTTGGAGGATAAATGGTCTCCCCTGGAGTTTCCGGCCTTTGAATCCATTGAGGTTTCTATTGTTATTCCGGTGTTTAACAAGTGCAAATATACATTTGCCTGTTTAAAATCCATAGTGGAAAATACCACCGACGTTTCCTACGAGGTGATTGTCGTGGACAATGCATCCGAGGATGCGACCAATGAAATGCTCTCGAAGGTCACAAATATTAAAGTTGTGACAAATACCCAGAATCTGGGGTTTGTTGAAGCCTGCAATAAGGGGGCGGATGCCAGCCGTGCCAGGTTTATCCTTTTTTTAAATAATGATACAAAGGTAACCACGGGATGGTTGGGTGCCATGTGTGCACCGTTTAATGACCCCAACGTCGGAATCGTCGGGGCAAAGCTGATTTACCCGGATGGTCGCCTCCAGGAAGCGGGTAACATAATCTGGCAGGATGGAACGGGGTGGAACTATGGTCGCGGAGACAATCCTGACCTTCCGCAATATTCCTATCTTAAATCGGTGGACTATTGTTCGGGTGCCTGTCTTCAGATTCGAAGGGATCTCTGGACTGAGCTTGGCGGATTTGACCGCCGTTATGCTCCTGCCTATTATGAGGACACTGATCTTTGCTTTGCCGTGAGGGAAAAAGGTTTTAAGGTCATTTTCCAGCCCGAGGCGAAGATTATCCATTACGAGGGTATTTCTTCCGGAACCGATATCACAAAGGGGTATAAAAAATACCAGCAGGTAAACCAGGGAAAATTTATTGAAAAATGGCAGGCTGTTTTACGGGAAAAGCATTTCAGGGGAAAAGAAGATCTGTACCTGGCAAGGGAACGGGGGGGGACAAAAAGAGCCCTTGTCGTGGATCATTATGCACCGACATATGACATGGATTCCGGCTCCCTTAGAATATTCAGTTTAATGAAGATTTTTCAGGAATTGGGCTATAAAGTCGTGTTCTGGCCGGAGAATCGTGCCTATGATGAGCAATACACCCGTGATCTTCAAAGACTTGGAATTGAAGCCCAATATGGGGATCTGAATTTTGAAGAGTACTTAAAGGAAAATGGAGATCATTTTGACATCATTCTCCTTTCCCGTCCCCATGTAGCCGTAAATTTTATCCATGCGGCCAAGACGCTTTCCAATGCCAGGGTGATCTATGATACGGTGGATCTGCATTACATCAGGGAGGGGCGTAAGGCAAGGTACGAGGCTGAAAATGCGGCCAGGGAATGGAAGGACCTTGAATTTTTTCTGGCCCATCATGCGGATGACACCCTTGTTGTGAGCGATATTGAAAAAGAGATTCTGGATAAGGAGGGGTTCGAAGGAAAGGTTTCGGTGATATCAAACATTCACACGGTGGAACCATCAATCAATTCATTTGAAAAACGTGAGGGCCTCATGTTTATAGGAGGCTTTAAGCATCTGCCCAATGAAGATGGAATGCTTTGGTTCGTGAACGCCATTTTTCCAGATATTCAAAAACAGATTCCCGGCATTCATCTGGATATTGTTGGCAGTTATCCAACCGAAAGAATCAATGCACTAGCTTCGGATGATATTACCGTAACAGGGTATGTTAAAGACGTATCCCCCTATTTTGAAAAATCCAGGGTCTTTGTCAGCCCACTTCGATACGGTGCCGGTGTCAAGGGGAAAATTGGTCAGAGTCTGGGATTCGGTCTGCCCGTTGTAACCACCCATGTGGGGGCAGAGGGGATGGGGCTTACCCATGGCAGGGATGTGCTGATCGGTGAGACCGATTCAGAATTTGCCGAAAAAGTGGTTCAGCTATACCGAGACAGACGGCTCTGGGAGTCCCTTTCCATTAACGGCAGGATTGTTATTGAAGAAAAATATTCTCCCAGTGTAATGCGGGAAAAACTGATAGTACTTATCAAAGGGAAAGACGGCAACTGAAATGGAACATGGTCAACTGCAGGACATCAATTTTTTTACCACTTACAGGTGTAACTCCAGATGCCGGAACTGCTTTATCTGGCGTGAACCCCATGATCCGGGTTCACGAACAAGACTCGCATCCAATGAGTTGGAACGTTTTTTTGAGGACCCCCTTGTAAGGAATTGCCCCAATGTCGGCCTGGCCGGGGGGGAGCCCACAATCGCTCCGTTCTTCTGGGAGGTTCTGGAGATCATTCCCCGGGACAAGCATGTGACCATTACAACCAATGCCCTTAAAAGCGACAGGCTTGTGGCGTTTTTGGCCGACAATCCCCACAGGGAAAGATTCATGGTTCAGGTCTCACTGGATGGAATTGGCGCCGTTAACGACAACATTCGGGGCATTGCCGGAGCATTTAAAAAAACCGTTGATCTTCTTGAAAAATTGAAGAATCTTGGAGTGCCTCGCCTTGTCTCTTTTACAATTAACCGCACCAATTTTATGGATCTTGAAGCCTGTTACGGGCTGGCAGAAAAGAACGGTGCAGGTTTTTCCACGCGGATGGCATACTGCGGGGGGGCCTATACCAACAGGGAAAGCAGAGAACTGTTTCACTTTGCGGCGGATGAACTTGTAACTCTTGAAAATTCCATTGACAGGGTCGTTTCAAAGGAGCTGAACAGGTCCGGTCACTATCTCCCACAGCTGGTGTTTATGGAGAAAATTGTCGATTATTACCGGGGGGCGCAAACGGATATCCCATGCCATGCCATGACTTCAGGCATGGTGATAGATCTTTACGGCGATGTCTTTCCCAATTGTCCCGCGATAATGACAAGTATCGGTAATCTTAAAAATAATAGTTTGAGCGACATATGGGAAGGGCCGAAGGCCGAGGCCGTTCGACGTAAAATTCAAAAAATAGCCTGTGGCGGGTGCTGGAACGATTGTCAGGTGGTTACAAATATTGCTTGTAACCGGGCGTTTCTGGACAGGGAAAGCACGGAAATCAAACTCAGGGAAGTCAGGGGGAAGGCGTTTCCGCAAGGTATCGATTTCAACTGTGGAGAATCCCCCCTGATACTCAACGGGTGGTATGTACCGGAGGGAAGCGACGCCTTTAGATATTGCTGGACAACCATGGAGTTTTCCATAATTGTTCCCCAGGGGGCGACCGGAGTACAATTTTTTGCAATGCCCTGTCCTGGAACGAATTCGGAGAATCCGCTGGTACTCACCGCCCGGGGTGGTGAAGCAGAGCTTGGCCGAATTTCTCTGGAAAATGCAGATTGGGGGGATTTCAGCCTCTCATTTTTGAGGCCAGCTGAAAAAATGGGAGCATGCTCATTTTCCCTGGGCAGGTGTTTTTGCCCAAAGGAGAATGGCCAGGGTGTGGATAAAAGAAAACTTGGGCTGGCAGTTCAAAGGATCAGTTTTTTAAAAACAGCAGACCTGCACCCTGCTTCGGCATAATTTAGTAGTAAAATTAATCTGAATGATTTTCCTGATAATCGGTTTGGGCTGTTAGGGACTCAGATGTAAATAATCCCACAAATATGGCGTAGGATTTCAGCTCATATTCAAGGCGTATCAAAGGGAGCATATTGAAATATGTGCCCTTTGATGCAACGCAGAAGACGAGCTGAAAGGCAAGCAAGATTGAGGAATTATTTATTTCTGAGCCCCTTAAGTAACGGGTAATGGAGATGATCGGGAGTTGTCTTTGATAATACATCAACCTGGGTGTGTGACTGAAACGTGTACATGAATTTATTCCATCGAATAATAGTGTTGTTTGTGTATTCCTATGTCGTTCTATGCCCATTTAATGCAAATGGAGCTGGTGATTACCAGGAGTATATAATCGGAACTCACTATACGGGTGAAACCTGGGCGCCTTCCTTTTGGAGCAATCTTGATGAATCCAAAGTCCATGATGATTTTTTGCGGATCAGAGAAAACGGCTTTAATACCATAATCGTCGTTGTTCCATGGGTTGGTTTTCAAAAAACTATTTCTCCTGTATCATATTTTGAAGCATATCTTGAGTCGCTGGCATTTCTTTTTGAAAAGTCAAAAGAAACGGGGTTGAAAGTTATTCTTCGAGTGGGATATGCCCATGAGGTGGGCGTTGACAGTACACCAGACCACAATCATCGTATCTTGCAAATTGCCTCTGACAAAGCCGTTCAAAACGCCTGGTTTGATTATCTTGGACGGATAAATGAAATTTCAAGTAGATATGATAATTTTCTCTTTGCTTTCTTGTCGTGGGAGGATTTTTTTCTTATTGATTTTGCACATAAATCCATTGCGGTGCGAACCTATGCCGCTTCAGTAACCGGTTATCAGGAGTATCTTAAAAAATATACCCTGGGCGATATTTCCAGTAAATACGGCACTGATTTTTCAAATTACAGCAAAATTCCAATTCCCCAATACACATCACCGGCAATACATTTGTATCATGAATTCTGGGATCAGTATTTGACAACCCTGATGGCTAAGTCTCAAAAAATATTTCCCAACTTGTCCATGGAGGTGAGAGCTGATTGTGATCCCACAAATGACAGCTCATTGTATGTCTGTCACGGGGAAACCTTTGACAGTACTGGCGGCAAACGAGTTGTTATCTATTATACACCCGCCCTGGGCGCTGAAAATTGTGGTGATCTTTCCTCGTCGGACGATGCTGCTTTCAGGCTCCAATACCTGGTTGAGAGGGTAAGGTCCAAAACAAAGAGTTTGATCTTTCTGGATCAATTCAATTTCATTGACAACACTCCGGAATTTAAGAAAAATACAAGAATAGCACCCGAAGAACTCTCGGCTTTCATAGATAAAGCCCAGCCCATACTGAAAAAAGAAACAATAGGTTATGCCCTGTGGGCCATGCAGGATGTCAAGGGGAATTTATTTAAAAACGGTTCTTTTGAAAGAGAGTTGCTGGGGTGGAGCGTTCAAAACGCAACGCTGAACGTGGAAGAAGATGTGAGCAGCCTACGGCTTAACCACCATGGTAAGCTCAGGCAGCATATAAAATTTGGTGTTTATGTCCCACCTGAATTTAAAAATATCCTGTTTTTTACATTAAACTTCAAGGCTAAGAGTGTTGATGGACGGCCTTCAACTTTGAACATTCAAATTATCGATAGAGATGGTGTTGCTATCCATGAAGCCCATGTGGCAGTTGAAACAGAAAAGTACGAAAGGATTACCGTGGAGAAAATCCCGTTATTCGTTGATGGTGTGATACACATCGACAATAAAGGTTCGGATTTGATTGTGGATGAATTTGAGCTTTATTACAGAATACAGGAAAACGGTATCTATGACATCCATGGGAATCCCAAAGAATTCTGTGACAGTGTGCTGAAATTAAATAAAAGTTTTTCCCCAAAACAGGGGGCTCTTTGCTATTACGATAAGGAATCAATTAAAAAGGCTCGGTTTAAAGGTGTGTCTGAGGACGGATGGTGTACCGATTATATTTCAGGTTATGTCCGGCAAACTTACGGTAAACGGCAATTTGTGCTGGAATGTTATTTGCCGGAATCCTGGAAGGGTTATGGAAACAGAGTGTCGGTAAAGCTTGATGGAGTTTCCATTGGCGCCTCAAAAATAATTGAAGGGTACAATAAACTTCAATTTCACCTGACTTCTGACCAGTTGAAAAAAAAGGAATTGTTTTTTGAAATATCTACAGACAAACTGTTTGAACCGAGTCAGTTTGACAACGGGTCCCAGGATCAAAGAAAGGTTTCCTTTGTTCTTGTTGGCTTGGGAGTAATATAGGACAGGGCAATATTAAAATGAATCGTTAACCTGTCTCTGGTATAAATTGTGTTTTTTAATGTTTGTTTTAATATTTATTGGATCTCTGGATTGTTGATACTATGTTGAATGATAAAAAAATTGTTGTTGTTATGCCCGCCTTTAATGCAGCCGCCACATTGCGCAAGACCTATGATGATGTCATGTCTCAAGGTATTGTGGATCAGGTTATCGTGGTTGACGATGCAAGTGATGATAATACTTCTGAAGTAGCCGCAACCCTTCCCGGTGCAATTGTCCGGACCCATCCGGAAAATCGTGGATATGGTGCCAATCAGAAAACATGTTATAAACTGGCCCTGGATTCGGGAGCAGATATTGTGGTGATGGTGCATCCGGATTATCAGTACGACCCCCGGGTCATTCAATATGCGGTGGGATTTATTACATTACAGATATGTGATATTGTAATGGGCTCAAGAATTCGAACTCGAAGGGAAACCCTTGATGGTGGCATGCCTTTGTATAAATATATCAGTAATAGACTCCTTACCACATTCGAAAATATTGGTTTCGGGCAGAATCTTGGTGATTTTCATTCTGGATTCCGAATTTACAATAGACAGGTCCTTGAAACGATAAATATTGATGGTAATTCCGATGATTTTATTTTCGACACTGAGTTGCTTGCACAGGCAATTTACTGCGGGTTTCGTGTTGGAGATATTCCCATACCGACGCGGTATGAACCGGATTCTTCATCCATAAATTTTCAAAGAAGTCTTAAATACGGTATTCAATGTGTCTGGGTAGTCACAAAGTATATTCTTCAGGTTTCGGGTTTATGTAAGTTTAAGGTGTTTGCCAATACCCAGGCCTTTGATGATAAATCCAAATGATGCAGTGTATCGGATCCCATTATCAAGGAATAATGACCCTTTGATAATGCAAAGGAAATATGATTATGTCTATTCAACAAAAGATAAACAGAAAACACATCATTTCCTTTATAGTAGTCGGATTAATAATTCTTTTACAAAATTATTTTATAGTCATGTCACACGATGATTTTGGGTATGGTTCATTGACGTATGGATCAGGGTTCCCTGGGTTCCCCGATTTTAATTTTGAACATAACCAGTATTCCTTTTTTGATATTTTAACCTATCTGAAATGGCACTATTTCGGATGGGGAGGAAGAGTAATACCCTATTTTTTTTTAACGTCATTTTTAAGATTTGATTTAATTTTTTTTAAAATTGCACAATCGATAATAGTATTTTCAGTATTAATTATGTTGGCCAGAATAAATAGAAAAGAAAAAGAACCGTTTGATGTTGAAACATTAGTCATATCAAGTTCAATGTATGGGTTAATCTCATTAAAGATAATGAGAGAAAGTGTCTTCTGGCCGTCCGCATCCGTAGGATATCTATGGACCAGCGTGTTAGCAATCTTTTTAATCCATTTTTGGCTAAAAGATGAGCCAATTGTTTTTATTAAAAAAATAATATTTGTTATATTGTTTTTCATCGGTGGATGTTCACAAGAGCAGGTCGGTTTAGCTCTAATCAGTTTTATGTTAATGTATACGATAGTTCAGGTGTTTACTAAAAAAAAAATACATCTTGAAAAAATTTTCTATATTTTGTCGTCGATCATGGGATTTGTAATATTACTAATCTCACCAGGAAATAAAGCTAGAATGAGCCATCCCTCAGCTGTAGAATTTTTCAAATTACCCTTTGTTGAAAGAACCCTTACCCGATTAGATCAACAGATTGATTTGTTATTTAATGAAAAAACATTATTATTTATAACAGTATTTTTATTCTCATTGATGCTGATTTCGTTAAGGAATACTAAATCCCGTAAGGGAAATTCCCGCCTCAATTTAACAATGCCATCCGTTTATATCTTTGCAATAATAATGTATAGCTATGTTATCTTAAATAAAAACATTGATATCCCAAAAATTTTATTCTGTTTTTTGATAATAATGACAGGTTATACGCTGTTTGTTGATTTGCTTGAAAGCAAAAACCCCTGTTATATCTCATTGGTCGTTGGAATTTTGGCATCGCATTTTAGTTTGATTGTAACATTGCTAACTGGGGAGAGAACATTACTTCCAACGATTATATTAATAATTGTATTTAGCATCTATGTATTGCGGTTAGTTAACTATAGCTTAAATAAAGGAATTATGTCTGCATTGGTGTTGTCTGCTTTGTTAAATACGTCGCATATTGTCCTTGGATATTATAATAATTATCCGATACATATGTATAATCATAACAGACTAAAAAAGTATAGTGAGATAAGCGTCTATCAAGATGTAACAAATATTGATCTTAAAAAATTTGATGACAGATTTATAGACTGCGCACCATGGGTTTGTGATTATCAACAATGGTGGATAAAGAAATATTATTTACTGCCGATGCAGGTTGAAATTAAATATGAATAGTCATTTCTCTATTTTGGGATATGAGGCAGGGATACAAATTAAAGAAAGTAGTATAAAATACTTTTTAAAAACCTATTAACAAGGATAGCAGATTTTATGCCTGACCAATCCATTGTTCTATCCGTCGTCTGCCCCTTTTTTAACGAGGAAGAGGTGGTTGATTTTTTTATGGAAAAGATCCATCAGGTCCTTAATACCCTGGATTTGACTTATGAGATCGTTTGCGTTAATGACGGAAGCCTTGACCGAACTCTGGAAAAGCTGATTCTGGCAAAAAAATCTTATCCAAATCTGCGCATTCTTGATTTTTCCCGAAATTTTGGAAAAGAGGCGGCCCTGACTGCTGGGCTTGATCACGCAAGGGGAAAGGTGATTGTTCCCATTGATGCGGATCTACAGGATCCCCCGGAACTGATTATTGATTTCATTGAAAAGTGGCGGGAGGGGTATGAGGTCGTTGTGGGCAAAAGGGTGGACCGTTCCACTGACGGATTGTTGAAACGGATGACAGCCCAGCTTTATTATCGGTTTCACAACAAAATATCCAACCAGAAGATACCCGAGAATGTGGGTGACTTTCGACTCATCACTCGAAGGGTAGTGGAAGCCATTCAACAGATGCCCGAAAACCAACGGTTTATGAAGGGCATTTTTGCCTGGGTGGGCTTCAACACCTGTGTTGTGGCGTATAAACGCCAGAAACGAAGGGCCGGCAAAACAAGTTTCCATGGATGGGGACTCTGGAATTTTGCCCTTGACGGGATTACAAGTTTCAGTACGGTTCCCCTGCGGGTCTGGCTCTACATTGGTTCCCTGATCGCCCTGATTTCCCTTGTTTACGGTTCATACATCATTTTGCGGACCCTGGTGTTCGGGGTCGATCTTCCCGGTTACGCCTCTTTGCTGGTTTCCATTCTCTTTCTCGGCGGGGTTCAGCTCATGGGCATCGGCGTTCTGGGTGAATATCTTGGCCGGATTTACCTTGAGACAAAACATCGTCCCCAATATATTGTTGATAAAGAGTATTGATCCCATGGCAGTGTCCCTGTTTGCACCCTGTTTTAAAATTAAGCTTGTCAGGTATGGAGTCGTGGGTCTTGTTTCAACCGGAATCCACGTGTTGGTGGCTTCTCTCTTTATACGGTTTATCAACCCGTCCCTGTTGGTTTCCAACCTGGTTGGTTTTTTTGTGGCCTACCATTTTTCCTACTATTTCCAGTCAAAGTGGGTATTCAAAAGCAATATCTCCCTTGTGAAATCCCTGAGATACTTAGTCGTTCAGCTGTCGTCACTTCTTGTGGCGGTTTTATTTTCCCATCTGCTGGGAGATTTCAGCCTCTACCTGAAAGTTGTCCTTACGGCTTTTTTACTTCCCCTGATAACCTTTATTATACATCGGGCCTGGACATTTGCCGATCAAAAAGAGTCGGGGGTGAGATGAGTTGTTTAAAGTTTTTTTGAACTCCTAAAAAATGTACCAGCTTGAATTTAAGAATATGAGGTTTAGATCAGCTATCAGTTTCCTGAGAACATCGAAGTTCCTCAAGAGTTCAATTTGATAATGCAAAGGAATCATAATTATGTCTATTCGACAAAAAATAAGTAAAAAACACATCATATCTTTTTTAGGAGTCGGATTAATAATTTTTTTACAAAATTATTTTATAGTCATGTCACACGATGATTTTGGGTATGGTTCATTGTCGTATGGAGCAGAACATCCTGGGTTCCCCCATTTCAATTTTGAACATAATCAATATTCCCTTTTTGATATTTTAACCTATCTGAAATGGCACTATTTTGGATGGGGAGGAAGAGTAATATCCTATTTCTTTTTAATATCATTTTTAAAATTTGATTTAATTTTTTTTAAAATCACACAATCGATAATAGTATTTTCAGTATTAATTATGTTGGCCAGAATAAATAAGAAAGAAAAAGAACCTTTTGACGTTAAAATCTTAATCATATCAAGTTCAATGTATGGGTTAATCTCATTAGAGATAATGAGAGAAAGTGTCTTTTGGCCGTCCGCATCCGTAGGATATTTATGGACTAGCGTGTTAGCGATTTTTTTAATTCATTTCTGGCTCAAAGATGAGCCAGTCACTGTTATTAAAAAAGCAATATTTATTATATTGTTTTTCATCGGCGGATGCTCACAAGAACAGGTAGGTTTAGCTATAGTCAGTTTTATGTTAATGTCTACGATAGTTCAGTTGTTTATTAAAAAAAAAATACGTCTTGAAAATATTTTTTATGTTTTGTCGTCGATCATAGGATTTGTAATATTAATAATCTCACCAGGGAATAAACTTAGAATAAGCCACTCCTCATCTGGAGATTTTTTCAAAACACCATTTGTTGAAAGAACTATTACCCGATTAGGTCAACAGATAGATTTGTTATTTAATGAAAAAATGATATTGTTTATAGCAATATTTTTATTTTCATTGATGTTGATCTCACTAAAAAATACTAAATCACGTCAGGGGAACTCCCTCCTGAATTTAACAATGCCATTCGCTTATATGTTTTCAATAATAATGTATAGCTATGTTGTTTTACGTACAAATAGTGATATCCAAAAAGCTTTATTCTGTTTTTTGATAATAATGACAAGTTATACACTGTTTGTTGATTTGTTAGAAAACAAAAATCCCTGTTATATCTCATTGTTCGTTGGAATTTTGGCATCACATTTTAGTTTGATTGTAGCATTGCCAACCGGAAACAGAACATTATTTCCAACGATCATATTAATAATTGTATTTAGCATTTATGTATTACGGTTAGTTAACTATAACTTAAATAAAGGAATTATATCTGTATTGCTGTTGGCTGCTTTGCTAAATACTTCGTATATTGTACTTGGATACTATAATAATTATTCGATACATATGTATAATCATAATAAATTAAAAAAGTATAGTGAGATAAGTATCGATCAAGATATCATAAATATTAATCTGAAAAAATTTGATGTCAGATTTAGTGACAGCGCCCCATGGGTTTTTGTTTATCAAAAATGGTGGATAAAGAAATATTATTTACTGCCGTTGCAGGTTGAAATTAAATATGAATAGTCATTTTAGACAATCCCATAGTAGCGGTAAATGCTGCGAACATTGCCCTGCTTGACATTGCAGGGGGGATAACGTATAGAGGCCGCTATGGTTTTCAGTTCAATCACATTTATTTTTTATTTTTTACCGGTTTTTCTGCTGGGCTATTTTTTTACCCGGTACCGGAATGCTTTTCTGCTTCTGATCAGTCTTTTTTTTTACGCCTGGGGTGAAGTGGGGTATGTTTTTCTCATCCTGGGTTCAAGCATTGTCAACTACGGATTTGGCAGATGGATCGCAGCATCCCGGGACGGGCAGAAGAAGCGATTTCTCTTTGCGGGCATTTTTTTAAACCTGCTGGTGATTTGCGGATTTAAATACCTCACCTTTCTTACAACGACCCTCAATGCCCTGACCGGAATGATTGGATTTACCGGTATGCCCGTCTATTCAATTCATCTGCCCCTGGGTATTTCGTTTTTCACCTTCCAGGCCATGTCCTATCTGGTGGATGTCTACAGGGGGGATGCACCTGTGGAAAAAAATCCCTTTAACCTTATGCTCTATATTGCCATGTTCCCCCAACTGGTTGCAGGTCCCATCGTACGCTTCCAGAGTATTTATGCCAAGATTCATAAACGGGTTGTGACCCTTGACGCCTTTGTGGAGGGGATTGGTTATTTCATCATCGGCCTGGGGCAGAAGGTTTTGATTGCCAATACGGTTGCCTCCACAGCCGACAAAATTTTTGCTCTTCCCATGATCCAGCTTGATCAACCCCTTGCCTGGTTGGGGGCTGTCACCTATACCCTTCAAATTTACTATGATTTTGCGGGATACTCCAATATGGCCATCGGGCTGGGACTCATGGTTGGTTTCCGTTTTCCAGAGAATTTCAACTTTCCCTACGTTTCACGTTCCATCACCGAATTCTGGCGGCGTTGGCACATGACCCTTTCCCGCTGGTTCCGTGATTATCTTTATATCCCTCTTGGCGGCAACCAGAGGGGCGCAGCAAGAACCTATTTTAACCTTTTTGTTGTTTTTTTCCTCTGCGGCCTGTGGCATGGGGCCAGCTGGACATTTGTTGCCTGGGGTGTTTACCATGGTTGTTTTCTGATTGTTGAACGTATGGGGCTGTCCCGAATCCTGGGGCGAATGCCAAGGGGCCTGACCCACCTCTATGCCATGCTTGTGGTGGTGTTTGGTTGGGTCCTTTTCCGGGCGGAGAGTTTTTCCCAGGCAGGGATATTCATGCAGCGTATGGTGGGAATGGGAGCGCCTTCCCAGCATCAGTTCACCCTTGAATATTATTTGCAGACCGACGTTCTTCTGGCCCTTTTTATGGGGGTGGTCTTTTCCCTGCCCATCAAGGAGCTGATTCCTTTTTTCAGATTCGGTACAGCCGGGGAGTGCCATCGTGCTTTTTTCCTTTTGCGTTCCCTTTGTATGGTAACCTTTCAGGCGTTTCTGCTCTTTTTTTCCATTATGAGTCTTTCCTCCGGTTCGTATAACCCGTTTATTTATTTCAGGTTTTAATTCAAGGCATGGAAAAAATTCTCCACAGATATCTTAATATAACCGTTGTCCTTTTGTTCATGGCTGGAATTTGCCTGCCTCTTTTCACCCATCTTTATGGCCTGTTTGATACGGGTTATATTGAAACCGTTGAGAACAGGTACCCCCAGGTCAAGCCGTCCCTGCCCAGGAGTCTTGAGGCCCTTCACACCTATCCCCGGAAGATGACCGACTACATTAATGATCATTTCGGGTTCAGGGAGATGTTTATTCGCTGCCAGGGACTTTTTAACCATTTTTTGGGAATCACTTCGTCTGACCGGGTGATGATAGGCAAAGACGGCTGGCTTTTTTTAACGGATGAAGACATGGTTCCCCAGTATACCGGTGCCATGAATTTTTCCAGGGAGGATTTGGATAACTGGATCACAAAAATGGAAGAGAGGGGGGCCTGGCTCAAATTCAAGGGAATCCCCTTTTACGTGGTTATCCCTCCAAACAAGATGACGGTTTACCCGGAATTTCTACCGGATTATATCAATAAACTGCCGGTATTGACCCGCCTGGAACAGCTTGAAACCCAAGCCCCGGGATTTAAGAATTTTGTCTTTTGCAGCCTGCGGACCGGGATGATCCATGCCAGGAAAAATATGTCTGTTTATTATAAAACCGATTCCCACTGGAACTTTCACGGGGCTTTTTTTGCTTATCAGCAGATCATGGCTCTTTTAAAAAAGGATTTTCCCGATTTACATCCCCTGGGAGAGACGGATGTCGTATTGACGCCTGAGAAAAGCTTTGAGCAGGACCTTTCCAGAATTCTTCATCTGCCCGGAGCGTTTCCCGATACCAATGCAGATGGTTTTATTTTGAAGCAGCCGACCCGGGTAAAGAATCAAACCGTTCTGGACAAGGAAAAATCCTTTCCCAAAATTGTCCAAACCGGGCAAACGGGAAAACCAGTGGCCCTGGTTTTCAGGGATTCATACACCGATGCCATGGAACCTTTTTTGAACGAAACCTTTGGAACGGTGATCTATGCGGAATACCAGTGGATGGTTTTTGATAAACGACTTATTGAGGCTTATAAGCCGGATGTTGTGATTCACATCATGGTGGAACGTATGCTTCGATACAAACCTGACAATGCCTCCCTGGAGTCAACTGAAACAGGTTTTTCCATTAAAAAATGGGGGCCCCATCAGGTCAAGCAGGGTGAGCGATTCAACGTACAGTCAAACGGTCTTTCCGCCCTCTGGATGATCTGTGATGAGCTATCAGAAGACACGGTTATTGTTTGGAATAATACGCCTTTAAAGACCGATATCGATTTAACTGCCTTTTCCCT
Source organism: Desulforapulum autotrophicum HRM2 (assembly GCF_000020365.1). Lineage (NCBI taxonomy): Bacteria > Pseudomonadati > Thermodesulfobacteriota > Desulfobacteria > Desulfobacterales > Desulfobacteraceae > Desulforapulum > Desulforapulum autotrophicum. Next base: position 3,395,564 of record NC_012108.1, on the reverse strand, counting down.
TGCTGCTGTTGTGCCGGATCAGTATTATGCAGCGCCCGGAAAATATCCGGTTTATCTGAAGAATACGCAAACCGGAGAGGTGACAGAACCGGTTTATTTTTATGTGACGCAATAAACTTGTCACACCAGGAAAAAAGTTCTGCGGAATGTGGCGATTCGGCCCGATTTCTATATAAAATAAGTCCGAATTTTATTTAAAACATTTCTTAAAAAATAAAAGGTCATGTACCGCACCTTGAAAAAGCGCGGGGATAGTATTTTCTTTTCAACCCCGCCGCTTCTGATGCGTGAGCCTGCCAGCCAGTGGCCTGTCAGATTCTTGGATTTATTTCCCCTTATAAACAAGAGCTTAATCGCCTGCACTTTATTGAACTTCGGCGCCAGGTCCTTACGGAAGGATTCCACCTGATCCGTGCAATAGGGAAATCGTCCCAGGTATTCGGCTTCTCCAGCGGTTGGATCGGTATAAAGGGTGTCCATCACCAGGGCGAGCCTGTGTTTGAGTGCGTACCTGTTTTCAATAGTGGCCCTGTGCAATTCCGGGTCCAGGTTTGAAAGGAATCTGAAAATCCCCTGGCGTAACGCATTTATCCAGGTCAACGTCTCTTGGCTGTAATTGAGAGTGTTAAAGACGGGTTTATACACGTCTTTTGACTCTGAAAAGGATACCGTTGATGCATGGTCGGCAGCCGTGAGAACCTCGAGTATGCAAAGCAGATTCAGCCCGATTTTGGTAAAGGGTGTTTCCCCCTTGTGATCAAAGAAATAGCAATCGGTTTTGCCGTACCTGGGTTTGAGTTTGCGGGTTAATCCAAAGTAAAAACCCGTGGGATCAGGCCGGTAACCGGTGCTGGAAATTATTTTTACCAATGACTCCTGGAGCCGTCCTGCCCACCCCATATCCACAATCCCGTAGGGGGTGTCTACTTCTAAAAGCCCTTCCTGCCTGAAGTATGCAAGGGTTTTTTTACGTGCGGATTCGGCCTGATGGCGTATGATATCTGAAAGCTCTGACGAGAGGATCAACTCTTTGAGCAAACGAATTTCCCTTGGCTTAAGCGGTCTTTCCAGGGGGACGGTCTTGCCGGTATAGCCCTGATAAATCAATTGAAGGATCTTGCCATCCAGACGTATGCGTTTTGAAAAGGCTTTTAAGGTTAGGAACGGCTGTTGATCGAGCAGCCACCCAAGCTCACGCTTGCCCAAGGCTGTTATGGAGGGAAGATGCCAGGATTGCCTGGAACCGTAGATGTATTTCAGTTCCAGGTCTGGAAAAAAAAATGGTTTTATCCGGGTGGCTATTTTAAACAGGACCTGGCCGTCCCGGGCGATAAAGTATAACCGTTTGAGCTTGTTTTGCTTTGCCTTGACCAGTATCTGGCTGACAAAGGCGTAGAGCAAGGGGCCTGCCACATTTGATCCGATATCGGCATACACCTTTTCACCCGGGGTAAGCCCTGGGGTTTGTAGGCGTGCCAGCCGGGTGGCACCGGCAAATTGTTGAAAGAAATACGAGGTGATTCCGGGATGAAAGCCACCACCACCCAGGGTCTCTTCATACCGGGTGTTGTCTGTCTGATTATAATAAAGGGTGGCCAGGCCGCATTGTTCGGCAGGAATAATATCAATGGCGTAGTTGTTGCCGATGTGGAGGATTTCCCCTGGTTTGCAATTTTCCCTTTCAAGGATGTATTTGAATAACTGGCCGCTGGCTTTAGTTCTGTTCAGATCGCTCGAGGCATAGATGGTGTCTTGGTCTTGGTAGACATTGATATGGCCTAGCAGCTTTTGGATATATTCGGAATTCAGGTACATATCCGTGGTAAAAATTATTTTTTTGGTCCTGGTTCTGGCTTTTTTAAGAAGCTCGACCATGGGGGCAATGGGCCGAATGGCATCCAGTTCCAGGGTAAACTCCATGGCCATCAAGGTGTCCTGGTCTGCGTCTGTCAGGGCGTTGTCGTCGCATATCACCTGGTAAATTTCCTTAAAATTTGCCTGGTTTTTTTGAAATCGTTTTTTGGCCGTTGCTTCTGCATTCATCCGAATTTGAACAAAACGGTTGATGAATTCCGGCCTAAAGGGTGACGTTTTCAACAGGTTTTTCTGTACCCCATAAAAAATGCCAAGGGGATGGACCACCCGTCGTGTTAAAAGTGTGTCAAAAATGTCAAAACTGATGATTTTGAATCCGTTCAAACGGGTATCCGGTATATTCATGTGATATCCAGCGCTTTCTTTTTGGGGTGTCTGTCTATTCCTCTTTTATAAAGATCAAGGTGGTTGTTAAAAAAACGGTCATAGCTGAATTTTTTTTCCACCTCTTTTCTGGCATTGGCACCCCATGTCTGGGAAACCTGTTTCTCCATTGCACGCTTCAGCCCGGAAGCCAGACCGTCCACATCCCTTTGTTCTACCATGAAACCGCTTTTTTCATGCTGAATCATCTCTGGAACCCCGCCGGTTCTAAACCCTACGGTGGGTGTGGCCGTGGCCATGGTTTCAAGGATCACAAGGGGCATGTTGTCTGCCAAAGAGCTGAATAAAAAAACATCAGCAGCGGAAAAAAGAATTGATTTCTCTGTGTCGCCCCTGACGTATCCAGTCACCATGCAACTAAAATCCTTAAATAATGCCTTTACTTCATCGTTGACGTTTCCCATCAAAATGAGAAAGGGGTTTGACTCTTTGATTTTTAACAGAGCCGCAAGGGCGTACTTGATTCCCTTGCGTGCATCCTCGAGAAAGGTGGCGATAATAATCACCACAAACCGGTCCGTTGGAATATTCAGTTTGGTCCTGGCAGCTATCTTATTAAACGGTTTATAGGCATTGGTGTTAATGCCGTTGGGTATGACAACGGGGTATTGGCCATTCAAGGAGGATTTGTCAACCATTCCGGCCATCCACCTGGAAGGGGTCACAATGGAAAGGTTGGAATTCCGGACCACCTTTTGTTTGATGGCCTGCATTGTGCCGGTCAGGTCGATGGGGGTATTGATGGGCCAGTTCCCAAGTTGGGGACAATGGGTACACCTGGATTTGAATCGCTCGCATCCCATGGGATAGAGGCATCCCCCGGTAAAGGGGGAGCAATCATGGAAAGTCCAGACGGTTGGCCTGAGCTTGGATATGATGGCCACGGTCAAGGGGGAGATGGCACCGCACAAATCATGAAAATGGACCAGGTCGTATTCAAGTATCCGTTTTTTGAACAAGAGGAATGTCAACTCCACCGGAACAATTTCCGGTAGGCCCATGTATCTGGACAGGGTGTGTATTCTTCTAAGGAGGAGGGCCGGAAGGGCCCGAGCCCCGTATAGCGGAAGTTTATTCCTGCCATCATGGGCGCCAATGGCAAAATAATGGTGGGCCTGGTGGCCTTTTTCATTAAAAAGAGTTGTTAATTCTTCTGCAACCAGGCTTGCTCCTCCACCGGCTCGATCTGCTTTGCTGATGTATGCTATTTTCAATGGTCTCTACTTTCGGGAATCTCAATGCGTTTTTTATAGTTAAAAAAGAACCCTTGAAGCCCGGAATAAAGAATTTTGAACTGCTGGGCAAAGGATTTTTTTAGCCGGTTCATGAGGATGATCCGCCGGACCAAAAACAGGAGGGCATCAAAAATGCCCAGGCCACTCTGGTAGGTTAAGTAGGCCACCTGGTTTCTGGCTTCATACAGAAATTTCCAGAGGTTCTGGTCGGTGATATCGGCATAATCAACCCCCTTGTTCTCAGGAAGTTGGTGAATGACCTGGCTGTCAGGTATGTAAAAGCCTGGAAAATGGGCCGTGATCCTGCCGCTGTATTCCCAGTCATCCAGCCAGATGAAAAATTCCTTGACCGGGTATCCCAGTCTCTGGATTGCTTTCCGGTTGATGAGCATGGAGACAAAAGAACAGCGGTCTATTTGAAAGCACCCATTGTGATCGGTCAGATACCAGTCCCAATAGACCTGGTTGGGCAGGGGGCTGTTCATGATGCATTTGTTGCCGTCTGTCCAGTTTACTCGGCTGGCCAGAAAACCGATCTCCTGTTCTTTTGCTTTGAATACCGGACAGGTGATGAGCCGTTCCAGGGCATCATCCTTTGGCAGGCTGTCATCGTCCATGATCCATATCCAATCGGCACCTTCTTCAAATGCCTGTTTGATGCCATGGTAGAATCCGCCTGCACCACCTGAATTTTCATCCAGAAGTCTGGGTCGGATGCGGTCGTTTTCCAGGTTTTTGAGGTAGGCCCGGGTTCCGTCCTTGCTCAGATTGTCCACCACGATGATTTCATCAACGGGCCGGGTCTGATTCAATACTGCCTGGATGGCCGTTTTTAATAATAAAAGTCGATTGTAGGTAACAATGACACAAATGATTTTCATGATATTTAAAAAAATCCTTTTCAGTTTCAATACCCTGCCTGGGGTATTGTCAAAAATGGGTTTGATTATCTTTGAAGTGGCCGAAACGGTTATAAAAGCCGAAAAAGTCGCCCTGTGTCATAATGGGAATCAATGGGGCGTCCTGAGGCGCATGTCACAATGGTTTAAAGAAAGATTCTGATTATAATGCGGGTCGTTTGTATTCAATCGTTTCTGCCATTTTTTTTTGTAAAGACGCACATCTTCCGGATAAATATCAGTTTGTTTTCTTTTTTCTGTCCGGTATTGGGTTTGGGGCACAAATAGATTTCTATACCCCTTTTCAAGGCATCCCATGGCAAAATCAAAGAGGGTATATATCCCCCCGTAGGCGTTGTCAAACCCCCCAAGCGCCTCCCAGATTTCTTTAGAAATGGCACAGCACCAGGGGTGGGTAAGGGATGTGTTCCGCATGATTGAAGCCGAGGCCAACAGGCCGGGCGTCTCAGACGGGAAGTCCATATAAAGACCCAGAGGAATGCCTTCCGGCCGGTTGATGAGGCCGGCATGGACAATTTTGTTATTCGATACAATTTTGCCGGTGATGCAGCCAATACCGGGAATTTGAAAGAAAGAGACCAGGGTGCTGTCCGTCTCTTCTTCCTCCCCTTGTATCCCCTCTCTTTTAATAAGAAAATAGGCTTTTCCTGAAGATTTGATCCGGTGGTTTAAAAATTCTGCAAGGTTTGGATGGCGGTTATAAATGATGGTGTCATGGGCTAATCTGTTTTTTAATCTTATCCCATAATTGCCCCGCCATGCATGTTCAAGTTCGTAGGCTTTCCCATTTATACCCCTGCGATCCAATGCATCCTGGACAGCCTTTACCCCTTTTTCAAAAATAAATGATTTTGCCTCCATGTCATAGGCGCATGAGGTTTCAGCCTGCCTGAAATTATAGAGCACCTTGGGGATATGAACCACACGATGGGTGACCTCGGCCAGGCGAAGCACAAAATCAAGGTCCTGGGAGCCTTCAAAATCTTTGCGGTAACCGCCAAGTTCCAGGAACAGGCTTCTTTTTGCCACCATCAGGTGAAACAGGTAATTTCCGGAAAGCAGGGTTTCGGGTGACCATGCAGGTTTGCTGATTCGGTCGTGCCTTTTGCCAGACGGTGAGATCAAATCCCTGTCGGAATAGATCAGATCCGGTCGGTCATGACCTGAAATTGTCCGGGCCGTTTCAAAAAGGGCATTCGGAGTGATACGGTCATCGTGGTCAAGGAAGGCGATATACTCTCCCGATGCCCGGCGGACACCCCTGTTGGTGGATTGACAGGTCCCCCTGTTCTTTCTATTTGTTAATACTTTGATCCGGGGGTCTTTTATTCGAGCGATTCGGGATAGACAGTTAAGGGTGCTCCGGTCATTGCTTGCATCGTCGACGAGTATCAATTCCCACTGTTGATAGGACTGGAACAGGGCGGATTCCACACATTCAATTAAAAGATTGCTGGGGGTGTTGTAAAGGGGGGTTACGATGGATATGAGCGGTTGATCTGGCCATTTTTTCGACAATCTATACTGTTCTTTCCAAGTAATGCTGGAGTTCTTCTCAAAATGTTCAAGCCAGTGACCGTAGTCAGGGTGTTGCGTTAGATGAAATCGTTCGAAATAGGCACTTCCAGGGACAGAGACCAATGGATAGAAAATTAGATTCCAGAGGCGCGCCATTCGTGGTTTGAACAGCGCTGCAACACGACGGACTTTGGGGACTCTTTGGACCAGTGTATGAAGAAGGCAAACAAGGTGATGATAAATCTTCCGGCTTCCTCTTGGTTGTCCCATCCATATCTTGGGGGCGGCACCTTTTATATTGTTTTCAGCTGCTAATTTAACTCTCACATTCCGCTCTTTGACTCTTGGGATTGATTTTCAATTCTCACTTCAATAATCTGCTGGGCGTTTTTAGTCAATGATATTGTCAGAATATCCCTTATTTATGTGGATTCTGGATTTACCTGGGGGCTTTTTTTAATGATCCCAGGGCTTAGGGCCATGGAAACAATAAAAGGTACCATCCAACTTGTCTTTTTACCTGTTTTCTGCGTTACGTCAATGCGCACATATTTCAATATGCTCCCATTGACGCGCCTTGAAACCAGGCAAAAATCCGGCGTTGGTCTGGCATATTTTAAAATTTCCATGACCCTTAAATCAATCATCAGTGTAAAATCCGGAGGGATACTTGGAAACATTGCTTGACCTGGTGTGGTTGGGGGAGTGGTCAAATATAAAAACCTTGATATTTTGTTGGGTGGTATACTATAAAGTGGCAGTTGTCAGTGAATTCAATCGTCCATCTGTGCTCACAGTGGGATGAAGAATATCAATCCGGGTGGGTGTTCAGGGTGGAGAGCTTTAGGCGTATGAAAATTTTAATTTTGGGGGGAGGACCCTGTGGACTCGGGGCTGCCTGGCGACTAAATGAAACCTGCCATGGGGATTATCTTCTTTGTGAGGCAAAGGAACAAATCGGTGGGCTTTCTGCTTCATTTCGGGATGATGAAGGCTTTGTCTGGGATATCGGCGGCCATGTATTGTTCAGCCACTATGGCTACTTTGATGCCGTCATGGATTCCCTTTTGGAAGAATCAGGCGGTTGGCTTGAGCACAACCGGGAAGCCTGGATCTGGATGCAGGATCGTTTTGTCTCCTATCCGTTGCAGAACAATATTCATCAACTTCCCCGAGACATTTATTGGGATTGCCTGAAGGGGATCATTGATATTCAAAACAGCGCCTTGGCTGAAAAACCCGATAATTTCGGGGCGTGGATTGATGCAACCTTTGGCAAGGGCCTGGCCCGATGGTTTTTGAATCCCTATAATTTTAAGGTCTGGGCGTGCACCCCGGATCAAATGGGCGTTTCATGGGTGGGAGAACGGGTTGCCCCTGTTGATTTGAAGCAGGTCCTCAAAAGTGCCCTGTTTCAGAATGAGGATACCACATGGGGACCCAATTCAAGGTTTAAGTTTCCCAGGTCCGGAGGAACGGGCGCCATTTGGAAGCGTTTGATGGAAAAACTGCCTAAAGATAAAATTCATTTGAATAAAAAAGCGATTGGGATTGATCCAAAAAAGAGACGTGTTCGATTCGAAAATGGTGAAAGTGAATCCTACGATATTTTAATAAATACAATGGCTTTGACTGATCTTTTAAAACTGATCGACCTTGACCAGCCCTTTGAAAAACCGTCTGAATTGCGTTATTCTTCCACCCATGTTGTGGGGCTTGCCCTTAAAGGATCACCTCCGGATGCGCTTGCTACCAAATGCTGGATCTATTTTCCCGAGGATAACAGTCCCTTTTACCGGGTAACCGTTTTCAGTAATTATTCGCCGAATAATGTTCCAGACAGTGACAACCAATGGTCGTTGATGTGCGAAGTGAGTGAAAGCCGTGACAAAAAGGTTGATCCTTCAACCATTGTGGCGGATGTCATTCAAGGCGCCTTAAATACAAAACTGATACCGGACCGTTCAATTCTTGATCATACCTGGTATCACCATGAAAAAAAGGGTTATCCGACCCCCACGCCAGGCAGGGACCCTGCGGTTACGCCCCTGCTCGTGCATCTCGAAGAGATGGGGATTTATTCCCGGGGCAGATTTGGTGCCTGGAAATATGAGGTCGGGAATATGGATCATTCTTTTATGCAGGGGGTCGAATGTGTCAATCATCTCACCTGTTCCGCAGAAGAGATGACCTTGTGGTATCCGAATGCTGTAAACAGCGCCCACCCTTCTGGAAGAAAGGTATGATGACATGATGTCGCCCCGGTTAAGTATTGTTTTTTTAAATTTTAATCGATTGGAAGAAACACGGCATACCCTGGAGCGGATCTGGCAGTTTTGTGAAAATCGGGATGATATCGAAATAATCGGTGTTGATAATGCTTCCAGCGATGGCACCCGGGAATATCTCAGGTCATGGTCCGATCGAATCCAGGTGATTGAACTCGAAGAGAATACTGGCATTGTCGGCCTGAATAAAGGGTTTGAACAGGCATGTGGGGACTATATTTTTGTTCTGGACGACGATTCCTACCCCGTGGACAGTGCTTGCCTGGACCGATTGATTGATTGTCTGGATACACACAAAGATATCGGGCTTGTGGCATGCCGAATTGAAACCCCCCTGGAAGTTCCTGTTCGTTCATGGCATCTTCCGTTGACAGACATTCCCCAGGAGTCAATGGCTTTTGTGGGGTGTGGGTTTGCCGTGCGAAGGGTGTTGTTTAAACGTGTTGGCTGGTTCCCAGAAAGTTTTTTCCTCTATCAGAATGAAATGGAAGTGGCGTTTCAAGTTGCAGGTTCGGGATGGCACATCCACTATGCTCCTGGATGCCGGGTGGTGCATCGTGAGGCGCCTAAGGGACGTACAGGCTGGCGCCAGGTTTTTTTTCCCACTCGAAATACGATTTGGCTGATACGAAAATATGCATCCCCTCCCTTTTCCGTTTATTTTATTCTTTCCCGCATGGCTATTGGACTGTTCCGCGCTTTGCAGGCAGGGGAATTCGCCTGTTTGGTTAAGGCCGTGAATCAAGGTCTTAAGGCAAATATCGTTCGGGAAAAACCGTCTTCTGACATGGATAAACGGTTTAAGACGTTTTGGCTGCAGAACAGTTTAATTCACCAGCTGTTTTACCTGTTTAAGGATCCACAAAAAAGTGTAAAAAAATATGATTGATCTCTCAGTTTCCATTGTGTCCCACAACAGCAGGAGTGACCTGGAATTGCTGATGCCCTCTTTGAAAAAGGCTTTAACAGGAATTTCCAGTGAGGTTCTTCTGGTGGATAATTGTTCCAGCGACGGTGCTGCTGATTTTGTTCGGTCGAACTATCCAGAGGTGATTCTTACGGAGAATTCAGTTCCCTGTGGATATGGGGCGAATCACAACAAGAATTTGAAACAGGTACGGGGGAAATATGTTCTTTTCATGAATTCAGACATGGTTATAATGCCCCCAGCGCTGACCTTGCTGTGTGATTTCATGGACAGGAACACGCATGTGGGACTATGCTGTCCCAATGTGTTGAACCCGGATGGCTCCTTGCAATACCTTAACAAGAATTATCCCAATCTCTTTGACCTGATGATTCGCCGGTTTGTTCCCGGGGCAGCGAAGTCGGTTTTTAAGAGGCGAATGGATGCCTATGAATTAAGGGAATCAGGATACAGGCGGTCTGTTCTGGTGCCATTTGTTTCAGGGTGCTTCATGTTTTGCAGAACAGGGGTGATACAACAGGTCAATGGATTTGACGAACGGTATTTCCTTTATTTTGAAGATGTGGACCTGTGCCGGAAAGTCCAGAAAATTGCCTTGACCATGAGTTGCCCCCAGGCACGGGTTGTTCACCGCTGGGAGCGTTCAGCCCATAAGGAGTTAAAGTGGTTTATTGTTTTTGTTCAGAGCGCTGTGCGGTATTTTAATAAATGGGGGTACCAATTCTTTTGAAGCAGGTGCTTGTCACAGGGGCAACAGGAATGGTTGGTCGATCCCTTGTCAATGCCCTTCTGAAAAAAGGGTATTGTGTCCGGGCACTGGTACGGAAAAAAGTGGATGAAGACATTCTGCCCGCCCGGGTTGAACAGGTTACAGGGGATATCACAGATGCTGCAAGTGTCTGTTCTGCAATGGCAGGGGTCTGTTTTGTATTTCATCTTGCCGCCCGCCTCCACGTGAATAATCCATCGCCAGATCAGAAGGAGCAGTACCAGGGTGTTAATGTGACTGGTACGTTAAATGTGATTGAGGCCGCAAGTTCTGCAAGGGTTGACCGCATTATCTTTTTCAGCACCATTTCAGTCTATGGGGCTGGTAAAAACAACCAGGCTGTGGATGAAGGATCGGAAACAATGCCAGATACCCTGTATGCCCGTACAAAATTAAAGGCAGAACAACTGATTGATCAGTTCTGTGCAGACCGTTCAGGTGCGCCCGAGGTGACTATTCTGCGCCTTGCCTCTGTCTATGGTGCAGGGGTGAAAGGCAATTACAGGTTGATGATCAACGCCGTGCAAAAGGGGGGATTCATCTTCTTGGGTAATGGGAATAATTGCCGAACCCTTGTCCATGAAGAGGATGTTGCCGCGGCAGCAATTCTTGCTGCCGAACACCCGATGGCTAGAGGCAAAATCTACAATGTGACGGATGGCACCACACATACGGTCAAAGCCATTGTAGGGGCCATTGCACGAGCCCTTGAAAGACAACCTCTGGAACTCCATGTCCATGAAACAATTATCCGGGCAATATTAAACCTGCTGGAATTGTCGTTGTTTCAAGGGTTGCCAGGGGTCGAAAAAATAGGATATATGATTAATAAAATGAATGAGCATGTTGCCGTCCGAGGAGAAAAAATCCAGCAGGATCTCGGGTTTGTTCCCCAATGGGGGCTGGACCGTGGAATGAAGCAAGCGTTGAAAGAGGGTCGGAGTAAACCGTGATATTCCTGTATGTGCTATCTTTATTATTCGGAGTCGCAGGTGCAGCTCTTTTTTTTCATAAAGGGGCTGCCGGGGGATTCCTGGACAACCCGAACCATCGTAGTTCCCATCGGGTTACCACCCCCAAGGGGGCCGGTCTGGGCTTTCTTGTTTCATTTGTTGCAGTCGCCTGGTGGCTGGAAACGGATCCGCTCTTCTGGCTTCCTTTGGCCCTGGTTTCGTTCATGGGGTTTGTTGATGACAGGATGGGGTTGCCTGCGCTGCCCAGGCTGGTCATCCAATTGATCGCAGGATCTGTCCTTGTTTTTGGTGTCTGTACTTGCTATATAACCTGGTGGAGTATACCGGCATGGGCTCTTTTTATGGCTGGAACAGCCAATTGCTATAATTTCATGGACGGGATAGACGGCATAGCCGCTTTGACCGCTGTTGCTGGGTTTTCAATGGTTGCATATTATCTTCACCTTGTGGGGGCTTTTGATGATTATGTCAGGGTAAGTCTTTGTACAGGGGCCGCATGCCTGGGGTTCCTTCCCTATAACCTCCCAAAGGCAAGGGTGTTTATGGGAGATACTGGAAGTCTTTTAATTGGTTTTTTATTTGGAGCGATCGTGTGCAGATTTTCTTTAAACGTCCATGAGTTTTTGATTCTGGTTTCGTTTATATTCCCCTTTTACTGTGATGAGTTGATTACAATGGCTTTGAGGCTGAAACAAAGAGAAAATTTGCTTGAACCCCACCGGCAGCACATCTATCAGATCCTTGCAAATGAAGGCGGTTTTTCCCACCTTAGCGTGGCAATCTTTTATGTGACAATTCAGATAATTGTTGGCTTTTTGATGATAATTATGCATAAGCAACCTGCAGTGGTTCTCTTTTTTTTGTTAACCCTGTTGTTTTTGTTTTTTGGGGTTTTGAGTTATTCGATTCGAAAAAAATATTATGAAAAATTCTGAATCTCCCAGCTTTCATAGAAATCTGATTATCGTTTTTTTGGTGGACGCCTTCCTTGCTGTTTGCGCAATCGTTCTGGCCTACATGATTCGGTTTGAATTCAACGTACCCGATATCATGAAGTCAGGGTTGGTACAGAGTGTCGCCCTGGTACTCGTGGTGAAGATGCCTGTTTTTTATGCCTTTAACATGTACCGGGGGATGTGGCGGTATACCAGCGGTTCCGATGTTGTCAACGTTATCAAAGCCTCTATTTTATCCTCCCTTCTGATAATGGCATTAGTCTTATTTGTTAAAAATTTCGGAGGGTTTTCCCGGTCTGTATTTGCCATAGATCTTTGCCTGACGATTTTTCTGCTGTCCGGGTTCAGGCTCTGCGTTAAAAAATATTTCGAGATAAGCGCTGGCAATCGGTTTTCCATGCTGACCACCATTGGAACCATTATCAAAGATATCTTTTTCCGGGAGAATGGCGCAACCAAATTATTAATCATTGGCGCTGGAAGTTGTGGTGAGAGAATTGTTCGGGAAATTATTAAAAATTCCATGCTTAAATATAAAGTCGTTGGTTTCCTAGATGATAATCCTAAAAAAATAGGAAAAACAATCCATGGGATTACCGTTCTGAATGTCATAGACTCCCTGGAAAAAGTGGCAAAAAAAGTTGAAGCAACTGAAGTTCTCATCGCCATCCCAACTGCCGAAGCATTTCATATGAGAAGAATTATTGACATCTGTAAGGACAGTGGCCTGAAATTTAAGATTATTCCGGACATGGGTGAATTAATTAACGGGAATGTGTCTGTGAGTGCCATAAGAGATCTTTCATTCAGGGATCTTCTGGGCAGGGAACCCGTGCGATTGGATCAAGGTCGAATTGGCGAGTACCTTGAAAACCAGGTTATACTTATAACGGGTGCCGGTGGTTCGATTGGGTCGGAACTTTGCAGGCAGATATGCCGATTTAACCCTGCAACGTTGGTCCTTTACGATAATGCCGAAACCCCGCTTTATGAAATTGACCATGAATTAAAAAATTATTTCAAACAGGTTAACATTGTTCCCGTACTGGGAGATATACGGGATCGATTTCAGTTTTCAAAGGCTTTGGAGGCCTATTCACCGGTTTCTGTTTTCCATGCTGCAGCCTATAAGCATGTTCCCATGTTGGAGATCCACCCATGGGAGGCTGTATTGAATAATATCATGGGAACAGTAAATGTGGCTGAATGCTGCAAAAGGTTGAATGTGCAGAGGTTTGTTCTCATGTCAACGGATAAAGCAGTCCGACCTTCAAGTGTCATGGGGGCCTCGAAACGCATTTCTGAGATTTTCGTTCAGAACCAGAGTACCTCTTTCGACCATCAAACAAAATTCATGATCGTTCGGTTTGGAAATGTTGCCGGAAGCGCCGGAAGTGTCGTTCCCCTTTTTAAAAAGCAGATCCGGTCAGGCGGTCCGGTTACCGTAACCCACCCAGATGTCACCCGTTTTTTTATGACCATTCCCGAAGCGTGCCAGCTTATTTTGCAGGCAGGTGCCATGGGGAAAGGTGGTGAAATATTTATCCTTGATATGGGCCGGCCTGTCAAAATAGCGGATATGGCGGCCGACATGATACGTCTCAGCGGTTACCAGCCCGGCAAGGACATCGCAATAAAGTATATCGGCCTAAGGCCTGGAGAAAAAATGTTTGAAGAACTTGTTGCGGAAAACGAGGTAACGCTGCCGACAGAGCATGATAAAATAACGGTTTTGAACGGTTCTGGGTATAATATGATAAAATTAAACGGAAAAATTGACCAATTAGAGCAATTTGCCCTTGAACAGAATTGTGAGATGATATTTTCCCTTTTTGAAGAAATTCTTCCGGGGTATCGCCCCTATGTGGAGAATGAATCTGCCTTTCCCCCAAATTAGGGGCAACCCAAATGGAATAAGTAAAATAATGAAAATAATGATTACAGGAGCCGCAGGATTTATCGGTTTTTTCTTGGGTAAAAAACTCCTGGAAAATGGTCACACGGTGTTTGGGGTGGACAATCTCAACGATTATTACGAGGTCGCCTTGAAAAAGGGACGGCTGGAGATTTTAAACCGTTTTGATAGCTTTTCATTTGAACGGCTGGATATTTCCGATAGAAGCGGGGTTGAACGATTGTTTGGTGCCAACCGCTTTGACGTGGTGGTCAATCTTGCGGCCCAGGCAGGGGTGCGTTACAGCATAGACAACCCCCATGCCTATGTGGATTCAAATCTTGTGGGGTTTGCTAATATCCTTGAGGGGTGCCGCCACGGCCGGGTGGGGCACCTGGTTTACGCCTCCTCAAGTTCAGTCTATGGCCAGAACAAAAAAATGCCTTTTTCCGTCACAGATTCGGTGGATCATCCGGTGTCTTTGTATGCTGCCACAAAAAAATCCAACGAACTCATGGCCCATGCCTATGCCCATCTCTATGGGATTCCCATGACGGGATTGCGGTTTTTCACGGTGTATGGTCCCTGGGGCCGTCCGGACATGGCCTACTTTAAGTTCACCCGGGCCATTCTTGCCGGAGAGCCCATTGATGTGTATAACCACGGCAACATGCGCCGGGATTTTACCTATATTGATGATATTGTCAAGGGCGTGGTGAAAGTGATGGAAAAACCGCCGGTGCCGGGAGAGTCCCTGGCCGACAGTGGCACCTCTGCCCCATACCGGCTCTACAATATTGGAAACAACCAACCCGTGGAACTGGGTCATTTTATCGAGGTCCTGGAAAAACATCTTGGGCAAAAGGCTGTAAAAAACATGCTCCCCATGCAGCCGGGAGACGTACCTGAAACCTATGCCGATATTGAAACCCTTGTACGGGATACAGGGTTTACCCCCGAGACATCCATTGACGAGGGCCTGGGTCGTTTTGTTCAGTGGTATCGAAAATTTTATAGGATATTTGAATGAAAATTACAATGATTGGAACCGGATATGTCGGGCTTGTCTCAGGGGCCTGTTTCTCTGAAATGGGAAGCCGTGTGACCTGCGTTGATGTGGATGAAAAAAAGATTGAAAATCTCAAACAGGGTATTCTGCCCATCTATGAACCCGGACTTGAGGCCATGGTTGTTCAGAACCATGCAGAAGGTCTGCTGGATTTTTCAACCTCCCTTGCCCGGGCCATGAAAACGTCGAGCATCTATTTTATTGCCGTTGGCACCCCCCAGGGTGAGGATGGGTCAGCTGATTTAACCTATGTGATCACGGTCGCCGCTGAAATTGGAAAAAACCTGGATAAATACGCTGTGATCGTTGATAAATCAACGGTTCCCGTGGGTACGGCTGACAAGGTTCGAGCCACCATTCAAAAAGAGCTTGATCTCAGGGGAGTTGATATCGGTTTTGACGTGGTGAGCAACCCTGAGTTTTTAAAGGAGGGGGCCGCCTTAAATGATTTCATGAAGCCTGACAGGATCATTGTCGGGGCAGATACTGAAAGTGCCCGCAAGGTTATGAAACGGCTCTATGCACCCTTTTCAAGAAACCGGGACAAGGTTATTTTCATGAGCGTCAGGGATGCTGAGATGACCAAATATGCGGCCAATTCCATGCTTGCCACCAAAATTTCCTTTATGAACGAGGTGGCCAACATCTGTGAGCGCCTTGGTGTGGATGTGGAGAATGTAAGAAAGGGGATTGGGTCCGACGCAAGGATCGGGTACTCGTTTATCTATCCCGGATGCGGTTATGGGGGGTCGTGTTTTCCTAAGGATGTCAAGGCGTTGATCCGGACCAGTGCGGAAAATGGTTTTGAACCTGACCTCTTAAATGCCGTGGAGCGAAGAAATGAACTTCAGAAGCTGTGGCTGTTCCAGAAGATCATCCATCGTTTGGGTGAGGATCTGACCGGGCGATCATTTGCCGTGTGGGGGCTTTCGTTTAAACCGGGGACAGACGACATGAGGGAAGCCTCTTCCGTGGTTCTTATTAATAAACTCATTGAGGCCGGTGCAGTGGTCCGTGCCTATGATCCCGTGGCCATGGCTGAAGCGGGCCGGGTGTTTCCCCATGCATGGTTTGACGATGGGCGCCTCGTTCTGGTTGACCAGTCCTATGAGGCCCTTGACGGTGTAGATGCCATGGTGCTTGTGACGGAATGGAAAACATTTCGTCAGCCTGATTTCAATGACATGAAGGCCCGCATGGCAAAACCGCTGATTTTTGACGGACGAAATCAGTATGACCCTGAAGAGGTAAGGGATTTGGGGTTTGAATATTTTGGTATTGGGCGGTAATTTTTTCTCTTGACATTTTTTACAGGGGTGCCAGAATAAGGGATAATCTTTCCTGGCCTCGCCTGTTACAGATTCATCGGTTGTGATTACCAGTCAACTATTCCAAATGGTTGAAACGCTTATTCGGATTGACGCTGTTTGTTCGACCTTTCAGGTAAATCTTTCCTTTTGGGAAGTCGAATCAATACTGTTAATGCCTTATGATAAGATGGTGGGAGGAACCTATGGATCAAAAGAAAAAATGTCTGACGTTGTTTGTTGCTGTCCTTGTATTGCTGTTTTTTATTACCATTCCGGCAATAGGGGCAGCGGAAAAGGTCAATATCAACACCGCAACCGAAAAAGAGCTGTGCACCCTTAAGCGGGTGGGCCCCCAGTATGCCCGAAGAATTATTGAGTACCGCACAAAGGTGGGTGCGTTTAAAACGCCCCAGGATATTTTACTGATAAAGGGGATAGGCCCCCAAACCTTTGAGGAGAACAAGGCTGTCATTGTGGTCAAGGATGACAAATAAGACAAAAGTCAAGGTTCGATTTCCCAAAAGGTTTACCACCCTACTTGAAACTAATTGTTATTGTATTATTATTAAAAACCATACTGGCTTGTCAGTGTGGTTTTTTTTGATTATATAGTGACTGTTCAAACACTATAGGACCGGCATGGCCAGTGCATGCTATCTGCTCTGGGCACAAGAAAAGTTCAAACACCTCTGTTTGCAATGCTTCGGTGGGTGTCTCATTTAAAAAAGGGCGGAACAGACAACAGAACCATAGGAGACTATAAAATTTGGATATGTCAAAGAAGTTTGCACAACGATCGTTCCTGGTGATCATTGGTTTCATGGCCGTATTGATGCTGGGTGTGGATGCAGGTGTCTATTTCGGAGTGGAAAAACTGCTGCACCTTTTAGCCTCTGATTCCTGGGACGGGGTCAGGCTCCTGAAACTGGTGTCGATCAATTTCTTTCCCTGGTTTGTACCCGTGTCCGGGGCTGTTTTTTTGTTGTTTACCCTTATACTCTGGCTAATGGTCAAAGGCAGTGCTGCATCTGTTTTCAAGGAGAAGACAGTTGCGCAGCCCCTTAAACGAGAGGGGAAAAAAGATGCTGCAGATCTCAGGATTGAGCAGGAACGGCGCCGGCGGGTTTTTCTCCACCTTCTTTCCGTTTTGCAGAGGGAAGGGCGCTTGCTTGATTTTTTTGACGAGGATTTGTCCCTTTACGAGGACGAAGAGATAGGGGCTGCCGTCAGGAGTATCCAGGAGGATTGCAAGAAAACCATCGCCAAATATCTTGCACTTAAGCCCGTGATTGACAAGGCCGAGGGAGAAGAGATCGTGGTCGAACAGGGGTTTGATCCCGATGCCATCAAGCTTACGGGAAACGTGACTGGCAATCCGCCGTTTAAGGGTCTGTTGAGGCATAGGGGCTGGAAGGCTGGTAAAAGAGAGATTCCAAAGCTTTCCGATGTGCTTGACGCCGCCATAATCGTACCGGCAGAGGTTGAGATCAATTAGAACAGAGGTTTAGTGGTTGACCGAAAACCCGTGTTTGGACGAAAAATTTCCCATATGCAAGATGCAAAAAATTCTGAAATCCGAGCGTACTAATGTACGTGAGGCCAATCTTATAATTTGCCAGCGTTTTGAAGCAACGCCGCAGATGGGTGAGTTTTTGTTTAAACACTATTTAGAGAAGACGGAGTGATCTTGTGAAAAAAGCCCGTTACATTGTCGGTATTGATCTTGGAACAACCAACAGCGTTGTAGCCTACACTGATGCCCTGACAACCGATGCCTCTGAGATAACGGTTTTTAAAGTTTCCCAGCTGACAGGATCCGGGGTAGTTGAATCCAGGGAAGCCCTCCCATCGTTTTTATATCTGCTTGAAACCCATGAGGTGTCAGAATCCTCCCATGCCCTTCCCTGGGGACGTCAGGAAAAGATAATGGCAGGCGTTTATGCCAGGGAAAGGGGGAGTGAGGTTCCCCAGAAGCTTGTCAGTTCTTCCAAATCATGGCTGTGCAATGCCCAGGTGGACAGAGAGGCCCCCATTCTTCCCTGGGAAGGTACGGCCAAGGTGGATAAGATTTCCCCGGTCCAGGCGTCAAGCCACATTCTTACCCATATTCGCAAGGCATGGAACTTTGAGATGGCCGCCGAAGATCCTGATCTGGTGCTTGAAAATCAGGAGATATACCTCACTGTTCCTGCCTCGTTTGATGCGGTTGCAAGGGAGCTTACCGTCAAGGCTGCCCATCTGGCGGGTTTGACCGACGTCACCCTGATTGAAGAGCCCCAGGCGGCCTTTTATTCCTGGATCGACAGGTCCAAAGAGAAATGGCGGGACAAGGTGGAAAAAGGAGACCTTGTGCTTGTGTGCGATGTGGGCGGTGGAACCAGTGATTTCAGCCTCATTGAGGTCCAGGAAGAAGACGGTAACCTCTGTCTTGAACGCCTTGCCGTTGGCGAACACCTCCTTGTGGGGGGGGATAATATCGATCTTGCCCTGGCCTATTCCCTTGCTGCAAAGTTGCAACAACAGGGAAAGAAACTGGATCCCTGGCAGATGAGGGGGCTTGTCCACTCCTGCAGATCAGCCAAGGAATCGCTGTTTTCCGGAGACGATACCTGGGGAAAGTATCCTGTGACGATTCTTGGACGGGGCTCGGGTCTGATCAAGGGAACCATCAAGGCAGCGCTTGAATACGAGGATGTGGAAAAGATCGTTCTCGCAGGATTTTTTCCTGAAACAGTACTTGACCAGGAGCCTTCCGTTTCAAGCATGGCCGGGATAAGGGAGTTTGGGCTGAACTACGAGGCAGATCCCGGAATTACCCGTCACCTTGCAAAATTTATATCCAACCACAGGGATGAACACGGCCAGGTGCGACTTCCAACGGCAGTTGTGTTCAATGGCGGGGTGATGAAATCGCAGGCCCTCAGAAATCGGGTAATGAAGATTCTCTCCTCATGGGCCGTGAATGGTCAAGCGGGTGGTATCCGGGAGATCGACACCGGGGATTTTGATTTAAGTGTTGCCAGGGGAGCCGCCTATTATGGCCGGGCTGCAAAGGGTGACGGCATTCGAATCAGGGGCGGGCTTGGCAGTTCCTACTATCTGGCGGTCGAAGCGGCCATGCCGGCTGTTCCAGGCGTTGTTCTTCCCACCCGAGCGCTTTGCATTGCGCCGTTTGGCATGGAAGAGGGAACAGGGGCTGAGAACAGGACAAGACTCTTCAACTTGATTGTGGGTGAGACGGTTCGGTTTAACATCATGACCTCCACCACGCGAAACAAAGACCAGCTCGGGGAGATCGTTGATAACTGGGAGTACGAAGATATTCGCGATCTGACCACCATTGAGACCCGTCTTGAGGGGGACGAAGATAACGCCGTTATCCCCGTGACCTTTGAGGTGCGTCTCACCGAGGTCGGCACCCTTGAGTTTTGGGCCTGTGCCCGGGACGGCAATCAGCGGTGGAAACTTGAGCTCAATGTACGGCCAAAATAGAGGAGTTGAGTTTGGATTTTCAGGATAAACATTTTGTCGTTGGCATAGATCTTGGCACAACCAATTGCGCTGTCTCCTATGTGGATCTCACCGCTCTGGATGGTGACGGCGGCAAAAATCCCATAAAAACCTTTAACGTGCCCCAGCTCACGGGCAGCGGAGAGTTCTCTGCCATTTCGGTTCTGCCGTCCTTTCTCTATATCCCGGGCGAGTATGATGTATCGGAAAATGCGCTGAAGCATCCCTGGAAAACTGAGGATGACAGGTTTGTCGGCACCTTTGCCCGGGATCACGGCTCAATGGTGCCCGCTCGCCTTGTCTCGTCTGCCAAAAGCTGGCTCTGTCACGCCCGGGCCGACCGGGAGGCTAAAATTCTTCCCTGGGGGGCAGAGGGGGTTGATAAGGTGTCGCCGGTTACGGCAACGGCCCTTTATCTGCGGCACATTAAAAAGGCGTGGAACCACGGTAAAAAGGATGAGGACCTTTTCCTTGAAAATCAGTTTGTCGTGATCACTGTTCCTGCCTCGTTTGATGAGGCGGCAAGGGAGTTCACCCTCAAGGCCGCCCGAGAGGCAGGATTTGGAACCAGTGTCACCCTGCTTGAAGAACCCCTTGCCGCATTTTACGCATGGCTTGTTTTCCATGAAAATGATTGGAACAAACACGTCCAGCCAGGAGAGCTTATCCTGGTGTGTGATGTGGGAGGTGGCACCACTGATTTTACCCTGATCACGCTTTCGGCGTCCGAGGGAACGCCTCGGTTTGAACGCCTTGCCGTGGGCGATCATCTCATCCTTGGCGGTGACAATATTGACCTTGCCCTTGCAAATCTTGTGGCCTCAAAGTTCAAGCGGCGTGACTCCCTGACCCAGGATCGCTGGAAAACCCTCTGCCATAAGTGCAGGCAAGCCAAGGAAAAAATTCTGGAGCAGGGTGAAAATTCTGTCAGGATCACCCTCAAAGGCCAGGGCCGCTCGGTGATTGCAGGAACTCTTGCAGCAGATCTTACCCGGGAGGATCTTGAAACCATCCTGTGCCAGGGCTTTTTCCCGGATGTCGACCCCGGTGAAACAGCCCAGAAACCCCCTGGCAAGGCCATTGCTGAGTTCGGTCTTCCCTATGAGCAGGAGCCTGCCATAACAAGGCACATCGGCTGGTTCCTGGAAAAGCATCGCACCGAGGTGAAGCAGCTCCTTGGAAAAGAGCCCATGCCCGACCATATCCTCTTTAACGGCGGCTCCCTGAAGCCCTCCCTTCTCCAGGAGAGGATCAGAACCGCCATCCGCCACTGGTTTGGTTCCCAGGATTCTGCGCTTCCCGCATTGCTTGAAAACAATCATCCAGACCTTTCCGTTGCCATTGGCGCCTCCTACTACGGACTTGTGAAGCAGGGGACAGGTGTCAGGGTGGGCAGCGGCAGTCCCAGGAGTTATTATATCGGGGTTGCCACCGCCCGGGACCAGGCAAATTCTGAAACGCCAAAGGCCCTGTGTGTTGTGGAACGGGGGCTGGATGAAGGATCTGTAATCAAGTTGCCCCAGATGGCCTTTGAGGTGTTGACCAACCAGCCGGTCACCTTTGACATGTTCAGTTCAAGTTTTCGGTCCGGGGATATAAGCGGTGACATTGTGGATGTTGATGATACCCTGTCCCCAATGATGCCCATGCAGACCATTGTCAAGTTTGGCAAAAAGGGTGAACAGAGAAGCGTGCCCGTCACCATAGAACCAGAATATACGGAGATGGGTTCCCTTGCTGTCTGGTGCCGTTCAAGTATTTCCAACCATCGGTGGAAACTTGAATTTCAGCTAAGGGACGAGGTTCTGCCCCTGGCCGGTTCGGAAACCGAGGTGCTTGAATCCTCCCTTATCGAAGCGTCGTGCGCCATGATCGACACCGCCTTTTCAAGTGAATCAGATCAACGAGAGATTACAGGGCTTGTTAAGACACTTGAGGGTAAAATCGAGACCCAGAAAAACGCATGGCCCCTGTCCCTGTTGCGGACCATGGCAGACCACCTCATCCAGCGATCCGATGCCAGACGGTTGAGCCCTGAACATGAGGTTCGCTGGTTGAATTTGACGGGATTCTGCATTCGTCCCGGTTTTGGTGATGCCTTTGATGGGGAAAGGATGCGTAAGCTCTGGAAAATTTATCTCGCCGGTCCCATATTTCCAAAGGTAAAACAGAATGTCAGCGAATGGTGGATCTTTTGTCGAAGAATAGCAGGGGGAATGAATGCAGGACAGCAGCGCCAGTTCTTCCAGGACGTCACCCCCCTTCTGCTTGGGGGTAACGGTTTAAAGAAAAAGGTGTCCCCCCAGGAGTTGACTGAAATCTGGATGGCTGCGGCAAATATGGAGCGATTGCTTGTAAAGGATAAGGTTTCCCTTGGCCGGGCCATCTGTGCCCTGCTCAATCCGGGCAAATCCCCTGCACAGCTCTTCTGGGCCTTGTCGCGCATTGGTGCAAGGGAACTTCTCTACGGTTCGGTTGACAGGGTTGTCCCTCCCAGAGAGGCCGCTGTATGGATAAGAAAGATGATTAAAAAACAGAAGAGGAGGGACCTTCCCCTTGCAAAGGCCCTGGCACAGATTGCAAGAAAGACAGGAGACCGGACAAGGGATCTTGACTCTGAAACAATTGCTCCGCTTGTGGAGTGGTTTGATCTCACCAAGACCCAGAAATGTTCGGCCATTGTCAGGGAGAAAGTAGAGATCAAGGCAGTTGAGACATCGGCTATTTTTGGAGAGAGCCTTCCCCAGGGCCTTGTGCTGAAGTAATATATATTTATTTAGATTGTGTTAAAATAATGTTTGACATTCGTTAGGGATGGAGATATATTGTTTGAGTCTTTGGGGGACACCGTTCCTGCAAAGACATTTTGAGTTGAAAATTATTTTTTGATCTTTGAAAACTGGTTAGTGACAAAAGAGACGAAGCGTGTCTTTTGAGTGCTGTGAAAGCACACAAAAGATATTCAAAGAATTTAACTGGAGAGTTTGATTCTGGCTCAGAATGAACGCTGGCGGCGTGCTTAACACATGCAAGTCGAACGAGAAAGGGATTGCTTGCAATCCTGAGTAGAGTGGCGCACGGGTGAGTAACACGTGGATAATCTACCTTTGAATCCGGGATAACTGTTCGAAAGAATCGCTAATACCGGATGAAGTCAGTCTTTCTTTGGAAGGATTGATGAAAGACAGCCTCTTCTTGAAAGCTGTTGTTTGAAGATGAGTCCGCGCACCATTAGTTTGTTGGTGGGGTAACGGCCTACCAAGACGATTATGGTTAGCTGGTCTGAGAGGATGATCAGCCACACTGGAACTGACACACGGTCCAGACTCCTACGGGAGGCAGCAGTGAGGAATTTTGCGCAATGGGGGCAACCCTGACGCAGCAACGCCGCGTGAGTGAAGAAGGCCTTTGGGTCGTAAAGCTCTGTCAATGGGGAAGAAGTTACTTCATATTAATAGTATGTGGTATTGACGGTACCCATGAAGGAAGCACCGGCTAACTCCGTGCCAGCAGCCGCGGTAATACGGGGGGTGCAAGCGTTATTCGGAATTATTGGGCGTAAAGGGCACGCAGGCGGTCTTGCCAGTCAGATGTGAAAGCCCGGGGCTCAACCCTGGAAGTGCATTTGAAACTACAAGACTTGAGTACGGTAGAGGAAAGGGGAATTCCTGGTGTAGAGGTGAAATTCGTAGATATCAGGAGGAACACCGGTGGCGAAGGCGCCTTTCTGGACCGAAACTGACGCTGAGGTGCGAAGGCGTGGGTAGCGAACAGGATTAGATACCCTGGTAGTCCACGCAGTAAACGTTGTATACTAGGTGTAGCGGGTATTGACCCCTGCTGTGCCGGAGCTAACGCATTAAGTATACCGCCTGGGAAGTACGGTCGCAAGACTAAAACTCAAAGAAATTGACGGGGGCCCGCACAAGCGGTGGAGCATGTGGTTTAATTCGACGCAACGCGCAGAACCTTACCCAGACTTGACATCCTGAGAATCTGTTAGAGATATTAGAGTGCCTTCGGGAACTCAGAGACAGGTGCTGCATGGCTGTCGTCAGCTCGTGTCGTGAGATGTTCGGTTAAGTCCGGCAACGAGCGCAACCCCTATCTTCAGTTGCCAGCGCGTAATGGCGGGAACTCTGAAGAGACTGCCCCGGTTAACGGGGAGGAAGGTGGGGATGACGTCAAGTCCTCATGGCCCTTATGTCTGGGGCTACACACGTGCTACAATGGTATGTACAACGGGCAGCGAACCTGCGAAGGTGAGCGAATCCCTTAAAGCATATCCCAGTCCGGATTGGAGTCTGCAACTCGACTCCATGAAGTTGGAATCGCTAGTAATCGTGGATCAGCACGCCACGGTGAATACGTTCCCGGGCCTTGTACACACCGCCCGTCACACCATGAGAGTTGATTGTACCCGACGTCATTGGGCCAACCCTTCGGGGGGGCAGGTGCCTAAGGTATGGTTGATAATTAGGGTGAAGTCGTAACAAGGTAGCCGTTGGGGAACCAGCGGCTGGATCACCTCCTTTCTAAGGAAAGAAATACAATACAGAAGACATGCAAGTCTTCGTCACTAACCGGTTTTGAGGGATCAATTTAATTGATTCTTTGTTCTTTGACAATCTGTTGAAAGTTAAAATGAAACAACATAACCCAGAGGAATGGTCGCGTTCAGACAATGTCTGGACAAGGGATTCCAATGGTGTTGTATCGTATAACAAACAGGAATAGAAGCTTTTGTAATTTTTTTTACGAAGGTGAAAATTTCTGTGACGTTGTATCTGTATATTTGCATTAAAGCGTTTAAACTTAATTTGTGGTTTTATAGTGGCTAAGCTATAAAGGGCAAACGGTGGATGCCTTGGTGCCGGGAGGCGATGAAAGACGTGGAAAGCTGCGATAAGCTTCGGGGAGTTGCTTAACAAACTTTGATCCGGAGATTTCTGAATGGGGAAACCTGTCATGGTAAATACTGTGACATGTTCAGGTGAATACATAGCCTGATCAAGCCAACGGGGAGAACTGAAACATCTTAGTACCCCCAGGAAGAGAAAGTAAAAACGATTTTCCTAGTAGCGGCGAGCGAACGGGAAACAGCCCAAACCTGCCATGTGTGATAGCCCGAAGGCGTTGCATGTCAGGGGTCGTGGGATCTGAATTGTACCTGTTTCGGAAGGTGCGGAGAGTTACAAAGGTGATTTGTAGTCGAACGGACTGGAAAGTCCGGCCATAGCAGGTGACAGCCCTGTAGGCGAAATGAATCACTCTCTCTTTTCAGACACCCAAGTACTGCGGAACACGAGAAATTCTGTGGGAATTTGTGAGGACCATCTCATAAGGCTAAATACTACCCGGCAACCGATAGTGAACCAGTACCGTGAGGGAAAGGTGAAAAGTACCCCTGTGAGGGGAGTGAAATAGTACCTGAAACCGTTTGCCTACAAGCAGTGGGGGCTATGGCATTAGCCATAGTGACCGCGTGCCTTTTGCATAATGAGTCAGCGAGTTACTTAATGTAGCAAGGTTAAGCCGTGAGGTGTAGCCGCAGGGAAACCGAGTCTTAACAGGGCGCCAAGTTGCATTGAGTAGACCCGAAACCAGGTGATCTAGCCATGGCCAGGTTGAAGCGCGAGTAAAATCGCGTGGAGGACCGAACCCATATAGGTTAAAAACTATTGGGATGAGCTGTGGTTAGGGGTGAAAGGCCAAACAAACCTGGAAATAGCTGGTTCTCTCCGAAATATATTTAGGTATAGCCTCACATGTTTCTCATCGGGGGTAGAGCACTGGATGGGCTAGGGGTCTCACCAGATTACCAAACCTAACCAAACTCCGAATACCGATGATGTAAAGTGTGGGAGTCAGCCCGCGGGAGCTAAGTTCCGCGGACGAGAGGGAAACAACCCAGACCGCCAGCTAAGGTCCCCAAGTCTATGTTAAGTGGGGAAGGATGTGGAAATGCCCAGACAATCAGGAGGTTGGCTTAGAAGCAGCCATCCTTTAAAGAAAGCGTAATAGCTCACTGATCGAGTGGTTCTGCGCCGAAAATGTAACGGGGCTCAAACATAGCACCGAAGCTGCGGATAGAAATTTATTTCTATGGTAGGAGAGCGTTGTGTAAGTATTGAAGCGTGACTGTAAGGTCATGTGGAGTTTACACAAGAGACCATGCTGACATGAGTAGCGATAAAGGGGGTGAGAAACCCCCTCGCCGATAGCCCAAGGATTCCTGAGTAAAGCTAATCTTCTCAGGGTTAGTCGATCCCTAAGCCGAGGCCGAAAGGCGTAGGCGATGGAAAACAGGTTAATATTCCTGTACCACCGAGTTATCGTTTGAGAGAAGGGGGGACGCAGGAGGGCAAGTCATCCGTCTGCTGGAATAGGCGGTTCAAGCTGGTAGGCTTAAGGAGCAGGCAAATCCGTTCCTTTTTAAGGCCGAGAAGCGATGAGGAGGGATCTGATCCCATAAACTGACTGCACCCATGCTGCCAAGAAAAGCCTCTATCGAGATAACAGGTGATCGTACCAAAACCGACACAGGTAGGCAGGGAGAGTATCCCGAGGCGCTTGAGAGAACCCTGGTTAAGGAACTCGGCAAAATGATACCGTAACTTCGGGATAAGGTATGCCCCCCCGTGTTAGAAGACTTGCTCTTCAAAGCGTGGGAGGGTCGCAGAGAAACGGCGGTAGCGACTGTTTACTAAAAACATAGGACTCTGCAAAGTCGTAAGACGAGGTATAGGGTCTGACGCCTGCCCGGTGCCGGAAGGTTAAGGGGATTTGTTAGCGCAAGCGAAGCTTTGAACCGAAGCCCCGGTAAACGGCGGCCGTAACTATAACGGTCCTAAGGTAGCGAAATTCCTTGTCGGGTAAGTTCCGACCTGCACGAATGGCGTAACGACTTCCGCACTGTCTCAACCAGGGACTCAGCGAAATTGGAATGGCGGTGAAGATACCGTCTACCCGCGAAAAGACGGAAAGACCCCGGCACCTTTACTACAGCTTGACATTGGATTTTGGTACATGATGTGCAGGATAGGTGGGAGACTTTGAAGCGGGCACGCAAGTGTTCGTGGAGTTACCCTTGAAATACCACCCTTCATGTACTATGGTTCTAACGTGGGTCCCTTACCGGGATTACGGACAGTGTCTGGCGGGTAGTTTGACTGGGGCGGTCGCCTCCCAAAGAGTAACGGAGGCGCGCGAAGGTTCCCTCAGGCTGATTGGAAACCAGCTTAAGAGTGTAAAGGCATAAGGGAGCTTGACTGCGAGAGAGACATTTCGAGCAGGTAGGAAACTAGGTCTTAGTGATCCGGCGGTTCTGTATGGAAGGGCCGTCGCTCAACGGATAAAAGGTACGCCGGGGATAACAGGCTTATCGCCCCCAAGAGTTCACATCGACGGGGCGGTTTGGCACCTCGATGTCGGCTCATCACATCCTGGGGCTGGAGCAGGTCCCAAGGGTTTGGCTGTTCGCCAATTAAAGTGGTACGTGAGCTGGGTTTAAAACGTCGTGAGACAGTTTGGTCCCTATCTTTCGTGGGCGTAGGATATTTGAGGAGATCTGTTCCTAGTACGAGAGGACCGGAATGGACGAACCAATGGTGTTCCTGTTGTCGTGCCAACGGCATTGCAGGGTAGCTAAGTTCGGAACGGATAACCGCTGAAAGCATCTAAGCGGGAAGCCAACTTCAAGATTAGATATCCCATCACATAAAGTGACTAAAGACCCCTTGAAGACTACAAGGTTGATAGGCCGGGTGTGTAAGCACAGTAATGTGTTCAGCTAACCGGTACTAACAGGTCGTGAGGCTTAGCCACTAACTACAAACCCTTTTAGGTTTGAACGCTTTAATGCAGATATTCGGAATTCATTCGTAGATACTTTCAGCAGATTAGGGTCAGATTTGAAATCTGTCCCGTATATTGCCAAGTTTAATCCGGTGGCAATGGCAGAGGTGCCACACCCGTTCCCTTCTCGAACACGGAAGTTAAGACCTCTAGCGCCGATGGTACTGCAGGGGAGGCCCTGTGGGAGAGTAGGACGCCGCCGGGTTATTTTTATATAAGTCCTGATCATCATTTATAATGGTCAGGACTTTTTTTGTTTGGAAAAAGGCCTCTGCCTTTTTGGGGTTTCCTCCGTGGATGACTTCTGTGCTTTGTCTGTGCCAGTTGTGGATGAATAAGGCAACTAACCCTTCGATCAAGTCGGTTCTTCTTATTAGGAAATCAGCCATTAAACAAAAGATTTGGCGTTAAAAAAATTTGCCTGATAATTTTACATAAAAAAAATTGTATTATCGCGAAAGAGTTTAAAAAGATAATTCTGTAAACATAACGAATAAGGATAGATTGTGTGGGGACGAACCACAATCTTATCCATTGGTTGGACAAGCCCTGCTATATAAAACTCAATTATTAAGTATAAGCTGAAACATAATTTTCTTAAGCTTGCAAGGACAGGTCTTCTTCAATTGGAAATTCTACTTTAAATGTTGACCCTTGATCGGGGATGCTTTCAACAAGAACCTTTCCCCCCTGTCCTTCTGTATATGCTTTGACAATCGCAAGTCCCACCCCGGAGCCATTGCTTTTAATTTTTTCTTTATTACTGGCCTGATAAAATCGATCAAATACATTCGCGAGTTCTTCCGGGTTGATCCCGATTCCCGAGTCTTTAATTGCAACCTGGACCCTCCCATCGCTCAGGCCTATGCTCACATTGATATTACCATTCTCCCGGGTGTATTTAATTGCATTGCTGATTAAATTGCTGATAATAATTGACACTTTTTCCCTATCAACCAGGACCTTTGGAACAGCAACAACCTCCAACTCCATGTGTATGTTCTTTGAGGCGGCAACAAGTTTTGCCTCATCCACCACAGTCGCAACGATTTTATGGATATCAGACACTGTTATATTGTATTGCATTGCACCGGTTTCGATTTTTGCAAGGTCAAGGTATTGCATGCTGAAATCTGCTATTTTATTGATGCCCCTTTTAATGGCTGCAAGCATTCGAAGTCGGCTCTCCTTAACCGATCCGGATATCAATAAAACATCATGGGCAGATTGTATTGCCTGAAGAGGGGTTTTCAGTTCATGGGAAATTTGTTGCATCATTTGCGCTTTTAATTGATTTGTTTCATTGATTTTGCTGCTCATATTATTGATGGCGGAGGCGAGCAGTGTAATTTCATCATGGGAAGACACAAGAATTTTTTTGAAATTGCCCTGGGCAATCTGTTCAGTTCCCCGGATTAGCTGGCCAATGGGGCGGGTAATGGTACGGGCAATGATTAAGGCGATTGTCACAGCTGTAAAGAGAGTCCCTGCGATTAATAAAAAGGCGATTTTGACAGAGCGGGTTATTGTCGACTCAATTCGGGTTATTTCTTTTCCAATGGAGAAATGGCTATCCCGGATAAGGAGATCAAGGGAATCAAGCATTAATCTCGTATTCTTCAGCCGTATCTGCTTTTGGTTTTCATTGTGGGCACTTGGTTCGCTGTTTTCTTGTTGCATGCTGGCAACAATGGAAGCATGCGCTTTTTGCAGATTCTCTATCAATAATAGGTCTTCACTGGAGGGCAGGGTTTCAAACAATAATTTTATATTTTTTCCGACTTCTTGACTGGTTTCAACAAACAAGGAAAAATAGGCATCATCGTTTGAAATCAGGTACTTTTCCGCATATTCGATTTCATTCTGAACAGCGGGATGCAGTTGCCTTGCAAGTTCCTGGGTCCTGACATTTGAGGAGAGAATATTTTTTGCGCCATTGGCTACAGCATTCAACTCAAATAGAACATAGGCATTGGAGAGGGCCAATATCGCTATAATGGCAGCAAAACCCATCATCAGTTTTATGTATATGCTCAGTTTCATTATATCGATCTCCTCAAGGATGGTCGCAAAATCGATTTATAATTGCCTACATCTCACCGGATGTCAACCGACAGACATCCTTTTTGTCGTCGATAGATTATCCCAATGGGACATGGCCAGAAGTCAAAATCGAATTGCTTAAGATACCATGGATGCCAATATCCCCCATTGAGGAAGCTGGATAAAAAGGAAGGCCTGGTCTCCCTGGAGGAAGAACGCCGTCAGGGCCATGTTTGCCCGCAGAACCACCTTTCAGGAGGTTCTGTGGGGCGCCGCCGGGAAGCAGGCGGCCATGACTGCTGCCATAGAGCTCAGCGGCATTGTATCAGCTTTTTACATCTGGCTGAGGCTTATAGCCCAGGGGAAGACGGGTGGTTGATAATTGTGGGTGGGGATGTGCCTGGTGAAGTCGATGATCTTGAATCGGATTCGATTGTCGTGATGGGGCATGTCATGTACCCGGTGGAATTAAAACGAAATTGCCAACATGTTTTTTTTCGAGGAACTCGCGTTGCGCATCTGCTATGCGTTCGAGGGGAAATGTCTTTGCTACAAGCGGCCGCAACTCGTCGCGCTCAATGTAGGAAATAAGATTTGGGAAAATAGGTTCGTCCCATGCAGTGCAGCCAACCAGCGTTAAATCCTTTAGATAGAAGGTACGCATGTCGAGTGTCACTAGGGGACCACCGATGGCTCCGGAGGACACGTATCTTCCACCTCGCTTCAGTGCCTTTAACCGGCTTCCGAAGGCTGGTCCTGCAACGTTGTCAATAACGACATCCACAGCGTTTTCGCCAAGACTGTCAACGACATCATCATCACGATCAATAACACGATCAGCACCCAGGGAAAGAACCTGTACCATCTTTGCTTTGGCCGCAATCGCCGTCACAGTGGCGCCCCGTCGTTTCACCAGTTGCACGACCGCTGAGCCGACACCTCCGGACGCTCCTGCAACCAAAATATGCTCCCCCTTGCACACCTTGCCACGGTGAACCATATTTTCAGCAGTTCCGTAGGCACAAGGGATCGTTCCAAGCTCAGCATCGCTCCAGTTGCAGTTCACGGCGAACACCTCTGCTGCGGGAACTTTGACAAACTGAGCAAAGGCACCGTCGAAATCAGACCCCATCCAGATGTTGTCCATCGACCCAAAGCCTGACCGACGCATGCATGCTCGTACGAGTACGCGTGAACCGATGGTGCTTTTATCCCCGCCAGGGGCAACGGCAACAATACGACCACAGCAATCTGTGCCCTGGATGAAGGGGAAAGGTGTTGCCTCGTTCCATCCCCCATCTGCCTTTTCTGTAACCAGCTCTTCCTCGGCAGTTGCAGTCTTCTCTGTACCTGTTGTAACCGAGGAAGAGTACCAGCCAATGCGTGTATTTATTTCAGTGTTGTTGACCCCGGCGGCTAGAACTTGCAGTAAAACTTCGCCTGGCCCAAGTTTTGGAAGGTTTACCACACGGCACTGGAGTTTGTCGTATCCGCCATTGCCGGTGGTGACAACAGCCTTCATGACTTTATTAAAATCTTTTGGATCAAATCGATCCTGTTTTGGATTCATATCCCACTTAAATTTCATGCCGAATTTTCCTTTTATTTCGGAGAAACACTCAGGTGTGTACGGTCAGTCACTCCTAGTGAGAACGATAAGCTCTATTCTGAGTGCCCAGGAAAGGGGGAAGAAAAGGCCTTCCCCCTTCGGAGATCTGTGGCGTAATTCTATTTGATCAGATTTTTACTCTTGAGCCAATCCATGGCCACATCGTGAACTGGTTTGTGGTCTATGTCCACGGCCATATTGAGCTGCTGCATCACTTCCGAGGTCAGGTTCTCCGCAAGTGGTTTTAATATGGCTGGTATTTCTGGATATGTATCAAGGATCTCTTTCCTGACAACGGGTACGGGATTGTACACAGGGAAGAAAGACTTGTCGTCTTCAAGGTTCACAAAGCCGAAGGCCGCGATTCTGCCATCGGTGGTAAAACCCATTGCAGAATTGACCAGACCATCTTTCAATGCCTGGTAGGTAAGACCCACAGACATTTTTTTGACCTGGTTGCTAGGGAGCCTGAAATTATACCTTTTCATGATGCCTTTAAATCCGTCAGGGCGTTCCCAGAATTCCGAATCCAGGGCGAATATCAGTTTGTCCGGATTTTTAGTGACGTAGACTCCCAGGTCGGAGATACTTTTGATTTCGAGCTTTTCCGCTTCTGCCTTGTTCATCATCAGGCTATAGGTATTGTTGAACCTGACAGGATCAAGCCAGACAAGATCCTTTTCGGAGTCGGCTTGTTTGACCCAGTCGTAAACCTTTTCAGGAACGGTCATTATTTCTGTATCTTTTTGCTTGTAATACAGCGTGTATGCCGTGCCCGTATACTCATAATAGAGGTCAAACTGGGCATTCTCCAGTGATTTTCTGGCGATCACAGACCCGACCCCTGTCTTGAGTGTAACATCAAACCCTGCCTGTTCGAGAAGAATGCCGGCAAGTTCCGGAAGAAGGAGCTGCTCTGTATAGTCTTTACCGCCCACTATCAGGCTTTTATCCTTGGCAAAGACACTGCCTGGTAAAAGTAACGTTAAAATAAGTATTGCCGGAAAAACAAGTTTAAATATCTTTTTCATAATACCTCCTCTTGGTCTCTTGACTGAATGCCAGAGAATTATAAATTTTAAGGATTTGAACAAAGAAGATGTTGCATTGTATTTATTCAAGTCCCTGGTTGATCGTTCATTTTTGTGCAGAAAATTAAAAGACCCACACCTTTACTACTTGGAAAGGCGCAGACCCTTTGAGATCAGAGCTATTCCTAATAGCTCAGACAGAAAATCCGCAAAAAGTGCCAGTAGCGTAACCGGAATGGCGCCGGCCAGCAGCTTGTCCGTCTGCATCAGATTTATTCCTGTGAATATAAGGTCTCCCAAACCGCCTGCCCCAATGACATAGGCGAGGGCGGCGGTGCCGATATTAATTATCAGGGCGACCCTGAATCCCGTTAAAATCACCTTCATGGCATTGGGTATCTCCACCTCCATGAGAATCCTCATGGGAGGCATTCCCATGCCTTTTCCGGCATCTATCAGTTCCGGGGGTACTGCGGTAATCCCGGCAAGGGTATTTCTCGCGATTGGAAGTATGGAATAGATGGTCAGTGCGAATACTGCCGGCTTTAAGCCGAGCCCCAGGAAACTCATGGCCAGCGCTAGAACGGCAAGGGAGGGGATGGTTTGTCCTAGTCCGATAATATACATGCATAGCCCGGTGTACTTGCGAAATCGTTGCCTGGTAAGCACAATTCCTGCTGTTACTCCTATGATCGTGGCAAAAATCATACTTAAGGACACCATGTGCAGATGCTGGAGGAACAATTCCATGATAACGGGATATTCGTAAGGATCAGAGAGTAATTCTATAAGTCCCGTTCGTTCAAACGTCACACCCGCAATCAGTATGATAACCGCAATGAGAATTCTGTATGATTTTGTAAATAGTCTATTCATCGTGAAAGCTTCCTTTGTACCTTGATACCTTCTGGCGTTGTAATCCTTTCCAGCAGGGCCATCCCACCGTCTACGATTATCGCCAGAAGAGAAACAAGTATGGCGCCGCTCAGTATCATCTCTGGATATACCCGGGCAATACCCTGCTGGATGTAAACCCCCAGTCCTCCTGCTCCGATGTAGGTGGCAATAGCTGCAACACCTATATTCATAACGGCAGCCGTCCTCAATCCCGCAATAATTAATGGAATGGCCAGCGGGATTTCCACCTCTCGCAAAAGTTTCCACTTACTCATGCCCATCCCCCTGCCTGCGTCCACCAATGCAGAAGGAACATTCTTTATAAAGGGTGTTGAAATCGACACCTCAATTTTCGATATAAATGTTATTATTTCAAATATTTATATTGAAAAAACCTCTGTTTAAGAGTATAGTTTTCGACAACATCACTCATCGAAACAACACAAAAAAACAGAGGTCTTATGCACACAAAAAATATCAGGGCTTTGGTCAAAAAGCAATTGAAATATAATCATCCTCACTGGAAGAATATGAAAAGGAAAGCGAAAAAAAGGCTGATCAAACAAGTGATGGATGAAGTAATAAATGGCTATGATTTTTCTCAAACGGTGACCCTTCCCATAGAAGAACTTACAGGCATTGAAGGTCAAACGCCCACAAAAGGAATCAAAACTATTGAGGAAATGGCTAAATATGTCAGCAACTTCCACAACGATAAACTTTTTGATTTCGATAAAAAAAGAAAGCCGTTTCCGGAGATAATTGATAAAGAACTGAAATTTATTGATGACCTTTTTGATGATGCAATTATCAACAGTCTTATAGCGCCTGAAGGTTATTCTCCTTGCCATAGGTATGTTCAGCCATATCAGCTTTTTCGTATGGAAATTTTGAAGGTTATAAAATATCCCGAAATCAGTTACAGGAAGTTTTGTACCGACGAGTATTTTGGCAGAGAAAGAAAACAAAACAGAAGATTTGTGAGATTGCCTTTAAACACAAAAGAGCAGATTCATCATACAGAGTTGAGCCACTTCAGGAGCCGTTTATCTTTTACAAATTTGATGAATATCCTTGTTTATATCCTTCACCATTTATATCAATCTGGTTGTTTGGCAAATTCAGTCATACATGCGATTGATTCTACTGAGCTTCCCTCGGAAATCAATTATCCACTGTGTACAGTTGAGGTTGAGGGAAAGAAAATACGCATTTATTCGGATATAGACGCTGATTGCGGCAGGCGAAGAAAGAAACGAGATAAATCACAGTACGTTATTGGTTACCGCATGCATACGCTTTCTGCAATCAATCCTTTAACCGGTCACTGTTTTCCATTGGTTTCTCTTATCGGAGCAGCCAATCATCATGATAGCCTGTTTTTAACGCCAGTGATTAAACTTGCCCAGGCATTGGGCATTGATATGAAGTTGATCACAGCTGACCAAGCCTACCACGATAGTAATGGGTCTGTTCTTGAGAAGACCGGGGTTTATGTCGTAGCACCCCCGTCTGAAAAGGCAAAATTGCCTGACAATGTTTTGGATTTTCCAGTGAGGGTAACTTGCAACGACTTTTGTGATATTCCAATGAAAATTATGGGGTGCTCAGGAAACGGTCATGAATTTGGCTGTACGGCCGCCCCTGGAGAATGCATATACGAATCAAATTGTCCAAAATATCGAACCATTGCATTTGACAATGGGTATTTTCAACCGATACCAACTTTTCATGAGGAGGCTCAAAGGGCAATAGATATTCGCAAAAATTGTGAGCGACCATTTAATCTTATAAAAAAAAGAGAAGGCCTTGAACAGACGAGGGTAAGGAGTCAGCATGGGGTTGTTGCTCGTTCAACATTTACAACAATCGCAACATTACTGATAGAAATGGCTGATACAAGACGGAAAAGGTGCAAAAAGCAAGATGGACAACTGGATTTATTCAAGGTTGCTGGATAAACCTCGTACACGTACCTGGAAATTTGAAAGATTTTTAAACCGGTTTGCTGGCTTGCCCTGTTATTGTCTGATGTTTTTCAAATGTAACTCTGACAATGCTTTTGCAAGGGGAAAAGAACAAAAATAGTTCGCGTTACGATCCGCGTGGGCAAAAAAATAAAAAAATTCCGATCAAAAAGACAAGGTGTCTTGATAATGTGTTAAAAACAGAACCGGTTTCAACACCCTTTTATAGCGGTATAGGTATTTCTGATAATAGGGAGCTGACTGTAAAGAACCAGGGCAATAACAGCAGGAACTTTTCCCAGGCCCATATTAACTATTGCAAGGATGGGTAGCATCATTCCAAACAGGGCAAGGGAGGGGATGGTCATAAGTATGTTGGCACCGTTCAGGACCCTGGAAGCAAGCTGCTCTTGCTTGGTAATGACGATACCCAGGGTCACGCCTATTGGTGTGGCTATAAGGAGTGCTATCCCCACAATCCATATATGCTCCCAAGTGAGATACAGAACTTGGCTGAAGTTCTCCATTATGAATCGCAGTGTACTCATGACGCTACCTCGGTTTCCTCATGTTCTGCTTCATCGGCGTAACTTGCTTTTACTGCTTTTTGTATGTCGTTGTAGGTTACCGTCCCGGAAAAGTTTTTATCTCCGTCTATAACACAGATGGTTGCGGTGTCGTGCATAAGCATAAAGGAGAGCACGTCCCTCAGTGGGGTTTTTTCCCTCAGGAGAAGTGGATTTGGTTCCACCACGTCTCGTACCCAACCTTGTTCATACTTGAGATCTTTCTGCGTAACAAAGCCAATCGGTTTGTTTCCATCGAGCACAATGCCATAGCGAGATTTCTTTGTGGTCAGAAAATCCAAGGCTTCCGCGGAACGGTCGGATCCCTGGATGATGTTCTTTGGCTTTCGGTTGATAATATCACTTACCCGCATGAGGCCAAGGACTTTCAGTGCCCTGTCGGCACCCACGAAGTCGGAGACAAATTTGTTTTTGGGCTGGGTCAGAATAATCTCTGGTGTGTCGTACTGTACCAGACGTCCCTTCTCAAAGATGGCAATGCGATCACCCATCTTTATCGCTTCGTGTATGTCATGGGAGACAAAGGCCACGGTTTTCTTCAGCTTTGTCTGAAGCTTGAGGAACTCATCTTGAATCTCTTCTCTGTTTATGGGGTCTATCGCGCCGAAGGGCTCATCCATGAGAAGTATTTTTGGGTCTGCGGCTAGTCCCCGGGCGACCCCCACTCGCTGTTGCTGTCCCCCGGAGAGTTCTGCTGGGTAACGGTCCCTGTACAGATCAGGATCCAGGTTTGTCATTTCAAGCAGCTCATCAATGCGCTTACTGATACGTTCTTCGTCCCACTTTAGAAGTTTGGGAACAACCGCGATGTTTTCGGCGATGGTTTTGTTCGGGAAGAGTCCGATGGCCTGAATGACATAGCCCAGGCGCTGTCTGAGCTGGACAACATCGAGTTCCATGATATTCTGATCTTCTATGGTTATATTCCCTCTGGTGAGTGTCTCCAGGCGGTTGGTAAGACGCAGGGTAGTCGTTTTGCCGCATCCCGAGGGGCCGAGAAACACCACGACCTCGCCCTTGGGAATGGTGAAGCTTATATTATCAAGGGCGGTAACGGTATTGGTTCCCTTACCAAATATTTTTGTTACAGATTCATACGTTATCATTTAATGCCTCTTTGTCTTTTCAATTGTTCTCCTCTGTTTCAGGGTAATAACATAACCGGCATGGCCGGAGCATGGTTTTTGCCTTGGCCACAACGCACGATTCACGCCGCTGATTGCAATGCTTCAGTGGGCGTTTTATATGATTTTTATAGCGATCCTACATTTTCATACCATAGGACAGGGGGATGCTTTTTGTCAAGGAAGGCAGATGGCCTGTATATTGCAACCTCCGAAATCAAACCTGATTATACTACACTCTGGTCAAAAAAATAGCAAGGAGCTACCCGTAAACGCACGAATTCCTTTTTAAATGAATGCAACTACGATGGTGATAGAGATCGTTATATGCTCATTCAGGAGAAACGTTCGTCAGTCATAATGGCCTCTAACCCATGCTGAAGCATTTCAACGCATTTTTTTTCTGTTATGCCCAGTCGATACCGGTTGCTGATGTCGACCACATCGTTTTCAACCCCTGTCTTTTCTCCATGGGTCCCCCGGATCTGGAGGAGATATCTCGCTGCTGCTTCATGGATTGCCTGTCCCCGTGTCTTAAAGCCGGATAACCGGACATGGACGCCGGCCCGCATTCCTGTCCCAAGATTGGAGGGGCAGGATGTGAGAAATCCCAGGTGGGGATCACAGGCAAATGTTAAACTTTGTTCAAGGTCTGCCATGGCCCTTGCAAGGCGGTTGTATGTCTTTTCAATACCCTGTGAAGGGGTCTTCTGGGGGCGATCCATTGAAATGATTCTTAAATGGTCTTCCTCATTGATCCATACGGCAAATTTATGATCATTGGATACAAAAATTCCCCTTGAAGCGGGCCAGGACCTGTTGATTCCTGCCGCCTCCATGAACCGATCCCCGCGTCCAAACAGTAGATGTTCGTGTTCAAACGTCATTCTTTGAGTTTTGGTTAACTCACCCAGGGGGAAATATCTTCCCTTGAGGTCTCCTTCGAATTTTAAAAGTGCATCAACCGCAAGTTGTTCAACCCTGGAGCGATCAGCGTTGCCGACATGGGGGGGGAATGGAATGTCTGCTATATTTCTTGCAATGCGAATTCTGTAGGAAAGAATTTTATGGTTAAAAGGTGGTGGGGGGGCATCGTCCATGGGGCTCAGATCGGATGGATGGATGCCGTCAATTGAAACCCCGTGGCAGGTCTCAATTACAGGTCTGAAAATTTTGGCAAACGTTTGGTAGGATTCTCCATCACCAGC
This sequence comes from Desulforapulum autotrophicum HRM2, assembly GCF_000020365.1. Taxonomy (NCBI): domain Bacteria; kingdom Pseudomonadati; phylum Thermodesulfobacteriota; class Desulfobacteria; order Desulfobacterales; family Desulfobacteraceae; genus Desulforapulum; species Desulforapulum autotrophicum. The sequence continues at coordinate 3,357,611 of NC_012108.1, read as the reverse complement.
GTAGATTCCAACGGATGAATCCGGGTTCTTAAGGCCAGATTCAACGGCTCGTTCCAGGGTAAATCCGCTCTTTGTCTGGAGGCTCTTAAGCTCATTGAAAAGTTCCGGGGTCAAGTGTTGCTTCATAAGAGAGGGGGCTTGCATGGGTGTCACAGCCGTTCTACCGAAAGGACGATCGCTGGCAGGAGACCCCACGGGCGAGCAGCGTTCTCACCGTGTCAAGCAGCTTGCACTGATCATGGCATTCGGGAATGCGTTTATTTTCCTTGCAGGTGAGGCAGGGGCTTTTTTTGAGATATCCCAGTTCAAAGTCAAACACATCCCTTTTTTTGGGATTAGTATCCATTACATTTCTTCCTTCAAAGGCGTTAATTCAACATACGCTTTAATCCTTTGGCAACATAGCAGTCCTGGCAGTATCCTGTCAATAAAGCAATGTCCTTTGCAGGGGATACTGACTGTTCCATGCCTGGACAATACTTTAAAATGGGTTCACCCCCAGGCTTTTGTTCCACTGAGATTTTTTGTTGTTACTTATTAAAAACAATGATAGGTGTTCTCTATAAATATCAACATTCTTGTTTTGATGCACAAATTTCAGGGAGACATCCAATGACTACAGAATCCAGGTTTGCAGAATTAAAGGAAAGGGAACGGGAAGCAAGGAAACAAATTATCATTGAATCTGCGCTGTCTCTTTTTTTAAAAAGACCTTTTTACGATGTGGGCATGCGGGATGTAGCAGATGAGGCAGGTGTCTCTCCGGCGACCCTTTATCGATATTTTCCAAGCCAGGAGGATCTGTTTATCGAGGCGTTTCTCCAGGATATCTCTGCGGTGAGCAAACAGTTCAAAGCCCTGGTTAAGGGTGATGAACCTGCCACCATTGAAGATTTTGCCGTGACCTTTGTCGAGCATCTTTTTGAGAATGAATCGACTTTCCAGATGATGACCTATCTCATGCTCAAAGATAATCTTGCAAATCCTGCCATGGGTAAGTTTGACTCGGTCACCAAGGTCTTTTTTGATGGTTTTGCCGATTTCCTTGAGCGTCTCGGCGTTAAGGAGAATGCAAGGATTTACTCCCATTCATTTATTGCCTCCATCACCGGAATTATCATGACCTTTAGAAATCATCCGTTCAAGAAAAAAGATCTGGTCCGGGCGCATATCTTGAAACTGACCCGGGCTACGGCTGATATGTATACCAAGCAACTTTTGAATTAATCGATTGTTTAACCCCCATTCTGTTTTTTTCCTGATAGCCCAAGCCTGCCTTGACACCTGCGTCAACTGTTAATATATTAGCCTCGAAATTATACAACAGCATCAATTGCCTATACTGCCGGGGAACTATGGAGCAACTTAAAAAAGAGATTCAAGAACAGCATCAGCTTATCAACAGAATACGACAGGAAATAGCAAAAGAGTTGGTCGGTCAGACAGACCTTGTGGACGGGCTTCTGGCCGGAATTTTATCCAGCGGTCATATTCTCATTGAGGGTGTTCCTGGACTTGCCAAGACAAGTGCCGTCAAAGCCCTTGCCTCAACCATACAGGCTAGGTTCAAGCGTATTCAGTTTACCCCAGACCTTTTACCGGCTGATCTCATTGGTACCGAGATTTATCGACCCAAAACCGGGGATTTTGTCACAAGAAAGGGACCGCTGTTCAATAACATCATCCTTGCCGACGAGATCAACAGGGCACCGTCAAAGGTGCAGTCGGCCCTTTTGGAGGCCATGCAGGAGAACCAGGTGACCATCGGCGACACCACCTATGTGCTTCCAAAGCCTTTTCTGGTTCTTGCCACCCAGAATCCCATTGAACAGGAGGGGACCTATCCGCTTCCAGAGGCCCAGGTGGATCGTTTCATGCTTAAAATTATCATCGACTATCCTGACCGAAGCCAGGAACTTGATATTCTCAATAAATCCGGTTTCAGTGTCAAGGATCCGGTTGAAGCGGTTATGGATACGGCCCGGATTGAACAGATGGCGGGTCTGGTCCGGCAGATATACGTTGATGATAAGCTGAAAGAGTACATTGTCGACCTTGTCCTTGCCACCCGGCAACCCCAGAAATATGGGATGAAGATTGCCGAATATGTTCAATTCGGGGCCTCGCCCAGGGCCACGATATTTCTGGCCCAGGCGGCCCGGGTAAGGGCTTTTCTCCAGGGAAGGGCCTATGTGACTCCCCAGGATATTAAAATTGCTGCGCCAGACGTTTTGCGCCATAGAATCATTCTTTCGTTTGAGGCCGAAGCTGAAGATGTCACAACCGACGAAATCATAAAAACAGTGTTTGATTTTGTTGAGGTGCCCTAGGTTTTATGATTCCCGGCGAGATAATAAAAAAGATAAAGCGGGTTCACATCAAGAGCCGACGCTCGGTCAATACGGCCATGGCTGGGCAGTATCGATCTGTTTTCAGGGGGTCGGGCATCGAGTTTGAGGAGGTAAGGGAGTACACGCCCGGAGACGAGATCAAGTCCATTGACTGGAAGGTGTCGGCAAGGCTTGGCCGCCCGTTTATCAAGCTGTACAGGGAAGAGCGGGAAAGTGTGGTTATGCTTGTCATTGACATGAGTGCCTCCCAGGGGTTTGGGACCTTTTCCGGCCTTAAACTTGAAAAGGCTGCTGAAGTGGCCTCGGTTCTTGCCTTTTCCGCCATTAAAAACAACGATAAGGTGGGCGTTATCTTTTTTACAGACCAGGTGGAGAAGTATATCCCCCCAAAAAAGGGCACGGGCCATGTGTGGCGTCTGATCAAGGAGATATTTACCTTTGTTCCCCAGGGCCGGGGTACTGATATTTCTGCAGCCCTGGATTTTCTCGCCCGGGTGTCAAGGAAAAGAACCACCACCTTCATGATCTCTGATCTTCTGGACGTAAACTTTGACAAGCGCCTCAGGTGTGTTGTTCCGCGCCATGAACTGATTGCGATTCTCCTCTGCGATGACGGCGATTTTGAACTTCCGGGCCAGGGAATTGTGACCCTCTCCTGCTTTGAAACCGGAAATATGGTTCTCCTGGACGCATCAAACAAGGCGACTCGGACCTTGTACCGGGACCGGAAATATGCCCGTTATAATATCATTCTTGAGACGCTCAAGAAAAACAAGGTTGACTGTATTGAGCTCAAAACCGATGCCCCTGTGTCAGATACCCTTCAACGCTACTTCAGGCGCAGGGAAAGGCGGATAAGATAGATGCAGGATATCCATGATATCAGACCCCCGGTTCAGGTGGGGATGGACCCGTTTTTCCTGAAGGTTGCGCTGATTGCCCTGGCCTTGATGCTTCTGGTGTGTGTGGCCCTGTTGGTTTACCGATACCTCAGGCGAAAAAAGTCGGGACCCGGCACGAACCTGCTGATGCTTCCCATGCCCCTTCCTCCCCTGGAAACGGCCCTGAGCGAGTTGGGCTGCCTGGATGATCTCATGGTGACCCACCCAAGGTATTACTACTTCCGGCTTACTGAAATTATCAAACGGTTCATTGGCAAAGCGTTTAAAATCAAGGCTTTGGAGATGAACACCCAGGAGCTGACCTCAGCCCTCAGGGAGGTTGGTCTTGACAGGGGACTGTTCGCTGACACCCGGGAGTTCCTGCTCTGTGCAGATATGATTAAGTATGCAGGCCAGGTGCCTTCGTCCCCAATGATGAAGGGGCATCTTGCCTTTGTCAGAACCTTCGTCACCCGGGTTGGGGAAAAAAACGAGGAAACGACCGTGGAGGAAAAAGATGTTTAGGTTTGCCTCCCCGGGGTTTTTGTCCCTCATGCTCTTTGTCCCCCTGGTCATTGTGTTCCGTTCAAAACGATCAAACCCGGTCAGCATCAAAATATCAGATCTCTCCATGTTCAAGGAGTCGTTGACAACCCCTGCACTGATGGTTTCAAAGCTGCTGCCCCTGATCAAGTACTGTGCCCTTGTCCTTTTAATCATTGCCCTGGCGCGGCCCCAATGGGGTACCAGAAAGATGAACGTCAAGACAGAGGGAATAAACATCATACTGGCCCTGGATCTTTCCAAGAGCATGGCGGCCCTTGATTTCAAGCTGGACGGCGCCATTGTTAATCGACTTGATGCGGTTAAAAATGTTGTCAAGGATTTTATCATGAAACGCAGTGGTGACAGGATCGGCATGGTGGTGTTTGGGTCCGAGGCCTTTACCCAGATGCCCTTAACCCGGGATTACGATACCATTGCTTTTGTTCTGTCACGCCTTAAAATTGGTGCAGCAGGGCCGAGCACGGCCATTGGGGATGCCATGGGTATTTCCCTTAAACGCCTTGAAGACGTCAAGAGTAAATCCAACATCGTTATTCTGCTCACCGACGGCAAGAGCAACAGCGGTGAGATCACCCCGGGGGCCGCCGCTGACATTGCAAGAGAACGTGGAGTAAAGGTTTATACCATCGGGGTCGGGCAGCGGGGTAAGGCACCTTTTCTGGTGAATGATCCATTGTTTGGCCAGCGGTATGTCTACCAGATGGTGGACATGGACCATGAAGCTTTGAAGGAAATAGCCGACAAGACCGGGGGAGCTTTTTTTGCAGCGGCTGATACGGATTCTTTGAAAAAAATCTACGACATGATCGATTCCCTTGAAAAGACCGAGGTTGAGGTCAAAACCTTTGCTGAGTATGATGATCTCTACTTCTGGTTTGCAGGGGCCGGTCTGGCACTACTCTCTTGTTTTGTTGTTCTTTCAAATACTAGATTATTGAGGATTCCATAAAATTTAAGATGAAGCTTTCCAATCCCCATATGCTCTATCTTGTCTGGCTCGTTGTTTTGCTTGTCGGGGTCATGGTTTACGGCAACCTGAAAAGGGCCAGGATCCTGGCCCGGTTTGCTGCACCCAAAGCCCTTGAAACCATTGCCCCCGGCATAAACCCTGGAATTCGATGGGCCCGGATCGTTTTGATCACCCTTGTCCTTTTCTGCCTTGTGGGTGCCCTGAGCGGCCCCCTTGCGGGGTTCAGGTGGCAGACGGTTGAACAAAAGGGGGTTGACATCATGATCTGCCTTGACTGTTCCAGGAGCATGCTGGCCCAGGATATCAAGCCCACCCGGCTCGAACGGGCAAAGCGGGAGATCATTGATCTCATGGGGATGATCCAGTCCGACAGGGCAGGGCTTGTGGCCTTTGCCGGCCGAGCCATCCTTCAATGCCCCTTGACCCTTGACCACAGTGCCTTTAATCTTTTTTTGAACGCCCTTGAACCCGATTATCTTCCCGTGGGCGGAACGGATCTTGGCGGCGCCATTGAAACTGCCCTCAACGGGTTTGAAAAGGAGGTAGAGTCTGAAAAGGCCATTATTCTCATCACCGACGGGGAGAACACCACTGGTGATTCCATTGAAATGGCAAAAAAAGCGGCTGATCAGGGGGTTAAAATTTTCTGTATCGGTGTTGGCAGCCCGGAAGGGGCTCCGGTTCCAGACAGTGCCGGCGGGTTTAAAAAGGACCGGTCAGGCAAGATCATCATTTCACGGGTGGACGAGCCAGCCCTTAAAAAAATAGCTGCCATGACCCAGGGCGTTTATGTCCGTTCCGTTGCAGGGGACATGGATCTTGACCGGATCTACGATCAGGAGATTCTGGGAAGAATGGAAAAAAAGACCCTCAAGAGCGGCAGGCAAAAGGTGTGGGAGAACAGATTTCAATGGCTGCTCATCCCTGGGATTCTTCTGCTCATGATAGAAATGATGCTCGAAAACAACCGCAGGGGGATCTTTTTTTCGGCCGTTCTTGTTCCAGCCTTTTTTATCCTTAATTCCGGTGTCTGCCATGCCGATGCGTCAGCAAGCGTTAAAAACGGGATTAAAGCCTATGATGCAGGCGATTATGACCAGGCGGAAAAACATTTTATCGATGCCCAGCTGGATCGGCCGGACATGGCTGAACTTTATTACAATATCGGCGGGGCTGCCTATAAAAAGGGAGATTTTGATGCTGCTGTTAAAAATTTCACCCGGGCACGCCAGACCGATGACCCTGGCCTTAAACCCAAGGCTATTTACAATCTTGGCAATGCCCTGTATCGTTCAGGCAACCTGAAGGCCGCCATAAAGGCCTATGAGGAGCTTGTCTCCCTTTCACCGGAAGACAAGGAGGCCAGGGAGAATCTTGAATTTGTAAAGAAAAAACTTGAAGAGCAGCAGAACAAGGACCAGCAGAACAAGGACCAGCAGAACAGAGATCAACAGAACAAGGATCAGCAGAAAAAGGATCAGCAAAGCCAAGACCAGAAAAATAAGGATCAAAGGAACAAGGAACAGCAGAGTCAAGATCAACAGAACCAAGACCCGCAAGATCAGGGTCAGCAAGATCCGGGACAGAAGAAAGAACCTCCCAAGGATCAGGACCGCAAACCCGATGGTTCACCATCCCAGGAAAAAGGGCAGGTGAAAGAGGACCAAAGCCCTGGACAACAAGACATTCAATCCCGTGAACGGATGCTTAACCGTCTCAAGGATAAACCAGGACGGGCCATGATGCCGGCTTACGGCGGTGGCACGGTGACCAAGGACTGGTAAAAAAATGTTTCAAATAATTGCTCAAACCCAATATGGAATCAGGATTAAAAAGTTCGTTCTTTGTGTCCTATTGCTGGTGGCCATTCCGGCCCGGGTGTTCGGTTTTTCAGTCGAAGCCCAGGTTGATGCAAACCAGATCTCCCAGGATCGTTCCCTGACCCTCAACGTGATTGTCAAGGGCGGTGACGCCCTTGTGGATACTTCGGTTATCAAGGGGTTTAAAGTGGTGCCAAGGGGGACCAGTACCAGCGTGAGCATCATTAACGGAGCATATTCTAGGAGCGTGACCCATCAATACCTGCTCACGGCGGAACAGCCTGGCACCTTGACCATTCCTCCCCTGCCGGTGACCCTTGACGGGGAGATCGCCTACACCGATGAAATCCGGGTTGAGGTTGTCAAGGGCCAGGTGACCCAGACCGCTTCCAGGGATGTTTTTGCACGTTCAACCCTTTCGCGTACAACCCTGGTGCCCGGTCAGCAGGCAATTTATACTTTCAGACTCTACAGCGCCGTGCAGGTAGCAAATCCCCGTCTTGCCCATCCGGAGTTCAAGGGGTTTTCCGTCAAGCAGGCCCCTGACCAGGAAAGTTTTAACGAGACCGTGAACGGCCGTTCCTACACGGTCACGGAACTGACTTATGTCCTTGTTGCGGAAAAACCGGGAACCCTTGAAATCGAACCCTCAATTGTGACCTGTGACATACCGGTTGCCGGTCAGAACAGCCCGTTTAATGATCCATTTTTTGGTAATCGCCTCTTTTCCATGGGCCGCCATGAAACCCGGCGGTTTGCAACAGATTCGTTCCAGGTAACGGTCAAGCCCATGCCGGTTCCTGGAAAAGGGGTGAATTTTTCAGGGCTTGTGGGCCATTTCAGCCTTGGGGCCGGACTTGACCGCACATCTGTGCGAGCAGGGGATTCGGTCACCCTGACGGTGACAGTTTCTGGAACGGGAAACGTCATGGATGCCCCAATCCCGGTGGTGAACCTGCCCGACTCGTTCAAGGTTTACGAGGATGTTCCCCAGGAGAAAATCACCCTTACCCAGGAGGGATATAAGGGGGACAAGACATTTAAGCAGGCAATCGTTCCCGTGGCACCGGGAGAATTTTCCATTGAACCGGTTACGCTCACATATTTTAATATTGACACACAAGATTATGAGACCCTTTCAACCCCTGGATTTTCCCTTACCGTTGAGTCTGCTGCCCCAGGGGACACCCCTGTAACCCAGGCGTCCGCAAAAAAAGCCGAAGAAGAGGTTAAAAAACAGGCGGTTGAATTCATTGGCGACGATATCCTTGCCCTGAAGGAGGGAGCCGGGGTGCTCGTTGCCCAAAGATCCCTTTCTTTAAATCGCTTTGTCCTGCTTCTTGCACTGCCGCTTGTTTTACTGCTCGTTTTCCGGGTCGCAAATAATTTCTTCAAAAAAGAGGAATCCTTTGCCTCTCTCATGGAACGAAAGGCAAGGCAAGCTCTTAAAACCGCCGGGACAAAGAATTTGCCGGATCAAGACTTTCTTCGTAATCTTTATATGGCCCTGGTTGCAAAGGTGCGTTCCAGGGGCAAACTGCCTGGAGAGACCATAACTGCCGGGGAAATTTCACAGATCCTGTCAGGTGCAGGTTGCAATGACAGGCAGATACAAGCGGCCATAGCCATGCTCCACGACATTGAATCGGCCCGGTATGGTGGTGCGTTGTTTGATTCAAATCTGAAAAAAAATCTCCTCCAGCGGGTCAAACAACTTGCCCTTTGCATTGTCTGCCTGGGCTTTTTTGCTGCTGTGCCCGGGCCGGGCCGGGCCGATGATTCCGGGACCCTTTTTCTACAGGGGGTTAACCTGTATAAGGCCGGGCAGTTTCAAGAAGCAGCCGTCGCATTTGAAAAAGTTGCTGCCAATGGTATTAAAAATGGCCAGTTATACTACAATATCGGCAACGCCTGTTTAAAGGCAGGAGACCTTGGCCATGCCATCCTCTGGTATGAGCGGGCCGTGAAACTGACGCCCCGGGATCCGGACCTTAGATACAACCTTGACCATGCAAGGGGCCTTGTCACGGATGTTGCGCCAGAACGAAATATTGATATCCTGTCGCTCATTTTTTTCTGGGACAATTATCTGCCTATAGGAACGGTCGCCTATGGTGCTGTTTTTTTGTGGTTCTGTTTTGTTGTCCATATAGGGGTTCGCATGTTTCGGAGAAAAAGGGTGTTTACCCTTGTTGGTTCGATCCTTTGTGTTTTATCGGTTGTGGTCGTTGCAACGGCATTTTTTAACTATTATCACCAATATGCACAGTCCCAGGCCATCATCCTTGCCGATGGGGCCCCGGTACGATCAGGATATTCGGACGAGGCGACCGAACTTTTTATTCTCCACGCCGGAACAAAGGTGCGGGTGGAACGGGCAGAAAAGGCGTTTCTGAGAATTTCATTTTCAAAGGATAAGGTGGGCTGGGTTAAGGCCTCTTTGGCCGGCATTATATAGTGTTTGAACGAAAACTCACCCCTTTGCTGCGTTGTTTCACAAAGTTAGCAAATTATAAATCGGGCCTCACGTACTACAGTACGCTTCGGTAAGTTAGGGAAAAAAGGAATACAATGAATACAGGTGTCGACATCAATGGGGTTCAGCTTGAAAACCCTGTGATCACAGCCTCGGGGACATTTGGATATGGGGCAGAGTATAAGGATTTGATCGACCTTAATGCCCTTGGTGGCATTGTGGTAAAGGGAGTGTCGTTAAAGCCCTCCACGGGAAATCCCATGCCAAGGGTGGTTGAAACCCCGGGCGGTCTTTTAAACGCCGTGGGTCTTGAAAATGTGGGAATTGAAGGTTTTATCCGAGACAAACTCCCCTTTCTCCAGAAGCTCACCTGCCCCGTATTTGCCAACATCTACGGAAAAACCGCTGAAGAGTATGCACAGCTTGCCGCAATCATAGACAATCTTCCTGGAATAACAGGCGTTGAGGTAAATATCTCCTGCCCCAATGTTTCGGCCGGGGGCGCAGCCTTTGGTGTTGATCCAGAAGCTGCTCTGGAGGTGGTCCAGGGGGTCAGGCAATCAACCTCAAAGCATGTCATGGTAAAGCTCAGTCCCAATGTGACAGATATTACAACCATCGCCCTTGCCGTAGAAAGGGGCGGGGCTGACTCGATTTCCCTGATAAATACCTTGACCGGGCTTGCAATTGACGCTGAAACTGCAAGTCCCATGCTTGCAAATATAACGGGCGGGCTTTCAGGGCCTGCCATTAAACCTGTGGCCTTGAGAATGGTATGGCAGGTGGCAAAGGTGGTAAAGGTGCCGGTCATCGGTATCGGGGGGATCATGACGGCAAAAGATGCCCTGGAGTTTATCATTGCCGGAGCAACTGCCGTCCAGGTGGGAACGGCCACCCTGGCTGATCCCGACGCCCCGTTAAGAATCGTAAAGGGAATCAGACAATTCATGCAGAGAAAAAAGATTGCGCGACTTTCCCAGATCAGGGGAACGCTCAGGGTTTAACCGATAACCACAGGGGGATACCATGTTTGAAATTGATCGTACCGTTCTGCTGCTTATTGATGTCCAGGGCAGACTTGCCGAGATGATGTATGAAAGAAATGAACTTTTTACCAGCCTTAAAAATTTGTTAAAGGGGATGGAAATTCTTGATATTCCAGTGGTCTGGATGGAACAGCTGCCTGACAAGCTTGGCAGTACAACCCCTGAAATCGCGGAAATCATGGCGGGCAGTACCCCCATTGCAAAGCACAGCTTCAGCTGTCTTCTCAACCCTGAATTCACCCGGCGGTTTGAAACCCTCGGCCGCAACCAGGTGCTCCTCACTGGCATCGAGTCCCATATTTGCGTATACCAGACAGGGCGGGATCTCATTCAGAAAGGATGTGAGGTTCAGATCGTAACCGATTGCGTCTCTTCACGTACTAAAGCCAACAAGGATCTGGGCATCCAGCGTATCCGGGATGCAGGCGGTGTTGCAACCAGCTGTGAGATGATTCTTTTTGAGCTGATGAAGGAAGCCCAGGGTGAGGCATTCAAGAAAATTGTAAAGCTGATAAAATAACCGGCACGGCCGGAGCGAGGTATGACTCTGGCCTCAACGAATTTTGAAACACCTTCATTGATAATGCTTTGGTGAGTGTTTCATATAACCCACATGTCCTGGCGGACACAACGAAGCATGAAACACGATGATACAGGGCTGGCAATAGTACCATTCCGCCCTCTTTGGTTACCCTGACCGGAACGGTAAACGTCGGGGGGGTTTTTGCCCTTCCAGACTAAAGCGCAGGAACTGCGGGCTAAAGTCCTCAAACAGTCTGCGCTTCTTAACGCCTGGAAGGGCAAAAATCCTAACCCCTTTGGTTTACAATGTTCCGGTCAGGGAAACCAAAGAGGGCTCTAAAGTCGAGACTTTCACAATGATGTTTCGACAAGAGTTTCTTATAAACCCACATGTCCTGGCAGACACAACGAAGCATGAAACTCGACAGTAGTAGGCAGGCGGGAACGGGTGTTGCCCTGAACGGATTAAATGGCAACGGTGGACACGAGGTCCAAGGAGTTGCCATTTCCCTCGGAGCAGGCCATGGACGGCCTGCGAGAATAAGAGAAGGGTAACACCCGTTTCCGCCTGCCGGTCGAAACGAGTTTCATATAAAAAACGTCCGGCATCAGATCATGCGCTGATATTTATCCCTGTTCCCCTGGAAGGCGTTTCTGATGCCATGTTGGCATAGGCTGTTGCAGCGGTACCGGTGCCGTGGGCAGTTGCAGTGCCATCCTTTGCACTGGCGCTGCTCTGGGCCGTCACCAGGGCCATGATTTCAGCAGCTGCCTTTGCTGCAAGTGCTGTGGCACTGGCAGCAACTTTTCGATCCTGGGCCGATGGGGATGCCGGTGCCAGGGCTGCGGCCTTAATTCTTTGCATTTTTTGGGCTGTGGCCCTTGGATCGCCTGGAATGGCCGAGGTGTCGATGGAGACTTCGCCTGCAACGGCATAGTTTACGCCGTCTGGACCCCGTTGGTATTCGAGCTTTGCCCCTGAGGTGATATATTGGCCACCTGCTGCAATGTGGGCCATTTCATGGGCTCTAACCTCGGTATCTGCTTTCTTTAATTCCTGGATGAGCTTTAGATCCCTTTCCGTAAGGGCTTGGGTGCTGGCTGGTGATGTTTCCCCGGATTGGGATTGCTGTTCTTCCTGTTCCCTGCTGGCGGAGGAAGCAGGGGTGGCACCCTCTGCTGACTTTTCTCCCCCCATGGAAGAGGGCGGAAAAGATTGAACAAAACCATTTGTGGGAACGCCCTGGGAAGGGGTAATGGCTGCCATGGTTCAACTCCTGAAACCGGATAAATAAACAATACCCATAATATTAGGATAATATAAGAGGGGTAACCTTTTTTTCAAGGGAAAAAAAGGAATAGCTTTTTATTCCATGGGTGGTTCCACAACCAGAACGCTGGATGCAAGCTCTTCAGACACCCGCTGTTCAAGACCGTCGTCTTCCAGCCTGATCCGTCGAAGTTCAGACGGTTTGGACCCCCTGGGAAGCTGACCCAGGTTGCAGATGGGCTCTCCCGGGCTGATGGCCGGCAGGCTTGTCATGCCCATCACAACCGAGTTAAACGGGGCATGAACAGTCTCTTGTTCCTGGCCAAGAATGGTCGTGTTGGTAGCAAGGGGTGCCCCCTTTTCGATGATGTCGCCGGGCTTTACGTGGAACTGCAAAAAACCACCCTGCTCGGCTCGTATCCATTTTGATTTGTTGATAATTATCTGATAATCGGGGGATTCAAGATTTCCGTCGGTCATGTCCAGGCTTCGAAGGACATTTTTTATGCCCCGCACGATTGTTTCTACAATGCCTGGTTCAACCTTGAGCACCTCGCCGCCCTCCATGATAATGGTCGGGCATCCGGCAAGGCAGGCCTCCCTGCGAAACGATCCCCGGGGACCCTTTGTGTTGAGGATGATTTCAGTACCAAAGGCTTTGGCAAGCTTTTTAACCGGGGCCTGGGTCAGGTCACCCCTGACGTTGGGATAGTTTGTGCGCCGGGTTGAGGCCGTGTGCAGGTCAATGCCGTAATCGCATCTGGACACAATCTCTTCAAAAATAGTGCTTGCCAGGCGGCTTGCAAGGCTTCCCTTGGGGGACCCTGGAAACGACCGGTTTAAATCCCGACGATCCGGCAGATACCTTGAATGGCGGTCAAAGGCCAGCAGGTTGAGCACCGGAACAAGGATCAGGGCACCCCGGTCCAGGTGGAAACTTTCGTCCTGGATCAGGTGGCGAACGGCACCGGTGCCGTTGATTTCATCCCCGTGCAGGGCTGCGGTGACAAAAACTACCGGGCCGTCTTTTTCAGCACGCCGAATGTGTATGGGGATCTCAACGGGCAGGCCGGTGTAGCTTTCGCTCATGGCAAGGGTGACGTTGTGGGCGGAACCCGGAAGGATCTGTGTGTCAAACCATTGGTCAATGGATCTTTTATTTTGCGAAAGTGTCATGGTCGGTTAGTCTTCCTCTGCTTCCTGTGGAAAAATGGAGGGAGGGGTTGATTTCCCCTCTTTGAAAACTTCGTCAGCCACGGGTAAAACCGGCAGATCCTTGACCTTTGGACGGCGTTTGCGGCGGACCTTTGCCGGAATAAGATCCCGCATCAGGTCAAGCTTGCCAAAGCACAGGAGCCGGTCACCGGCCTGGAGTTGGCGATTGGATCGGGGGTTTGGAATGACGGTAGTTCCCCGGTAACGGGTCAGAACGGTGATGTCCTTGTCCCGGAGTCGGGATTCCTGGATGGTTTTGCCGATGTATTCCGAGCCCACGGGGATGTAAATTTCTGCTACCCCATACCCCTGGCTTACGGTGAGGCGCTGGCGAAGGTCTATTTCGGGAAAATCGATCTGGGCTGCAATATAGTCGATAATGGCGCCTGCAATGTCAAGCTGGGTGCATGCTTCAATGCCCTCAAGCCCGGGAGAAGAATTTACCTCCACCACCTGGGGGCCGTTTTTGCCCTCGAGCAGGTCAACGCCGGCCACTTTCAGGCCCATGATCTGGGCTGCCCGGACGGCGGTTTCGCGGTACAGGGCATCCAGAATGACAGGTTCGGTAAGCCCGCCCCTGTGAACGTTGCTGCGGAATTCCTGGCCCTGGGCAACGCGGCGCATGGCACCCACCACCTGATTGCCCACCACAAAGGCCCTGATATCCCTTCCCTTGCTTTCGGCGACAAATTTCTGGATCAACACGCTCTGTTTCTGGCTCTGGAGCAGCTCAATGATGGCTTCGGCAGATGAAACCGATTCTGCCAGAAGCACGCCGATCCCCTGGGTCCCCTCTATGAGCTTGATAATTACCGGGGCGCCGCCCACCCTTTCGATTGCCGGAAGTACATCTTTTTTGTCCCGGACAAAGGTGGTTTGGGGGATGCCTATGTGGTGTCGACTCAGGATCTGGAGGCTGCGCAGTTTGTCCCTGGAGTTTGAGATGCTGGCCGATGAATTGGCGCAGAAAACATCCATCTGCTCAAACTGGCGGACGACTGCTGTACCGAAATAGGTGATGGATGAGCCAATCCTTGGCAGCACCGCATCGTAGGAAGAGAGACGTTTCTGGCGAAAATAAAGGTCGGGCTTTCCCTGCTCAAGGTCAATGGCGAACTTGAGGGTGTTGAGCACCTTGACCTGGTGTCCCCGTTGTTCGGCCGCTTCCGTGAGGCGACGGGTGCTGTAACATTTGGGGCTGCACGATAGAATTGCAAGTTTCATATGGTTCCTTAAGATATCTGTCCAGTTTTTTTTTGTTTTGTTTCCGGACAAGGGCGTTTTTTAAAGGTGGTTTTGGCCTTTTTGGGGGGCTTTCCGCCGTAGTAGGATCTGCCCGCATCAACAAGGAAGCGGCTTCGAAACGCCTCCCGGCCAAGCAGCATGCGAAATCCCATGTTACAGCGGTTGGCAAGGGTGAGTTCCACGGGCCAGGTGACACCGAGCAATTCCACATTGGTCACAATGACAGGTCGCAACTGTGCAATACCGCTTGAGCTGCGAACGGATCTTACCTCGAGCACCCTGGCCGTAACTTCCACACGCCTGTCTGTTTTGTTCTGGGTGGGAATTACCGTGAACCGCACCCAGTCTGCACCATCCTGTTCAAATATTTCAAGATGCAAGGCGTGCAAGGATGACGATCGTGCGCCCGTATCCACTTTGGCCTTGATCCGTTTGATGCCAAGATCTGGCAGGCCTACCCACTCTCTCCAACCAATGACGGATAACCCTGGTTTTTTTTGTTTCACCATTCCCGTTATCGGGTTTTCTTTTTTTCCCGTTTAGCTTCTTTCTTTTCCTTGGCCGTTTTCTGGGGTTTTTTCTTTACCGCTTTTTTTGTATCTTCTGATTTTGACATGGGAAGTTCTCCTTGGGGTGAGTGATGAAAAAAGGGCAGAGAGCACTGCCGCGATCAAGCAAACGGTCATAAAATTATTGACACCAGGTGGGTGATGATTGTATAATTTAAAAATCCGCACTTAAACTGACAGAACTCTTTATTGGAACCAATTACATATAACAGCAACCGGGAATATGCAAGGCTAATTTTATATGGAACGAGCAGCTACAATAGACCGCAGGACAAACGAGACAGAGATTGAGGCAGGGTTTCAGATTGACGGATCTGGCAAAGCCGACGTTGCAACGGGCATTGGGTTTTTTGACCATATGCTCACTCTTTTCACCGTGCACGGTTTTTTTGACCTGACCCTCCGGGCCCGGGGGGACCTTGAGGTTGATTTCCACCACACGGTTGAAGATGTTGGGATTGTTCTGGGTCAGGCCCTATCCCGGGCCCTGGGGAAAAGAGAGGGTATCTGCAGATATGGTCAGGGGGCTGTTCCCATGGATGAGGCCTTTTCACGGGTGAATGTGGATCTTTCCAATCGGCCCTTTCTTGTGTACCATCTTCCGTCAACCATCCGTTCCCAGGGCCCCTTTGACGCCTATCTTGCCAGGGAATTTTTCAGGGCCTTCAGCGTCCATGGGGGATTGAATCTTCACATCAATGTTGACTATGGTGAAAATGAACATCATATACTGGAGTCGATCTTCAAGGCCCTTGGACGGGCTTTGAATGTGGCTTGCAAACGCCATGAAGGGTTTATCGGAACCCTTTCAAGCAAGGGACTTCTCTGATTCTGTGTTGACATTTGGTTGTCAGTTATTAGATTGATAGTTTCATAAATTGAATACCCGGTTGGAGCCACCCTTTTTTAAATGTTAATTCCCCAGGAGAAAATTTCAGAGATCATAAACGCCTCTGATATTGTTGAGGTCATATCTGAAGTTGTACTCCTGAAAAAGTCGGGTAGAAACTATTTTGGACTGTGTCCGTTCCATTCTGAAAAGAGTCCGTCGTTTTCCGTGAGCCCGGAAAAACAGATTTTTCACTGTTTCGGGTGTAGTGCCGGCGGAAATGTGTTCTCCTTTTTAATGCGGCACCACGGAATTTCCTTTCCAGAGGCAGTCAAGATGGCTGCCGCTCGGTATAACATTGTGGTGGAAATGGGATCTGTCGACCCTGAAAGAAAACGGCGGATTGCCCTTAAAGAGGAATTGCTGAGGCTCAATACCGCTGTGATGAAGCATTATAAGGTGCTTCTTACGGACAGTCCCGGTGCCCAGGGGGCAAGAAACTATTTGAGGGACAGGGGAATCACCCCTGAAACCATTGATACCTTTTCCCTTGGCTATGCAGAGGATCGCTGGGATGATATGGTTCGGTTTTTCAGACACCTCAAGCTGGGGCGAAACCTGGCCGAACAGTCCGGGTTAGTCCTTGAAAGGGCATCTGACAGGGGGGGTAAAAAGGGGTATTATGATCGGTTCCGAAACAGGATTGTTTTTCCCATAGTGGATACGAACATGCAGGTGGCAGGCTTTGGAGGTCGGGTCATGGATGATTCCATGCCAAAATATTTAAACTCTCCTGAGACACCTGTTTACAGCAAGGGGCAGATTCTTTACGGGCTTCATCTTGCAAAGCAGTATTGCAGACAGGTAGATTGTGTTTATATTGTAGAAGGATATTTCGATTTTTTGTCGCTTTTTCAGAACGGAATAAAGAACACGGTGGCAAGCCTTGGCACGGCATTGACGGTTGATCATGTCAGACGGCTTAAAGGCTTTGCCACCCGGGCGGTTCTTGTGTTTGACTCGGACAACGCAGGTATTAATGCGGCAAAAAGATGCGTTTCAACCTTTGCCGCAGAAGGTGTTGATGTAAGAATCCTGGTGCTTCCCAAGGGACATGACCCGGATTCCTTTGTCAACTCAGAAGGTGCAGATGCCTTTAAACGGGCTGCAGACCAGGCCATGTCTGTGATGGATTTCTTGACAGATACGGCCATGAAGAAACATGGTTCTTCCGTTGAGGGTCGGATTGCCGTTCTTGAAGAGATGAAACTGCCCCTTGCCCGGATTGAGGATAGTGCGGCAAGATCCCTGTATGTGAGGGGGCTTGCCGAACAGCTCGGGATTGATGAATCAGCCGTTCTTGAGCGGGTACGCAATGTGGTTTCAACCCAGGGGGGAGGGCAACCCGTGTCCCTGCCTGGCAATGGTGATTTATCTGACCCGGATGATTCAGGCGAAACACTTGAATCTTATAGAAGGGAAGAGCAGATGCTTGCCATGATTATTCAACACCCCGAGGTAGGGCGTGAAGCCTTAAATCAGGGCGTGCTGGACCATTTCTACTGTGAACGGTTCCGGCGGATTGGCAGAATTGTTGCGGAACAAGATGGAAACGAAGGGATGATGGCGGCCGATCTGATGGCTGCCATGGCAGATGATCAGGATCGACAGCTTGTGGCCTCCCTTGCCATGATGGACGGTGGCCTGGAAGGCGATGTTCTGGAAAAAGCTGTTTTTTTAATGAAAAGAATTGTCAAGGTGAGGGTTAAAACAGAAAACACCCTGGCAAACCAGATAAGAAGAGCGGAACAGGGCGGTGATTCCCGGCTTCCTTTTGAACTTTTAAAAAAGCGTCAAAAAGAAATCCGGAAATTGCATGGTTATGAATAATAAAAAGCCTTTTGGAGGCATTTTTTATGGCAGCAGAATCGGTTGAAACACAGGAGAATAAAGCTGTTTCTAAGGAAGTACTAAAGAAACTGATTGAACGGGGAAAAAAAGAGGGTTCTCTCTCCTATGCCGAAATAAATGAGGCCATTTCGGAAAATTTGAAATCTTCGGATCAGATTGATGATATAATGGTGAAGTTCAAGCAGCTTGGAATTGATCTGATCGACACGGACAAGGGGGAAAAGCCTAAGAAGAAAAAAGTGAAAAAGGTTGTTAAGTCGGCTCGTCTGAATGATGGTGCTGATGACGGCGATGATGATTCCGAGGCCCCTCCTGGCAAAAAATCCAAGTTTGGCAAGGCAACGGCCGCCGACATGGAATTCGGAACGGTTACCGACCCTGTCAAGATGTATCTCAGGGAGATGGGGATGGTGACGCTTCTCAGCCGTGAGGGTGAGATCGAGATTGCAAAAAAGATCGAGGTGGGTGAAAGGGAGGTTCTCAAAGGACTCCTGGCAAGTCCCATTGCCGTTGATCATCTTCTCTCCCTTGGTGGGCGCATGGAGGCCCAGCAAAACCGGCCTGAGGATAGCAGACTTCGGCCCAAACACATTCTAAGGGATGTGGATGAGGGTGACGGTATGGTCGACGAGGTGGTCAAGCTTGAAAAGTTTCTGGCCTGTCTTGATGAGATTAAAGCACTCCATCTTCTCAACCAGGAGAAGAGAACCCAGATCCTTGCCGGTGGTCTTGAGCCCCAGGCTGTCCGCAAGATGAGGGACGATATCCGCAGCAAAAATGAAAAGATCTATGAGCTTCTTAAATGCTGGCGGTTTGAGAGCGGGGTTGTCGATAAGATAGAAAAGAGCATACGGGCGAATATTCGCTGGTTTGATACCATGGATGACCTGTTGAAGCGTTGCTCTGCATCGTTTAAAGCCCGAAGGGACGACATGGTTGATATGCTTGAGGATCACGATGACTTTGTTGCCTGGGTGCTGGAACGTTCTGAAATGGACGAGGCCCGGGCCCGGGTGCTTCACCAGGACCTGTGTGCCATCACTGCACAGATTAGCGTTCGAAAGGATAATGTCAAGGGGGATGCTGCCACACTTAAAAAGATCATCAAGGGGATCGACAAGGGCAGAATGGTGGCAAAGTATGCCAAGAGTGAGCTTGTCCGGGCAAACCTGCGGCTGGTTGTGAGTATTGCAAAAAAATATACCAACCGGGGCCTCCAGTTCCTGGATCTCATCCAGGAGGGAAACATCGGGCTTATGAAGGCTGTGGACAAATTTGAGTACCGGCGGGGGTATAAGTTCAGTACCTATGCCACCTGGTGGATCCGCCAGGCCATCACCCGGGCCATTGCCGACCAGGCAAGGACCATCCGGATTCCCGTTCACATGATTGAGACCATTAATAAGCTCATCAGGACTTCCCGCTATCTTGTCCAGGAAATGGGCAAGGAACCCTCCCCTGAGGAGATCGCAGAAAAGATGGAAATTCCCCTTGACAAGGTGAGGAGGGTATTGAAGATTGCCCGGGAACCCATCTCCCTTGAGACCCCCATCGGCGAGGAGGAAGACAGCCATCTTGGGGATTTTATTGAAGACAAGAAATTTTCCCTGCCGTCGGAGGCCGCCATTAACCTCAACCTTGCCGAACAGACAAGAAAGGTGTTGGCAACGCTGACCCCAAGGGAGGAAAAGGTGCTTCGCATGCGGTTTGGCATTGGAGAAAAGGCTGATCATACCCTGGAAGAGGTTGGTCGGGATTTCACCGTGACCAGGGAGAGAATTCGACAGATAGAGGCCAAAGCCTTGAGAAAGCTTCGTCACCCGACCCGAAGTCGTAAATTAAAGAGTTTCATCGAGATTTAGTGCTTGACATACACAGGTCAATCTATATAATGCTTGAGTTTGCTGATGGGGGTGTTCGGGCCCATAGCTCAGTTGGTAGAGCCACCGGCTCATAACCGGTCGGTCCCTGGTTCGACCCCAGGTGGGCCCACCATCACCGCAGCAGTTTGATGTTGTGTTTAATGCCATAATGGATAGATATGCGTATATGACTTTGTCATTGATACCTGTTTTGAAAAAAAGTTTGCCGGGGAGCGTGGTACTTGATACCACGCTCTTTTTGTTTTTATCTGTCCATCCATGAAACGGGGGTGAAATGAAGCCATCAATAGCGGATCTGCTTGACCTGATCGACAGTATGGCACCCTTTTCCCTTGCAGAGGCATGGGATAATTCCGGGCTCCAGGTGGGCAGCAGAACATGGCCGGGGTCCAAGGTCCTGTTGGCCCTTGATGTAACGCCCCAGGTCGTGGCTGAGGCTGTCTCCTGGGGGGCTGATCTTGTTCTCACCCACCACCCGCTGGTGATGGGACCCATCTCTTCCATTGATTTTTCTTCGATTCAAGGTTCGATCATAGCACTTTGTGCACGCCACAGGATTTCCATTGTCTCGGCCCACACAAATCTGGACAAGGCCCATCAGGGCCTGAACGATTATTTTGCACGACAGATAGATGTCTTTCCAGGTTCCAGCGTTGAGCCCATGATTCCGGAAACCGAAGATGCCTCAATCGGGACCGGCAGGATCTATACCCTTGAAACCAGATTGACCCTCAACCGTCTGGTGGAGCAGATCAAATCAAGGCTTAAAATCTCCAGTGTAAGATATGTTGGAGACCGGGATCTCATGGTCAATACCCTTGCCCTGTGTACGGGCAGCGGCGGTTCCCTTGTTGGAACATTTCTCAAATCAGGGGCCGACGTTTTTATTACAGGGGATGTCAAGTATCACGAAGCAAGAAACGTTGAGCAGGCAGGTCTGGGCCTTATTGACGTGGGGCATTTCGCATCCGAGCACATGGTTATAGCGCTCCTTGCAGAGCGTCTCAGGGCATGGGCGAAAACAACGGGATTTGAGATCAAAGTCAAGGCGTTTGATGGCGAGAAAGATCCGTTCATAACAGTATAACAATGCTTGCCGCTGGAACCATGGGGGGGCGGCTGCCACAGGGGAAGAAAAGATGCAGGAGATAACCAGGGAGGATGTCAATATTCTTGTCCAGCTTCAAAAGGCTGAGACAGAAACCGTTCGTATTGAGTCTTTTCTTAAAAAGATTGAAAATGAAAAAATTGGTGTGGAAAAAGAGCTTGTTACATTTAGAACAGCCCTTGAAGAGCACAAAAACGCATTGAGCCAGTCTGAAACCCTTTGCCGGGAGACTGAGGCCGAGATTCAAATGCTTGGCGAACGCGTTGTCCGGAGCAATGAAAAGCTCAGACAGGTCAAGACCAACAA
Source organism: Desulforapulum autotrophicum HRM2 (assembly GCF_000020365.1). Classification (NCBI taxonomy): domain Bacteria; kingdom Pseudomonadati; phylum Thermodesulfobacteriota; class Desulfobacteria; order Desulfobacterales; family Desulfobacteraceae; genus Desulforapulum; species Desulforapulum autotrophicum. The sequence goes on along the minus strand of NC_012108.1, from coordinate 3,336,642 downwards.
GGAATATCAGGCTCTCCAGCGCGAGGTAGACGACAACCGAAAACGCAAGGAATCCCTTGAGAACAGCTTTATGCAGATCCTTGAGACCAAGGAAGCCAATGAGGCCATTGTTGCGGAAAGGGAGGCTGAACTTGCCCAGTTGTCTGAAAAGATACGTGCTGATCAGGCGGAAATTGATAAAAAGGGTGAAGACGACCGTGCACTCCTTGAACAGTACCGCAAACAGAGGGAAGAGATCGGTAAAAACCTGGATCCCTCACTTTATCGACAATTCAACCAGATTTCAGATGCCAGTGGCGGGCTAGCCGTGGTCCAGGTAAAGGAGCGGTTGTGCCGGGGATGTTTCATGAGTATCCCCCACCAGCTCTATATTGAGGTGCAGCGCTGCAATAGCTTGATTTTGTGCCCCCAGTGTAATAGGATTCTTTACTATGCCGAACCCGAGGAGAATACGGTCAAGGCAGAGTAGACGTACGGACAAGAAGATATAGACAAAAAAAGTATACGGTCGGACCAGACTAGGCGATCGCGGGATCGAAAGATTTCGAGGAAAGTCCGAACACCGCAGGGCAGGACGCTCCATAACGTGGAGTCGCAGCAATGTGAAGGAAAGTGCAGCAGAGAATAGACCGCCGGGCACCCCTTGGGGTGCCCGGTAAGGGTGAAACGGTGCGGTAAGAGCGCACCAGTTTTCCAGGTGACTGGAAAAGCTTGGTAAACCCCGTCCGGTGCAAGACCAAATAGAGAAGCGTTTGAGGGTTGCCCGCCTGAGCTTCCGGGTAGGTTGCTTGAGGTGCACGGCAACGTGCATCCTAGATGAATGATCGCTGCCCCGGCATCGGGTAACCGTGCAGGGGTACAGGATTCGGCTTACTGGCTGATCTGGCCGTATTTTTTTGTGAGTGTTCTTTGGGGGCCGCATTTTTTTAAAGGCTTATGAGGATGAATTATGTTAGTGATTGAGGAGCTTGGGGTCGAGATCGGCGGAAAGGAAATTCTCCAGAACGTTAATCTCCATGTTCCCAGGGGAGAGACCCATATTCTGTTCGGACCCAACGGGTCTGGCAAGACGTCCCTGATGATGACCATCATGGGTTTTTCCGGGTACAAGGTGACCCGGGGACGGATTCTGTTCAAGGGTGAAGATGTCACCCATATGCCGGTGCACGAACGGGCAATCCTTGGCATTGGCGTGCTGTTCCAGCGGCCACCCACCATCAACGGGCTGTCCACCCGCCGCATGGTGGAAATCTGTGGGCGGGGACGAAAGATGGATGTGGATGCCATGTCTGAACATCTGAATTTCAAGGATTTTCTTGACAGGGATGTGAACAGCAACCTGTCAGGGGGTGAGATCAAGCGCAGTGAGCTTCTTCAGCTTGCGGCCCAGGCCCCGGACCTTCTGCTCCTGGACGAACCGGAATCGGGCGTGGATCTTGAGTCCATTGTTCTGCTTGGTGAGAGTATCAATGCCCTTCTTAACCGTGGAATAAAAAATCAGCCTGCCTGTCACCGGATTTCCACAAACGACGACGCAAAATCAGCCCTGGTCATTACCCATACCGGTCATATCCTGGACTACATAACTGCAGACAGGGGCCAGGTGCTATACAAGGGCCAGCTTCGCTGTTCACGTAATGCCCGGGAAATTTTAAAATGGATCAGGGAGTACGGATATGAGGAGTGTGTCAGATGTTCAGCCTGAATGAATCCAAGGACGATCCAAATGTCGTGGACCTTTCCAAATACAGCATGGAAGCCGAAACCCACGGTTTTCAGGAGAGCCTGGACAGTATCGATCCTGTTGATGCCGATGAGTTTATTAAAGTCGGAATAGAAAAACAGTCATCCCTTAGATCAGGTTCATTTATTCAAAAGGACGCCTCCATTGTCCATTGCAGTCGATCCATGGAGGGGGTTGAGATTTCTGGCATTGCCCAGGCGTTGGAACAGGACCCGGGTCTTGAGCGTTATATGTGGACCCTGCTTGACCCTGAAGCGGATGAACTGAGCCGGTCCACCAGAAATGCGCCCCTCCAGGGGTTTTTCATTCGAAGCCGGCAGGGTGTTAAAACGGAAAAGCCCCTTCAGACCTGCCTTCACATTGCAAAAGAAGGGTATGCCCAGCGGGTCCATAACCTCATCATTGCTGAAGAGGATTCCGAGCTTCACATCATAGCTGGGTGCTCCACCTCCAGTCATCTTCAATCGGGACTGCACATCGGTATTTCCGAATTTTTTGTAAAAAAGGGTGCAACCCTGAAGTACACCATGATCCACGAGTGGGGAGAGAAGGTAACTGTCCGGCCCAAGACAGCTGTACATGTGGAGGAGGGTGGGGTTTTTATCTCCAATTACATTTCCCTGAAACCCGTTGGATCCCTGGTGACAAATCCTGTGACCTATCTGGAAAAAGACGCCACGGCAAGATTCAATTCGATTCTGGTGGCCGGTAAAGGTTCTTACATGGATGTGGGATCGGTTGTTGAACTAAGGGCTCCGGGTGCAAGGGCTGAAATTATTTCAAGGGCCATTGTAGCCGGTGGCTCCATCATCTCCAGGGGACACCTCAAGAGCATGGTGCCTGGCGTCAAGGGTCACCTTGAGTGCAAGGGGCTGATTCTGAAAGACGGACTTCTCCACGCTATTCCCGAGCTTTCCGGTTTCACTCCCGGGGTGGAACTCTCCCATGAGGCAGCCGTTGGAAAAATTGACAATCGTGAGATCGAATACCTCATGGCAAGGGGGCTTGACGAGGGAGAAGCCATTTCCACCATTGTCAGGGGGTTTTTAAATGTGGATATCGATGGCCTTCCGGCAGAACTTGCGGCCAGGATGGACAAGGCGGTTCAGGAGACTGAACATGATATGATGTGAATCGGATCTGGGGCTTAAATATCTTCCATGGCAATCTCGTGCGAAATTTCGTTCAAGGAAAAGGCAAATCTATTCTCGTTTGAATATCTCAAGTGCATTCGTTTTATCGAAGGAGTGGATTCAGACGACTATATCCTGACCAAGAAGCTTTACTCCAAACTCATCACGGCCTCCCATCTGCTTGAGGATTTTCTTGATTTCCACGGGGCAAAGAACAACCGGGAGTGGGTGTTTTACCGGGAGTTGTCGGCGGCCATGCGTCACCTTGCCCTGGCCGGTTACTCCCAGAAGCATATCCTTAACCGTATCGGGTTCTACGAGCTGAAAAACACCCATAGGTTTAAACTAGAGTCCACCGACACCCTGCTCATGATCCAGGACTCGTTAAAGCTTGCAGCCCCGGTTATCCTTGCCGAGGCAGGCAAACTTGGCATTGAGATTCCCAGCTTTGGCTATGATGTCAGGTTCTTTCCCGGCATCATGACCGGTGAGCAGCTCGAACATAACATTGACGACCTGGACGACCGTGATCGACGGCAGCAGAACCTGACAAGCATTGCCAGTGAATTTCTGGATTTGATCAAAAATTTTGAACCTTTTTCCTTTTATGAACGCTATGACAGTCAGACGATCAGGCAGCTTGTTCCGGCCAAGGTGAACGAGGTGGGCATCCGCCGTTTTGAGATGCTTCTGCACAACCTCCAGAGCTCGTTTGATTCCTATGTGATCCATGGTGGCTTTTTCCACGGCAATCGAAAGCTTAAGCAGCTCAGAAGCCATTTTTCCATTGTGTTCCATATTCTCCAGGTTATGGGGCGGCTGCTCCATTTCTACGAGCGCCATCTCCATGATGTCGAATATAAGGACATGTATAAAACCGTCAGCGAATCCCTTTCAGGCATTATTGATCCTGACCTTCTCCTTGACCGGGCCATCAACTACTGCCTCTTTTATGCCTGGCAGTTTCTAAGCGCCGGCAAAGAGATCACCCTGGAGGTATTGAACGAATACATCGATCGTTCGTCTATCTTTGTGGGAATTCCAAAGGAGAGGGGCTTCCACAGTCGACCCAGCCTGCTTGTGGCAAAAATTGTCCAGCACTATGGTGGCGAGGTCACCATGCGTGTGGGTGAGGACAGTTTTGATGCGTCAAGTGTTCTTGACATGCAATGGGCCGGGGGCAAGATAAAGAAAGAGGATGTGGAACAGGTGGAGTTCACCGGGGATTCAAGGGCCCTTGCCGATCTTGAGGTGCTGGCCCGGGTCAACTATGGTGAGGACTCCATGGGCAAGGGTGTTCCCCTGCCTCCGGAACTCTCCTATCTCAGGTAGGTGGCTGGCATGTCTGATCATTTCCCATCTGACCAGGAGAATTTTGCTGTTATTGTTGCAGGCGGTAAGGGGCTTCGTATGGCATCCTTGGTTCGCAAACAGTATCTTGATCTTCTTGGTCTTCCTGTGCTTGCCCGAACCCTTAAATCCTTCGTTGCCTGTAAAAACATTAAAACCATTGTTGTGGTTGTTCCCCCTCAGGACATGACCTTTTGCCGTGACACCATCCTGAAGCCCCAGGGGCTTGAACCCAGGGTTGATCTTGTGGCCGGGGGAAGTGACCGTCAGGAATCTGTGAGAAACGGGCTTTTGGCTGTCAAAATCCTCAGGGAGGCGGGTAAGTCCTGCCTTGTCATGGTACACGACGGGGTGAGACCTTTTGCCGACCACGCCATGATCCAGCGTTGTTTAGAGGCGGCCCGGGAACATGGGGCTGTTGTTCCCGTTGTTCCGGTAAAAGACACCCTGGTCAGGGGAGATAAAAACGGGTTTGCCATTAAAACCATTGACAGGACAGGTCTGTTCCAGGTCCAGACCCCCCAGTGCTTTGACTTTGACCTGGTGCTTGCCGCCCACGATCATGCACTTGCAACCTGTTTTTCAGGAACCGATGATGCATCCCTGGTCGAACACCTGGGCCATAGGGTTTTCATGACCCAGGGCAGTGCAGAAAACATCAAGATTACCACCCGGGACGATCTCGTCCTTGCCCGGGCTATTGCTCGTCTGGAATGTTTGGAAGGATAGTCTCTTCTCCCAGGTAGTTCCTCAATCGATACTCTTTTTCTGTCTTTTCAATCATGTAGTCATTTCCCATGAGGGGAATTTTTCCGATGTTTGTGGCAATGACATAGGTCGGGCGGGCAAGGCCCGTTGTATGGCCCTGGAGGCCGTCCCGGATCAGTTGAGACCCTTTTTCAACCCCTGTTCTGAAATGGTCGATGCCGGGAGCCGCCTCACAATAAAACAGGTAGTAGGGCCGGATCCTCGTATAAACCAACTTCTGGTGGAGTTCCCTAAAGGTGTCCACATCGTCGTTTATCCCCTTGAGGAGCACGGCCTGGTTCCCCACGTTTACCCCGCACCGGAGAAGATCAAACACGGCCCTTGCAGTTTTGTCTGTTATTTCCTTTGGATGGTTGCACTGGGTGTTGATCCAGATGGGAACCCTGTGGAAATCACCAAGGATTTCCATGAGGTCCTGGGTGATCCTCTGGGGAAGGTTGATGATGGTTCGTGTGCCAAACCGGATCATTCGCACATGGTCGATTTGTCTGAGTTGAGTGATGAGGTCGCCCAGCAGCTGGTCAGACAGTAGAAAGGGGTCTCCGCCCGTGACAAGGACATCCTTGATTTCCTTGTTTTTTTTGATCCATTTAATGCCCTGGTCAAGGTCAAATCTGAGCTTGAGACGCTGGTCAACCACCACTTCGCGTCTGAAACAGTGGCGGCAATATGAAGCACAGGTGTCGGTCACGGTAAAGGCCACCCGGTCCTGGTACTGGCGGGCGATGCAGTCGGGCCTTTCTGGGTCAACGGTCCTGTTTTCATGGAACATAAGGTAATTCTTGATGCCATATGTGTTTTCAAGTTCCTTGAGTGATGGAATGATTTGCCTTCTGACCGGGCAGCAGGGGTCGTCGGGGTCCATGAGGGCGGCAAAGTAGGGGGTGGTTCCCCAGCGGGTGTCAAGGGTGTTGATGGCCTTCAGTTCTTCAGGGGTGGGATTAATTATCCTGCGTAATTTTTCGGGGGTGTTGATAAACCCCTGCATCTGGGAAATCCATTCTTCCATCTTGTGTCTGTCTCTTTTTCAGGTTGCTGTGATATTGACCCTTATCGGGAGGGTAGTCACTACCAGGATTTGGTCCCATTGTAAAGGTCAGTTCGGCAATTCTAATTGTGGCTGCATCTGGAGTGACAGCCGGTATCTGCTTGCTGAACCTATAAAGTCGGGGGATTATCGACCAGGACAAACCCAAATCGCAAAAACTCGGTCGTTCCTCCCTCAAACAGTTTGCGATTTTTCGGGTTTGCCCTGGCCAAAAATCTGATTCCCTTTGTTTCTCAATGTTCATCAAGCAGATACCGGCTGCCCTCCCTGTGTTGATTGCCATAATTTAGAATTGCAGGTGCGGGTTGATTTCCTTAAAATGGTTGACACCTGGATGCGTAAAAGATATCCGTTTGTAGGGAAGAATAATGTTTAACCTTATCGTCAGGAGGAACGCAGGATGGTGAACTTTTCATTAAAGGGTAAAATAGCGGTAATCACAGGGGCGAGCCGGGGCATTGGTCGGGCCATGGCCATGGCCTTTGCCGAACATGGTGCCCACTGCATTCTGGTGAGCAGAAAATCCGATCTCCTGGAAAGGGTGGTGGGTGAAATCCGGCAAAAGGGGTTCAATGCCGAGGCCATTGCCTGTCACATGGGGTATGAAGATCAGATTGACCAGCTTTTTAAAACCATCCAGGAACGCCACGGCCGGGTGGATATCCTTGTGAACAATGCCGCCACCAATCCCCATTTCGGTAATATGCTCGATGCCGATGCCGGCATGTGGGACAAGATCATTGACGTCAACCTCAAGGGGCCCTTCTTCATGATTAAAAAGGCAGCGCCCATGATGATGAAAACCGGCGGTGGTGCTATTTTAAACATTGCGTCCATTAATGCCAGGCGTCCGGGGCTCATGCAGGGGGTTTACTCCGTGTCAAAGGCGGCACTTGTTTCCATGACCGAGGTGTTTGCAAAGGAGCTTGCCCCCTTTAAGATTCGGGTAAACGCACTGCTTCCAGGATTGACCGATACCGATTTTGCAAGTGCCCTGATCAAGAACAAAGAGATCCACGACTTTGTGGTCAAGCAGATCCCCATGGGCCGCCATGCTGAACCCTCGGAAATGGCGGGTGCGGCCCTTTACCTTGTGTCGGATGCTGCATCCTACACCACTGGAATTAGTCTTGCCTGTGACGGCGGCATATTAATATAGTGTTTGAACGAAAACTCACCCATCTGTAGCGTTGCTGCAAAATTCTGCAACCGTCACGTAGTATAGTACGCTCTTCGGTTTCAGAATTTTTTGCGCCTTGCATATGGGCAATTCTTCGCCCAAACACGGGTTTTCGATCAACCACTAAAAGAGGAGAGAATATGGAAACTTTTGAATACAGAGTCCAGGGGGCCGTGGGATATCTTACCCTTAACCGGCCTGAAAAGTATAATGCAGTTAATGGGGAGATGATGGAGGAACTCCACGCCTTCTGGCTTGAGCGTCGGGCAGACGAACAGACCCGGGTGATCGTCCTTGACGGGGGGGATGCCAAGGGGTTTTGCGCAGGGCTTGACATGGATTCCCTTGGGAGTTCGATTTTTGGAATGACACGGGTTCAGGCCTATAACGCCCAGGCCCGGCTCTCCCGGCTGCTGCTTGCCATGCGGGCCGCTCCCCAGCCCATCATTTCCTGCATCCATGGGGCTGCTGCAGGTCTGGGGTTTTCGTTTGCCATGGCCTCTGATATTCGCATTATCACGGACGATGCCAGATTTTCGGCCGCCTATATCAATATCGGCCTTGGCGGGGCAGACATGGCTTCAAGTTATTTTCTGCCACGGATTATCGGGTCTGGCAGGGCCAACGAGTTTCTGCTTACGGGAAACTGGATGAATGCCGATGATGCCATGGCTCTGGGGTTTGCAAGCAGGCGGGTTGAAAAGGCGGATCTTGTTTCAACGGCCACAGGGCTTGCCGAAACCATGGCGTCCAAGGATCCCCTTGGGCTGCGGATGACCAAGGAGGCGTTAAACATCAATATAGATGCCGGCGGCCTTGAGGCGGTACTCCAGATGGAGGACAGAAATCAGATGATGGTTCTTTTTTCCCATAGAATGGAGGCAAAATAGGATAGAATGGGAAGGGGTGCTATGCTTCTTCCCGGTTTTCTTGTTCTGCCAGGGCCATGAACAGGGTCTCCACCATGTTCCCAATGCGCTTCATGTGCTGTTGACGCTGGGCGTCGCTTCTTCCCGGATAATTCCTGAATGCAATGAGAATTCCGCTCAGGCTTGAAAAAAGGGTGTGGGCGAGAAGCCGTGTGTCAGCCTTGAATCCCAGTTGTTTGAACACCTTTTGAAAAAGGTCCATGACCTGCCTTGCCACGTTGTCAAGTTTTTCAACTGCGCTTTTTCCCCGGTTGCCGTGGAGGGCAAAGTGGGTGGTCATCCGCCACTGGGCCTCGTGGACAAGGTAATAGTCCAGGAAGAGGTCGATGACGCCTCGTATGGTGATCTCTCCTGGGGTTGCATTTTTGATGTGCCGGTCAAGGGCGTTGATGAAGTTCCGGGTGTCCCTGAGGGTTATTTCCACATAGAGTTCTTCCTGGTTGGTGAAGTATGTGTATATGGAGGACTTTGAGATGCCTGCTTTCCGGGCGATTTCCACCATGCTCGCCTTGTCATAGGTCTTTTCTCCGAAAACGGTTCTGGCGGCTTCAATAATGAGGTCCTGTCGGATTTCGCGTTCCTTGGCCTTTAATCGGCTGAGGGTATCTTTTTTCATGGTGGTCTGATTTCTCCATGGTTTAACGTTGCAACAGGACAGAATTTAGCATTATTTCTGAATTATATCAAGGCGTGTTTGATGTGGTGATCACTGTTTACTGTCTGGGCTCATGACCTTTGTGCGGATTGGACAACTCCAGGCAGTTCTTGGTGGTGCACAGGCCTTCGGGGCCTGTAACAAGAAGGCTCTTGCAGGGCGCGGGATACGGAAATTCCTATTGACACGGTCGGGAGACATCCCCTATAGTAGCGACCTATAGGGGTTAAATTGAATGCTGGGCATCGGTGACAGCTCGGATTAAAACTTGGAGGCAGGTATTATGGCGGACAAACCAATTTTAAAGATTGGACATCTAAAGATCACAGATCACCTCATTCTTGGCGTTACCGATCTCAAGCTGAAAAAAGGCATGGAAACCTTTGATCACTGCGGCATCCAGACGGTTCTGAAAAACGGGTGGAACGAAGTTGCTGACGCCCTTGCCACAAAAGCCCTTGACGGTGCGCTTATACTGGCACCCACGGCCATGGATCTCTACAAGTCAGGGGTTGGCCTTAAACTGCTTCTTCTGGCCCACCGTTCAGGAAGCATCCTTGTGAAAAACAAAAAGGCAAACATTCAGAAAATCGAAGATTTTGCAGGAAAGACTGTGTTGATCCCCTATCAACTCTCCATTCATAATATGCTGTTCCATAAGCTGCTGTCGGAAAAAGGGTTGAAGCCGGGCAGGTCGGGTGAAAAGGATGTGGATGTCATCCTTGAGGTCGTGGCACCCTTTCAGATGCCCGAAGCCCTTCAATATGATGAAGATGGCGAAATCGGAGGCTTTATTGTTGCAGAACCCATTGGCTCCCAGGTCATTGCATCGGGTCTTGGAGAGGAGTTCTACCTTTCAAAGGATCTGTGGCCAGGACATCCCTGCTGTGTTTTTGTCATGCGTGACGAGATCATTGAAAAGCATCCCGAAGCGGTCCAGGAATTGACCACAAGCTTTGTTAAATCAGGTCTTGCCATTGATGCCCAGCCGGATCCTGCCTCGGCCATCGGGGCCAATTTCCTTGCCCAGGAAAAGGTGGTTATTCAAAAAGTGCTCACCGACCCCCCGGACCGGATTACAACCAGCAGGCTGTTTCCAGTTATTGAGGATCTTGATACCATTCAGCACTACATGATGGACAAGATGAAGGTCATGACCAGCCTCATTGATCTTGACGGCTTTGTCGATACCCGGTTTGCCAAGATTGCCAAGGCAAAATAGTTAATGTTTGAACGAAAACTCACCCACCTGCTGCGTTGCTTCACAAAGCTACCAAATTTATAAATCGGGCTTCATGTACGATAGTACGCTCCGGTTTCAGCTTTGCTCGCGCCTTGCATCTGGGCAAGTTTGTGAACATAGCTACTCTTCGAGCCATCCAAACACGGGTTTTCGGTCAGGCAATAGCTAATACATCATGCCGGTAAACTGAGTTTGCCGGGGATGGTCCTATTTTTTTGCGGCATCAATGAACCTGTAGATCTGGTCAATGGCCTTGGTGCTCCAACGGGGTTTTCCCGAAAGCGTCAGAACTCCGTCGTTGTTGAATCGGTCTGTTGTCTCTTCCACGCTTGATCCCTGGTTTTTCAGCTGGATGATGATGTTGATGATTTCAGATTTGTATGATTCAAAGTTTTCATCAGGGGTGATGTTCGGTTTGATTGAGGCCGTTTCTTCTTTTCCCAGCAGATCTGAGTCATCCAGTCCGGCATCGCCCTCGACCAAGGGTTCTTCAGGTGTATCGTCCACAAGCAGGCCAAGATCGTCCAGGGGTTCATCCTGAATGTCATCCACCAGCAGGTTGAGGTCGTCCAGGGGTTCATCAGGGGTATTCTCCACCAGCATGCTGAGATCGTCCAGGGGGTCTTCAGGGGTGTCTTCCACCAGCAGACCAAGGTCGTCCAGGGGTTCATCAGGGGTATCTTCCACCAGCATGCCAAGGTCGTCCAGGGTTTCATCAGGGGTATCTTCCACCAGCATGCCAAGGTCGTCCAGGGTTTCATCAGGGGTGTCATCCACCAGCATGCCAAGATCGTCCAGGGTTTCATCAGGGGTGTCTTCCACCAGCATGCCAAGGTCGTCCAGGGCTTCCTCCGGGGTGTCTTCCACCAGCATGCCAAGGTCTTCCAGGGCTTCCTCCGGGGTATCTTCCACCAGCATGCCAAGATCGTCCAGGGTTTCTTCAGGAGTGTCTTCCACCAGCATGCCAAGGTCATCCAGGGACTTTTCAGGGATGCCGTCTTTCAGAAGACTCTGGGGGGACTGATCAATTTCCGGCCCAGGGTTTGCTTCCGGAGATGATGCCCGGGGGGCTTCGAAACTGGTTTCCTCTGGCACCACCTGCCCTGGAATACCCTGATTCATTCCGTTGAGGGCCTTTGCAATTGCATTCATGGCAAGGGCCTTTTGTTCTTCGGCCGCGGCCCTTTTCTCAATTGCCCGGGCCTTTTGTTCGTCGGCCCCGGCCCGTCGTTCCTGGGCCGTTGCGATTCTCTCCTGCAGGGTGGCCATGGTGCCAAGGAGGGACTGAATCATGTCCAGTCCTTTACTTACCGTTTCGTCAATTTTTTGTTTTCTGTTGCTGGCTTCTGCCTCTTTTCCGGTGGCAAGGGCGTTCTCCTCAAGAAAAGTCTCAATTTGCGATGGAATCATGCCGTCATCGATTTTTTCGGCAATCAATAAAAGAGTGGCGATGGACTGCCTTGGATATCGTTTCTGTCCCCTGTCAACGGTATGGGGAAACCATGGGCTGAAGCGGTTCAGCCAGAATCTTACTGAGGATTCTCCCTGGTCTATCTCCCTTGCAAGGGCTTGGGGGCTAAAAAAATCATTTAAGGGCATTGTCACCTCTGTCTCCGTGGTTGATTCTCTATTTTGACATCAAGGCCATATCCATGTTTTGAAAGATACAATATCATATCCTAAACCCGGGGTGAACTTTTATTGTTGAATAATTTGACATGGCAATATTTCCCCTGATATAGTTATTTCAACAATAAATTATTCATAATAGTCGGCATGGCCGGAGCAGGGTATCCGCCCTGGATGCAACGAAATTAAAATACCCCATTGCGGATTTCGTGGGGGTTCTTCATAATAAAACACCTTGTAAGATATACCTCATTTAACAGGTAACGGCTTCTTCTTAGTTTCAGGTTTCAGATATTTCAACCAGGTTTTGCAGCACAACCTCTTTTGTGCTGTCAGGGAGGAAACAATGGGTGAAAATAAAGATCAAAAATCTTTAATGTTTCATATTGATGCGTTGAAAACTGGGAAGCGGATCTTTGAGGACGCCTTCCAGGGGGTCACACGGATGATCCTTGAAAGCGGAGTTGAAAAGGTGAGCGTAAAGGGCAAAACCACCTATCATTTTGACATTTTTCACAAGGGGAAAAAGCACCTCATTGGCATGTACGACGAAATCAACAGCTTTGTGTCGTTTGTCAAGGATGCCTCCGAGGGAGGGTCTTCAAGGGAGATGGCCTTTGTGCTTGTTGGAGAGCCTGGCAATGGAAAGACCTTTTTTGTTGATTACCTTTGCGATCAGTATCGGCTGTTTCTCTCTCGGCCGGAAAACAGGAAATACACCTTTCGGTTTAAGAACCTTGACAAGTTAAATGGTTACGGCAGGATAACGACCATTGAGTCCCAGACCTATGAGGACCCCATGATCCTTGCCATGGGGCTGTGCGAAACCATGGACGAAACAAAAACCTATCTTGCCAAAACAGTCAGGCTGTCCGACCACGAGATCGATACCCTGTTTGCGAAATATCGTCCACTTGGGGCCTGTTCCAGTTACATCTGGAGCCAGATCCGGGAGTATGCCGATGCTGACATGGAAGAAATGCTTTCGTTCATCGATATCGTGCCTGTTCCCATGACCGAGAGCCTGGGAACCATCACGGGTAAATATCCTGCAAAGGATAAGATCACAAGCTCTGCCGTGGACCTTCTGGGCGAAGAATCAATCCAGCGCCTGCTTCACATCACCGACACCAACAACCCCTACCGGTTTGACCTGAGAAGGGGCGCCCTTGCCCGGGTGGCCGGTGGCGGGATTCATTTTTCCGACGAAATCTACAAGAACAAAAAGGACCTTGTCCAGGTCTACCTGGGGGTGATCCAGAATCGGACCATCGAGATCGACGGTTACAAGTGGCCCATTGATACCCTTATTGTCGCCACCAGCAACAACTCTGAATTTGATTCGTTCCTGGCAGAAAGGGAGGAGGCACCCATTGTGGACCGCTGCCGCATCTGCTATGTGGCCCACAACACCGATTACAAACTCCAGCAGGAGTTGACACGTTACGCCATCGGCAGTGATGTCAAGACTACCCTGAACAGTGACAAGCTCCACCAGGACCCCAATCTCAACTATGCGGCATCTGTGGGTGTGGTGCTCACCCGGCTTCCCAAATCGGAAAAACTCACCCCGGTTGAAACCATGAAACTTGCCGCAGGCGAGGTGGCAGGCGAAAAGAGCCTCAAGACCCTGGCCGAGCTCATCGACACCCTGAACCAGGGAACCGACATCACCAAGCGGTTTGGCCAGAAGGGCCTTGGTCAGCGGAACCTGGGCCGGTCCATCCAGCTGCTGTTAGAGAGCAGCGAAACCAACGAGGGCAACTGCATGTTTGCCCTGGACATCTTCAACACCCTTGAGCGGGTGGTCCTCGACTATGTCACCGATCCTTCGGACCGAACCAAATTCATGGATGACCTCAAGATCGGAAGGGGGCTTTACCGGGAGCGGATAATGACCGAGATGTTCAACGCCTACATGGACGAGCCCCTGGCCATTAAAAAGGATGTGATGAACTACATCAACATGATCATTGGTGTGGATGCCGAGCACCTCGGTCCTGACTTGATGTGGAAGTACAAGGACCCCCAGACAGGGGAGCTCAAGGCCATGAAGATTGACGAGCGCTACATCAAGAACGTGGAAGAACGGCTCGGGCTCAAGACCGAAGAGCAGAGGGCCTCGTTTCGCAACTCCATTCGCAAGATTTACGGCCAGAAGATTTCCATTGATCCCAATTATGATTTCATGGACAACCTTGAACTTGTCAAGGCCATCACCGACGTTCGGTTAAAATCCGACATTGCAGGTGCAGGCAGTCTGGTGGGCGCCCTTGCCAACCGCACCAACGAGGAGAACCAGAAGCTCCATGACCGGATGATCAACACCATGATGGAGAAACTGGGCTACTGCAGGACCTGTTCCACCAAAACCATTGAGTATTTTTGCAGCCAGGAGGATGATAAATAAATGATCACTCTGGACGAACTCCTTGAACGGGATAAAAAGCGCGAAGATGACGGATTTAAGCCCAAGATCCGAATTGGTCGCATTGTAAAGCCCGGCCAGGGCAGCCGGGACAGGGTCGTTGTGGTGCCGACAACCGTTGAGGAAAAGTTTGTCCACGATGAGATAAACATGGAACAGGAGGGAGAGGGTGAACCCACGGGCGGCACCGGAGAAGGAGAAGAGGGCGAGGTGATCGGAGAGCAGCCCATTCGACCCGAAGCTGAGGGAGAAGGCGGGGGTGAGGGACCCGGAGAGGGTGGCGGCGGCGAACATGAGATAGAGTCCAACGCCTATGAATTAGGTAAGGTTCTCAGCGAAGAGTTCAAGCTTCCCAACCTCAAGGATAAGGGCAAAAAAAGGACCCTTGCACGCTATGTGTACGAACTCACGGACAAGCACCGGGGGTTTGGCCAGGTGCTTGATAAAAAGGCAACGCTCAGGCGTATCGTTCAGACCAATATCGCCCTTGGCCGGGTGACGGACCCGTACAAAATTGACACCTCAGGTTTTCTCATTTCGCCAAGGGATATGGTCTACAGGGTTTTATCCCGGGAAAAGGCCTACGAATCCCAGGCACTGGTGTTTTTTCTCCGGGACTACTCGGGATCCATGGGGGGAAAGCCCACCCAGACCATTGTCTCCCAGCATGTGATGATTTATTCCTGGCTTTTATACCAGTATAAACGCCAGGTGTTGACACGGTTCATTCTCCACGACACCGAGGCACGGGAGGTGGACGATTTTTATAAATATTACTCGTACAAGGTGGCAGGAGGCACAAAGGTGGTGTCGGCCTACCGGCTTGTCAATGAGGTCGTCGAGCAGGAGAGCCTTGCCAGGGACTACAATATTTACGTATTCCACGGCACGGACGGCGATGACTGGGACACCGACGGCAAAGATGCCCTGGTTGAGCTTGAGAAGATGCTTGGCTATGCGGCAAGGGTGGGAATCACCATTGCGGAACATCAATACGCCCGGGCCAACCAGACCGAGGTTGAAAAGTATATCAGGGCATCGGGTCTTCTTGAGAAAAAGAGTGCTTTTTTTAAAATGGACACGCTCAAGGAGGATGCCGATGATGCAAGGATCATTCAGGGGATTAAACAACTGATCTCCTAATTTATCTTCCAGCGGAGATGCCATGGAAATCGTTGACCAGCATGTGAAGCAGATCATGGAGGGGTGCAAGAAAAGGGCAAGGGACAAGGGACTCGTGTTTGACGATGAAACCCTTGAGTACATCGTCACCAATCGTGATCTTATTGAACTTGGCCCCAAGGTGATGATTCCTACCCTTTACGATTACTGGGTCCACGACGTGAGGGTGCTTTCTGAAAAGGGGAAATACGAACTCTACCCGAATAATCCCTATGAAACTGTCATCAACACAAGGCCAGCCATCTCCTTCTACAACGACAACAACCCTGACTGGCTCAATGTCATGATTTTTTACCATGTGCTCGGGCATATTGATTTCTTCCAGAACAATCTTTTTTTCCAGCACACCTGGTCCTATGATTTTGAAGGCCAGGCCCTTGCGGACAAGCGGCTCATTGCAAGGTATCGTTCGGAAAAAGGGCGGTGGGTGGACTATGTCATCGAGTTTGCCCGGGGAATTGACAACATTGTTGGATACCATGACACTGTTGCTGAGAATATCACTCCGCGAACCCGCAGGGTCGATCGCATTGATTACTATTTTGACGTTTTTCTCCAGCAGGAGAAAAAGGCCAAAACCAACGCCTATTTAAAGGAGATCGACCGTTACAATGCCCTGCAAAAAAGCGGCACCTACACGGACGAACTCTTTTTTGTCGATGTTATTTTAAAGTATCCTGAGTTTGAGGCCCTTTACCAGAAAAAGAAAGGGGCAAAGGACAATCCCCGGCCCGACGTCATGCAGTACATCCTTGAACATTCAACGTTCCTGAAAAAAGATGAAAACACCTGGATGAAGTCGGTTATTGAGGTGGTTCGCAACACCTCGCTGTTTTTCCAGCCCCAGATCAGAACCAAGATCATGAACGAGGGGTGGGCAAGTCTGTGGCACGAGACATTGTTCATGGGCGATGACAGAATTAAGGGCCATGAGGTGAGTTTTGCAAAGGTTAATGCCGGGGTCACGGCCATGCCCAAGGTGGGCCTTAATCCTTACGCCCTGGGCATGAGGCTTTTTTATCACATATGGGAGATGGAGGACAGGGGGTGCTATTCGTTTGATTATTTTTCCCTCAAAGACCAGGTCCTGCGCAAACAGTTCGACCTTGAACGGCACACGGGCAGGGATATTATTTTTAAAATCAGGGAAAATTTTTGTGATTTCACCTTTATCAACCGATACATTGACCAGGAATTCATGGATCGTCACAAACTCTTTGTGTCGGGACGAAGGATCAACCGAGAGCGCAAGAGCGTGGAGTACTATATAAAGTCAAGAAAGGCCGAGGCGTACAAGGAGATGATTATCAACACCCTTTACCATCCCCCCAGAATCTGTGTGGACCATGAAAAAACCCTGAAAGGGGACCTTTACCTGGTCCACTCGTTTGAGGGCAAGCCCCTGAAGGCAGATTTTATCGAAAATACCATGATCGGTATTGAGTTCCTCTGGGGCGCTCCTGTGCGCCTTGAAACCTGGGAGTACATCCGTTCAGCCGTTGCCCCCCAGGCACCGGCCAACTTCTGGGACCCAGTGGCGCCAAAGGATTTGCTCAAGGAAGAAGAGGGGTTTACCTGGAAACGATTCATGTATGTCATGGAGAATCGCAAGCTCCACAAACAGGAGATGTAAATGGAGATGGATAAAAAATCCCTTGGGATGGCAAGCGATGAGACGCCTGCAGAAATTGCAGCTGCCTTTTTAAATCAGGATGGTGCCCGCCATGAAAAGCGAAAGCCCCTCACCTTTATCCAGTTTCTGGATCTCATTGAAAAGCAGCCGGCCCGGGTGATTCGAAATATTTTTCAGGTGTTCTATGATATGATGTTCTCCCACGTCAAGGTGGCAAACAGCGACGTCCCCGATGATTCAGGAGAGGTTAACTTCACCTATTACGACTGCTCAAAACTTTTTGTGGAAGGGTCTGAAAATCCCTATTTTGCAGACCGATTGTTTGCCAACCGCATGATGAAGCACATGGAGGGGCTTCGCCACGGTGCCCAGCAGAACCGTATCTACATCTTCCATGGCCCCCACGGTTGTGGAAAGAGCACCTTCTTGAACAACCTTTTGAAAAGATTTGAATCCTATGCCAACACCGAAGAGGGTATGCGTTACGAGGCCCTGTGGCGGATAGATGTCAATCGACTCGGCCAACCGGGTATGACCGAACGAACCAGCAGCATTGACAGGCTTGTGCACATCCTTGAACGACACTATCCCGATCTGATCGACCAGACGGTTGAGGATGAGCTGAACCACGGGGTTGACAAGGCCTGTCTTGAGATTCCCTGCATTTCCCATGACAATCCTTTGCTGATCATCCCCAAGCACCTTCGCCGGGGGATGCTGGACAAGTTGATCCGAAACGATGAGTTCAAGTGGCGGCTGTTTACTGAAAAAGAGTATGAGTGGGTGTTCAGCCAGGAGGCGTGCACCGTCTGTTCGTCCATCTACCAGGCCCTTTTTGAGCGTCTCGGAAGCATTGAAGAGGTGTTCAACATGCTTTATGCGCGACCCTACTTTTTCAGCCGACGCATGGGCAAGGGCATATCCGTCTTTAACCCCGGGGATAAACCCCTTAAAAACAACGTGATCACCAACCCCATGCTCCAGACCCGGATCAATAACCTGTTCCGTGACAGCAATCTCATCCACTACGTCTATTCAAGATTTGCCAAGACAAACAACGGTGTCTATGCCCTCATGGATATCAAGTCCCACAACGTCGAGCGCATGGTCGAACTTCATAACATCATCAGTGAGGCGATCCACAAGGTGGAAGATCTGGAGGAGAACGTCAACTCGTTGTTTCTTGCGTTGATGAATCCCGAAGACAAGAAGAATATCAGGGAGTTTCCTTCGTTTTCCGACCGGATTCAGTATATCAACATTCCCTATGTCCTTGATGTGGAGACCGAGGTCAAGGTTCTGACCAACATCTTTGGCCGCCATGTCATGGACAGCTTTCTGCCCATGGTCATGGAAAATTTTGCAAGGGTAATGATCAGCTCAAGGCTCAAGGAAAAGTCGGACGTGATGCTAGAATGGATCGGCGATCCGGCAAAGTACCGGCGCTACTGCGATGCGAATCTCATGCTGCTCAAGATGGAGATTTATTCGGGAGCGCCTCCCCAGTGGCTCCAGGACGATGACAGAAAGGCTCTGACCGCCAAACTCTGGCGCAGGATCATTGAGGAATCAAATACCGAAGGGAGCAGCGGATTTTCAGGGCGGGATTCCATCCGCATCTTTGATCAGTTCTATTCCATGCATGCAAAGGAAGACAGCCTCATCACCATGCCGGAACTGTGCCGGTTCTTCCGCAACCTCATGAAGGAGAGAGCGGGCCTGATCCCTGCTGGTTTTCTTGAGTCCCTTTTACGAATGTACGATTACAATGTACTCCAACAGGTCAAGGAATCTCTCTATTACTACAATGAGGATCGCATCGCCCTGGACGTCAAGAATTACATCTCGGCCGTGAACTTTGAGATCGGCTCCACGGCAAAGTGCCTGTTCACAGGCGAGGTCCTTGACATCACCAACGCCTACCTCGAAAGTATAGAAAACAGGCTCTTTGCCGCCAATGCAGATCAGCAGCGCCGTGAGATCATGCGCATTGATGTCCTCAAGGAGTATACCACCAACGCCCTGAGCGTGGAAATGATGGTTGAAGGCAAGGATATTACCGATACCCGGCTGTTTAACTCACTGCATGAACGCTATGTGCACAATCTTAAAAAAAGGGTGTTAGAACCTTTCCTGGAAAACGAGAACTTCAGGAGCGCCATCAAGGATTATGACACGGAAGGCTTTAAAACCTATGACAAGCGTATCCGGAGTGACGTGGAGTTTCTCATCAATAATATGATGGTGAAATTCAACTACACCGAGCAGGGAGCCAACGAGGTGTGCATTTATGTCATAGACTCCAACCTTGCCGGCAAATTCATATAATTGGAAAAAAAAGGTGAAACCGGGTTCCTTTGTCCGGTTCACTTTTAACAAAGATCTCCCCCCCGTGGTCCTTTACAATGCTGTGGACCAATGCAAGGCCAAAGCCTGTTCCCTGGCCTGTCTTCTTTGTGGTGAAATAGGGTTCAAATATTCTCTCCATGGTTTGTAAATCCATGCCGTGGCCCGTGTCGGACACGGTAAGTTCAAGATAGTTTCCCGGCTGAAGGGTGGCAAACATGGGGGGGGGCGTGGTAATGGCCCTTTCCGTCAGGACCACGGTCAGGACGCCTCTGGTTTTTGCCATGGCATGGAAGGCGTTGGTGCAAAGGTTGAGCATGAGTTGGTGGATGCTTGTGGGGTCGGCCATGATCAAGGCGCTGGAATGGATGCTGTCCACAATCTCAATGGTTTCAGGGCTGGTTGAACTGAACAGTTCCAGGGCCTCTTTGACCACATTGGAAATTGGCATGGCGATTTTGTTGTAGCCTGTTCGTCTGGAAAACGACATTATCTGCCCCGTGAAATCCGAAGCCTTCTGGCCGGCCTTCTGGATTTGCCGAATATCTATTTTTGCCCTTTCCGGGTCGGAAATATGGTTGATTGCCAACTGGGAATAGGCAAATATGGCCGACAGAATGTTGTTGAAATCGTGGGCAATCCCTCCTGCCATGGTGTAGAGGGCCTCCATTTTTCCGGTGTGGGCAAGCGTTGCCTTGATTTCCGCCTTTTCCTTAGCAATCCTGAGTTTTTTGATCTGGTTTTTGAGCCTGTTTAATTCTATTTTATCCTTGGAATCTTCCGGCATATATCTCCTGGATTTCTTTTTTTGTCGGTATTATGGGGTTGGAATCTTATTCTATCGGATATATCTGATTTTTCAAGTAAATTAATTCGGTTTTGCAACAACTCCAGACTCTTCAACAGACAAGGGCCAAAGAGACAAGGGCGGCCGCGTTTTTGAACATCAACAGGGGCACCCTGGGAAACTCCATGGAAAAATATGGTATTGACCTTAAAAAGGTTTTGTCGGTATAAGCGTAAAACGTTTCTGAACAGAACAAATCATGGATTTAGCGTTTTACATGAAAAATATAATAAAGGAGTAAACAATGAAGAAGGTAGGTATTGTTGGCTGGCGGGGAATGGTCGGGTCGGTGCTCATGGAAAGGATGATGGCAGAGGAAGATTTCAAGGGGTTCAGCCCGCTTTTTTTCACCACCTCCCAGGCCGGGATGAAGGCACCTGATGTGGGTGTGGATGCCCCACCCCTGGTGGACGCCCATGATATTGATGCCCTCATGTCAATGGATATCATTCTTTCCTGCCAGGGTGGTGCCTATACCGAGGCTGTGCGGCCAAAGCTAGCGGCGAACGGCTGGAAGGGGTACTGGATCGATGCGGCATCGACCCTGAGAATGGACGACAAGAGCATCATCGTGCTCGATCCTGTGAACAGAAGGGTGATCGACCAGGCCCTTGACAGGGGAATCAAAAATTATATCGGTGGCAACTGCACGGTATCGCTCATGCTCATGGCCCTTGGTGGGCTGTTTGAGAACAATCTGGTTGAATGGATCACCTCCATGACCTACCAGGCCGCATCCGGGGCAGGGGCAAAAAACATGGAGGAGCTTGTGGCCCAGATGGCAGCCATTGGCAACCAGGCAGCCGGTTTGCTGGACGACCCGTCATCGGCCATACTCGACCTTGACCGGAAGGTGACCGACACCATACGATCCAAGGCCTTTCCAACCGACAATTGGGGCGTTCCCCTTGCCGCAAGCCTGATCCCCTGGATCGACCGGGCCATGGAAAACGGCCAGACCCGGGAGGAGTGGAAGGGGTTTGTGGAGACCAACAAGATTTTGGGCCGGTCGGACAACCCCATCCCCATTGACGGCCAGTGCATCAGGATCGGCTCCATGCGGTGCCACAGCCAGGCATTTACCATCAAGCTGAACAAAAAGGTGCCTGTTGGTGAAATAGAGTCCATGCTCGCCGCCAACAACGACTGGGTCAAGGTGGTTCCCAACCGCAAGGAGACCAGCATCACCGATCTCACCCCTGCCGCTGTCTCAGGCACCCTGACCGTGCCCGTTGGACGTATCCGGAAAATGACTATCGGCGACGACTATCTCACGGCCTTTTCCGTTGGCGATCAGCTGCTGTGGGGGGCTGCTGAACCTTTGCGGCGAATTTTGAATATTATTTTATAGAACTGGATCGGCAGGAGTGGGCGGGAAGGGGGTTTTACCCGGTGTGGATTAAATGACGGCTGTCAGCACAGACGCCAGGGCCGGCGCCCACACCCCGCTCCGGCTGTGCCGGTTGTGCAAAAGAGGGCCTTTTCCCATGGATGCCTATAATCTGGATTTAACAGACCTGTTGATGAAAAGTGCGGAAGGTCTTCTGGAAATAGACGATCTCTTTGACTGCTGCGGCAACATAAAATACAAGCTCAGGAACGACCAGTTTCCTGTGCTTCAAAAATTTGCAGCCTATCTGCTGGATATTGCAACCCGGCCTGACCCACAATTCTCTTCTCCCTGTTGCAGGATCATCCTTCCGCCCCGCACTGGAAAAACCATAATTGCAGGCCACATAATTGCCTTGACAGCCCTGCCCGCAACCATTGTTGTACCCACCAGAACCCTTGTCCTCCAGACAGTGGAATCCCTTTCTTCCCAGCTCAATGGCTCCGTCCCCATTGGTCTTTTTTACGGAGAGGAAAAGCGTGTTGTCAAAAACGGCATCAACGTGATCACCTACAGCAGCCTCCAGGGGCATTCACAGCAGGGAACACTGCCCCGGGCCTTTGCCCGATCCGCCCTTGTCTTTGTGGATGAAGCCCATCACAGCATGACCAGGCTGCGCCAGAAGGCATTGAGCAGGGCTTTTTCAGCCCAGGCAGTCCGTATTGCGTTGACCGCTACTCCCACTTATAACGATGACAAGCGGGTTGACCTTTTTTATCCTGACAAGATTTATGAAATTGACCTCAAGGAGGCCATTGCCCTTGGGCTTCTGGCACCTGCAAGGGTGTGGGTGGCAGAGGTGGATGCAGGAAAATCCAGAGTGCGAATTTTTGCCGGTGATTTTGAAAGGGAATTGTTGGGGCGAATCATGTCCAGCGCCCCTTTTTTTAAAACAGTGGAGATCTTTCGATATTCACCAGAAAATCGTGATATCCCGTGTTTGATTGTGTGTGCTTCACGGCAGCAGGCCCATGATCTCCACACCTATTTAAAAAGGCACAGGCCCGACGGCTGCCCCCCTCCGGGCTTGATTCTGGGAGAAACCCCGGGCAACGCCAGGACCAGACTCCTTGATCCGTTTGAGGGGGGAAAGATTGATACCCTGATCCAGGTAAACGTTTTGATTGAAGGGTGGAATTCGCCCCATTGCAAGCTTCTTATCGACCTTAGTCCCTCCACCTCCAGGGTTCGTGCCACCCAGAAATATTTCCGGGTGATGACTCGATTCCGGCAAAAACAAGCAAAAATTTACGTGATCCTTCCGGATAGATTACCCCGGCCGCCAGTTTTGCCCATGGACCTTCTTTTTGAATCCGGGGATGAGTACACCTGCGGAGACCTGCTTGACCGCAGGGACCGTTCCGCTGTTTCAACGGCCCTGGACATGCTGGACCAAACCCCTGTCAAAGGGGTGGTTGTCAAGAAAAAGATCGTGGTGGGAACCCGGCTGGAACTTCCCCGTTTAAAACCGGGAAACATGGGGCAGGTCCGCCTTGTCATTGAATCATGCCCCGCTTTTAACCCTGCCGACCCCTGCATCCGAAAAGAGTTTATCCGCCTGATGTTCAACCATCATCTGTTTGCCGGTTCCGGTAAGGGCCTGCTGAACTGGTTCGGGATTGGGTATGGAAAAAATGCCTACTGGATGTTTATGGCAAAACTTTACCCAAGCGTGACCGGCCATGTGTTTTTGACAAAAAATGCCGCGATTCGTAATAAAAAAGAACAATGTTTTGAAGTTCAAGGTTTGTGCAGCACGGATGTTGATTTTTTCAACAAGGCACTGGTTCAACCTGCCACAAAAAAGGGTAAACCAACCGCCCCCTTTCCTGAATCCCCCACTCAAGCCTCTGTATGTCAGATTCAGGAACACCATATTGCTGAAATACATTGCGCCACCGAGCAACAGACCCATACACCTCATCCATAATCTGCTCGGCATTTTTGATGTTCTGCCGTTTTGCCATGTTCTTTAAAGCATCTTTGTCCGGCGGCAAATAATTTAAATCAAAAGATAATGAATGCTCTCTTCGTTCGTAAATATCGGGCAGCACATCGAGCTTGTCATTGCAGCTGGGAAATTTTGCAATCCAAAGGGACCCTGTTTCCTTTTGAATAAGCGCTTTAGGCCGTGCTCTGCCAGGGGAACTCCCCGCACGAAATAATAATTGTAACTCCTTTTCTTTTAGTTCCAGGCCGGAATCATATCGAAAAGCAGCCTCCAGAAGTGCCTTTAACTCAACCATGTCAGCCGATGAATTTTCACCAGGCAAATTGTGCCTTGAGACAAAAGAGAGCGCCCCCAACCCATTTTTTCCTAATATTGCAAGCAGCCTTGGAATGGTCTGTTCACCCCTTCCAAGCTTTGCTTTTTGGATCAGCAGTTTTTTTCCCAGTCATCTGGCAATGCGTCCTCGAATACGGCGTGAACGCCTGCTGGGCTTTGTGCAATAAATTCTTTGGAAATCATCGGCAATGTTACAGGATCTAAAGGAAAGGCAAGGGAATGGTCAAGGTACGCCTTAGAATATCGAAATGCCCCTTTGACCAACCCCTGGGAATCAGGTGGTGTGGCAACAATTTCTCCACAGGGCAATCTTGTAGCATCTGGGAGGGTCACCATGACGTTTAACTTAATCATGGCGACGTCTTGCTGCCCGCTGACGTTTTTTTGTCTTGTGCTGGGCATCATATCTTTCAAACAAGGATTTCCCAGGAGCGTTTGCCGAAGCGATTAGCTGATCAAGGTCGTCAAGTTTGCCAAGCACAGATAAGGCCTTTGCCCAAATTCCCAATGATATGGATGGATGTCCCTGTTCCATTTTGTATAAAGTAGGTATTGAGACACCGATCCTGAAGGCAAATTCTTTTTGGGGATCATTACGCTCAAGTCGGGCTTGTTTAAGGCGTTCTCCCAATCTTTTTAAGATATTATTTTCTGTAAGCGTAAGCATAATTTGTTTTATAACCGGCACGGCCGGAGCGAGTTATGGCTCCGGCCTCAACGAATGATGAAACGCCTCTGTTTGCAATGCTTTGGAGAGTGTTTCATATAACCCACATGTCCTGGCGGACACAACGAAGCATGAAACTCGACAGTAGTAGGCCGGTGGGAACGGGTGTTGCCCTGAACGGGTTAAATGGCAACGGTGGACACGAGGTCCAAGGAGTTGCTATTTCCCTCGGAGCAGGCCATGGACGGCCTGCGAGAATGAGTGAAGGGCAACACCCGTTTCCGCCGGCCGGTCGAAGCGAGTTTCATATAAAACCGGCACGGCCGGAGTGAGGTATCTTCACCGGCCACAACGAATGATGAAACGCCTCTGTTTACAATGCTTCGGTGAGTGTTTCATATAACCCACATGTCCTGCGGACACAACGAAATATGAAACACGATGATACAGGGCAGGCGATAGTACCATTCCGCCCTCTTTGGTTACCCTGACCGGAACGGTAAACGTCGGGGGAATTTCTGCCCTTCCAGACTAAAGCGCAGGAACTGCGGGCTAAAGTCCTCAAACAGCCTGCGCTTCTTAACGCCTGGAAGGGCAAAAATCCTAACCCCTTTGGTTTACAATGTTCCAGTCAGGGAAACCAAAGAGGGCTCTAAAGTCGAGACTTTCACAATGATGTTTCGACAAGAGTTTCTTATAAAAAATACATTAATGGATTTTAAAAAAAAATTATTGTATAAATCTTTTTTTTGAAAGCGCCTGCTACGCCATTGTCATGGCGAGTAACTTTTTCGACGAATTTTACATGAGGGACAATGGCATCACAGGATTGCATACCCGATTTAGTGCCGCCTGTGGCACGATTGCAGTGAGGGCGGAAATAAATGCTTTGTTAAGCAAACGCACCCACCCAGATTAAGGAGACAGGATGTAGTGGCGGGCATTTCTGTTACCACGGTAAGTTGCGTGACACAGCGCAATTGTCATGATAAACAGTTGAGTATAAAAACACGGCATTAGAGCACCATAAATAAGGAGTACTCCATGGGTATTAAATGGCCAAAAACAACCATTGAGACTCCGGAAGGGCCATGCACCGCAATCGCCCCCTGGATCATATCGGCCAGCAGAGCAACAGATATTCCTGCCTGTTACAGTGAATGGTTTTTTGACAAGCTTAAAAAGGGGTATGTGCAGTGGATCAACCCCTTTAACCGGTTCAAACCTCAGTATGTCTCGTTTGCCAACACCTGCGTCATTGTTTTCTGGACCAAGAACCCGGCGCCCATGATACCGTTGCTGGAGCGCCTTGAATCCCTTGGGATCGCCTGCTATTTTCAATTTACGCTCAATGACTATGAAGCAGAAGGGTTTGAACCTGGCGTGCCGCCACTGAACCAGCGTATGGAAACCTTCCAGGCCCTTTCTGAACGCCTTGGAAAAGAACGTGTGATCTGGCGATTTGATCCCCTGCTCATGACCGACAGGAGTGATCCCGATCAACTGATCTCAAAGATCCATGGAGTGGGGGAGATTATTCACCCATTTACAGAAAAGCTGGTGTTCAGTTTTGCAGATATCTCAAACTATAAAAAAGTGACCGACAACCTTGCCAGGCAGAGCGTCCGGTATCGTGATTTTGACACAGTTACCATGGCTGACACGGCCCGGAAAATCAGTGAAATAAACAAACCATGGGGGCTGAAACTTGCCACCTGCGGTGAGGCCATCGATCTTTCCGCCTTTGGCATTGAGCACAACAAATGCATTGACGATGAATTGATTCTGAGAATCACCGACAAGCCCCAAAGGAGCACCCAATTTGAAAAGTTCCTGGGGTATGAGCGCCAGGGCGATCTGTTTGCCCAACCCATGCAATCCAAGTCAAAAAGGCTCAAAGACAAGGGCCAGCGCAGGGAGTGCAATTGTATTTACAGCAAGGATATTGGCAGCTACAACACCTGCCCCCATGGATGTATTTACTGCTATGCCAACGATTCTGCTGCATGTGTTGCGAAAAACCGGTTGAAAATTCGGGTGGAAAATGCGGCCCTTGTTCCCTGAATTTTGTACTGACCGGCAATGCCCGAGTAACCCTAACAGCCTCTACTGTTTCAGTATTGTCAGGCACCCGGGCGATATCTGATTATTGAACAAAGGCCGCCACCATGGCATCAACCGCTTTTTTCAGGATTGATCTGGGGCAGGCAATGTTCACCCGTTCAAACCCGGCACCATTCTCACCAAACCAGTTGCCATGATCCAGGGCCACCTTGGCATCCTGTTCAATTTTAAGGATGGTTGTTTCCGGTGACAGTCCCAGGGCCCTGAAATCCACCCAGGCCAGATAGGTGCCTTCAAGGTCAAACACCCTTACCCCGGGCAGCTGGTCTTCAAGTTGTGTTTTCAGATAGATGAAATTTTCATGCAGATAAACCAGCAGATCATCCAGCCAGGGTTCTGCACCGTTGTATGCTGCCTGGGTGGCAACGGCCCCAAACAGGGTGCCTCCGCCCCGGGGGCCGACACCCAGGGTTTCAAAATAGATTGATAGTTCACTGAAAAGCTGGTCATTGGGAATGATGAGGCTTGACTGCTGAAGCCCTGCCAGATTAAAGGTCTTGCTGCCTGAATTGCCGGCAATGGAATGCTGGGCAAATTCCTGGGAGATTCCCTGAAAACAGGTATGCTGGAATCCGGGCATGGTTAGGTCACAATGGATTTCATCGGCAAATATCAGGACATGGTTGTCGATGCAGATCTTTCCAAAGCGTTCAAGTTCCTCCCGGGTCCAGACCCGGCCCACGGGGTTGTGGGGGCTGCAGAGGATGGCCATCTTGACCCTGGGGTCTTTGGCTTTTTCTTCAAGATCTTCAAAATCCATCTGATACCGGCCGTCCACAATTTGCAGGGGATTGTCGGCAATACGTCGTCCGTTTGTGGCAATGGACTGGGCAAACGGATAATAGACTGGGGTCTGGATCAAAATCTTGTCACCGGGCTTGGAAAAACGCTGGATCAGATAATTGGTTGCCGGGACAATACCTGGACTGGTCATGATCCAGCGGTTGTCGATTGCCCATTGGTGGCGGCGCTGATACCAGGCGATCAATGCGGCATTGTAACCGGGGTCGGGCATGGTATACCCGTACACCTGGTGGGCCAGGCGTTTTTCCATGGCCTGTACCACGGCAGGGGGACATTTAAAATCCATATCCGCCACCCACAGGGGCAGCAGGTCTTCCCTGCCTTTTCCAAATTTAACCCCCAGGACCCCGGGCTCCCATTTCATGGAACCGGTATTGCTCCTGTCAATGATTTCATCAAAATTCCATTCCTGATTGATTTCCATTTTTCCTATGGTTCCTAATTGTTTGTATTTTTAAGGGTATATATCATTTCATGCCATTCAAACCCGCCGTGGGTGGAGGTGGATATTCCCCCAAGGGTAAATCCCAGTCGTTCATAAAATGGAATCAGGTCTGTTTTACAGAGCAGCAGGATTTTTTCTTTGTTCAACTCCCTGGATCGCTCTACAAACCGGCTCATCAGGCGTGAAGCAATTTTTTTCCCTTGAAATTTCGGGGCAACCGAAACAGAGAAAATAACGATGTTTCTCCCGTCTTCCCTGTGGCCGATCAGTTTTTTAAATGCTTCATCGGTGATGTCATCACTATCGGTTGCACCGCTGTTGATCATTCCAACCACCCTGTGGTCAAGCTCTGCAACAATAAATCCAGATGGATATACTGTGGCCCGCTCTTTTATGGAGTCCAGAGAAGCTGCTTCACTTTGTGTAAAACAATGCTGTTCAATTAAATGGCAGGCGTCAATATCCTTTGCCTGCACCGTTCTTATCTTCACGTTTCATTTCCTTTGTCCTGGGTGCACAGCCAATCGGGGCACAGAGTAAAAATTATTTCCAGAGAACACAATGGAAAAAATAGTTCGGGATGTTTTTAGATCGTGGTTTTTTGATAAAAAAATATTTTTTATGGAAGTCTGGGGGGCCAAGGGTGGGGTTCCCGTGGCCATGGCAGGTTCAGCCAGGCCACGGGGCATTCTTGGTTTCTATGCAACTTCGACAAATTTGCTGCCGGGCACCTTGCAGATCGGGCACTTGTCCGGCACGCCTCCCTCAACGGTGTTCCCGCACAGGGGGCAGACATGGATGGTGGTTTCAGGAAGATCGCCCTTGCCCTTCACCGCTTCCAGTGCCTTGGCGTACAGCCCATGATGAATTTCTTCCACGGCCAGGGCATAGGCAAAGGAAGTTTCAGCCGGTTTCACGCCTTCTTCCCGGGCCTGGGTCAGAAATTTTGGATACATCTCCTTGAATTCATGACCTTCGCCTTCAATGGCGGTTTCCAGGTTTTCCAGGGTGGTTTTAACACCGCCCATGGCACTTAAATGTGCATGGGCATGGATGGTTTCTGCAGCAGCTGCTGCCCTGAACAGTTTTGAAATTTGTGGCAGGCCGTCTTTATCGGCTTTTTTGGCAAAGGCAAGGTAGAGTCTGTTGGCCTGGCTCTCGCCTGCAAATGCTTCTTTTAAATTATCCAGTGTTGTCATGTGATGCTCCTCCTGCAGGGTTTTGGTGCATAATAGGCAGAGGCCCTGCACCTGGATTTTGGTTGTTTATGTTACTGCAAAATGTTACTGCAAAAATGATTACAGGCTTTATTTGAACAAAAATAAACCATAACCGCCCATCCTAAGTCAAGTTATGTTTTTTGATGAGGTTGGCGTCAATGAATATAACCGGCACGGTCGGAGCATGGTATGGCATGGAGTGGATATCATATCCTGAATTTGATCACATATGCCGGTGACCGATAAACCAGGGAAACGAAACCATGAAAGAAAAAGCACAGGACATGGTCCGTCCTGCCATACCTCAGACGCCTTTCCCGGAATTATCCAGATTGTTGCAGACAGAATAATCTTGCGATACGGCCATGCCTGCCGAATGTGCATAATTGACCATGGTGACCACATCAAAGACCGGCAATCCCCCGGTTGCCCTGTGAACCGTTTGCGTATAGGGCGGCATGTTGGTGCATTCCAGTACAATGGCGCCCAGGTCAGGATTTGAGGCTTTCAGGGCCAGGGCGGTTTCCTTCATCTCCTGCCGGCATTTGTCCGCATCAAGGGTTGATTTGCCCTGGATGAAAACAGAGGTAAATTCCTCGGCCTCCTCCATGCCAACAATGGTCAGGGGGTAGTGTTCGATGCCCACGGCGGCAAGGTGATCACGGGTCAGTGACCGTTTCCGGGCGGTGATGATGCCGGTTTTTTGACCTTTTTTGATGATTGATTGGGCAAAATGAACTTGGAGTAGGCTTGATGAATATATGGGAACATCCAGGGCCTGGGTCAGCTCCCTGTGGAATAGGGCCAGAAACCCGCAGGAGGTGGCAAGGGCAAAGGCGCCGTCCCGAATCAGGGAGCGCCCTGCCGCAACAAAGGGCTGGAGCAGGCTTTTGTCTGCCTGGAGCACCACACGTTCCGGTGAGGCTCCTTTGACGATCTTGTATTTTACCGGAAAGTCGAAGGTGGCAGGATTGCCGATATCTCCCTTAATACGGGGGAAAACGGTGTCGAGCATGATGATGCCGATAAATGGGGTGGTTGATCTGTTGTTTTTTAAATCCATTAAGGATCCAGCCTTTCAGTGTCTGTTGCTTGGTGATCTGACTTTCTGGGCTGATCCGTGGAAACAGCCCAGAAGTGCCAAAGTTGTGTTATGGATTTAAAAAGGCGCTGATCCCCACGTTTTTCACCGGCACCCGTGACAGGGTGCATCCGACCTGGGCGGGGCTTTTTCCTGTCAACGCCGTTATGATATCCAATATCACAGGCCCGCAGATCCGACCCTGGCACCGGCCCATTCCGCACCGGGTGGCCTTTTTCAAGCTGCCCATGGTGTCAAACCCCTGGTGGATGTTTTTTCTGATGGTTCCCATGGTAATCTCTTCACACCGGCAGATCATGGTCTCATCGGGAATGGTTCCATAGGCGGACAGCGGTACCTGGCACAGCTGATTTAAAAAACGGGCATACTTTTCCTGCTCCAGGTTAAGGGCAACAAGGGTTTCAACCCCATGGTGAAAGTCGTTAGTCCGGCTGTTTAAATTTATTTTACCCAGGCGGCTGAGGATGGACAGGGCCACAAGTCTACCCTGGATAAAGGATTTTTTTGCCCCGGCAATGCCCGTGATTTCGCCCACGGCATAAACCGACCGGACGGAGGATTCCAGCTTCTGATTAATCCTGACCACCCAGCCGCCCTTGTCCCTGTGGTATTCAAGTTCGCAGCCTGCCTGGACCGGCAGTTCAATATTGGGGACAAACCCGTGGCCAATGGCCAGGGCGTCGGCCGGGCACTGTTTTTCTGTGCCCGGGATGATAACCCCTTCAGGTGTGGTCTTTGCAATAATTGCCGATGTAAATCCGTTCTCTCCCCTGGCTTCGATCACCCGGGTGCCCTGGTGCACGGGGACGCCGCTGAGGATCATGCGGGCGGTATAGAGGGCACCTTCCACGAGTTTGGGCCAGTGGTCTTTGACCAGGGGAACAAAGGCCAGTTTCTTTTTCATGGAATTTTGATCCACAAGCCCTGCAACCCTGCCTCTGTTACCAAGGATTTCCCATGCCAGTACCATCATCAGGGGGCTTGTGCCTGCAATCAGCGTGTTGCGGGCAGGCAGTACCCCATGGCTTTTCATGAGGATCTGGGCAGCCCCCAGGGACATGACCCCGGGCAGGGTCCAGCCCTTAAACGGCAGATACCTTTCCCTGGCACCGGTGGCAAGGATGAGATGGTCGGCCTGGACTTCACGGATTTTTCCGGCGTCTTTTTCCCCCGGGGTGTTATGGTTTTCCACATGGACGAGGAGTCTTCTTTCCTTGAAAATACCCAGTACCTGGGCCTGGGTGATCCAGTCTATACCCTGGCGTTTCTTGATGGATTCAATCAGGGCAAAGCCCTTTGATTTCATCCGGTCAGGTTCCAGTCTGGGTAAAAGGGATGGCCTGTGCCTGGTTTTCCGGAGCAGCTGTCCGCCGGACTGGGCGTTTTCATCAATGATCAGGATATCAAGGCCCTGGCCGGCAAAGGTTTCGGCGGCTGTAAGTCCTGCAAAACCTGCCCCCACGATGATAACATGGTAATGGGTCTTCATCTTTTCTCTCCCCCTTGGGTCGTATCCAGCGGTTGGCTTTCAAGGGGATCGGCTTGGGTGGTAATTTCCATTTTATCGTTTACCATGGTCATGCAGGCCCTTTGATCGGGCACACCGTTGATGGTGACCAGGCATTCATAACAGATGCCCATGCCGCAGAAAATACCCCGTGGGCTGCCTGTTTTTGATCGTCGTAAATTCTGAATTCCAGCGGCGGTCAAGGCGGCATGGACGGATTCACCTTCAAAGGCCGGAACGGGAGCACCATTGACCATGAGGGTTATCCGTCTGCCCCTTTGAACAGAATTAATTCTCAGGTTTTGATTGAAATTTGAATCAGGGTTACGCATGGGCGGAGCCTCCATTGTCCTGGAACCGGTCCGGGGAAAATGCATCCAAAGGGATCAGGGTAGAACGGCCCAGGAGCATCTGGGCCAAGAGATGACCTGTAACAGGAGACAGGGCTATGCCGTCGCCTTCGTGGCCGGCCGCCATGAAAAAGCCGTCCAGGGATCGGACCGAACCCAGAATCGGCAGTCCGTCAGGGGTATAGGGCCTGAGTCCTGCAAAGGTCCGGATGACCTGGAAGGTTTTGATCACCGGCAGGATTGCAGCGGTCTGGTGGATGATTTTTTTTATGCCTGACAGGGTGTTCGTTTTGTTAAATCCGACAAACTCCCGGGTGGAACCCAGGAGCAGGTTGCCATTGTCGGCCTGTTCCATGGAAATCCCCTGGCCTGCCGTATGGGCCAGTGATGGGTCATATTTGGCTGCAATATATTTGGCTGAAATCAGGCAGTGTTTGAGTACGGGGTGTGCGGCGTGGGTTACAACGATCTGCCCCCTCCTGGGTCGGACCGGCATTGATATGCCCACCATGTCAGACACCAGGCCGGCCATTGATCCGGCAGCATTGACCACAATATCGGCATCAAAATTTCCCTGGGTTGTGCGAACACCGGTTACGCGGTTATCGTGTGTCTGGATGCCCAGAACGTCTGCATGGGTGACGATCCTGGCGTGGTTTTTTTTCGCAGCAAGGGCAAACCCGAGTGTCAGGTTAATGGGATTGACCTGGGCGTCCAGGGGGGAAAAGGTTGACCCGATGATCCCAGGGGCTAAAAGGGGCTCCTTTGCCAGTGCCTGGGACGGATCGAGGAGCCGGACATCCAGGCCGTTGGCCTGTTGTTCTTTGGTATATTTCTCCATGGCACGGTATTCGGCCTCGGTCTCGATGATCACCAGGCCGCCGGTGTGCTTCAACTCGATGTCAACGGGCAGTTCCTGTTGCAGGGTCGCAAACCGTTTGAGGCTTTCCATGGCAAGGGTCAGGTGGATTCCCGGTTTCTTGGACTGCATGAAAACCAGCCCGTCACAGGCACCTGAACTGCCTGAGGCCAGGTCGTTTTTTTCGATCAGGGTCACGGGGGCGTCGTATTTTGCAAGGTGGTACGCAATGGACGAGCCGATGACCCCGCCGCCAATGATGACAATTTGGGGTGAATTTTTTCTCAAGTAAACATGTCCTTTGTTGACCGGACGGTCCGATCTTGATGAACCTCAGGCATTGGGTTCGGGGTTGATTTTATTGGAATCCCTGAACTTTGACCACAGGGGGTGAAACACAATGCCTGCCAGGACCAGAGCACCCAGCAGTCTCACCATGGGTGAATTGAGCAGGCCAGGCTTTGCGCATATAAAAGTGGTAAATCCTGCCAGGACAAAGAGGCCTGCCTGTAAAACCCGGTTCAGGGGCCTGAAAAAATATCTGCTCAGGGCGCTTGCAAAAAATACAATGGCCAGGAAGATCATCAGTGTGACCGTGATGATTTCAAGGGCGGTCCCCTGCATGAGCAGTGCCTTGTTAAACACAAAAACATAGGGGATTAAAAATCCTACGATTGCAAGCTTAAACGCCTCAAAACCCGTTTCAAGGGGCGGGGAATTTGCGATGGCTGCGGCACAGAAGGCCGGCACGCACACGGGGGGCGTAACCCCGGCCAGGACGGCAAAATAATAGACAAACAAATGGGCCGGCAGCATGTCGACGCCCATGGCCAGCATGGCAGGTCCGCCGATGGTGACGGCAATGATGTAGGCAGGGGTACAGGGCAGTCCCATGCCCATGACCAGGGAGGTGCACATGACCAGGAGCATGGCTGGCAGGAGATGGCCTCCGGACCAGTTTGTGATCACCGTTGCGATCCCCAGGGCAAGACCTGTATGGGTGACAATGGCAACCACCATGCCCGCACCCGCACAGGCAAGG
Source organism: Desulforapulum autotrophicum HRM2 (assembly GCF_000020365.1). Lineage (NCBI taxonomy): Bacteria > Pseudomonadati > Thermodesulfobacteriota > Desulfobacteria > Desulfobacterales > Desulfobacteraceae > Desulforapulum > Desulforapulum autotrophicum. The sequence continues at coordinate 3,302,730 of NC_012108.1, read as the reverse complement.
GCAATCATGATCATATTTTGACCTGCGAGGCGGAGGGTTTCAAAGAGCCTGGAGGGCGTCATCCGGGTCTCTTTTTTAAGAAAACTGATCAGAAAAACAACGGCAATTGCCACATTGGCCGCCATAAAGGGTGAATATCCCTTGAGGAGCATCACCACGAGAAGAATCATGGGGACGAGGAGATAGGAATCTTTGAGAATCTGGCGGTAGGAGACCATATCTTTTTCGTCCACCCCGGTAAGGTTCAGCCGCTGGGCCATATAATGAACCCTGACCACCATGCTGGCGTAAAGCAGCAATGATCCCAGCATGGCCGCAATGACGATGTTGACATAGGAGATGCCTGTGATTTCAGCCATGACGAAGGCACCTGCTCCCATGACCGGTGGCATGAGCATGCCGCCGGTGGAGGCAGCGGCTTCCACGGCACCGGCAAATGTGCGCCTGTATCCCAGTTTTTTCATCAAAGGGATGGTGAACACCCCGGTTGAATACACATTTGCGGCTGCCACACCCGAGATGGACCCGAAAAGCCCCGATGAAATCACAGCGATCTTGGCCGGTCCACCATTGCTTTTGCCGGCGATCCGGCAGGCCAGATCGGTAAAAAACTGGCCGGTTTTGGTGACCTCCATGAACGCTCCGAAAATGACAAACAGGGCCACAAAGGTCGCTGAAACCCCGGTGATGGATCCGAAGATCCCGGCGTCCGTGATAAGATACTGCATTTCGATGATTTCGGTAAAGGCAATAGGCTTGGAATAAAAGACCCCGGGAAGATAGGGCGCTGCATAAAGATAGACAAAGAAACCGATAATAAGATATGCCATGGCCGGAACCACGGCCCGTCGAACCGCTTCCAGTATCAGTACAATCATCAATGTGCCCAGCACCAGTTCAATGGTCAGGACATCATCGACAAATTCCAGACGTTCGGTGAGCCGTTCATAAAAATATATAATGTAGAGCGGTGGCAAAATTGAAAGCGCCGCAAGGATCCAGTTAAAGATGCCCACTTTTTTATAGTGTTTTTTTGTGGAAGCGGGAAAGATGACAAAGGCTGCCGGCAGTAGAAATAATAGATGGATTCCCCGCTGAATACGGGGCTGATAAATTCCAACAGTGGCAGTATATAATTGAAATATGGACAGGGCAGCCAGCCAGGCACCAATTGCTTTGTTCTGCCAGGTATTAGAATCTTTCATGAACACTTCTCCAGGTTCGGGGGCAGGGCACAACCAGGTGCTCTGCCCGGGTTAATCTACAAGACAGTGAACAATTAACCTTTTTACTCCATGTAGCCGGCATCTTTATAATATTTTTCGGCACCGGGGTGGAGGGGAAGGGCTATGTTTTTCCAGCCCGTTTCAGGTTTGAAATTTTTGTTGGCCGGGTTGATTTTATAGAGTTCCTCCGTGTTTTCACAGATGATTTTTGTGATGGTGTAGGCAACATTGTCGGGTACATCTTTGTTGATGATCAACTCGCCTGCAGATACAACGGTGGGGATGTCAGCATCCTGGCCATTGTAAGTCCCCTTGGGAATAAAGCTTTGTCCTGAATCCCGTGCCAGTGTTCCAAGTTCATTGTGGAGATGGTCAATACAGGCATCGGACAGGGAGATCAGGGTAGAATCGCGACTTACGCTCATCTCGGTAATGGCAGCACCGGGAAGACCCAGGTGGGTGAAGACAAAGTCCACATGGTTGTCTTTGTACAGGTTGACCATGTCTGAATAGACCGCATGGAAAACCTTGCCGCCTGCGTTTTTAATATCATCCAGGGAAATGCCGTAAAACGCCAGGATGGTGTTCATCAACGGCAGGTCAGATGTCCCTTTCATGGGTGCAGCCACTTTGATTGCCTTGCCGGCCTTGACCATTTCTGCCATCTGGGCCATGGTGGTGATCTTCATGTCTCGTGCACCCAGAACATGGATGTGATAGATACCGAAAATGCCGCCCAGGGAACGGACATCCGGGTTGGCTTTTTTATAGACAGGTGCGATACCCTTGAATGCCATCTTGTCTACAAAGGTAATGCCCCAGCCAAGGTCGTCCTTGTGTCTCGAGACCCGGACTGGATTGACCACCCCACCGCCGGGAACCACTTTCAGGATCAGATTGGGTTCTTTTTCTGCGATCATCCTGGCAATGCCGCCCGCCTGGACATACCAGCCTCCGCCTACGCCACCGGCCACCCAGGTCAGGGTTGTGGATTGGGTCACCTGGTTTTCGTCGGCCATGGCTGCCCCGGGCAGTGACAGAACAGCTGCCAACACCAGGGCAAATAAACACATAATAGTTCTTTTCATTTCCTTTCTCCCTCTTTTAAACGGTTGCGTTCTTGTGCACACTGCAACTATGCTTTATCATGTTTTGCCTGGCAGGTCATCCAGGAATAGACCGGGGGAATGTCTTCCAGTTCCGGTTCACTTTTCACATCCAGGAAAACAGGTCCCCGGGCATTGAATGCCATATCCAGGCCCTGGACCAGTTGTTCAGGCGTTTCAATGGAAAGCGCCTTGAGGCCGAATCCTTCTGCCACCCTGGCCGGATTGTTGGCATTAAAGTCCACGGAAAAGTACTTTTTATTGCAGTGGAGTTTCTGCAGGGCCTTAATCCAGCCAAACGAGCTGTTGTTGAAATGGATGAGGACCACAGGGATATTAAGGCGGGAGATGGTTTCAAGCTCCCCGGCAGACATTCCCAGGGATCCGTCCCCGAACAGCCCCACCAGCCGAGCATCGGGCCGTGCAAAGTGGGCACCGACCACGGCGGGTATGGCATACCCAAGTCCGCCATAGGCCCGGGGGATGATAAACCTGGAATTCTTGGCCGCAAGCTTGAGAAAGCGTGTGATATAGGGGGTTGGGGTGCCGGCATCGGAGATTACGATGGTTGTTTCGTCAAGGTGACGGTTGAGCTCGGCAATGATTCGCTGGGGTTTCAGTGGTGTGGTGTCTGCCTGGAACGCCTGCTGGGCCTGCTTCCAGAAATCCAGTCTTTGCTGATTCAGGCTGTTGACCCAGTCGGATGCCTGTCTGTGGGCGGTTTTTCCTTTGAGGAGGGTTACCAGGTCTTCCGCCACCAGTCTGGCATCGCCTGCAACGCTCCATGTGTTCTGGAAATTATTGCCCAGCATCTCAGGGTTCAGGTCGATCTGGAGAATTTTCCGGCCCGGTTTTTCCGATGGCATGGACCAGTTGATGGTGGAGACCGATCCCATTTTGCATCCGACATACAAGAGCACATCTGCCTCTTCAACGGCCCGGTGGGCATGGGGATGGAAACCGTTATCACCAATTACCCCCAGGGCCATGGGGTGGTCATCGGGCATAATGCCCTGGCCGGATATGGTTGACACAACCGGGGCTGCCATCCATTCAGCCATGGACTGGATGGATGTTCCTGCCTGGGAATGATTTGCACCGCCACCCACGATGATCACCAGCCGTTTCGCTCCGGCCATATGGTCGACCAGGGCTTCCAGGTCCGTCCTGGCACCCCGGGTTCTGAATGCCGGGTAGGTGCAGCAGTTTTCGTCTGCATAAAGGTCTTTGGCGCTGTTTGAAAATTCGTCACACAGTGCTTCTTTGGGCAAAGAGAGGTGAACCGCCCCGGGCCGACCGGTTGTGGCAATCCTGAATGCGCGTCGTATAACTTCCGGGATCTTGTTGACGCTTTTAACCACGGTGGCCCATTTGGTGATGGATTCATATAATTTTTGTGTATCCAGTTCGGTTATGGTCTGCTTGCCCTCGCCCGAAAGGGGGATATCTGACGTGATGACGATAACCGGGATGGACGATGCATTGGCTTCGGCGATGCCGGGTACGGTATAAAGAGAACCTGCCCCACTGGGACATTCGCAAACGCCTGGTTTATGGCTGAGTCGGGCATAGGCATCTGCCATGAACGAGGCAGATCGTTCATCCCTGGCCATCACATGGCGGATACCGGACTGATTGTCGTAAAGGGCTTCATAGAATTTGATACTGGTATCACCTGGAACACCGAAAATATATTCAACATGATATTTTTCTAACATTTTGACTAAAGTCTGGGCACCAATCATATCAATCTCCCCGAGAAACAGCTTGATATTTAATAAATTATTTAATAAATTATTTAATTTTAAGTAACAATTCCAGAAAATCGATGGTGTGTCAAGGGAAAATTCTAAATCCTTTTTTTTAATGAAAATAGATAGTTCAGGGATGTAAAATATCGTAAATTGTGAATATGACTTGCTATTAAATAAATTATTTAATAAATTATCAGACAATGCCAGGTCCGAAAAAGAGTGTGTTCGCCCGCAAGGACTCCCCACTCTCCCAACCGTTGTTCCTCTGGAACGTTGCCAGATGGGCTAACGAACAACAAAGGATTAGAATGTCTCCTAAAAAAACAGATAAAGACATCACAAAAACAGATTTAGCATATAAAGCCTATAGTGCCATTCGCCAGATGCTGTTTTACAATGAAATCCTGCCCGGCCAGAAAATTAAATACAAAGACCTTGCCAACCGCATTGGTGTGAGCATGACGCCGGTGATCCATGCCCTCAAGTGGCTGGAATTCAGGAACATCGTCCGTCATGAAGCCAACAAGGGGTATTATGTCAATGAGGTCAGCCTCAAGGAAATTACAGAGATTTATAATACCCGGTTGTTGATAGAAGTCTCCCTGGTACCTGCCATTCTGGAGAAAATGAATCCTGCTGGTCTAAAACGGTTGAAAAAGGCCCTGGACGATCATGGGAGGGCCGTTGCTGAGGATAATTACTACCGGCGCATCATGACGGATATGGGGTATCACATGTGCCTGGCCTCATTGGCGGACTGTAAAATCCAGCTGAACATGCTTCAGGAACTGTTTGATGTGCTGCTGTTGCGATACAGCAGGAATCTTTATTTCTCCAGTGTCATGGAAACGTCTTTGAACGAGCATTGTGACATCTTTGAAAGTCTTGAAAAAAAAGATAAAAAAGGGCTCGACAAGGCCCTAACCTTTCATATCACCACGGTAAGGGACCATATTACCGAAGGGATGGCCAAGCTGATAGTGGATGAGCAGGATTCGTTTGGCGATGGCTATTTATTTTAAACCATGGCCAAAGTAACCCTTTAGGCAGATCTGTTCCTGATGCCATGGTCCTCTCAGCCTGTTTCTCCCTTGTTGAAAAAGATATTTTAAGGTATGGAGGATGGAAACAGATCCGACTTAATCACAAAAAAGGAGAGACATGGGTGGTATTCTTTCAATGATTCTGGCAGGCGGAGAGGGTACCCGTCTGTTTCCATTTACGAGTCTCAGGGCTAAACCGGCTGTACCCTTTGGCGGCAACTATCGCATTATTGATTTTGTCCTTAATAATTTCATCAACTCAGACCTGCTCCAGATCTTTGTCCTGACCCAGTTTAAATCACACTCTTTGATGAAACACCTGAGTCAGGCATGGCGCATCTCTGGTCTGACAGACCATTTTATTGATCCCATACCGGCCCAGATGCGCATGGGGAAGCACTGGTACAAGGGGACGGCCGATGCCATTTATCAGAATTTAAACCTGATTGACACCTATGATCCTGAAGTTGTCTGCGTGTTTGGTGGTGACCATATCTACAAGATGGAGATCAGGCAGATGATTGATTTTCATAGAAACAAGCGTGCGGCCCTTACCGTGGCGGCCATTCCGGTTTCCGTTGAAAAGGCCGGTCAGTTTGGCGTCATTGAGGTGGATGAAAACGGTAAGATGATCGGGTTTGAAGAAAAGCCAAAGCAGAATCCCAAAACCATTCCCAATCGTCCGACCCATGTCCTGGCGTCCATGGGGAACTATGTTTTTGACGCCGATACCCTGGTCAATTACCTCCAGATCGATGCTGAAGACGACAACTCCAAGCATGATTTCGGCCACAGCATTCTTCCCATGATGTTTCCCATGGGCAATGTCTATGTGTATGATTTTTCCACAAACGAAATCCGGGGTGAGCCGGAAACCTCCAGGGGCTACTGGCGGGATGTGGGTACTCTGGACGCCTATTATGAAGCCAGCATGGACCTGATTTCCGTGACCCCGTCGTTTGATCTCTATAATCGTTACTGGCCCCTGAGGAGCTACGCACCGGCTGTCCCCCCTGCAAAATTTATCCATAATCAGGAAAACAGGGTCGGCCATGCCATCAATTCCGCAGTTTCTTCGGGCTGCCTCATCAGCGGTGCCCTAATCAACCAGAGCATTCTCGGGTACCGGGTTCATGTTCACAGCCACAGCTCCATCGAACAGTCTGTGATCATGGGCGATACGGATATTGGCCCGGGTTGCCACATTAAACGAGCCATCCTTGACAAGGAGGTGGTGGTGGCGCCGGGTACGATTATTGGGGAAGATCCTGAGCTGGACAGACAGCGGTTTCAGGTTTCTGAAGGTGGCATTGTCGTTATTCCTAAAGGCGCAAGGGTGGGATTTGTGTGATGAAAATTCTTATGATCATGTCGGAGATGGACGGGATTGTCAAGACCGGCGGTCTTGCCGATTTCGGAGCGGCCCTGTCTGGAGAACTGACAGAAAGAGGGTACGATGTGAGGGTTGCAATCCCCAGGTACAAGGATGTGGTCTTGTCCTCACCAGACCCTGTTCCCCTGTATTTTAACCTGAATCACTACCAGCCCTATGGCTGCCTGGTTCATCCGGTTAAGCTTGGTCCGATTGCCGTCAGACTGATTGAGCACCACGATTTTTTCAGCCGGGACGGCATCTATGGATACGATAACTATTCCTATCCTGACAATGTGCTTCGTTATGCTTTTTTTTGTAAGGCCGCACTTGAAGATTGCCTCCATTCCCAGTGGATACCCGATATTGTCCACTGCAACGACTGGCAGACGGCCCTTGCACCCTATTACCTCAAGGAACACTATCCTGACCCTGGCCCCTTTGGACAGACGCGTTCCCTGCTGACGATTCACAATGGCGAATTCCAGGGAAAGACCGACAGAAAATGGCTCGATGCCATCGGTATTCGGCCGGACCGGTTCACCAGTGAGCTCATGGAGGAGTATGGCAGTCTGAATCCGCTTAAATGCGGCATCATGTACGCAGATGCCATAAATGCCGTGAGTCCCGGGTATTGCAGGGAGCTTCTCCTGCCAGAGACCTCCCACAATCTGTGGCATTATCTGAACAAGCGCAAGGATCACTTCCAGGGCATTCTCAACGGCTGTGATTATTCCCAGTGGGATCCAGAAACAGACCCGTTTATTCCCCATCATTTTTCGCCCCGGGACATGACGGGCAAAGGATTGTGCAAAACAGTGCTCCAGAAGAGAATGGGGCTTGCAGAGAAAAAGGAACTCCCCCTGCTGGGTCTTGTCAGTCGGCTTGCGGCCCAAAAGGGGTTTGACTATCTGATCCCGGCCATTGAAAGGCTCCTGTACGAAGACACCCCTGTGCAATTGGCCCTGCTTGGCTCTGGTGAGCCTGAATATGGCTCCTGGCTTCACCATCTACAGCAGCGATATCCCCGGAAAATGGGGTTTGTCAATGGGTATGACAATGGCTTGTCCCATCTGATTGAGGCAGGATCTGACTTTTTCATGATGCCGTCTCTGTTTGAGCCCTGTGGACTAAACCAGCTTTACAGCCTGGCATACGGCACTCTTCCCATCATCCGGGAAACCGGTGGATTGAAAGATACGGTTGTGCCCCTTGGCAGGGATGACGCTACGGGCATCTGTTTTAGCTCGCCTGACACCTACAGCTGTTTTCATGGGCTCAAACAGGCTGTATCCCTTTATAATGACAATAGACCCCTGTACCTTGTAGTCCAGCAACGGGCAATGGGGCAGCTATTTACCTGGCAGGAGAGTGCAGAAAAGTATGGGAAATTATACCAGAAACTATTGGAAGAACACCCATCGATGACCGGATCTTGAAACAGACTTGAAAGCCGGACCGTCCCGTGGTAAAAATCTATAAAGATTAACGATGGAGGTATTGATGGCTGCAGGCTGGTTCTGGAGACGTTTTTTGTATCAAATTCCCATGGTGCTGATTTCTTTGATGATGATCGGCCTGTCCTGGGGAAATGATGCCCAGGGTGCTGAAAAAAAGGCCAATCCCGGCTCGCCCGTTGAACGGACAGACGCCCTTGATTACAAGGGGATTTATGATAATCTCACCCAGGATTTGACCCGGGAAAAAGAGACCCAGGCCCTTGATGAAGCCCAATGGAAAATCTTTCGTGACAACCTTGACCAGTGGGACCTTCAAATTAAGGGATATCGGGTTCAGTTGTCTGCCCTTGCAACATCCTTAATATCTGAGACCCATGATTTAAAAAAAATGGAGTCGGACTGGAATCTGCTAAAACCCATGACCAGCGGGTTGGAAGAGCCGATCCGACAGATCCAGAAGCGAATACAGACCCTTGGGGAAAGTCTGGCCCGGGTGGAAGAAAAAATCTCCCTGAATAAAGCCTACTCAGGCGAGGTGCGGACGGCGGTGGATACCTCCAATTCCGAAGCTGCCCGGCTGCGGAAAAATTTCCAGGAATTGGATCAGATCCATCAAAAGAAAAAACAGACCATTACCGAACTCCTTGACGCCTATAAAAAGAGTCTTGCCGATTTGCAGGCGATTAAAACAGACTCTGAGACGTTGTCTGAAAAATATTCCCAGGAACTTGTTGATCGAAAAAAGGAAGTGCTGTTTGAAAAGGGGGAAAGTCCCCTTGGGAACCTCTCTGTTGTGGGCATGGCCAGGGCGATTATTGACCTTTACCCCCAGACCCTGGAGATGCTCAAGGGGTATGCCGACGGTGAAAAGGGATATGGCGTTATTGTCATGAACCTGGTGGTGTTTGCCTTTCTTCTGACCCTCTGGCTGTTTATGCTGGTTCGCCTGCGCTCGTTGCTGGATGATCTGGCCGCCAGGGGATGGTTTGGCACTGGACAGCCCCTGGAAAATCTGTGTGCCATGGTTCGGCGGTCGATCATTCCCGTGGGTCTTGTCGTCTATTTCCATGTATATGGATTGATGGTGGATGCGGTCCTGTACGCGTCGCTGCTGACCTTGTTTGTCCAGCTTTTCATGGCCTTTTTGATCATCGACTGGCTGATTTTCTCCATGGGGCTTGTGGGGCGGGCCAGGGAGTTGATCCATCCCAGGCGGCTGGCCTTCTGGAACCTTTTCCTGAGGGGGCTTTTTCCCATCATCGGTGTCAACCTGGTGTTCCATCTCCTCTATGTCTACAACCACATGATTCCGGTTTTTTTAAGGCTTGTTCTCGGGCTTTACCTGCTGGCCGGTTTTTTTGTGATGACCTTCAGGCTTAAATTCTCCACTGAATATGACCCTGGCACGGCTCCGGGGCTCCAGATGCCCAAACTGGTTGTGGCCCTGGGGAACCTGATCCTCCTGGCTGGCCTTCTCATGGAGCTGTTCGGCTATGGTGCCCTCTCCATTTACTGGTATCTGGCCTGGGTCTATTCCGTGGCGATCTTCATCTGGAGCTGGCATCTTTTTTCTCTGCTCATGGATTTAAGGTCAAAGCAGAAACAGGAGGTCACCCGGGATCCCTATTTCAGCCAGGTCCTGAGTTATGGTCATCCGGTAAAATGGTTTTTTCTTCAGGTGGGGTGGGTTGCCTGGTTTGCAATAACCCTGGTCCTTGTGGTGCTGGCATGGAGCAGTGACTGGGCCGTGATGGCCCGCATCTTTTCGTTTCTGAACCATCCCTTTGTTGTGGGCAGCCTGACCTTCAGCATCATGAATCTTTTTTATGCGGCCTTTACCGTGGGAGCCACCCATGTGGCGACCCGGCTGTGGAAATATCTTCTTTTGACGAAAATCCTTGTGGACAGTGGATTTGAAAAGAGCGTTCAAAATTCGATCTCAATGATCACCGTCTATACCATGTGGATGTTTGGCATTCTTCTGGCACTGCATGTTTTCGGGCTTGGGACTACCTCCCTGACCGTTGCCTTTGGCGCACTGGGTATTGGTCTCGGGTTTGGCCTTCAGAACATCTTCAACAATTTCATCAGCGGCATCATTCTTCTGTTTGAGAGGCCCATCCAGGTGGGTGATGACATTGAAATCAATGGTATCTGGGCCAATGTCAGAAAGATCAATGTCCGATCAACCATTGTCCAGACCTATGACAACGCGTCCCTGATTATTCCCAACTCCGATTTTATCAGTGCCCAGGTTATAAACTGGACTCTAAGGGACAAACGCATCCGCATAAAGATCAATGTCGGGGTGGCCTACGGGTCAGACGTCAACCTGGTGCGTGAGTCACTGCTTGAGATTGCCAGATCCAATTCCATGGTTCTGGTCGTACCCAAGCCGGACGTTGTGTTTGCCGATTTCGGGGCCAGCAGCCTGGACTTTGTGCTCAGGGTCTGGACCAATGTGGATCAAATGATCGTGGTGGGAACGGAAATCCGTTTTGCCATTGACCGGGTATTCAGGGAACGAAAGATAAGTATTGCCTTTCCCCAGCTGGATGTTCACCTGGATCGCCAGGAATGAAAACATGAGGATTGACCATGGAGACAGCATTTGATCATACCGTATTGATCGTTGATGATAACGAGGAGTCGGCCAAGGCCATTGCCCTTATCGTCAAGCGGGTTGGCGCAAAATTTTTCTATGCCAGGGACGGGCAGACCGGGCTTGACAGGATGCACAAGGTGGCAACACCCTTTTCTCTGATTCTTTTGGATCCATGCGTGACAGGCATGGAGGGACTTGATTTTCTTGCAAAGGCAAAGGAGATCTCTCCTGAAACCATTCGGTTCGTTATCAACGATTCCACCGGGGTTCAGGCCATCATTGATGCCGTTAACAGGGGCGCTGTACACCGATACATTCCCAAGCCCTGGAAGCCCGTGGAATTGATGGAAAGCATTTCCAAGGGGTTGAAAGAGTATGAACTGGTGCTGGAAAATGAGCGCCTGTTCGCACTTGCCAAAGAGCAGAATTTGAAGCTTTTTAAATTCAGCAACCACCTGGAAATAAAGTCAAAAGCCCATAAGGAAGAGCTGGCAGACATTGACAGGCAAATCCAACAGCTAAAGTACGAACGCGACCGGTTGCAGAATCAGTCGACCAGGCAAGTGGAAAACATCACGGTGGAAATTCAGGAATTGTTCCAGCAGTATAATCTCAATACCGGCGAGGCGGTCAATTCGTTTTTTGCCTTGACCCTCCGGGAGTTATATGATCAGTTCCACGAGATTGCCGCCCGAAATGATCTTAAGATGCCGGATGAGTATTGATGGAGACCCATATGCCTGACAATCAAAGGCCTGGAATTCTTGTGGTGGATGATGAAGAGATTATCCTGAATGTGCTCAGGCGCCTTCTTCGCAGGCAGGGCTTTCAAACCGTGTTAACGGCACTCAACGGATCCCAGGCCCTGAAATTCATCCAGGAGTCTGACAAGCCTTTTTTTCTAGTTATTTCCGACCAGAACATGCCGGGTATGAGCGGCAGTGAACTGCTGGAAAAAGTGGTGGTACTGACCCCGGATACCCGCCGGATACTCATGACTGGGTATGCTGATTTAAAGGCGGCTGTTGAAGCTGTCAACCGGGGTGCCATCCATCGTTATATCCCCAAGCCGTGGGAAAACGATGAGATCGTTTCAATTGTTTTTGACCAGCTGTCCCAGTATCTGAAGGTAGAGGAAAAGCGAAAGCTGACGGACCTGATAAAAAAACAGAACGCCCGGTTGTATAAATTTGCCAAGGCAAGGTCCACCCAGAACAGTGAGTTTCAGGAGGCGATTCGTTTAAAACTTAAAGCAAAGGCCCGGCTTGAAAGGGAGATAGAAGCCCTGAATGCAAAGGCTGAGACCCGGAATACCAGCCGGGGCGTTGAGGCCTTTCTTACCCATACAAATGTTATGGGGCCGGAAACCTTTGGCCTGGCCTTCAGGCAGATACGTGGGCAGCTTTCCCAGTTGATCTGGGATGCTTCGACCCTGTCCGGCGTGATGATTGACCCCATTTTTAAAACCATTGGGTATGGAGCGCTTAAAGAGCGGCATTATGATTTTGAAGACGGCCTGTACAATGCCGTTGACAAGGTGATCGAGCAGGCCTGTATGCTGTGTGAACCGGCCCTGGTAGACATTGGTATTGCCGCGGTTCCAGATACGGGTATTGACACCTATGACCAGGTCCCGGGCATTGTTGAACTGGGTTTTAACGACGGTTTTTTTTCCCGGCCTGGGTTTGCACTGGCCTCGGCGGCCGTTGACGCCCTGAACAGTGATGGCTCAGACACCGCCATCCGCTCTTTGCTGCTTGATCGCGGGTTGATCTCAAGAATTGATTTGAGCAAAATCATGGTTAAACGATCCCTGATTAAAACACGGTTGCAGGACCGTGCTTTAACACCGGCCCTCATGGCAGGTGGCGTGTCGCAAAGGGATATCAATCAGGCATTTGCCTCCCAGATAAAGCGCTTCCTGGACAAAGGACAGATCGTTTCCATCAGAGAGATCCTGGTTTATTCCGGCCATTTGACCGGGGAGGATAGCAACGGGCTGGAGACTGTTCAAACAATGGTGCCGGGTGAAGAAACCCGAGCAATCGGTCGGCCGGATCTTTTTGTGCCAGACACGGATTCAGGTTTTATTGTTTGGGTCTCAGAAGACAGAATTCGTGTTTATCTGCGTTTGACCTGTCTTTCAGGGGCTGCAACAGATATTGTTATGGTTAAAAAACAGCTTCAGCAGATGGGCGTTACCTTTGGCGTTGTTGATGATCTCCTGCTGTCAGGATTTTTAAAACATTCATCAGATACAGACAATCCGTTTGTGGTTGCCATGGGGCTTGCGCCTGTTCCAGGGACAGATGCAAGGATGGACTATTTTTTCAACACAGATTACCAGCTGCCCGGTATTGTTGCAGCGGATGGAACCATAGATTTTCGGGATCGAGGCGATATTCCCTTTGTTCGGGAAGGGGATCTGCTGGCCAGGAAAACGCCCATGAAAAAGGGTGTTCTGGGGCGGGATGTATTTGGTAAAGCAGTTCCTGTAGGTGCAGTTCAGGACATTCGCATGAGGGTGGGCAAGGGGACTTTTCTCTCCGATAACGGGCTGGAAGTGTTTGCAGAGACCGAGGGAAAGCCCTGCCTTGATGCCCTGGGAGTTGTTTCCGTGGTCCAGGATCTTTTTATCGATGGCAATGTTGATTTTCAGACAGGGCATGTCAATTTCCACGGGAATGTATTTGTTGCGGGCCGTGTGAACGAGGGATTCAAGGTCTGCTGTATGGATTTGACCGTGAACGAGATAAGCGGGGGAGATATTGATATCTCGGGAGATCTCAACGTTTCCAATGGGATTCTCAACGCAAGGGTCAAAACCCTGGGGAAGGTTCGGGCGAAATTCATCAACCATTCCACCATTGAGTCCTTTGGTGATGTCCAGGTGATGCGTGAAATCATGGGGTCTGAAGTGATTACCCGCGGTAAATGCATCAACACGGGCGGACGGGTCCTCGACTCCACTATCTGTGCAAAAAAGGGGATGACCCTTGGACAGGTCGGCTCAAATCTTGCCCAGCGATCCACGCTCAAGGTCGGGGTTGATGATTACATGGACCGCATGAACTCTGATTGTGATCAGCGGGTGAACGGTTTGAAACAGGTCATGGCTGAGCTGGATCAACAAAAGCAAGCCTTTGAAGAAAAAAATTCTATCCTTCACAGGCAGGTGGCTGATCTGGCGTTTACCCAGGATAAGCTCTACCAGAAGCTGGATCTGTTGAAAAAACAATGTCGTGAACTGCCAGAAAAACATTCTGAAGGTATTGCCCTCCAGAAGGAGAAAAAAGAACTTGAACAGGAGATAGCCGACATGGACAACAAGCTCAAGGATATCTTTGATGAGCAGGACAAGTTCATGGCAGCCATTGAACAGCTGGAGGAGACTGAGAATAAGCATGGTGAAGCCTGCCGGGAGATTCTCGTTAAAAGGGATGCCATGAAGAAAATAGTTGAATCTGAAAAAGCAGTTTCCCTTGTGAAAATTTCAAAAAAGGCCATGGCTATGACCCAGGTTGTGGGCCCTAACGCGTCAATGATCGTCAAGGAGTCATTGGGTCCCTGTAGAATTATTGAGGTCAGAATCCATGAATCAGATGACAGGAAAATGGTTGTACAACCCTATTGATATCCGTTTCAGGTGATTCGGGGTTCTCAGGGCCTTGACCCTTTTATAAGAAACGCATGTCGAAACATCATTGTGAAAGTCTCGACTTTCGAGCCCTCTTTGGTTTTCCTGATCGGAACATTGTAAACCAAAGGGGATAGGATTTTTGCCCTTCCAGGCGTTAAGAAGCGCAGGCTGTTTGAGGACTTTAGCCCGCAGTTCCTGCGCTTTAGTCTGGAAGGGCAGAAATCCCCCCGACGTTTACCGTTCCGGTCAGGGTAACCAAAGGGGGCGGAATGGTACTATCGCCTGCCCTGTATCATCGTGTTTCATATTTCGTTGTGTCCGCTAGGACATGTGGGTTATATGAAACATTCACCAAAGCATTGCAAACAGAGGCGTTTCATCATTCGTTGAGGCCGGAGCCATGACTCGCTCCGGCCGTGCCGGTTTATATGGATAAGGGACGTTTTCCACCTGGGACGGGAATAAAAAATTCACACACGGCGCCTGTCTCGTTTTTTTCGCCTGTCATTTTTAAAAGAGAGGGAAACAATGACACCGTTTCTCACATCCTGCCTGCGGTCTCTTCTTTTCCTGCGCCGATTTCGTTTGGGTTTTATAGGGCTGGGTCGTCTGCCCTGGTTGGTGGTTATACTGTTCACACGATCAGTCGGTTCAACGTCCTTTTTCAGAACAGGAAGTATGATGGGTCTGCTTGGCATAGATACTGCCTCCTTTTAAGCCTTTATATTAAATATCGGCTGTTCGTCAGGATTCTTGATAAAAATTTCCTCCTCGTGGTAGGTTCTTCCCGTTTCCATAAGTTCAAAGGCATCATGATTTTCTGTGCTGAAATCAAGCTGATGGTTTTACCCATGGGTAAAGGAGGCTCTCTCCTTTGATTTGGGTCTTGCTTTTTAAAACGCCACCGTGCTACGTTTGTGAGCGTCGAGTAAATATGTTCTGGAGCCCCTCATATTTTGGGGGGCTCTTTTTATATCAACCGTTTAGCCGCTATTTAATGTTTATTTGCAATCTGTATCTGGGCTGAATAGCAGTCAAAAAGGATAATCCCATGGCCAGAAAACCAAATTACAACTATGAGAAACGCCAGAGAGAACTTGCCAAAAAAGCCAAAAAAGAAGAGAAACTCATGCGCAGACAGGCTGAAAAGAAAATGAATGCCACGGATGAAGAAACCGCTGACGGGGAAAGCTCTTCTGGAGAGACTTCGGAAAATATCCAGGAAGCGGATTAGCCCATCCCCCCCCATTTCCTGGAACGGTCGGCCGGGTCATTATCCGGCCTTATCCCAGAAGCACTTTATGGGGCGTCTTGCTTACCCAGCCAACTACCGCTTGCAACTTTTAGGTAAAAAACAGACCATGGACTCTGGGTTGGATTAAAAACTTAACCTGGCGCTTAAAATCGTGTATGTTGAACTGATTTTGCCCTTAGAAAAGGCAGGATGCAGGCAGAAATCTTAGATGACGGTATTAAGGGAAAATGGGATTCAGCAGGGAAAGATTTAAACGCACAGAGCTCCTTCTTGGCCGGGAGGCCATGGATCGACTGGAACATTGCAACATCACCGTTGTAGGGCTTGGGGCCGTCGGTTCCCATGCCATTGAGGCCCTGGCAAGGAGCGGGGTGGGAACCCTCAGGATCGTGGATTTTGACGTTATTGGGGAGAGTAATTTCAACCGACAACTCCTGGCTATTGAGCCCAATCTTGGCAGACTCAAGACCAAAGCTGCCGAAGAGCGGTTAAAGCAGATCAACCCTGCTATCAAGGTTGAAACCTTTAACATGCTTTGCCACAGGGAGTCCTTTGACGAGATCTTCAGCAAGAAAACAGACGTGGTGGTTGACGCCATTGACAGTCTCAATCCCAAGGTGAATCTGCTGTTTGAACTTGTCCGTCACAATATTAACGTGATCTCGTGCATGGGGGCAGCAAGGAAAATGGATCCATCCAAGATCACCACGGGTGATCTTTCCACCACCCTTTACTGTCCCCTTGCCCGCTCGGTGAGAAAAAGACTTAAACGCATGGGGGTGGATCAGGGAATCCACTGTGTCTATTCAACGGAAGTGGTTGCAAAGGATACGATTTCCGATACCCTGGAGCCCAACTTTCTGGATGCAGGACGCCTGAGAAATCCCATGGGAAGCCTTTCCATGATCAGCGGTATCTTTGGTTATGTTGCCGCCCTTGAGGCGTTAAAACAAATTTAATGGCCCCCCCCCCTAAAATTTCCCATCCATGATTTTTACCCTACCACAGGAAATGACTTTGACAGGAAAGAGATGAAAAAAGACACACTGTTTGCAACCAGAAAAGAGCCGGTACCGGCCTTTGATTTCAACGAATCCGTGGCATCCGTATTCAGTGACATGCTCGAGCGGTCTGTTCCCATGTACCGTGAGAGCATTACCCGCCAGGCTGAGCTTGCCCTGGATTTTTATCGCAGTAAAACCCTGATCTATGACCTTGGCTGTTCCCATGGCAATTTTGGCATGCTTGCAGGAAAGCGTTTTGGAGACCGGCCCTTTTCCATGGTTGGGGTGGACAGTTCACCCCCCATGATCGAAAAATACAAACAGCGGCTTGAACAAGAGTCGTTCCGGGACAATATTGTCCTGGTCTGTGACCGGGTTGAAAACCTTTGCCTTGGCAATGCCTCAGTGGTGGTTGTGAACTTGACTCTCCAGTTTCTCAGTCTGGACAGGCGGGATACCCTGATTTCAGATATTTATACGGCCCTGGTGCCCGGCGGTATCCTGCTGCTCACTGAAAAGGTTCTGGCTTGGGATTCTTCAATTGCGGCCGTTCACCTGGATTATTACAGTCGTTTCAAGCGTGAGAATGGATACTCAGAGCTCGAGATCAGCCAGAAGCGGGAGGCACTGGAAAATGTCCTTGTGCCTGAAACCCTTGAGGTCCATCAACAGCGGCTTGCCCGGGCAGGGTTTGACCGTATGGATGTCTGGCTCAAGTGGTTTAATTTTGCCTCGATGATTGCCGTTAAACCCGAAAGACCAGGAAAATAGACCCGTGAATAGAACAGACCTTTTTAAAGGGTATGAACGCCTTGAGAGTCAGTTCGAACTCCAGGGCATTGACGGAATGCTCACAGCGCTTGCTCCCGTTTTTGATCATCCCAGGGGAAATACCCTTAAATATACGAAGGCCCTGGAGGGACTTCCAGAGACAATCGCCTCAATCGTGGACCTTGACCGGGATGCTCCCAGGGTCGGTGTGGATTCCGATCTTTCATTCGGGCAACACCAGCAACTGTACCAGTCCCTGTTCCAGCTGTGTCCCTGGCGGAAGGGTCCGTTTGAGTTCTTCGGCATCGACCTTGATGCCGAATGGCAGTCAAACATCAAGTGGGATCGTTTCGCCGGCAGGATCTCGGCGTTGACCCATCGTCGGGTCCTGGATATAGGGTCCAGCAACGGCTATTACATGTTCAGGATGGCTTCCCAAAAACCCAGGCTGGTCCTAGGACTTGAGCCCCAGCACACCTTTTATTTCCAGTTCCATGCCGTGAACCAATACGCCGGCCAGGCAAATCTGTTTGCCCTACCCATTGCCTTTGATGCCATGCCGGTCACCAGGGGGTTTTTTGATACGGTTTTCTGCATGGGGGTGCTCTACCATAGACGGTCTCCCCTGGGCATGCTCAGGAAAATCCACGATATGATGCAGATTGGCGGCGAGTTAGTACTTGAAAATCTTGTTCTGGAGAGCCGGGAGGATCTCTGTCTTTTCCCCGAGGATCGCTATGCAAAGATGAGAAACGTTTTTTTTATTCCAAGTCTCAAGGTGATGGAATCCTGGCTCAAGCGGGCCGGGTTTGCCGAAGTCAGCTGCATTGACATTTCGTTGACGACTCCCGGGGAGCAACGTAAAACCGACTGGATTCAGACGGAATCTTTGGATGATTTTTTAGATCCCCGGGACAGGAGCAGGACGGTGGAGGGGTATCCCGCCCCTGTCCGGGCTGTTTTTACGGCAAGGGCCATTTGACCTAAAAGACCGTGCTCCACCCGGCATTGGCAAAAGCAAACCGTTCTTTAAACCGGTTATAGCAGATGGCGGCTGCCTCATTGCCCGTGCAGTGGGATACGGCAATAAGCTTGACCTTGAACCGGTCAAAAGCCTCAAGTGATTTTTCCAGCTGTTCTCCGACCCCCATAAAACCCAGGTGGGTGCCGCCGATGACAGAATGGAAGGTGTCGTGGCCGCTCTTTTCACTGAAATGGTTCATGACGTTGACAATGCCGGCATGGGCGCAGCCCGATACGATGACCGGGCCCTTTGCCGTCTCGATGAGCAGAGAGGCGTCGTCCAAAAGGGGATCCACGATAAATCCGGTGTCGTTTTTTACCAGAAGGTGGGTGTCTGGGTGTTCAAAATCGGTGGTCCTTGGCACCTGGCCTGAGAAAAAGACGCCTGGAGCGATCTTTCCGTATTCGGTTTGAAAGTCAAAGCGTGCGCCAAGGGTTGCTTCAAGGAATTCCCGCTGGAATTTGATGCCGATGAAAGCCTGGGTCTTACCCCTGGGGGTCTGAATCTCGGCGTATTTTTTGTCAAACACTGTGGGATGGGCAATGACCCTGACGCCCCTGGGAGGAAAGAGCACCTGGGGAAGGCCGCCTGTGTGGTCATAGTGGCCGTGGCTCAGTACGATTGTGTTGATCTTTTTCAGATCAATGCCCATGGCGTCGGCATTGGATTTCAGGGTCAGGCCCTGGCCCGTGTCCACCAGGATCTTCTGGTCCCCCCTTTCAATGAGAGCAGCAAAGCCGTGCTCGCCCGTGATGCCGATCACCCCGCCCGCCCTGTTTTCGCAGATAACGGTGATGCGTGTTTCGTCCATAACAGCTCCTTGTCTATGGTCGCCTGTGGTTGTCTTCCGGGAAAGTCATACCTGTCTATAATTGTTTTGGTGTCTGCTGGTGGTTCATAATATATTGTTTGCCCCTTTGTTCAAATACGACAACGCTTTCCAGGAACTCGATTTTGCCGTGGGTTTCAAAGTTAAGGCCCAGCTTGTGCTCCTTTAAGGGATAGATGTTCCAGTCGTGGGAGACGCAGATGGCAATCCGGCCGGGTTCAAGGGCATCAAGCTTTGTTCGCATGAAATTGGCCAGCACTTCGGCCACCTCTTCTGAATCCTGCATCATGTCATGGGCAAGGCCCTTGTCGAACCATGAACGTAAAAAAACATCGTTCCCAAGGTCCTTAAAGGCGTTAAAGGCGGTTTGCATGTCCCGAATATAAAAGGGGGCAAGGGCGTTTTCAAGGGTGTTATGACCCTGGAACCGGCAATGTCGCTGATTGTAACCCTTGTCCATGAGGTAGGCGGTCTCGATGCAGCGGCCAAAGTGGCTTGAGAAAAAAACAGGACCTGGCTCCTGGTTCAAGGCCTGGCCGAATTCAACAGCATAGGTCTTTCCTGTTTCGGTCAGTCCCAGGAAAGGTTCCATCTGGGGGTCAGTTCCAAAATGCCTTGCCGAATGGCGCATGACAATGGAGATTTTTTCAACCCCCTGAAGGATAAGGTCATTGATCATCGAAAGGGTCTCTTTGCTTCGGATTGTTTCCTGGTTGGGCATTCTTTACAGCTCCTTAAAGCGCTTGTGTCTGTTTCCGGGGATATGGTATAAACCGACATGGCCAGCCCATGGTATCTGCCCTGGCCACTGCGAAATCTGAAACGTCCCACTGATGGTGCTTGGGTAAGCGTTACATATAAAACCCTAATTAATCAACCATAAATGTGGTTTAATGACAAGCAATAAAGGGGTATTGAATGAACAAAGATGTGAAAATTATAGGTGTTCCAATGGATTTCGGTCAGCTTCGCAGGGGGCTTGATATGGGACCGGCTGCTGCCCGTTACACGGGCCTTGTATCGGCCCTTCGCACCCTTGGTCATCATGTGGAGGACCTGGGTGATGTTCGTGTACCCGTGAGAACCCCCGTGGAAGAGGGGGAGGCCTCCGATTATATCGAACAGATCCGGGGGGTGTGTGAACAGGTGTACGATCAAGGCCGAACAGCAACCAGGGAAAATGCCTTTCCCCTCTTTATCGGCGGGGATCATTCCATTGCCATCGGAACCGTGGGTGGCGTGTCCCACGACCGGCCGACCGGCCTCATCTGGATCGATGCCCATGCTGATTTTAATACCCCTGTGACATCCCCTTCGGGTAACATTCACGGCATGCCCCTTGCCGTTCTCACGGGAGACGGAGATGATCGCCTGGTTAACCTTGGAAGGCCGGGAGCAAAGGTTGATCTTGAAAACATCGTCATGATAGGGATCAGGGATGTTGACAGGCTTGAACGGGAACGGCTGAAAAAGAGCGGCATTACCGTGTATACCATGAGCGATATTGACGAGCAGGGCATGAGCACCATTGCCAAAAAGGCCCTGATGAAGCTGATTCATTTGAAAAGGGTTCACCTGAGCCTTGACATTGATGCCCTTGATCCCGTGGAGGCCCCGGGTGTCGGCACACCGGTTCCTGGCGGGTTAACCTTTCGGGAGGCCCATCTGTTCATGGAGATTCTTTCCGATTCAGGCAAACTTACCTCCATGGACCTTGTGGAGATTAATCCCATTCTGGACCAGGCCAACAAGACGGCAAAGCTTGCCGTTGACCTGATTGTTTCAGCCCTGGGAAAGAGCATTTTGTGACGATTGCCCAGTACCTGAACGCCCTCAAGGGATTTAAGGGGCTTGCCCCGGATCTTGTCTGCCACAGAACCATTGATGCAAAAAAAGCCCGTTATGGAGACCCCCTGGATACGGATCCTGTGTGGCAGGTGTTTCAGGACCAGGGTATCCAGAGGCTCTATGAGCACCAGGCAAGGGGGGTGGCGTTGATAGAAAAAGGGGTGCACACCGTTATTGCAACCCCCACGGCAAGCGGTAAGAGCCTTGTATACAACCTTCCTGTACTCCGTGCAATCTATGGGGACAACGCCTCTTGCGGGCTTTACCTTTTCCCCCTTAAGGCCCTTGCCAGGGATCAACTCGGCACCCTTGAGACCCTCATGGCCGGGGTTAATGCAAAGATTGCGGATACGCTTACAGCGGCTGTCTACGATGGAGATCTCTCTGCCTACCATAAGGCCAAGGTGCGCAACAATCCCCCCAACGTTCTGCTGACCAACCCTGAGATGCTCCACCTTGCCATGCTCCCCCACCACCATTTGTGGGAGTCGTTCTTTGCCAATCTTAAATTTGTGGTGGTGGACGAGGTACATACCTACCGGGGGGTGATGGGGTCCCACATGGCCTGGGTATTCAGACGTCTTCTGCGCATCTGCCGTCATTATGGGGCTGAGCCAGTGTTTGTCTTCTGCTCTGCAACCATTTCCAATCCAGGAGAACTTTCAACGGCCCTGACAGGCCTTGCGGTTGAGGTGGTGGACGCAGACTCAGCCCCAGCCGGGAAAAAGGATGTTCTTCTCATGAACGGCGCTTCAGGGGCGGCCCAGACAGCCATTCTTCTCATGCATGCAGCCATTCACCGGGGACTTCGCACCATTGTCTATACCCAGTCCCGGAAGATTACCGAACTGATCGCCATGTGGGCATCCCAGCGGGCCGGGGATCTTGGCAGTCGCATCAGCGCCTACCGGGCAGGATTTCTTCCAGAGGAGCGACAGAAGATAGAGCAGCGGCTCGCATCCGGAGAGCTCCTCGCCGTTGTCACCACAAGTGCCCTTGAACTTGGCATTGATATCGGCAACCTGGACCTCTGCATCCTTGTGGGATATCCCGGAACCATCATGTCCACCTGGCAGCGGGCAGGGCGGGTGGGAAGGGACGGTTCAGACGCTGCAATGATCCTTGTGGCCCATGAGGATGCCCTGGATCATTTTTTCGTGAACCACCCTGCCATGCTCTTTGATCTTCCGCCTGAACAGGCCGTTATCAATCCCTTTAATCCGGTTATCATGGAACGTCACCTTGAGTGTGCCGCCGCAGACCTGCGCCTTGACCGGGACGAAAGATTCCTGGATGACCCGGCCATTCAAATTGCCCTTGGTCGTCTGGAGGCGGATGTCCGTCTCCTAAAATCCCGGGACGGCCGGTTCTGGTATTCTGCGCGGCAAAATCCCCACAGGGAGGTGAACCTCAGGGGAACGGGCATGAGCATCCCCATTTTTCTGGATGGTCAAAAAAAGAAGCTCGGGGATGTGGATAGGTTCCGGGCCTTTTATGAGACCCATTGGGGGGCGGTATATCTTCACCACGGCAGCACCTATCTGGTGTCCGAGTTTGACCATGAAAACGGCAGGGTCCAGGTGGTCAAAGAGCGAGTGCCCTATTTTACCCGGGCCAGATCCACCAAATCTACTGAAATTCTTTCGGTCATCCATACGCGCCAGGTGTGGCAGACAAGGGTCTGTTTCGGACGCTTAAGGGTAACCGACCAGGTCACGGGATTTGAGAAACGAAGCGTCAACAACCAGCGTTCCCTTGGTGTTTTTCCCCTGGAACTTCCCCCAATTGTTTTTGAGACCGAAGGGGTGTGGATTGAGATTCCTGAACAGGTAAGGGATTGCATTGAGACCCGGCGTCTCCACTTCATGGGGGGGATCCACGCCCTGGAGCATGCAGCCATCGGGATACTGCCCCTGCTTGTGATGACGGACAGGAACGACCTTGGTGGCATTTCCATTCCCTTTCACCCCCAGGTGGGAATGGCGGCCGTGTTTGTCTACGACGGCACCCCGGGGGGCATCGGACTTGCCCGCCAGGCCTTTGAACAGGCAGAGATCATGCTGGAGAGAACCTTTGACGCCATTCGTCTCTGCAAATGTGACAACGGCTGTCCTGCCTGTGTCCACTCTCCCAAATGCGGGTCGGGCAACCGGCCCATTGACAAGGGTGCTGCCCTGGAAATTCTCCTGGCTTTGAGAAATGAGAAAACCACCCCACCCGTTGACAGGTTCAGGATTTACGCCATGGGAAATCAACAACCCGAACCGTCATTACCCCATGGCAGCCCGTCCCTGGCGGATAAATTGAATGATTTGGCAAATGCTTCACCCCATGGTTTGCCAAAGCCCCCTTCAAGGGTGGTCAAGCGGTTCGGGGTGCTTGACATTGAAACCCGGCGATCAGCACAGGAGGTCGGCGGGTGGGGACGTGCCCACCTCATGGGGGTGAGCTGCGCCGTGCTCTTTGATTCTGGAATCAACGATTTTCGAGTCTACCTTGAGGCGGATGTAGAGACCCTTGTACAGGATCTTCAGGCGTTTGATCTTGTCATTGGTTTTAACATCAAGGGGTTTGACTATAAGGTGCTCTCAGGCCTAGTCTCCTTTGATTTAACGACGATTCCCACCCTTGATATGCTGGTGAAGGTCCATGAGCGTCTCGGCTACCGTCTCTCCCTTGATGCCCTTGCACGATGTACCCTGGGTACATCCAAGAGTGCCGATGGGCTTGCCGCCCTTGAGTGGTGGAAACAGGGGGAAATCCATCGGATTATCGAGTACTGCAAGCAGGATGTGAAGGTCACACGGGATCTCTACCTGTTTGGACGAGAGCATGGCTTTCTTGTGTTTGAGAATAAGGCGAAAAAAGAGGTGTGTCTGCCGGTTGCCTGGTAGATAGGGAAAAGGAATTGAACTTTAAGAAATAAACAGGTTATCGTCTAACCATGGAATTTTACACTAAATACATTCTGCCTAAACTCATCAATCGTGTATGCTCTTATAAAGATATCACCATGATACGCAGGGAATTGGTACCCAGGGCAAAAGGGCTAACCCTGGAAATCGGTATGGGGTCGGGACTTAATTTGCCGTTCTATGATCCGTCCAGGATAGATCTGGTTCTGGGACTGGAACCCATGGCAAAACTGAGGCAGATGGCTGAAAAAAAAGCACTTAAACTTCCTTTTGATGTTGATTTTATAGGGCTGTCTGGTGAAGACATTCCTTTGGCGGATAATTCCGTTGATACGGTCCTTATAACATATACCTTATGTTCCATCCCAGATGCTCCTAAGGCTTTAAAAGAAATGCAAAGGGTCTTAAAACCCAGGGGGGAATTGATTTTTTGTGAACACGGCAAATCACCGGATGAACATATTTTCAAATGGCAGAACAGACTGAATCCGCCTTGGACAAAAATCAGCGGCGGCTGCCATTTAAACCGGCATATTTCCGGACTGATACAAGCGAGTGGTTTTAAAATTGTGGCCCTTGATGCCGGATACAACAGCCCGCTGAAATTGCTAAGCTACAACTACAAAGGGATCGCCGTCCCGGGTTAGGTCGTAAATAAAATTGATTTTAAACTTTTTGGAGGAAGGGATTATGGGTAAATACGGATTTCTCGGGATCGGGATTATGGGTCGAGCAATGGCAACCAATCTGCTAAAAGCCGGTTTTGATGTCACTGTTTGGAATAGATCAGCAGAAAAATGCGCCCCTCTGGTCGATCTGGGAGCCAAGAATGGGAAAACAGCTGCGGATGTTGTTGCCCACTGTGATATAACCTTTGCTATGGTATCCGATCCTGGGGCAGCCAACACCCTTTGTTTTGGTAAAAATGGGGTTTTAGAAGGTATTTCAGCCGGAAAATCCTACGTTGACGTTTCAACGGTGGATGCAGGGACTGCCATTCTTATTCATGATGCGATCAAGAAGAAAGGAGGCAGGTATCTTGAAGCGCCAGTATCCGGGAGCAAGAAGCCGGCAGAGGACGGTGCTCTGGTTTTTCTTTGTTCCGGAGACGAATCCCTTTATAAGGACGCCGGAGAAGCGCTGGATGTAATGGGGAAAAAATCATTCTATTTTCCGCAAATCGGTCAGGGAGCACAGATGAAACTTGTCATCAATATGATCATGGGGACAATGATGACTGCATTTGCCGAGGGGCTTTCATTGGGTGATAAAATAGGGTTAAAGAAAACAGCGATCCTTGATGTTATTGCACAGGGTGCAATAAACAGCCCCATGTTTCAACTCAAAGGCCCAAGCATGACAGTGGGTGACTTTACCACAGCGTTTCCTTTAAAGCATATGCAAAAGGACATGCGGCTGGCATTGTTGTTAGGAGATTCTTATTGTCAACCGCTTTACACAAGCAGTGCCGCAAACAACGCTTATATTACGGCCAGGAAAAACGGCTGCAGTGACGAAGACTTTTCAGCGGTGATAAAAAATATCGAAAAATAACTGTATCCGTTGATTTGACTGACACCTGAAAATCCGAAACCCTGGGGGGGTGCTATTTGACCGGATCTGCCGCGTTGCCGGGCATTTGCGGTAGGCGACTACAGCCCCATGCCCGGCATCTTGTACGTCCAGCCCACTACCGCTTGCAACTTTTAGGTGACAGATGGATTGAAAAATCAGATTTCAATAATTGATATTTTGGAATCAGGCGCATTTGTTGTGTTCAACTCCCATGGGAGGAAAAATCGATTAGACAGGTCCTGCTGTTCGGGCTGTTGCAATGGTGTCTAAAAATTGTTACACAAGCTTGAATGATTCAATTCGATGAAATATTAAAAAGGAATGTTTTTGAATGTCACATATCAATAATCCCATGGAAATCTACAAGTTGTTGAATGGTTCCAACTGTAGAGAGTGCAATGAAAAGACCTGTCTGGCATTTGCAGTGGCTGTGTTCAAGGAAAAAAAACCGATACATGCGTGTCCTTATTTGGAAAAACAAGTGATTGAACAGTATGGCGGGGAAATTGAGAAGCCCAACACCGTTGATGAATATAAAGAAGAGGCCATTAAAGAATTAAAGCAGAAGATATCTTTGATTGATCTTTCCCAGGCAGCGCAACGTCTGGGAGCCCGGTTTTCCAAGAATAAACTGACCCTGAAGGTTTTTGGTAAGGATTTCAGTGTAGATACCAATGGTAACCTGGCCTCTGAAATTCATATCAATGCATACATGGTCGTTCCGGTATTGAACCATATCTTAAACGGTTCGGGTAAATCTCCCCAGGGCAATTGGATCACATTTCGAGAGTTGGCTGGTGGGCCTTCCCGGTATGCTCATTTTCACCAACGTTGTGAAAAACCGTTGAAACGGGTTGCCGATACCTACACGGATCTGTTTAAAGATATGCTGGACATTTTCGGTGGAAAAAAAATTGTCAGTCAGATTGGTTCAGATATTTCAATTATTCTATATCCCCTGCCTCTTTTCCCCATAATGGTTTGTTACTGGAAACCCGAAGATGGCCTTGAATCCAGTCTTCACATCTATTTCGATTCTGCATCCGATGATAACCTTGACATTGAATCAAACTATACTATGAATGAAGGGATTACTTTGATGTTTGAGAAGATCGCCCTGCGGCATGGCGCTTGCAAAATTTAGGTTTCAATGAAAATGCGTCATCCCCGGGCCGCATGGCAGACTAACTCCAGGCGATGATGCAAAAGTTAACCGTGTGAATTTATAAAAGCCTTGACACGGATTCTTTAAAATCATATCTTCATGCCTTTTTGTTCGTCGGGGGAGAGGATATGGTTTCAGTGTGCGGGCTTGATTTCGGGACATCTAATTCCTCACTTGCCGTGGGTTGTAACGGGCAGGTGAGCATGGTGGATGTGGATCACAAAAACAGTAACACCAAGTATCTTAAATCTGTTCTCTATTTTTACAAGGATGAGCAGGGAGACAGGGTCCACACGGGTGATGATGCCATTGACGAGTATCTCCTGGGCGGTTTGGACGGACGCTACATGCAGTCCATCAAATCCTTTCTTCCGGATGCCACGTTTACGGAAACCTTTATCAATGGACGTCGTTATACCATTGACCGGCTGGTTTCCCTCATCCTCAAGGATCTCAAGGAAAAGGGTGAACAGGCGGTCAACACCTCGCTTGATTCCGTGGTTCTGGGTCGGCCTGTTGTTTTTTCCGAGGACAGTGAAAAGGATCAAATGGCCGAACAAAGGCTTGGGTCAGCGGCCCGTCTTGCCGGTTTTAAAAATATTGCGTTTGAGCTTGAACCCATTGCTGCAGCCCTTGCCTATGAGCACTCCCTGGAACAGGGCAGGGAGGAATTGATCTTTGTGGGTGATTTTGGCGGCGGCACCTCTGATTTTACCATTATCCGCCTTAAGGGTGGCAATCCCAACAATTACGACAGAAACAGGGATATCCTTGCCCTGGGCGGCATTTATATCGGTGGTAACACCTTTGATTCCGATCTCATGTGGGAAAAGGTCGCCCCCCACCTTGGAAAGAATGTCAGGGTCACCCTGCCCATGGGGTCGAACAGCCTGCCACTTTCAACGACCATCACAAGAAAGCTTCGGCTCTGGAACTGGATTCCCCAGCTCAAGGATCCCAAATTTGTTCGTTCAATCAATGAATTTAAAGCCTTTGCCTCATATTCAGACCAGCGGCTGATCGAAAACCTCCAGACACTGATCGAAGAGAACCTGGGGCTCAATCTCTACCAAAGCGTGGAACGAACCAAGTGTGCCCTTTCATCAATGGATGAGGCATTCATTAATTTCAATGAGCAGGGGATCTGCATGGCAGAGCGGGTGGTAAAACACGAATTTGAAACCATCATTGCCCCGAATGTCGCAAGGATAGAGAAAGCCATGGATGAGACCCTCGCAAGGGCCGGCATCACACCCCATGGGATTGACAAGGTCTTTCTAACAGGTGGTTCTTCGTACATTCCTTTGGTGCAGCGGGTATTTATGGAAAAATTTGGACCCGAAAAAATAACCCAGGCCGACGCTTTTTTAAGTGTGGGCCACGGCCTGGGGCTTTCTGCGTTACGCATGTTTGGTTGATCCGGGCCAAGCGTGTAAACCTGCTTCAAGCCGTGGAACCGGAGCCGTGTTTTTTTATATATTCGCCTATAGGGGCGGATCTATGGTTTCTGGCAGCTGCTCAAGATACCATGTCATGGGGGCGATGAGTTCGAAACCAATCTCCTGGAGTCTTTTTTTGACCCGGACCACATTGTTGGTGCGAAGATAGATAAATACTGCCCTTTTACCCTCATCCCAGTAACGGGCCACAAGCACAGAGCCAAACGAGATTTTCTCTTCGGTCACCACGTCCACGATTTTTTTGAGCTGGCCCATTCTGTCCTCAACAATGACGCCGATGAGGGTTCCGGGCTCTCCGATTCCCATGACATTTGTAAATGCCCTCAGAAGATCCCTGACAGACAGGATGCCCGTGAGAGCCCCTTTTTCATCCACAACCGGAAAGGCACCGACCTTTTCCCGCTGGATCAGCAAAAGGGCATCCTGAATGGTGTCCATGGGGGAGATGGTCTTGGGGTTTGGGGTCATGATGTCGGCCACGGTCATTTTTTTTATCTTCTCAAGCTGCAGGTTGCGCTCTTTTTCATCAAAGAGCATAAAAGGCATGGAACTTCTGATGTCCCGGTCTGTTATAATGCCCTGCAGGTGGTTGTCTTTGTCCACAACGGGCAGGTGACGGATATCGTTGGCCTGCATGATCTCCTGGGCCTCAATCACCGACCTGTTTTTGTCTATGGTGATCACTTTTTTTACCATGGATTTGCTTACAAACATAAAATCCTCCAAAATTCTTTTTTTGTTTCCGAACCTGGATTTTGCCTGAACCTACCCCTTGAGCAGGATGGATACGTGATTGGCGGCAAGCTCGGGCAGCAGTTTCAGGGAATATCCCCCTTCGAGAATTGAAACCACCCGTCCTTGGGCATGGTGGTTTGCAAGGGCCATGATGGTCTCCATGATCCAGGAGAAACCCTCGGTGGTGAGATTCATGTCTGACATTTCGTCGCCTACATGGGCGTCGAATCCTGTTGAAACCAGGATAATTTCGGGTTTGAACCGTTCAAAGGCGGGCAAGAGGTCCCTGGTAATGAGGCTCTTGTAATTGTCATCCCCGCGACCTGGAAGCACCGGGGAATTTTTGGTAAAACCAAAGCCCTTGAGGGTTCCCTCGTCAAAGGCCCTGCCCGTTCCAGGATAGGCAAACGATGGGTGCTCATGGATGGAATAGTAAAACACGGAGGGGTCAGATTGAAAGATGTGTTCTGTGCCGTTGCCGTGGTGGACATCAAAATCCACGATTCCCACCCGCTCAATGCCGCATTCGGACTGAAGATAGCGAGCTGCAATGGCGATATTGTTGAAGTAGCAGAATCCCATGGCCTTGTCGACCTCTGCATGGTGGCCGGGCGGTCGTATGGCGCAGAATGCGTTGTCTATCTTTTGATCCATCATCATCTGAACGGCATCAAGGATGCCGCCCACGGCCAGAAATGCCGTTTCATAGGTTTCAACGCAGATCTGGTTGTCCTGGTCGTCAAAATAGTGGTTGCCCGAGAGACTCACCTCTTCAAATCGCCTGACATAGTCGTGGTCATGGACGGCAAGGATCCATTTAAGGTCTGCCCGTGAAGCAGGGATGATGGTTAATTGTTCCAGAAGATTTGCCTTGCGAAGGCCTTCGTGGATGGCGATAAGTCGTTCTGACATCTCGGGGTGATAGGGTCCTGTGTCATGGAGAAGATACCTCAGGTCATGCACATAGCCGGTTTTTTTCATGGGCCTCCCATCCAGATATTTTAGATTGTCAAGGCGGTGCTGTTGACGTCGTGTCAAAAAAAGTCAACGATAAGAATTGTAGATTCTTTCTTCCATAAGTTCTAATACCGGCAGCGGATGGGTGTCAAGAAAAAAACAGCCGACCGAGTTTCTGGATGAGTTTGTGGTTGAACTGATTGATTTCCTGAATTTTGAACAGGTATCCTGCGCCTGAAAATACCAGGATAAAGACAAGGCCTGTGATGATCGACACGGAAAGGGCTCCGAAAAGGGTGGATGCATTGATGAAGGTTTTCAGGAAAGCCGTTATTTTTACGAGGAAAAAACCTGTTCCAAGGCTCAGTCCTGTCATGGAGAACAAGAATCGATACACTGCGCCCCGTCCGTTGTTGTGGCTTTTTCTGTTCCACAGTTCAAACAGCAGCAGGGTCTGGGCTGTTGCAGCAATGGAGAGGGCAAGGGCGATTCCCCCTGCACCCATAATCCCCATGAGCAGGTAGAAGACAGGCAGGGTGAGAATGACGGCAAGGGTGCTGAAGAGGGCCGGAAACCAGGTGTTCTGCATGGCGTAATACCCCCGGACAACAACAGTCTGGGCTGCAAATGCAAAGGTTCCGCAGAGGAGGAAGGGCAGAATGCCGGCCGTTACCTGGGTGGCATCGGGGCCGAATCGTCCCCGCTGGAACAGGATGAGAATGATCTCGTGGCGCAGCACCATGAACAGAACCGAGACCGGGATCACCAGCAGCAGGTATTTGAGGGTGGTGTTGAGAAGGGCGTTGAGTTCATCTATTTTGCCCTGGGCTGCAAGTTTTGCCATGAACGGATAGGATGCAACCCCAACGGCCTGGCCAAAGAGTCCCACAAGGATGAACATGATCCGCAATCCATAGTTGAGGGCTGCAATGCTACCCTCGGCAAGATAGGATCCAAAGTATTTTAAAAGAATTTCTGTTGAAAAGGTCATGGTCAGGCCGACCATCAACGGCAGGGTCAGGACAACATACCGGACAAGTTCTGGATGGGTGATGTCAAATATGAACCTGAGACGCATGCCTGTGTTTTTTGCCCCATGGTACTGGAGTAGAAAATTCCCCACAAAGGCCCCGCCAAGAACCCCCCAGGAAAAACCTTCCATGCCAAGGAACGGACCCAGGGCAACGCCGCCAACGATGATGCCAAGGTTGTAGACAAGGGGGGCAAGGGCTGGAATAAAAAATCTTTTTTTCGTGAACTGGACGGCCATGAAGAGCCCGCCTGAGAAAAAGAATAGCTGGGCCGGGATGATGATTCGGGTCATTCTCACTGCCAGTCTGAACAGTGCGGGGTCATCAAATCCCGGGGCAAGGAGGGAAACAAGTTCAGGGGCAAACCAGAGGCAGACCAGGGTTACGCCCACAAGGAGCAGCCCAAAGGTGGTAAAGACAAGGGAGAAAATTCGCCACCCCGTTTCCTCATCGTTTCTTTCAATATAGGCGGCAAAGATGGGAATAAAGGTGATGGAGAGAAAACCGCTTGCAACGATGTGGTTCAGGATCTCAGGTACGATGAATGCCACCTGATAGGCATCGACCTCACCGCCAGCCCCCCCTGAAAAGGCAATGGTCATCTCCCTTCCAAGGCCGATGATGCGGCTTGCAAAGACAGATGCCATCATGATAATTGAGGCAAAACCCACCTGTTTGAAAGTTGAATCGTTTTTTTCCATGATTTTGGAGGCAAGAACTATCACAAAGAACAGGTAAAGAAAAGTGAAAATCCCAGGAAAGGGTTTGACTTGAAGGCCATGGTCAGAATATGATTATAGATCAATTAAATTGAAGACCGATCCCGGCATCCGTCAATACCCATGGTGGAACTGGGTAAATCAGATTGACAGGTAAAAATACTTAATACCATGGACTGCATACAATGAAAAAATTCAACCTGGTCGGATTTATCCTGGTGGCAGGGGGTGTACTTGTCCTCGGCTTTCAGGCAATCGCTGCCCTGATGCACACTGACAATTTCTGGAACGACCTCACACTTTCAACGGCAATGCCCCTTGACCTTGACAGGTATATCCAGATGATCCCCTTTGAGTCCCTGCAAATCGGTCTTGATTACCTTGCCCTGGATCTGCCCCTTTACCAGCTCCTGGTCGCGTTGGGGGTGATCTGCTTTATTCTAGGTTCGTTTTCAAGGAGATAGCCATATGGTTGCAGACACCCCAATGACCCGCCGTACATTTATATCCGGCTCCCTTGCATTGGGTGCAGGTGTTGCCCTGGCAGGCTGTGCTGTAAATCCTGTGACCGGCAAGAATCAGTTCATGATGGTAACGCCTGAGCAGGAAGTCGCAATGGACCGCATCCAGTCCCCCCACCAGTTCTCGGCCGACTATGGCGCGGTTCAGGATCAGGGGGTCAACACCTATGTGACCGAGATTGGCACAAAGCTGAGTGCTTTGACCCACAGGCCCCGGATGCCCTATTCGTTCCAGTGCGTCAATGCCACCTACATCAACGCCTATGCCTTCCCCGGGGGCAGCATTGCCGTGACAAGGGGTATTCTTTTAAAGCTGTCCAACGAGGCTGAGCTTGCGGCCCTCCTGGGCCATGAACTGGGCCATGTCAATGCCAGGCATTCGGCCCAGCAGATTTCAAAATCAACCCTTTCATCTATTTTTATCAGCGGGGTTGCTGCCGCCGTGGGTACCCAGGGTCAGGGGCTTGGAGATGTTGCCCGTCAGATTGGCATGCTGGGCCAGGGAGCACTCCTGGCCCGGTACAGCCGGGACAACGAGCGGGAGGCCGATGCCCTTGGCAACGAATACATGGTCAAGGCCGGATATTCGTCAATGGGGTTTGTGGGGCTCATGGGTATCCTCAACACCCTTAACAAGAACAAAGCCTCGTCCACGGATATCCTTTTTTCAACCCACCCCATGAGTGACGAGCGCTATGGTACTGCCGTGGCAAGGAGCCGTAATCCCTATGGGTATTCGTCGGGGTTCTCCTTGAACCAGGAGCGTTACATGGACAACACTGCATCTGTAAGGGCGGACAGGGCTGCCATTGAGGCCCTTCAGGCAGGCGATCAATACATGGCTAAGAAAGAGTATCAAACGGCAGAAACGCAGTTTGCAAAGGCCATAAAGCTTGCTCCCGAAGATTATACAGCCCATGTGATGCAGGCAAAATGCATGCTTGAAACCCGTCGTTTTGAAAGGGCTGCAACCCATGCAGACCTTGCCGTTACCCTTTATCCAGACGAACCCCAGGCCCAGTATGTGGCCGGTTTTGTCCACCTTAACCTCAATCAGTTTGCCAGGGCCTTTGAGCGCTTTGACCGGTATGCCGGCCTTCTTCCTGGAAATCCCGGCGCAATTTTTTTCAAGGGGTACTGCCAGGAGAAGATGGAACATGTGGCAAGTGCTGCCGAGTTTTATAAACTATATCTGAACGAGGTTCAACAGGGGGAGTATGCAGTCCATGCCCATGGGCGGCTTAAACAATGGGGATATCTGTGATTCAGATGCCCCCGGGATGAATGGTCAGGCCATGGAACTTGTGCGAACCCTTAAGGTGATGACACTTGCAACCGGGTCTGATCAGGGGTGCTGGTCCGCACCGGTGTTTTTTTTTTACCGGCCCGGGGGATTCTATTTCTTTTCATCCCCAACTTCCCGTCACATAGGGGAGGCTGGAGCCCTTGACGGCTTGTGTGGTGCCTCCCTGTTCCATGACACAGAATCAATCAACGAACTCAGGGGCGTTCAGATGCAGGGCGTTATAGAATTACTGACCATGACTCCGGAAACCCTTGGAGCGGCAGGGGGTTATGTCAAAAAATTCGGCATGCAGGTTACCGGTGATAATGTTCTGGCCGCCATTACAAGCCATTACCGGGCAAAATTTTACCGGTTTGTTCCCCAAGAGACCTATTACATGGACAACCGTCTTGGCTTCGGATCAAGAATAAAGGTAAATTTATGAGTTTTTCAAGTCTTGCAGCCTGTGTCGATTTTTTATCCAACCAGAAGGATCTTGTAATAATTCGGCAAGAGGTGGATCCTGATCTTGAGATGGCTGAGATCCACAGGCGTGTGTTTGAGGCAGGCGGTCCTGCCATTTTATTTGAACGGGTCAAGGGCACCCGGTTTCCGGCTGTGTCAAACCTGTTCGGCACCCATGACCGGGCCGTAAAGATCCTGGGGGCTGGACTTGAGACTATCAAGCACCTTGTGCGTCTTCAATCCGACCCGGGTGAAGCGTTACGATCTCCCCTTAAGGCCCTCAAGGCCCTGCCGGGTCTTGTCCATGCCCTGCCTGCAAAAAAGCGGACAGGGCCGGTTCTGGATGCCCGGGCAGGGATCAACGATCTTCCAATGATACGATGCTGGCCCATGGACGGGGGTGGGTTTATTCTTCTGCCCCAGGTCTGCTCCCAGGATCCTTTGCGGCCAGGCGTTTTTCGTTCAAATCTGGGTATGTACCGGGTGCAGTTGTCGGGAAACGATTATCTTCCGGGCAAACAGATCGGCCTGCACTACCAGATTCACCGGGGAATCGGCAACCACCATGCCAGGGCCCTTGAACAGAACCAGCGGCTCAAGGTGAGTATCTTTGTAGGGGGGCCTCCGGCCCATACCCTTTCGGCGGTCATGCCCCTTCCGGAACACCTTCCCGAGGTCAGTTTTGCAGGGGTCCTTGCCGGCAGACGGTTTGCCTACACCATTCAAAACGGCTATCTCATAAGTCTTGATGCGGATTTCTGCATCACCGGCACCATCGCCATGGGCCGCACAAAACCCGAAGGACCCTTTGGAGATCACCTGGGATATTACTCCCTTGTCCATGACTTTCCCTATCTTGAGGTGGAATCGGTCTTCCATCGAAGGGATGCAATCTGGCCTTTTACCGTGGTCGGCCGGCCTCCCCAGGAGGATTCAATTTTTGGTGAACTGATCCACGAGATGACAGGTCCTGCCATTCCCGTGGCCATTCCCGGGGTGACGGCAGTCCATGCCGTTGACGCTGCAGGGGTTCACCCGCTTCTGCTTGCCAAGGCCCTGGAACGGTATGTGCCCTATGAACCCAGACAGCCAAGGGAGCTTCTGACCCATGCCAATGCCATCCTTGGAGCGAACCAGCTTTCCCTTGCAAAATATCTGTTTATCCTGGCCCACGAGGACGCTCCTGATCTGGATATCTCAGATGAAAAGGCCTTTCTGGTTCACTGCCTTGCCCGGGTGGATTTCAGCCGGGATCTTCATTTTTACACCTCCTTTACCATGGACACCCTGGATTACAGTGCCGATGGCCTCAACACCGGGTCAAAGCTTGTGGTGGCAGCCGCAGGAGAGGAAAAACGAACCCTCGTGACCCATGTTCCCGTTGGCCTCAACCTTCCCCCGTCTTTTTCAATGCCAAGACTTGCAGGACCGGGCATGGTTGTGGTCAAGGGGCCTGTGTTTACCGACTATCCAAGGGCTGATAAGGAGGTTGCTCAGCTTGCAGAACACCTTGCAACATCTGATGCCGTTGGAGGGCTTGCCCTGGTTGTGATTGCAGACGATTCGGATCTTGCCGCCCGGAACTTTGACACCTTCGTGTGGATCACCTTTTCACGTTCCAACCCCTCCCACGACATCCACGGTGTTGAGTCTTTTGTCCGTCACAAGCACTGGGGGTGCAGGGGGCCGTTGATCGTTGACGCGAGGATCAAGCCCTTCCATGCGCCGCCCCTTGTCCCGGACCCTGATGTTGAACGGCGGGTGGACCGGCTGGGTCAAAAAGGAGGGGATCTCCATGGGATCATCTGATCGAACCAGCGAAAAAAACACCATGCTCACCTATTACAAGGGACTTGCCGCCTGTTCAAAGGAGCTGATATCCGGCAGGCCCAATGCCTTTGTGCGCGTTTTGCATGAACTTCTTGTGGTAACCCAGGCCGACAGTGTTTCTTTTTATGAAAATTTCGTTGATGCCGATGACAGACTATGTGCCCGAAACGTTCATCTGCTCATGAATCAAGGCATTGACAGTCCTGAAAGGGCCTCTGCAAAAGTCTGGTTTGCCTATGAAGACCTTGCATCTGAATGGGAAGCAGCCCTGGGACAAGGAGAGATTGTCATTGTTGACCAGGGGTGTGGTGGTGAATTTGAAAATGAAAAATTCAAGGCGAATAAAACGGCTTTTTCACTTCTTGTCCCACTTTTTACCGGTAACCACTGGCACGGATTTATAGGGTTTGAGGCGTTGAGCCCCACCCGTTCCTGGCAACCCATGGACATAGAGTTCCTTACCACGGCAGCCGAGATGGTTGGCGGTTATATTGAAAAGGAATTTTATATCTCAGCCCTGATAAAGAGTGAAGAACGTTACCGGTCGATCATCGAAAATATTGATGAGGGATACTATGAAATAGACCTGTTGGGGGTTTTTACCTTTGTAAACAGACGGCTGTGCCGGATGACCCGCCGGACCCGTGACCGTTTTCTTGGAATGAATTTCAAGGAGGTGGTTAATCCTGAAACTGCCAAATTGATCAAAGAGGTGGCAAAAAATGTTTATGAGACCGGCATGCCGTCGGGTCTTAACCAGACCCGGGTTATAAGGGCGGATGGTTCCGTTGTGGTTTATGAGCATTCCATTGCCCTTATTGAAGATGCCCAGGGAAAGAAAAAGGGCTTCCGTGGTATTGTCCGGGATGCAACCCAGTCCCTTGACCAGGAAAAAAAACGAAAGGCCCTTGAAGAGAAGTATTTTCAGGTGGAAAAGCTTGAATCCATTGCCACCCTGGCAGGCGGCCTTGCCCATGAGTTCAACAACCTGCTCATGGGAATCCAGGGCAACACCTCTCTGTTGCTGGTAAAGTACCATTCCCATCCAATGATTTCCGACAAAATCAAAAACATTGAGCGATGTATCAAAAGAGGGGCAGAGGTTACAAATAAACTGCTTGGGTTTGCAAGATCAGGGAAATATCAGGAAACGGAATTGGATCTTAACCTGCTTCTCAAGGGGGTGTGTGACCTTTTTGGCAGAACCCGGAAGGATATTCGAATTTTTCAGAATTGCAATGGGGATGTTCGCCTGGTCAGGGGAGATTCTGCCCAGATTGAACATGTTTTTCTGAATCTTTTGCTCAATTCTGCACAGGCAATGCCCGGTGGAGGAGAGATTCGTATCATTGTCGAGAATCATCCTGTGGATGAAGCCTTTGCCTTTCTCCACGATGCAGAGCCTGGAGAGTACGTCAGGATAACGGTTTCAGATACCGGGACAGGCATGGATGCGGCGACTCGAAAGCGGGTGTTTGAACCTTTTTTTACCACAAAGGAGCGGGTCAGGGGAACAGGCCTTGGCCTTGCTTCGGTCTATGGCATTGTCAAAAATCATTCGGGAATGATTACGCTGGATTCTAAACGAGGAGAGGGAACCAGCTTCAAGGTTTACCTGCCGGCATGTGTCTACGAGCAACCGGCCCGTTCGGCCGAAGAAGATTTTTCTGATAAGCAGTTGTTAACCATTCTTCTGGTGGATGACGAAAAAACGGTTCTGGATATCAACATTGAAATCCTCGAGGTGCTTGGTTACAGGGTCATTGCCGCAGAGAATTCCCGGGATGCGGTGGAGCTGTTTGTCGAGAATCTGGACACGGTTGTTCTTGTTATCATGGACGTTATCATGCCCGGGCGAAATGGATTTGAAACGGCCCGGCTTCTGCGGGAAATAAAGGAAGATGTTAAGATTCTTTTTGTCAGCGGATTTCCCAAGGGCCACGATCAGTTTGAAGATGTATTTAAAGCAAATGAGCAGTTTATTCAAAAACCCTACACCTTGGAAGAATTGAACATGGTTCTCAACAGGGTGCTGGAAAACAGGCGGTGATGGCAGCCTGGTCTTTTGTCCGGTTTATACCGGCTATCCTGATATGAAATTAAACATGGCTGTGAAAACAGGGGAAAAATAGATGTCCAGGAGATTGCCATGGGTCAGTTTTATCCATACCAGGGCTGCGACAAAAAGATATGGCACAGCATCAAAAATAAGTTTGGATCGGGATGAAATGTTCGTTTGTTTCGGGAAAAAAAACGAGACAAGGGAGGCACCTGCAAGGGGGGGGATGGGAATAAATCCGGTTACAAACATGATGATGTTTACGGCCACCAGAATGGGGAACACCTGGTCCTCAACCCCCCAGTTGCCCATGATCCACAGAATGCTGCCGGCGATGGAGGCAAGCATGAGGTTGGCAAAAGGGCCGGCAAATTTGACAAGGATGAGGTAAAAATCCGGGTGTTTAAAGTTCTTTGTGTGTATCTTCGGCTGTTTTGGCCAGCCAAAACCTGCCACGGCAAAGCACAGAACTCCAGACAGGTTCATGTGACCCAGAGGGTTGAAATGGAATCGATCCTTTGCCTGGGTCTGGGCATCTCCCAGAAGGGTTGCCATGAACGCCTGGGCCTCTGCATTAACCGTGATGGCAAGGAGAATGGACACGATGAAGATGATGGTGGTGTCAAATTGAAGATTTGAAAAATCAAGAATAAACGGCAGGTGTGTCAGGTTCGCATATTCCATTGACTGTCCTTTTTAAGCGCTTTCTAAGAGGAGGGGCATTCCGGGGCATGACAGGTGATGCCATGCCCCGGAAACGTGTGTTCTCTATCCGTTATACTGGGGTTTTGTGGTTAGCTTTGCAAGGATGACCCCTGCAACCAGAAGGCCCCCTGAGATGTAGAAGGCAAGGTTCAGACTACCGGTGATGTCCTGGATAACACCGCCTATTCTTGCCATGAAAAACCCAAGTCCCCATCCGATGAAAACAAGACCATAGTTGAACCCAAGGTTTTTTGCACCGTAAAAATCCGCCGTAAACGAAGGCATTAACGAAAGACCTCCGCCGTACTGCCAGTAGGCAACACCCACAACGAGGAACAGGAGAAACAGATTCTGGGTTGAGATGACAAAGGGCAGGGAAAAGAGGCAGAGGGCTGAGACACCACAGTTAAGGCAGTAGGCATTGAGCCGTCCGATCTTGTCTGAATAGTAACCCGTACCCACCCGTCCCGAGGCGTTGATCAATCCGCCATAGGAGACCAGGATCCATGCATTTGCCATGAAAAAGGGCATGCCCTTGGCTGTTGTCATCATCAGGCCGTTGGCCGAACTGATGATGAGAAGGCCTGACTGGGTGGTAAGGATGAACATGAAGACAAGGGCGTAGAACTGCCAGGTCTTGAGAACATCGGCCGCTTCCCAGTTATGGGTTTTTTCCGTGGCACCCGAGTGTCCGGCGTTGGTCACATTGGCCGGGGGAACATATCCTTCAGGCGGAGCCTT
Organism: Desulforapulum autotrophicum HRM2; assembly: GCF_000020365.1. Classification (NCBI taxonomy): domain Bacteria; kingdom Pseudomonadati; phylum Thermodesulfobacteriota; class Desulfobacteria; order Desulfobacterales; family Desulfobacteraceae; genus Desulforapulum; species Desulforapulum autotrophicum. Next base: position 3,263,630 of record NC_012108.1, on the reverse strand, counting down.
GAGCATCTGACCTGCAATGACAACGACAACGGCAAAGAACGAGCCCAGGACAACAAAACTTCCCGTGATGCCGTAGAGGTCAATGAGTTTCTGGCCCAGCCACCCGATGTAAAGGGCTGCGCCACCATAACCACCCACCACAAGGCCTGCTACAAGGCCGCGTTTTTCCGGTCCAAACCATTTCAGGGCAGCAGGGGTAGGGGCTGCGTATCCAATGCCCATACCTGCGCCACCAAGGATGCCAAAACCGATGATAAGCCCTGTATAGCTCTTCATCAGTCCTGCAACAATGCAGCCGGCTGCCAGGAGAAGCCCTCCACAGGTGGCGCCGAATTTCGGGCTGATTCTATCCTGGATACGTCCGCCAGGGATCATGAGCAGGGCAAAAATAATGACGCAAAGGGAAAAGGGGGTTGCGGCCTGGGCATTGGTCAGGTAGACCCAGCCTTCATTGATGCCCGTCATCATTTCTCCTGCCCTGTCAACATTGACCAGGGCCGATTTCCAGATGCTCCAGGCATAGAGAATACCAAGACAAAGATTTATGGCAGTTCCGGCAAAGGTGGTTATCCATGCCTGTGCCGGGACTTTTTCGATTGCTTGCTGGCTCATTGTCTGCTCCTCTGTTTCGTGTAAAAATTTAAACCTAGGATTATTTTGAGGCCTTCTTCCCATATCCGATGGCGCCCAGGCTCACTTCGATCTCATCGAGAATGGCAGGGTCATCAATGGTGGCCGGAACTTTGTACTCCTTTTGGTCGGCAATGCTTCGCATGGTTCCCCTCAGGATCTTGCCGGATCGGGTCTTGGGAAGGCGTTTGACAATGGTGGCCGTCTTGAATGCCGCCACCGGTCCAATTTGATCGCGAACCATCTGAATGGCCTCCCGGATGATCTGATCGTGGTCAACGGTGACACCTGCTTTGAGCACCAGAAATCCCAGGGGGACCTGACCCTTGAGCCGATCTTCAACCCCCATGACCGCACATTCGGCAACCATGGGATGGCAGGAAAGCACCTCTTCCATGGCCCCGGTGGAGAGTCTGTGGCCGGCAACATTGATGATGTCGTCCGTGCGGGTCATAACATAGATATACCCTTCTTCGTCAATATACCCTGCATCGGCTGTCTTGTAGTATCCGGGAAATTCCTCAAGATAGGCCTCAATATACCGTTTGTCGTTCTGCCACAGGGTGGGAAGGGTTCCCGGAGGCAGGGGCAGCTTGACCACAATGGCGCCGATTTCGCCCGAGGCAACCGGTTTGTTGTTGGGATCAACCACCTGGACGTCCCAGCCGGGAACAGCCTTGGTTGGAGAGCCTGGTTTTACCGGAAAGTGGTGCAGACCCATGCAGTTGGCCGCAATGGCCCAGCCGGTTTCCGTCTGCCACCAGTGGTCAATGACCGGGACTTTGAGGTTGGTTTCTGCCCATTTCAGGGTATCCGAATCGGTTCTTTCGCCTGCCAGGAACAGGATTTTAAAACTTGAGAGATCATAATCCTTCATGAGCTTGGCCTCCGGGTCATCCCGCTTGATGGCCCTGAAGGCTGTTGGTGCGGTAAACAGACTCTTGACCCCATGGTCCTGGATCACCCGCCAGAAAGTTCCAGCATCCGGGGTGCCAACGGGTTTACCCTCAAACATGATGGTTGTGGCACCTTTGAAAAGAGGTGCATACACGATGTAGGAGTGGCCCACAACCCAGCCGATATCGCTGGCTGCCCAGTAGACATCCCCTTCGTCAATGTCGTAGATGGCCTTCATGGTCCATTTGAGTGCCACAAGGTGGCCGCCGTTGTCCCGGACTACCCCCTTTGGCTGACCCGTGGTGCCCGAGGTGTAGAGGATGTACAAGGGGTCTGTTGCCAATACAGGGACACAGTCATGGGGCTTTGCAGCGTTCATGAGTTCATCCCAGTCATAGTCCCTTCCGGCCTTGAGCTCGGCCTGGACCATGGGGCGCTGGAACACGATGCAGCTGTCAGGTTTGAACCCGGCAAGGTTGATGGATTCGTCGAGCAACGGTTTGTAGGGGATGACCTTTTTGACCTCAATACCGCAGGAGGCCGTGACCATGACTTTTGGCTTTGCATCGTTGATGCGGGTGGCAAGTTCGTTGGCTGCGAAACCGCCGAACACAACGGAATGGACTGCACCAAGCCTTGCGCAGGCCAGCATGGCAATTGCGGCCTCGGGAATCATGGGCATGTAGATGATGACCCTGTCTCCCTTTTGAACGTTCTTTGCAGCAAGGACCCCGGCAAACCTGGCCACTTCGTCCCTGAGTTCATTAAACGTGTAAACCCGTTTGGTGTTGGTTACAGGGCTGTCGTAGATCAGGGCTTTGTTTTCACCGATGCCGTTGTCAATGTGAAGGTCAAGGGCGTTGTAACAGGTATTCATCTCACCGCCGACAAACCAGCGGTAAAACGGTTTGTTTGAATCATCAAGAACTTTGTCCCATTTTTTATACCAATGGCATTCTTCTGCAATAGGTCCCCAAAAGGCTTCAGGATCATTGATGGACTGGTTGTAAGCCTCTTCATACAAGTTTGACATAAAATTAGGTCCTTATTTTGGATAAAAGTTTAAAGCCGGCAACAAGGTGTGACCGCTGTTGCCGGACAGTTGAGTGTTATTTTCCGGTAACCATCTCCTTGATGATGACAACGACTTCCGGGTTGGCCAGGGTCATGACATCACCAACGTCTTTGTTGTTGGAAATCGCGCCCAGAACACGGCGCATGATCTTACCGGATCTTGTTTTAGGCATATCGGGCACAAGCCAGACTTTTCGTGGTTTTGCAATTTTTCCGATTTGTTCGCAGATCGCGTCGGAAATTTTCTGGGCAAGGGCTTCAGTTGCTTCGTATCCTGGTTTAAGGGCGATGTAAAGATCAGGGACCTTTCCTTTGATATCATGGGCAACTGGAACAACGGCAGCTTCTGCGACTTCATTAACCACAAGGGCTGCGGATTCTATCTCTTTGGTACCGAGACGATGACCGGACACATTGATGACATCATCAATTCTGCCCAGAATTCTGTAGTATCCGTCATCGGACTTTGTGGCTGCATCACCGGCCAGGTATGGCCAGTCACGCCAGTCTTTGCTCTTGGGATCTTTGCAGTAGCGGGCAAAATAGGTCTCAACAAACCGATCCCTGTCTCCCCAGATGGTCTGAAATTGTCCCGGCCATGGATTCTGGATACAGATATTGCCTGCGATCCCAGCCTTTGTGACTTCATGTCCGTTTTCATCATAAATGATGGGATGAATGCCTGGTACTCCAGGGCCTGCACTGCCGGGCTTCATGGGCTTTATACCCGGCACGGTGCTGCACAGAAAACCGCCGTTTTCGGTCTGCCACCAAGTGTCAACAATGGCGGCTTCGCCCTTGCCGACTTCCCGCTGATACCATTTCCATACCTCGGGCTCAATGGGTTCACCCACGGTTGTCATATGTTTGAAATGGTAGTTGTATTTTGCGGGTTCATCTGGACCTATTTTTCTCAATGCGCGAATGGCGGTGGGAGCGGTATGGAAAATATTGACATCAAGTTCCTGGGCGATTCTCCACGATCTGCCTGCATCCGGGTATGTGGGAACGCCTTCATAAATGACAGATGATGCACAAAGGGCCAAAGGACCATAAACAATATATGAATGGCCGGTAATCCACCCGATGTCAGCCATGCACCAGTAAACATCTTCAGGATGAATATCTTGAATATATTTTGATGTGCCTGCTACATAGGCGAGATAGCCTCCTGTGCTGTGCTGGCAGCCTTTGGGTTTGCCGGTAGTTCCACTGGTGTACATGAGAAAAAGGGGATCTTCAGCAAGCATTTTTTCGGGTTCAATACGCTTACCATAGTAGTTTTTCAATTCTTCATTTACAAAAAAATCACGGCCGGCAACCATGGGGGTCTCGGTGGAACTCTTGCCCGGGTATCGCTGCCATACCAAAACCTTGTCAACCACCTGGCCTCCGTTTTTGGCTATTTTGACAGCATCATCGGCGTTAATTTTATGGTTTAGCAAAGTTCCTGATCTGTAATAGGCATCCATGGATATGAGTACCCTGGACTGGGAGTCAACAATCCTGTCTGCACAGGCATTGGGTGAAAAACCGCCGAAAACAACAGAATGAATTACTCCCAGGCGAGCACATGCAAGCATGGTAATGGCAAGTTCTGCTGTCATGGGCATGTGGACGGTGACTCGATCTCCTCTTTTTAAACCTGCAAAGTCCCGGAGAAGGGCAGCAAATTCGTTGACCCGTACATAAAGCTCCTGATAGGTAATATGGTCGACCCTTTCACTTTCAGGCTCAGGAACAAAGTGGATGGCTGTTTTATTTTTGTTTTTTTCAAGATGGCGGTCAATGCAGTTGTAACTTGCGTTTATCAATCCGCCCTTGAACCATTTCCAGCATGGGGCATCACTGGTATCAAGTACCGTATTCCAGGGTTTATACCAGTCTAGCATTTTTGCATATTCGGTGAAGCAGTCAGGAAAATTATCAAGACTGAATCTGTCGTAAACGGCTGGATCGGTCAGGTTTGCCTGGCCTATGAATTTTGTTGAGGGATAGTAATAACCTTCTTCCTGCCAATGTACCGCAATCTGCGCCTCGGTGGTCTCTTCTACTTTTTTGTCACCCATTGATTTTCTCCTTGGATTATAGTTGAGCTGCCATAGTATTAACGGTAAATCGAAAAGTAAAAAACCGGGTAATATCACCTCCTTTTAAATGAAAAGAAGATCCATTATTGGTATTTTTTCCATGTTGCCGGGAACATGGTTGTTGAAAAAAGTGAGGCTGGTTCGCGGTTCAGTGCATTTATATTGAGCATTGATGGTGCATGGGAAGTAATTACTGGCGTCAGAGCGAAAATAAAATCAATTCAATAAGAACCATAACGACAGAATGAATCTAATTCATATCGTATATGCGACTATAAAAAGGAAATTTTCTTTAGTCAATAGAAAAAATTAAAAATTCCGTTTTTATGAAAATATATTGCCCATTGATGTTGTTTTTATATATCGTTACCCGAACAAGTTTGATAAGACTGGTGACCATTATAAAGGAGGAATTTGAACCGTGAAAAATCCAGTGGATATTTTTTGGAAACACAGACTTGCACAAGTTGGAGAAAAGCTTGAAAAGAATAATTTTGAAGTCTTTCATGCTGACACAGTTGAAGGGGCAAAGGATATCGCCCTTGGGAAGATTCTTCCCGGGCTGAGCGTTAAAAGCGTCTCCTGGGGCGGCTCCATGACCTTTGTTGCCACAGGCCTTTTCCATGCCCTAAAGGATGATCCTCGTTTTACCGTACTCAACACCTTTGATAAAACGATTGGTCCCGACGAGCAGATGTCGCTCAGGCGAAATTCACTGCTTGTGGATCTTTTTATTACAGGAACAAATGCCATCACCAGTGATGGTCATCTTGTCAACCTTGACATGATCGGTAACAGGGTGTGCGGCATCACCTTTGGGCCTCGCCATGTCATCGTCATTGCCGGGCGAAATAAGATATGCAGGGACCTGGCCCATGCCATGGACCGGGTTAAAAATTATGCTGCCCCTGTGAATGCGATGAACCTTGACAAGAAAACGCCCTGCAGGGAAACCGGGGTTTGCCAGGACTGTTCAAGTCCAGATCGAATTTGTAATACATGGATGATTACCGAGCGGTGCTTTCCTAAAAAAAGGGTTAAAATAATTCTTGTAAACAAGGATTTGGGGTTTTAACCGGCGATTGATCGCTGTTTGAGAAAGGGGGTCGGCAGATCATTCAGATTCTGTAAGCTTGGGTAACAATGTTCGGGGAAGTGGAATTCTAACTGCTCAAAAACAATGATTGGCTTTTAACAAAGGAGGATTTATGGCGTTTAAGGCGTATGATAATTTCCATGCGATGCTTTGCGAGACCATTGATAAATATGCAGACTCGCCGGCATACAGATGGTTTGATGCAGACACCACCCCCACATCTGTGACCTGGAAGGCATTCTATGATGGGGTAAAAACGGCATCAAAAAGCCTTATTGCCCTTGGTGTTGAAAGGGGCGACAAGGTCAATATTCTAAGTTACACCTGCTATAACTGGATGTTGACCGATGTTGCCAACATGTCCGTTGGGGCCGCAACTGTGGGCATCTATCAGTCAAACCTCCCGGCTGACTGTGAGTATATTATCAATCATTCTGATGGGGTGCTGGTTTTTGCCGAAAATCAGATCCAGTTGGATAAACTCTTTAAAATCAGGGAGCAGATTTCGAATGTTAGAAAAGTGATCCTGTTCAATGGAGAGGCCCCTGAAGATGACTGGGTGATAACCTATGACACCTTTCTCACCCTTGGAAAGGAGATCTCTGACGCGGTTTTTGAGGAACGCACACACAGCGTAAAACCCGAGGATACAGCTGGGCTTGTCTACACCTCGGGTACCACTGGCGTACCCAAAGGGGTTGTTTTGACCCATGACAATCTTACCTCGACCAGCCAGTCTGTTTTCCAGTCCGGAAATTTTAAGGCAGGTGAAGAGATGTTTGTCTTTCTTCCCCTGGCCCATGTTTTTGCCAGAACCTGTTGTTACACGGGCATCAAAACCGGTAACCGGACAAGCTTTGCACGGGGAGTGGATACCCTGCTGGAAGATTTTGCCCTGGCCGCTCCCCACTGGTTTGTAAGTGTTCCCCGGGTGTTTGAAAAAATTCACACCAAGGTCATCAGCGGGGCTGAGGCAAAGGGTGGGGTTGCTTTGAAAATTTTCAACTGGGCATGCGCCGTTGGGCAGGAAGTCAGCAAACGAAAGGTGGACCGTCGGGAGATTCCCTTTGTCCTGGGGCTTAAATACCAGGTGGCCACCCGGCTTGTTTTTTCAAAGATCCACAAGGCCCTTGGTGGCAATGTCAAGTGGTGTATCAGCGGTGCCGCCCCCCTTAATCCTGAGATTGCCCGGTTTTTTCATGCCGCAGGTCTTTTGATACTCGAGGGGCTGGGCATGACCGAAAATACCTCTTTTTCCCATGTGAATCGACCAGACAGCTATGCCTTTGGTGTCGTGGGACCGCCCGGTGAAGGCCTTTTCCATAAACTTGCCGAAGACGGCGAGGTGCTGACCAAGGGCCGCAATGTGATGAAAGCGTACTATAAGATGCCCGAAGAAACAGCTGAGACTTTTACCGAGGATGGCTGGCTTAAGACAGGGGATATTGGAGAGATTGATGGGAACAATGTCCTTAAAATAACGGATCGGAAAAAGAGCATCCTCATTACAGCCGGCGGTAAAAATATCGCCCCGTCCCGCATTGAAGGGATCATGACCACATCTAAATACATCAATCAGATTTGTGTCGTCGGGGATAGAAGAAAATATCTTTCCGCCGTTGTCACCCTGGACGATGAAAATGTCATGGCCTATGCTGATGAAAAAAATATTGCCTATGGCAGGGTTGCCGACCTTGTGGAACACCCGGAAATAAAGCGTCTCATTGAGGGTGAGGTGGAAATGAGAAACCAGTCCCTGGCCTCGTTTGAAACCATTAAAAAAATTACCCTTGTGCCCGAGTTTACCATAGAAAACAGTATGATGACCCCGACCTTTAAGCTGAAAAAGAATGTCATTCTGAAAAATTACGGGGATCAGATCGACGCCATGTATTGATGGGTGTGGGGGCAGATGTCATGTCTGCCTCCGGGAAGAAAAGAGTAAAAAGGGTTCCCTGTCCAGACTCACTCAGGACATGGACCTTTCCCCCCAATTCTTCCATGATACCGTGGACCATGGCCAGCCCTAAGCCTGTGCCGCTTCCCATGGGTTTTGTGGTGAAAAATGGTTCGAAAATATGTGCCATTGTTTCGTGGGGCATGCCATGGCCGGTATCGCTTACGGTCAGTTTTACATAGCTGCCCGGCAATAGATGAATTTGTTTCTGGGCCGTTTCTTGTTGGATAATTTCCCTTTGAATGGAAATTTTGAGAAGGCCTCCCTTTTTACCCATGGCATACCCCGCATTGGTGCATAGATTCATGATGACCTGGTGTACCTGGGTGGGATCGGCTTTGATCATAAGGGTCTCATCCATGGACGCATCGTCGATGCTGATGTTTGACGGTAAAGTGACCCGGATCAGTTTTAAAACCTCATTGACAACGGGATAAATTGCAATGGTTTGAAGCACCCTGCTGTCCTGGCGACTGAAGGTCAGAATCCCCTGGACCAGATCCCTTGCCCGGTCACAGCCTTTTATTATCCTGTGCAGGCGATGGTACATGCGGGTCTGTCTGTCTGTTTCATTTATGGATAGCTCCGCATACCCGAGTATGGCTCCGATGATATTGTTCATGTCATGGGCAATACCCCCGGCAAGGGTCCCGATGGCCTCCATTTTCCGGGACTGGTTGAGCTGGATTTCAAGGGCCCGATTCTCCGCCTCCGCCTTTTTTCTTTCAGTAATATCCCGGGTGATACCGATCATTTCAATGGGGTTGCCCTGTTTGTCCTGGACAAAGGTGGTGGTGGTTTCTGTCCAGAAGATCTGCCTTGCTTTGTTATAGCACTCAAGCTCAATGGTAAAAGCGTGCCTTGTCTCGCCGGTACAAGATGCGCTTTTTTGCATTCCTTCCTGAATGGCTTTCCAGGCATTTTTTCCAGCGTTCCGGGGTAGCATTTCCTTGAAAATAAAACCTTCCGCCTCCTTGGGCGTATACCCCATCATCTCTTCCACGGACGGGGTGATATAGATCAGTTTCATGGTTTTAAGATCAAGCCGCCAGATGACATCCTTTACATTCTCTGCAAGCATCCGGTACATTTTTTCCGAGTTATCGATGTCCTTGAGAAATTTTTCGCGTTCAAGTATCATTATCTTGACATTGTCAATCAGGGCAAACGAAAGAAGTATGGCCACAAGGGCTGATGAAATCGGTACCATGGAATCGGTAAAGAGGTTGTTTCTAATCAGGCCAAAGGATTTTATGACCATTAAAGCAATGGTGACAATAAAGGGGGACCATGCCAGAAGATAAAATCCGGCCCTCCGAATCTGTTTGAAGACGAGCATTATTCCTGAAAAAGTCATGGCCAGTCCCATGAGGCAGGCCATGACCATCAGGGCTCTTGTCATAAACGGATAGGGTACAAAAAATGAGATGAAAATAAGTACGACAGATCCTGCGATGAAGGTCTTAAGAATGGTATCAAACAAGGGGAGGTGTTTTTTTGTGTGGAGAAACGAACGGGTAAATAGAACGGCTCCTGAAATTGCTGCAAATCCAGAAAGGGGGTGACAGAGGTTGGCCCATTTTGTTGATTCAGGCCAGAGATATTGAAAGGCCAGGCCTGTATGAACCAGGGTAAAAAAGGTGATGGCAGAAACAAAAAAGGCCAGAAATAAAAAGGCAGACTGTCGCAGGGAGACAAAGATCAAAAGGCAATAGATGATCGTTGCCAGCATTATCCCGCAATAGATCCAGTTCAGTGCAAGATCAAGTGTCCTATGGTGTTCAAAGGCGCTTTTTCCCCATGCAGTGACCGCTGAGACGATGGCACCCCCGGAATGAATCCTAAAGTAAAAGGTGTGTGCTCCTGGAGGCAGGGTGACCGGGACCACCATGGTCCTGTAATCCACAGGCCGCAGGGAAAAGGGGTGAAGATCGCCCCCCTTTGTGCTTGTAAATCCTTCTGGACCAGAGTGGAAAAATTCAAAATGATCCACCACTGCATAGGGATACTCCAGGAACCAGGAGATGGTTTTTGTTGATGGGTTGTTTGCTGTAAATTTGAACCAGAAATTGGCGGTTGAATACCCAAAGCTTGATTGTCCGTTGACGGGTTTAAACAATACATTGTCTCGGGGGGTGACGATGTCTGCGATGTCCAGGGTTTGTGAATCATCCCGAAAGACAGACAGAAAGGGTGTCAAGTCTTTTCTGTCCGTCTGCGGGGTGATCTGGATGACTTGAGAACCTGAACATACGATTCCCGTGCAGAGCATAAGCATGGTACCTGCAATGAAATAAAGGATAGAATAACAGGTCAGGCCCTTGCTCATTAATGGTCACCTGGTTGAAAAAGATAATTCTAAGTATTTCCAAGGCTAGTTACCGAGCATTCCATCCCTGAGTCCTTTATCTCCTGAGAAGGCATCGGTTTCAAGAAGCCATATGGCAAAAAGCGCCTTTTTGAATTCAAGGCCGCTGATGGTGGTTGCAAGTACATCATTGTAATAAATAGCAGTTCCATTGCCCGGTGTATAGAGATATTTCCAGATGTCATTTTTCTCAGCCTTGACTAGGGTTCCAAGAAAGGCGTTGATGTCAGGTTTTAGACTGTCATAGTTGGTCCCGGCCCCATATTGGAAACCGTCTGAAAACGTATTGGTGACCTTGTCAATGGGACCACTTCGTTTCCAGGTCATGGTGATGGCCATGGGCTGATCTGCATTGATGATATCCTGTGAAACGTTGGTCCTGGCTTTCAGGTAGAGGCCAGCGGCATACACCTTAAAACCAAATTTCTTACGAATCCCCGTTCCGTTCAGCACAAGTTCGTCATTTGTGATGCTCATGGTGTCAGGGACGATGACCCCGCCTGTTTCAACGGCAAAAGCGGTAGTTGCTGCAAACGACAGTGCAAGAACAACAAATAAGACTTTTTTAAACATGGTGCCTCCTCTTTAAATGTGTGAAATGGTTATGGGACTATACGTCAAACAGATTCCTTTTCGTTGCAGAAATGGTCTGGGTGTCCCTGTAAAGGTCCTGGACAAGGGGCTTTTCAATGTTTTTTCCCTTGTGACGATTTCACGGATGTTGGCCATGATCTGATAGAGGTTCCCTTGAAAATCGTTAAGGTTTTTAAAAAAACGCATTATAACGCCAGCCCCTTTTTTTGCCTTGACCATATGTTATTGACAAGAACGCCGATCATTAATAGAAATAGAAATTCATATTAGAGAGAGTCAAATTGTTAGTCAAGTTAAAATTGAACCTAAAAGTTACCTGGCTTAGGATTTTAACGAGGCAGATGTGATCGTTTTTGCACCAAACCTGTGGGAAATCCTGTCCACGGCCCTGTCCAGGACAGCCCATCGTCTATCCTTTTGGTCAATATTGTCAAAAAGTTCCAATTGAACAGGGGCATCCGGGGTTGAAAAGGATGAAACCCCAACGCCCAGAAGCCTTATTTTACGGGTTTTGGCCGTTTGTTCAAACAGGGTACAGGCTTCTCTGTAGATGGCCGTTGAGGCACAAATGGGAACCATGAGTTTGGTCTGGCGGGTGATCTGGGTAAAATCAGAGAATTTAAGCTTGATGGTGATGTTGGTGGCAAGGAGATTCTTGGCCCTTAACTGCCTGCCCACTCGCTGGGCATGGGCAAGGAGATGCTTTTTCATGACGACCATGTCAAGGGTGTCGTTTTCAAGGGTGGATTCACTTGAAATGGATTTTATCGGTCCGCTGGTTCCAATTATTGACGGATCAATACCCCTTGAAAAGTTTAACAGGTCGGTGGCAAACTTTCCGAATTTCTTTTCAAGGATCGGATGGGGGATGCGGCTGATATCCCCGAGGGTAATTATCCCAAGCTGTTTCATCTGGTCCATGGCACGTTCACCGACACCGGGCACTTTTTTGATGGCCAGGGTCTGGATGACCTCGGGTGTATCTGTTCGCTTGATGATGTGGATACCGTCGGGCTTGTTCATGTCCGAAGCAATTTTAGCAAGAAATTTCAGGTGGGATGCACCAATGGAACATGTGAGACCGGTCTCCTGCTTGATTCTGTCTTTAATGGCAACACAGATTTTTTCGACGGATCCAAACAGCCGTTCACAGCCTGTGATGTCAAGAAAGGCCTCATCAATGGAAACCTGTTCAACCAGGGGGGTAAATTCATTGAGAAGGGTCATGATCTGACCCGAGACGGCCGCATATTTTGATTTGTCCGGAGGAATCACAATCAAATGGGAGCATTTATCCAAGGCCATGAACATGGGCATGGCCGAGTGGATGCCAAAGCGCCTTGCCTCGTAACTTGCCGTTGCAACAACGCTTCTTTTTGAATTGCCGCCTACCACAAGGGGACGTCCGGCTGTTTCCGGGTGATCCCTCTGCTCGATCGCGGCAAAGAAAGCATCCATATCCATGTGCAAAATCATCTGGGGTGAAGGCTCTCCCGGATATCTTTTTTCTGCTTGAGCAGTAGAAAACGGTGAATGGCTTCGGTCTGGTCGACGTCGGGTGCTTCAAACAGACAGTGACAGATTTTGTGTGCGTCAATGGATACGATCACAATAACAATGCAAAGCTTATATTTAAACCTGATCTCCTCGTCCCCCAGGTGCAGTGTGATCCTGTCCCTGTCTCCTGGGTTAAATCCATGGTTTTTGAACGAAACCCCGCCAGCGCTGATGTCAATGAGTTCAACCGTTGTGTTGAGAAACTGTATGACCGGTGGGCGGGGTAAAGCAAAGGTGTACCGGAAGGTATCGCGCTTGTCCGGTGTTTCATGGATCAGCATGTCAGTATGGGGTCGCCTTTTTTTCCAGAACAAATTCCACCCTCCTGTTGATGGCCCTGTTGGTATCAGACGTGTTTGGCACAAGGGGTTCCATGTCTGCATAGCCAGTGGCGGTAAGCCGTTTGGGATTGATTCCTTTTTGAATCAGATGTTTAAGCACCGTTGTGGCCCGGATTGCAGAAAGCTCCCAGTTGGATGGAAATTGTGCCGTTTCAATGGGGATGTCGTCGGTGTAACCTTTAATATTTATACTGTATTCAGGATACTCAAACACCACGGCCACGATTCGGTCAAGAATGGCAGTGGCGCCCTGTTTGAGGTTTGCCGATCCTGAATCAAACAGGGTCTGGCCGTTGATGGTGACGATGACTTTTCCGTCAAGCACATGGGTCTTGATTGTGTCAGGCGCTTCCCTGTTGACAATAAACCGGTTCACGTCCCGGATGAGGGTTGCTTGCCGTGATCGAAGGCCTGTGATATCTTCGATGGTGATCTTTGTGTTCAGGGCGTCCGGGATTTCCATGAATTCGATCATGCCAATGGGGTCTTTTTGCAGGTTGATTTTAAGCTTAACTGTCTCAATGGCGGCCTTGTATCGTTCCCGGTCAATGTTTGACAGGGAAAAGAGCAGTATGAAAAAAACCAGAAGCAGGGTCATGAGGTCCGCATAGGTGACGAGCCATCCTGCTTCGTCGTCGGTGGAGACCAGGGAATTGGTTATGGTTCTCCTTGGCATGGTTCTTATCTCCCCACCATCTCTTTCATGGGTTTTCGAAGCCGTGCAGATATGAACGAACTCAGTTTTTCATACAGGATGACAGGGTTGTTGTTGTCAAGTATGGAGATGGACCCTTCTAACATGATCTCAAGGTTGATCACCTCAAGAATGGTTCTTGCCTTGAGTTTCCCGGCTATGGGAAGAAAGAACATGGTGGACATCAACGATCCGTAGAATGTGGTCAACAGAGCCGTTGCCATTGCAGGGCCGATCTGGGAAGGCTCCTGGAGGTTACTGAGCATCTGCACAAGACCGATGAGGGTCCCCAGCATACCAAAGGCCGGAGAATAGATTCCCATTTTTCTGAATACGTCCTGGACGATGAAGTGGCGCATCTTTAACGATTCAATTTCGGTAATCAGGGCATTGCGGATCACGTCGTTGGATGAGCCGTCTGCAATGAGTCCACAGGCTTTTTTAAGGAATCCTGAGTCTGTCTCGATCTTTGAAAGTTCCAACAGCCCCTGGCGTCTTGAAATCTGGCAAAGGCTGATCATGATTGCAACGGCTTCGTTGGGGTCTTCCTTTTCCTTGGAAAAGACAAAATAGGCTGCCTTAAAGGCGGCAAAAACATCCCTGAATTGAAAGGTTAAAAGGGTGGTTGCAAGGCTCCCGCCGCCAACGATCATGAGGCCTGGAATGTTGATGAAGTTGTGGATGTCACCGCCGAGAAAGATTGCGCCGACAATCAGAAAAATTCCAGAGGCAATACCCAGAAGAGATGCAATATCCATTGACAGGTTCCAGCTTAACTGTTTACATCCAGGCAGACATTTGAGGTTATCTGCAACGGCTTGGTCATGGATCTACCCATATCTGAATATCCCATGGGGGTCAAGGATTGATGCGCCATGGGTCCTTGTTGATTTGATGAAGATCGCCTTGATTTCTTCAGGTGCTGCGCCTGTGGATGGGTAAAAGGAGCCCTTGATATGAAGGGGTTCTGGTGGTATATCTGGGGACAGTTTCAGATCCATGGAGGAGTCAATGAAGATAACAAAACAGGTATGTCTTGTAGCCGTCATTTGGATGTTTCTGCTGTCGTCGGGGTGTACCGACAGCGACAGCAGCACTCATAAAAAAGCGGGTGACCCACCAAAGGTCCCTTCAGTGCAGCCGGCAACGGCCGTCCCACGTCCGACCCTTCCTTCGGGCATCCATTGGGAGACCAACGACCATGATCCTGTTTTTGCATCCCCCCTGGCCGTCAAGGGCGGCACCTTTCATACGGCCCTTTTAAGCTTTCCCAGGACCTTCCGCCTTGTGGGACCCGATTCCAACGGCAGCTTTGCAGGCCCCCTTCGTGCCAACAACCTTTCCCTGATTAACATTCATCCCAACACGGGTCATATTATTCCCGAGCTTGCCACCCACTGGGCCTTTGATCCTGACAAAAAGACCATGTACTTTAAGCTCAACCCCCTGGCCAGGTGGTCCGATAACGTTCCGGTCACGGCCGCAGATTATGTCTATACCCTGGAATTCATGCGTTCGCCCCACATCATTGCTCCTTTTTACAATGATTACTACACAAGGGAAATTGAATCCGTGGTGGTATATGACGATTATACCATTGCCGTTAAAAGCACCAAGGCCATGCCAGAACTCTACCTTCGCCTGGGTATTTCTCCTACGCCCAGGCACTTTTTTGGCACCCTTGATGATACCTTTGTCGAAGGTTTCAACTGGCGCATCATTCCCAACACCGGCCCCTATCAGATTTCAGAATTTAAAAAGGGAAAGCGTGTCCGGTTTGAACGCAAAAAACAGTGGTGGGCAAAGGATTTGAGATACTTTAAGAACCGCTTTAACCTCGACGCCGTCGTATTCAACGTCATCAGGGACTATAACATGATCTGGGAGTATTTTAAAAAAGGTGAGATCGATGTCTTTGACCTGACCATGCCCAAGTACTGGTACGACAGGGCCGACACCCGGGTTTTCAACCGCGGATACGCTAAAAAGATCTGGTTTTTCAACGACACCCCGGTTTCGGCCATGGGTATGTGGCTCAACCAGGACAAGGAGATCTTTGCCGACCCCAGGGTCAGGATGGCCTTTGCCCATGCCATGAATGTGGACAAGGTTATCAAAGAGGTTCTCAGGGGTGATTATTACAGGCTTGCCCAGGCGTTCATGGGGTATGGTGAGTATACCAACAACGATATCCGGCCCAGGGCGTTCAACATCGATAAGGTCGAGTCCCTCATGACTGAGGCTGGCTGGCAAAGAGGGCCGGACGGCATATGGCAGAAGCAGGGCCGGCGATTTTCCATTGAGGTGACCTACGGGTTTGACGAGCATACCCCGAGGCTTGTGGTGTTAAAGGAGGAGGCCCTCAAGGCGGGCGTTGAACTGGTGCTCCAGAAGCTTGACAGCACAGCCGCGTTCAAGAAATTCCTTGAGAAAAAGCATGAGGTGGCCTGGATGGGGTGGTCCACCAATCTTCGTCCCTCCTATTGGCAGGGATGGCATTCGGACAATGCCCACAAGACCCAGACCAACAACATCACCAACACGGACGATCCAGAACTTGACCGGCTGATTGATCAATACCGTTCAAGTCTGAGTGAGACGGAACGAAAGTCCCTTTCCCGGACCATCCAGCAGAAGATCCACGACCAGGCCGCCTTTGTTCCCACCTTCATGGTTCCCTACGTTCGCCAGGGATTCTGGCGATGGCTGCAGCTTCCCGAATCCCACGGCACCCGTGTCTCAGGGTCATTGTTTGATCCTTTTGACTCAACCTATGGCGGTCTTTTCTGGTTTGACAAGACCCTGTACGATACAACCCGCGCGGCCATGAAAGATGGCCGATCATTTGAGCCTGAAACCATCATGGATCGAACCTTTAAACCCGAGGCACTCAATTGATATCCAGGCCGATTTTAACTGTTAAAGACCTTGTGGTCTCGTTTACCGTGGAGGGGAACATCACTGTGGCCGTTGACGGGGTGGGATTTGAGCTTTTCCCCGGGCAAACCCTCGGGGTGGTGGGGGAATCGGGCTGTGGAAAGAGCGTCACAGCCCTGTCAATCATGGGGCTTCTTCCCCGTCCTGCAGGCAGGATTGAATCCGGGAGTATTGAATTCATGGGGCAGGATCTGGTGACCCTTCAACGGACCGCCATGCACCAGATCCGGGGGAAAAAAATCTCCATGATTTTTCAGGAGCCCATGACCGCCCTGAATCCCGTGCACAGGATCGGTAAACAAATCAATGAGGTGTACCTTCTCCATTTCCCGGAGATGTCGGCAATGGAAAGAAACAATCAGGCCGCCGGGATGTTGACAAAGGTTGGCATTGCAGATCCGGAAAAGGTGCTCAGGGCCTACCCCCATCAAATTTCAGGGGGAATGCGCCAGCGGGTGATGATCGCCATGGCGCTTTGTGCAGAGCCGGACATCCTGATTGCCGATGAACCCACAACGGCCCTGGATGTCACGGTTCAGGCCCAGATCCTGGATCTGATTAAAACCCTGCAAAAGGAGATGTCCATGGCCGTGATGCTCATCACCCATGACCTTGGTGTCATAGCCGAAAATTGTGATAATGCCGTTGTAATGTATGGGGGACAGGTTGCTGAAATCGCTTCTGTGGCCCAGCTGTTTTCAAGCCCCAGCCACCCCTACACCCGGGGGCTTTTAACATCCATCCCAGGGCTTGCCTCAACCCCGAAAACCATCCTTCCCACCATTGACGGCATGGTCCCTTCCCTTGAGGATATGCCCCAGGGGTGCCGATTCAGCACCCGCTGCCCCTTTGTGTTTGAACCGTGCAACGAATCAGCACCCAGGCTTGCCAGGGTCGGCCCCGCCCATTTTTCCGCCTGCTATTACCTGGAGGCGAAATAATGGTCCTTTCTTCTCAATCACCGATCCTCAGCGTGGATAATGTCAAGAAATACTTTCCCGTGGTCGGTGGTGTCTTTTTAAGGCAACAAGGGTGGGTTCATGCCGTTGACCGTGTGAGCCTTGAGGTTCATGCGGGTGAAACCCTGGGGCTTGTGGGGGAATCGGGCTGCGGAAAAACCACCCTTGGGCGGTGCATCATGGGGTTATATCCCATCACTTCTGGTGCCATACGGTTCAAGGGACAGGATCTTTCAGGTCTTGACCGGTCTGCCCAACGACGCATGCGTCTTAAGATGCAGATGATTTTCCAGGATCCCTTTGAATCTTTGAACCAGCGCCACACGGTCCGACAGATCCTTGGGGAAAAATATTGGATACACAAAAAACGAGAACCAAACCTTGACCAGACCCTTGCCCGGTTGCTTGAAACCGTGGGCCTGGGGCCCAGAGCCCTTGAGCGGTTTCCCCATGAATTTTCCGGCGGTCAACGCCAGCGGATTGGTATTGCCCGGGCCATAAGCCTTGGGCCTGAACTCATTGTATGCGATGAGCCCGTGTCGGCCCTTGATGTTTCTGTTCAGTCCCAGATTCTCAACCTGCTGTTGACGCTCCAGAAACAGATGGGGCTGACCTATCTGTTTATCTCCCACGATCTGTCGGTTGTAAGGCATGTGTCGGACCGGATTGCCGTTATGTACCTTGGGCGCATCGTTGAAATGGCAGACAGGGACGATCTTTTTTCCAATCCCTCCCACCCCTACACCCGGGCGCTTCTTTCTGCCATTCCCGTTGCCGACCCGTCCATGGTACGCCAGAGAACCATACTCAAAGGTGAAATCCCCTCTCCTGAAAATCCGCCCAAGGGGTGCCGTTTCCATACCCGCTGTCCGGAAGTGATGGCTGTGTGCAAACAAGAAGAACCCAGGTTGCAGTTGATCGATCAGGCAGGGAACAACCATTTTGCCGCCTGTCATCTGCTCCAGGACTTGGCTTTTTTAAAAAAATAACGTATGGGTATATTATGCTAAAAAAAATAATTTCAGGCGGCCAGACAGGGGCTGACAGAGCAGCCCTTGACACGGCTATTAAATTCAACATCGCCCATGGCGGGTGGGTCCCTTTTGGCCGATGCGCCGAGGATGGGGTCCTGCCCGATCGTTACCTCATGCAGGAGATGCCAACGGACAGTTATCCGAAACGGACGGAGCAGAATGTCAAGGACGCCCAGGCCACCCTCATCATCACCCGGGGGCCCCTCACGGGCGGATCGCTTTTGACCAAAAAACTTGCCCTTCGCCACAAAAAACCCTGCACCCACATCAACCTTGCCACCATTGACGAATTTGAGGCGGCCGTGATCCTTAACTCCTTTCTCCTGGATTACACGGTTGAAATTCTCAACGTGGCAGGCCCCAGGGCCAGTAATGATCCTGGTATCTACAGGGATGTAAAGGCAATCCTTGAAACCATGATCTATATGCAGCTCATGGAAACCGGACCCGAAGATCTCAAGGGTGAAGAGTTTATCCTGCTTGAGAGAAAGGCATCATCCGTTGCAAAAACAGTGGAAGGGGCGGTTGGTTTCCTTGTCAAGGACCTTAACCTTCGCACCCGATCGTTGATTGCCAACTCAAGGGATGCCAACATTGCTGCCCTCTATTTCTCCATGGCCGACTACCTGAAGGTCAAGCTCGCCCTTGATGCAGGCAACAAGGCTCTCCTAGACGATTGTGCCCGCATTGAGGGCAAGGAGAGCCTTGACATTGAAGATGCGGCCATGGTGATTTTAAAGAAGCTCAAGGGCCGACTTGAAAGGGATCACGTACTGAGGGTTGTTCCATGATTCCCATTCGGGATACCACCCCTTCTGAGAGTGTTCCCGTTGTTATATATGGCCTCATTGCCCTCAATACCCTTGTGTTTCTGGTGACCCTGGGGTTGTCCCCGGGGGAAGTCACCCAGTTTGTCTACCGGTATGGGCTTGTCCCTGCCAAGTTCACCGTGCCTGAGATCTCGGCCTGGTTTTCCCTGCCCTCCCTTTTATTCTCAACGGTATCCTACATGTTCCTCCACGGCGGCCTGTGGCACTTTGTCGGCAATATGTGGTTTCTCTACATCTTTGGGGACAATGTGGAAAATTATTTCGGCTCCCTGCGGTTCGTGGGATTTTATTTTCTGAGCGGTCTTGCCTCGGCCCTTCTTCACTTTATGCTCAACCCCATGTCCAACGTTCCCACCATTGGTGCAAGCGGCAGTATTGCAGGGGTGATGGGGGCCTATTTTCTTCTGTATCCCCGGTCAAAGATCCTGACCCTTATTCCCATCATCATCATCCCCTGGTTTGTAGAGATTCCGGCCTTTCTCTTTCTGGGATTCTGGTTTCTCATGCAGTTTTTCAACGCAGCCGGGGGAGGAAGTTCCGGAATTGCCTGGTGGGCCCATGTGGGCGGGTTTGTGGCCGGCATGGTGATGGTGAAAATGAGCCCCAGAATACCTGCCACAGGTGCCGGGGCAAGATTGAAAAAGGTGACAGCAAGAAAACGGACTCCCCAGCTCCAGGTCATTCATCCAATACCCCTGGGGCAGACCCCGGATCTTTCCGGTGAAATCGTGATTTCCTCGCTGGAAGCATTGACAGGTACGCACAAGATTGTGAACATCCCCTGGGGGTTTTATAAGCGCCTCTACCGGGTCCAGGTGCCAGCCGGGGTAAAGCAGGGCACAAAGCTCAGGCTTGGGGGCATGGGAAGGGTGAACGGTGTAACGGAAAGGGGGGATATGTACCTTACGGTTGTGATCAAAAATGTTATTTAAACACAGGGCCAAACGGATTCTTTTCCTTGTTGCCACGTCAGCGGTGATCCTTGGTGTGGTTTTGTATGTTGCCGTGCCCCCCCTTGCTGAACGACTGATTGTTCAACGGGTAAGGCAGATGCCGGGTCTTGAAGGGTTCAGCTTTGATGTCAGGCATATCGGGTATAGTGGTCTGGATGTCGCAAACGTTACAACAGGGAAAAGGCTCTTTATCGATGGGATCCATGTCAGTTATTCTCCGGCGTCTCTTCTATCGGGGCGAATTTCAGGCGTTGAGGTATCAGGCCTTGATGCAAGGGCTGAAGTCTCTTCCACTGGAGAGTTGATTACTGATTTTACTCCTTTGTTAAATGCTCAAAAAACGACTGAAACATCGTCGGCGCCGTCCCTTGACCCCACCCTTTTTTCAATGGTTCCGGAAACCGTCCAGATAAAAAATTCTGTTGTCACCGTGGTTACGGACAAAGGGATGGTCCGGATTCCCCTGGAGCTTGTTCTGGCGTCCCAGAACAAGGGCAGCCACTTTTCTTTACAGATGAAGTTTTTTCCCTTTGGTCAAATCCTTGAAGGGGCTGTAACGGCAGGGGCAGAAACCGGGGTTGAATCTGTTGAACTCAAGTCTGACAAATTTGCCCTTACCCATCTCCAGGACGTTCTTGACCTTGTCGCCCCTGGCGTTGTCTTAAAGGGACGGTCCGACCTTGTCCTGTCCAGGGCAGGGCAGGCAAATTGGACGATGTCCCTGTCCGCCCTGGAATTTTCAAGCCCCATGGATGTGAGAATCCGGGATCTGAACTGCACCCTGACAAGCCTCTCCCCCCTTGGGGTTTCAGGCAGGCTCAAAATTGACCATGCCCTTGTCAAGGATGTTGCAATGACTTTTGAGGGTGGGTTTGATTCTGATCAAAGATGGCGGTTAAAGGCCGGGCTGGACAGCAAATATTCCAAAACATTGGGCCTTTTTTTCCCGGGGCATACAATTGTTCCCACGGCCCCTGGGTTAACTGTGTCGTTCCAGGGAAAGGGGGAGGTGGGCAGTTTTGATGTGTCGGGAAAAATCGACACCTGTCAGTACTCTGGATCAAATTCATCAGATCTGACCCTGAACCAGGCTTCAAGCCCTGCATCAAGCCCAATTTCAAACCCGGCCCCTGGCGTTGACCCAGGTGTGGGCACGGGTATAATTTCCAACATTACCCTCAAGGCCAGGGGCGATTTCAATCTCCAGGGCAAAAACGATATCCTTGAGATGGGTTTCACTGCAGCAAGCGGCCCTGTAAGTTTTGAGACCAAAGATGCTTTTGTTAAAATTCCGGCCGTCACTATTCCTGGTCGTTTGATTGTGGACAGTAACTTTGTCCCAAGGGTGACCCTGACCCCCACGTTCAAGGAAGCCACGGCTGGTTTATCCACCCATGGCGTTGAGGCCAGGGCTATCTCGTTTATTCTGCCCATGTCTCTGCCCCTGGATCGCCCCCGGAAACAAGGCGCCACCAGCGGCAGCTTCACCGTGCCAACCCTGATCCATGACCGACAGAACATCGGAAATCTCAAGGGAACCATTGACCAGGTGGATGGCGGGTTTACAGCCCGGGGGGAGGTGGATGTTAAGGCTACGGTGTCTGAACTTGAAATTTCGTTTCTTGCTAAAGCCCTTGCAACCCTGAGGTTTGACAACAACAGGACCCGGTGCGGCCTTGACATGACCCTTTCCCGGGGCAGGGTGGCAAGTACGGAAAAAAGTTTTGAGGTGAGCGGTATCCTTGCACGTTTTGGGTCGGATGACCTCTTTGCCATGGCAACCCGGCCCGGCCAGGTGGTTACGGCCGATTCCATCCGGATAAACGAAATTGCACTAACGGACGCATCCCTTGGTTACACCCTTGAGTCCCTGGATTCCCTGCTGGTTGAAAATATTGGGTTCAACTGGTGCGGTGGTCGTGTTACCACGGAATCCATGCGGATCCAGCCCCGGGAAAAGTCGTATAATCTTACCCTGTTCTGTGACCGTCTCAAGCTGTCTGAAATTTTAAGGCAGGTGGGCTCGTTTGAAGCAAATGGTGAGGGGACCGTCAACGGGCGGATTCCCGTGACCTTCTCCAATGGCGATCTATCGTTTAACAGGGGGTTTCTTTTTTCCACACCCGGCCAGGGCGGGAAGATCAGTGTCCGGGGAACTGAAATTCTACTGGCAGGTGTTCCTGCCGGTTCGGCCCAATATACCCAGGTTGATCTTGCCCGGGAGGCGTTAAAGGATTATCAATACCAATGGGCCAAGCTGCTGTTCAATACCGACGGGGAGACCCTTGTGGTGAACATGGCGTTTGACGGAGAGCCTGAAAACCGTTTGCCCTTTGTTTATAAAAAAGAGATCAACGGATTTGTCAGGGTGGATGCCTCAAGCCCCGGATCAAAATTCCAGGGCATCAGAATCGATGTCAACCTGGAAATTCCCTTTAACCGGGTCATGAAGTTTGGTTCAATGCTGAACAAACGGATCCAGTGACAATAACCGCCACAACCCTATCTGGGTATGGCTTACGGGCCTATTTAACGGGAAATTTTTTATCAAGGACAAGGTTCCACTGATCGACCTTGGCCCTGCATTGAGCCATCACCTGGCTTATATCCCCTTCAATGGTTACGGAAATAATTTTATCCCCCTTTTTAATGGCATTGACCACCGCCATATCCTTGGGGCTGACAACGCTTCCAAATATGGTGTGTTTTCCGTTCAACCAGGGGGTCGGCACATGGGTGATGAAAAACTGGCTGCCATTGGTGCCGGGGCCTGCATTGGCCATGGACAGAATGCCGGGTCTGTCATGGACAAGATCTTTGACAAACTCATCCTTGAAGGTGTAGCCAGGTCCGCCCCGGCCTGTTCCAAAGGGGCATCCGCCCTGGATCATGAAGTTGTCGATCACCCGGTGAAAGGTCAGGCCGTTGTAGTATCCCCGGTTGGCGAGGTTGATGAAATTTGCCACGGTATAGGGTGTCTTCTGTGCATAAAGTGCGAGAACAATGGTGCCTTGCGTGGTTTCCATGACAGCCCGGACAGGGGCCGGGGCTGAAGGGGTGTCTGCGGCCCCGGCCGTTTCAAGACCCACAGCAGCCATAAGGGTTACAGCGAAAAGGATGATCAGTCGGTTAAATGATGCCATGGGTGTTTCCTTGTGTGTATGGTTAATGGACGGGGCAGGTGGTTGAGATCCCGTGTCTCACGGCTATTTTTTCAAACATGGTGACAAGCCCTGCGCCAAGGGTGTAGACCTGCTGGATGTTGAGGTTATCCTCAACGGTCTCGTCAAAAAACAGGTTGAGATCCGATGCCATTCCCTCGTCGGGTTTCCAGTAGCAGATGAGAATCGGCACAAGGGGAAGGGGATGGAGCACAAGGGAAATATCGGACTGGTAATGGTCATGGACCTGTTGTCCGTTGAAAAGCACCATGAGGTCTTCAAACAGGTCAGGATAGGTGTCTGCCAGGTGCTTCAAGGATCCTTCACACCGTTGTTCAAACAGGCGATACCGGTCTTTACCGCCTGGAAGCTCTCGAAAGGGAGACCATACGCCCGTTGGCAAGGTTCCTTTCGCGTTGATCACATAGTCCATGAACGGTGCGGCAATCCAGGCATTGACGTGGATGTCGGTAAATATTTTACCCGAAGTATCAATGGCAACGTTCTTGCCCATGACCTTGAGGGTGAGCCTGTTGTTGGAAAAGGTGCCCCCCGTGGGTATGGCCCGGGATTCTAAGTCAATGCCGGCAACCTGATCTTTCAGGCTTTTGAGCAGCTTATCCTGCTCTGTCTCGATTGAATTGTGTTGGCTGTTGTTTTTCTTTACAAGGGCAATGCTTTTTTTGTCGACATAGGGGCACTCGTCAATCTCTCTATCTCCCTTGAACACCAGGGCCGCAAAGGCAAAACAGGAGTTTGCTCGGCATTCCTTGCAGTTGGTTTTTGGCAGAAGTTTGTATATCTCCGGGGTTGTCAGGGTCATTGGTCTCCTCCTTGGTTTAACAGCTTGCACCCGTGTTTGAACGAAAACTCACCCATCTGCGTCGTTGCTGCAAAACTCTGCAATCCTCATGTAAATTAGTACACTCCGGTTTCAAAATTTTTTGCCTCTTGCATATGGTCAACTTTGTGAGCATAGCTCCTCTTCGAGCCGCCCGAAAACGGGTTTTCAGTCAGTTAATAGATAACTCTAAATCATTAAAAATGCAAATTCTGAATCAAGATTCCGGGAGAAACTCGATGACATGGTCGGAAATGGCCTTTACCTGTTCCGGCCCGTGGGAAACCATGACCAGGGTGCATCTCTCTTTGAGCTCAACCATGAGATCTTCAATCTTTTTGCTTGACGCAGGGTCAAGGGATGAGGTGGGTTCGTCAAGGAGCAGAATTTCGGGCGCCATGACGAGGGCCCTTGCCATGCAGAGTCTTTGCTGCTGTCCGCCTGAAAGGACTGTTGCCTTTTTTTCAAGTCGGTCTTTGACTTCAGGCCAGAGTCCGCTTGCCTGGATGGCTTTTGTGACCCTTTCTTCCACCTCGGCCCGTTTTTTTATCCCGGCAAGTTTTAAGGGAAAAGAGACATTGTTGAAGATGCTCATGGGTAGTGGGTTGGGGGTTTGGAAGACCATGCCAACGGATCTTCTGAGCTGAATGGCTGAAAAACCAGGAGCGTTGATGTCGGTAAATTCATCGCATTGTTTGCCTGAAAACCGCACAAGAACCCTGCCTTTAATTCTGGATCCTGGAATGTTTTCCCAGAGCCGGTTCAACAACGAGAGAAAGGTGGATTTTCCCGCCCCGGAAGGCCCGACAATGGCTGTTATGGCATTTTCAGGGATGGTTTCGTTGATGCAGGACAGGACCTGATGGTCATTGTAAAAAAAATCCAGGTCCCTTATCTTGATCTTTGAACGGTTCAATGGATGGAGTTCTCCTAGTGGGTGTACAAAAGAATGTGCCGAGCCTTTTTCTGAATCATGGAGGCAAGGATGAAAAGGGTTGCACAGATGATCAGCAGAACAATGCAGGCGCCAAATCCCTGGGCAAGTTCGGTTTCGCTGGTGTACTGGGAGGAGGTGTAATAGATGAAAAAGGGCAGGGCTTCAAATCCCTTGAACAGGGAATCTGGAACACCCGCCGACGCCACGGCCCCCGTGAGCATGATAACGGCCGTGTCCTCTGCGCACCGGCCCACGGCAAGGATAATTCCCCCGAGCAGGGTTGAAAGGGACTGGGGTAAGAGGCAATGGATGATGTTCTGCAGCCGGGTTGCACCCAGGGCGATCCCGGTCAATCGTACGGACTGGGGAACGGTTTCAAGGGCGATCTGGGTGGTCCTCACAATATAGGGCAGCACCAGAAATGCAAGGGAAAGGGCTGCCACAACAAGGGAGGGAACCAGGGTTTGGCTCACGTGGTGGTGGAGAAAGAGGATGACAGAAAAACCAAACAGCCCCACAACGATGGAAGGAATGGCAGAAAGCAGGTCAAACAAAAAACCAAATATGCTTCGGGTAAAGGCGTTGCTGTATTCTGCCATGTAAATGCCGGCCAGCAGTCCCACGGGTACTGCCGCACCAATGGCAAGAACGATAAGGGCAAGGGTGCCGGCCATGGCCGGAAAGATACCGTCAAACACCTGTCGCTTGAGGAGCAGGGCGTCAACCATTGGGGTGGATCCAAATATAAGGGAAAGGTTCAGGGCGTTGAACCCCTTGAAAACAAGGTAGGATAGGAGAAGGGCAAGGCTTCCAAAGAGAAGGATGCAACTCAAGACCGACAGGGTGTACACCGCTTGTTCGCCCCTTTTATTCATTTGGGTCCTTTGTCTGCTTACCTGTTCGTTCCATGGTCCTTGCAACGAGGATCACAATGGTGGTGATGACGTAGAGAACGGTTCCGCAAAGAAAGATGGATTTGAACTCCATGCTGGCAAAATCTGCGGCACTGACCAGGGCGATGTGGGCCGTAAGGGTGCGGGCAGAGTCAAACAGACTGTCGGGCCGCTGCACAGCATTGCCTGCCAGCATGAGGGCCACAAGGGTATCGCCGATTGCCCTGCCAAAGGCCAGAACCGTGCCCGTGACAATACCCTTTTTACAGGCCGGAATAATTATATAAACAAGGGCTTGAACCTTTGATCCCCCAAGGGCATCCACTGCGTCAAGCCAGGCAGGCGGCACGTTCTCAAAGCTGTTCATGAAAAAAAGGATCATTGTGGGGGCAATGAGAATGGCCAGTACCAGGCTTGCCGTCAGGATGCACATGCCGCTGCCCGTTCCCCCGAGGTTCCGGATGAACGGCACCAGTAGAAATACGCCTGCAAAGGCGTAGATGACCGTTGGAATTCCGGTCATCATCCCGACACACCCCTTGAGGATGTACCTGGTGCGATGGGGGCCAAGGACACAAATATAGCTTGCGCAGCCAAGGCTAATGGGTAACGCAATTATGACACCCAGGAATGAGATCCAGAGTGTGCCAAGTACCATGGGTGCAATGCCATAGCTTTGCTTTACCGGGTACCAGGCCCCTGTCAGGAGATCCATCCACTGGCTGTGCTCAAGCAGGGGAAGGCCTGTCACGACCATGAATCCCAGTATGATTAGAACAGTCAGTGAGCAGGCCAGGGCCGATAAAAAGAAAATCGCCCTGGCCAGCGGTTCCTGGTGACGGCTTATGGGTTGAAAAAAAGGTGGAGACATGGTTAATTTACCGGAATGAATCCCTTTTCCCTGACAATGGACTGACCCTCGTTTGAGAGCAGGTATTCAATGAATTGCTGGGAGAGTCCGGTGGCATCTCCCCGGGTGTTGCTGTAGAGTCCCCTTGCAATGGTATATTCTCCGCTCCTGATGGTTTCAGTGTCGGGTTTTACCCCGTCAAGGGTAACTGCGGTAAGGCTGTCGTCTACAAAGCCTGCAGACATGTATCCAATGGCATTGGGGTCATTTCCAACTGCCGTTTTCATGGCACCGTTTGAAACAACAAAGTTGGCAGACAGGGCAATATCGCCCTTGTTGATGGCCTTTTTCCAGAACACGGCCCGGGTCCCACTTGCCTCATCCCTTGTGTATAGGTTTATCTGTCCGTCGTTCCCACCGATCTCCTTCCAGTTGGTCGTCTTTCCGGAAAAAATATCGATAAGCTGCTGCTTGGTAAGGGACGTCACCCTGTTTTTGGGGTTTACCACCACGGCGACCCCGTCAATGGCCCAGCGGTACAGGGTTAATCCATAGGTTGAAATTTCTTTGTCTGTGGGTTTTCTGCCCGAGTTGCCGATGTCGATCAATCCCTCACCCACCTGTTTGATGCCGACCCCGGAACCGCCGCCTGCAATGGTGATCCTGATATCGGGATTTAGGGTCATAATCTGTTTTGCTGCCTCTTTAATCACGGGAATATGGGCTGTCCCTCCAGCAATCCTGAGCTCTCCAGATAGTCCCTTAAACCGGTCAAGATCACTTGCATTGCCCGGCACACCCCCTGCAAGAACCATAAAAAAAGTAACCATTACCACCACAAAACCTTTGACCATGATTTTTTTAATCATACCTTTTGTCTCCTTTTTCAAAAATCTAAACTATAACCATAAACGACAGTTGGTTTCCAATTGTTTGTTTGAATGGTTTTTATTGGTTTGATTGTTGTTTTCAATATCCTGATCCGGCAATTTTAATTTTGGAAATCAGCATGGAAGAGGGCAACAGCATAAACCAAAATCAGAATTGCCCTTGCGGGTTTGACTTGACATCCCGTTGCTTTCCTGGAATAGAGGACCTTTGATACAAATACAACCGGCACGCCTGGGGCAGGGTATATGCCTGGTCACAACGAAGCATGAAACACGATGATACTGGGCAGGCGATAGTACCATTCCACCCCAAAGAGGGCTCGAAAGTCGAGACTTTCACAATGATGTTTCGACAGGAGTTTATTATAATTCTCATGTCCTGGCAGACACAACGAAGCATGAAACTTGAATCTTCGTCAGCAGAGGCGACCGGGGGGAGGTTTTGCCCGTAGCGGATTAAACGGCAGCGGTCAGCATGGACGCTGAAGGAGCTGCCGTTTCCCTCGGAGCAGCCCAGGACGGGCTGCGAGAATGAGCGGAGGGCAACACCCGTTTCTGCCGGTCGGTCGAAGCGAGTTTCTTATAACCCACATGTCCTAGCGGACACAACGAAGCATGAAACACTTGCAAAAAATGAAAAATGGTCATAACTATCCAATTTTTTTTATCTTCCCAAACAAAAGCGAAAGGATAGTCATGACCAAGAGATCAAATAGCACATTAATCCAAATCGTTCACCCTATTTGTTGTGGTTTGGATGTTCATAAAGACAAAATTTCAGCTTGTTTAATCACTTTGAATAATGCAGGAGGTGAGCACCATGAGATTCGAGAGTTTTCAACATTCACTCACGATCTGCAAGAAATGAAAAAATGGCTGCTTGATAATAATTGCCCAATTATAGCAATGGAAAGTACCGGGGTATACTGGCATCCGGTTTATAATACCATTGAAGATAAAATTGAAGTCGTTTTGGTGAATGCCAGACATATTAAAAACGTTCCTGGCCGAAAAACTGATATCTGTGACAGCAAGTGGCTTGCCGGACTGCTTCGACACGGTTTAGTAAGAGGTAGTTTCATCCCTCCGGGGAATGTCCGGGAATGGCGAGAATTAAGCCGATTGAGAAAAACATACACCGAATCCCTTGCCGATTATAAAAGACGTGTTCACAAGCTGTTCATTACTGCAAATATAAAAATTGATTCAATAGTTTCGGATTTGTTTGGTTTGACAGGCACGAACCTGATCAATTTATTATGCAATAATAGTGAACTAAGCTTGGAAAAGGTCCAGGAGTGCACCAAAGGCGGCCTTAAGAAAAAAACGCAGGAACTGCATAAAAGCCTTAATGGATATTTCAAAGATCACCATCGTTTTCAACTTGTTGAGATGATGGAAATTATCAATATTTTTAAAAAAATGATTGAACAAGTTAATACTCGATTGGAATCTCTTACACGTGAGCACAAAGATTTATTGGAGCGTTTAGACGAAATTCCAGGTGTTGATAAAAAATCGGCACAATCCATTATAGGAGAAGTCGGGGTTACGCTAAATGAATTCAAAACTATGTCAGCATTTGTTTCATGGGCAGGCCTGTGCCCCGGGAATAATGAAAGTGCAGGAAAACGGAAAAGTGGCAGAAATGCAGTTAGAAATCATCCATTCAAAACGATTTTAGTCCAGGTTGCATGGGCAGCAATCAAGAAAAAAGGCTCTTATTACAAGGCCAAATATTACAAACTGAAATCCAGGAGAGGTGCCAGAAAGGCCATTGTTGCTATAGCCCATAGAATTGCAAAAGCCATTTACAGCATCATTAAAAATGCAGACACGTATAAAGATCTTGGCGAAGAGTACCTGAGCAAGCCCAACAAGCAAAGAGTATTAAAAAATTTAGCAAAAAAGGCTGATGAATTAGGCATGAAACTTGTGCCTTGTGGAAATTAATCGAATTGACAGCACGTTTTTAACAGGTATTGTTTAGAGAAGGACAGCAGACAAAGAAATTATTGATTCGGTAAACAAACGTCGGATGATCAAATGAAGCCTTAGAGCGCGAATATAACATGACGGGTCGGTTTTTTGCACAACAAACTGTTAGTCCTCCATCGGGGGAACTACGCATATAAAACTTATCTAAAATAAACCGACCACTACTGATGATTTAAAAACTTGTCTTCCGTGCCTGAATTATTAACCCGACAGGAAGAATTCTATCGATTTGATATTTTCAATCTGTAGCGTCAATCAAAGTGTTCTTGGGACAAGACCCAAAAACCAACAGGATACTATTCCCTTTTTCGAGGGGAGTGTTACATATAAAAAACCGGCACGGCCGGAGCGAGGTATGGCTCCGGCCACAACGAATGATGAAACGCCTCTGTTTGCATTGCTTTGGTGAGTGTTTCATATATAAAAATCAAAGGAGGGGACCATCGTTAAAAAAAGCGCTCCATGGGCACCCATGGTATGGTTTGTTCTGCTGCTCTGGATTGTTGAGGTGTTCAATCTGGTGACAGGACATGCCCTTGTACGGTTTGGCATCTTTCCAAGGAGGATTTCAGGCCTTTCAGGTATTTTGTTTGCCCCCTTCCTCCATGGAAGCATCACCCATCTTTTAATGAATACCCTGCCCCTTTTTATCCTTGGCTGCCTTGTCCTTGTCCATGGCAGGCGAACCTTGTTTAAAATTACGCCCTTTATTATCGTTGTCAGTGGACTGGGGGTCTGGATCATGGGGCGGTCGGCAATCCATGTGGGGGCAAGTTCATTAATATTCGGTTATTTTGGCTTTCTAGTGTTTCGGGGGCTTATCAAAAGAAGCCTGACCTCCATGGGAATATCGATTCTCACCATTGCCGTTTATGGCGGGCTTGTCTGGGGAATGTTTCCAGGTGTTCCAGGTGTTTCCTGGGAGGGGCATCTTTTCGGGTTTCTGGCCGGGATCCTCTGCGCAAGGATGGATCTATAATGGTCGAGCCTGTATTGATCGTTAAAGGCCATTTTATCCATACTCCAACGGCTGACGCCTATGAAGTTCATGAAAACAGCTGCCTGGTGTGTGTTGATGGGCGAGTTGAGGGCATTTACCCGGTCATACCTGACCGGTTCAAGGGGTGTCTGGTCCATGATTATGGCAACCGCCTCGTCATTCCGAGCTTTGTAGATCTTCATCTGCATGCTGCACAGTTCCTTCAGTGCGGCATGGGAATGACCAGCCAGCTCCTGGACTGGCTGGGAGATTATACCTTTGACCTTGAACGGCAATTTCAAAACAGAGAATTTGCCAGAAAGGCATACACCTTGTTTGCGGAAAAACTTGTGGCCTGCGGTACACTCAGGGCCTGTATTTTTGCATCCTCGTCAACCCAGGGAACAGAGGAATTGTTCGAGGTGTTAAAGGAAAAGAAAATCTGCGCCTATGTGGGCAAGGTCAACATGGACCGGAATGCCCCGGAGTTTATAATTGAAACCACCCAGGCATCCCTTGATGGGACACGATATCTGATCGAAAAATACCAGGATGAACAACGGGTCAAGCCCATTATCACCCCGCGGTTTGCCCCCACCAGTTCACCGGGCCTTTTAAAAGGACTGGGAGCGCTTGCCGTAAAATATCGTCTGCCGGTCCAGTCCCACCTTTCCGAAAACCTGGACGAGATCCAATGGGTTCAGGCGCTCTTTAAACGGTCAAAAAACTATTCAGACGTCTATTTTAAAAATAATCTGTTCGGGCAGACCCCAACGGTGATGGCCCATGGCATTTACCTGGGTGAGGGTGAGAGGGACCTGGTCAAAAAAATGGATGTGATGCTGGCACATTGTCCTGATTCAAACATCAATGTTCGCAGCGGCATCATGCCGGCCAGGACCTATCTGGATTTGGGACTCAGGATCGGCCTGGGCAGTGATATTGCGGGAGGCCATAAAATAGGTCTCAATGAAGCCATGGTCCGAGCTATTCAATTGTCGAAACTTGTGAATCTGACAGATAAAACCTTGAAACCCTTGACCGTTGCAGAGGCGTTCTACATGGGAACCAAAGGTGGCGGTCATTTTTTTGGTAAAACAGGAAGCTTTGAAACAGACTTTTTGTTTGATGCCCTTGTGATTGAGGATGATGCCATGATCGCCCAGCGTTATAGTCTGGAAGACAGGCTTGAAAAGTTTATCCATGTGGGAGATGACCGGCAAATCTGTGCCAGATATCTTGAAGGTGAGAAACTGTAACGGGGGCACAGCAATGCCAGGACAGTTAATCCATGTCATTACAAGGTCGGAATACCCTGGGAGTGAAATTAGGGTTGAAATTTTCAAGAAGAGGGTGTAGAAAAAATTCCGAATAAAACTCGGATGAACATGACAGGAGAGATCTTTTCCGTGGTTTGCAACCACTGAAAAGGCACCGAAGAGGTAAATCTTTCAGGTAAAAGGACTGTTATGGGACGAGCCTCTGGAGAGTCTCATTATGGGCGCCGAAGGAGCAAACCGGTCTGTTGCCGGTGAAACTCTCAGGTACAAGGGACAGAGTGGAATAGATATTTACGGGCGTTACCCCTAGTCATTTTTTCCGCAGTATCACTGTTGTTGCAAGCAGGATTCCTCCCCCGGTATTAACTCGTTTTTCTCTCGCAGACTACGACCTATCCAGTTTCAATTTTTAAGATCATTAATTTTTAGGAGAGGGAAACACTTTGGAAAATTTTGCACTATTGCTGGGACAGATTAATTCGTTTGTATGGGGACCGCCCCTGTTGATTCTTCTGGTGGGGACGGGTATTTATCTTACACTTGGCCTGGGCCTCATCCAGGTGGTAAGGCTTCCCCTGGCATTGAAATATGTTTTTTCAAAACACGATGACACGGACCACCAGGGAGACGTGTCAAGCTTTGCTGCGCTCTGCACAGCTTTGAGCGCAACCATTGGTACGGGAAATATTGTTGGGGTTGCAACGGCCGTAAAAGCAGGCGGTCCAGGTGCCATTTTCTGGATGTGGGTCGCAGCTTTTTTTGGCATGGCCACTAAATATGCCGAGGGACTTCTGGCCGTGAAGTACCGGGTGATTGACGCCAACGGACAGATGTCCGGCGGTCCCATGTATTATATTGAACGGGGGCTCAACAATCGCATCCTTGCCAAGATCTTTGCCCTGTTTGGCATTGGGGTTGCCTTTTTTGGCATTGGTACCTTTGCCCAGGTAAACGCCATTAAGGATGCCGCGCACCTGACCTTCCACATTCCAGTAATAATGATTGCCGTGGTGCTGACCATCCTGGTCACCCTGGTGACCCTTGGGGGTATAAAGAGCATTGCCAGGGTTGCCTCCAGGCTTGTTCCTTTCATGGCAACGTTCTTTATTCTTGGCTCATTCATTGTCCTGGCATTGAACTTTGGGAAGATTCCTGCTGCCGTGGCATTGATTGTGGAGAGTGCCTTTAACCCGAGCGCCGCCTTTGGGGGCGCTGCCGGCATTTCCGTCATCATGGTTATGAGAAGCGGTATTGCCAGGGGGGTTTTTTCCAACGAGTCTGGACTTGGCAGTGCTCCCATTGCAGCAGCCGCAGCCAAGACAAACTCATGTGTCCGTCAGGGGCTGATCGCCATGACCGGCACTTTTTTTGATTCGATCATTATCTGCACCCTGACCGGGATTGTGCTTGTGATGACCGGCACCTGGAATGATCCCTCCCTTGCCGGTGCTGCCCTGACCAATGCAGCTTTCAATACAGGGCTTCACTCATCCATCGGGCAATACCTGGTGACCACGGGTCTTATCTTCTTTGCCTTTACCACCATTCTTGGCTGGAATTACTATGGGGAACGCTGCACTGAATATCTTTTTGGTGTCAAGGCCATCAAACCCTACAAGCTCATCTACATTGTGCTTGTGGCGTCCGGTTCCTTTATTAACCTGGGTCTGATCTGGACCCTTGCCGATATCGTGAACGGACTCATGGCCATTCCCAATCTTATCGGGCTCATCGGATTGAGCCGGGTGGTCTTCGCTGAGACACGGAGCTATTTTAACGAGTTGACAGACAAGCAACTGGCGTTGGAACAGCAATAATCAGTTGAAGTTTTTCATATGATTACGGTATCGGGAGGGACATGGCATCCAATTTGTCAAGGGCAATCGCCAGGGGGCAGGTGTCCCTGGCGATTGATTCCCCCGCCCGGTACCTGTTCAGGATGCGTTTGGAATCCCGGGCCAGTTGCTGCCGGATCTTTCGGCGTCTTCCCTTGATTCTGGGAACGGCCATGGTGTCGTAGCGTGTGGTGTGGTGGCGCATCCAGGCAATGATGGCCGCCTTTGCCCTGTCTTGCACAGGAATACGTTCGGTTCTTGCCACGGTGTTGCTTCCCACGGGAACGGCATGGGCTGTGACGGCCATTGCAAGCTTCTGGGCAAGGGCAGAGAATTTTGGGTGAAAATAGAGCTCGGCCAGTACGGTGTTGTAAAATT
This sequence comes from Desulforapulum autotrophicum HRM2, assembly GCF_000020365.1. Lineage (NCBI taxonomy): Bacteria > Pseudomonadati > Thermodesulfobacteriota > Desulfobacteria > Desulfobacterales > Desulfobacteraceae > Desulforapulum > Desulforapulum autotrophicum. The sequence continues at coordinate 3,229,577 of NC_012108.1, read as the reverse complement.
CAATGGCATAGGCCTCCTGCTTTTTTGCCCGCCTCAACCGTCCCTGGTCCAGACTCCGCTGGTGGGCAGGATCAGCCCTTAGCCTTTTGATGTATGTTAGTGCATCCTGGACGTTTGATTCCGGAGCCCATACCCCTTTTGAAAAGGTTCGTTTCCCCCGTTTGATCTGGACCTGCCAGTGGGGCCCTGCCTGTTTCACTCTCCTTGTCAGGGCTGCATCACCCGGGGGTAAAAGTATCCACCCTGGTGGTATCGTCAATGTCATTTTGTCCATGGTTGTTACTGTCTGTTCAGTTGTTCCGGGCAGGACCGTCCGGATCGTATCGGGCATTAAATTCCTCCGTTGGGGTTGAATGTGAAAAGGCTGGACTATACATGGAATGATCATTATTTTCCACGAGATTTTTCAAGGCGATGAACAGTCCCTTTTCTTGCTGGGAGGCCTGTCCCAAAACCTCTGCTTTACACCCGCCTAAAATATTGCTATTATTATAAATAATATTATCAGCAGCCCCCCCCCAACGCCTATCTAACGTCTATTTGCAGATAATGAATTGATGCTAAAAAATGGATCCTGTCTTCGCCTGAATAGTGCCATATCTTTTTTCCCCGGGTTTATTCGCCTTCTGCCTTGAGTTGCAAATATTTCTAATGGGTTGGGGTAACGTATCAACGACCCTGCAGCATCCCATTGAAGCGTATTCCATGGGATAGAGATGGAGGTGACCTATGGCGAAAAAAACAATCAAATTATCTCGAACCCAAAAGAGTTTGTTCAAGGATATGGTGATGGGCCTGCTCCCGGACGGTGGGAATCTCAACACCTGCCTGACCTGCGGCGCTTGTGCTTCAGGTTGTCCGGCAACGGGCTTTGACGGCATGGATCCGCGTAAGTTCCTGAGGATGGCAGCCCTTGGTATGGATGATCAAATCAAGGAGAGCCGCTGGCCTTGGTACTGCACCATGTGCACCCGTTGTGTCTATGTCTGTCCCATGAAGATAAATATTCCCCAGCTTGTTTTTAACGCAAGAAGGCTTACGCCCAGGGATCAGAGACCCAAGGGAATTCTTGGTTCCTGCGACATGGCCCTTGCAAAGCCTACCAATTCAGCCATGGGGTGTTCCCAGGAGGATTTCGAGTTCGTTGTGGAGGACATCCTTGAAGAGATCAAGGAGGCATACCCCATATGGGAGGAGCGCAATCTTGTGGCGCCCATTGACAAGAAAGGTGCCGAGTTTTTCATCAATCAAAATTCCAGGGAACCCATGATTGAACCCGAGGAAATGGGCCCTTTGTGGAAGATCCTTAACCTTGCCGGGGTGGACTGGACCTATGGAAGCGTGGGGTGGGCCGCGGAAAACTATTGTATGTTCATGGCCGATGACGAAGGATGGAAGGAACTTACCCTGAGGAGCGCCCAGAAATGCCATGAACTGGGGTGCAAGACATTTCTCAACACCGAGTGAGGCCATATTACCTTTGCAGTCCTGTCAGGACTGAAAAAATTCAATATTCCCCACAACTTCAAGGTAGAGACCATGTATACCCTGTATGCCCGCTGGATCCGGGAAGGGAAGCTTAAACCCGATTCCAGCTGGAACGACAACCTTAAGATTAAATTCACGGTCCAGGACCCCTGCCAGATCGTGAAAAAAACATTTGGGAATCCCGCGGCCGAGGATATGCGACTGGTTGTCAAGGCCTGTGTGGGAGAGGATAACTTTGTCGACATGACCCCCAACCGTTCCAATAACTTTTGCTGCGGTGGCGGGGGCGGCTTTCTCCAGTCCGGGTTCAAGGAGCAGCGGTTGATGTATGGAAGTACTAAAGACTCCCAGATTAAAGCCACCAAAGCCACCTACTGCGTTACGGGGTGTCACAACTGCCATGCCCAGATCCATGAACTGGGTGAACATTTTGGCGGCGGATACCATGCTGTACATGCATGGACAATCCTGGGACTTGCCCTTGGCGTCCTGGGGGAGAGTGAACGGGTTCACCTGGGAGCGGATCTTCAGGAGGTCAACCTGCCTGAAAGCAGTGAATGATAAAAGGCCATGATTGAGGGGTGTCGCAGATTCGGTGTGCATGAACCTTGATTTTTATGCTTTGGGAGTTATATTTATTTTTATATATTCATTAACATTTCAACAGTGTTTTGTCTTTTCATTCCCAACCCCTTAAGAAAAAGGAGTATCGCATGAAAGAAAATGAATGCCTGCCCGAAAGATTGTCTAAATTAATGATTGGTTCTCTGCTTTTAGTTGGTGCCGTTGTTCTGGTGTTAATCGGCTTTACCCTCCTGCCTTTGGCTGGATTTATTCTGGCGATTCCCGTGGCCGCTCTGGGGATCTATTTTATAAAGGTCCATTTAAACGAAAAATGTGAAATAGACACCAAATCATAACGACACACAGGGGAATCAGTTCCCCATGGACTTAGCCCCATGATCAGATTAAAATCTTCCAAAATATGGTTTAGAAGACAAGACCTATGGGAGGTTTCATTCTGATTAGGGGCCCTAAACATTGACAACTTAAAGAATTCGGTTGTTTGAGTTCATGATTATGGAATTTTTTAAACATTAACGTAAATAACGGAGGAAACAAGAATGAAAAGTTTTGGGAAAGTATTGTTGCTAATGGTCTTTACCCTGGTCGGAAATTATCTTGTCCTGCCTAATCAAACGTTGGCACACTGTCAGATACCCTGCGGGATATATGATGACCACGCCCGGGTTCAATCCATGCTGGAAGATGCAGCTACCATAGAAAAATCAGCCAAATTGATTGCACAGTTGTCAGGTAAGTCGGATGCGCAATCTCAAAACCAATTGGTTCGCTGGGTAATGAACAAGGAAAAATATGCTCAAAAAATCATCACTACGATCAGTGATTATTTCTTGACCCAGCGGGTTAAACCGGATCAAAAAGATTATTCTGAACGTTTGATAAAACACCATGCTGTGATTATTGCAGCAATGCAAACAAAGCAGAATGCGGATGTGGCATACGTGAAGACTTTGACGACAAGCATAGAGGCCCTTTTGGCCTATTATCCTGAGCACAAGCATTAAAGTTCATGGCTACAACGAACAATGAAACGCCTCTATCGGTGATGCTTTGGTGAGCGTTTTATATAACCCACATGTCATAGCGGACACAACGAAATATGAAACACGATGATACAGGGCAGGCGATAGTACCATTCCGCCCCCTTTGGTTACCCTGACCGGAACGGTAAACGTCGGGGGGATTTCTGCCCTTCCAGACTAAAGCGCAGGAACTGCGGGCTAAAGTCCTCAAACAGCCTGCGCTTCTTAACGCCTGGAAGGGCAAAAATCCTATCCCCTTTGGTTTACAATGTTCCGATCAGGGAAACCAAAGAGGGCTCGAAAGTCGAGACTTTCACAATGATGTTTCGACATGAGTTTCTTATAAAACTCACATGTCCTGGCGGACACAACGAAGCATGAAACTCGACAGTAGTAGGCCGGTGGGAACGGGTGTTGCCCTGAACGGATTAAATGGCAACGGTGGACACGAGGTCCAAGGAGTTGCCATTTCCCTCGGAGCAGGCCATGGACGGCCTGCGAGAATGAGAGAAGGGCAACACCCGTTTCCGCTGGCCGGTCGAAGCGAGTTTCATATAACCGGCATGGCCGGAGCGAGGTATGGCTCCGGCCTCAACGAATTTTGAAACGCCATCATTGACAATGCTTTGGCGAGTGTTTCATATAACCCACATGTCCTAGCGGACACAACGAAATATGAAACACGATGATACAGGGCAGGAGATAGTACCATTCCGCCCTCTTTGGTTACCCTGACCGGAACGGTAAACGTCGGGGGAATTTCTGCCCTTCCAGACTAAAGCGCAGGAACTGCGGGCTAAAGTCCTCAAACAGCCTGCGCTTCTTAACGCCTGGAAGGGCAAAAATCCTAACCCCTTTGGTTTACAATGTTCCGGTCAGGGAAACCAAGGAGGGCTCTAAAGTCGAGACTTTCACAATGATGTTTCGACAAGAGTTTTTTATAAAAAAAAATAGAATGGGGACGAAAAAAAATTATCTGGAGCGGCCACCAAAGAAAGAGCCCATGATTCCTCGAATAATCTGCCTACCGATCTGGCTGCCAATGGCGCGCACTGTACTTTTAATAAATGCCTCTCCTGTACTTTGTCGTTTCCTTCCGGTTGCAGCGGTTGTTTTCTCTCTGGTCGTTTCCCTTTTAATTTCGTCGTTTCGGGTCTGTATCTTTTTGGCCCGGTCTTTTAATATCTCGTATGCCGACTCACGGTCCACGGCATCATCGTAACGACCCTTTAAAGGCGATCGTTGAATACGGTTCTGGCGATCGTTCTCAGATAGGGCCCCGATAAGGGATTCAGGAGGGCGGATCATGACCTGTTGGACGGGCATGGGCCTTCCTTTGTCATCCAGTACAGAAACAAGGGCTTCTCCGATGCCTAGGGCCGTAACAGCAGTCTCGGTATCGAATCCAGGGTTGGGGGGAAAAGATTGAGCTGCGGCCCGGATCACTTTCATGTCCTTTGGGGTGAAGGCCCTTAGCGCATGTTGAATTTTGAGTCCCAGCTGTCCTAATATCTCTTCTGGAAGATCCAACGGGGTCTGGGTAATAAAATAGATACCTACGCCTTTGGATCGAATGAGTCGAACCACCTGTTCGATTTTGTCCACAAGGATTTTAGGCGCCTGGTCAAACAAGAGGTGGGCCTCATCAAAGAAAAATACAAGTTTGGGAAGTTCAGGATCACCAATCTCCGGAAGTTGTTCAAACAATTCAGAGAGCAGCCAGAGCAGGAATGATGAATAAACCCTTGGTGCCTGGGCCATCAACCGGGTGGCATCAAGAATACTGATGACGCCATTGCCGGAAAAGTCAACTTGCATGAGGTCCCTGAGTTCTACGGCAGGCTCACCAAAGAAATGTTCAGCGCCCTGTTCTTCCAGGATGAGCAGTCTGCGCTGAATGGCACCGATGCTGGCACTGGAGATATTTCCATATTCACTTCGCAGTTCTCTTGTATTGTCACCCATCCACATCAGCATGGAACGTAGATCTTTTAAATCCAGAAGCAGCATCCCCTGATCATCCGCAATTTTGAAGCAGCCGTATAAAACACCTGACTGGGTGTCATTTAAACCCAGCAGGTTTGACAACAACAATGGTCCCATTTCAGAAATGGTTGATCGTATGGGATGACCCTGTTTGCCAAAAATATCCCAGAACACAACAGGATATGGACGTTGCACGTAGCCTTTTATGGGTATTTTCTGCAACCGTTCATCAATCTTCGGGTGGGGAGAACCAGCACTGCCTAATCCGGAAAGATCTCCTTTGATGTCAGCGGCGAAGACCGGTACGCCCGCACGGGAGAAACTTTCCGCAAGAACCTGTAAAGTAACTGTTTTACCCGTACCCGTTGCTCCGGCGATGAGGCCATGGCGATTACTCATCCTGCAAAGCTGTTCAACCAGAACGCCTTTTGCACCACCGATAATAAATTGTTTAAGTTCTCCCATGATACCCTCTCTTTTTGCAAGGTGTCATCTCCGATGGCACTGGCAGTGGTCAGGCCTTGCTCTAAATCGCCTGTTTCAAGCAGTTGTCGGGCTTTGTTTGCATGATGGGCCCAGACGTCTGCAAGGCAATCTGTCTAAAGCGCCGAATCCAGAAAGACGCATACCTTGTCTGCCCTCCACATTGTTACTTTTACGATTTCCACGCCAGCGCATGATTTTTCTCCCAATATTTTTGAGTCGTTAGAAGGTGGAATACGAGTCAGAAGGCAACCCCTTCAACAATATCTGATTTGACAGGCAGGTGTTGATTTGTGAATACGAGCACAATTTCAGATAGTTGTAAAACGATACAACACAACACAATGAAAGATCAATAAAATTATCAGACATCGCCAATAGTTTGAAAATCATGATTTTGAAGAAAATCAAACAAGGAGTATGGTAAAATTCTCCTGTTGCGCTCATACCTTAAACAGAGTAAAAAAATAATAAAAAAATTACACGATTAACGATTGAAAAGGTTATGTGATATGGATATTGAATATTGCACTGGCTGTGGGGCTCCCACAGAATTGAAAATTCCGGCGGATGATGATCATGCCCGGTCCATATGTACCCGCTGCGGACGGGTTCATTATGACAATCCCAAAATGGTGGTGGGATGTATCCCTGAATTAAACGGGCAGGTGCTGCTGTGTAAAAGAAATATTGAACCCCGCAAGGGTAAATGGACGCTTCCGGCAGGGTATCTTGAAAACGGGGAATCGGTTCAGGACGGTGCTGTGCGTGAAACCCGGGAAGAAACATTGGCAGATGTTGAAAATGTTGAACCCTACCGTGTTTTTAATATTGTTTCTGTCCATCAGGTTTATTTTATGTTCAGGGCTGATCTGGTATCTGACAATTTTGGCCCCACAAGTGAAAGCAGTGAGGTTCGTCTGTTCCAGGAAAGAGATATCCCCTGGGATGAGATTGCATTCAGCTCCATTCAGAAAACCCTTGAGCATTATTTCAAGGATAGAAAAACAAATAATTTTTTGTTTAAGATTTTTGATATTATCTGACCTGTCAGCAACGTTCACAAGGTTGCTGGGATATCAGACCCCTTTGAAAAGTTATTGCCGAAAAGATAAAGTATCCATTGACATAATTCTTCATTGAACTATAGTGCCTATGAATTCTCAGGGCGGGGTGAAATTCCCCACCGGCGGTGATTTTGATATAATCAAAAAGCCCGCGAGCGCCTGCTTTTCAAGCAGGGTCAGCAGATCTGGTGTGACTCCAGAGCCGACGGTTAGGGGTTCAGATGTAAATAGGTCCACCAATACGAGCTGAAAGACAAGCACGATATGGGAATTATTTATTTCTGAGTTTCTTAAAGTCCGGATGGGAGAGAACAAAAGGCTGTTTGCATTTTTTTAAATGCAGATAGTTGTCGATTTGTGCCGTGAAAGAAGGGCTTTTGCCGTGTGGTGAATGCCTTCCTTTGGCTGTGCCACCCGTTGTTCAATCCTCCCATCACCTTTCCCTGATATTATGTTAATGTGGAATAATAAAAAGGGAGTTTAGTATGTCTCAAGTGTCAATTTCTAAATTTGGTAACCCCATCGAACGCGTGGATCGAGCCATTGATGCCCTTGTTTCGGGGCGGGGGGTGCTTCTTGTGGATGACGAAGACAGGGAAAATGAGGGGGACCTTATCTTTCCTGCCGGAAATATCACAGCCGAACAGGTGGCCCTTCTTATTCGGGAATGCAGCGGTATTATCTGTCTCTGTCTACCCCCTGAAAGGATAGAACAACTGGGCTTGCCCCAGATGGTGACCTGCAACACCTCTGCATATCAGACGGCTTTTACCATATCCATTGAAGCGGCAGAAGGGGTTACAACCGGTGTCTCTGCTGCAGACAGGGCAACCACCATACGGTGCGCTGCCGCCCTGGATGCAAGGCCTGAAGATATTCACAGCCCAGGCCATGTCTTTCCTTTACGGGCAGTTGAACAGGGGGTCCTGGGGCGTAGGGGACACACCGAAGGAACGGTGGATCTCATGCGGCTTGCAGGGCTCGCCCCGGCAGGGGTCCTCTGTGAATTAACCAATGTGGATGGTACCATGGCAAGGCTGCCACAGATCATCACCTTTGCTGATGAACATGGATTTCCAGTGCTGAGTATTGAAGACATAGCAGCCTATCGCTCACAGCCTATTAAAAAAAGCGCCTGAGCCCCAGGGCTCAGATGTCTATATGGCGGTCGTTGTGTGGAAGAGGTGAAACGGACGATTCTTTCTTCGTTTCACCCCATTGCGTTTGGACGTCGTCCCATGGGGACGACGTCAACTTCTGGTTTTTTTACCATGACTTTGAGCAGGGCGTACCGGTTTGTGTAATTCTGTCGTTGAGCCTATCTCAGTTGATCCTGGCTTTTAATCGGCTTTTGGATTGGTTTTACAAAGGGTCCCGGCATTGAAAAACACATAGACCGCCATTATGGTCACAAGGGCGCCAATCATCTGGGCCCGACTGAATGTTTCATTCAGGATGAGGTAACCGGCCAGTGTGGTGACAAAGGGCTGGAGCAGTGTATAAATAGTGATATTACTGACCCCGTGGGTGTTTATGAGTCGATACCACAGGTAGTAAGCCAGTACAGAAGAAAACAGAACCACATACAGGGTGGCCAGTGTGCTTTTCAAGGTGAACACCTCGTGCAGCGGCCTCAAGTCCCCTCCGACAAAATAGACCAGAAAGCAAAACGGGGCCGTGACCGCACCGATCCAGAAGTTGATGGTAAGGGGTTTTATATTGTTTATTTTTCTCACCTGGAGGTTCCCAAAAGCCCATATGGTCATGCTCAGGAGCATGAACAGTGCACCGAGTCGAATCTGGGGAACCTTTTGGACCAGGATTGGTGAAATTGCCCCGGCAGCAGCCACAAACAGGGCCGCCATCTGAAGACGGGTCAGCCGTTCATTGAGAAAGAAAAACGCGACCAGGGATGAAATCGGAGCACCCAGAATGATGATCATTGCTGCCGTGGTACTGTCCACATAACTCAAGGCAATGCTCAGAATCAGGAAGTGGCCGATTCCCATGGTCAATGATAGCTTGAGCACATCTTTCCGGCTCTCTTTTGGGATCTTCCTGAAGGGAAACAGAAAGATGGTTAACAGAAGAAAGCGCATGGCCGTAAACAGGGCCGGGGTCATATCCTGGACGGCAACTTTGATCATACACACATTGATGCCCCAGATACAGATTACCATCAGCGCCGGCAATACCGGAGATGATCCTAAATATTTCAACCTGTTGTCCTTACTATCAATTATTTCCGCTGTTTCGCCAGAAATTCGGCCATATGCAGCACCCGGAAAGAATCGCATCGTTTTTCCGCACCTCCCCTGAGCTGCATCACGCAACCTGGGCATTCGGTTACCAGAATATCAGCACCGGTTTGCTTGACATCATCGAGTTTCCGGTTGAGAATTTCCTTTGAAATCTGCGGGAATTTTCCAGAATAGGTTCCTCCGAAACCGCAGCAGGTTTCCTCTTCCTGGGCGGGGGCAAAGACACCTGCCTTCTGGATGAGTTCATGGGGGGCATCTTTTACTCCGAGTCCCCGGCAAAGGTGACACGGCGCATGATAGGTCACGGTTTCATCCGAACGGGTAAATTCATCCTGCCTAACTTGAATCACATCATTCATGAACGAAGAAAAAGAGATGATTTTATCGGAAAACTGTTTTGCTTTTGTTCCTGCAATTGAGTCTGGATCGAGAATTTTTGGGTAGGCATTCTTCAAGTGGGATGCACAGGACGCACACAGGGTGACGATATAATCATATTGGTCCGGATCAATGGCTGCAACATTCTGGGCCGCCACCTCCCTGGCCGCTGATTTTTCCCCCATCATCTGCAGGGGCAGTCCACAACAGTTCTGGTCCATGGGAAAATCAACGGCAACACCATGCCCGGCCATGGCCTGGAGGCCGGCAACCAGTTGTTCAGGATATACGAAATCCTGGACACAGCCGGAAAAAAGGGCCACTCGGTATCTGGGGTTTTCCACACTGGGTCTTACCGATTCCCAGATCTCCCGAAATGGGCGTTCGGCAATGGCCGGGATCGCCTTGAAATCATGTTCCCGGGCAAATATCATGGGCAGGTGGCGGATATACCCGGTTTTGCCGACGACTGGTTTCTGGGCAAAACTTGCATATCGCAAAAAACGGTGAAAAAGCTCACGGCTCTGCATCACCTTGGACAACATCACGCTGGTCAGGGGATGGCCTGTTTCATCGAGTATTCGGGCGTGAACCTCCTTGATAAGCCCTGGCAGGTCGATGCCTGCGGCGCACACGCTCTTGCAGGCCCCGCAGTTGATACAGTTCTGCACCAGATTTTTTGCCTTGTCACGACCATGGAAAAAATAGGTCATGATTAATCCGATGGCTCCGATATAGATGTGTCCCATCTGATGGCCGCCCACCATCCTGTACACCGGGCAGACATTGGCGCAGGCCCCGCAGCGCACACAACGCAGCACTTGGGAGAATACCGGGTCTTTGGCAAGCTTGCGCCGTCCATTGTCCAAAAATACGATGTGCATCTGCTTGCGACCCGTTGCATCAGCCTTGCATTCATTGGGACCGCTGATCCAGGTGACATAGGAGGTAATGGCCTGTCCGGTTGCATTGCGGGGCAGGACCCGATTCACCGTCAAGGCATCATGAAGGGTTGGCATTAGTTTTTCCAGGCCCACCAGGGCCACATGCACTCGTGGCAGTGTAGTCACAAGCCTTGCATTGCCTTCGTTGGTGATGATGCCAAGTGTGCCTGTGTCTGCAAGGGCAAAATTGGCCCCGGAAATACCCATATCTGCCTCAATAAATTTCTGTCGCAGCTGTTGGCGGGCTACCTTTACCAGGTGGTCTATGTCCTCGGAGGGCTGTTGTTTGCCGGTTACGTCCGTAAAGAGCTCACCGACCTGGTTCCGGGAGAGGTGGATGGCCGGCATCACCATATGGCTTGGTCCTTCGTGCCTTAGCTGAATGATCCATTCCCCGAGATCGGTCTCTGTGACTTCAAGATCATTCGCCTCCAGGTGGTGATTCAGCAGGGTCTCTTCTGCGGTCATGGATTTAGATTTAATGATTTTTGAAACATCGTTGTCCTTGGCTATTTTGCAGATGATCTCATTGGCCTCCAGGGCCGTCTCAGCCAGATGGACGGTAATTCCTGCCTTTTCAGCGTTTTGTTTAAACAGTTCATAGAGTTCGTCCATGCGGGCAATGGCCGCATCCTTGGCCCCGGCGACTTCCGCAATTATTCCATTCACATCCATCCCGGAAAAAACATTTTCCCGTGAACCTCTGTAGGCAACGGCAAACTTGTCCATGGCCAGACGCAAAAAGTCATTGGCCAGGGCACCATCCACCTCTCGCTTGTATTTTTTTATATTCTCCGCTTTTTGCATTATTTTTCCTCCATGAGCAAAATATGAAGTTCCAGGGGACCATGAACCCCGAGGGCCAGGACTCGTTCGATATCCGCCGTTCGGCTGGCACCTGTGATAAACGAGGTATAGTCAGGTGAATTTTTGAACATTTTGGTCAATTCGGGCTCAAGGTCGTAGGCGCTTTTCCGAATCCTGGACATGGGCAGAACCGCCACATGAATATCACAGATCATGGTGGAAAGACGCAGCTCCTCTGAGGGGCAGTTGATCACCAGGGTGCCGGTTTCGGCAATCCCGTAGTCCGCAATGGTAAATCCCATGGCGACACCGGTTAGATGATCTCTTAACCCTTTGTTCGTAAGCGTCAGATCGTTTGCGCCGCATATTTTTTCAAACTCGGCGTAGAGCCCGGAATCAAGTCCTGGTGCCGCCACGATTTTTTGAGTCTCAACACTCCGCGGGCCTTGATTCTGCGGCGGTGGCGTTCCATTTTTGACAGCCTGGCCTGAAACCGGGTCGTTTTGCCGGCAGAGATCGGCCGCATACTCAAAGGCCGCCTGTATTGTTGGAACTTTTGTCACAACGGCTGAGACCGCCTTTGCCTTTTCGCTGAAAATTGAACAAATATTTTTTGAATTATCCATTACCAGATCTCCTTGCTAACCGAACATAGCTTTTAATGATTTTTCAGCTTGATCCTGATGTTGGTTGTTTGTTGTAATTGAAGGTTCATGTCGTGGTCCTGTGGGGTCAGATAAAACCCTTATCGATTCCGACAAAGAAGTCGTAATCCTGTATCGAAATTGATAAAGGCGCTTCGGCTTTTTTTGAAAAAAGCCGAAGCGGTCAAAATCAAACCGGAAGGTTGCTAAATGCCGATTATTTCATGGCAGATAGCAGGTGCAGGTTAAGCTGATCATGGTATCCGAATCCATAAATTACGATCAGACCGATGATACCCACCAGGGTGCAATAATACAAGGTCGGAATGATGGTGCGGCGCAGGGTGATTCCTTCCTGGCCCAAAAGACCAACGGTAGCGGAAGCGGCAACCACATTGTGAATGCAGAACATGTTGCCTGCGGCGGCACCCACGGCCTGGAGCGCCACTACAAAGGAACCGGAGATGGCGAGATTTTCCGCCACACCGTGCTGGAAGAGGCTAAACATAAGGTTGCTGACGGTATTACTGCCGGCGATAAATGCACCCAGACCGCCGATGAACGGCGCAAAAAAGGGCCACACATTTCCTGCACTGGCCGCCACCCACTGGGCCATGGCCAGGGGCATACTGGCATATCCGCCGGCATTGATGCCGGAATTGATGTAAACACGAACCATGGGAATGGTGAATATCAGGACGAATCCGGCACCCAGAAGGATTTGGCTGGATTCCTTTATTGCAGATCCAAGCTCTTTTGTTGACATGCGGTGCAGAAAAAAAGTGATGATCACCACAAAACATAAAATGGCACCCGGCAGGTAAAGTGGTTGACTGGCACCGGTAATGCCGGTACTGAAAATATCGGTCCATTTGATGGCAAAACTTTTCAGAAAACTTCCCAGGGGCAACTGGGGTAGACGGGTGAGCACCAATATCACAGCTACCAGGATGTAGGGTATCCAGGCCAACCAGATCTTCATCGGGTGTTTGTCTATGAGGGAATCAAGGCTGATCTCCATCTTGCTGACCCAGCTTTCATCCCACTCTTTTCTGGGGGCAAAATCCCATGAGTCTTTTGGAACCAGAAATCTTTTTTTGGCCGCAGTGGTCATGATGGCCATGCCGATGAGTGCCCCGATAAGAGAGGGAAATTCAGGCCCGAGAGTAATGGCGGTAAGGGTGTAGGGAACTGTAAATGCCAGACCCCCAAGAACTGCAAAGGGTAAAATTGAAAGCCCTTCGGTCCAGGATTTGTTTTTTCCGAAGAATCGGGTCATCATGATCACCATAAAAAGAGGGATAAAAGTACCGGCACAGGCGTGCATCATGGCACTCTGGGAGGTGATCAATTGAATATACTGGTCAAAATTCATGCCGGCATCCGCCAGCTGGGAAGTGAGGTGGACGTTTTCTAACCCGCCTTTTACGCCGATTAAAATCGGTGTTCCTACGGCGCCAAAGGTCACGGGCGTGCTCTGGATCATCATGCCGATCATTACGGCACAGAGGGCTGGGAAGCCAATGGCCACCATGAGCGGGGCAGCAATGGCAGCAGGCGTTCCAAATCCTGATGCACCTTCGATAAAGGCACCGAACAGCCATGCGATGAGCACCACCTGAATTCTGCGGTCCGGGCTGATATCGGAAAAACCCGTACGGATGGCCGTAATTGCCCCCGAATGTTTCAGGGTATTGAGCAGCAGAATAGCACCAAAGATGATAAACAGGATGTTCGCTGTAATAAACAGCCCCTGAATGGTCGAAGCCGCCACTCGAACAGCCGGAACTTTCCAGAAGGCCACGGCAATGACGGCGGCCACCACGTAGACGATGGGCATGGCCCGCTTTGCCGGCCAGCGAAATCCCACCAGTAAAATGGCGGCGGTTAAAATCGGCATCACTGCCAGAAAAGACTGTAATCCAAGATTCATAATTCCCCCTTTAAAGTTAGGGATCCGGAAACCACTAATCGCCCAATGTTACCTGTCTTTCAGCTCGGTGTCTTCGTTGTGTAAAAGCGCTAATATTTCAATCTGTTCCCTTTTAAACGCTTTGAATACGAGCTGAAACCCTGCGCCATATTTGTGCGATTATTAATTTCCAAATCCTTTGATAAAATGATCAATCAGCTTACCTAAGAAATTGGACCTTATTTATTTAAAAATTGGGTACTTTAATATTGGTCATACCTTTGCTCTCCTCTCCTATTGTATTTTATTTGCCCTTGTCAAGAAAAAATCTAAATAAAATGTATTTTAAGGGTGTTTTACAGGTCGACCAGGGCGCTTTTTGCTCAATAGATTAATAATATATATGCTTGTTATAACACGATATAATTCGTCTAATGATGCGGGAAGGATCGGCGGATTGATTTTTTTTGAAACTTTTCTGAGTCTGACTGAAAGAGCAGATGACTTACCCAATGGTCTGACCGTGAACAGGTGAACGGATATTTGTCGGTTAAAAAAGAATATTATATTTGAAAATTATTTCAAAGTTTGGTATGGGTGTAAGAAAAGGCTGTAAAAACAGTTGTTTTATCATTTTTCTTTTTGAATGGTCGGCCTGGTGGGAGAACCGGGTTTGTCTTTAATTCCCTTTGGTTTGCCCTTGTTATTTTAAAAGCTGCCAGGTCAATCCGTTTTTGATCGTTATTGGTATGACCTATTCTACAAACAACCCTATGGATGTGGAGGTCTTAAACTTGATCAGTGTTTCGGCCTATGCAAATTCGGGATCAAACCCCCTAAGGAGTCTCAATGAAAAAAGTTATTGATCAACTGGTAAAGGCTGTAGGCAGGGAGAATGTCTTCACCGAAAAAGAAGATATGCTTACCTACTCCTACGATGCGGCTGTTCTTGATTCCGTGGTTCCTGGTGTGGCCGTGATGCCTGAAAACAGCGAACAGCTCGGACAGATTGTCAAGGTATGCGCTGAAAACAAGACACCCATGACGGTCCGGGGGTCTGGAACCAATCTCTCCGGCGGCACCATTCCGTCGGGTGCCTCGGGCGTGGTGGTTCTCACGGGCAAGCTTAATAAGATCCTGGAGATCAATGAGGCCGACATGTATGCCGTGGTTCAGTCCGGGGTAGTCACGGCAACCCTTGCTGCAGCCGTGGAAAAAAAGGGGCTGTTCTATCCGCCAGATCCGGGCAGTCAAGCCGTATCGACCCTTGGTGGGAATGTGGCGGAAAACGCCGGTGGTTTAAGGGGGCTCAAGTATGGGGTAACCAAGGACTATGTCATGGGGGTGAGTTTTTTTGACGCCATGGGTGAATATGTGAAGTCTGGTTCAAGAACCGTAAAGTGCGCCACCGGATACAACCTGACCGGGTTGATGGTCGGTTCCGAAGGCACCCTGGGAGTGATCGACGAGATTATTTTAAAGCTCATCCCACTTCCCAAGGCCAGAAAATCCATGGTTACCGTCTTCAAAACCATTGAACAGGCATCGGAAGCAGTTGCCGCCATTATTGCGGCCCGCATCGTTCCGGCCACCCTTGAGATTCTTGACAATTTCACCATAAGGGCTGTTGAAGCGTACAGCCATGCAGGGTTGCCCATTGATGCCGGTGCCTTGCTCCTCATTGAGGTGGACGGTCATCCGGGCCAGGTCGAAGATGAGGGTGCAGCCGTTGAAGAACTTTGCAAGAAGCTTGGTGCAGAGAGCATCAAGGTGGCGGCTGATGATGCCGAGCGAGATAAAATATGGGCGGCCCGCAGAAGCGCCCTTTCGGCACTTGCCAGACTTAAACCCACCCTGGTACTTGAAGACGCCACGGTTCCCAGGAGTAAAATACCCGCCATGGTCAGTGCTATCCAGGAGATTGCGGCAAAATACAAGATAGAAATCGGTACCTTTGGCCATGCAGGCGATGGCAACCTCCATCCGACCATTTTAACCGACAAGAGGAACAAGGAAGAGTGGCACCGGGTGGAGTCTGCCATTGAAGAGCTTTTTGACAGGGCACTTTCCATGGGGGGCACCCTTTCCGGTGAACACGGGACAGGCCTTGCTAAGGCCCCGTTCCTGGAAAAGGAGATTGGTCATTCTTCCATACTCTTTTCAAGACGGTTACGCAAAGCCATGGATCCGGACTCAATTCTCAATCCCGGTAAAATCACAGGAGTTATTTAAATTATGGCTGGCATGAATGAACTTGCAAATCGACTCAAGGAACTTGAAGATCAGCTGGTGATCTGCAACCGTTGCGGCATGTGTCAGTCTGTGTGCCCTCTTTATGAGCAGACCCGAAAGGAGTCCGACGTGGCAAGGGGAAAGCTTGCCTTGCTCGACGGGCTAAGCAAAAACCTTTTTACCGATCCCGATGGGGTCGATAAACGGCTTAACAATTGCCTGCTCTGCGGATCCTGTGCCGCCAATTGCCCAAGCGGCGTGAGTGTGCTTGAAATATTTATCAAGGCACGGGCTATCATTGCCGAGTTCAAGGGGCTTTCACCTGCAAAACGCCTGATCTTTAAAAAGATGCTGGCAAACCCCGCCACCTTTGATCGCCTCACCGAGTGGGCAGGAAAATTTCAGGGCCTGTTTACAAAATCTGAAAAAAATGCCCAGGGTACCTCCTGCGCCCGTCTGGTTTCACCATTGCTCCATGACCGCCATCTGCTGCCCATGGCAAACAAACCCTTCCACAAAACCAGGGCATCGGTCGATACACGTACCGGCCGCTCGGGTCTCAGGGTGGCCTTTTTCACCGGGTGTATCATAGACAAGATGTTTCCCCGCATAGCAAACGATCTCTTGGATGTACTTGAATATCACGGGGTCGGCACCTGGATTCCCGGCGGCCAGGGGTGCTGCGGTATTCCGGCCCTGGCCTCCGGGGATCGGGCCACATTTGAAAAGCTTGTGGAGTACCATGTGGATTTGTTTGACAGCCAGAAGTATGATTATCTTGTGACGGCCTGTGCCACATGTACCTCCACCATCAAGAAACTTTGGCCTTCAATTTATGGTGGCAAGGCAAGTGGTACCCGGGAAAAGATCAGGCAATTATCCGAACGAACCCTTGATATAAACCAATTTCTCGTGAATAAAGTTGGACTTCATGATATGGGTACCGGGGTGGACGCAGATGGAGAGGCCGTGACCTACCACGATCCCTGCCATCTCAAGAAATCCCTTGGCGTGTTTAAAGAACCAAGGCAGTTGATACAGGCATCTGGCAAGAATCTTGTGGAGATGGAAGGTTCGGACAAATGTTGCGGCATGGGGGGCAGTTTTAACCTTTATCATTACGATGTCTCTTCCAAGATCGGCACCATTAAACAGAAGAATATTGCCGATACCGGCTGTAAAACCGTTTCTACCGGTTGTCCCGCATGCATGGTTCAGATATCGGACATGCTTGCCAAGGGCGGTTTGAACATCCGGGTGAGGCATCCCCTGGAGCTCTATGCTGAGTTTTTACGCAATCAGAAACTTATAACTTAAGGAATGCAAATTTTATAATTTGAACGAAAATTTAATACTGTTTTTGTTTAGCTTATTTCATCTGCGGTCCTAAACCATGGAAAAACAGAATGGATTTATCCATCAAACCCATCAAGCCCAAAAAAATATCTGATCAGGCCTTTGATCAGATAAGGGAGTTGATCTACAGGGGCAAGCTCAAGCCGGGCGACAAAATGCTGGCCGAGCGCGAGCTTGCCCTGGCCATGCAGGTGAGCCGAAGCACCGTAAGGGACGCCATCCAGCGCCTTGTCACCATGGGGCTTGTGGTTCAAAAGCAGGGTCATGGAACTTTTGTAACGGCTTTTGATTCCAAGGAAGGGACCACCCTCTTCAAGATGATGCAGAGCCAGGACGCCACCATTGACGATCTCCTTGAGGTGAGGATGGGACTTGAATGCAATGCAGCGGCCCTGGCTGCTAGACGGGCCGACAGGGATGATATCAAGGCCATGGACCTTGCCATAGAGGAGATGAAAAAAGAGATCGACTCGGGTCGCCTCGGCACTGCGGCCGACACTTCTTTTCACATGGCTATTGCCTATGCAGCAAAAAATCCCCTCCAGATTATGATAATGCGTGATTTCTATGATTATCTTTTCCACGGCATTCGAACTAGCCTCGAAGATCTGTATATGGACGGTGAAAATATAGACACCATTTTTAAGCAGCACCTTAACATCATTGACGCCATCAAGGCCAGGGATAGTGACAGGGCACAAGGGGCAATGAATACACATATTGGCTTTGTGGTTCAATTTTATAGAAAAAGGACTCTTTAGTCGTTGGTATGTCCTCACGTGTAAAATATGTTACGATTCATGATCACTCAACTTTCAGGTTTCAATTTTGATGGTCGGGGTCACCCTTGTGTCCTTGTGCTTTTGACAGCATTTTGCCCGTTTTCTAAGCCGAACAAAAGTGCGATAATGTAAGACTGACTCCATGTAAACAGCCAATCCTGAAAGTTGAGAGGCTTATTGTTGCTATTCTATAACCGGCACGGCCGGAGCGAGGTATGGCTCCGGCCTCAACGAATTTTGAAACACCTTCATTGACAATACTTTGGCGAGAGCTTCATACAAAGAGTTAAATATATTGGCAAAAAAACCATTGTTGAGCAACCCAGGAGGTAAGTTATGAAAAAACTATGCTGCGCATTAATTTTTACAGTTTTGTTAATCTGGTCGGGGAATGCTTTTGCTGAGCAGGGGAAAGGCTTGAATGTTATTGTCACCTCCGCAGACAGACAAACACAAATGATGGCGATGGTATTGTCTGTTCAGTCCATGAAAGAGCATGGCAAAGAAATTAATATCGTTCTGTGTGGCGCTGCGGGTGATTTAGCATTGCAGTCAACCAATACTGAAGCCTTCCTGCCTTTAAAGAAATCACCAACCATGTTGCTAAATGCGTTGCTGAAGATGGGGGCTTCTGTTCAGGTCTGCCCTCTTTACCTCCCAAATGCCGGGAAAACCACCAATGATTTAATTGAGGGAATTACCATAGCAAAACCTCCTGTTGTAGCAGGTCAATTGCTCGACAAAGACTATCAAAATATATCATTCTGATAGTCCACTTATGTGAGTACATGTTCACTTATAGCCATCTACTTTTAGTAGAACAAAATCATGATTTTGGACTTTTTAAATGTATTTCAACGGTATGCGAATAAAATAAGGAGGAAAAGATGGCTGAAATTGCGGTTGTTGCGGTGTTAAAAGCAAAAACAGGAAAAGAAGATGCCCTTGAAGAGGCGCTGGGCAGGCTCGTTTCTCCCAGCAGAAAAGATGATGGGTGTATTTCGTACGATCTGCACCGGAATTTCGATGATCGTTCGGTATTTATCTTTTATGAGCGATGGGAGAGCAAGGAATCGCTGGATCAGCACCTTGCCCAGCCACACTTTACAGCGTTCGGCGAGAAGGCTGGGGAACTCCTGGACGGCCCCTCCGATGTAAAGATTCTCGAAATTCTCTCATAAAGGGAAACGGGTCCATATTGTGCTTGCCGTGGGGAAATGGGGTCAGAAAATGGTGTCAGGCTTGGCTTATTGGCGTTATTGACCACGATCTATGCAAGGCTGGAACGCCTTGCAATAATGCCCATAAGCCAAGCCTGACACCTCCCACAGTCCTATATTTTTTTTCGGTATGCAAATGGTCTGAAAATGTACAACGAAAACGGTGGGTGCATATTGGGTGTAAAACGGGTCTAAAATGGTCAGATACTAAAAATCAGAAAAAACACTGAAAGGCTTGAATGGTGGGAGTTTTAATGGAGCCGATGAGCAGAGTCGAACTGCTGACTTGCTGATTACGAATCAGCTACTCTACCAACTGAGTTACATCGGCCCTCAAAAAAACTTGTTCTATATATCAGGGTTCTTTCCCGGTATCAAGTAAAACCTACAGCAGCGCCCTGATATCCTCGATTTTTTCCTTTACGCTGATGTAGCCTTCTTCAATGACATGGGCCACATGGTCAAAATCCATCATTTTTGTTGCCCCCAGACGGGGTTGGATCAGTATGTCCGGCGGGTCCACGGCAATGTTGATCCGTGTGATTCTGTCCTGCATGATGCCAATGGAGTTGGTCAGGGTTTCCATGATGTCTGGCATGGTGGGATCCGTGCCAAGAAAATCGGACATCTTTTTTTTGAGGCTTGTCCCGGCGTTTGTGTAGAAATCCGAGATTTTTCTGGCCAGCTCTCCCCTGGGGGCCTGGGGGAGGTCCTTTTTTTGTTCCTCGGGTTTTTGTTTTTCTGGTTCGGATGGGCAGTGGCTTTTATTGTGGGAAACAACGCCGCTGTTCAGATCGACGGCAATAACGATGTCGGCTTCAGTGGCCCTTGCGATGCCAACGGGGATAGGATCCACAAGGCCGCCATCCACAAGCCATCGGTCCTTGATCCGAACCGGAGCGAACAGGCCTGGATAGGACATGGTGGCCCGCAGGGCCTCCATTAATTCTCCGGATTTTAATACCACCTTGTCTCCGGTGTCAATATCTGTTGCAACCATCATCACGGGGATGAAAAGGTCTGAAAAAAGGGTGGCGCTGGTGTGCATGGAAAAGAGTTCTTTGAGCTTTTTGGTTCCGTTTAAAAGGCCGGAATGGGGAACCACAATATCAAAGTACGAGAACATTTTTTTGCCGTCCATGCTCAGGACAAATTCTTTGAGGTTTTGAAGGCCGTTGCCGGCATAGATGGCTGCTATATAGGAGCCCACGCTGCATCCGACAATGAAATCAATGGGTATTTTTTCTTCCAGGAGGGCCTCAATGGCTCCGATATGTGCCCACCCCCTGGAAGATCCGCTGCCAAGCACCAGCGCCACCTTCTTTACCCTATCCATCGCTTTTTCTCCTTGACACCTGTTTAGTCTCCATATAAAAATATTTGAATTTGTTGAATAAGAGTGACTTGCCTGCCAATGATAAAACAACTACTTGATACCATAGCCAAACGAGATACAAGCATAGACCTGACCGGAGTCCACGGCTCAGGATCAGCTTATATCACAGCAAAATTGTTTGCAAGCAACGATTGCTCCCTGGTCGTTGTTCTTCCAGATAGAAAAAGAGCCATGGCGTTCATGGATGAGCTCGAATTCTATCTGCCCAAGGGTAAGCGGCGGGTGATCTATTTTCCTGGTTATAATATCCTGCCGTTCAAGGCCCTCTCGTTCCACAGCGAAACCGCATCAAAAAGAATTGCAGCCCTTTACAAACTGCTTTCAAGGCGTGAGCACCACCTTATTGTGACCCATGTGGATACCCTGCTCCTTAAGATGATTCCCCGAAAGCGCCTTGCCGATGCAGCAGATCTGGTGATCAACAATGAAGAGATTGATCGGGATCTTCTGGTGGCACGGCTCAATGCCGGAGGGTATATTAGAACCTCCCTTGTTGAGGAGCCCGGTGACTACTCGGTTCGGGGTGGAATTCTTGATGTCTTTTCTCCCTCAGCCACTTTTCCTGTGCGTATTGAGCTTTTTGGCGATTATGTGGAGTCCCTGCGTTTTTTTTCTCCCATTACCCAGAGGGGGATAAAAGACATCCAGGAGATTGAGATCGTTCCCGCCAATGAGGCGGTGATTGATCCTGCTGAGCTTCCCGAAATCCTGGGACGCCTGAGAAAGGCCGGGGCCGATGCCGGGGTAGATCCTGTCGTGATTCGAGGCCATGTGGACAAAATCCGGGAGGAGGGGCGATTTCCCGGCATGGAGGGCATGCTCTCCATTGTTTATCCCGAGCTTGACAGCTTTATGGACTATGTACCAGACCACGCCCTTTTTTTGCTTGAAAATCCCCTGGACATCGAGGCTGGTGCAACTGCGTTTGAACAAAAGGCCAGACAGAATTATACCAGCGCCCTTGCCGAAAATCGGCTGTCGGTTACCCCTGAGTCCCTTTATATTGAATGGTCCCAGGTCAAGTCAAGGCTGTTTGAAAAAAAGCCGGTCTGCTTCAAGCGTCTGACCATGGACCGCCGGGAGACTGACAGCGCGGCGTTTTCGTTTGACATATCCGACAACACCTTCCTCTCCTCCACCCTCAAGGGAGAGGGGAAAACCGAAGCCCTGTTTCAACCCCTGGCCGACTGGTTCCTTGACAAGAAAAATGATGGTTCCAGGGCCGTTGCCGTCTGTTCGAGCACGACCCAGTCCCAGCGGCTGGTCGCCATTTTAAGGCCCTATGGGGTCGAGCCCACCTTTTTAAAGGGGTTTGAAGAGGTGGAAAACCAGAAGCCGGGTATTTACTGCATCCCGGGGTATGCTTCCGGAAATTTGACAAGGGGGTTTGTTTTCCCTGAGCAGGGGATTGCCCTTGTTACAAACCAGGAAATTTTCGGAGCAAAAAGACGCAGAAGTGCTGGGGGAACCAAGCGGGCAAAGTCCCAGTTCATCACACCTGAGGAGCTCAAGGAAGGTGATATCGTGGTCCACCTTGAGCATGGCCTGGGAAGGTATGAGGGCCTTGTGACTCTTAAGTTAGAGGGGATCTCAGGCGATTTTATTCTCATTTCGTTCCGGGATGACGACCGTCTCTACCTGCCGGTTGATCGCATGGAGATGGTTGAAAAGTATATCGGCGTGGACGGCTACTCACCGATTCTTGACAAGATCGGCGGAAAGACCTGGCAGAAATCCAGGGCAAAGGCCAAAAAAGAGGTGGAAAAGATGGCGGGCGAGCTGTTAAAGCTCTATGCCGAGCGGCGGGTGGCTAAGGGATTTGCCTTTAGCCGGCCGGACCATTTTTTCAACGATTTTGAGGCAAGCTTTCCCTTTGAGGAAACTCCGGACCAGCTCAAGGCCATTGATGATGTCCTGGTTGATATGGAATCGGAACGGCCCATGGACCGCCTGGTGTGCGGGGATGTGGGGTATGGGAAGACCGAGGTGGCCATCCGTGCCACGTTCAAGGCGGTGACCGATGGAAAGCAGGTGGCCATTGTCGTTCCCACAACCATCCTTGCCGAGCAGCATGTTCATACGTTCCGGGAACGCTTTGGCAACTATCCCATAACCGTTGAGAGCCTTTCAAGGTTCAGGACCAAGGGTGAGCAGGCCAAGATTGTCAAGGACCTTGAACAGGGAAAGCTTGATGTTGTGATTGGGACCCATCGGCTGCTGCAAAAAGATATTGCCTTTAAATCCCTTGGACTGCTTGTGATCGATGAAGAGCAGCGGTTTGGGGTCAAACACAAGGAGGCCCTTAAAAAACGACGTAGCTCCGTGGATGTGCTTGCCCTGACGGCAACCCCCATCCCCAGGACCCTGCACATGTCCCTGACGGGCATGCGGGATATCAGCATTATTTCCACCCCCCCCGTTGACCGGCAGCCCATTGTTTCGTACATCTCTGAATATGATGACGCCATTGCCGCAGGTGCCATCCAAAAGGAGCTTGAGCGCGGCGGGCAGATCTTTTTTATTCACAACAACATCAAGACCATTTTTAAGACAGCGGAAAATCTCAAGAAACTTGTGCCTGAGGTGAGAATCGCTGTGGCCCACGGGCGATTGAATGAGGCCAGTCTTGAAAAGGCCATGCTTCAGTTTATCAACCGTGAAATCGATATGCTGGTCTGCACCACCATTGTTGAATCAGGGCTTGATATTCCGTCGGCCAACACCATGATCATTAATCGGGCCGACATGTTTGGTCTCGCCCAGATCTACCAGCTCAGGGGACGGATCGGCAGGGGAGAGGAACAGGCCTATGCCTATCTGTTTGTACCCGAAGAGCACCGCCTGACACGGGATGCCCAGAAGCGGCTTGCGGCCCTCATGGAGCACAGGGACCTTGGGTCTGGCTTTCAGATCGCCATGAAGGATCTCCAGATCAGGGGGGCGGGCTCCGCCCTTGGAGGCTCCCAGTCCGGCCATGTGGCGGCCGTGGGATATGACATGTTTTTAAAACTTCTGGATGAGGCTGTGGCCGATCTCAAGGGTCAGCCGCTGACCGATCCCCTGGAGCCTGAGATTAATGTGACCCTGTCCACCTTTATTTCCGACGAGTATGTCCAGTCCATTGAGCAGCGTTTGACCATCTATCGGCGGCTGTCCCAGATGACCACGGTAAAGGAGGTTGCCGCCATGCAGCAGGAGCTTGTGGACCGGTTTGGTAAGCTTCCGGAAGAGGCGGGTAACATGCTGTTGAAGATCATGCTCAGGGTGCTGTGCGTCAAAGCCGGTGTCAAGAAACTCGACCTGACCAACACCTCTTTGACCCTTGTGTTTTCAGCCGTTCACCAGCGACGGCCCCAGGCCCTTGCCGGTGGTGTTTCAATGATCAATGCCGCCCATGAATTTACAGCCGAAAATACGCTTCGATTTTCAATCGGCGGGAAGTTTAAACCCGTTACCCGGGCCCTTGGAGAGGCCAAAAAAATCCTTCAGGTCATTGCCCCCCTTGTGAATCCATGACCCTTTCTCTGACGGCCCGGTGAAGGCCCTTGGGGGCATTTACGGTCATGCCAACCCCTTGTTTGTTATCTGTGTTGGCCTTACCTTGCCCCAGAATCTTCTTGAAAACCGGCGCATTGCGTGGTAACAATTCATGATTTATGCAAAGCAAGAGTCTTGAAGCTGTGGCAAGGAGGGGGGTAAACCCGTGGCCGATCAATGAGAGTCGTTTTTTTCCTGATTGTTGTTTTGTCGTGTCTGATACCCTGGTGTCCGCATGGTGAGGATGTGCCGGACAAAACCGGGACCTATCTTCTGAAATCCGGGGATCTTGTCATCACGGACAGGGAATTCAGCGAAGAACTGGAACTCAAGCGGGCGGCTTATCCCTATGGCATTCAGAAGAATCCGAACGAATATAACACCCTTGTCATTGAGCTTGTGGATCAGCTTTCAGAGGAACTTGTGCTCAGGCGTGCAGCCCGGGACAGGGGCATTTATGTGACCGATCAGGAATTAAAGGCAAACGAGGAGGCGTTCAGACAGGATTATCCAGAGGATTCATTTGAAAAGTTGCTCGTTGAAAATGCCGTCTCCCATAGGTTCTGGCGTCATAGACTGAAACTGAGCCTGCTGTTTGATCGTTTGATCGACAAG
Organism: Desulforapulum autotrophicum HRM2; assembly: GCF_000020365.1. Classification (NCBI taxonomy): domain Bacteria; kingdom Pseudomonadati; phylum Thermodesulfobacteriota; class Desulfobacteria; order Desulfobacterales; family Desulfobacteraceae; genus Desulforapulum; species Desulforapulum autotrophicum. The sequence goes on along the minus strand of NC_012108.1, from coordinate 3,204,862 downwards.
GATTTAAGACAGAATATAGAAATAACGCCCCGGGAGATGATTGCCTGTTATAATGATTTGAAAAACAGCACTGAAGAGATGCCGGATGAGGCTGAGCTTGTAAATAAGATTCGCATGGAAAAGGCTGAAACCGCTTATCCCGGCTGGATCGAAAACCTGGAAAAGATTTATCCGGTTTCCATTAACCGGGTGAAAATTGACCGTTATTTAAAAACCATGAAAGCTGATAAAGGGGACTAACCTTTGATAACGAGAAAAATCAATTTTGGACTGGCAATCGGTGTCTTTACTCTTTTTACCCTGTGCGGAAATGTATATGCCGAAATTGTTGATCGAATTGTGGCCATTGTCAACGAGGATATCATCACCCTTACCGAGCTGAACACGGCCCTTCGGCCTTATATTGATAAAATTGATTCTGCTGGTTATACCGGGGATAAGAAGGAGAAGATTCTGTTCAAGCTCAGGACAGATATGTTAAGCCGTATGGTCGATAGAAAGCTGACGGATCAGGAGGTTAAAAAATTTAATATTACTGTGACGGACAAGGAGATTGACGCTGCCATCGAAAGGCTGAAACAGGCCCAGTTGATGACCCAGGAAGACCTTGAAACTGCCCTTGAAAAGGATGGCATGACCTTTGCCGATTACCGGGAAAAGATGCGCCTGGAGATCATGAGGCCCAAACTGATCAACTATAGCGTCAAGTCAAAGGTGATCGTGACGGACAAGGATATTGCCGCCTATTATGCCGAACATCAGGCAGAGTATGCCGGGGTCAGGAAGTTCCGGCTTTCAAATATCCTTGTGTCCGACGAGAGTACCGCTGAGACCGTCTGGAATCGCCTTGAAACGGGTGAGGATTTCAAGGCCCTTGCCGGGGAGCTTTCCAAAGCACCCAATGCCGCAGAAGGTGGTGCCCTTGGAAGCTTTGCCCTGGATACCCTTTCGGATCAGTTAAAGGTCGCCATCGGCAAACTTGAACCGGGCCAATACACAAATGTGATTCCCACGGACCAGGGATTTCAAATCTTTTTCCTTGACGAGATTGTTGAATCCAAGGGCAATGCCCTTGATGAGGTAAAGGATGAGATTCAGAAAAAGCTCTACGACAGTATTGTCGAAAAAAAATTCAACTCATGGCTTGAATCCCTGAGGGAAAAATCCCTCATTAAAACAATGCTTTGATGTTCATGCTCGCAAGGGGGAGAAGAAAATGACCAGGGACCGTATTGAAATACTGGTGGAGAGCATTAAACGACTCTTGAGGCGTGGGGCCACAAAATCCCTGCAAAATATCGTCCGAAAGACCCATGCGGCTGACCTTTCCATTGTTTTCAGAGAGTTGTCGCCGACAGGCATGAACACCCTTTTTCATATGATCAAGGATATTGATAAAAAGGTCGTTCTCCTGTCGGAACTTGAAGAGAACACCTTTCTTGATTTTGTGAAGGTGATTGCCATTGATGACCTGGTCCAGGTATTTGAACAGATGCCGGCCGATGATGCAGCTGAACTTCTAGGCTGGCTTGACGAGGGTATGGCCGACGAGATTCTCCAGAAGATGAAAAAAGAGGACTCCCTGGAGGTCGAGCACCTCATGAGCTATGGGGAGGATACGGCCGGCAGCATCATGATGCCGGATTTTATTGCCCTTAAGGAAGATACCTGCGCAAAGGATGTTATTGCAGCCCTTCAGAACGAGTTCCTCGATGTTGAGATGCCCTTTTATGTCTATGTGATCGATGAGTACGGCAGGCTCGTGGGGGTCAGTTCCCTCCGTCAGCTTGTGGTTGTTCAGCCGGATCGGCCTTTGAAGGAGTTCATGGCCAAGGATATTGTGTCGGTCAAGACTTACACGGACAGTGAGGATGTTGCAAAGCTTGTGGCAAGGTATGATTATCTTGCCGTTCCGGTAGTGGACAACGACAACCGGCTCGTGGGTATTGTCACCGTGGATGATGTCATTGACATCATCAGCGAAGAGGCCACCGGAGACATTCTCAAGATGGCCGGTGTGGGTGAGGATTACATCGAGACCCAGACGGTCCTCAGGGGAACAAGGATTCGCCTTCCCTGGCTTTTTACCAGTTTTCTTGGAGGCATAGGCGCCTTTTTCATTATTGGCGGATTCCAGGAGAGCCTTGCTAAATTCACCTATCTTGCCGCCTTTATCCCGGTGATCATGGGCATGGGCGGTAATATCGGCACCCAGTCCTCGACCATCGTGGTTCGAGGACTTGCAACGGGCAAGATCAACACCCGGGATCTGTGGTCTGTGGTATTCAAAGAGCTGACCATCGGGCTGATCCTTGGGATTGTTTACGGAGTGTTCATCGGTATTGTTGCCCAGGTCAGATTTCACACCGAACTCCTTTCCCTGGAGCTTGCCTTTGCCGTGGGACTTGCCGTGCTCGTATCCATGACGGTTGCGGCCCTTGTGGGATCCCTGGTTCCCATGCTGTTTGAAAAGGCAAACATTGACCCTGCCGTTGCAACGGGGCCCTTTGTCACCACTTCCGTGGATATCGTCAGTGTGTACTGCTACTTCATGATTGCAACCCTGCTGCTCGGGATTTAGAACCCATGTCCGGTTTTTCCACAGACGGCATTGTGCTCAAACGGATCGAGTATGGGGATAACGATCTGATTGTGACTTTTTTTACCACGGCCATGGGCAGGGTCTCCGTGATTGCCAAGAATGCCAAAAAAAGTGTTAAACGGTTTGCCGGTGCCCTGGAACCCTTTTCCGTTATGAACCTTGAGTGTACCTGGCCCAGGCGGAAAAATGCCCTGCCCCTGCTCAATGCCGTAGATCTGAGCTATCCCTTTGCAAAAATAAGAACCCATACTGTTAAAACCGGGTACGCCTGCTACTGGCTTGAACTGATCAATTCTTCCATTGAGGAGGGTAAAAAGCAGGGAGAACTTTATGAACTGCTCTTTTTTGTGCTCCAGGCCCTTGATGCAGATACCATGGACAAGGAGATCTTAAGTCTCCTGTTCCAGATTCGGTTCATGAACCTGTCGGGTCTCTGTCCAGATCTTACCTCATGCGGGACCTGTTCAACCCCCCTGGATGGAATGGCACAACATCGAATCATCTTTGATTTTGCCCAGGGATGCCTGGTCTGTGATCGATGTGCAAAGGGGGCGGTTCGCCATGGCATTACTGTTACCAAGGGGACCTTGAAGCAGCTGTCCTGGATCAACAACACGGATCTGCGCCGGGCCGATCGGATTCGGTTCTCCCCCTGCGCCGTCAGGGAAGGTGAGCGTCTGCTTGAGTCGTTTATTCCCTGCCACCTTGGTCGGGAGGTCAACAGTCTTACTTTTTTACGCAGAATCAGGGAGGCCGGATGAACTATCAGCAGCAACTTGAACAACAAGAGGTAAGGGCGAGTGTTCCCTGCCGGATTGATTTTGGCGGCACCCTTGATCTTGCCACCTTTTACCTGCCCCTCAATCAGTATAACCCCTCCACCGTGAACCTGGCCCTTGATCTCAGGACGTCTGTTACCCTTTCCCCCTGGAGACAGGGACGCATACGGATCTCTTCCAGGGGGTTTGACAGTGCCGAGTTTGAAGCAGATGCAGCACCGTTTAATCATCCCATGGGACTGATGTTTGCCTGTGCCGCTTTTTTCAATGCCCAGGGGGTTCACATTCAGATCAACTCTGCCTCGCCTCCAAGAAGTGCCCTTGGTGGATCATCCGCCGCAGCTGTTGCCATTATCGCCGCCTTTCACCGGGTACTTGGGCGCTCCATTGATCCGGGTTCCATCGCCATGGCGGCCCATTGCCTTGAATCGAGTGTGGCAGGTGTTCCCTGCGGGTCCCAGGATCAGCTTGCCGCAGCTTTTGGCGGGGTGAACCAGTGGTCCTGGCGGTTTGTCCAGGACGGGTCCTTGTTTGTGAAAAAAGCCCTTGTTCCCATGGGTGGTGAAGGCGCCCTTGACCCCCATTTGCTGGTGGCCTATTGCGGCAATCCCCACGAGTCCAGGGATATTAACCGCCGCTGGGTGGACGGCTTTCTTGCCGGTCGCCATCGCAAGGTCTGGAAACAGATTGCCCGGCTGACCGAGGCGTTTGCCGCAGCCCTTGTGGCCGGGGATTACGCCCTTGCAGGTCAGTTGATGAACCAGGAGACTCGCCTGAGGCTTGAAATGACGCCGGATGTCCTCGATCCCACCGGCATGAAGCTGTTTGAGCGGGCCGAAACAAACGCATGCGGCGCAAGGTTTACCGGTGCCGGTGGTGGTGGGTGCATCTGGGCCCTTGGCGGCAAAAACCACATTGCAGACCTGAAGGCTGACTGGCTTTCGATCCTGGCGCATGATCCAGAGGCCGGCCTGTTAAAGACAAAGATTGATCCCATTGGAATTATAATCAGCTAAAAAGTGAGAGATTAACAATGAATTTTCAAGACGTTATTTTGACTTTGAACAACTTCTGGGCCGAAAAGGGGTGTGTCCTCATTCAGTCCTATGACACGGAGGTGGGTGCCGGAACTTTTCATCCCACCACTTTATTGAAGGCCCTGGGGCCGGAGCCCTGGAAGGTGGCCTATGTCCAGCCTTCAAGGCGGCCCACGGACGGTCGTTACGGTGAGAACCCCAACCGGCTTCAGCACTATTATCAGTATCAGGTGATCATTAAGCCGTCTCCGTCAAACATCCAGGCCCTCTATATCGAGAGCCTTAAAAAACTTGGTATTGATCCCTTGGACCACGACATCCGCTTTGTGGAGGACGACTGGGAATCTCCGACCCTTGGCGCCTCAGGCCTTGGTTGGGAGGTCTGGCTGGACGGCATGGAGGTGACTCAGTTCACCTATTTCCAGATGGCGGGCAGCATTGAGCTTAAACCGGTCTCCGTTGAGATCACCTATGGCCTTGAACGGCTGTGCATGTATCTCCAGGGGGTTGATTCCGTGTATGACCTCAAGTGGAACGATACCATTACCTACGGGGATGTCTACCACCAGCAGGAGGTAGAGCAATCCACCTATAACTTTGAAGTGGCGGACACGGACATGCTGTTTGATTTCTTCAACAAGTACGAGTCCGAGGCCCTTCGCATTATTGAAAAGGGACTGGTCCTGCCGGCCTATGAATTTGGTTTGAAGTGTTCCCACACCTTCAACCTCCTTGATGCAAGGGGTGCCATCAGCGTAACCGAACGAACAGGGTATATCGGCAGAATCAGAAAGATCGCCCGGGCCTGCTCAAATGCGTATGTGGCCCAGCGTGAACAGATGGGTCACCCCCTTTTAAACAGGCCTGTCAAACAGGAAAGAAAGGTGTCAAAATGAATAATTTACTGATTGAAATCGGTGCGGAAGAGATTCCAGCTGGATATATTCTCCCGGCCCTTACCTCTTTTTGTGACCGGGTAACGGCAGCCCTTACCGGGGCCAGGATCAATCATGGCAAAACAGCCGTATTTGGTACTCCCCGCCGCCTTGCCCTGATGGTTGAGGATGTCCAGGCCTGTCAAGCCCCCCAGAAGACCACCCTCATGGGACCGCCCCAGCGCATTGGCTTTGACAATGAGGGAAAGCCCACCCTTGCAGGGGTCAAGTTTGCCGAAAAGGCCGGGATCGTTCCTGAAGAGATTATTATTACAGACAACGGCAAGGGGCCATATCTTTCCGCCGTGATTGAGGAAAGCTGCCTGCTAACTGAAGCCATCCTGGAAGGCGTGCTGCCGGAACTGATACAGGCCATTCCTTTTCCCAAAAGCATGCACTGGGGGGATCTTGATGTCACCTTTGCACGGCCCATTGTTTCCCTGACAGCACTTCTGGGCAAGACGGTTCTTAACTTCAAGATCGGCAACATTGCTTCGGCATCATTTGTGTTCGGCCATTCGTTCATGGCACCTGAACGATTTGAACTGGAATCCGCCGATGCCTACCTTGACACCCTGCGAAAGGCCGGTGTTGTTGCAGACATAGGTGAGCGAAGGACAATCCTGAAAGAGAGCATCAAGGCGGCAGCTGACAAGGCCTGCGCCACCATCATCGAGGATGAAGAGCTTGTGGATATTGTCAATAACCTTGTTGAATACCCCTATCCCGTGGTCGGTCATTTTGACGAGGTTTTTCTTGAGCTTCCCGACGAGGTGCTGATCACGGCCATGCGCGAACATCAGAAATACTTTGCCCTGGCCGATACAGCCGGTAAACTCATGCCCTGTTTTATTGCAGTCAACAATACCCGGGCCCGGGACATGGACGTTGTGGCCAAGGGCCATGGCAAGGTGATCCGGGCGCGGCTTGCCGATGCACAGTTCTTTTACCATGTGGACCTTGAGTCTACCCTGGACGATTTTGTGGAGAAGCTTAAGGCCGTCACCTTCCAGGCAAGCCTGGGTTCCATGTACGAAAAGACGGGCCGGTTGGTGGTTCTGGTCGAGTTTCTGGCCGGGTTGGTCAACGCCGACCAGGAGTTGCAGAAAAAACTGATGCGGGCTGCAAGACTGTCCAAGGCTGATCTTGTGAGCCAGATGGTCATCGAGTTTACAAAACTCCAGGGAATCATTGGACGGGTGTATGCACAAAAGGGCGGAGAGGATCCTGAGGTGGCCATGGCCATTGAAGAGCACTACCGTCCGGTCTATTCCGGCGGTGATCTGCCCCGGACCGATACGGGGAAAATTCTTGCCATTGCCGACAAGACCGATACCCTTTGCGGCTGTTTTTCAGCTAATCTTATTCCGACCGGGGCCTCAGACCCCTATGCACTGAGACGTCAGTCCATTGGAATTCTCCAGATCATGCTTGAGGCAGGTTTTGATTTTTCCCTTCGTGCTCTTGTTCGAAGGGGGGTAGCCCAGTACCAGACAGACCCTGATAAAAAGAACGAGATCTCAACCCAAATCCTGGAATTTCTCAAGGGCCGGATGACAAATATGCTTGTGGACCAGGGATTTTCAAGGGAAGCCGTCAATGCGGCCCTGTCCGTTTCGTTCTACAATGTGCCCGATGCCTTTCTCAGGATCAAGGCCCTTGATATCCTCAGGCAGGAGCCCGATTTCGAGCCCCTTTCAACTGCCTTCAAGCGGGTGGTCAACATCCTTAAAAAGGCAGGTGGTGATGCAAAAACCAGGGTAAACGTCAACCTTTTTAACTGTGATGCGGAAAAAGCCCTTCACCAGGCGTGCGGAGAGGTGACCGAGCGGGTTGACACCTGCATAAAGGCAGGCGATTATGGTGCTGCCCTTAAGGAGATATCAACCCTTCGCCCCCATGTGGATCGGTTGTTTGAGGATGTCATGGTCATGGATGATGATGTTGCCCTTCGCATCAACCGCATGGCCCTGCTGTCGTCTGTGGCTGCCCTGTTTAGAAATATTGCAGATTTTTCACAAATATAAATTGATTTAACAAATATGTAAGGAGGTATCATGGCAGGTTATGATCCTGAAAAGGACAAAAAATTAAACGAATGGAAGTGTGAAGAGACCGGATTGATTTTATCCATCCACCAGTATGCCGATGGTGAGCCAAAGCTTCAGATCGGTCCCAGGGTATTAAAGAAAAAAGACGGCACTGACCGCGCCCCGTCCAAGGCAGGCCGGCTGAGCATCGAAGATGTGATGTGGATTTACGATATCATAGACGAGGTAAAGGATGAGCTTTCCGACGTGGTCGGACCTGAATGATAGAGCAATAATCCAGCCCTATGGGGCCAGACCAGGCTTTGAATCCGGGGCTGTGGCCGTTATGGTGAGTACTGCCCCGGATTTTAACTATCTCAAGGCAAATGCAAGGGGCAACACCTGCAGCCCCTTGTTCATGGGTTCTGTTTTTACCGAAACTGAAAAGGGGGCCTCGTTTACCGGCCCCCACATGGGGGCGCCCTATGCCACCATGGTCGAAGAGGCCCTGATTGCCAAGGGTGCCCGCACCCTGCTGGTCTTTGGCTGGTGCGGCTCCCTGTCAACGGATCTTGCCATTGGTGACATTGTTTTGGTGGACGGGGCCATTGCAGACGAGGGAACCTCGAGGAATTACATGGAACCGGGTGAGGATTTTCCCAGAATTCTGCCCGATTCTGATCTTCGGGCAAGGCTTGGCAACGAGCTTAGTGCCGGGGGGATTGCCTTTAAATCTGGAACCCTCTGGACCACGGACGGCATTTACCGGGAGACCCCCAAAAAGGTAGAATTTTTCAGAAACAGGGGGGCTGCGGGGGTTGATATGGAATGTTCAGCCCTGTTTGCCGTTGGCAGATATAGAAAGGTGAGAATGGCTGCCATCCTTGTTGTGTCCGATGAACTGGGTACAATGACCTGGAAACCGGGGTTTAAATCCAAATCGTTTAAAGCCGCAAGAAAACAGGTTGCAGACCTTCTGCTTGACCTTTCCAGGCGCGATTTTTGCCTGCCTGACCTTTCCAGAGCCTGATGTGTAAGGGCCTGGCCGTTTCAGGCTGTGATTTTTCCAGGCTATGATTTTTCCAGCCTGATGACCTTTGTAAGAGAGATACTTTATGATTGACCCATCATCATCGTTTGACAGGATTAAAAAAGAGGCGCGCCTGCTCCGGGAGCAACTCCATGTGCACAACATTAACTACCATGTAAAGGATGATCCGGTTATTTCAGATGGTGAGTATGACCGGATGATGCAGCGCCTCATCGCCATTGAAACCCAGTTTCCTGAGCTTTCCACACCAGATTCGCCCACACGGAGAATAGGGGCAAAGGCGCTGACGGCTTTTGAAACGGCCGAACATGCCATCCCCATGCAGAGTCTTGACAACGCCTTTTCCGACCAGGATGTGATCGATTTCCACAACCGCACAGCCAAGATCTTAAACACCAGTGATATCCGTTATACCGTGGAGCCCAAACTTGACGGTGTGGCTGTTGAGCTTCGGTATGAACAGGGTAGCCTTACCCTTGCCCTGACCCGGGGGGACGGCACCATGGGTGAAGTGATCACCGATAATGCAAGGACAATCCCATCTGTCCCGTTGAAGCTTGCCCCGGCTGGAAATGGAACAATTCCAGATGTGCTTGAGGTGAGGGGAGAGGTGATCATCAATTCCAAGGATTTTGAAGGTCTCAACAAAAAGCGTCTGGCAACGGGGGAGCCCCTGTTTGCTAACCCCAGGAATGCCGCGGCAGGTTCATTGCGCCAGCTCGATTCCAGGGTTACAGCCAAAAGGCCCCTTGAAATTTTTGTCTACGGCGTGGGGCGTGCACAGGAATTGATGGCAAATTTTGACATAGGTTCCCATTCGGCCCTGCTGGAGAGTCTAAAACGCCTTGGATTTCGAATCAATCCGCTGATTCGGTCCGGTCTCAGCCTTACCGAGGTGCTTGACCGGTTCAAGGCATTTGAAACCATGCGCCAGGATCTTGACTATGAGATCGACGGCATGGTCATCAAGGTCGATGATATTGTCTTTCAAGAACGCCTTGGTACAAAAGCACGCAGTCCCCGCTGGGCCATTGCATACAAGTTTCCCGCCATGGAAGAAACCACGGTGATCAACGATATCATTGTCCAGGTGGGTCGGACAGGAACACTTACACCCGTCGCCATACTCGAACCTGTGAACATCGGTGGGGTAATGGTGGCAAGGGCAAGCCTGCACAACCAGGACGAGATTCAGAACAAGGATATCCGGATTAATGATACTGTCCTTGTGAAAAGGGCAGGGGATGTAATTCCCAAGGTGGTCAAGCCTGTGACCGCACTTCGGACCGGATCTGAACGTGTGTTTGTCATGCCGACCCATTGCCCGGTGTGCCATAGCCCGGTGCGTCGTCTTGACAACGAGGCTGCGGTAAAATGCATCAACGCCTCGTGCAAGGCCCAGCTTAAGCAGCGGCTTAAGCACTTTGTCTCTAAGGGAGGATTTGACATGGAAGGCCTTGGGACAAAACTCATTGATCAGCTTGTGGACCGAACCCTGGTGGGGTCGTTTGCCGATCTGTTTACCCTTGACCGGGAGACATTGGCGGCCATGGATCGCATGGGCGAAAAATCGGCCACAAACATTGTCCAGGCCATTGAACGCTCAAAACGCATCCCCTTGAAACGGTTTCTCTTTGCCCTTGGCATGGCCCATACCGGAGAATCTGCAGCCCAGCTCTTGAGCAGCACCTTTTTTACCCTTGAGGCTCTGCTAAAGGCAAGTGCAGAAGCCCTGGGTGCCATCGAAGGGGTCGGACCCAAGACCGCAGACTCGGTGGTGGCTTTTTTTGCCAATCCAGACAATCAGGAGACCATCGCCCGGATGATGGAGAATGGTGTGGTCATTGAAAACCACACCGTTGTTGAATCCGCTGCCCTGGATAATGCCACTTTTTTTAGTGAAAAACGGGTGGTTCTGACTGGAACCCTTGGGACTTTAACCCGGTCCGAAGCCAAACAACGGCTTGAAGAGCAAGGCGCCCGGGTGGTGTCAAGCGTCAGCAAAAACACGGACATCCTTGTTGCCGGTGAAGCTTCGGGCAGCAAACTTGTCAAGGCCCGTTCCCTTGGCGTGACCATCATGGATGAACAGACCTTCCTTGAACACCTTGACAGAGGGTAGCGCATGGGTTGCGACTTATCCGGTCCACCCTTTTTTTCTGGCCAGTTCATATCGGTCTCCATTCTTTTCTTGAAGTTCTCTGGCCTTCTGGTTTATGGATGTTTGTTTCCTTTGTCTTTTTTGCTTTCATCCTTTTTGTTTCTGGAACGTATCGTCGCCATATGTTCCCGATAACAGGCAGGACAGATTGAATGGCTAATAATGGAAAATCCGTGTGCTTCCATTCTCAATGCGAAACTACTTTCAGGACCTTCCTTGGTTCCCATTTTCTTGCCACACCAGGCACACTTGATTTGATAAACCATCTTTATCTTCTCCAATTAAAAGGGGCCCCCAGGGGCAATTAAGGGCCGTGGAGGATGAGATTGAACACTTCCTCGGTGTTTGAGAGCACCTTCATGCCTGCCTGATATGTGTTGTGGCCCTTTGTAATTGATGACATGTCAGTGCCTGTGTATCTGATCGCAGGTTCAATTCCTTTTCAGAGGCTTATTCCATAAATTCTGTACTGTGAATATGTACATATACCTATCCCGCAGGAAAGTTGTACCTAGTGTCTTGAAAATTTCAAATCACAGGCCATGAATGCTTCTACATGGGGTGAGCCTATTTAAAGAATATGAAGTGTATGCAGCTCAAATGTCATGGCCGGAGAACCTGTCTGTTTTGGCAGGTTTGAAAGATGGGGGATGGTACAAGAGGGGATGCCTTGTACCATTTCATTAAAGGCTACTTTATAGGGTAATCAGACCTTCTTTAACTGCAAATCTGGTCAGTCCGGCAATGGTGTGGATTTTCAGTTTATTCATGGTATTTGTTCTGTGGACATCAACGGTGCGTTTACTGATATTTAATTTTTCAGAAATTTCTTGACTAGTATAGCCCTCGGCGATGAGTTGGATAACCCCCCGCTCCCTCAGGGTTAATCTTTGTAATGGGCAAAGCAACTTGGTATCCCCCGGGGTCTGAATGTCTTCCATCATGATGTTCAAAGCCTCTGGACAAAGATAGGATTTTCCCGAGGCCACCATCAAGATCGCCGTATGGAGGTCTTCCAGGGAAGATGTTTTGAGTAAAAATCCTTTTGCACCGGCCTGTATCATGCTTTTTACGTTGAATTCGTCGCACAGCATGGACAGTGCAATGATTTTTATATCGGGATTTTTTGATATAATCTGTTTTGCAGCCTCAATACCGTTCAAATCAGGCATATTGATATCCATGATAACAATATTGGGGCAATGTTTTTCTGTCAGGCGGACGGCATCAAGGCCGTTACAGGCTCCCTGCAAAACCTTGACATTCGGTTTTTCCTCCAAGGCTTTTTTCAGACTTTGACGCAAAATATCATGGTCGTCAACTAAAAGTATTGTAATGGGATTTTGGTTCATTCCAGATTTTCACTCCATGCCAGTAAAGGAGAAAGAATAAGGATATTGGACCCTTTACCAGGCTCCGAATATATTTCGATATCACCCCCCAGGGCTTTAATTCTGTCTGAAATATTGATTAAACCAAACCCTAACGAATTCCTATTCTCCAGACAGCCGGTATCAAAACCGACACCGTCATCCTCTACACTGATGATAAACTGGTTTTCCAATAAAGAGAGTGTCACTTGTGCCGTTTGCGCATTTGAGTGTTTGAGTATGTTGATGATCAGTTCCCTGACAGAGCGATAGAGTACAGTCTTCAAAGTGTCTTCGATCTGAGCGGGGTTTTTGATGTTGTTGTTGAACAATATTTTTAATTCATTCCGAGTATTTATGTCGGAGACCAGCCATTTGATGGTCGCCTCCAGGCCGAGGCTGTATAAGATCGGTGGACTGATCTGGAAGGTGAGTGATCTTAGATCTGACACTGCTTTTTCCAATGTTTTTTCAACAGTGGTCAACTCATCCAGATTTCCCATTAATGTTGAACCAGTGATGTTTTTGATTTTAAACAGGCTTAAGGCAAGGGACTGGCTGACACTGTCGTGAAGATCCTCAGCAATGAGTCTCTTTTCCCGTTCCTCAGTGGCAACGAGTTCGGTTGAAATGTTTTGCAGTTTTCTTTTAATATTTTCTCTTTCAACCTTGAAAAGTTTATCATGAATTGCTTTGAGTTTATCTGCTTTTTCCCTGATGATCCGGTCCCGGTTCAGGATCTGTTCGTTGTATTCTGCCTGAATTTTATTGGAGTTTATGATGATCGTTTTTATAGAAGGAATTTGGGATAGGATTGCATTAAATATCCGGGTTCCCAGGTTTCGATATTGAAAGTGAATATCAAAATCCCAAATACCCCGGCCTGGGTCTCCGTATTTTTCAGGGCCTTTTTCAACACAGGTAGCGTTTATCCTGATATTGGTTGCACCGGATATTCTTGCATAGGATTCAAAAATTCCTGAGTGCCAGTCTATGGCAAATTGATTAACAATTATATTGTTATTGTGGATTAATCGAATGACAACCCGTCCTTTTTCTATTTTCAGAATAAGGCTTTCTTTTGTGCGGTTGTATTTTTTGTTTTCCTTAGAAATTATTTTTAACAGCCTGTAGGGACCCAGTAATGGAATACCTATGGCTGTTTTAAGAATATGATCGGACTTGCAGCATGACTTTCCGATTTTATATGCAAGGTTAGGATCGGGAACCCTCGCTTGCACAGTGGCATAAAGCTTAATCATGAATTCATTGGATAGCCAGTATGCCGTGTCGGTTAAATGAAGGATCGAGACAGGTTCAATTTTTCCGGTTTTTAAGTTTTCGATTAAAAAGGGCCTTTCCCGGTTTACCTGGTTTAGAATCCCGGTGAAGTTCATATTCAGAAAATTGTTTTTCAAGTATTCAACGATCCAAAAGGTGTTTAATGCAGACACCTGTTTCTTCATAGCCGTATTGTTTGTTGTCACCTTTTTTGTTTCCCCAAATATAATCGAAAGGATAGCTGTGACCAAGGGATTAAATAGCACATCAATCCAAATCGTTCACCCCAATTGCCGATTATCGTTGAATTCAATGTCATATGGAATTGGATTTGTCAAATTTTGATCTGCAAAAGGATACAGGCCATGAAACGCATGCGTTGAAAAGTGGTCAGCTGCAGGACCGCAAAAATCATAATTGAGACATCATGTTCAATCCGTGAATACGCCCCCATACAAAACCATCTGACATGGAGAGCAACCAGGTTCCAAGGGAAAGATCAGACAGGTTCTCCTCTTTGCCGGCGACCCTGAGCTGGGGGAGATTGGCAATAAGGACGCTGACGGGAAGAATGACACCCAGTCTCCTTTCTTTTGCTGCAATACCGGCTATCAATAAAACACAGAGCCAGATCGGAGTCATTTTTAATTTCTTTTTTCTTATTCTTTTTTCTTGTCCATGGTTTCCGATGTCAGGGTGTAAAACATTCCGATAAGGGTGAGGCAGACGCTGCAAAAGACAAATGCGCCTCTGAATGCCCCAGGCCCAAGGGAGGTTCCAGGATAGAGAAATTTCATTAAAGAACCCAGTCCCTGGAGAAAAACGGCCACCCCTGCCATGGTAAAAAAATTAATTCCCGTCATTGCCATGCCTGCATTCTCAAGGGGAACCTGTTCCTTGATGTGTGCGTACATCACCTGGCCTGAACTGCTGACAAGGCCAAACCCGAGAAAAAGAAGGGAGAGTGTCATTTTACCGGCATTGGGGGGAAGAAAGATGAGAATTCCGAGGATGCCTGCCATGCCCAGGAGGCCGGGAACGATGACTCGTTTTCGTGAATTCAGGATCTGGTCGGACAAATGGCCGCTGATGGGGCTGCCGATGATCATGCCGATGCTCATGAGCAGGATAATATTGCCCGTGGCAACGCCGGAGAGGCCGGCCACATTGATCAGATAAGGCCCTGCCCATAATGACTGGACCGAGGCAAAAATGCCATAGCGGCAAAAGGTGGAAAAAGAGATGATCCAGAAATCCCGGCGGGAAAAAAGGGTGCGTCCCCGTTGAAGGGTCTGTCTGACACTGGGATGGGTGGTCGTCCTGTCATTTGTCGCTGTGGGTTGACTGGAGCGGTCCTTTACCAGGATAAAGAAAGAAAACGCCATGACCAAGGAGACCCCAGATATGGTCAGAAAACTGTTTCTCCAACCCATGGCTTGAACCATAAGGACAAGGGGGGTGGCAGCAAAGATATTACCAACAGTGCCAGCAGACACAATGACGGCAGATAATGTTGCAAACTGGTTGGGTTTGAACCAGATGGTGATCAGTTTCAGTGTTCCCATAAAATTACATGCCATGCCGATGCCGAGCATGGCCCTGCCAAGGGCAAGGTAATGGTAGGAGTCACCCGTGGCAAACAAGAATGCCCCTGCCACGGAAACCAGGGTCAGGGCTGTCATGGTGATTCTCGGCCCGATGGTGTCAAGGAACATGCCCACGGGAATCTGCATCAAGGCAAATGCGTAGAAAAAGGATGCTGACACGGTACTCAGCTCCCAGGCATCAAGTTTCAAATCCGCCACCAGGTTCGGGGCGATAACGGCCACGGAGGATCGGTAAAACTGGGAGAGAATAAACAGGGTGCCGGCAAGGATCAAAATGAGCCAGCGCCGGGACGGTTTACCCGATGATAATGGCTGTGATTGGAAAGCCAATGATGAAACCGCCTTTTTAAACTGAAAATAAGCGCAGTGGTAGCCGTGGAAAACCCGTCACCCCCGGGGTCATGCAGTGGCAGCCGGTGGTGTCTTTTTCGTTGTCTTGGGCTTGGCTTCGGACTTGGCAGGGGTCGCTTTTTTCTTTGCTGAAGCAGTAGAAGGCGCTACACCCCGTAACAGAGCGGTAACGGTGTCGCGTTCCTGGGCCAGGAGCAGGGCGATTTCCTCATTCTGGTCGTCGCTGAGTTTGATTTTGCTTGCCTTTAAAAAGGCAGAGAGGTTGTCGGCAATATCGAGCATTTTGTCATGGGCGTCGGCTTCTTTTTTTGTCGCAAAGGTCATTTTTTCGACTCCGTTTCTGACAACGATGTACTGGACAACTACGGCCATAGTCTGCTCCTTTAATCAAACAACGCATTGATGAACAACTGGGAGTTAAACTCCTGAAGATCGTTGATCCCCTCGCCCAGGCCAATATATTTCAACGGGATTTCCATTGTGCCTGAAATGGAGACCGCAATGCCGCCCTTGGCTGTCCCATCAAGCTTGGTCAGGGCAAGGGCTGTAACGCCCACGGCTTCGTTAAACAGCTTAGCCTGGGAGATGGCGTTTTGTCCGGTGGTGGCATCAAGGACCATGAGGACTTCGTGGGGGGCACCTGGAAGCCGTTTTGCAATGGTGCGTTTGATTTTCTTCAACTCTTCCATGAGGTTTTTCTGGGTATGAAGCCTTCCTGCCGTGTCAATGAGAAGGACGTCAATCCCCCTTGCAATGGCGGCTTCAACACCGTCAAAGGCAACGGCTGCAGGGTCTGCACCATCCCTGTGTTTGACAATCCCGACGTTGGCCCGTCTGGCCCATTCCGATACCTGCTCAATGGCGGCGGCCCTGAAGGTGTCTGCGGCTGCAATCAAAACCTTCTGACCCTCATTGGTAAATTTCATGGCAAGTTTGCCAAGGGTCGTAGTCTTGCCCGTCCCATTGACGCCAACGACCATGATGACCCTTGGTTTTACAACGGCTGTCGGTTCCGGGGCTGACGGTTCCCCGGGGAAAAGGGCCTGGATTTCGGCTTTCAGGAGATCTTTGAGCTCATTGGCTGTTGATAGCTTTTTGCTCTTTCTGGAGACATTCTCCATGACCTTCAGGCAGAGGTCTACCCCAAGGTCTGCCATGATGAGACTTTCTTCTATCTCTTCTAAAAGGGTGTCATCAATGACTCTTTTTTTGGAAAAAAGATCGTCAATATCGGTAAAAAGAATATCACGGGTCCGGGATAGGCCCTGTTTGAACCGTCCCAATATCCCGTTGCCGGTCTCTTTGTTCGGGGTTTCCCCTTTTTTTTTAAACAGACGAATCTCCACAGTTACTAATTCCTTAAATAATGATTTAATCAGCCTTCTTTTTACATAATTATGCCGGGTTAATCAAGGGTTAAACGTATCTTAGGAAGGCACTTGCCAAAGGGGAGGTGGCATGGTAATTGTTACAGCGGACAACAGGCATGGCCAGGGATTGGTTTATAGTACATACTTTCTGAGGTAACTTCATGGATGACAAGGGTGAAAAAAGGCAGGTCTATGAATTAAGGGCCAGGATTGACCGTCTTGAGTCCCAGAAAAATATTCTCCTCAAGGAGCTCGATATCAATGAAGAACGTTTTGAAAAAAACCAACGCCTTTACAGTCGCTTTGTTCCCCTGATAATTGATCTTGTGACCGAGAAAAACAGAGGGGTCGCATTCGTACTCAAGGACCTTTCAGCAGAACTGAAAAAAAATGCCTCAACTGAAAGGATCGAGGGACTGTTCCAGAAGTTCCATCAGGCCATACTCAACGAAGATCCGGAAGTTGACAGGGGAAAAGACAAACCTTTTTTTTCAAGCCTTTTCAAGGGATCCAGTGACCATTTGATGAAGGCCTTTAAACAGGGTTATCTTGACATTATCGATACCTTGAATGGCACCCTGGAGTCATCCCATTGGAGCGCCTTGAACCAGCTTTCAGACAGAATTGTCAAGGTCAGTGATCTTGAATCCATGGGGAAGGTCCGTGATGAGCTGTTTCATATTTTGCATGGGCACATAACCGATATTGGCAGGGATCGGGAAAAACTGGCCATTTTTGTAAAGGATATTGTCAGACAAATTCTTGGGATGGAGGAGATCATCCGGCTGTCGTTTGATCATTTTGGAGCAATGCTCGAGCCGGGCGATGCCTTTGATCTGGTGTTGAAAAATGAGATCGACCAGGCAAGAAAAACCCTTGATATAGACGGGAATCTTGAAGAGGTAAAGGCCCGGCTTGCAAGTTCCTTTGCAACCATCGAGGGAGCCTTGAAGCAGAAGGTGATTGATGAGGCGCAAATTAAAGGATTTGTAACATCAAATCACCAGACCTTTGAAACCGAATTTGAGAAGCTGAGAACAGAACTTGTCCAGGCCACCGCACACTCAAGGGAACTTGAACGTAAGATCAATCAGGATCCCCTTACCGGGGCCTATAACCGAAGGGCTTACAACCAGCGAATTGAGGATGAGATGGATCGGTTTCTGCGGTATGGAACCCTTTTTTCCCTGCTTTTCATTGATGCGGATCATTTCAAAAACATCAATGACACCTATGGCCATGCCATTGGGGATAAATGCCTCCAGGAGATCATCAAAAGAGCCTCGAAACTTATACGCAAGAGCGATATGCTGGCCAGGTATGGGGGTGAAGAGTTTGTGCTGGTCATGCCCGAAACCGACGCTGCAAATGCAAAAAACGTTGCAGAAAAAATAAGAAAGACCATTGAAAGAATAGCGTTCCTTTACAAGAAGGATGCTGTAAAAGTAACAGTGAGCATTGGCGTCACCCAGGTTCGAGAGAACGATGCTGTGCCCCAGGATGTTTTGGGTCGTGCCGATGCTGCAGTTTATCAGGCAAAACAGGACGGAAGAAACCGGGTGGTGCTGAATTAGGAAAAATGGAGATTTGAATGGAACATTCATCCAGGATTGATATTAAGACGCTTCTGAACCATGCAAAAACCGCAAGTGTCATCGCCGATATAAATCGAGAGGCCATAGAACGGCGGGCCTTTGCACCCAAAAAATGCCAGGTCTTTTCAGAAGGATTTACCGTGCTTGAAGACCAGCCCCAGTATCGCTTCTCCCAGGACAGGGAGGCGGAAAAGGTGCTTGCCGACATCATTGATAATCATGTTCAAAAGATTGTCCCAGGCACTCCGGAACATTCAACGGAACAGGAACGCTACTTTAAACGCAGAAATATCGGTATTGTTTTTTCAGGCGGCCCCGCCCCTGGCGGGCATAATGTTATTTCCGGGATCTTTGACGCAGCGAAAAAGGCAAATCCCGCATCCAGGGTCTATGGGTTTATCCTGGGGCCGGCCGGAATTCTTGAACGTTCCTATGTTGAAATCACCGAAAGCCTGGTAGACGCCTACCGGAATATGGGCGGTTTTAACATGATCAAGACGGGTCGTACAAAGATCGATCTTAAAAAGAAAATGGATCTCTCCCGGGCCACCTGCAAGGCCCTTGAACTTGATGCCCTGGTCATTGTGGGAGGTGATGATTCCAACACCAATGCCGCCTTCCTTGCCCAGGAACTCAAGGTCGACGGCATTCAGGTCATCGGCGTCCCAAAGACCATTGACGGTGACATCCGAGTTTCGACTGAAGATGGTGACGTTCTTTGCTCCACCTCATTCGGGTTTCACACGGCGGCAAGGGCATTTGCCCAGAATATCAGCAATCTGTGCACGGATGCGTCAAGCGACATCAAGTACTGGCATGTGTGCAAGGTGATGGGGCGGGTGGCAAGTCATCTGGCCCTGGAGACAGCCCTACAGACCCATGCCAACCTCACCCTTATCGGTGAGGACCTTGCCGACTATGTGGACCAGGAGCGGCTTAAGGCTGCCCAGGAACGGGGTGAAATTGATTATACGGCATATGGCATGACCCTTCGCCATCTTTCCCGACTCATTTGTGAAACCATAGTAAAGCGGGCCGCCAGCGGTAAAAATTACGGGGTGATGATTATCCCTGAAGGGGTTCTTGAGTTCATTAACGAGATACAGATTTTCATTATCAAGCTCAGTACCATCATTGCCGAGTTTAACAATGTCCATGACCTTGACTTTCACGCCTCGTTTCCCAACCTGGATGCAAGGCTTGACTATTTGAGAAGGCTGTCAAGGGGGATCAGCGACAGGGCTGCGTCCCCGATCTGGAATCTGAGGGATGACGAACTGTTCAACGACCTTCCCGCTTTTTTCCAGGAGGGATTGCTGGTTGAGAGGGATACCCACGGCAACTTTCAGTTTTCCCAGGTAAAGACCGAAAAGATACTCATGGACATGGCCATGGATTACCTTGAAATTTTAAGGGAAAAGGGCATTTACAAGGTGGGGATAAACCGGCGTTCCTATGAATCTTTAATGGCGATGGATGGGCTGGATGCCGAAGGCTTTGGCCGGGCCATATTTAAAAATTATGACCAGGACGGCTATCTCCTGGTCAAGGAGACAATCATCTCCCTTAAGACCCTGACCCAGACGGTGATGAACGCAGGTTTGATCGATGATGAAAAGGATTTACCCGGGAGTGTGGTGGATCTTTTTAAGAAGTCAGTTCCCAAGTTCAGCATCCAGACCCACTTTTACGGGTATGACGGCCGGGGAAGTGATCCCACCAAGTTTGACTGTAACTACACCTACAACCTTGGTCTGACGGCCTTCAGTCTCATTGCCAACGGGGCAACCGGTCAGATGGCGGTTATCAAAAACCTTGAGCACAAGTTCTGTAAATGGGAACCCCTGGGCATCCCCATCTCAAGCCTCATGCACCTTGAGGAGAGAAAGGGAAAGCTTGCCCTGGTTATTGAGAAGAGCATTGTGGATGTGGAGTCCAACGCCTTCAGGGTGGTCAAAGCGCTCAGGGAGAAGTGGCTTGCTGCAGAACCCGGGGACGACTGCTATCGTCGTCCCGGACCCGTCAGGTTCACCGGCAGCAGTGAAGAGGATCGACCCATCACCCTGATGCTCAACTCCATCCATTAAAATTAACTAGTGCCTGACGAAAACTCGTGTTTGGATGAAAACTTGCCCAGATGCAAGGCGCGAGCAAAGCTGAAACCGGAGCGTACTGTTGTACGTGAGGCCCAATTTATAATTTGGTAGCTTTGTGAAGCAACGCAGCAGGTGGGTGAGTTTTCGTTCAAACACTAACTATCGCTTGCCCGGCTGATAGGTGCATAGCGGTTCTTCGGCCATGTAGTTGCCCGTTGCCTCATAGGCACGGGCCCTGCAGCCACCGCACACCCGGGTATACTCGCACACCCCGCATTTGCCCTCGTAGTTGTCAATATTTCGAAGCCGATTAAACACCTCTGAGTTTTCCCACACCTCTTTAAAATGGGTCTTTTTGATGTCTCCGCAGGTTACATCAAGGAATCCGCAGGTCTGAACCCTTCCAACGTGGGAGATGAAACAGAAGCCTGTACCGGCAAGGCATCCCCGGGTTACGGCATCGAGTCCGTGGGTATCAAAGTTTACCTTTTTTCCCTCTTCCTTGGCCCGCTGTCTCAGGATCCGGTAATAGTGGGGTGCACAGGTGGCCTTGAGCTGAAGGGAAGTTTTTTCCCGCTGGTCATAAAACCAGTTCAGGGTTTTTTCATACTCCTGGGCATTGATTTCCTGGTCCACGATGTATTTTCCCCGTCCCGTTGGAACCAGAAGAAAAATGTGGTGGGCAACTGCGCCAAGGGATTCTGCCAGGGCAAGAATGCTGGGAATCTCCTTGAGGTTAGTCTGGGTGATGACCGTATTAATCTGAAAATCAATCCCCGCCTCTTTGGCACGGGCAATACCGTTGAGGGCGCCATCATAGGCTCCTTCAACGCCCCTGAAGCGGTCGTGGCTTTCCTTGGTTGCACCGTCAATGCTGATGCTGATCCGTTTAATGCCCGATGCTTTCATCTTCAGTGCATTTTCCCGGGTGATCAGGGTGCCGTTGGGTGCCATGACCATTCTGAGTCCAATGGATGTGCCGTAGGCGGCAATATCAAAGATATCCGGCCGGAGAAGGGGTTCGCCTCCGGTGAGTATAATGATGGGTTCACCCACCTCCCGGATCTGGTCAAGAAGCTTAAACGACGCCGTTGTGTCGAGTTCATCCGGGTAGTCGTGATCCTCGGCAGCAGCACGGCAGTGGACGCAGGAGAGGTTGCACCGTCTGGTTGTTTCCCATGCCACAAGCCGAAGGATGTGGGAATGCTTGTTGGTCAAAACTTGTTTTTCAGGATGCATAGGCCTAATATTCCCTTGAGTTGATGGCCTTGGCCGCTTCAATGGCCGAGTAGGTCAGGATCATGTCGGCACCGGCACGCTTGATGGACAAAAGCGTTTCCATGACGACCTTTTGTCCGTCAATCCATCCCATGATTTCTGCGGCCTTGATCATGGCATACTCTCCGCTCACGCTGTAGGCGGCAATGGGAAGATCGATTTCATCCTTGAGCCGGTTGATGATGTCAAGGTATGAGAGGGCAGGTTTCACCATGATGATGTCGGCACCCTCTTCAATGTCCATGGTGGCTTCCCGGATTGCTTCAATGGCGTTGCCTGGATCCATCTGGTAGGTCTTCCGGTCCCCGAATTTGGGGGCGGACGAGACAGCATCCCGAAACGGTCCGTAAAAGGCCGAGGCGTATTTCACGGCATAGGACATGATGGGGGTATTGGAAAAGCCCTCTTCATCAAGGGTCTGGCGGATTTCACCCACCCGGCCGTCCATCATGTCGGAGGGAGCTACCATGTCGGCCCCGGCACGGGCATGGGAAAGGGCCACCCGTGCCAGAAGGTCAAGGGAGGAATCATTGTCGATCCTGCCGTCCTGGATCATGCCGCAATGGCCGTGGTCGGTGTACTGGCACAGGCAGACATCCGTGAGTACTGCAATATCGGGGACGGCATCTTTTACCGCCTTGATGGCCTGTTGGACAATGCCCGATTCAGCATAGGCCCCGGTGCCCAGACTGTCTTTTTTGTCGGGCAGACCAAAGAGCATGACCGCAGGAATACCTAAGTCATGGGCCTCTTTTACCGTTTTGACCAGCATGTCGCAGGAAAGATGAAACTGACCGGGCATGGAGGCGATGGGCTTTTTGATCCCCTTGCCGGTAACGGCAAAAAGGGGCAGGATCAGGTCATCCACAAGCAGGGTAGTCTCCCTGATCATCCGTCTGAAGTTAGGGGTTTCCCTGAGGCGCCTTGCCCTGTAATCTGGAAACAGCATGATCAATCCTCCTTTTTGATTTCCTGGTCGGTTAAAAAACAGGCGGGATCTGTGTCCCAGGGATCGCCGGCAATGGATTCAGCCCTGGCCCTGAAATTTCCTGCGCAGATGTCAAGCCAGCGGCAGTCTGCGCAGCGGCCCTTAACGTAAAGTTTTTTCTTCTTGAGCTTCATGAGGTATTCGTTGGTCTCGTCCATCCAGATCTCAGAAAATGGCCGTTTCCTGATGTTGCCAAGGCTCTTGTCCCTTGAGAACTGGTCCGGATAGACCTCGCCGTCCCAGGAGATGCAGCCAAAACCGCGGCCTGAATTGTTGCCCTCGTTCTTCTGAAGCAATTCCAGAACCTCGGCTGCCCGTTCAGGATCTTCCTTTAGGAGTTTTAAATAGAGATAGGGACCGTCTGCATGGTTATCAACAGTGAGAATCTCCTTGGGATGGTTCCGGTCATGGAGGTCTTTTGTGAGGGCCATGATAAGATCAAGGGCTTTCCTTGTCTCCTCGTGGGAGAGGTCTTCGTTGGCAATGCTTGATCCCCTGCCCGAGTAGACCAGGTGGTAAAAGCAGGCCCTGGGGATGTTCATTCGTTCAAGCAGGTCAAAGATGCCCGGGATCTCAGTGACATTGCGCTTGTTGATGGTGAACCTTAGTCCTACCTTGATGCCAGCTTCCTGGCAGTTTCGTATGCCGGTAAGCGCCTTCTGGTATGCCCCTTTCATGCCCCGGAAAAGGTCGTGGGTCGCTTCCAGTCCATCCAGGCTGATACCCACGTAGGAAAGGCCGATTTCCTTGAGCGTCTTGGCCTTTTCCTTGGTGATCAGGGTACCGTTGGTGGAGATGACGGCCCGCATTCCCTTGCTTACCGCATATTCTGCATACTCGGCAAGCCTTGGGTGAACCAGGGGTTCGCCGCCTGAAAACAGGATGACAGGCACGCCAAAGGCTGCCAGGTCATCGATCATGGCAAGGCTCTCTTTCTGTTCAAGTTCGTTTTCGTAGGAAAGATCTTCTGACTGTGCAAAGGAGTATACACAGCGCAGCTTAGATCGCCTTGTTATGTTACACACGATCACGGGTTTTTTATCTAGAGAGAACTGAAACAGGTGCGAGGGCAGGGTGCCTGAGTCGCGGGAATCACGCAATGTCACAGATGGTCCCACGGTCACACAAGAGCTCTTAGAAATTCCGATCATGATATTATTTTCCTGATAAGTTCAGCAAGAAACGCCTCTTGGTCCAGAAGGGCTTTTCTTGGAATAAAGAACCGATTTGTTCCGGATTTTTCCCGGATCAGATTTAGACCGTCGTAAAAATCGTTGTAAATTTTAGCCATGAGGTCATCAGAGGTAATCTCGTACTTGATGAACTGTTCAATGAGCGAGTCAATGGCATCCTCTTCAAACACGATGTTGATGTCATGCTTGTGGTAGAAATCCACCTCCACCTTTTTGATGGACTCATAATAGGTTTTAATGGATTGGATGGCTGTTCCAAGTTCAGTGACATGGGTGCAGTAGTACTGGGCCACAAGATCACTTCTCTCCTTAGACAGGGTAAGACCGTGGTGAAGGGAGAGACTTTTCCAGTTGTTAAGAATATGGTTGGACAGGGCCTGCCTTGTTTCCTGGATTGCCTCAAGAAAGGCCAGTTCCAGCTGGTCACGGTTTTCATCGGCCAGAATAAGGGCAAGTTCAGCCCTTGGGTCTGTGATTACCCCTGGTGTTACCACAAATCTTTTAATTGTTGAAGAAGGAAGCTTTTCTTCAAATTCAAGAAGGGCGTTCTCAACAACGCTTACAAGCCCCCTGGCACCGGTGTTCTCCTCGAAAGCCCTTTGGGCAAGGATGTCCAGGGCTTCGGGTGTAAACACGATGTCAATGCCGTAGGCAGCAAAATCAAGCCTTTTCCCAAGTATGACAGGATTGTTGGGCATGGTCAGGATGGTAAAAAGGTCGTCTTTGGAAAGGGTGTCAAGGACGCACCGCACAGGAAGTCTGCCAATAAATTCAGATTCAAACCCGAACTCGACCAGATCTTCAGCCGTGACCTGCTTTAAAATGTCACTGTTCGTTTTTGCCTTGGCAAGGGATGAACCAAATCCCATGGCGTGGTGGGTTACCCGTCTTGAGACAATTTCATTGAGATCGGAAAAGGCCCCGCTCATGATAAAGAGGATGTTGGATGTGTTTACCCTTCGCTCGCTTCTTTTGCCCGTTCGCTGGAAGCTTTCAAGCTCCTGCATCATGGACACCGGGTCATGGGGAACCTTGAGGTCCACATCTGTTTCTTCCATGGGCTTTAAAAGTGCCCGCTGAACCCCGGTTCTGGAGATGTCAGCACCCCTGAGATTGCTGCTTGCGGCAATTTTATCAATTTCGTCCAGATAGATGATGCCGCATTCGGCAAGTTCAATATCATCGTCCGCCTCCTTCACAAGATCCCGGACAAGATCATCCACATCACCGCCCACATAACCGGTTTCAGAAAATTTAGTGGCATCGGCCTTGACAAAGGGAACGCCAATGCGTTTTGCAATAAGTTTTACAATATAGGTTTTGCCAACGCCCGTGGGACCGAGCATGAGTATGTTGGATTTGATGCTTCCCGTTATCCTGACGTCTGAATGTTTGGTTGTTTCGAGGTGTTTGACCCGGTTGAAGTGGGTGCAGATCTTGGTTGCAAGAACTGATTTTGCCCTTTTCTGTTTCACAATATACTGGTCCAGATAGGCAATCAGTTCCTGGGGCTTGATGTTGAAATTGACAAGTTTTTTTCTACCTGAAGATGTCCCCTTTCCTGTAATGGGTGCCTCGTTTGTGGCCAGGGAGGGGGAGAGGATTTTTACAGTACCGCCGAACTTCTTGTTGAGAAACTCGCCAAGCTCTTTTTCTATACGTTTGGGGTCAGGTATGTTTTCATTTTTTTCGTTCATAGTGGTCTAAGATAAACATGGGGAAGGATAAATCAAGTTTGTTTGGTCGGGGATGGCTGTTTTTTTTCGAAGAGCATGCAGGGCTTGCCTGTTGAACGGCGTACGACAGCCGAGGGAATCATCTTTGATTTGAAGCCCATTGCCCGGCATCCATGGGGTTTGGCCGGCTCCCAGGTTACAAAGTAATGTCGGCATCTGTGGCAGTTTATTCGTTGTGTTTTCTCCATGTGCATTTACCATGTGCATTTGCCAAGTCTTTTAAAAAGATGAAAAGCCGCAAACATTGTGCAATGATTGCGGCTTTTTATATCTGGTGCCGAAGGGGAGACTTGAACTCCCACGGGTCGCCCCACACGCCCCTCAAGCGTGCGTGTCTACCTATTCCACCACTTCGGCAGGATGTATGCTATTTGCTGTCAGTCGTTGCAGGCTGCTCAATCGGTATTTTTATGTCAGGCATAATGGATGTCTCAGGTTTATGACTTGACATATAAGCAAGGGTCAGTGAGGTGAGCATGAAAATCACGGCAACCCCGGTTGTTATTTTGCTCAGGAATGTAGCCGGTCCTGCGCCACCGAACAGAGCCTGGCTGGATGCACCACCAAATGAAGCGCCCATGTCTGCACCTTTTCCTGTCTGGAGCAGAACGATGAGAATTAAAAGGATGCAGGCAATTACATGTGCAATTATAATCAGGGTTGTCATGGTTTGTTATTTGTACCTTATTATTTTGATGAACGTATCTGCATCAAGGCTGGCTCCGCCAACCAATGCGCCATCGACATCGTTAATTTTCATTATTTCCGAAACATTCCCCGGCTTAACTGAACCACCATATAGTATACGGATGGACATTGCAAGCGTGTTGCCAAATTTATCGTTAACAAGCTTTCGGATATATTCGTGTACCTGGGCCACTTGCTCCGGAGTTGCTGTTTTTCCCGTTCCGATGGCCCAAACCGGCTCATAGGCGATAACAAGGGGCTGGAGTGCATCAGAATCAAAGCTTTTTAACCCATTTGACACCTGTTTGTCAAGCACGGAAAAGGTTTTTTCCCCATCCCTTTGTGCCCCGGTCTCACCAATGCACAGAACAGGGATAAGGCCGGCCTTGAGGGTTGCGGCTATCTTTTTGCAAACGGTTTCATCGGTTTCTCCAAAATATTGGCGGCGCTCTGAATGACCGATGATGGCATAGTCGGCACCGGCTGCCTTTACCATGGCGGCGGATACTTCACCTGTGTAGGCACCCTCATTTTCATAAAACAGATTCTGAGCCCCGACCTTTACATTTGATCCTGCCACCGCCTGGGATACAAGGGGAAGGCTTAAAAAGGTGGGGGCGATCATGATGTCAGTATTAACAACTTCAGATGCAAGTTCAACAAGTCTTGTAGCCGTGGTAACGGCTTCCGTGCCGGTCTTGAACATTTTCCAGTTGCCGGCGATTAACGCTCTTCTACTCATAAGGATCTCCTCATTAGTGTTTGAACAAAAAATCACCCATCTGCTGCGTTGCTGCAAAATTCTGAAACCTCACGTACACTAGTACGCTCCGGTTTCAGAATTTTTTGCGCCTTGCATATGGGCAATTTTTCGCCCAAACACGGGTTTTCGGTCAGCCATTATTTTTATTAGAAACTCGATTCAGCCTGACAAGCGTAACGGATGTTGAGTTTCATGGTCTGTTGCGCCCGATAGGATGAGGTGGCTATAGGGATTTTCCCACCAGGGCTGCAAGGTCAATGAGTCGGTGGGAGTAGCCTGATTCATTGTCATACCAGGCGTAAATTTTGACCATATTCTGGATGACATCCGTACTCATGGCATCGACAATCGAAGAAAAAGGGCTGCCGTTGTAGTCAATGGAGACCAGGGGAAGCTCGCAGTAATCGAGAATTCCGGCAAGGTCGGACTTTGACGCTCTTTCAAGGGCCTGGTTTACCTCTTCCCGGGTGACGTTCGCCTTTTCAACGACCACTACAAGGTCAACCAGGCTCACATTGGGGGTGGGTACCCTGACCGACAGGCCGTTGAGTTTTCCCTTGAGTTCCGGAAGAACCAGGGCAACTGCCTTGGCTGCTCCTGTGGTGGTGGGGATCATGGAGAGCGCTGCGGAACGTGCCCGCCTCAAATCCTTGTGGGGAAAGTCAAGGAGTCGCTGGTCTCCTGTATAGGCATGAACGGTTGTCATCATCCCGCTCACAATTCCGAAATTCTCCAGGAGAACTTTTGCAACCGGGGCAAGGCAGTTTGTGGTGCATGAGGCATTGGAGATGATGTCATGTTTTTCAGGATCATAGGTGTCATGGTTGACACCCATGACAATGGTGCTGTCGGGATCAACCGCTGGGGCTGAGATAATAACCTTTGCTGCACCGGCCTTGAGGTGTTTTCCTGCACCCTCCCTGTCCCGGAAGATGCCCGTACATTCAAGAACAATGTCAACGCCTGCATCCTTCCACGGAATTTGTCCCGGATCCTTGAGGGAACAGACCTTTATGGTTCGATCGTTGACGACCATGGTATCTTCAGTGGTTGTGATGGTTGCGTCGAGCCTGCCATGTACAGAGTCAAATTGAAGCAGATGCGCCATGGTCTTTGTGTCTGAAAGATCGTTGATGGCGACGACTTCAAGATCTGATCGTTTCAATGCAGCCCTGAACGCCAGTCTGCCGATTCTACCGAAACCGTTGATTCCAAGTTTAATTCCCACGATATTGTACCTCCTGAACGTTGGTAGTAAAAGAAACACATGTTGGGAAGCCGGGTTGGAATTCAAGCCAACCGATCATGCACGTTTGCTTCCTTTTAAAATTCCGCTTGCAAGGGAAATACTTTTTTTCCCCTGGGCCACAATGGCCGCTGCTGCCGCTGAAAGTTCCTGTTTATCCCTTACTGAAATTGCCTTGAGCAGAATTGGAAGGTTGACCCCTGAGATCACTTCAACGGCCCCTTCTTCTAAAAACGAGTAACTCAGATTGGATGGGGTTCCACCAAACATGTCGGTGAAAATGATCACCCCTTTTCCATCATTGACGGTTTTGATGCCGGTTTTGATCTTTTTGATCAATGCGTCGGCAGGTTCCCTGATGTCAATGGAAACAAAGCTGATTTTTTCTATTTGTGTATCCAGGATTAATTGAGCGGTTTCAATTAATGCTTCTCCAAGTGTTGAGTGGGTGACGATTAAAATTCCTGTCATAGCTCTTTTGTATCCCTGTCTATGTCCCTGTGGATGATGCCGGGTTCAAAGCCTCGCTGGCTCAGGTGTTCAAAAATGTTTTCAGCAATGGCAACGCTTCTGTGTCGACCACCTGTACATCCTACAGCTATTGTAAGATACGCTTTCCCCTCAAGGGTGTAAAGCGGAATCAGATAGTCGAGAAGGCCCAGGTATTTTTTTAAAAAAGTTTTGGCCTGGATGGTTTCAAGCACAAAATCTTTAACCTCCTTTGTGCGACCATTCAACGCTTTCAGCTCTGGTACAAAAAAAGGGTTTGAGAGAAACCGCATGTCAACCACAAGATCTGCATCCGTAGGGATGCCGTACTTGAATCCAAACGAGAGGAGGTTGATCTTCATGGATACAGGTTTGAGGGCGTGGTGGTGGGCAATATTGCGGATTTCGGCTTTAAGCTGGTGGACATTGTAATTGCTTGTGTCAATGATCCGTTTTGAAATTTTTCTGATGGGAAGCATGAGGCTTTTTTCTGACTTTATGCTTTCAATCAGACTTTTGTCCTGACCTGCGGGGTGATGGCGCCGGGTCTGGCTGTATCGTTTTAAAAGGATGTTTTCATCGGCCTCAAGAAAAATAATTTCCGGAATATGCCCGTTCTTCCCCAAGGATTCCAGGACCGAAGGAAATTGGGATAAAAATTGTTTGGCCCGGATGTCCATGACAAAGGCAAAACCGTTTATGTCGGTGTCGCTGTCCAGGGGGAGGTCAAGAAATTTTGGCAGAAGCTCGATGGGCATGTTGTCAACGCAGTAATAACCTGCATCTTCAAATGCCTCCATGGCTGTGCTCTTTCCTGACCCGGAAAGGCCGGTGAGTATAAATAGGCTTTGGCGGTTCATGGGTTAAAACTCTTCATCAATGTCAAGAATGATTTTCTGGATTTCGTCAATGGATTCGGCCCGTAACAGGCTTTCCTTAAAGTGGTCCTTTTTGAGAAGCTTTGAAATCTGTGCCAGAACTTTCAGGTGACTTCCTGTGGAGTTTTCAGGGGTTATCAACAGGAAAAAAATATGGACCGGTTTGTGGTCAAGGGAGTCAAATGAGACTCCCTTGCGGCTCAAACCGAACCCGACAACTATGGAGTCGACAGTGGCAAGCTTGCCGTGGGGAATTCCAATTCCGCCACCGATACCTGTACTGCCAAGTTGTTCTCTTTCCAGAAGAACCCTTACAATTTCGTCGCTCCCGGTCCTGGCCATGGGAGCGACACAAATTGCAAGTTCTTCAAGAACGCCTTTTTTATCCTTTGATGCAAGGTCCGGGATGATGGCACCCCTTGGTAATAGTTCTGATAGTTTCATAATCTCCTGGCAATTTGCTATCTGCGGGGCTGGATCAATCCAAGCTTTCCGTCGTTACGCCTGTAGAGAACATTGACACGCTCTGTCCTTGCATTGCTGAACACAAAGAAATTTTCCTTACCAGAGTTGAGTTCCATAACGGCATCATCGATGTCAATGGGTTTTACGTCAATGGCCTCCATGATCACTTCAGGAGTGGAGGTGTCCGAGGCGGCCTCGGGAGGGGTGAGGAGAATATCATTGTCCTTGATGCTTGCCTTGTTGCCTGACATGTGGCGTCGCATCTTGTCCTTGTTTTTCTTTATCTGGCCTGCCACCTTGTCCATAAGGGTGTCAATGGACGAGTACATGTTTTCAGACTCCTCCTTTGCATGGATCTTCAATCGGTCACACACAAGGGTTATTTCGGCAATGTGTCTAATCTTTTCAACGGACAGAACCACGTTTGCCTCTGCCGGGCTTTCAAGCATTTTGTCAAATCGGTCTACCTTTTTCTGTACATAGGATTTTAATGCATCGGAAGGATCAATCTGTTTAAAAGTGACGGATGTCTGCATAAAAAAAACCTCCCTAAAATTGTTTACGTTTACTTGACGGAAGAATGTGAAGCATCTCCCTGTATTTGGCTACGGTTCTGCGGGCTATGTTGATGTTAGCCTCTTCTAATATCTCTGTCAGTCGCTTGTCGCTGTAGGGGTTTTGAGGATCTTCCTTTTCAATAATAAGTTTGATTTTGTCCTTGACACTTGCCGAAGCCATTGAATCACCATCAGTTCTTGAGATGGAACTATTGAAAAAATATTTAAGTTCAAATAACCCCTGGGGGGTGTATGCGTATTTGTTGGTTGTGACCCGACTGATGGTTGATTCGTGCATCTGGATATCTTCGGCCACGTCCCTCAGGATCATGGGTTTTAACTGGGTGATCCCGTTGAGGAAAAATTCCCGCTGGAACTTGATGATGCTCTCCATGACAGAATAGATGGTCTTCTGTCGCTGGTGGATGCTTTTGATGAGCCAGGAAGCGCTCTGCATCTTCTCGTTGAGGTAGGTCTTGGTCTCTTTTGATATCTTGGTGCCCTTGGCGACTGCCTCTTTGTATACACGGTTTATCCTCAGTTTGGGCAGGCCGTCGTCGTTCATGACAATTTTAAAATCATCGCCTTCCCGGTATACATAGATGTCTGGAATAATGTACTGGGGTTCTTCAGTGCTGAACTCTCGACCTGGTTTGGGCTCCAGGCATTTGATGACGTTCACGGCTGAAACCACATGATCTATGGATATGCCTAGATCCTTTGCGATTTTCTTGTAGTTTTTGTTCTCCAGGTTTTTCATGTGCCGGGTGATGATCCGTTCAAGCATCGGATCTTCGATGCCAAGTCTCGTAATCTGAATGAGCAGTGATTCCCTGAGATCCCTTGCGCAGACACCGGGCGGGTCAAAGGTTTGCAGGGTTTTGAGCATGGCTTCAACGGCTTCGATTTCAAAACCCCCGGGTTCAGCAATTTCCTCAACCGTTGAACAAAGATATCCGTCAACGTTGAGGCTGCCGATGATCATGCTTCCTATCTGTTCCTGATCAGGGGTTGGGCTGTTCATGAGAAGCTGCCACTGAAGGTGATCTTCAAGGGTCTTTTTGGCTGAGGTGAATGCCTCGTAATTGGGGGCCTCCTGGAAATCTCTTTCCGAGTGAACCCTTCCCGTTGAGTTGTATTCGTTGATATAGCTTTCCCAGTCCGTGTCCTGGGAAAGTTTTTCCTCAATGGTGACCTCTTTCAGGTCCTCGTTTTGGTCTTTGGTGTCGGCTTCACGTTCAATCTCCCGGGCCTCTGCCTGGGTTATTTCCTGAATGCTCTCTTCCAGGGCCGGGTTTTCCTCGAGTTCCTGCTCGATCATCCCGGCAAGCTCCAGCCGGGAGAGCTGGAGTAGTTTTATCGCCTGCTGCAGCTGGGGGGTCATCACCAGTTGCTGGGTGAGTATTAAGTTTTGTTGTAGTCCTAAAGCCATAATCAGAGCCTAAATTTATCTCCAAGGTAGAATCGTCTTGCAATTTCGCTGGAGGTGATTTTTTCCGGGTTTCCCGATTCAATCACCTCTCCCTGATTCATGATATAGGCGAAGTTGCACACCCCAAGGGTCTCTCTCACGTTATGGTCAGATATCAGAACCCCGATGTCAAGTTCAGTGAGGTGGGTGATGATTTTCTGTATGTCTGACACGGCCAGGGGGTCAATCCCGGCAAAGGGTTCATCCAGAAGGATGAACAAAGGGTCGGTTGCAAGCACCCTTGAAATCTCAAGCCGTCTTCGTTCTCCGCCTGAGAGCACGCTTGCCTTTTGATCGGCAAGACGGGCGATGCCCAACTCTTCCATGAGGCGGTCTGCCTTGGCATTGACGTTCGTTTCAACATCGGGCCGGACCTCAAGAATGGCTGTAATATTCTGACGTACGGTGAGTTTCCTGAATATGGATGCCTCCTGGGGAAGGTACCCGATGCCGTTTCTTGCCCTCATGTACATTGGATAGTCTGTTATGTCATTGTGGTCAAGGAAAACCTGACCCTTGTCCGGCTTGATCATTCCAACGGCCATGTAAAATGTGGTTGTCTTGCCGGCACCGTTAGGCCCCAGCAGGCCGGTCACCTGCCCAGGGTTGACCTCAATGTTAACACCATTGACTACCCTTCGACCGTTGTAGGTCTTAACAAGATTTTTCAACGCAAGTCTTGTCATTCACCCTCTTTATTTTTCTTTTTGTCCGCGGGGTTGAACAGTGCTTCGACCCGCTGGTCTTTCCCACTCTCCACAACCACCTTGCCATTGCTTCGAAACAGGGTGATTTTTTTGCCGGTGACAAAGCTTTCACCTGTGATTACCCTGGGAGCGTCACCCGTCAGAGTCAGCACAAGGGTTGATGTTGTGTAGACAGCCTTGTCGGCAAATGCCTTTTGGTCTTGGGATGTGAATGTCACATTCCCCGTGGCAATGATCTCCTTGATGTTCTGCTCGTCGGTTTTGCTTAACTTTTTTCTCTCATCTTCCGTGTATATGAATATCTTTATGGCATCGGCATGGATGACATCGTCCTGGCTGGTTGCCACGGCATTGCCTGTAAACGCCACAAAGGAGCTGTCCCTTTCAGATGTCATGGCGTCTGCAGTGATGTGAAGGCTTCTGTCCTGGAGGTTGTCAGCTGTCTGGGCTGAAATAAGACTCGGGCTAAGAATCACTGCCCATACCATTAAAAAAATTAAATGTTTCACTGAAAGTTCCTTTAACATTTCCCCTGAGCCTGGTCGTGTTTTTGTCCAGGTCTGTCTCCATTGTATCCGCTTCAAGGATCGATTCCTTGTCCATGATGCTGATATGAACATTTGAATAGAGTATATGTCTTTTCTTGTCATAATGCAACTCAGCAGTTTTCAGGGTGTACTGGTCATAGGTGACAACGACGTTG
Organism: Desulforapulum autotrophicum HRM2; assembly: GCF_000020365.1. Lineage (NCBI taxonomy): Bacteria > Pseudomonadati > Thermodesulfobacteriota > Desulfobacteria > Desulfobacterales > Desulfobacteraceae > Desulforapulum > Desulforapulum autotrophicum. The sequence continues at coordinate 3,171,436 of NC_012108.1, read as the reverse complement.
TCGGAAAAGCTCATGTCGTGGGTTTTGGTATCCAGGAGTCCATTTGTCGAAGAAAGGTGGATTTCCTTTGCGTTGTCGGTGAAAAAGACCACACGCACGTCGGTCATCTGGGCCTTGTTCTCATCTTTTAAAAGCTTTGCAGATGAGGCATCAAGGGTCCATTCTTTAATACTGTTGCGCGTTGATGTCTGGTGCATTTTGTTGAGCAGCAAAGTGGCCTTGGAGTCGACGGAAATCTTTTTCAGAACAAGGTCTCCAGAAAAAAAACGCTGCTTATAGTAGAGCCCACCAATGCCTGCTGTCAGAAAGAACAGCAGCAGCACCAGAACGATTCTTACCCTTTTGGGTGTGTTGATTTTACGTTTCATGGACGGATTTTATCGGGAGAACCGGTTGATGATGTCATTCCATTCCCCCCTGGTCTTAAGTATTAGTTCACACACCTCCCGGACGGCCCCACCCCCCCCGTTTTTACGGGTTACCAGGTGGGCTGCTTGTTTGACCTCGTCTGTTGCGTCTGCCACAGCTATGGCAAGCCCAACCCGTGCCATGACGCAGATGTCTGGAAGGTCATCGCCTGCAAAAGCGGTTTCAGAGGCGTTGAATCCGGTTGTGTCGAGTATGGTTTCAAGGGCTGTCACCTTGTTTTTAATCCCGTCGTACAGTAGATTGATCCCCAGGTTGTTGCACCTTGCAGTAAGGGCCTGGGATTTTCGGCCCGTGATGATTCCCACCCTGATGCCGGCATCCATGAGAAGCCGCAGGCCAAGTCCATCCTTTACGCTGAACCGTTTTATCTCATCGCCCTGGTCCGTGTAGGTAATGGCACCGTCGGTCAGGACGCCGTCCACGTCCAGGAGCAGCAGCTTGATCTGTTTTAGTTGGGCTTCAAGACTGGGGTGTGTTTCAACGTTCATGTCAGGATGCCTGGATCAGGGGGGCCACCACGGTTCGGATGGCAATAAGGGGTTCAAGAAACGACTGCATCTGAGCAAGGGGGACGGAGTTGGGTCCATCACAAAGTGCCCGGTCAGGGTCGGGATGGGTCTCAATGAAAAGTCCGTCGGCACCAGCTGCAATGGCGGCCCGGGCCAGGGTGGGGGCAAATTTTCGATCCCCTGCAGAGGTGGTTCCAGCGCCCCCCGGGAGCTGTACGCTGTGGGTTGCATCAAAGACAACCGGTACACCGAGGCTTCTGATGATGTCAATGGCCCTGAAGTCCACCACCAGGTTGTTGTATCCAAAGCTTGATCCCCTTTCAGTAATGCTTAACCGGGTGCATCCAGCTGCTTGGGCTTTTTTGATGATATTGCGGCATTCCAGGGGTGCCAGGAATTGACCTTTTTTGATGTTCAACGGTTTTCCCGTTCGGGCCGCAGCAGTGATGAGGTCTGTCTGACGGCATAAAAATGCAGGGATCTGAAGTACGTCAAGGACCTTTGCAGCAGGCCCTGCCTGTTCGGGCAGGTGGATGTCGGAAATGATCTTTACGCCAAGTTGTTGCTTGATGGCTGCCAGGATCTCAAGGCCCTTTTCAAATCCAGGCCCCCGGTATGAGTCGATGGAACTCCGGTTGGCCTTGTCAAAGGATGATTTAAAGATAAAGGGGATACCCAGCCCATCGGTTATCTTTTTAAGTTGGCTTGCCGTATGAAAGGTGGTGTCATAATCTTCGATAACGCAGGGGCCTGCAATGAGAAGAAATGAATCGCCGGCAGCGGGTGTCTGGGTGGAAAAAAAGGTGTCCATTTGTAAACGCTCCAAGGTAAATGTTTCACATAGGCTATCTTTTGGTGGTTGAAAAGTCAACAATGGAAAATGCCTTGATAACTTGGTCTATTGCTGTTATTTTACTCCAACTTTCATTGGGGTTAAATTTTTTTTGGTTATAGGTGTGTTGAGTGAAAAAGCTTTTGTTTATTACCTTTATTTTGGTGGTTGTCCTGCCTTTGGGATGGTTCTTTTTCAGCGAATTTGAGGGCAGGGCGCCGGTTGTTGAGGTGGCGCTTCCTTCGCCCTACTTAAAACAGGATTATACTGTTTCTCTCAGGGCTCGAGATGTCGGAACCGGTCTTCGCCATTTAAATGTGGCGCTTGTTCAAGCGGGCAAGGAAGTGACCCTTTTAGATAAGCATTTTCAACCCCTTGGTTACCAGGGGCTTTTCATGGGTTCCCAGGTGCTTGACCAGGCTGTTGAAGTGCCTGTGGCGTTTAAAAAGTTCGGGATGCAGGATGGTGAAGCTGTTTTAAAGATAATTGTCTCCGATTACTCCTGGCGGGGTTGGAATAGGGGCAATACCGTGACTGTCGAACGAACGGTGACCATTGATACCCGACCTCCCCGGATTGAGGTTTTGACCACCAAACACAATGTGACCCGGGGTGGAGTAGGGCTCATTGTGTACAGGCTTTTTGAAGACAACATTACCAGTGGCGTGGTGGTAGGGGATAATTTTTTTCCGGGCCACCCCGGTATGTTCAAGGATAAGAATGTTTTTGCCGCCTTTTTTGCCCTAAGTTTTGAGCAGGGGCCGGGGACAGAGATGAAAGTCAAGGCCGAGGATCTTGCCGGAAATGTTTCCAGGCGGGGGTTCTTTCACTACATTCGGGACCGGAAGTTTAAGACCGATACGTTGAATATTTCCCAGGGTTTTTTAGCCGAAAAGATACCCGAGTTTGACGTTGACATCAGTGGTACGACCTTTGACTCAACTGAAAATCCCCTGCTTGCAAAATATCTCTACATCAATACGGTGGTAAGAAAAGGAAACGTTAAAACCGTGCTTGAACCGGTAAAGGCAACTGAGAATACGCTCTTCTGGAAGAATGCGTTTTTACGGCTGCCAGGGTCTGCCAATCGGGCAAATTTTGCCGATCACAGAATTTACAAGTTCAATGGCAAGGAGATTGACAGGCAGATTCACATGGGTATTGATCTTGCCTCGGTTTCAAGGGCACCTGTCCCTGCTGCCAACAATGGACGAATCCTTGCAACTGAACATGTGGGGATTTTCGGCAATACCGTTCTCATTGACCATGGATTCGGACTCACCACCCTGTATGCCCATTTAAGTGCTATTTCAGTATCCAAGGGGGATATAGTCAAAAGGGGCGATATCATTGGAAAGACGGGGGAAACAGGCCTTGCCGGCGGAGATCATCTTCATTTTGGCGTAGCCGTCAACAACGTGTTTGTAAATCCTGTGGAATGGTGGGATACTACCTGGATCAAAAACAATATTGAGTACAACATAAAAGGGGTTGAAACCCAGTTGAAATAATTGGTAGGGCCGGAACATGGTATCTGTTCTGACCGTAGCAAATGATACACGCCTCTGATTGCAATGCATCCGATTGCAATACATCTGTGGGCGTTTCATATGAAAATGGGTCAAAAAAAAATATTTATCTCAAAATATTATCTCAAACAGAGGCATCAGTGAAATGGGTGATTATAAAATCAACAAGACCTATCAAGAGATCAACGAGCGGATCAGAAATGGCAAGGCTGTTGTTGTAACAGCCGAAGAGATTATAGACATAGTGAAAAATGAGGGTCCTGTCGAGGCGGCAAGGGCCGTTGATGTGGTCACCACAGGTACCTTTGCACCCATGTGCTCTTCGGGTGCATTTATCAATATCGGCCAGTCAAAGCCCCTTATTCGAACGACTGAAACCTGGTTCAACAAGGTGGCGGCCTACTCGGGTCTGGCAGCGGTTGACTGTTATCTTGGCGCCACCCAGACATCCGAGGATGATCCGTTAAACAAGCTTCACCCGGGTGAGTTCAACTATGGTGGCGGCCATGTGATCCAGGACCTTGTGGCGGGAAAAGAGATCGAGCTTGTGGCAAAGAGCTATGGAACGGATTGCTATCCCAATCGGAAAATTGAAAAGATTGTGACCTTTAATGATCTTCCCAGCGCAACGCTTTGCAATCCGAGGAACGGTTACCAGAACTATAACTGTGCCATAAACCGTTCCAACAAAATCAAGTACACCTATATGGGCACCCTTAAGCCCGACATGGGCAATGCCAGCTATTCCACCGCCGGGGCCTTAAGTCCCTTGTTCAATGATCCTTATCTCAAGACCATCGGACTTGGAACGAGAGTCTTTCTCGGGGGCGGCCAGGGGTTTGTCACCTGGCAGGGGACCCAGCATAAAACAGCCGTGGACCGGACCCCGAATGGGGTTCCAGTGACACCCGCTGCAACCCTCTGTCTCATGGGAGATCTTAAACAGATGTCACCCGAATGGCTGGTGGGTCAGAGCCTCCGGGGGTATGGGGTCTCTTTGTCCGTGGGACTTGGCATTCCCATTCCCATCCTCAACGAGGAGATGGTCAAATTTACGGCAGTGTCTGACGATGAAATTTTTACCCAGGTGGTGGATTATGGTCATGACTATCCCCTGGGAATTTCAAAGAGCTACGGCCAGGTAAGCTATGCAGAACTCAAGAGCGGAACCATCATGATCCAGGGCCGAAATATTCAGACCGTGCCCCTGTCGAGTATGGTCCGGGCAAGGAAAATAGCTGCCATGCTCAAGCGCTGGATCCAAAAGGGCGAATTTTTTCTGGGCGAACCCCAGTATCTTTTTAATAAATAAACGGCATGGTATTGGAGCAGGGTACCGGATCATGTTATTAGATCATGGTATTTGATCTGGCCACAGCGAAATTTGAAACGCCGCCAATGGTGATATTCCAGCGACTGTTTCCCCAAAGAGAAGACAATTAAATGAGTATTGAGAAAAAAAAGAGCAGTCTGCGTGAAAATCTGGAAGCCATCATTATCGCCGTGATCCTGGCCCTGTTCATCAGAACCTTTATTGTCCAGGCGTTCAAGATTCCTTCTGGATCCATGAAAAATACCCTCCTCATTGGAGACCATATCCTTGTCAACAAGTTTATTTATGGGATAAAGATTCCCTTTACCGACAAGACCCTTGTTCACATCACAGATCCTGAGAGAAAAGATATTGTTGTCTTCAAGTATCCGGAAGACCCGAAAAAGGATTTTATCAAACGGGTCATCGGCGTTGCCGGAGACACGGTTGAGATAAAAAACAAGCAGCTCTATGTGAATGATGTACTCCAGGAAAACGAAACCTACGCCATCCACAAGGATCCCCGGATCATTCCGGTTCAATTTACAGTACGGGACAACTTTGGGCCGGTCACCGTTCCTGCCCATTCGCTTTTCGTCATGGGCGATAACCGTGATAACAGCCATGATTCAAGGTTCTGGGGTTTTGTGGATCTAAAGGCCGTTCGGGGAAAGGCGTTTGTCATTTACTGGTCGTGGAACAAGGAAGCCTTCGGGGTCCGCTGGAACCGACTTGGAGATATTTTAAGATAGCAGGTAAAAACTTCAGTTTAAAATCAGGGGACAGGAAAGAGCAAATGCGTTTTGAACATAAAGACATCCTTGATATGGAATCCCTGTCGGTCCAGGATATAACCATGATTCTGGACACGGCCGAAGGAATGAAGGAAATTTCAAAAAGACCGGTTAAAAAGGTGCCGACCCTCAGGGGCAAGACCATTGTTCTCCTGTTCCAGGAACCCAGTACCCGGACAAAAAGCTCGTTTGACATTGCGGCCAAAAGGCTCAGTGCCGACTCAATCTCCCTGTCCAAAAGTACCAGCAGTATTGTCAAGGGTGAAACCCTGATCGATACGGCCAGGAACCTGGAGGCCATGAATCCGGATATCATTGTTCTTCGCCATCCGTCATCCGGAGCTCCCCATCTGATTGCAAAGCATGTAAATGCATCGGTCATCAACGCCGGAGACGGCATCCATGCCCATCCCTCCCAGACGCTTCTTGACCTCATGAGCGTGAGGGAGAAAAAGGGGGAGTTACAAGGCCTTAACATTTCCATTGTGGGGGATATCAGTCATTCCAGGGTGGCCCGGTCCAACATCACAGGTTTTACCAAGATGGGGGCCAACGTCACGATTTCGGCACCGGCAACCATGATTCCAAGGGGGATTGAGGCCCTTGGCTGCAAGGTTGCCCCGGACATGGACTCCTGCATTGAAAATGCCGATGTCATTATTATGCTGCGCATTCAGAAGGAGCGACAGGAGAACATTCTCTTTCCAACGGAACGCGAATATGCGGCCCTGTTCGGGCTCAATGCCCAACGGCTCAAGCTGGCAAAACCGGATGTGATTGTCATGCATCCCGGCCCTTTGAACCGGGGCGTTGAGATTTCAAACCAGGTGGCCGACGGCAGGAACTCTGTTATTTTAGACCAGGTGACAAACGGTGTGGCCGTAAGAATGGCCCTGTTTTACCTGGTTGCAGGAGGTAGTCGAAATGCTGATACGATTTAAGGGTGCACACATTGTTGATCCTGGTAATATAAATGAGCAAAAGGATCTCCTGGTAAAGGATGGGCTCGTCCATGCCCTTCTGGACCCCGGGGCCGCGGATCCAGAACCCGGGATTGACACCGTGGATGTCACAGGGATGTTACTTGTTCCCGGTCTGATTGATCTTCATGTTCACCTGAGAGAACCCGGCCACGAGTACAAGGAGACCATTCAAACGGGTCTCATGGCTGCCGCAAAGGGCGGGTTTACGGCAGTATGTCCCATGCCCAACACATCCCCTGTGAACGACAATGCCCAGGTGACACGGTTTATCCTGGACCGGGCAAAGGCGGCTGGTCTCAGCCGGGTCTATCCAGTGGGAGCCATCACCCTTGGACTTAAGGGCGAAACCCTTGCCGAGTATGGGGAGATGAAACAGGCGGGCATGGTCGCCATCACCGACGATGGACGACCCGTTGAAAATGCAAGGGTGATGCGCCGGGCCATGGAGTATGCCACAGGCCTTGGCCTTCCCGTGATGTCCCATTCAGAGGATCTTTCCCTTGCACGGGACGGGGCCATGAACGAGGGAAGCTTTGCCACAAGGATCGGCATCAAGGGCATCCCCAATGCTGCCGAAAGTATCATGGTCATGCGGGAGATTGCCATTGCAGAACTCACCCATGCCCGGGTACACATCGCCCATGTGAGCTGTGAAGAGTCGGTGGATGCCATCCGCCACGGCAAACAACGGGGGGTCCAGGTGACCTGCGAGACAGCTCCCCACTATTTCACCCTTACGGACAAGGCTGTGGGTGATTACGACACCCATGCCAAGATGAATCCGCCCTTGAGAAGTGAGGCGGACAGGCTTGCCGTCATCAAAGGCTTGCAGGACGGCACCATTGACTGCATCGCAACGGACCACGCCCCCCACTCTCCCCTTGAAAAAGCGGTTGAGTTTGACCAGGCAGCCTTTGGCATCATTGGTCTTGAGACGTCCCTTGTGCTCTCGTTAAAGCTTGTGCAGGATGAACTCCTCTCCATGGAAACCCTGGTGGAAAAGATGTCCAGAAATCCGGCCCGTTTTCTTGGCCTCGACAACCGGTTGATCCCTGGTAACCCTGCCGACATCACAGTTATTGACCCTGACAGGGTACACGTTATTGATCCTGAAACCTTTGTCTCAAAGAGTCGAAACACGCCGTTTGCCGGTATTGAGGTCAAGGGAGAGGTCTTGCTCACCATGGTTGAAGGGAGAATCATTTACCAGAGGGAGATTTAGGTGGCTTCTGCAGTTCCAAAAATTTTGGTGGTTGACGATGAGTTGAGCATGCGCGAGTTTCTGGAGGTGCTCCTGGTCCAGGAGGGGTATGATGTCAGCTTAGCAAACAACGGCAAGCAAGCCGTCGCCTTGATTGAAAAACACAGTTTTGACCTTGTTCTGTCCGACATCCGACTGGGGGATCTCACCGGGCTGGATGTGTTACGGGCCGCCAAAAAAAAAGATTCTGAAACTGTTGTGGTTCTTATCTCCGCCTATTCCACCACGGAGATAGCAGTCGAAGCCATGAACGAAGGCGCCTTTGATTTTGTTCCCAAGCCCTTTGACAACTCAGAGCTTAAAGCCACCCTTGGAAAGGCCCTGGAGTTAAAACTGTCGGGGGACAAAAAAACATCCCCTTCCACCCAACCTGAAATACACCTTCACTTTGGCAAGATCATCGGAAACAGCCCCGGCATGATGCGCATTTACGACATGATCAACCAGGTGGCAAAAACCAAAACCAACGTTCTGATTTCAGGGGAGAGTGGAACAGGTAAGGAGCTCATTGCAAGGGCCATCCACGACATGAGCGACCGTTGTGACCATCCCTTTGTGGTGGTCAACTGCGGTGGTATTCCAGAGACCCTGATTGAAAGCGAATTCTTCGGCCATGTCAAGGGCGCGTTCACAGGGGCTGTGGCGGAAAAAAAAGGCCTGTTTGAGGCGGCCCATACGGGAACTATTTTCCTTGATGAAATTGGGGAATTACCCCCCATGCTCCAGGTAAAGCTGCTCAGGGCGGTTCAGGAGACGGTTGTGAAACCCGTTGGGGGCACCCGGGAGATCACCGTTGACGTCAGGATCATTTCAGCCACCAACAAACGGCTGGAAGAGGAGGTGATTGACGGCAATTTCAGGGAGGATCTGTTTTTTCGCCTCAACGTGATTCCCCTCAAGGTACCGCCCCTGCGGGACAGAAAGGGTGATGTTCAACTCCTGGCCAATTTCTTCACGGAAAAGTACGCCAGAACAATGGGCAAGGATATCTCAAAGCTTTCGTCCTATGCCATTGATTTTTTGAACAAGTACAGCTTTCCCGGCAATGTCAGGGAACTTGAAAATTTGATCGAACGAAGTGTGGCCCTTTCTTCCACCAACATCATCCTGCCAGAGAGTCTTTCCATTTCCATGCACAAAAAACGACGATGGATCGAAGGCATCAAAGGGTGCCGGTACGACCTTGATGATGTGGCCCAGGGGGTTGATCTTGACAAGATTCTCCTGACCATTGAGGATGCCTATCTTAAAAAAGCCATGGAACTTGCCGGTGGATACAAGAACAAGGCGGCAGAGCTTTTGGGGCTGAGCCTCAGATCCATCCGGTATCGGTTGAGCAAGCAGGAGGAGGGGGAAGAAAAATAAAAAAACGATCAATCAGCATTGAGGTGTTTAAAGAAATCAGAATGGACAAGTTTGGTTGTGTTGATAACTCAAATTTAGCTTTTAATCCCATAGAGCAATGAAGGCATTGTTAAAGGTGAGTTTACAATCCTTTAAATCTAAATTGTTGATGGCGTTTCTTGTTTTACCCCTTGGTATCCCACCATTTTTTTATCAAGGCTCAACCTTTGATTTCAGGATTGTCCAGAGTTCTTTTGAATTGATCTTTATCCTTTTGTTTTCATTCGTTTATATTCAAAGAAAAACCTTTTATATTCTGCCAAAAACTGAATTTTATATGTTTATCCTATGGGTTGCATGGGCAATCCTTGCTGTGGCCCTTTCACAAAGAGTTGCACCCTCAATTGTCCGCCAGTGGGAATGGTTTTGCAAAATTTTATTTTCTTTTTGCCTCTGGGGATACCTTAGAGAAAGCCCAAACAGGGTTGTTTTTGTGCATGGAATAATTGTTGCGGGATTCTTGCTGATCTGTGCTGCTTTTTTTTGTTTTTGGTATTATCTGCCAAATCCTGTCACCTATAACTGGTTTAATTACCCTCCCCACTTCAATCACATACGACATTTTGGTCATTATTGCACGGCATCCCTATGTTTGAGTTTATCTCTGGTCTTTGTTGTGGATAAAAAATTTGGATATTCAGCATTGTTGTATCTTTTGCAGTCCATTTGCTGGGGATTCCTTCTCTGGAGCGGTTCCAGAGGTGGGATTGGATCGGCAGTCATTGGGGTTTGCATTGTGTTGCTGTTTAACACAAAAAACAGAAAAAAATTTTTGATGATTCTTTTCTTCGCCATCCTGACCGGCTTGATCTGTTCTAATCTTTTTGCCGTGGATCATCCTGGTATGGGGGGGATAAAATCCATTGAGAGAAGTTCAAATAGTATGATGACGGGAAGACCTCTTTTGTGGACGACTTCTTTTGCCAAATGCAAGGATTCATTGATACTGGGGTTGGGGCCAGATTCGTTTCGGTTTTTTCCTGAATTTAGATTTAGCATTTACCATCCCCACAACGCTTTGATTCAATTTATTCTTGATTGGGGACTGGTGGGTGCCTTTTTTTTCATCCTGATGTATTTTAAATTAATGCGCAGGGGAGTGACAGGCATCCTAGGTGAAAGGGATCAATTGTTGAAGGGGGTAAAGGTTTCTGCCTTTGCTCTTCTTTTAGCCTTTGTTTTTTATGCAACAGTGAGTGGTGTGTTTTATTTTGCCATCCCCTTGACGCTCATGGCCTATGCCTTTGCCGTTATTTTATTGCCGGCTTCCGCCAACCACAAAGAAAAAGTGAATCAATCCTATTTCAGGATCAATGGGATTGCAGTGCGATCCGTTGCCCTGATTTTAACCTTTGTGCTTGTCCTGCACCTGGGGGTGATTCAGAGTGTTAAAAGTACGAATGTTCCTTCTCCATTTAGTTTTAAGGGAAGATTGGTAAGATTGTTTCCATCTGAAACAAATGGTTTGGAGCGATGGGTTGAGGTCTGGAAAGAGACCAATCCCGACGTTGCTCTTTCTGCTTCAATAAAATTTGCCAATTCAAGCATGGAAAGTTTAAAATTCTGGAAAATTGCAGTTTCCTTATGTCTTGATAAAAAAGATTTCAACAATGCCAACCGCATGGCTGAAAAGGCACTCGATGACAGCAAAAAAAAGAAACGCCCAAAACTACTCAAGGAATTCCAGGCCCAGGGCTTACTTGTTGATTATACCATTGAACAAGATTAGTGCTGCTCGATCATTCGACTGGTGGTGTAGACCCGGTTGTTTTCCATGATAATGTATTTTCCGCCATGGGGATCCTTGGGAATGGCTGTTATAAATCCTGCTTTCACGAGATCCTCCAAATGTTTTGGAAAAAGGCCAAATCTGCCTTTATAATCCATCATGGCTTTTTCAAGAACAATCAAGTGGTTGATGGTCTCAAGTCTCATTTTGAGCTGTTTGACTAGGGCTTCGTTCCGGGTGGTCCTGATCATCTGTTCAAGAAATGCAGCGGCAGTCTTGTGGTTGGCAGAATAGACCGAGAGCCGGGTGGCAAGATAGGGCAGGTAGCTCGGGCTTCCAGGAAGCTTTGACGCCTTGATCATGTATTCAGCGGCTTTTTCGTTGTCCTTTAAAAAATAGTAATAGTTGAAGCCTTTAAAATATGAGGGTCTGTAGTCGTTGGGAAGATTGGTTTCCGCCTTGGTCAGGATGGTGTTGGCCTTTTCAGGCTCTCCAAAGTTCCAGGCAAGCATCAGGCTCGCAAACAGATAGGGGTCCCAGAATTTCGGGTCAAGATCTGTGATGGTGTCCACCGAAGCCACAATGTAGTTGATCATCTCCCTGTCTATCTTTTTTCCCCGGCCCAGTTCATCTCCTGCATCGGTGATGGCCTTTAAAAAAAGATAGTTTGCAACCACCCCCTTGAATTCAAGGGCGGCTGGTGCTGTAAAGCTTGATGGAATGGCATAGTGGATGGGTGTCTGATCCAGGAAGGCCAGGCGCTGGGTGGATACAAAGGTGTAGACCCCCCAGTAGGCGACCAGGGCAAGAGCTGTCAGCAAGATCTGTTTTCTGGCAGGCGGTTTTACAATGGGTTTTGTCATAAACAGCCCTTTTAAGAAAAATTGCGTTTGCCAAAGATAAAAGTGGATGCCCCGGCAAGAAGGCCTGAATAGACAAGGGCGTAAAGGGTGATTGCCAGCAGATAGGTGCCTGAAACGGGAAGACTGTGGGCGGCCATGGCTTTAAGATCAAACACTGACAGGTTAGGCGCTGCATAGTGGAGAAAATCAATGGTGGTTTTCACAAAACCCGACAGCGGAACGGTCTCGGACTGGTGCTGCAGAAAAAGATAGACCTCTTCAATGGTCTGGCCTGCAATATAGGTGGATACGCTGAATAGGAGTGTCAAGAAAGAACTTGATGTCAGGGTGCTGAAGAAAACCACAATGGCGTTTAAAACGGTCAGCATCAGGATGTGGCCATACACGGCAATGAAAAATCCCGGCCAGGTAAAATGACCAAAATGCTGGGGGTAGATACTCTTTGTGATGAGCACGCTGGCAAAGGCTGCAACGGACAGCACTCCAACGGCCGTAGTGCTCAGTATAATCAATCCGCCAAGCTTTCCAAGGATGTACTCCCCCCTTGAAAAGGGCTTTGACAGCACAAAAAAGATGGTTTTTCGTTCCATATCCTTTGCCATGAGGTTGACAGAAACAAAGAACAGCAGCAGCAAGGATGAAAACGAGACAGCTGCAAGGTTAAAATCCACGGAAATCTTGTCAAGGTCCCGCATGAAAAAACCGGTGATGGGAATGGAAACAGATGAAAAGACCAGGGCGGCAAGACCGATGCCGTAGATGGCCCGCTCCCGGATGCCTTCTTTAAAGGTGAGGACGGCAAGGGCCTGTATGCGCAGGATTCGTTTGTTCAAGGGGCTCATAGAAAGGCTCCTGACAGGGCAGTATCGGGCAGGGTTTGGGAAACGGCCTCAAGGAAGATGGTTTCAAGATCCCTGGTGTCCTCGCTAATTTCTGCTTTGGTGAGTTGTTTTTTAACCTTTCCCTTGGCCATGATCGTGATGGCATCGCATAGCTTTTCAACATCGGTCAGGATGTGGGAGCAGAAGAGAACGGTTTTTCCCTTTTCTTTTAGATCGATTATCAGGTCAAATACCATTTTTCTGCCAATGGGGTCAAGGCCAGACATGGGTTCATCCAGGATGACGATGTCCGGATCATGGATCAGGGCAAAGCAGAGGCCGGCCCGCTGGGTCATGCCCTTGGAGTAGGTCGAAAGTTTTGATCGCCTTGCTTCGGTCAGACCGGTGATCTCAAGAAGTTGGTTTGCACGGGTTGCAAAGTTTTCTTTGTCCATGCTTGCGGTTCTGGCGCAAAATAAGAGCAGCTCGTCGGTTGTGAGATGATCATAATAATAGGGATTCTCAGGAAGATATCCCATGGTATCTCTGGATTCAGGATCCAAAGGGGAAAGACCGTTGATCTTGATGCTCCCTGAGTTCGGGGCGGCAAATCCGAGGATCATCTTTAAAAGGGTGCTTTTCCCGGCACCGTTTGGGCCGATGATTCCGAAGATTTGTCCCTTGTCCACCTGGAGGGAGATTCCTTGAACCGCCTTGATCTCAGGTCTTCCGATGTCTGATTTAAAGGTTTTTTTAACAGATTTTATTTTTATCATGGAATCAGCGTCGTTCCCCATCGGTGAAACAGCCCACCAGAAGCTGTATTATAATTTCTGGTGAGCTGTTTAAATCAGTTTTGGCTTTGGTCGAAAGTTGATTAGATACTTTCTGATTGTTTATATGTTTTAGCTGCTGCTGCCCATGAGTGTCCAATTAGCTGGGGTGATCGTAGCCGGAGGAGCAGCATCGGCTGCTCCCTGTGTTTTTTGATAATATCCTGTAATGTCCTGCGACATCCCATATTCCATGCCGTTTGACATGTCTGTTTTTGAGCATCCTGAAGTTATGTCATAAGTCAACGCAGTGCTTGTTCCGTTTATTATTGTATTTCCAGAAGGTGTGAAGCTTAATGTGGCAAGGCCCTTTGTTCCTGCAAAAGTAACCGTATCGCCAGCACCACCCGTTTGTACAGCCGTACCGGCGTAAGCAAAGCCCGAAAGGCCAGTAATGATAACAGAAATAACTGCTATTTTAATTAAAGAATTCATAATTTGCTCCTAATTTAAGGTTTAAAATTTTAAAATGAAAAGATCTTATCAATTTGGATATGCATCCCAGGTTGCATTGTATCCTTCAAACTCGAGTCTCAAGTTGTGAAGGTCGGACAGGGAGCCTGCATTGTACGCCTTTGCCTTGTAGGTCATGAACTGGGGGATGGCAATGGCTGCCAGAATACCGATGATGGCGATGACGATCATCAGCTCGATCAGGGTAAAACCTTTGCTGTTTTTTGCCTTTTCTCTTAGTCTTTTAAACATGTGGTGCCTCCTCTTTGTTGTGGTTAATTTGGGTCTATTCTTGTTTCGTTGGTTTCTTACATTACAACAATGATGCCAACTTGAAAAAAATGTATTTATTTTCTTTCAACAGTCTGTTTTCTTAAGCTTTTTTATTAAAATGTTGTTTTTAATCGTGAAAAAACCGGCATTCTTTTACGGCCAACCGAACAAAAAATTGTAATGGAGGGTGCAAAAATTGTCAGCTGTCATTGTTCACTGTTTTTCGCTTTATGTCGTTAAAGTGGTTAAATATAGATGTGTTGATTTTTTTTGACTGGATGAAAAAAAGGAAATGCAAGCTAAAAGTAGTTGTGTTAACTGTTATTATCTGTAAAAATCAAAACTTGATAGTTCGTTTGCACTATTCTTGCAACTTTGATTTAACAACTTATATGGGGATATGCTTTAGAATGGTTTTGAATCATACATTAAAGGAACGTCAATGGGGGTTCACCCTGTTGGAACTGCTGATTGTTATTGCCATTCTTTCCATTTTAACGGCAATAGCAGTTCCGTCGATTATAAAAAGGATTCCTGATTATCGGCTCAAGAGTGCTGCAAGGGATGTGGTCTCCTGTCTCCAGCAGGCGAAAATGAGGGCTGTAAAAGACAATAGTGATGTTGTCATTGCCCTGGACCCGGCAAACAATCATTATATTGCCTATGTTGATATGGTAAAGGCAGCCTCCGGTAATCCGCCTGTGTTTGATTTTGATGGTACAGATCCGGATGATTTTAAAATTATGGAAAAGATTATGCCGGCCGGGGTGGATTTTTATAACTCCAGCTTTCAAACCCATGGGGCATCGGCCCTGACCTATGTCTCGTTTGACAGCAGGGGCATGCCCAGTCAGATTGATGGCGGAACTGGTTTTGGCAATGGGTCTATTTTTATGAAAAATAATAATTCCCTTTATCTTCGGGTCATCGTTAACTTATCAGGCAATATCAGGATTCAAAAGAGTATGGATGGTACCAACTGGCATTAACCTTGTTGCTTTAGGGAAAAGATAATGGATTTCGGGAAAAACAACCAGGGGTTTACATTGATTGAGCTAATCATTGCCATGTCCATTTGCGTAATGGTAATAGCCGGTATTGTTTCAGCTTTTCGAAGTCAGGAAACCACCCAGCTCACCCAGGAACAGGTTGTTGAAATGCAGCAGAACCTCAGGGGGGCCCTTGAAATAATGTCAAAGGAGATCCGGATGGCAGGGTATGATCCAGATGTCAAGTATGGCGCAGGCATCAACAGGGCAGGAGATGGAACTGCGGCAGATCCTCTGATTTTTTCCATGGTTGCCGATGATGATGGTAATGATAATTATACCATGAATGCGGCCAATGACGATAATCAAATAAGCGTTAACGGTGCGGATGAAAAGGGGGAGCTTAAATACATCATCTATTCCCTTTATGATGCATACGGGGATGGTGACCTTGACCTTGGCAGAAAAATAGATGGTCAAAAAGAGGCCATTGCCGAAAATGTTTCAGGATTGATCCTTGCCTATTATGATGAAGACGGAAACGTCACAGCAGATACCACTGCCATTCGGTCGATAAAAATCACCCTTGAAACCCAGCCGGACGTGAATGCAACCAATTTTGTGGGTGGAGGCACCCGTACACTCACGGAAACCATTAAATGCCGTAATTTGGGATTAAAATGATTTTTAATAAAAAAAACAGAACCTGCCTGGTTAAAACTGACGCCTGTGGTTTTACCCTTTTGGAGGTAATCATTGCCATGGCAATTCTTGCCATTGGCATTCTGGGCCTGACTAAAATGCAGATGTCTTCCATCAAAGGAAATGACACTGCAATGGAATTTACCAGGGGCGCGACCTGGGCTGCTGACAATATAGAGACCTTGATGGGGGTTGACTATGCTGACCCCGGATTTGTGGATGGAACGGACAATGAGGGAAAATTCACCATAAATTGGACAATCACCCCTTCAGACCCTGTGCCCAATGTTAAAAAGATAACCATGGTTGTCACCTGGAACGACAAGGGACAGGCTAAAACCTTTACTGCAGATTATTATAAGGCCATTACTTTTTGACGATGACAAGGAATAGAACAGGTATGGATTTTGTAAACAACGACAGCGGTTCTGCGCTGATTATGGCCCTTTTAATTCTCACTGTCTTGACCATCATCGGCATCTCTGCCGTGACCACTTCAACCATTGAAACCAAGATCGCCTCCAACGACATGCTCCACAAGAAAGCATTTTATTCAGCAGACGGTGGAACCGAAGTGGGAAGGGAAGTCCTTGAACAGAACGTTGCCTGTCCTGCAGGGTTTAAGACAGAGCCCCTGACAATCGGAACTGCTGTGATTGAAAATAAAAGTTTTGCTTTAGAAGAAAATGAACCGGGAAGTGAATACCCCACTGACACTGTTCGGGATGTTCATTTTCCTGCCGATGATACCCAGCCCCATACCAACATCATTGCCTTTGGAAATACACAGCTGTCCAAGGGAAGCGCCCTTCAGATGGCAGCAGGGTATGAGGGAAAAGGCAAGGGGGCTGCAGGCGGCGGCGGAGAGATTATTTATAGTCTTTATGCCAAGTTTCAGGGCAAACGTAACAGTCGGTCATGCATTATGATTCATTATCGCCATTTGATAGGCCATGAGGGGGAATGCAACTATTGACCCTGTTTAAAACGTTTAAAATGTTATTCAGATTATTATTCTTTCGAAGGAGGAGAAGGTGCCAAAGAGATTAATTAGATTACTGTGTATTGGATATTATACGTTAATGGCAATTGTCTTTTCCGCTGTCTGCTTGCCCTTATCTTCTTTTGCAGCCAAATCATCAGATTATAAGTCGGTTCCTCCCTTTGTTACCGCAGGCGTTCCCCCCCTTGTCATGCTTGTTATGGGCAGAGATCATAAACTTTATTATGAAGCATATAATGATGCGTCGGACTTGAATGACGATGGTACGCTTGATGTGGGTTACAATCCCTCCATCGAATATTATGGATATTTTGATTCCTATAAAGAGTATGAGTATGATTCGGGAAACAAACGATTTGAACCAGTTGATTATACCACAGATAAGAAAGTAACTGCCGCTGGACGATGGAGTGGTGATTTCTTAAACTATTTGACCATGTCACGGATCGACTGCATCAGGAAGGTTCTTTATGGAGGAAAAAGATCTGTTGATACTGCAACTGAAACAGTTCTTGAAAGAGCTTATATCCCCAACGACGCCCATTGCTGGGGAAAAGAGTATGTTGATGGGTCTGGTTATTTAATCTCTGATTATACTCCATACACCCAGCCGACAGCAGGAACCCGTCATCTGTTTGCAAGCGGTTCGCTTGCAACCAATGGTCCACCGTTGTTGAGGGTGAAACTAAATAGTAATTATCGCATATGGAAATGGGTTTCGGCTGAAAGTGGTGACGGCATCCTGGGCGATGGACTTGTGGGTAAACCTGTATCTCAATATGAGGTTCGGGTCAAAGTTGGCGTTTCCTCTTTGCCTGATTTGGAAAGTGAAAGATTATACACCGATCACAACACTTCGGCAACTGTATATAAGCCCACCGGTTTTCTACAAAACAAAGGTGAGTCCAATCAGATTTATTTTGGTTTAATTACCGGCTCTTATGAAAATCATCTCTCCGGTGGTGTTCTGCGTAAAAATATCAAATCCATAAATGATGAAATCAATCCTGATACCGGAGAGTTCAACTATAAAGATACCAATGGTATTGGCGGTATAATTAAGACAATCGATAATTTTCGAGTCATCGGCTTTAACCATAGTACTCATAAATGGGACCATACAACCTATGCGGGTCCGATTGCAGAGGGTCAAAATTATATGTGGGGCAATCCCACGGGTGAAATGATGTATGAAGCGTTGCGTTATTTTGCCGGGACTAAATCGGCAACCACGAATTTTGTTTCTGGAGTTGGTGACGGTAATGATCGGGGTATTGATCTGCCTTTGGAAAGTGCATGGGATGATCCCTATGAAACAAACTATTCCTACTGCGCTAAGCCTTTCATGATGGTAATCAGTGATATTAACCCCTCCTATGACACCGATCAACTGCCCGGCGTCGACACCAATTTCAGCACAAGTTTTACCGGCACATTGGGAACGATGAATGTCAGCAACCTGGCAGATACCATCTCCATTGGTGAGGGAATAAATGGAAGCTATTATATAGGCCAAAGCGAAGCAGATTTTGATACTGCCTGTTCACCCAAAACTGTTACAGGTTTAGGCAACATTCGTGGATTATGTCCGGAAGAGCCGACCAAACTTGGCGGTTACTATTCTGCTTCTGTTGCCTATTATGGAAATACAACCGATATTAATACCAATGCCTCGCAGAACCAGAAGGTCTCAACCTATGCGGTAGGTCTTGCCTCAACCCTGCCAGAAATTGAGATCTCAATGGATGGCAACAATCTTATTACATTGGTTCCCTTTGCAAAAACAGTTTATTCAACGGCAGGGGGAGGGGTTACTGCAGCCCGTGGGGATTTTCAACCCACCTGTGCCATTACCGATTTTTATGTCGATAATATTGGACCGGCTTCTGGAAAATTTAGAGTGACATACGAACACGCTGAACAGGGGTCTGACTATGATATGGACTGCATGGTTACGTATGAATATACAAAAACTTCTGCCACCACCGTGCAAATTAAAATATCCAGTTTGGATGCCGTATACGGTGGTGGTTCGAAACAGCATTTTGGATATATTATATCTGGTACCACCGCAGACGGCGTTTATCTCGAGATAAAAAACAATACCCAACCGGACCATGAGGATAAAGATTACTATTTGGATACTCCGGGTACATTCGGACCGAATCAAGGTGTGGCTGATACCAACTGGGATGACAACACTAATTTGCCCAATGAAAAAACCCGTGTGTTTACCGCAAGTTCTTCTGGTTCAACGGCAACTCTTCTAAAAAATCCTTTATGGTATGCTGCCAAATGGGGGGGGTTTGAGGATTCTAACGAGAATAACCTTCTTGATCTTAATGAGGAGTGGGATAAGGATAATGATGGAGTCCCGGATACCTACTTTTACATACAGAATCCTTTGATGCTTGTGGAGAAGTTCGACAAGTCATTTGAAGATATCTTGAAAAGAACCGCTTCAGGAACGGCAGCTTCGGTTATCTCCCAGACCCGGTCGGGCGAGGGGGCCGTTTACCAGGCCGTATTTTATCCTGAATTTAAAGGTCCCCTTGGTAATACCGTAACTTGGGTCGGGGAGCTTCATTCTCTTTTTGTCGATTCCTATGGAAACATGAGGGAGGATACCAACGGGAATGCCAAACTTGATATAGACAGCGACAGGGTTATTGTCTTTGACGGTACAACGATTTTTAAGTACGACGACCATGACGGAAATGAAATCATAGATGAAGACCAAACACCTGTCTTTACAGGTACCATAAATGACGTTAAATATCTGTGGTCCTCTTCAAACTGGCTCAATGAGATGCTTGATAACGAGGCCGTATCCCAGAGGATTTACAAGACTGCCACAAGAAACAGATACATTTTCACCTTTGTTGATGTGAACAATAATATGGTTGTGGATTCAGGTGAGCAGATTCCTTTTATATCCGAAAACCCTCCTTCAGTGGCAAATCTCACCGACACCTCAACCATTTACCCCTATCTCACCCTTTTCCCCACCTTTGGCGATGAACCTTCGATCGTTTCTGATGGCAACGATGTTTCCATAGACAATCTCAGAGCCAATTCAGGTTTGTTTAATGAGTTTCTCATAAAGCAGAGCAGCAGGGTTGCCAACTACATCCGGGGTATTGACCAGCCTTCTTTTACCTCAGCTACCACCCCATCTTATACCCTGCCCGAATTCAGGTCTCGCCAGGTTGATTATGACGATGATGGAACCCTTGAGACCTGGCGCATGGGAGACATTGTTTACTCAACCCCCACAATTGTGAGCAGACCCGCAGAAAACTATCATCTTCTGTACCGGGACGCTTCCTACGCAACCTTTGCCGACCGTTTTAAAAACCGGCGTCACGTGGTTTATGCAGGTGCAAATGACGGTATGTTCCATGCCTTTAATGGAGGCTTTTACGACGCTTCCAACAAAGAATTTAAAAAAAGTTTTAAAACCGGGGGGGACAAAGAGGTTGAATACGATTTTGGTGCAGAACTTTGGGCCTATGTGCCCTATAATCTGCTCCCACATCTATACTGGCTGACCGAATCAGATTATCCCCATGTCTACTATTGTGATCTTAAACCAAAGGTTTTTGATGCAAAGGTTCTGCCGGATGGCTCGTTTGACTGGAACAATGATGGGTTTATCGATGCGGGTGATGAGGATGGAGAACCCGATTGGGGAACATTTCTGGTTGCGGGCATGCGTTTTGGCGGCGGTGAAATTGTGGCTGATATGGATAAAAGCGATGGCGATAGTGCCAATGTGGACAAGGATAGAACCATGTCTTCCGCCTATTTTATTTTTGATATAACCGATCCTGAATCGGAACCAACGGTCGTTGCTGAGATCAAGATGGAGGATCTCGGGTATACCACATGCTATCCGGTTGTCGTTCCCATGAAGGATAAAAGGGATGTGTCTGACCCCCTGGATGGCAAAGAAACTATTAATGAGAACGAGTGGTATCTGGTCTTTGGCTCAGGCCCGGCCTCGGCCGATGGAAAGGCTGATGGGAACAATCTTTCTGGAGCCTTAGAACAGGCAATAAGCAAGCAGAAAGGCAAGTTGTATGTTGTGGATTTTAAAAAGCTTGTTCTTGAGGATGAGCTTAAAACCCTTGAGGCCGCCAATGGGGTTTTCACAACCGCACCTGCTGCAACAGGTCACGATTACTATCAGGAGCTTGATGATAATTCCTTTATCTCCGATCCGGTTGCAGTTGATTTTGACCTTGATTTCAATGCCGATGCCGTCTATTTCGGAACTGTCAGTGGTGACGGCACAGGTGCAAACCCGTGGGGGGGAAAACTGAGGCGTATTGTAATTGACAATCAAACAGATCTATCCCAATGGGATGGGGACAGCATTTTTATGAACCTTGATTCGGAGTCTGTCCCGGCTCTTACTCCGGGCCAGCCCATCGTTGCTGCTTCGTCCGTGGGATTGGACAATCAGGGGAATAGATGGGTGTTCGTTGGCACCGGGCGTTTTTTTTCCAGAAACGATTCCGCCAATACCGATCAGCAGTCTTATTACGGGCTTAAAGAACCATTCACAGATGCTAATAATAATAAACTCTGGGACTCGGGTGAACTCATGACCTGGGGCACGGTACCCAGATCATCCCTTTTGAACGTGACAAATGGCCTTGTTTCTGATGACAGGACGGTTGAGGGTGTTGTGTCGCCAACTGCCGTTGCCATCACAGATTGGGACACCCTTGTAAAGGAGGCGGAAGAAACCACGTCCAATGGCTGGCATATGAATTTTCTTCCTTCGGCAAACAAGGAGAGAAACCTTGGCCAAGCAACCCTTCTGGGAGATCTTCTCACCTTTACCACCTATATCCCCTCGGCTGACATCTGTTCTTTTGAGGGGAAAAGTAACCTGTACGCAGTTTATTATAAAACCGGAACATCCTATTTTGAGTCTGTCATAGGGTATCTCGATTCAAATGGCAACGGCGACATCGATGCCGGTGAAAACAAACTTCAAAAGAAGATTTCCCTTGGCAAGGGACTATCCGTGACTCCCAATGTTCATGTGGGTAAACAAGAGGGTTCCAAAGCCTTTGTTCAAACCAGCACCGGCGCCATCAAAACCATTGAACAGAAAAACCCCGGGACAACCAAGTCTGGTGTTACCTCATGGGAGGACGTGGAATAATCCATAGGGGCGATTTTAAATCCGTGCCCATGGGGCTTCTGGGATTTGACTTTTAGACCAAATAGTTTTAGAAGTGATCTGTAATTTGGTCGTTTTTTGTTTGTCCGGTTAAACTATATTAGGCAATTACCCAAGGAGATTTTATGAAAATTACAAATAGCGTTCGACCCTTTGCCCCCATTCTTTTTGCCCTGCTGGTATCGGTTGCCGTAACAGGCTGTTCCAACCTGAACCTGGGAGGGAATAAGAATGCCTCAAACACCACCCCGACCATGACCCGGGAGACAACAGCCGTGTACTATGACTTCAAGGATGTCCTGATTCCAAAAGAATTAAAGGTGCTGGATGGTTCAACCGTTGTTGTGAGCACTCCAGGCTACACCTCGGGAATCATCTCCCTTAAGGGCAGGATCGAGTCCCGGTCCCTGTTTAATTTCTTTTCCAACAACATGATCAAGGACAACTGGAACATGATTTCAAACATCAAGAGTCCGGCTTCCACCATCATGATATTCCAGAAAGAGTCCCGCTGGGCAGTCATCACCATCCGTGAAAAGGATTTCAATACCTATGTTGAGGTGGGGGTGGCTCCGACCATTGGCAAGGTTGAGAAGGCTCCGGAATCTAATCTTTTCAACTGAGGCCTTCCATGACGCTCAAAGGAAAAAACGTCATCCTTGGGGTGTGCGGCGGCATTGCAGCCTACAAGGCTGTGGAACTTTTGAGGCGCTTAAAAAAAGCCGGTGCACACGTTCAGGTGGTGATGACCCGGGCGGCCCTGGCCTTTGTGGGCGAGACCACCTTCAGGGTATTGTCTGAAAATGAGGTGTGCACGGGGCTGTTTAACACCAATGAGTCATCGGTGAGACATATTGAATGGGCAACTGCAGCAGACCTGGTGGTGGTTGCGCCTGCCACGGCCAACTTTATCGGGAAAATGGCCCATGGTATTGCCGATGATGCCCTTACCACCATGCTCATGGCTGTGACGGTTCCCGTGGTTGTTTGTCCGTCCATGAATACCTATATGTACGAAAATCTTGCCGTTCAGAGAAATCTGGACACCCTTGAGGGGGACGGGGTGTCGATTGTGGAGCCCGGCACTGGGGAGCTTGCCTGTAAAACCACCGGGGCAGGACGATTGCCCGACCCTGCCCTTATCCTTGATCGAATGGTTGCAGCCCTTACGAAAAAGGATCTTGAGGGGATAAAATTTCTGATATCGGCAGGCCCCACAAGGGAGGCCATTGATCCTGTGCGCTACATCAGCAACCACTCGTCGGGTAAGATGGGGTATGCCATTGCAGCGGCAGCAGAGAAACGGGGTGCCATTGTAACCCTGGTGTCGGGTCCTGTTTGCCTTGAACCGCCCTTTGGGGTTGATTTGATAAATGTGGTGTCTGCCAGGGAGATGGCCGACGCCGTGCTTGACTGTTTTGACGGTTGCGATGTGCTTGTCAAGGTTGCCGCTGTTGCCGATTATCGTCCGTGTGATCCGCAGACAAAAAAGATCAAGAAAAACGCTCAGAACCACAACCCGGAACACTCCCAACAACACTTTACCCTTACCCTGGTGGAAAACCCCGATATATTAAGGCTTGCAGGCCAGAGGAAAACCCATCAATTTGTGGTTGGATTTGCCGCTGAGACCAATGATCTTGAGGCAAATGCCCTGATCAAGATGGAGAAAAAAAACCTGGACATGATTGCTGGCAATCTTGTGGGGGTCGAAGGCTCCGGATTTGGCAGTGATTTCAACAAGGTTAAACTTTTTTTCCGGGACGGCACCGTGCGGGATATCCCTGCCATGGAAAAGGAGGATGTGGCCAATCATCTCCTTGACGAGATCCGATCAAGGAGATTGGGCAAGGCTGGCATGGAACAATGAATGTTGCCAATCCAAAAGCCGCCTTGGGGGCTGAATTTCTTGAATTGATTAAAGGGGCCAAAGCGTACCTTATGTTCAGACAGGGGATCTCTCCCTGTGATCTTGACATTTCCAGGCAATCCCTGGATATTGTCCGTTCCTGGAATCTTGCCGCCAAAACTGCTGAGCCCCAGGGTTCCAAAAGGGTTGCTCCCGGTTTAAGGGGAGAGGGAGATCCCAATGCTGAGCTGTTTATTGTTACAGAACAAAGCCAAAGGGGTGTTTCCCCCTATGCAGGCGATGCAGGCGAACTTTTTTTAAAAATTCTTGGAGCCATTGATCTTACCCGGGAAAAGGTTTATATCACAGCGCTTCCAGCGTCCGGCCCCATGACTGGCGCCCTTGAACGTATCAAGCGGGAAATTAATCGGGTCAACCCGACGGTTATCTGCACCCTGGGCGGCCGGGCCGCACAGGCCATGCTTGACCGGCGAGACCCCCTTCAGGAGTTAAGGGGCAGGTTCCATGATTTTAATACCATTCCTTTGATGCCCACCTTTCATCCGAAAACCCTGATCCATGACGTGGCGCGTAAAAGACCGGTGTGGGAGGATATGAAGATGATCAAGGCAAGGCTTGGATCCTGACATGGTTGTTACTCAATTCCTGCAGACACTCTCGTCGGAAAAAGGATATTCCCCCCACACCATCAGAGCCTATGGGGGTGACCTTACCGCCTTCCTTGGATTTTGTTTTCCCGGTAAGCCGGTGGCGGCCATTACGGATGAACAGCTGCTGAAAGAGATTCGCGACAGCGAGACAAACCCTGTTCGGGGGTTTTTAATGGACCTTGCAAAAAAAAAGGTCACACGTAGAACCATTTCACGGCGGCTTTCAGCCCTTAAGAGTTTTTTCAACTATCTGGTGGTCGTTGGAAAAATCGAGGTTAACCCTGCCCAGGGCGTCTCAGCACCTAAACTGCCCCGATCCATTCCCCAATTTCTAACGGTGGACGAGCTGTTCACCCTCCTTGATTCCATCAAGACAAGAACCGTGGTGGATAAGAGGAATCGGGCCGTGTTTGAACTTTTTTATTCTACGGGCATGCGGGTGTCGGAACTGTCCAACCTCAATGTTGGAGACATTGACCGCGAGAGTCACCTGGTGCGGGTCAGGGGAAAGGGAAACCGTGAACGGCTGGTGCCGGTGGGTGATCGGGCCTTAAAGGCTGTTGACGACTACCGAACTTGTATTGACGGGGAGTTTGGGGCACTTTTTTTGAACCGGGACGCCCATCGGTTTTCTGACAGCTCCATTCGAAGGGTGCTTTCCGTGCTTGTCAAGGCGTGCGGGCTGGGTGTGCCAGTTTCCCCCCACACCCTTCGCCACAGCTTTGCAACCCATATGCTTGATGCCGGGGCCGATCTTCGGGGGATTCAGGAGATTCTTGGCCACGCCAGCCTCTCATCCACCCAGATCTACACCCATGTGACCTATGCACGGCTCATGGAGGTCTATGACCGGGCCCATCCACGACGTTAATTTTACGAGGTAATTTCAATGACAGATACATTTCATGGTACAACCATACTCGCTGTTCGCCACAAGAATTGGGTGGTTGTGGCAGGTGACGGCCAGGTGACCCTTGGCACCATTGTTACAAAACACAAGGCAAAAAAGGTGCGGCGGATTTACAACGACAAGATTATCACGGGATTTGCCGGTGCCACGGCCGATGCCCTCACCCTTTCTGAAAAGCTTGAACAAAAACTTGAACAGTATAACGGCAACCTCACCCGCAGTGCAGTGGAGCTTGCAAGGGAGTGGCGCACGGACAAATATCTAAGACGCCTCGAGGCCATGATGATTGCGGCGGACGAGAAAAATACCTATCTGCTGTCCGGCAACGGGGACGTGATTGAGCCTGACGACGGGGTGATCAGCATTGGCTCAGGCAGCACGGCAGCCCAGGCTGCGGCCCAGGCCCTGGTGGTTCACACCGACCTTGACGCCCGGACCATCGTGACCGAGGCCATGAAGATTGCTGCGGCCCTGTGTATCTACACCAACAATTACATAACCATTGAAGAGATGAAACAATGAGTGACCTTAAGCCCATGGAGATTGTCCGGGAACTTGACCGGTACATCATCGGTCAGAAAAACGCCAAAAAATCCGTAGCCATCGCCCTTAGAAACCGGTGGCGCCGCCGCCAGGTTCCCGATGATTTAAGGGACGAGATCGCTCCCAAGAACATTATCCTCATCGGCCCGACCGGTGTTGGAAAAACCGAGATTGCACGTCGGCTTGCCCGGTTGACGGACTCTCCCTTCTATAAGGTGGAGGCCTCCAAGTTCACGGAGGTCGGGTATGTGGGAAGGGACGTGGAGTCCATGATCCGGGACCTTATGGAATTGACGGTGAACACCCTCAAGGTCCGGCAACAGGAAGAAGTCCAGGAAAAGGCGGCGGCCATGGCCGAGGAGAGAATCCTTGATCTGCTGCTGCCCGAGTCGGGCGGGCCTGAAGGTGCAACCCTTACAGAACCCCATCTGGAGGTCGTTTCGTCATCCTCGTCCAAGTCTTCCACCCGGGAAAAGCTGAGGAAAATGTTAAATAACGGCAAGCTCGATTCTCGGTTTGTTGATATTGACGTGACGGGAAAGGCTTCGCCCATGATCGAAATTTTTTCCAACACGGGCATGGAGGAGATGGGTATCAACATGAAGGACATGCTGGGAAATCTTCTGCCCAAGAATACCAAGCGTCGTAAGGTCAAGGTGGCCGAGGCCATGAAGATTCTTACCCAGGATGAGGCGGCCCACCTGGTTGACATGGAAAAGGTAACCGCCGACGCCGTTGAAATGGTTGAACAGTCAGGCATCATTTTCCTTGACGAGATCGACAAGATTGCCGGCAAGGGAAATTCCCAGGGGCCGGAGGTGTCCAAGGAGGGGGTCCAGCGGGATCTTTTACCCATTGTCGAGGGAAGTTCAGTCCCCACCAAGTATGGCACGGTAAAAACCGACCATATTCTGTTCATCGCCTCGGGTGCCTTTCACATTGCCAAACCCTCGGATCTCATTCCCGAACTCCAGGGCCGGTTTCCCATACGGGTTGAACTTACAAGTCTTGGCAAGGACGAGTTCGTAAGGATACTCACCGAGCCCAAGAACGCCTTGATTCTTCAGTATATTGCCCTTTTGCGAACAGAAGGGGTTGAGCTTGAATTCACCGAGGATGCCATCGATAAAATTGCCTCCATTGCCGTTGACGTGAACGAAAGAACCGAAAACATCGGCGCCAGAAGGCTTCACACCATCATGGAAAAGCTGCTCGAAGAAATTTTGTTCCACGCTCCGGATGTTGAGGAGAAAAAGATGGTTGTGGACGCAGACTTTGTGGACAAACAGCTCATGGAGATTGTCAAGGATGAGGATCTTTCGAGGTATATCCTATGATGAACATGAATGTGGCAGACATTCTGATCGAGGCCCTTCCCTATATCCGGCAATTTGCAGGTAAAACCATTGTGGTCAAGTACGGCGGCCATGCCATGGTGGATCCGGGACTTAAACGTGACTTTGCTCGGGACATTACCCTGTTGAAGTACATCGGGTTCAACCCCGTGGTGGTCCACGGGGGCGGCCCCCAGATCAACCGGGTCCTTGACGCCATGGGCATCACCTCCACCTTTGTCAGGGGGATGCGCTACACCGACGATAAAACCATGGATGTGGTGGAGATGGTCCTTGGGGGCAAGGTCAACAAGGAGATTGTGTCCGGGATCAACGCCCAGGGTGGCAGGGCCGTGGGGTTAACCGGAAAGGATGGGGGGCTTATCATTGCTGAAAAGATGACCATTGTGGACGCGTCCAACACGGAAAAACCGCCTGAAATCATAGACCCCGGAATGGTGGGGCGTGTCACGGCTATTGATCCGGAGATTATTCATACCCTTACCTGCAAAGGGTTTATTCCGGTAATTGCCCCGGTGGGGGTGGGTCGATCAGGCGAGACCTACAATATCAATGCGGATCTGGTGGCGTCAAAGATTGCATCGGCCCTGAAGGCGGAACGGCTTATCCTGATGACGGATGTGGACGGCCTGCTGGATGCTTCAGGTACCCTTGTGTCATCGGCAGCGGCAGAGAAAATTCATACCATGATCGAACGAGGTGAAATAAAGGGGGGTATGATTCCAAAAATGGAATCGGCCCTTTCCGCCCTTGAAGGCGGTGTTGAAAAAACCCATATCATTAACGGAACAAGACCCCATGCCCTGCTGCTCGAACTTTTTACAGATTCCGGCATCGGCACCCAGGTCTTTTTGCAGGGCCAGGAGGATTAAAGAAACAACCCATGGATACTATCGAAAAAACCAACACCTATGTGTTTAATACCTATTCCAGAATTCCCACTGTGTTTGTCAAAGGGGAGGGGGCGACCCTCTGGGATGACCAGGGTAAGGCCTATACGGACTTTCTTGCAGGGATTGCCGTTGTCAGCCTTGGCCACTGCCATCCCCAGGTAACACGGGCCATTGCTGATCAGGCCGCAACCCTTGTACACGTGTCAAACATTTTCTATACCGAACCCCAGGCTGAGCTTGCCCATCAGCTGGTGGAAAAAAGTTTTGCCGACAAGGTCTTTTTTGCCAATTCCGGTGCCGAGGCCAACGAGGCTGCCATCAAGCTTGCCCGGCGCTATTTTAATGAAAAAGGGGAGCCTGAACGGTTCAGGATCATTACCATGACCCAGTCTTTCCACGGCAGGACCATGGCCACCTTGTCCGCCACGGGTCAGGATAAGATCAAGCAGGGGTTCTCCCCGCTGGTGGGCGGGTTTGTCCATTGTCCGTTCAACGATATTGGTGCCTTAGATGCCCTGGTGGACAACACGGTTTGCGCCGTTATGATGGAGTGCATCCAGGGGGAGGGAGGGATTATCCCTGCCGATCAAGATTATATTAAAGCCGTGCGCAGGCTGTGCAATGAAAGGGGAATTTTCCTCATCTTTGACGAGGTCCAGACGGGTATGGGGCGGTGCGGTTCCCTGTTTGCCCATGAGCTCTTTGGCGTTACGCCTGACATCATGACCCTTGCAAAGGCCCTTGGCAACGGGCTTCCCATCGGGGCCATGCTGGCCTGCACTGAAGCGGCCAAGGGGTTCACCTTTGGCAGTCACGCAACCACCTTTGGCGGTACACCCCTTGTGACCCGGGCTGCCCTTGAGGTTCTAAAGATCATTTCGGACCCTGATTTTCTCCAACAGATAAGGGCGAAGGGGGCATACCTCAAACAGGGGCTCACGGCCCTTATGGCCCGCCATAAAACCATCAGGGCCGTCCGGGGTGAGGGGCTGCTTGTGGGCATGGAACTGGATGGAAATGCAGGAGAAATTGTGGTCGAGGCCATGAAAAAAGGCTTTATTCTTAATGCGATTCAAGGTAAAGTTATCAGATTTGCTCCTCCCCTTGTCATCACACGGGAGGAAATTGATGCCGTTGTCAAGGCCCTTGACGACCTGCTTGAATAAGGAGAATTTTAATGAAAAAAGACCTGCTCTCTCTTCTTGATCTTGAGAAGGACGATTTTATCCATCTGTTTGAACTGGCCCTTCAGTTTAAAAAAAGGTCCCGACAGGGCATCTCTGACAGGCATCTGGCCGGAAAGAGCCTGGGCCTGATATTTGACAAAAAATCCACCCGCACCCGGGTGGCCTTTGAGACGGCCATGATTCAGCTGGGGGGGACGCCCATCTACATGAGCACCCAGGATACCCAGATTTCAAGGAACGAACCTGCCTGTGACACGGCCAGGGTGCTTTCCCGCTACATAGACGTCCTTGCCATGCGAACCTTTGACCACGGGTTGGTGGAAGAGTTTGCAGCATCCTCGACCATTCCTGTGATAAATGCCCTGACCGACCTTTATCATCCCTGCCAGATTTTAAGCGACATCATGACGGTGATCGAGCATAAGGGTGGTTTCCAGGGCAAAAAAATCGTATGGGTGGGCGACGGCAACAATGTTGCCAATTCATGGGTCAATGCGGCGGCGGTTCTTGACCTCAACCTTGTGGTGGCAACCCCTGAAGGGTACGGCGTCAAGGACGAAATCAAGGCAAAGGCCCTTGAACGGGGAGGGCGGCAGATTGTTTTCACCCATGACCCCAAGGATGCAGTTAAAAATGCCGATGTGGTGTATACGGACGTGTGGGCCAGCATGGGACAGGAAGAGGAACAGGCAAAACGGGTTACTGCTTTTAAAGGCTTCCAGGTGAACCGATCCCTTCTATCCCAGTCAAAGCCAGATGTGACGGTTTTGCACTGCCTTCCTGCCCACCGGGGGGAAGAGATCTCAGAGGATGTCCTTGAAGCGCCCGATGCCGTGTTCTGGGACCAGGCTGAAAACAAACGCCACATGCACAAGGCCATTCTTGAGACCCTGATACTGGCCAATGGAAAATAAGCTAACTTGTCAAAAGAACAATTAAAAAATAAAGGATATTACCCATGTCTGACATAAAAAAAGTGGTCCTTGCCTATTCAGGCGGCCTGGATACCTCGGTTATTTTGAAATGGTTGATTGAAACCTATCACTGTGAGGTGGTTACCCTTACGGCGGATCTTGGCCAGGAGGAGGAGCTTGACGGGCTTGAGGCAAAAGCGCTTAAAACCGGTGCTGTTAAGGCCTATGTCGAGGATTTAAGGGAAGAGTTCATTCGTGATTATGTGTTTCCGGCCTTCAGGGCCAATGCCATCTATGAGGGGCAATACCTGCTTGGTACCTCCATTGCCAGACCCTTGATCGCAAAACGACAGATCGAGATAGCTGCAGCCGAAGGGGCCGATGCCGTAAGCCACGGTGCCACGGGCAAGGGCAACGATCAGGTACGGTTTGAGCTTGGCTATTTTGCCATGAATCCAGCCATCAAGATCATCGCCCCCTGGCGGGACTGGGATCTAACCTCCAGGACCCGCCTGATGCAGTTTGCAAAAGAACACAACATACCCGTACCCCAGACCCCGTCAAAACCCTACAGCACGGACCGGAACATGCTCCACATCAGCTATGAGGGAGGCGTGCTTGAGGATCCCTGGGCCCAGGCCACCGACGACATGTACACCATGTCCGTTAAACCTGAGGATGCTCCGGACAAAGCTGAAATTATCGAGATCGATTTTAAGAACGGTAATCCTGTGGCCATCAATGGCCGGCCCATGTCCCCTGCAACCCTTTTCAAGGAACTCAACACCCTGGGCGGCAGGAACGGCATCGGCCGTATCGACCTTGTTGAAAATCGTTTTGTGGGAATGAAATCAAGGGGCGTTTACGAGACACCCGGCGGCACCATTCTGAGGCTTGCCCATTTAAACATGGAGTCCATCACCCTGGATCGTGAGGTGGCTCACCTCCGGGATTCTCTTATCCCCAAGTATGCCGAGCTTGTGTACAACGGGTTCTGGTTTTCTCCTGAAATGGCCCTTCTCCAGAAGATGGTTGATGAAACCCAGACCTGCGTTTCAGGAACGGTAAGGCTTAAACTCTACAAGGGTAATTGCTATGTTCTGGGTCGGCGATCCGACCAGAGCCTGTATGACGAATCCTTTGCCACCTTTGAGGATGACAATGTCTACGCCCAGAAGGATGCTGAAGGGTTTATCCGTCTCAACGCCCTTCGGCTGCGAATCAGAAAGATTGCCAATGACAGGAGAAAGGTGTGACATGGGAAAAAAACCGTGGAGTGGCAGGTTCTCCCAGGATACGGACGCCATGGTCGAACGGTTTACCTCGTCCATTGACGTTGACAAGGCGCTCTACGCCTATGACATCGAGGGCAGCATTGCCCATTTAACCATGTTGGCCCACGTGGGGATTATCACCCAGGATGAGGCGGCAGCGCTTCGCACGGGGCTTGGCCGGGTCAAGGCGAAGATCGCCGGCGATGACTTTGAATTTTCCGACGCCCTGGAAGACATCCATATGCATGTGGAGAGTGCCCTGGGAGATGAAGCAGGAGATGTGGCAAGGAAACTGCACACGGGAAGGAGCCGCAATGACCAGGTGGCCCTGGACATCCGCATGTATTTAAAGGCCGAAATCAAGGGCATCATTGCCCGGCTGTTTGCCCTGCAGCGGGTCCTGGTTAAAATGGCAGATCAGTACAAGAGAGTGGTCATGCCAGGTTACACCCATCTGCAGCGGGCTCAGCCTGTCCTTTTTGCCCACCATCTCATGGCCTATTACGAGATGTTTAAACGCGATCAGGAGCGCATGGCAGATTGCCTGAAGCGCACCGATGTAATGCCCCTTGGGGCTGCTGCCCTTGCCGGTACCACCTTTCCCCTGGAGCGGGAGTATACCCGGCAGCTGCTCGGTTTTGCAAAGGTGTCGGACAACAGCATGGATTCAGTGTCCGACCGTGATTTTGCCATGGAGTTCATCTCGGCCGCCTCTATTGCCATGATTCATCTGTCTCGATTTTCCGAGGAGCTGGTGCTCTGGTCTTCGTCTGAGTTTGCCTTTATCACCATTTCGGATGCCTTTACAACCGGATCGAGTATCATGCCCCAGAAGAAAAATCCGGATGTCGCAGAGCTTGTCAGGGGGAAAACTGCCCGGGTGGTGGGCAATCTCATGGCTATTATCACCCTCATGAAATCCCTGCCCCTTGCCTATAACCGGGACATGCAGGAGGACAAGGAGCCGCTGTTTGACACGGTCAACACGGTCAAGGCCTGTCTGGACGTTTACACCCGGATGCTGCCCAACATCAAGGTGAACAAGGAAACCATGCTTGCAGCCTCGGAAAAGGGGTTTCTCAATGCCACGGATCTTGCCGACTACCTTGTTTTAAAAGGTGTGCCCTTCAGGCAGGCCCACTCCATTTCTGGAAAGGCAGTGGCCTTTGCCCTTGAACATTCAAAGGAGCTTCACCACCTTACGGTCCAGGAGTTTAAAACCTTTTCAGAGGTTATTGAACCGGATATTTTTGAGTATCTTTCCATTGAGCATATGATTTCAAGGCGTGGGACCCATGGTGGCACTGGATACGATAATGTACTCAAGGCCATTGATCGGGCAACCCGGGATCTTGATGAACAAACAGCGGGAACAGAGGGATGAACCCATTTTCAAGGAATGTTTTCAGAATTTTTGTTCTGTGCGCGTTTGCCATTGTTCTGGCTGTAACCGGTCTGGGTTGTGGCAAAAAAGGACCTCCCTTGCCGCCCATCCAGGAGATGGTAGCCCCTCCCAGTAACCTGGCATTGTCCCTTGCTGGAACAACGGCAACCCTTACCTGGTCTTATGGGGTAAAAAAGGGTGTACCTCCCATTGCCGGGTTTGAGGTCGACCTGGCAACCCAAGGGGGGGGGGCAGACGATTGCAAGGGATGTCCCCTGCGGTTTACCCCCCTGGATACCACCGGTGCTAAAACCTTTGAATTTGCCGTTGAAATTAAGCCTGGAACAAGCTACTACTTTCGTGTCAGGGCCTATACCGGCTCAGGGGTGTTCAGCGGTTCTTCTAATACTGTTCAGGTGGAACTATAAAAATGAATCCCATGGCGATTGCATATCTCTCCATCGGCTCAAATCTGGGCAATCGATACGATAACTGCATCAGGGGCAGAAAAACGGTTGACACACTTGACCAGACCCGTGTTGTGGCGACCTCACCTTTTTACCGAACCGAGCCCGTGGGTTTTCTCGACCAGGCATGGTTTGTCAACGGAGCACTTAAGATCGAAACCCGCCTTGATCCTTTTGAGCTTATTGACGGATTAAAAAAGATCGAACTGCTTTTGGGGCAGGGTGAAAAAGAGGTGAGGTTTGGTCCCAGGATCATTGACCTTGATATCATCCTTTATGGGGAAAGGGTTGTCCAGACCGACAGACTTATTCTTCCCCACCCGCGCATGCACAAAAGGTGCTTTGTCTTGAAACCCCTTTGTGATATAGCTTCTGGAATTGTCCACCCGACAATGGAAAAAACCATGGAGCAGCTTTTACTACAAATAGAAAATAACCCCGGCCAGGAGGTCAGGGTTTATGTCAAAGGAGACGCATAATGAAGTTTTTTATAGATACAGCCAACATTGATGAGATCAAAGACGCCCTTGCCATGGGCATGGTTGATGGAGTCACGACCAATCCGTCACTCATCGCAAAAGAGGCCGGCGAGTTCACCGACATCATCCGGGAAATCTGTTCGATTGTAGAGGGGCCTGTGAGCGCCGAGGTGATCAGCCTTGATTATGACGGCATGGTCAAGGAGGCAAGGGATCTTGCCAAGATTGCCGACAACATTGTTGTCAAGATTCCCATGACCGTTGACGGTCTCAAGGCCGTGCGGACCCTGACCAATGAGGGCATCAAGACCAACGTCACCCTGATTTTTTCTGCAACCCAGGCCCTGATGGCAGCTAAGGCCGGTGCCACCTATGCAAGTCCTTTTGTGGGTAGAATAGACGATCTTGCCCTTGACGGTATGAACCTTATTGAGGAGATTGCCGAGATCTATTCAAACTATATGTTTGATACCCAGATCATTGTTGCAAGCGTCAGGAACCCCCTGCATGTGTTGAACTCTGCCCTGATCGGGGCTGACATTGCAACCATACCCCACAAGGTGTTGAGCGCCCTTGCATCCCACCCCTTGACAGACAGGGGCATTGAGTCCTTTATGGCAGACTGGAAAAAAAAAGAGAATAAATAATCCCTATGACCTGGCAGGAAACGATTAAAAAAAACGTGGAAAAATGTCCGGAAAAATTTAAGAGTACCATGGGGAGCTGGATGCGCAGGCTGATGAAGATTGTCATGAATCCCAACTTCATGACCCTGTCAAGGATTGTGGCTACCCCCATTCTTGTGGGCCTTTTGATGTATCCGGGTAAAATGACGGCATTTCTGGCGGCCCTGGTCTTTTCCCTGGCCGCCATCACCGATTATTTTGACGGCTATCTTGCAAGAAAGCTGGGACTTGTCTCAACCCTTGGAAAAATCCTGGACCCCCTGGCGGATAAACTTCTGGTCTCATCGGCATTTATCATGCTGGTCTCCCTGGGGTTCATGCCGGCCTGGATCGCCTGTGCCATCATCGGCAGGGAACTTGCCGTCACAGGGCTTCGGTGCGTCATTATTGAGCAGGGAGAGGATGTGGCAGCCTCCTGGCTTGGGAAATACAAGACAGGCTTTCAAATAGCCTGTATTATTCCCCTCCTCATCCATTACCCCTACATGGGGATCGATTTCCACGCCATTGGCATGGTGCTTCTCTATGGCGCCCTTGTCTTTACCCTCTGGTCCGGGGCGGATTATTTCATCCGGTTCAGAAAACTGATATCCTTTTAGAATTATGGGTTGACAAACCCTGGGGATAAGGGTATAAACCTTTTGTTTCAACGCTGAGCGGGAATAACTCAGTGGTAGAGTGCGACCTTGCCAAGGTCGAAGTCGCGGGTTCAAATCCCGTTTCCCGCTCCACCCATGGCGGCTTGGCCAAGTGGTAAGGCGACGGCCTGCAAAGCCGTTATTCTCCAGTTCGAATCTGGAAGCCGCCTCCAAAAAAAACAAGGGGTCAGGATGAAAATCCTGATCCCTTTTGTTATTGGGCTTTTGTCGTTGCTGATTATCATTGCATTAATCATATAAGTTTTGGTCTTGAAAATAATTTATTTATACTATTCAAATAGTGAATATTCTTGCAAGGTTTTGACAGATGATCAACATATGGATCCTTTTTCATCAAATATTTAATAGACTCTAAAAATTCTATATTGCCTGAAATAAACAGGATCGGAATGGTTTTGTCTGACGCTCTGATATGATGATACATATCCATCCCATTAATATCTCCCGGAAGAATATAGTCCAAACTTATGAGGTCATATTCATTTCTGTCAAACAAATCCATTGCTACCTGACCATTATTGGCAATATCAACTTTGTGGTTACAGGGCGCCTGCGTTAGTATCCTGTATTGTACATCTGCGATAGCTGTTTCATCTTCAACAAGAAGGATATATTTTTCAAAATATGCCGTTCCTGTTTGAGTTTTTATTCTCTCATCACTTGTCAATTCTTTTTTAATGACCGGCAGACTGATTGTAAACTTAGTCCCTGAGCCATATTCCGACTCAATTGAAATAGTTCCCTTGTGTTGCTCAATATATTTTTTTACATTCGACATCCCATAACCAGTCCCTTTAATGCCGGTTTTATATGAACCTGCTACATCCCTGCTTCCTTTTAAAGTAAAGGATGGTTCATAAATATTTTCCAGGTTTTCTTTTGAAATGCCACATCCATTGTCTTCGATTTCAAAGCATATCTGGTTCCCACGGCTGTATGTTCTAACAGTGATTCTGGGGTGTTCAACCATACTTAAGGCATGGATTGAGTTTTGTATCAGATTTACAAGTGCATGCTCTATCATTCCAGGGTCGGCGAGCAGTTCGGGAACACCCGGGCTTTCTTGTTTTATCAGCTCAATTCCTTCCAGATCCTTTCTCATCAGATTTATAACAAGATTAATTTTTTCGCTGATTCTGAAAAATTCCTGTTTAAGTTCCTGGTCTTTAGCAAAAGCAACCAGGTTTTTTGTCAAATTTTTACCACGTATGGTTTGTTCATAGATCAATTCAAGCGTTTTTTTCGTTTTGGGTTCCTTGCAATATAACAAGGAGAGTTCGGTATTGCCCATAATAATTCCAAGGATATTATTGAAATCATGGGCCATTTTCCCTGCTATCTGGCCAACCAAAGCCAGTTTCTCATTGTCACCTGCAATTTTCTGGGCTGCAATCTTCTCTTTTTCAGCCTGTTTACGATCGGTAATATCCTGATAGGTTCCCAATATCCCTATGATCTTCTGCTGTGCATCCCGCATGGGCACCTTGCTGGTCAGAAGCCAGTTTGTTTTGCCGTCTGGTCTGTCCTGGGGTTCTTCATAAAATAATTTGGATTTCCCGGAACGGATTACTTCTTTTTCATCCCGTTGGAACACTCCTGCCTGTGCAGAAAATGCAAGATCATGATCGGTTTTCCCAACCAGATCGTCGGGTGAACGCAAGCCGGCATCTTCGGCAAAAGCCTGGTTCCCGCCCAAATAGATGCTTTGTGTATCTTTCCAAAACACCCGAACCGGAATACTGTTTAAAACAAGTTTCAGTATTCGATTGGATTTTATTTGTGCCTCTTCAGCGTCTATCCGATTGGTTATGTCCATCAGGATGCCGTGATAATGGGTGATCTCTCCTGTATCATTTCTTTTGATGTAGGTACGGTCTTCTACCCATCTGATGTTTCCGGATTTTGTAATGATCCGGTAGGGCCTATGGATGAAATTATTACTTTTTTTCTCAAAATTGGGTTTGCCAATTTCATGTCCAACTCTTTTCAAATCATCCGGAAAAACAATCTGGTCGTACCGAATGGTATGGCTTAACAATTCATCAGGATGATATCCAAATACATTTTCTATATTTTCAGTCACAAACTCAACCGGCCATCCCTGTTCGTTCTTCCAGATAAACGCCACCAAAGGACTGCTGTTGATGATGCCATATGCATCATCCCGGGCTTTTTCCAAAATTTTATGTTCATTGATATCTGAATGGGTACCGATGAAACGAACAGGTTTGTTCTGTTTATCCCGGACAGCTATCTTACCTTTTGACCGTATCCATTGATAGTCACCATTCTTATTTAACATTCTGAATTCCTGATGAAAAATGTCGATTTTCCCGGATAGATAGTTTTCTATTGCATTTTTTACCCCGACAATATCATCTGAATGAACTCGTTTTTCAAACGCTTCAAAGCTACTTTGAAATTCATGGGGTTTATATCCAAGCATGACGTAATAGCGGGTGTCATAATGAACAGAACCGGTTTCCAAATTCCAATCCCAGATTCCATCATTGGCACCGGCCAGTGCCATTTCAAGCCGTTCTTCACTCAGCCTCAGGCGGTTCTCACTGGCCTTCAGATCGGCTGTACGTTCAATTACCCGGTCTTCAAGCGTCATCTTTGCCACTGTCAAATTCAGAAAAAGCCATACCGCCATCAAAACTAAAACCAGACAAAGGAAAATATAAAAATAGGTAAAGACAGCTCTGTTCTGCCAGTCGATTGTAATTTTTCCAATATGCTTTTTGTTATAAAATATATTTTTTTCCAAATGGTACACCGGTAAAAGCCCGGCATTGGTTAAAAAGTCTTCTGCTGTTTCTTTGTCGGTATTTTTTATTTCAATAAATGCATTGCTGGAATCATCGAATACAGATACCTTTTTATAGTGAAGTGCTTTGGCAGCCAGTTTCAGGTACTCAATCGGTGTGCTTTTCTCATATCTCCAGAGGGCATCCGCTATGATAACCGCATGGCCGTCAAGCGCAAGATCAGCCTTGTGCTGGGTCGATTTCTGGTAATATACAACAAACGAAAGAAAAATCGCTGTAAGGACAATCAAAACAACCGTAAATATAACTTTATAATTTTTTATCATCTAAAAAAATCGCCGTTTTATCATTTGAGGGCAGATACCGGTAATCACATTATTTAATAATATTTTACAATAATTCTTTTTATCGTTCCATCATCCAGCATTCTTTGTATGACATCGTTAAATCCGGCAAGGATATGTGTATAACCGGATTGCTTGCCAATCAGCAAATGAAATGGCATGGATGAAAGCAATACACCGGTTTCAACAATCTTATCGGCCAGGCCGTCCTTGTCAAGGCTGGCCTTTACCCCAACCGGCCATTCAATGACAAGATCTCCTCTTTTTGCCGCCAGCATTTTCCAGACATTATGAACCTCACTTGTTTCAAAAGAGGGAATACCCAGAGTGGTGATATTATCCGTGTTCCACCCGTTGCCGCTGTATGTGATAACGGTATAGCCTCCTTTTTTGATATCTGCTATGGATCCAATCTGCTGTATCTCGTTAAGTCGTTTATGCCCTTTATAGGTAAATAGTTTTAACTCTTTCAGGTAAAACGGGTCCGGGTGGGTATCACAATACGTAAGCCGTTCCTCTGTGGGGAAGGTGATCATTGCATCCATTTTGCCGATTCGGACCTGGTTTTGACACCTTTTCCACGGCATTTGAAACCATTGTGTATGAATTACCATGCGATGTTCCAACGCTTCTGTCAGAATCTCATAGAAAAAACCTTCTATTTTTCCGTTTTGGGGCTTTGAAAAAAACGGATAAAATTCCGGATACGCTATCTTCATTGTATTTCCAGAGATGGAGCATATGGGGAAAAAAAATAAAAAAAGGATGACCAAAACTATTATTTTCACCCTAGGGCGGGTCATATTTTATCCTCCTCCTCAAATTCATGCGATTCCATTTTTGGAAAAGCATTTTTACTGTTAAGTTCAAGCAGTTCTCGACGAATTTAAATCATATGCTTTAAGTATTGTCCGGCAAAAGTGAATGGAAGTAGAAAAAAGATCAATCAAGAAGATCCTGGGTATGGGTTTTTTATTTTTCAGGTTAAATTTAATTGATTCAAGGATACAATAAAAAATTGGGAGCGACCATATATTTAGGCCCATGATCAAAATAAAACCTCCCACATGGCTTGTCTTTTAAGCCGTCTTCTTCGTTGCCTTAATGGGCACATATTTCAATATGCTCCCATTAACGCGCCTTGAGTACGACTTAAAATCCTACGCCATGTTTTGGAAGATTTTATTCTGATCATGGGCCTTAATGAAACTGATTTCCATGAAAAATATGGCCTCAACCGTCCGTAAAGTGCTTGATGGTGCTCGGCTGAGTTAGGACTGCAACGTTGTTTGGTTCCTATTTTAACGAAAACGTCACCCGGCATGATTGATCTGTGGTTGAACTGTCCGTTTCAACCGGTTCCAGCAAAAAGATTCTCTCTTTTTCCACCTTGCCGGTTGAAATGAGATAGCCTTTGATTTTTTCTGAACGGGTCATGGCCAGAAGGCGAAGGTCATCTTTTTTTACATCAATATTTGTCATTAAAAGTTTTTTCTTTTCGTTCAGGTCAAGTTCTTTTTCATTGCCGGCCTCATCCCTTGGTTTTGGAAATTGGGCCTGCTCATAGGTTGTACTGATATAGCTGTCCATGTCCTGCTGATCGATTGCCACCTGGTCCACTGTTCGAGGAGCAGTTCCCGAATCTGTGAGATTTTTTAGTTTCACAGCTTTGATGGCATCTTCAAATTGTTTTACCCTCAGGACTTCAGCATCCCTTAATGTGTCGTAAACGCCCTTTATTTCAAATCTTATGGATGGTTTCTCCTTGAGGATTTCTGCAAGCTTGTTCAACTTGTCATGGTTGCCTTGTGTCAGTGCAGATTCTCCATGATCAAAATCAACATACCCCAGTTCCTCGCCCCCGCCAAACATTGAACCAATGATGGAAAAAGGAGATGTCACCACTTTTATAATCAGGTTCTTAAGGGTATTCAAAACAATGGGACCGATTCTAAATTTTGGATCATCCAAAGCGCCTGCAACAGGCACATCAAGATTAATTTTTCCCTCAC
This sequence comes from Desulforapulum autotrophicum HRM2, assembly GCF_000020365.1. Taxonomy (NCBI): domain Bacteria; kingdom Pseudomonadati; phylum Thermodesulfobacteriota; class Desulfobacteria; order Desulfobacterales; family Desulfobacteraceae; genus Desulforapulum; species Desulforapulum autotrophicum. The sequence goes on along the minus strand of NC_012108.1, from coordinate 3,131,122 downwards.
GGTTTTTTAACAGGGAAATGGCAAGTCCGAGGGGCAGAGAAGTGGGCTTTTGGCCGGTTACTTGGTCGCCCAGGGACAGATTATCAAGCCGTACCCGGTTTTCTGATTTTAGCGTGTTTCCGTTTATTTTGTATTCAAGGTCTAAAATGAGTTTTCCTTTTTGGATCGTATATCCCAGGTATTTAGATGAATACGGGGTGAAATTTGCAAGCTCAATGTCTTTAAAAGAAACAGCAACATCGGCATACTTGTTCTGGGCCAGAGGATTGATGGTTCCGACAATATCAAGGGGGGAAGACTGACCGTAAATTCCCTTTAAAACCAGTTTTGCCCGGGACAATTCCTCGGATGAAAGGCCATTGACAGACCCTGCTATCTGTTTCATCCCGGCATTAAAATTGGGCTGGTTAAAGTAATCGGAAAAACTGATATGCCCTCCTTGGAGCGTAATGCTTTCCACCTTGATCTGGGGCGGTTCAGTCTCTGTTTTTTCAGGCTTTTTTTCAGACTCCTCCACCTGGTCCTGGGGGGTGTTCGTATTTAAAAGGGCGGCCAGGTTCATTTCACCTGTTTCATTGACAAAGATCCGGGAATAAAAATCTGTTAAAGAAATATTTTTGATATTGATCTTAACCGGGAACAGGGATAGGTCAAGCCCTGAAAGATACAAGGATTTGCATTTAAAAAGATCTTTGGCCGAGGGTTTGTCTGTGGAGATGAATTTATTCAGGGATGTTTCACCGGTAAATTGAATGCTGCTTCCAGGGCTATCCCCCATATTCAAGTTCAGCCGTCCTTTTGTGCCGACATTTCCGTCCAGGACATTAATGGCCACCGTATCTGTAAAGTAGGATTGCAAGGATTTAACATCAATTTTTTTTAAATCAATACCTAAATCCGCCTTCAAGGTTGAAGGCGTCACGCTACCACTGATATTTATCCGGCCTTCCTTTTGCCAGTTCATTTCAACAGAGACCATTGCCTGTTCATCACCAAAGTTTTTAACATTGTCCGCTTTGATGGAAATTTTTGACAGATCAATTGTGACTGGATTTGATGGGGTCAGATCATTGAACCGAAGATTCATTTGCTTGGCATCAAATGAGGTCATTGTGAGGGCCCAGGGGGGAGTATCGACTTTGGAGGGTTTGTCCTGGGGCGCCAATACAGGCGTATTGGGTTTTTTTGTCTCCTTATCGGGCAGGAGGCCTTTAACAAGATTCAACTCGCCTGCCTTGTCCCTTTGAATAAAAAAATTTGCATCTCTGAGCGTTATCACTCCGGTATTTATTTGTTTGCCGCTAAGGTCAATGGAGGCCCCCTTGATGTTAAATTCAGGGATCTCAACCATCTGTTCTTTTGCATCGTGGTCTGAAATCACCAGGGATTGAACCATGAAATCCACGGTGTTGATCGTTGTCTCCAATTTGTCTGGTTTTTCGGATATGTCAAAATTTGCTGAAAGAGTTGCTCTGCCGTCGTTAACATCAAAATTGATCAAGCCTGCATAGTAGGGCAGGTATTTATTCAACACAAGGTTTGACAGGTTCATACTGCCCTGGGCCTGAACCGGATGGGTCTGGAACCGGCCGCTGGTTTCAAAATCCTCTTTGATTTCACTAGCCAGGGTCAGGCGGTATTCTCCTGAAATTGTGCTGCCTGCCTTTACATTTTTAATCAGGACGTTGATGGGAAAGAGGGTGGTGTTAAATGCCTGTTCATTGGATAAATCCTGGAAGCCAACGGTTGCATCTTTGATTTCGAAATTATCCAGGTTTAGACTAAAAGGGTCCGAATGGGTTTTGTCTGCCTTGTTGTCGGCTACCTTGTTTTCAGCCTGCTGCGGTGGGGCTTGTTTCTGGGGAATATAGGTTAACAGGTTCACGGTGCCGGTTTTGTCTCGGCTTAAATTTAATTGCGGGGTTTGCATTAAAATTTTTGTGATATTTAATTTGCCCGCAAGGATATCAGATGGTGAAATATCAACGGTCAGAGAGGGAAATTTGATGATCTCCTCTTCGGCAGCCCCTTTTATCTCAGCATTGACTGCAGTGACTTTTCCCTGAATCTGAAGGGAAGGTTTTGGCGTTGTTGACCGATACGCTGCATCAAGATCCAGGTTCATGCCCAGGCTTTTTAACTGGATGGTTTCAGGGATGGGCAGGTAGGAAAGATAGTGAACCACATCCACATCCGATATTTTTATTTCAACCTGGGTGGCCATATCCGCTGCAAAGGGGGTTGACTCAACATGGACGTCCACGGTTGCCTGGTTTACAACAAAATTGATATCCATGCCGGCGGCCTCATGCCGGCTTTTTTCCCTGCTGGTTAAAAGGGGAAGCATTAAAGAGAAATCGGTTACAGCATGGGAGACGTTGGTGAATTGGTCTTCAAACTTAAATTCACCCTGGGTGATGTGAATGTTTTTCAAGGTGAACCTTATGGGACCTTTATTCTCCTCGTCTTTTTCCGGGGCATCCGTTTTGTTGTCTTGACCCAAAGCCAACAGATCGGAAAAATTAAAGGTGGCATCCCTATTTCTGACGATACTCACCCGGGGATTTTCTAAAGAAAATTCAGACACATTAAGTCCAAGGGTAAACAGGGAGGATAGACTGAGATTGGCAAATATTCTTTTAGCAAAAAACAAGGCGTCTTTGTTTTGCTCTGCCACAGAGAATTCTTCAATCGTTGCTGTAAGGGCATAGGGATTGACGGCTATCCGTTCAATGGTGACCTGCCGGTTAAGGGCTTTGCCCAATGATTTGCAAAGAATGTTTTTTCCCAGCACAGGTACCAGAAAAAATCCGACCAGGGTATAGAGCACCATGATTATGACCGGGATTAAAATTCTCTTTTTTAGAAATATCTCTTTGATTGCCATATCCTCCCCCTGCTAAATAACTTATAAAGGGTAAACCCGGTGTCTTGCCGATGACCGCTGCGGGAATACAAACTAGGCCTCCAAGGCTGAAAATCAATCAAAAAACAGAAGAAAGATTTTCGATGAATTGGGATAAAAATTAAACCATACGATCTGGGATTGCAAGTATCATCTGGCTTGGATTCCAAAATATCGGGAAAGGAAGGGGATTGAAAGGTAAGGAGAACTATTTGGCCGGATCTGTTGCGCTGCCGGGTGACTATAACCACATGCCCGGCGTCTTGCATATCTATCCAGCTGCCGCTTGCAACTTTCAGGTATCATTGTGTTGCTCCGGTGAAGGTTTTTTATAAGATAGGTGTGGCCGGAGCGGGTATGGGCTCATGGCCACACCGAAGTTTGAAATGCCTCCTGGAAGATGCTTTGGTGGGCATTTAATAAAAAAAATCAATCATTGGCATAGGTGGGTACCGTACCACCGTCAAAGAGAAGGTCTCCGCCGATAAGATAGTTTGAAAATCTTGAAAAACCAAAGACAAACAGGTTGCCGACGTCAATGGGAGACATCATCTCTTTTTTCCTTGAAAATCCCATCATGATATCGGTCACCACCTCTTGTTCTGTGATCCCGAGCTGTTGCGCCTGGGCTGCCACCTGTTTTAATGCAAGACCTGTTTTTACAAAACCTGTACTCACTGAAAATCCCCGGATTTTGCCTTTCCCTTCGGCTGAAATGGACTGGGCCAGGGCCCTGAGTCCAAATTTGGCGATGTTGTAGGACGCCTTGTTAAGGGTGCAGATATGGGCGTGGATGGAGGCCATGTTCCCGACAGCCCCTGTACCGTCACTGGTCTTTTTCATGTGGGGGATGGTTTTTTGGGCCATAAACATTGGTGCCCTGACCATGAGCCTTTGCATGTAATCATATCTTTCCATGGGAAAGTTCTCGATGGAATCAATGTGCTGAATCCCTGCTATGTTTGCCAGGTACTTGATGTTTCCCAGGGTTGCCGCCTTGGTTACAGCCGCTTCCATATCGCTGTCCCGGGTAAGGTCAGCCCTGATGAACTGCATGTTGCCACCCATTTCTTTAACGAGCTGACAGGTCTCCTCTCCATTTTCTTCCATGACATCAAGCCCCACAACCGTTAACTGGTTTGCCCCAGCGGCAATGGCGGTAGCCCTTCCGATTCCGCTGCCGACACCGGTTACAATGCAGACATTGGCTGGCTTGAAGTTGTTGTCGTTGAGGATTAATATCTCTTCTTGTTTTATTTCAGGTTCCAAGATTTCCATTTTAATCGTCCTTGTTTAAAAAATCAATTCACAATCAAAGAGGGCAGCCACAGGACCGCTTCTGGGAATACAGCACACAGGATCAGTCCAACGATCATCAGCAGAACAAAAGGTACAATACCTCGGTAAATATCCATGAGGGTGACATCCTTGGGAGCTACCCCCTTGATGTAAAAAAGAGCGTATCCAAAAGGCGGTGTCAAAAAGGATGCCTGGAGGTTCACAGCGATCATCACTACAAACCAGACCGGATTAAACCCAAGCTCTTTGGCAATGGGAAGGAACAAAGGAAAGCAGATTAACACGATTCCGATCCAGTCAATGAACATGCCAAGGATAAAGACAATGGCCATCATGACCCAGAAAACACCCCATTTGCCAAGGCCGAGTCCCAGTACGAACCTTGTCACGACCTCGCCACCGCCGATTCCGAGAAAGACACCGGTAAAACAGGTGGCACCGCATAACAAGAAGATGACCATTGTATTTATCTTGACCGTACTGATGGCAGCATTTTTGAGCACCTGCCATGAAAATTTACCATAGGCCACAACCATTAAAAAGGCAAGAAACGCCCCTACACCAGATGCCTCAGTGGGGGTTGCAATTCCGGCAAATATACTGCCAAGAACCCCGAGTACAAGAACCATTGGCGGAACCAGGGATTTCATTACCATGACAAATATCTGGGTATAGGTTACCCCTGCTAGTTCTTCTTTGCTTATGGCAGGCCCCAGTGATGGATTTAAAAGGCAGCGGATAAAAATGTAGATCAGGTAAAGTCCAGAGAGGATGACCCCGGGAAAAACAGCTCCGGCAAAGAGTTTGCCAACGGAGATGGTTGCCTGGTTTGCCATGACGACCAGCATGATGCTTGGCGGAATAAGGATGCCAAGGGTTCCGGAAGCTGAGATTGCGCCGCAGCTGAGTTCTTTTTGATAACCATAGTTGAGCATCATGGGCAATGCCAGAAGGCCCATTGTCACGACCGAAGCGCCGACAATGCCGGTGCAGGCGGCAAAAAGTGTGGACACAATAACAACGGTTAAGCCAATGCCTCCGGGCATTGGGCCTAGCAGATAGCGCATTGCCTTGAAAAGTCCGCCTGCAACCCCTGATGACTCAAGCAACTGGGCCATGAACACAAAAAGCGGTATGGCAAGGAGAACATAGTTGTCCATAACGCCCCAGATGCGATTCATGAACAGATAAAAAATGGACGGTCCCCAGCCAAGCATACCGAAAACAACCGCAAGCCCACCCAGTACAAAGGCAAGGGGGTGCCCCATGAACAAGCCGATCAAAAGGCCGGAAAACATCAGAATGGTGAGCAATTCAGGACTTATATCAATCATATTTCCAATCCTTGATGATAAAGACGCGTTTGATGACTTCACATATCCCCTGGAGAACGAGCAGAATAAAGGTGATGAGGATAACGGTTTTTATGGGGTATAGGGGGGGAGCAAAAACACTCCAGGTGTGTTCAAACATTTTCCAGGAGGTTTTTGCGAAGATAAATCCCTGCCATACACAGATGATGCAGAAGGGAAAAAAGAAAATGAGATATCCCAGGATCTCAATGGCGGCTTTTTTTTTACTGCCTAGCATATGGGTGAAGATATCCACGGATACATGGGAATTGTGAAGCAGTCCGTAACCTGCAACAGCCATAAAATGAACGGCATAGATCTGCTTTAGAACCTCAAAGCTCCATATGGTAGGCGCATCAAAAAAACGTCGCAGTATGACTTCCATTACGGTGAGCAGGACAAGGGGAACAATCAGCCAGCACAGTACGCGACCTATCCAGTCGTTGATTGAGTCGAACAGTTTGCCGGTTTTCAATAAAAATTTCATCTCAAGACCTCCGAAGGCATCCCTGGTAAAGAGGGATTACAACGCATGGTTTTTATTGTAATCCCCCTGGTGCACATTCTAAATCAATTGGGACGGGTCTATTTGTCCAGGTCAGGATAGGTCTTTGGGTTGTACCCAAACCCAAACGGTCCTTCCATTTCGCGCCATTTTGCAAATTTTTTTCTGAATTCTATCTGGGACTGCATTGATTTCTTAAACAGGGGTTCTTCCTTTGCAATTTCTTCGGTATGTTTGTTGATTAGGGACTGAACCCGTTCAAGGTCTTCGGCAGGATAGTTGTTGATTTCAATGCCCTTATCGATAAATTTGTCCGTGTATTCGATTACATCATAATACTGCTTGCTTAAAAATTCCAAGGTGGCCACCTTGGCGGCATATTGAACGGTTTGCTGGAGTTCCGGATCCAGTTCTTCCCACGCTTTTTTATTGATCATTACCCCCATGACCGAGGCAGGCTGATGCCAGCCGGGAACAGCCCAGAATTTGGTGACCTCGGCAAATCCCATTCCCCAGTCAGAAGAGGGACTGCTGAATTCACAGGCATCAATGGTACCCTTTTGCATGGCCTGGTATATTTCCTGGCCTGCCATTGCCACCTGGGCCGCTTCAAGATCCTTTAAAAGATGTCCCTGGGTCTTGCCGGACATTCGTATTTTCATTCCCTTTAGATCTGCCAGGGTTTTTATGGGTTTGTTGCTTCTGATACCACACTCCATGGGGGTTATGCCGGTGACAAGATAATACATCCCAAATTTCCCATAGGCTTCCTGGTAAATATCGAGCCCTTTGGCACTGTATATCCACAACAGATAATCCATTGGGGTCAATCCCATGGGATAGGACCCAAGGGAGTCAAACACCCTGTCTTTTCCTGCCCAGTAATTGGGCCAGTCTCCCGAGGCCTGGATAACGCCGTTGCTGACCGCGTCAAACACTTCATAGGAGGGCATGAGCGTGCCGCCTGAAAAAAATTGAATCTGTAATTTGCCTTTGCATAGATGGTTCACGGCTTTTACAAAGGCTTGATCTGCTTCAATAAGTGAAATCGACGGTGGCCAGGTGGAGGTCATCTTCCATTTGATGACCTTGGCATTTGCCGTGACCGCCAGGGAGATACCGACAACGATAATCAGGGCGAACATTAATGTGTTTCGTTTCATTCCAAAGCCTCCTTACCATTAAAAGTAAAAAACAATAGGGCCTGCAAAAAATGAATATGATATATTTATTTAGCAATCATCATACCACCACTGTTGAATTGTGAACGCTGTTATCAGATTATCTTGAAAAACAAGAGATTAGGCAAAGAAAGCGAAAAACAGACTGGTACCTCTTTGGCTGCAGGTGTTGTTTAATAGATACACCCTCCCACGGGTTAGCCCAGGGGGATGTTGTGTTTTTTAAGCTTTTTGTAAAGCAGGGTGCGATGGATGCCGAGCTTTCTGGCTGCCCTGCTCTTGTTGTTGCCAGTTTCTGCCAATGCCTGCTTCAGGGCAAGCTTTTCAGCTGTCTGCTGGAGATCATGGAGACACAATGTCGGTATTTTTTTTAGATTTTTTCCCTTTCCATGGAGGTGAGCGGGCAGGTCCTTGGCATGGATGGTATCGCCATTGAGATTGGCGACGGTTCGTTCCAGTACATTGACAAGTTCCCTGACGTTGCCCGGCCAGTGGTAACTGGACAGGCAATTTTTTGCTTTTTCTCCGAGTTTGATATTTAACCTGCCGGTTTTTGCCGCTATTTTAATGAGAAACGCTTCGGACAAAAGCAAGATGTCACAGCGTCTCTCCCGTAACGGGGGTACATGAAGGGGGATCACGTTGAGACGATAAAAGAGATCGCTTCTGAATGATTTTTCTTTGACCATGGTTTCAAGGTTTCGATTGGTGGCCGCAATGACCCTGAAATCCGATTGTATCACCTTGATTCCGCCCACCCTTTCAAATTCTCTTTCTTCAATGGCTCGCAGGATTTTGGGCTGCATCTCCAGTGCCAGATCGCCAATTTCATCCAGAAAAAGGGTCCCCCCGTCGGCAAGTTCCAACTTGCCCGGTTTTCCTTTTTTTCGGGCACCGGAAAAGGCTCCCTCATCATATCCGAAAAATTCTGATTCAAGCAAATCCTTTGGAATTGCAGCACAGTTGATTTTCACAAATGGATCCCGTTTTCTAAGGCTGTAACTGTGGATTGCCTGGGCAAACAGCTCTTTTCCCGTACCGCTTTTGCCGGTTATCAGCACTGGCAGGCTGTTGGCGGCGGCAGCTTTTGCCTGCTCCTTGAGGGTGACGAGGATATCGCTTTTACCCAGGATTGAGTCAAAGGTAAAACGGGTTGAGGAGAGGGCTAACAGTTTTCGTTCATAACATTTAACCTTTGTTTTCAGATCGTCTATCTTTTCAGCAAGTTTTGTGACGCTTTTTACATCGTCAAACATGACCCGCCCAAAAACCGCGATCACCCTGCCTGCTCTTTTTACAGGTATTCGTTCCACAACGATGGTTATGCCGTTAATTTTTTGAATCTGATTAAGTTCAGGTCTGCCTGTCCTTCCAACGATGTGCATTCTACTGTTTTCAATAACCTCGGAACAATGCCTGCCGATCTGCTGTTCAGGATCAATGTTGAGAAATCTTCCATAGGAACGGTTCAGGTAGGTGATGTATCCGTTGGGATCCGTAATGATGATGCCGTTCTGGATGCTGTCAAAAATTCGAAGATAGAGCTCAACCTGATCCTCTGGAACGGTAATCTGATTCAAAACGACCTGGGTCTGTCTTTTTTCAGTCATATCCACCCGTCAGTGTATCATTTTGTCTATATGTAGATGGGGTACTACACTTGATTAACCATCTTCCCCGGTAAAGATCAAGCAAAAAACCCGTCCAGGAACATCTGCTCTTTTTTAGGTGGAACAAAAACCATAAATTTAGTATGTATGTCAAAAAATTCGATTGATTTTGTCATCTATGGTGTGTGCAGGGTCGAACAAATATGAGAGGGGTATGGAAATGATCAATACCAAGCGGTTGAGTCAGCGTTTTGTCATGCTTGCCCAGACAGATTCTGTGTCCAGGCAGGAGGCAGCCGTTGCTGAAAAACTTGAAAAAATATTAACGGGTTTAGGTGGTGGTGTGGTTTTTGACAATGCCGGAGAACGGGTTGGCGGCGATTGCGGAAACCTGGTTGCAAAGTTCAAGGGAACGGTTGATTGTGAACCCCTTTTGCTTTCGGGCCATATGGATACAGTTGAGCCGGGCAGGGGCGTCAAGGTCATTTTTAAGGATGGCGTGTTCACAAGTGATGGAACAACTATCCTTGGTTCCGACGATAAATCTGCCCTTGCCATTATTCTTGAAGTTATGGATGTGATCCGGGAAAATAAACTGCCCCATCCCCCCATTGAAGTGGTGTTCACCATCTGTGAGGAAATAGGACTCTTGGGGGCTAAAAACCTGGATTATTCCCTGTTGGATTCAAAGATCGGTTATATCCTTGATTCAACCGATACCGACGGGGTGGTGACCCGGGCACCGGCATCCACAAGATTTACCATTAACATCCATGGACGGGCTTCCCATGCGGGGGTCGCACCTGAACTGGGAATCAATGCCATTTGTGTTGCTGCAAGGGCCATTGATTCGTTGACCCTTGGCAGAATTGACGCTGAAACCACCTGTAATATCGGCAAAATTCAGGGGGGCAAGGCAACAAACATCATTCCTGAATTTGTAAGTGTGGACGGTGAGGCAAGAAGCCATGATACCCAAAAATTGAAAACCATAACCGACACGATGATCAAGGCCTTTCACGATGCAGCCCGTGCCTTTAGACAAAAGGGGGAAACCCTTCCCCGGATCGAGGTGATGGTTGATCAGGATTATCCTGCCACCCATATTCCCGATGACCACGAAGTGGTTATGCTCGCCCGAAAGGCGGCCCAGAACCTTGGAAAAAAGATGGAACCGAAAACCATTGGTGGCGGGGCAGATGCCAACATCTTTTTCAACAAAGGGATTGTGGCAGGCGTTCTTGGTACCGGCATGACGGATGTCCATACGGTAAAGGAAAACATCAAACTTTCAGATATGGTCGACACGGCTGAAATTCTTCTTGAAATAATTGCCATCAAAGCCGGGCAAGGGATATAAATCCATGATTGCCTATTTTGATCTTATCTCAGGCATCAGCGGCGACATGACCCTGGGAGCCCTTGTTGATCTTGGGGTTCCTGTTCCCTGGCTAAAAACGAGACTGTCCGCCCTTCCCCTCAATGGTTTTGATATCAGAACCAAAGCCGTGTGGCAGAACGGCATCCGGGGAGTGGACCTCTTTGTGGATGCTGACACCCATGTCCATTCAAAGGATTATAAGGGGATCAGGCAATTGATCGCAGATGCACCGCTTTCAGACAGGGTAAAGGCCCAAAGCCTTGAAGCCTTTGAGAAAATTGGTGTTGCAGAGTCAAAAATTCATGGGGCAGACCTTGAGACGGTCCATTTCCATGAGGTGGGGGGAATAGATGCCATTGTCGATATTGTGGGGTCGTTTCTCTGTGTTGAATACCTTGAAATAAATGCGGTCCATGCATCTGTGGTTCCCCTGGGGCACGGTTGGGTTGAATGCAGCCATGGCAGTATCCCCGTTCCTGTTCCTGCAACCCTTGCCATTCTCAAGGGGGTTCCCGTTCGTGACGGCGGTGTTGAAATGGAAATGGTCACCCCCACCGGTGCCGCCATAATCACCACCCTTTGCGATTCGTTTGGCCCCATGCCCGAAATGACAATTACGGGCATTGGCTACGGTTCTGGAAAGAATCGACCCGAACCTGGATCAGGCCCTGGACTGCCCAATCTTTTGCGCGTGGTCATGGGTGCCTCAACCCCTCCTGGAAAAGAGACCGGGACCATATCCACTGAAAAGGTGGTTGTGATCGAAACCTCAACCGATGACATGAGTCCTGAGATATCCGGTTATCTCATGGAAAAACTTTTAAAAAAAGGTGCCCTTGATGTTTGCCATATTCCCGTTCAGATGAAGAAGAACCGTCCGGGAACAAGGCTTGAGGTGGTGTGCCGAAAAGATCAGGTTGATACCTTTGTGCGGTTGATTTTGAGTGAAAGTTCTTCAATAGGGGTGAGATTTCAAGAAGTTGAAAGGGCGGTTCTGGCAAGGCGTGAAATCCTTGTGAGCACTACCTTTGGAATGCTTCAGGCAAAGCAGATCACCCGACCGGACGCAAGTGTACAAATAACCCCTGAATATGAGGTGTGTCGAAAAATTGCTGATGAGCGGGGAGTCCCACTGGGGGATGTGTATGCGCAACTATTGCTTGACATGAATCCGGGCAGATTATAAAAAACAGGACTATGAATTTTAAAGATAAGTTGATCCTGGCCGCAGCCTTGGGAGGGGGGCTTGGGCGGATACCCCTGGCTCCTGGCACCTTTGGCACCCTGGCGGCAATTCCGTTTATATTTGTGTTTGAAAGACTTGCCCAGGGATGGGCAACCCTTGGGGTGGTGACCCTCATGGTTGTTTCCATCTGGATCTGTGACAGTGCCGAGGCCATGATCGGTTCAAAGGATCCAGGGTGCATTGTCCTTGACGAGGTGGCCGGTTACACGGTTGCCATGGCAGGCATGCCCGTTACCCTTTCCACCCTGGTGGCAGGATTTTTTATTTTCAGGTTTTTTGATATTGTAAAACCTGTGCCCGTTAGAAATTTTGAACGGCGTTTTGCAGGTGGTCCGGGAATTGTTCTTGATGATATTGTGGCGGGCCTCTTGAGTGCCGTTGTTTTACGAATGTTGTTTTAACCTGTGGGGTTTGGGGGATCAAATAGATGGCTGAGTTAACAGAAAAAGATAAGGCAATTCAGACGGCAATGGGCCAGATTGAGCGACAGTTCGGCAAGGGCTCGATAATGAAACTTGGCGCCAGGGAAATCCAGGCCGTGCCGATTATCAGCACAGGATCCCTGGCCCTTGACAAGGCACTTGGGGTTGGCGGTTTTCCCAGGGGCAGGGTGATTGAAATTTACGGCCCGGAATCGTCGGGAAAGACCACCCTTGCCCTCCACGCCGTTGCCGAGGCCCAGCGCCAGGGTGGAATTGCCGCATTTATCGATGCGGAACACGCCCTGGATGTGGCCTATGCCCGAAGGCTCGGGGTGAATTGTGATGAACTTCTGGTATCCCAGCCGGATACGGGAGAGCAGGCCCTTGAGATAGTGGACATGCTGGTCAGAAGCGGTGCCGTGGATATTATTATAGTGGATTCCGTTGCGGCCCTGGTACCCCGGGCCGAGATCGAGGGGGATATGGGAGACTCCCACATGGGACTCCAGGCACGCCTCATGTCCCAGGCCCTGAGAAAGCTCACGGCAACCATTGGAAAAACCCACACCACCCTGATCTTCATCAACCAGATTCGAATGAAGATTGGCGTCGTTTACGGAAATCCTGAGACCACCACCGGTGGTAATGCCCTTAAATTTTACGCCTCGGTCCGCATCGAGATTCGAAAAGCCACGGCCATCAAGGACGGTGAAAATATCCTTGGCAACAGAACCAAGGTCAAAGTGGTGAAGAACAAGCTTGCACCGCCTTTTAAGAGTATTGAATTTGACCTCATGTATGGTGAGGGTATTTCAAAGACCGGTGAGCTTCTTGACATGGGCGTAGATATGGGGATCGTTGACAAGAGTGGCGCCTGGTACTCCTATGACGGTGAGAGAATTGGCCAGGGTCGTCAGAATGCCAAGGTGTTTTTCACTGACAACCCCGAGATTTTTAATCAGATCCAGGCACGGGTCAGGGAAGCCCTTGGGCTCTCTTCCCCGACTCCCAAGGAAAATGGCAAAGAAAAAGGCAAAGCAAAGCCCTAACACAGGTTGGCAGTAACTTTTAGGAGCAGACAATGACAGGCAATGAAGCGCGCAGGCTTTTTATCGAATATTTTGAGAAACACCACCACCACCATGTGAGAAGTTCGTCCCTTGTGCCCAGCGACGACCCGACCCTTTTGTTTACCAATGCCGGCATGGTTCAGTTTAAAAGGGTCTTCACCGGAGACGAGAAAAGGGATTACAGCCTTGCCGTTACTTCCCAGAAATGCGTGCGTGCAGGCGGTAAGCACAACGACCTTGAGAATGTGGGGTATACGGCCCGGCATCACACCTTTTTTGAGATGCTCGGCAATTTTTCGTTTGGTCAATACTTCAAGGACAAGGCCATTGAATTTGCCTGGGATCTTTTGACCAACGGATACGGGTTTGATCCGGAGAAACTCTGGGTTTCGGTTTATCTTGATGATGATGAGGCCTATAACATCTGGCGGGATAAGATCGGGGTGCCAGAATCAAGGATCGTCCGGCTTGGAGAAAAGGACAATTTCTGGTCCATGGGAGACACAGGCCCCTGCGGACCGTGCAGTGAGATTCACATTGACCGGGGTGAAAAGTATGGATGCGGCAGTCCGGACTGCGCAGTCGGGTGTGAGTGCGACCGCTATCTGGAACTGTGGAATCTTGTTTTCATGCAGTTTGACCGGGATGCCACAGGCAAGATGACGCCGCTTCCAAAACCGAGCATTGACACGGGTCTTGGCCTTGAACGGGTGATCTCGGTTCTCCAGGATGTTCCCACAAACTATGAGACAGACCTTTTTCTGCCGATCATGGAGCGGGTCGAGGTCCTTTCCGGCTTGAAAAAGGATGCTTCCAGGGAAAACAGTGTTGCCATGAAGGTCATTGCCGACCATTCCAGGGCCGCAGCCTTTCTCATCTGTGACGGCATCCTTCCTTCCAACGAGGGCAGGGGGTATGTGCTCCGCCGTATCATGCGCCGGGCCATCCGGTACGGCCGAAACCTGGGACTTGTGCGTCCATTTCTCCATGAAACGGTTCAACAGGTGTTTGAGATCATGGAACAGGCCTATCCCGAACTCAAGGAATCGTCGGCCTTTATTCTCAATGTGGTAAAAAACGAAGAGGCAAAATTTTCCGAAACCCTGGACGTGGGACTGCGCCTTCTCAACGAAACCATTGAGAAGACCGAGGCATCCGGGGCAAAACAGATTGCAGGTGATGTGATCTTTAAGCTCTACGATACCTTTGGATTTCCCGTGGACATCATTAATGATGTGGTTGCAGATCGAGCGATCACCCTGGACATGGATGGCTACAACCGGGCCATGGACGATCAACGGGCAAGGTCAAAGAGTTCTAAAATCTTTGCAGGGGTGGGCGAAGCCTACAAGACGCTCACCTCCCAGGGGGTAAAGACCGAGTTTACCGGATACACCGATCTTGAAACCACATCTGAGGTCCTGCTTATCGTCAAGAATGATGTTGCTGTTACAACGGCCGGGCAGGGGGATCAGATTGAGATCGTTACCCGGGCCACCCCGTTTTATGCCGAATCAGGTGGTCAGGCAGGTGATTCAGGAGTCATCAAAACCAAGGGCTGTACCGTTGCTGTTGACAACACCCTTGCCGATCCGTCAGGTCTCAGGATTCACCATGGCAAAGTTGTTTCAGGAGCTCTGCAGACAAAGGCAAATGTGCTGATGGTTGTTGACCAGGAGCAACGGGCAGCAACAGCTATGAACCATACGGCCACCCACCTTTTGCACGCAGCCCTCCGAAAGGTGCTCGGTGACCATGTTAAACAGTCTGGATCCCTTGTGACCAAGGATCGGCTTCGGTTTGACTTTACCCATTTTGCCGCCATTACACGCCAGGAGATTGAGGCTGTAGAGTCCGAGGTGAATTTGCGCATTCGGGAAAACGTCCCGGTGGCCACCATTGAAATGGACATGGATGAGGCTGTTAAATCCGGAGCAACGGCTCTTTTTGAGGAAAAATACGGAGATCGGGTCAGGGTGGTTTCCATGGCCGGTTTCAGCAAGGAACTCTGCGGAGGGACACACACGGACCGCTCGGGCAACATCGGCCTGTTTCAGATTGTGTCTGAAGGAGGGATTGCGTCGGGCATAAGGCGCATTGAGGCCCTGACCGGTGCCCGAGCTCTGGATTATGTCCATGGCATCACTGCTGATATCCTGGAGACATCCAGGGTGCTGAAGAGTGCAAGGGGCGAGGTTGTAGAAAAGGTTAAAACACTTGTTGCCGACAAAAAGGCGGCTGACAAGGAGATTGTTTCCCTCAAGGCAAAAATTGCCTCAAAATCCGTTGAAAATATGGATGACGATATACGGGAGATTGACGGGGTACGCATCGTGTCAAAGCTGGTCCAGATCGACAATCCTTCCCAGCTGAGGGATCTTGCAGACAAGTTTAAGGCAAAGATCGGTTCGGGCGTTGTACTTCTGGGGGCTGAATCAAATGGAAAGGCACTTCTTGTCTCGGTTGTCTCCGATGACCTGACCAAGAGATTCAAGGCGGGTGCCATTGTTAAAAAAGCCGCTGCCATTGTGGGCGGCGGAGGCGGTGGCCGGCCGGATATGGCCCAGGCAGGGGGGTCAAAACCGGAGTTTCTTGAACGAGCTTTGGCATCGGTATTTGCCTCTGAATGATCGCCTATTTCATACGACGCCTGTTTCTGGTTATTCCGACCTTTATCGGCATCACCATTATGGTGTTTACCATTACCCGATTTGTGCCTGGCGGGCCCATTGAAAGAATCATTGCAGATGCAAGACAGATGCAGACCACGGACAGGGCTGGGGCTTCCGGAAACGGCGGGGCTGGGGCAGGACAGCCCCTTTCAGAAGAACAGATCGAGAAGTTGAGGGTCTACTACGGGTTTGACCGGCCTGTCCTTGAGAGCTATTTTCTCTGGCTGTCCAAGGTGCTAACAGGGGATCTGGGGCGGTCGACCCGGTACTATGATCCCGTATGGGAGATGATCAAAGAGAGAATCCCTATTTCGTTGTACTTTGGCGTGCTGACCATGGTTATTGTTTATGGGGTATGCATTCCCCTTGGCATTGCCAAGGCCGTGGGCCACAAGAGCGGGTTTGACAATTTTTCTTCGATTCTCATCTTTACCGGTTATGCCATTCCAGGATGGGTGGCAGGGGTGATGATGCTGGTGGCCTTTGCCTCTTGGATTGATATCTTCCCCCTTGGGGGGCTTGTATCCGATGGTTTTTTCGAACTGTCATTTCTGGACAAGGCGATGGATCTTTTCCGGCATACCCTGCTGCCACTGCTCGCCTATGTGCTGGGGTCGTTCACGGTTATGACCCTTTTGATGAAAAATACCCTCATGGATAACCTTTCCGCCGACTATGTGCGGACGGCAATTGCAAAGGGGATGTCATTCAAACAGGCTGTCTTCCGCCACGCCCTGCAGAACAGCCTGATTCCCATTGCTACCCATTTTGGTAACAATGTGTCGATCATCCTCACGGGTTCGTTTCTCATAGAAAAGGTGTTCAATATCAACGGCATGGGCCTTCTGGGGTACGAGTCCGTGGTGGACAGGGATTATCCCGTTGTCATGGGGATCCTTGTGATTTCTTCCCTGCTCTTCATGCTGGGCAATATTCTCTCGGATCTGTGTGTGGCCCTTGTGGATCCCCGGGTGAGGTTTAAATGATAATTTCGCCTTCCAGGAAAAAGTGGCGACGGTTTGTCTCCATCCGCAGGGGCTATGTCTCGTTTATTCTCTTGACCGTGATGGTGGTCTTTTCTCTCTTTGCCGAGCTGTTCATCAACAGCCGTGCCCTTGTGGTTTCCTATGAAGGGGAGCTTTTTTTCCCGACCTATGGCCCGATGATTTCGGGTACCGTTTTTGGGCTTGATTATGGGTATGAGACCGACTATCGAAAGCTTCAGACAGCTTTTAAGGCCCAGGAAAATGGTGAGAACTGGGTACTTATGCCCATGGTTCCCTTTAACGCCTATGAAAATGATCTTAAGGAGGGAAGCTATCCGCCGTTTCCGCCGTCTTTTGCCCAGCGTCATTTTCTAGGCACTGACAACGTGGGCCGGGACATTTTGGCAAGGCTTGTCTATGGGTTCAGGACGGCCCTTGGGTTTTCCGTGATTCTGCTCGTATTCAACTACTCTGTGGGCATTTTTCTTGGGTGTGCCATGGGTTACTTTGGCGGGAAATTCGATCTTTTTGCCCAGAGAATCCTTGAGGTGTGGAGCAACATCCCCTTTCTCTATGTGGTGATCATTGTCTCATCCATTGTCGTGCCAAGCTTTATGGTGCTGCTTCTTATCATGGCCTTTTTCGGCTGGATCCAGATGACCTGGGTGATGCGGACCATGACCTACCGGGAAAAGGAGCGTGAATATGTGCTTGCGGCCCGTTCCCTGGGAGCCTCCCATGCAAGGATCATCTTTCACCACATCATTCCCAACACCATCTCGGTCATTGTCACCTATGCGCCTTTTGCCATTTCGGGCGGTATTGTGGCCTTAACCTCCCTTGATTATCTGGGGTTTGGCCTTCCGGCGCCCACCCCCTCCTGGGGAGAGCTTCTCCAGCAGGGGTGGACCAATATGGAGGCATGGTGGATCTCAGCCTCGGTGGTGGCGGCCCTGGTCATTACCCTCATGACCGTCACCTTTACGGGTGAGGGTATAAGGGAGGCTCTGGATCCCAGGATGCACACCACCTACGAGTAAAAAAAATTATTAAACTGTTTCTTTGCTGTCCATCAACTCAAGATAGTCGTCAAATCCCATGGTTTGATCAATGACCCCCTTGGGAGTGATCTCAATGATTCTGTTGGCAATGGTTGAGATAAACTCATGGTCATGGGATGAGAAGAGCAGCACTTCCGGAAAAGCTGTAAGCCCATCGTTCAGGGCTGTTATGGATTCAAGATCCAGGTGATTGGTGGGCTGGTCAAGGACAAGGGCATTGGCGCAGGTGAGCATCATCCGTGCGAGCATGCAGCGGACCCGTTCTCCTCCAGAAAGGACAGTGGTGCTTTTCATTGATTCTTCGCCGGAAAAGAGCATCCTGCCAAGAAAGCTTCTGGAAAAGGATTCGCCTTCGGTGTGGTACTGACCGAGCCAGTCCACAAGGGTCATCTCCTGTTTGAAAAACAGGTCGTTTTCCCTGGGGAAGTCAGAGAGGGTAATGGTGGCGCCCCACCGAAAGGTGCCACTATCGGGTTCAATGGTTCCATTGAGGATTTGAAAAAGGGTGGTCTGGGCAAGGGTATCGCTGCCCACAAAGGCGATCTTATCTCCTTTGTTGACCACGAGGTTGAAATCTTTGAGCACATCCACGCCGTCAATGGTTTTTGTCATGTTCTCGATCTCAAGGATAATGTTACCGCAGGGCCGCTCGGGTTTGAAGCTGATATAGGGGTAACGTCTGGAAGAGACGGGCAGTTCTTCGATGGTGATTTTTTCCAGCAGCTTTTTTCTGGAGGTTGCCTGTTTTGACTTGGATGCATTGGAGCTGAACCGCTGGATAAAGGATTTCAACTCGCCTGCCCGGTCAAGGGCTTTTTTATTTTCATTTTGACGCTGGCGCATGACAAGTTTGCTTGCCTGACACCAGAAATCGTAATTGCCAACAAACACCCGGATCTGTCCAAAGTCGATGTCAGCTATGTGGGTGCACACCTGGTTGAGAAAGTGGCGGTCATGGGAGACGACAATGACCGTATTCTGGAATCGGAATAAAAATTCTTGAAGCCAGACGATTGATTTATGGTCCAGATGGTTGGTGGGTTCGTCAAGGAGAAGGACATCCGGGTTTCCAAATAGGGCCTGTGCCAGGAGGACCCTTACCTTGTCCGTTGCTTCAAGAGCCTTCATCTTTTTTTGACACAGGGATTCGTCAATGCCAAGGCCATGGAGCAGCACAGCAGCTTCAGATTCAGCCTCATATCCGTTCATGTCTGCAAAACGAGTCTCAAGATCAGCCGAAAGGATACCGTCCTCTTCAGTAAAATCTGGCTTTGCATAGATGGCGTCCCGCTCGATCATCACCTGAAAAAGATCTGGATAACCCATGATCACAGTTGCAATGACGGTTTCTTCATCAAAGGCAAAGTGATCCTGCTTAAGGACGGCAATCCGTTCAGTGGGGCCAACGCTTACCCCGCCCTGGTCAGGATCAATCTCTCCTGCGAGAATTTTCAGAAAGGTGGATTTTCCAGCTCCATTGGCCCCGATCAGGCCGTAGCAGTTTTGCGGGGAGAACTTGATGCTGACTTCTTTAAACAGAACCCTTTTTCCGTAGGCAAGGGTCAGGTTGGACGTGGTGATCATAAAAGATTCCTCTATAAACCGGCATGGCCAAAGCAGGGTATCGGCTCTGGCCACAACGAATGGTAAAACTGCGCTGATGGTTATTCATCAGCAAGCGTTTCATATGAAAAAATAGGGCGGGCACCTCTGTGAAAGTATCCCCCCGTGAATTCAGGTGAGTTTGAACAAAATGATCGGGATTTCCTTGCCATTGGATTTCATGGTTTGTTTTTTTATGGCAAGAGTGTAGTGGTTTTCCATGTGCTTGACAAATGCCATGGTGGTTTTTCTCATTCCTTCTGCCAGGATAATGGTGCCCCCGGGTTTGAGGTAGCGCTGGAAAAGCTGGTGAAGCCCCAGGATGTCCTTTTCCTTGAATACAACTTCAGAACCGATGATATAGTCAAACTTTCCCTCGATCAGGGGGTTGTTCCAGTCAAGTTCACGGATGTCCACGGTGTCAATATTGTTGAGAACGGCATTGGCCCGTGCGAATTTAATGGCATCTGTGTTGTATTCGGTGATGGTCATGCTGTGGCCGAGTTTTGCACCCACAAGACCTGCCACACCCATGCCGGCACCAATTTCAAGAAAGCGTTTGCCGGGATCAGGTGTAATGGTGGAGAGGTGAAACGACAGAACTGCAGTGGCCTCCCAGATTTTGCTCCACAGGGGAAAGTTTGTGAACAGGTCGTCCTGGTTGATGAAAGGGTCTATCTTTTTTGGAACAAAAAAATCAAATGAAAGGCCTGCCACTTGGTAGCGGGTTTCTTCCACATTGTACTCTTCTCGGAATCTTTCAAGGGAAAACATGCTGTCCGTATACATCCTTTTTTCAACATTGATTAATATAAGTCGAAGGATATTATCAGACTTTTTGCCAGGAGGCAAGGATTTCTCGGGGAAGTGGTGGGGAAGTCTGGGTCAATCCTGCACCCTTGGGGGTGCAGGACTGACCACAATGTGTTCTGTTACTGAATGGGAAGAAGTTCTACGCGCCGGTTTTTGGCACGGCCTTCCTTGGTCTTATTGGTGTCAACGGGTCTTGAGAAACCAAAACCCTCGGTTTTGAGTCTTTCGCTTGGAACGCCCTTGGATACAAGGTAGGTCTTTACGGCAGCGGAACGTTTCAGGGAAAGTTTCATGTTAAAATTTTTGGAGCCGATGTTGTCCGTATGGCCTTGGAGATCAATCTTCAATGCAGGATTCTTTTTAAGAATCATAGCCACATTGTCCAGCTCGTCAAAAGAGGTGGGTTTGATGTCTGCCTTGTTGTAGTCAAAGAGCAGTTCAGCAAGAATCCAGCAGCCAAGGTCGTTTACATTTGCACCTAAAGGTGTTCCCGGGCACTGGTCCTTGTAATCGTAAACGCCGTCTTTGTCTGAGTCAAAGGGACATCCTGAAGCATCAACGCTAACGCCATGGGGTGTGTCAGGGCATTTGTCCAATGCATCAATAACGCCGTCACCGTCGCTGTCCATGGGAGCTGCAACAACGGGTTTTACCATCTTCTTATCTAAAAAGACTTTTTCAACAAAGGCGGCCATGGCAGGTGCGGTCATGAGGTCGTCGGCATTTGATGAGAAACCGCAGGTGCTGACATTGGAAATATTATCCAGCAGGGCTGCACCACCAGCGTCATTGCCCACAAGAACCGTATAGATGCACAGTGATGAACCAAATTTATCCTTGAGCTGTGTGGCGGCATCAATGGATTTTGGTGAAATGTTTTTACCATCGCTGACGACGATTACAGCTGTCTTTGTTAGAACGCCGTCAAGATCCATTGCTGCGGTATTAAGGGCCAGAGGCAGTGCACTGGTTCCGCCGGGTGCGGCGACACGATCAAATTCGGCAGCAAAACCGGCAGTGGTGTAAGGTTTCATTCCATCTGTATTCAGGGTTGGTTTTCTGGAGATCGAAGGGTCATGGCCAAAGGAGATTAAACCTGCATTCTGGCCCATCTCTGGAAGGACCTGGTTCATGCGGTCAACAAATGCCTTGGCAACGGTGAATTTTTCCTGACCATTGCTAAATTCTTCCATGGAGCTTGATGCATCAAAAATTACGATAAAATTATCAACAGAAGGTGCATATGCTTGTGAGTCAAAGGGCTGGGGTTGAAATACAGGCAAGGGGGTTACAGGCCCCTTTGCGGCACATGCCGTAAATAGAAAAAACATTGAGACAACGAGAAGAGACTTTAAAACAGATTTTTTCACAATTTTTCTCCTTATTTTTGTGGTGGCAAATCTACGATAATAGGTTTTATCCTTTGGGGATGAGCATTTTGTACGAACCAATCTATATATTATCGGGCTGTCTGTCAAGTGGTTATGCAAAAGTTCCATGGCAAAAAAAATAAAAAAAGTCGTTCGGGAGAATATACCATTTTCCCCCGGTAATTTGTTTTTCCTTGGGGAATTCCCCAGGGCGGTTAATCGTCTAAACTTTCCTTGTATGTACACTCTTTGTTCGGGCATTTCAAAAACTTACCCTCTTTTTTAGTCTGTTTCTCAATAAGATACGAAGAATTGCACTTGGGACAGGGTTTGTTGACAACAGGATCCCAGGAGGCAAAGGTACATTCGGGATATTTGTTGCAGCCAAAAAAAGTTTTTCCACGGCGGGAGCGCTTTTCAACAATGACCCCGTTGCACAGAGGTTCCGGGCATTTAGCACCCGTTTCCCTGCCACCTGCGTCACCGTTGACGGATTCAGTGTGTTTGCATTCAGGGTATCCGGTGCAGGCAAGAAATTCGCCAAATCGGCCTTCTTTTTTGACCATTGGACTACCGCACTTGATGCAGTCTTTTACCTTTGTGTTGTCGGTTTTGGTTTCAAGGATTTGAATGGCTCCCTTTTCGTCCCTGGTGTAGTTACTTGAGAAACTGCATTCGGGGTAGCCTGTGCAGGCGATAAAATGGCCGTTTCGTCCCATTTTGATATTCAAAGGTTTGCCGCACAGGGGGCATGACAGGCCCGTAGGAATGCCCACGCCTTTGACACTGAGCATGTTTTCCTTGGCATGGTCAAGCTTTTCCTTAAAAGTAGAGTAAAAGGCTTTGAGGACACCCAACGAATGTTTGGTTCCGCTTTCGATTTCGTCCAGGTCGTTTTCCATGCGTGCTGTAAAGTCCGTATCAAGGATTTCAGGAAAGGATGTCATCAACAGATCGTTGACGATGAATCCAAGCTCGCTCGGCACGAAATAACGGTTGATGAGTTCCACATACCCCTTGTCCCGGATGATTGAAAGAATGGACGCATAGGTGCTTGGCCGTCCAATGCCGTTTTCTTCGAGCTCTTTGACAAGGGATGCCTCAGAAAATCGTGGTGGCGGCTTGGTAAAGTGCTGTTTTGGAATAATGGCTTTTCTTTCAAGCCCCATGCCCTGCTCAATTATGGGCAGTTTTTGCTTGGCTTTGTCCGCCTTTTCATCAATAGCGGCATAGAGGGCCATGAAACCCGGAAATTTTACCGTTGTTCCGCCAACGGTAAAGGTGTAATTCAGCGCCTGGATGGAGATGGTGTTCTGATCAATGATGGCCTGGGCCATCTGGGAAGCGACAAAACGATTCCAGATGAGCTCGTAGAGCTTGAACTGATCCTCGCCAAGAAAAGATTTCAGCCGTTCCGGTGTGTTGAGGACCGAAGTTGGCCTGATGGCCTCATGGGCATCCTGGGCCTTGTTTTTATTTTTGAAAAAACGCGGTGTTGCCAGGGCGTATTCCGGTCCAAACGTCTGCCTGATATGCTCGAGTGCCTCCTGGGCCGCTTCATCGGCAATTCGTATGGAGTCAGTACGCATGTAGGTAATCAAACCCTCAGGGCCGCCCGTGCCTATTTCAATGCCTTCATAGAGTTGCTGGGCTACCAGCATGGTTTTTTTTGCCGTAAATCTCAGCCGGTTGATGGCATCCTGCTGGAGTTTACTTGTAATGAACGGGGGCAGGGGATTTCGCTTGATTGTTCTACTGACGATTTTTTCAACAACAAACGCTGCATTTTCAAGTTCTCCGACGATCTTTTCGGCAGTCTGCTGGTCGGGAATAACGGCCTTTTTGTTGTCAATCCTGGCAAGGGCCGCAGTAAAAGTTGGCGGAAGGTCCGTGGCAAGATCGGCAGTGATGGTCCAGTACTCCTCGGGTTCAAAGGCCCGGATAATCCTTTCCCGGTCGCATATGATCCTGACTGCAACGGACTGGACCCTCCCTGCACTTAATCCACCCTGGACCCTTCTCCACAAAAGAGGGGAGATCTGGTAGCCCACGAGTCGATCCAGAGATCTCCTTGTCTGTTGGGCTTCGTAACGGTCATGGTTAAGGTCGAGGGGATTTTCAAGGGCTTCGCTTATTCCTTTCTGGGTTAGTTCATGGAACAGAACCCGGTAGAAAGTTCTGCCCTTTTTCTTTAAAACCTCGGCGGCATGGAATGCAATGGCTTCACCTTCACGGTCAGGGTCAGGGGCAAGATAGACAGTGTCTGTGTCTCCTGCCGCACTCTTCATGGCCTGAATCACCTTGGTCTTTCCCTGAATGGTGATGTACTTGGGCTTGAAGTCGTCCTCAATATCTATGCCAAGCTCCTTTGGCGGAAGATCCCTGATGTGACCGACGGTTGCCGTCACATTGTAATCTTTGCCAACGTATTTCTTAAGGGTTTTCACCTTGGTGGGTGACTCGACAATGAGCAGGGGTTTTTTCACGGTTACTCCTCTTTGATGGAAAACAGCTTGCCTGGAAGCTGTCTGACCATGCCTTTTAGTTCCAGATCCAGGAGTGCAGCAGATATGCTTGCAATGTCAAGATCTGTTTTTTCAACAATTTTATCGATGTGCAGCGGATAGGGCTCAAGAATGGTCACAATGGCCAGTTCAACCCTGGTGAGTTCTTTTTTGTTTTCATTTTTGCCCCTTGGTTTGGTCAATGGGTCAAGGGGTTCGGTATGGACCATGTGGTGCAGTTCCTGGATGACGTCCCTGTGGGTCTCAACAAGGGTTGCACCCGCGCGTATCAGGGCGTGGGTGCCATGGCTTCGATGGGAATTGATGCTTCCAGGAACGGCAAACACCTCCCTTGAAAAGTCTGCAGCAAGCCTTGCCGTAATCAATGATCCACTCTTGTTGGCAGCTTCCACAACAATGGTTCCTGTTGATATTCCGGCAATGAGCCTGTTTCTGATGGGAAAATTTCTGGGCTCGGGTCTGGTGTCTGGTGAAAATTCTGAAATAACAACTCCTGTTTGGCAGATTGCTTGAAAAAGCGATTGGTTCTCCCTGGGATAGATCCAGTTAAGGCCGCTTCCAAGGATGGCCATGGTTTTGCCCTTTGCGGCAAGTGCTCCATGGTGGGCAGCCGTGTCAATGCCCCTTGCCATGCCGCTCACCACCTGGAATCCCAGTACTGCAAGGTCATATCCAAGCCGGTAGGCTGATTCAAGTCCGTAGGCGGTTGCATTCCTTGATCCTACAATGGAAATGCAGGGCAGGTCCGCATTAAGTTCGCCCTGAAAGGTAAAAAAGGGCGGCGGGTCGGCAATTTCCCTTAACAGCGGCGGATAGGTCGGGTCGTTCATGGTCACGACCCGGATCTTTCCACGAAGGACGGTTGCAAGTGCAATTTCTGCCTTTTTTTTGACTGTGCAGTGGACGATGCCCGTGATGGCCTTTTGTGACATTCCCCGTATGGTTTTAAGCTCTGCTGCTTTTGCTGCAAGGATATTTTCCGGTGTTTTGAATCGATTGATAAGGCGCTTGTACAGATGATTGCCAATCCCGGGGATTGATTTTACGATAAACCAAGGCAGATAATTGTCATTTGTGATCATTGGCTTGCAGCTTACTGAAAGGCTTTAAGTTTTTGTTCTGCCTTTTCTCCGGCCGGTGTAAACGGGTATCCCCTTACCACAAGTTTGAGATAGTGGTGTGCCCTGTCCGCATCATCAAGGCTGAGATAGGCATAGGCTGTTTTTAGAAGTGCGTCAGGAACTTTTCCTCCCTTTGGGTAAAGCGTGACAACATCCTTGAACGTATTGATGGCCTCTTGAAAATTTCCCAGGGAGTAGTGGCACTCACCAAGCCAGTAAAGGGCGTTGTCTGCAAGTTCTGAATTGGGATATCTGGTCAAAAATTCCCTGAACAGCCGGGCTGCTTCGTGGAAATTTTCCTCAAGGACCAGGCTTCGGGCACTGTTGTATAAAAGAATGGGCTCCCCATACACGGGGTGGGGATTATTTTTTTGGGGAAATTCTATATCCCTGGGGGATGGCGTCACTGGCCGTTCATGGTCAGCGGTGCCGTGGTCCGGAGTATCAAGGGTTGTGATCCTGGGTTCAAGACGCTCAAGGGCCGAGAGTCGATGGTCAAGATTCTCAAGCTTGGACTGAATTTCTTCCAAATGCGTATTTGTATCGTCGGGCAACACCGTCTTGTGGGCCGCCGGCCCGACGGGCTTTGACTTCATTGTGCATGAGGCGAGCATCACTCCTGAAAACAGGAGTGATGCCGCAAGGAACGCTGTGGACTTATACCCCATCAGGCTCGTTTGCTCCATGCCAGAAGGATGGGGCTTGCAACAAATATGGACGAGTAGGTGCCGATGATTATCCCGACGATCATGGAGAAGGCAAAATCATGGATGATTTCTCCGCCAAGAAAGTAGAGGGAAAAGAGAACGATCAGGGTTGTCAGAGAGGTGAGTGTGGTTCGGCTCAGAGTTTCGTTGATGCTTCGGTTGATGATGGTTTCCAGGGGTACTTTGTGTAACTGTTTTGTGTTTTCCCGGATTCGGTCAAATACGATGATGGTATCGTTCAACGAGTACCCGATGATGGTCAGAAGGGCGGCAATAATGGACAATGAAAATTCAAGATTCAGAATTGAAAAAAGACCCACAGTAATGGTTACATCATGTATCAGTGCCACAATGGCACCCATGGCGTATTTGAGTTCAAGGACCCAGAACAGTACCAGGGTAACCGCAAGGGCAGCGGTTATGAGAACCACCATGTTGCTCCAGCTGAAGAGTGACAAAAAGTATACAGCTGTCATGAGAGCGCCTGCCATGACCCCCGAAAGCATCCACTTCATCTCAAATCTTCCCGAGATGTAGATGGTGATGAAGAGCAGGGAGTAGAACACGGCTAACAGGGCTTTTTTCCTGAGGTCCTTGCCCACCTGTGGACCAACCATCTCCACCCGTCGGATTTCAGGTGTCATGCCTGTGGATGCTTTCAGGGCATCTGATATGGACTGTGAAAATCCTTCACCTGTCATCGCAGGCATGCTTGTCCGGATGAGGAACTCGTTGTCATTTATTTCTCCGAAGTTCTGGACAGACGAGTTCTCAAGTCCTACCTGGCTGAGGCCGGTCCGAATATCCTTGGTGGACGGCAGGTCTGAAAATTTCACCTGAACAAGGGTGCCGCCTGAGAAGTCAATGCCGTAGTTAGGGCCATTGTGGATAATAAGGGACACGATGCTGATGGCTATCAGGGCAAAGGAGAAGATGAAGCCCACGCGCCTCCGGCCCGTAATGTTTAAATTAATGTCGTTGCTTATAAACTGCATTGAATTGCAAGCTCCTTTTAAATACTTAAGGTGGACACCTTTTTTCCAGATATGAAAAAATCAAAGCAACTCTTTGACAGCACAAGGGCTGTAAAAAGACTTGCAACAATGCCAAGGCCCAGGGTGACTGCAAATCCCTTGATCGGTCCTGTTCCAAACTGGAAGAGAACCACGGCAACGATAAGGGTGGTCACGTTGGCATCAAGCACCGTAAGGGTGGCCCTTTCAAAGCCAGCCTTGACTGAAGCCGCAGGTGTCTTTCCAGAAAAGAGCTCTTCCCTGATTCGTTCAAAAATGATGACGTTGGCGTCAACCGCCATTCCAATGGTCAGAATAATACCTGCAATTCCCGGAAGGGTCAGGGTGGCCTGGAATGCGGCAAGTCCCCCGCCTATGAGAATGATGTTCATGATAAGGGCAAAGTCTGCTATAAGGCCGGAGCCCTTGTAATAGATGGCCATGAAAATAATGACCAGGAGACCGCCGACAATCATGGAAACAATGCCCATGCGAATGGAGTCTGCCCCAAGGGTGGGTCCGACGGTGCGTTCTTCAAGGATTTTTACAGGGGCGGGCAGGGCACCGGCCCTGAGGGCAATGGCAAGATCTCTTGCCTCTTCAGTGGTGAAATTTCCCGTTATACGCGCCTTTCCCCCCGCAATCCTGTCCTGGATCACCGGGGCCGAATAAACGGTCTTGTCAAGGACGATTGCCAGACGTTTTTTGATGTTTTCCCCTGTGATACGTTCAAAGAGTCTGGCCCCTTTTCGATCAAACTCGATGCCCACATAGGGCTCGTTGTACTGGGAATCAATCATCACCCGGGCGTCGGTCAGGGAACTGCCGTCAAGGAGTACCCGATTCTTGATGAGAAAGGGGGTCTTTATTGTCTGGCCGGTCTGGGGATTTGTCTTCACCTGGTAAAGGATACTGTCTCCCGGAGGTGGCGTGCCCTTGAGGGCTGATGCCACATCACCCGTTTCATCAACAAGCTGGAAGTTGAGCCTTGCAGTTCTACCGATGAGATCCTTTGCCCGCTGGGTATCTGTGACGCCTGGGAGTTGTACCAGGATTCGGTTTTCACCCTGGATTCTGATGTCAGGCTCGCTTACGCCAAATTCGTCAATTCGGTTTCTGATGGTCTCAAGGGCCTGCTCAGTGGCCATCTTACGGATGGATTCCTGCTCCTTGTCCGGCAGTTTCAGGACCATGGTGGTCGCCTCTCCCTGCTTTTGTGTGGAGTTGATCATCAGGGTATTAAAATTTTCGGAAAGGATCTTGTTGAAGCCGTCAATGTTCTCCTTACCCGAAAGGACCGCCGTGATGGTGTTGCCGGCATTCAATGAAATGCCACTGTGCTTGACATCCCCGTCCCGCAGTTCTTTTTTCAGTTCGTGAATAGTTCGTTCAAGGGTCGTTTCAACGGCTTTTTCGCTTTGAACTTCAAGAACAAGGTTCATTCCGCCCTGGAGGTCAAGGCCCAGGTTGATCTTCTTGTGGGGCCAGCAGTCCGGACAGACGGTGGGAAGAAGATATACCAGTGCTATAGCCAGTATTGACGTGATCAGGGTTCCTCTCCATGTAAGTATCTTCAATCTGATTGCTCCTGGAATTTGGTTTATTTATCTGTTTTTTTATCTTTTTTACGGGGGGTTGACCCTTGCAGTGCCGTTCCCACATTGCCTCGATTAATCTTGATCTTAACGTTGTCCGAGATCTCAAGGTTGATGGTGGTCTCATCAAGGGAGACGATGGTGCCGTGTATGCCACCCGAGGTGATGACCCTGTCCCCTTTTTTAAGGCTGTTGATCATGTTCTGGTGCTCTTTGGCTTTTTTCTGCTGGGGTCTGATGAGCAGAAAATAGAAAATTACGAACATGAGTATCAGGGGTACAAACGCTGTAAATCCACCTGCCTGACCACCCTGTGCTCCTGACTGTCCCATTGCAAATGCTGTATTTATCAAAAAAAACCTCCTTAGTTCATAGCCTTTTTATCGGGCTGTTGTGCGGGAATCCAGATGGCCTCGCCATCGAACCGGATTCGATCCACATTGTCATAGTCTATCTCTTGTAAAAGAGAAAATACTTCTGTCATGTTATAAACAACAATTTTGCTCAGGGGTTCCAGAAGGTTGATGTCCTTTGCAACGTCCTCATCAAGGATGTTGTAAATGGTTACAATGGTTTCTGAAAATTTGAGTAGCTTTCCTATGCCTGAGCTGAGCCCACCGTTCCTTGGTTCATCTGCCTTGTTTGAGATGGGTACTCCCCGAGCTTTGTAGTAATCCTGAAGAATTCCAAAGTGGATATTCCAGATGTTGTCTCCCTTCCGGACAACATGGATGCCGTATTCGGAAGTCGACTCAGGAACAACTGCTCCAGATGCCTCTATGGTCTCCCCAACGACCCGGTTCTTTGTGAGGAGACTCTTTTTGAGAATGTCCTTCATGTATACGATGGTTCTGCCGACCTTGAAGGCTTCGTCTGACCCCACAATCATATCAAGGCTCTTGCCAATGCCAAGCTCCTGTTTTCTCCTGTCCATCATCCGTGTGAGTTCGTTTGCCTTTTCAAGTTTGGAGAAGTCAATTTCCGGGAGTTGTTCAATGGTGCCACTTACCACTGAAGGACCATTCCCCGATTGAACGGGGCTTGGGGTAACCTGTGTTGCCATGGTTGACTCTTTTTTCTCCGGCATTAGTCTGTCCCCGACCCAGAGCATCAGTCCGAGAACTGCAAATAAAGCAATAATCAAGACGTAAAACCATTTTGCCCTGTTTCTTTTCAGTGCTCGAGGCATGACTCCTCCTTGATAAATCAGGTCGCGACTGTTTCAGATACACAAAACTGAAATGTATGTCAAGCGTCACATACGATTCTACTCTCCCCTAAAAGCAAAGAATCATCACTTTCAATCACCAGGGTGACGTTGCGTTTTGCCTCAATATTTACGAGTTCTTCCCTTTTTTTGTTGAGAAGGTAAGAGGCCACTTTTTCAGGCACCAATGCCTTTACCGTTTTATTCTCTGCCTTTATGGTTTCAAGGCTTAGTTTTCTTAACAAGGCATGGCCCAGGGTTTCAGTGTTGGGTACAAGGCCCCTTCCCTTGCAGTGCTTACAGGTTTCAAAACTGCCAAAGGTGATGGCCGATCTGATCTTTTGCCGGGACATCTCAACCAGACCAAAGGCTGATATTCCGCCAACCTTGGTCTTGGCCTTGTCGGATTTTAAAAATCTTTTCAGGGTTTTGGTGACCTCAGCCTTGTGTTTTTTTTCTTTCATGTCGATGAAGTCAATTACAATTAAACCGCCCATATCCCGGAGTCTCAACTGTCTCGCCACCTCTTCGGCTGCCTCGATATTGGTGTGAAAGGCAGTCTGTTCAATGTTTTTTCGTCCGGTGGATTTTCCTGAATTGACATCAATTGCGACAAGTGCCTCGGTCTGGTCGATCACAATGGCACCGCCTGACTTTAGCAGGGCCTTTGTTTCAAAAATCGATGCAATCTGTTCTTCGATCTGGTATTTAGTGAAGATCGGTTTCTCACCTTTGTACGGTTTGACGATCTTTTCTTGTTTTGGGGCAATGACTTTCATGAAGTCCTTTACCTCTTTATATACGTCTGGATCATCAATGAGAATTTCTGTTATATCTGCGGTAAAGTAGTCCCTGAGGGATCGAACGGCAAGGTTTTGTTCTTTGTAAAGCAGAGAGGGTGTGGGCTCATTAACCGCCTTTTTGTTGATTTCCTTCCAGGCCCGCATGAGGTAGCGGGTGTCGTTGGTCAACATGGTCTTTGTGGCATCCAGGCCGGCTGTTCTCACGATAAGTCCGAACCCTTCGGGGAGTTTTA
This sequence comes from Desulforapulum autotrophicum HRM2, assembly GCF_000020365.1. Taxonomy (NCBI): domain Bacteria; kingdom Pseudomonadati; phylum Thermodesulfobacteriota; class Desulfobacteria; order Desulfobacterales; family Desulfobacteraceae; genus Desulforapulum; species Desulforapulum autotrophicum. Next base: position 3,100,443 of record NC_012108.1, on the reverse strand, counting down.
ATTTCTCGGTGATCTCCTTGAGACGTCTTCGTTCTGCCTCATCATCGATCTGTCTTGAAACCCCGCGGGTGGAGCTTCCCGGCATGAACACAGACAGTCGTCCGGGCAGGGATATGAAGGTGGTGAGCATTGCACCTTTGTGCATGATCGGGTCCTTGGTGACCTGAACAATGAGCTCCTGCCCCTTTTTGACAAGTTTGGAAAAGCTTCTGTCTCCAGAGTCATTGTCCAGAAAATAGTCGCTGTGGATTTCCTGCTTTTGCAAAAAACCATTTTTTTCCGTACCGTAATCGACAAAAACCGCCTGAAGACTTGGCTCTACACGGGTGATGACCCCCTTGTAAATATTGCCCTGGGTCACTTTCCTGGCGGCTGTCTCAATATGAAATCCTTCCAGTTTATTGTCTTTGATTTGAACGATTCTGCACTCGTCAGAATCCAGGGCGTTGATAAGTATCTTGGTTGTCATTAAGTGTGCCTTTGGCCTCCTCCTGTTATCTATATTTAATTCAGGATTAATTAATTCAGGATTAATCAGGGTTATTGATTTTTTTTATAACTCTTTAAACTATTCGATCAGTCGTCTCAAGTCAATTTATTTTATCTTGTCAGGGAATGAGCAGTCTTGCTATTTAACGAAGATTGTGCCATTTATGAATTTTTTCAGCATACAGGGCTCAATTTTAAATTTTGCTCTAGATGAATATTTAGATTGGAGATTGGACATACGGGGACAGGGTGTGAACCCCCTTCCCGATTACGCGGAGGTGATCAAAGGATTATGGAGGAGCGATACAACCCGGAAAAAGTTGAGCCGCTTTGGCAGGCGTATTGGAATCAGCACCAGACCTTTAAGGCAACTGAAGATGGGTCAAAGCCGAAATATTATCTGCTGGAGATGTTTCCCTATCCTTCGGGAAAAATTCATATGGGGCATGTCAGAAACTATACCATCGGAGATGTGGTTGTCCGTTACAAACGCATGAAGGGGTTTAATGTGCTTCACCCCATGGGGTGGGACGCCTTTGGTATGCCCGCTGAAAATGCCGCCATTGACAACAACACCCATCCTGCTGCCTGGACCTATGAAAACATTCGAACCATGCGTCGGCAGCTCAAACGAATGGGGTTTTCCTACGACTGGGACCGGGAGATTGCCACCTGCCGGCCTGAATATTACCGTTGGGAGCAGTGGTTGTTCTTGAAAATGCTGGACAAGGACATGGTCTACCGGAAAGAGTCCTATGTCAACTGGTGCGATCACTGCCAGACGGTGCTTGCCAATGAGCAGGTGGAGCAGGATATGTGCTGGCGGTGCGGTAAACCTGTGCAGCAGAAAAAGCTGTGGCAGTGGTTCTTCAGGATTACCGACTTTGCCGAGGATCTGCTGGTTCATTGCGACAAGCTTCCGGGCTGGCCCGACAATGTCACCTTGATGCAGAAGAACTGGATCGGCAAGAGCCAGGGATCTGAGATCCGATTTCCCATCCAGGGAATAGATGAGAATATTCCCGTCTTTACAACCCGCCCGGACACCCTTTTTGGGTCAACCTTCATGTGTCTTGCGCCGGAACATCCCCTTGTGGAAACCCTGTCAAGGGGGACGGATCAGGCTGCGGCCGTAACTGAATTCACCACAAGAGTGCTCAATCAGGAGCGTTCGTCAATCGCCCTTGAAAAGTATGAAAAAGAGGGCGTTTTTACCGGGGCCTGGTGTATTAATCCTGTAACCCGTGAAAAAATGCCCATCTATACGGCTAATTTTGCCCTGATGGAGTATGGAACGGGAGCGGTCATGTCTGTTCCGGCCCATGATCAGCGTGATTTTGATTTTGCTCGAAAGTATGGGCTTCCCATCAAGGTTGTGATCCAACCCCCGGGTGAACCCCTTGACCCTGCCACCATGATTGAGGCCTATACAGGCCAGGGAACCCTTGCCGATTCAGGAGAATTTTCCGGGCTTGGTAACCTTGAGGCCATGGGTGCCATTACCCGCTGGCTTGAAAATAAGGGGTTGGGTAAAACCACGGTGAGTTTCCGTCTGAGGGATTGGGGAATCTCCCGCCAGCGCTATTGGGGTACGCCGATTCCGGTCATCCATTGCCCGGATTGCGGTATTGTTCCGGTCAAGGAAGAAACCCTTCCGGTGGTTCTTCCCGAGGATGCGGCCCTTCTTGACAATGGCGGCTCTCCCCTGGCTACCCTTGATGGGTTTGCACGGGTGAACTGTCCTGTGTGCAACAGAGCCGATGCAAGGCGTGAAACAGACACCATGGACACCTTTGTCGAGTCCTCCTGGTACTTTGCAAGATATTGCAGTCCACGGTATGATAAGGGCATGTTTGACCCTGCTGCCGTTGCCTACTGGATGCCTGTGGATCAGTATATCGGCGGGGTAGAACATGCCATACTCCACCTTCTCTACTCGCGCTATTTCATGCGTGTGCTCAACACCCTGGGATTGATCGATTTTAAGGAACCCTTTGAGCGGCTTCTCACCCAGGGAATGGTCTGTAAGGAGACTTTGACCTGTCCCGAGCATGGCTTTATTTATCCTGACGATGCAGAAACGGTCAATGATAAGGTCATTTGCAAACGGTGCAATTCTGATGTTGAAGTGGGCCGGGTCATCAAGATGTCCAAGTCAAAGAAAAACGTAATTGATCCCAATGCACTGCTTGATCAATACGGTGCAGATATCACGAGACTTTTCTGCCTCTTTGCTGCGCCTCCTGAAAAAGACCTTGAGTGGAACGACGACGGGGTGGAAGGATGCAATCGATTCATTAACCGTGTGTGGCGGCTTGCGGATCGCTGTAAATCCACCTACATAGACCTTTTACCCTATTCAGGTGTTGTTGCAGACCTTAAAGGGGAGCCCAAAAAACTCTTTATCAAGGCTAATCAGACCATTAAAAAAGTAACCGATGATATTGAGGAAAGTTTTCATTTCAATACGGCCATTTCTGCTGTCATGGAACTTGTCAACGCCATGTACTCAGCTGATCTTGATCCAGATCAGACAGATATGGGTGAGGTTGCTCTTTTTTGTATAGAGAACATTGTCCTGCTTCTTTCTCCCATTGTTCCCCATTTTTGTGAAGAACTCTGGTCTATCCTGGGACATGGACCGTCCATCGTTGATCAACCCTGGCCTGATTATCAAAAGGATGCACTTTTAACCGATGAAATCCTTATTGTGGTGCAGGTGAACGGCAAATTGCGATCGAAGTTTTCTGTTGATGCGGCTGTGTCCGATGACTTTATTCGTAAAGCAGCCCTTGCCGATGAACAGGTTGAGAAATACATCAAAGGCAAAACCATTAAAAAGGTGATTGTTGTGAAGAAAAAACTTGTAAACATCGTGGTATAAAGATGATGAACGATAGGTTTGTGATTAGGGGCCTTCTGGCACTGGTTTTTATTCTTTCAGGTTGCGGCTATACCCTTTCAAACGGCGGGACTCTCCCGGGTAAGGTTACACGGGTTGCCGTGACCATGTTTGAGAACCAAAGTTTTGAAAGCGGCGCAGAAACAACATTTACCTCCTCCCTGATGAAAGAACTCCTTCAAAAGAGCAGCGCCATGGTTGTTGAAAGAAATGGGGCGGATGCAGTCATCACTGGAACCATCCGGTCCATAACCATTGCTGCCTTTACCCGGACAGCAGATGATGAGGTCGTGGAACGTCAGGTGAGTGCTGTGATTGATCTTGATATGGTTGACGCCAACGGAGAGACACTTTGGTCTGTGCACAATTTTTCAGCAAAAGAGGTCTTTACGGTAACAAGTTTCAATCTCCTGGATGAGGCGGCCAAGGCAGAGGCCATTGAACGAATAGCCACCAGGGTTTCAGAACGAATCGTTGACCAGATGAGGGATGGGTTTTAAGAACGGTTGAAATAGAAACAGGATTTGTCATGTGAGGAGCTTTGACAAATCCTGTTTTTGCAAAAACTTTTATGGAAGCTTAAAGGTCGCTTAGCCCAGGCTTTTGGTGAGCCTTGAAATTTTACGTGCGGCAGTGTTCTGGTGAATAACACCTTTTTTTGCTGCTTTTGCGATCAGGGATTTTGCAGAGTTAAGAAGATCGGTTGCATTGTCAGTGCCTGCCTCTTTTGCCGTTCTGACCTTTTTCACTGCGGTGTTCATTGAGGATCTAGTAGATTTGTTTCTAAGGCGTCTTGCTTCGCTCTGCTTTGCACGTTTTGCTGCTGATTTGTGGTTAGCCAACTTTGATATGCTCCTTGTTTTGATTTGTATTATGTGTTGATTTGGAATTGATATAATTAAATTATTATATTAGTTCATATTTATGACTTTTGTCAAGGGGAAAAATGGATTCAGTCGTGCCGAAAAAAACGTCTCAGCTGTTAAAAAAAACCGGCGTTGTCGGAGGGCTTACCCTGGTGAGCCGCATGCTTGGATTTGTCCGGGATGCCTTTATTGCATGGCTTCTGGGGGTTGGCCCGGGAAGTGACGCTTTTTTTCTTGCCTTTAGAATACCGGATCTTTTGCGGAAGTTCTTTTCAGACGGGATGCTGACCCTTTCGTTTGTTCCGGTTTTTACCACCTGCTTGATTGAAGATGGACCCAAACGGGCCTTTGCCATGGCCCGGGCCTGTTTTTTATCTGTCTCAACAGCAGGTGTACTGCTGGTTGTTGCCGGTATTGTTGCTGCGCCCATGGTTGTCAGGGTTATTGCTCCTGGCTTTTCCCCGGATTCTTATACCTATGATCTGGCTGTTCAACTGATAAGGGTTATGATGCCTTATATTGCCATTGTTGCACTTCTGGCCGTGTCCATGGGGGTTCTCAATGCCATGGGAGAGTTTGCCGCTCCCGGGGCTGGGCCAATTGTGTTCAACCTGTCGATCATCCTGTCTGCTTTTTTTCTTTGTTCTCGGTTTTCATCTGCAACCCTGGCTCTTGCCCTGGGAGTGGTCCTTGGAGGCCTTTTTCAATTTCTCTTGCAGGTTCCCTTTCTGCTGAAGAAGGGGTTTAAATTCTTTGAAAGAACCGCTTTCCATCATCCAGGAATGTCTGAGACCGGACGAAGGCTGCTTCCCTCCCTTGTGGGAGCTGCCGGATTTCAAATAAACCTGTTTGTAGCGACCATTTTGGCTTCAACACTCTCCAGTGGAAGTATCTCTTTTCTCTACTATGCGGAACGCCTTGTGCAATTTCCCATGGCGCTTTTTGCAGTTTCAATTTCTACTGTCCTTTTGCCTGAACTGTCCATGGAAAAAGTTCAGGGTCCCGCTGCCGTTGTATCGGGTGTTTTTGCAAGGGCGGTTAAGGCGGTCTGCTGTGTTACCCTGCCTGCCATGTTTGGACTTGCGGCCCTGAGGGTGCCTGTGGTCTCTCTTCTCTTTGAGCGGGGAGCCTTTGACCGTTTGTGTGTTGAGGAGACTGCCTCGGCACTTCTTTTTTTCATCCTGGGTCTTTGGGCTTTTTCAGGAAATCGTATTTTTGTTACCCTGTTCCATGCGCGGTCAGATGTTGCAACACCGTTTTGGGCCAGTGTTAAAGGTATTGGGTTTAACCTGCTGGCCGGCTTGCTGTTTGGTCAGGTTCTGGGATACAGGGGGATAGCCCTAAGTGTGTCGGCTGCTGCTGCCCTGAACTTTTTTTTTCTCGTGCCCGGGGTGTGGTCGTCCATGGATCGTTTAATGAAGAAAAATATTGGCATTTGGACTTGCAAATCCCTTTTTGCCTCTGTTATAATGTATGGTTCAGTCACCTATGGGGTTTCATTCATTCCGGATGGAATTTCCAAGGCCGCACTTCTGGTGAGGGTTGCCGGGATGTTGATTCTGGGGGTGGTTGTTTATACGGGAACATTTGTTTTGACTTTCAAAAAAGGCCTTGGACAACTGGCACAAGAATTGGATAACCGGGCGGATTAATGCAGAAAACTATTTTTCAGCGACTGTTGCTTTTCTCGACCATCATTGTCATGGTGGTGATTCTTTTCATGATCGTCTACAGTGAAAACGGGTTTAACGACTGGTGTCACCTCAACCGGGAAATCATTGATATCCAGAGTGAAAATAAAAAGCTTGACCTTGCAAACAGGGAACTTGCAAGAACCATCGAACGGCTCAAGACCGATATGGGGTATATTGAGCATGTGGCACGCCATGAGCTTGGCATGACCGGCAAGAATGAAATTGTATTCAGGTTTAAGGAAAAATAGGGGGCAAAGCCATTGGCTGACAGGGAAATCTATACGTTAGAACTGGGTCTCGTCCATGAGGCCCAGGGGCATTATAAAAAGGCAACGGCCCATTTTTCAGGGGCACTTAAGAATGATCCCGGCAACCAGATATTGATTTCAGCCCTTGATCGGGTGGCTTCCCGACACAAGGACTCAGCTGATTTATCAGCCCTTTCAGGGCTTGTTGAACAATGGGTTTCCCTTGTCCTTTTAAGCCAGAGGCTGGCAATTCTTGGTCGCAACCTGGACGCATGATGGTAACCCGGCATGACATCAAAGGCATTGTTATTCTTCTCATGATTTCCCTTTGTTCAGCCTTTGCCTTTAATTTCTGGTCAAATGAAGGTATTGCGTTTTTGGGTCAATGGGATAAGAGCCGCGGGGTTGTTTTTCCAAAGGAAAAAAATACGGTTGTGGATAGCCACCGGGAGATCAATAACCTTGACACAATGGCAAGGTTTGTGAAAGATCGGGCATGTACCATTGTGGATGTTCGCACAAAGGTCCAGTTTGATCAGGGGCATCTGCCTGGTGCGGTTTCAGTGCCCATGGCAGACTATGATCAAATGATCGGAGATTTTTTTGTCAATTATCCCCCTGGCCTCTGCCTTATTGTCTATTGTTCCGGGCGCGAGTGTCATGACAGCCATCGTTTTGCCGACCGGCTGGAGACATTGGGATACACCGATCTCAGGGTGTTTTCAGGTGGGTTTCCCGAGTGGGAACAGGGAGGATTGACCGTTGAAACACGATAAAAAACAGATGCTGACCCTGGGACTGAGGCTTCTCCTGGGCATCACCTTTGTCATCGCTGCTATTAATAAAATTGGTGATCCAGGACGGTTTGCCACCATCATTTACGGATATTACCTTTTTCCTGGCTGGATCATCAACCTTGCTGCAATTGTGCTGCCCTTTGTTGAGTTGTTTTCCGGAATGGCCCTTGTCGTGGGTGTTTTTCCAAGATCTGCTGTGATAATTATCAATACATTGTTATTTGTTTTTATTCTGGCCATTGCCACTAATCTTCTGCGTGGCCATCAGTTTGACTGCGGCTGTTTTTCCCTTGCTGAAACCACTTCTTTCTCGGCTGCATCCTGGCTCCTTGTCAGGGATATGGGGCTTTTTGTGTGCGGGATTTACCTTTTGCTGCAATTGCCCTTGAAAAAGACCGGTTTTGCCGGCTGAATTCTTCTGATCGACAGCAATAACCCTTCCTTTAAAAAAGGACAGCCACACAGACCCTAAATAATTCCAGGGTCCGTGTGGCTGGTAAGATCAATGTGATTCCAGTGCCTGCCAGGGTTTATGCAGGTCTCTTTTTCTTCATGGTTGATCCTTGTTTTTGTTCGGAGGTGTTGATCAGATTTCGAAGTTTTCCAGAACACTTGAAGGTTATCACCCGACGTGCCGGAAGTATCATCTCTTCGCTGGTTGCGGGATTCCTTCCTTTCCTGGCTTTTTTTTCATTGACGCAGAATTTGCCAAAACCGCTGATCATGACATCTTCTCCCTGCTCCAGGGTCTCTTTTATGATTTCAAGGAAATCCTCCATGATATCGTAGGAAGTGTTTCTTGAAATATCTAGAGCCTTTTGAAATCTCTCTGTTATCTCTGTTTTTGTTAATGCCATATGTACCGTCTCCTGAAACAAATAGGCTTATTGATGCCTGTGTAAAAATCATGCAAAGATACTTTAGAAACCGATTGTTTGTCAAGCAAATTGAATGGGTTTTACAGATTCATGGCATATCTGTTGCTCATGGCAAGTACATGGGTTTCCCAGACACGGGTGAATCTTTCCAGGTCTTTTTTTGGTTTTTTGATCATGGCAAGGCTCATTTTCATCTGGCCTTGTGTGCTGCTTTCCTTGGAGTAGAGCTGAAGGGCGTATTTGGAAAAATCACGGACCATGAAGTCAAAGATCTGGTCGATGACATCATCTGCAACCTTTCTTAACTGTGCATTTTCAATGATGAGTTGTCCGTAAACCACCAGGGCAAAGAGTTCTCCCATAATCAGCAGAAAATCAATGTCCTTTGTCTGGCTTTTTTCAGGGGGGGTCGTCACAAGAAAGGATTTAAGGGCATTTATCTGTTCCTTGAACACTGCAATGTTGGGAAGGTCAAGGCTTGTGTAAGCTGCTTCAAAGTCGTGGAACAAGGTTTTTGAGAGTCCGTGGGTGGTGCCTTGGTTAAAGAGGAAGTCATCATTGCCCGGCTGATCCATGGTGGGAACATCAGGCATGTCGGCAGGGGCAAAAAAATAGTTTGCCATGAATTTGACGATGAGTGCCATATTTACATGGACTGTTCCCTCAAGTTTGGGAAGTCCCCTTATTTCAATGGCAGCCATTGTAAAGTAGGTGTCTTTTTCAAACCCCTTGGCGGCAATCACGTCCCAGAGAAGGTTGATTACCTCCTCTCCCTGGGTGGTCACTTTCATCTTGGTCAGTGGGTTGTAGAGAAGATACCTTCTGTCATCCTTTGAGGCGGTTCGCATGTAGTCTGCGTTTCTCCTTGCAAAGAGTTTCATGGCAAAGAGCCTTGACCAGGCATCAGTCATGAGATGTTTTACATGGGGAAAGTCTGTAACATGTTTGCCGTAAAGTGACCGCTCTGAGGCGTGGGTGATGGCTTCAAAAAAGGCGTGGGTGCAGATGCCGATGGCCGCCCACCCCAGGTTGTACTTGCCCACATTGATGGTGTTAAGGGCCGAATCCCAGGCATGGTCCCCCTTTGAAAGAATGTCAGCCTCGGTTACGGGATAGGCACTGAGGCCGAATTCCGCCACATAGGACTGGTTGCTCACCACATTTTTAACCAGATCATAGTTTGCATGGGTGGGATTTGCTGTAAAAAAAACATATTCGTCCGTGTCTGAATCCTTTGCAAATATCGACACAAGGCCAGCCTTGTTGGCGTTGCCGATATAGTATTTGCCGCCATCGGCCATGTAGGTGCCTTCTCCCATTGGGGTCAGGGTCATTTCGCTCGAATAAAGGTCTGCGCCGTGTTCTTTTTCAGAAAGTCCAAAGGCAAAGATATCCCCATCTTCAAGCCGCTGGGCGGTTTCTCGTTTTTTTTCCTCGTTTTTCCCCATCCAGATGGGTCCAAGGCCAAGAATGGTCACCTGCCAGGTATACCAGTAGGGAAGGCCGTAAAATCCAAGAATTTCATTAAAGTCGCAGATTCTGGCCGTGTCCCACCGGCAGTCTTTCTTTCCATACCCTTCCGGGGTGAGAAGCCTTGCAAAGATTCGTTCGTTTTTGATAAATTCTATAAAATCCCCATACCACACCTTGGCGTGGTAATCTTCTGTGAGTTTTGTCTTTCCCTTTGCCTCAAAAAAGGCGATGGTTTTTTTCATTATATCCTGGGATTCCTGATCCAGGTGTTTAAAGCTTTCCTCTTTGGGATTTAGAAGTCTCAATTTATCCTCCGTCCAAAAAAAAGGTTAACAGTAAAAAACGTTGTTTAATCAGCTAGAACCACCATTCTATTGTTGTGGCGGATTGTCAAGCTTTTTGTGGTGAAAATCATCGTTTTTTGACCCCATAGGCCCACAAAGCTTAGCTGGGGGTCGTTTTTGTTAAATGGTTTTAGATAATTTTCCTTGGATGGAAAAGAATTGACAGTTCAGGCATCTTCCATTAAAAGTATGATGATTGAATTTTACGTTTTTTTATTAATTATGTGCAGGTGGTGTACAAGGAGATAACAGTGGGTATCAAGGATCTTTCTGTTCTTGATGGCAGATACAAGGCGTTGACGGTAGAACTTGGTGAAATTTTTTCCGAATTCGGACTGATTCAGCACAGGGTATATGTCGAGATTGAATGGCTGAAGTTTATTTTAAAGGATCTTGCCCTGGTCAAGGTTGATCCCTTTCTTTTGGAAAAGCTTGACCGGTTTACCATTGATTTTACCGAGGCAGATGCGGCAGTTGTTAAGAAGATTGAACGAACAACCAACCACGATGTCAAGGCTGTTGAATATTTTGTCAAGGAACGTCTTGAATCGGCGGGACTTTCACCCCTTAAGGAATGGGTCCATTTTGCCTGTACCTCCGATGATATCAATAATATTTCCTATGCCCTGATGCTCAAAAAGGGAAAAAAAGTCGTAGCGGATTTTTTGGAAACATTGCTTAAGGCCCTTGAGGAGACGGGACTTAAACACAAAAGTGTTCCCATGATGGGCAGGACCCATGGTCAACCTGCAACCCCGACGACGGTGGGCAAAGAATTCATCAATTTTGCCTGGCGCATCCGGCATGAACTTTTCATCCTGCAGGGTGCAACGGTCCAGGCCAAGATCAATGGTGCAACGGGTAATTACAATGCCCATTATTTTGTCTATCCTGAGATCGACTGGATATCGGCCGGGGAACGGTTTCTTGGACAGTCCCTTGGTCTTGAACCGTTGTTGTTTACAACCCAGATCAACCCCAATGCTTCCCTTTCCTTTATTCTCCATTCACTGGTTCGATCCGCCGCTATTATCATTGATTTTGACAGGGATATGTGGGGTTACATCTCCCTTGGTTATTTCCGGCAGCAGCTCAAAGCGGGGGAGACAGGATCTTCAACCATGCCCCATAAGGTCAATCCCATTGATTTTGAAAACAGTGAGGGAAACATGGGCCTTGCCATTGCCATGATGGATCACCTTGCCGTGAAGCTCCAGAAGTCAAGATTCCAGAGGGACCTGAGTGACAGCACGGTTTTGAGAAGCCTTGGATCTGCCCTGGGGTACTATGTCATCGGGGTCAAGAATGCCCTCAAGGGTATGGGCAAGATAGCCGTTGATCCCTCGGCCATGGTTCGTGATCTTGAGGCCAATCCAGAACTTCTGGCTGAACCCTTTCAAACGGCCATGAGGGTTTTTGGTGAAGAGAATCCCTACGAACGGTTAAAGGATCTCACCCGGGGAAAGCGAATCGGACGTCGGGAACTCGACGGTTTTGTCGATGGGCTTGAAAAGGTGCCGGAGGACTTTAGATTGCGGATGAAAGCCCTTAGCGTACCCCAATACACCGGGCTTGCAGAACACCTGGTTGATCTTTATTTTCAACGTGAAAAAAATTAGCTGAACATGGCAGCTGACAATGAAATGGTTTTGTTTGCCGACGAGGATATTTGTTTGCCGGGCAGCGGTCGTATCCCAGGAAAATCCTGGAAAATTCTTGTTGCCGATGATGAACCCGATGTCCATGAGATCACCCGGATTGCCCTGGCAAGTTATCAGTTTGACGGATGCAAGGTCGAGCTCCTTGCTGCCTATTCTGGAGCGGATGTCAAAGAGATTCTTGCCAGGGAGAACGATGTTGCTCTGATATTGCTCGATGTTGTCATGGAACGGGAAAACACAGGGCTTGCCCTTGTTCAGTATATTCGAGAAGAGCTCAACAACGACTTGATCCGCATTGTCATAAGGACAGGTCAGCCGGGAAAAGCTCCCGAGCATGAGGTGATCACCCGGTATGACATAAATGACTATACGGCCAAAACAGAATTGACCGCGCAAAAGCTTTTTACTGCGGTTACCGCTTCCCTCAGGGCCTATGCGAGTCTTAAAACCATTGAAGCAAACCGCCAGGGGCTTGAACGGATCATCCATTCCAACGCGAGTCTGTTTGAGTCAAGGTCCCTGTCTCAATTTGCCACGGGTGTGCTGGATGAGCTTAAGGGTATTCTTAAATTAAATTTAAGTACCGCCTGTTGCCAGACCAGCCTCTACGCCGCGACAACGGGTGGACAGGACATTATTGTCCTTGCCGCCAGGGGTGATTTCAAAGACAAGGAAGGGTTGCCCATCCAGGCGGTTTTTTCTCCGGAACTCATGGCTCGGTTTCAAAGGGTTTGGGATGGGGAAGAAAATCTGTTTGCAGGGGATGAATACCTGGGAGGGGTGCAGACAAAGGAGGGGGCCCGCTGCCTTCTTTATTTTGACGGATGCAGCACGCTTTCCACGGTGGAGCAGAATCTTGTGAGAATATACACCACCAATGTGGGCATCGGGTTTGATAATCTGAGCCTGACCCGGGAAATCGTTGAAACCCAGAAGGAGGTGATTTACACCCTTGGCGAGATTGTTGAAACACGATCCAAGGAGACAGCCAACCATGTGATCCGGGTTGCAGAGTTCTGTTATTTGCTTGCCCAGAAATATGGGATTGACCCCACCTGTGCCGAAAGGCTGAAGCTTGCGTCACCCATGCACGATATTGGAAAAATTGGCATTCCAGAAACGATTCTGCACAAACCAGGTCGTTTGACAAAAGAAGAGTTTGAAATCATCAAGACCCATGCAGAGACCGGGTACTACATTCTGAAAAATTCCAAACGGCAGATCTTGCAGACTGCAGCCATTGTTGCGTGGCAGCACCATGAAAAATGGGATGGTTCAGGCTATCCCCAGGGCCTTTCCCGGGAGGATATTCATATTTACGGAAGGATCACAGCCGTTGCCGATGTCTTTGATGCTTTGAGCCATAAACGCTGTTACAAGGATGCCTGGTCCATGGACAGGATCATGGAACTGTTCAAAAAGGAGTCGGGCAAACATTTTGATCCAGCGCTGATGGATATCTTTCTGGCTGAGAAGGAACGGTTCGTTGAAATAAATGAGCGTTTTCCCGAGTGACTATGGGTGAAGCCAGCGTTTTATAATCCCATTTTTTTGATAAACGCCTCATCCACCTCTCCCTTGGTTGACTTTTCCTCCTCCTGGTGCCGGCGTTTGGCTTCCATGAAGATTTCTTCAACATCCTCCTCTTCCTCCTTTTCATAGGGGAACAAAAGTTCAAATTCGGTGTCTTCAATTCCGAGTTCCAGAAAAAAAGGACGGTGCTTTTCTGTTTCAAAGGAAACACGTCGATATTGGGGATCATCGATCTGGGTATCAATGGAGATGGATATGTCCTTGCTGATTACAAGCATTTTGGGCTGGTTCTGTTTGATGGTCACGTGGAGTTCATTTCTCAGTTCCGTCTGAAAGTGACCCATGACCTGGTTCATCAGTTCCCCAAGGACATTGGCCACGTCATCCGAGGTGTGGAGAATGGAGAGTTCATCCTCGGGCATTCCCATGTGGATCATGTAGCTTCTGTAAATATCAAGGGCCGCCTTTTTGGAGAAATTCATGACAAGGAGCCCTGAAATTCCGCCTTCAAAGATGGTAAAGCAACCGATGTCCGGCTTTAGGCAGGTTCGTTTTATTTTTTGGACAAACGGTGAAAAGGATATCTCCTGTGCCGAGGCTTTTTGCAATACTTTTTGAACCGTTTTGCAAAGGATCAGGAGGATATCGTCCGTTGATTTGGTTGATTTATCAATTACCATGGCCAACTCCTTGAATTGTTCTTCTTGTGAAATTTTATACCATGATTCATATAGGGCGGCGGGTCTGATGTCAAGCACCTTGGAATGACGGTGGAATTTTTTATTCTGGTTTAATTGACTTATTTTGACTATTTCGCTACCTTTAGCATGATTTACGGCAAAGGAGAACCAATGGGGAAAAACGTAAATTCCGTTGGGGTTTGCTGAAGATCCCTTTTGGATCTATTCCAAAATGACAAAGGTGGATATGGAATATTTTGCAAGGTGGTAATCCTATGGATAAAAACAGAGACATGGGTTTCAGGTATTCTGAAAAACAGGGAAAGATTCTTGCCCTCCTTGCCCGGATCACCATTGGTAAACGCCTGGGCATTGGTTTTGAAAAGGCCGGGCTGGAAAAAGTCGGGTTAGACAGGGTTGGACTGGACCGTATAAGGCCAGCGGATTTTGAACTGCAGTTGAAGTTGCCGGTCTTTGACCGGAAGCAGGGGGTTTTTGTTACACTTCACCTTGACGGACAGCTCAGGGGGTGCATGGGCAGTCTGGAGTCCGATGAGTCGGTCAGAAAAGGGGTGGAACGTAACGCTGTGAATGCGGCTTTTAACGATCCAAGGTTTTCTGCCCTTACGGTGGCTGAGTTTGCCCGTGTGGATGTGGAGGTGAGCGTTCTTTCAAGACCTGAACCTTTATTCCCGCAAACGCCTGAAGCGATTGCTCTAGAGCTTGTTCCGGCAAGGGACGGGGTGGTCATTCAAAAGGGGACGGCCAGGGCTACATTTTTACCCCAGGTGTGGGAACAGCTTCCCGAGGTGTCTGATTTCCTCTCCCATCTGTGCATTAAGGCGGGTCTTGCCCCTGATGAGTGGACAAGACCCGGTCTTGAATTCAGCACTTACCAGGTTCAGCATTTTTCATGAGATTGGGTTCAACCCTTTTTTTCGTTTGCCAGGGTTTTTAGCACATCTTCTTTTCCGATGATTCCCACAAGTTTGTTTTGATCCACAACAGGAATGGTGTGGAAGTGTTTTTCAACCATGAGTGCCGCCACCTGGGTGATTGACGTTTTAGGACCCACTGTGATGGGGTTGTGAACCATGGCCTGTTCAACCGTGGTAGCGGCAATTTTCTGAAATTCTTTTTCAAACCGCTTGGAGGATGACAGGGGGATGATACCGTCCAGAAAGGTCAGGATCGGCGGTAGGGAAACCTGCTTTTGCTGGAAAATAAGATCGCTCTGGCAGAGAATTCCCTTGAGGTCTCCATTTTCATCGACAACCGGTACGCCGTTAATATGGTTTGAGAGCAGAATCTCAACGGCCTTTGCTATTTCCCAGTCTGCCTGAACAACAATTAACTCACGTGTCATAATATCTTCGGCTTTGATCATATTGTCTCCTTGGTTCAATTTGGAACAGGGTGTAAAAACTATACCGGAACAGGGTGTAAAGTACAATCTTTAAGAAATAGATAGAGTGCACGGGATGCGCGTTGGGTGGCAAGGTCAATTTGCCAGAGTTGTTTGTCTCGATTGCCAACCCTGTTTGAACCTGCCCTTATCTCCATGAAATCGACATTGTAAAGGGTTGCCACCTGGGCCGATGCTGCCCCTTCCATGGATTCCATGCACGGTTGAAATGTGGCGTAGAGCCTGTTTGCTGTGGTGTCGCTGGCCGTGACCGTGGATACGGTGATAAAACCTGCCTTGACGATGGTTAACTCAGTTTTGGAAAAACCTTGTTTTAAAATTTCCAATCCATGGCTGGCAAGTTCCTGATTGACAGAGAATTTTCCCTGGCGGCTTTCGGGTTGGCCGTCCACAAGATCAAAGGGCAGGGGAAAAAATCTGTGGGTGGACAGGGGGTTTTCAACCCCCGTGGGAACGTAGGTTTCTGAATCTGCAACGCCAACGTCCCCCGGCTCAAGACCTGCCTGGTCAAACACACCTGCAATGCCTGTCTGAATGACCAGTGTCGGTTTAAAGGCCTCCATGGCCCCTGTCAGGGCCTGGGCTGTATTGACAACGCCGGGTCCTGTGATGACGACCGTGGCCTGTTGTCCTGCAACGCTGAGCTCAATGATGGCCCTTCCCACAGGGGAGAAGGTTTCTTGTATGATCCCGCAATGTTCAAGAAAGGGGGCAATTTCCATCCGGGTTGCCACAAGTATAACAATCCTCTGATTCATCCCATCAGCTCTTTCAAAGCCCCCAGGGCGAGCCTGTAGCCCAGGGAGCCAAGGCCCGTTATCTGGGCTGTGACCACATCCGATACCATGGACTGGTGTCGAAATGCTTCCCTTTTGTAGATATTGGAGAGGTGAACCTCAATCACAGGGCAGTGAAGCAGAAGCAGGGCATCTTTGATGGCAACGCTTGTATGGGTATAGGCTGCTGGGTTGATGATGACTCCGTCGATTTTTTGTTCAAAGGCCTGGTGTATGGCGGTCACGATGGCACCTTCAGAATTGGACTGAAAGTCGGTGACCTCAATGCCAAGCTGGCAGCCAAGGGCTTTCAGGGCCTGATTGATGGTGTCAAGGGTTTCAACCCCATAGGTCTCAGGCTCCCGCTGGCCGAGCATGTTAAGGTTTGGTCCGTGGATGACAACGATGCTGTATCTTTTGCTGTCTGGGGTCATATTATGCTCCGGCTGAGACTTCTGCCTGTTGGCGAAGCATTGTAATGGTCTGTGCATAATCAGGGGTGCTAAAGATGGCGGATCCTGCCACGAACGAGGTGGCCCCCGCCTTTGCCACACCATTGATGGTGGTCGGTCCCACACCACCGTCCACCTGGATGATGGCCCTGGAGCCGGTCTCTTCGATCAGGGCGGCGAGTTGCTCAATCTTGTCAAGGGTTGACTGGATGAACTTCTGGCCCCCAAACCCTGGATTGACGCTCATGAGCAGAACAAAGTCAAGCTCTTCAATGATCCACTCAAGGCAGGTAAGGGGGGTTGCCGGATTTACGGCCACTCCGGCTTTGACCTTTGACTCCTGGATCAGCTGTACGGTTCTGTGCAGGTGGGTGCATGCCTCGGCATGGACAGATATGAGGTCTGCCCCTGCCTTGACAAAATCGGGAATAAGGTGGTCTGGATGCTCGATCATGAGATGAACATCCAGGGGCAGGGTGGTGACCTTTTTGCAGGCATCCACAATGATTGGCCCATAGCTTATGTTTGGAACGAAACTGCCGTCCATGACGTCGATGTGTATCCAGTCAGCCCCGGCTTTTTCAACGGCTGAAATCTCTTTTCCAAGTATGGTGAAGTCAGCCGACAGTATGGAAGGTGCAATGATTGCCATGGTAAATCTCCTGAAGTATATTTAGTTTTTTTTCATGGTTGCGGCAAAAAAACCGTCCATGCCAAGGGGGTGGGGATAGGTTTTGAAAATCCCATCCTGGGACGCCAGGTCATGGGATTGTGGAACAAGGGCGAAGGACTTCTGGTTATTTAAAAACCAGTCAATCACCCCTTCATTTTCCTCGGGCTCGCACGAGCAGACGGCATAGACGAGTATCCCGCCGGGTTTTACAAGATCTGCAAGGTTGTTAAGGATTCTTTTCTGAAGATCAGCCAGACGTTTGATATCTCCCAGGGTACGGCGCCAACGGGCGTCCGGGTTTCTCCTCAATACCCCAAGGCCGGTACACGGTGCATCGACCAGAACCCTGTCAAAGGGGGTATTGCATTCTGCAGGATCAATGTCCAGGGCATCCATCTGTTTTGTTGTGACATTGGTAATGCCCAGCCGTTTCATCTCATTGCCAAGGACGGCAAGTTTTCGAGCATCAAGATCCCAGGCCTCAATCTTGCCCTGGTTGTTCATGATCTGGCCCATGTGCCCGGTTTTCCCGCCAAGGCCTGCACAGGCATCAAGGATTCTCTCACCAGGCTGTGGGGCAAGAAGTGTGGTGACGATCTGGGTGGCTTCGTCCTGGACCTGGAACAGCCCTTCTTTAAACGCCGTGGTGAGGTGCAGGGGGGTTCTGGGCCGCGTGACAGACAGGCCGTCAGGGGTGTGAAATGTGGGAACAATGGTTTCGACATGGGGTTCCAGGGCCGTTGCAAGGGATGCCCTGTCTGTTCGAAGGGTGTTGGCCCTCAGGGTGATGGGGGGGATGGTGTTGATGGCATCAAGGAGGGCGATGGATGCATCAAGGCCGAACCGTCGTATCCATCGCCGGGAAAGCCACAGGGGAATGGATTGGCTTTTTGAAATAAACAGGGCCGGATCCTTCTTGCTGTCGGGCATGGCAACGTCCATGTACCGGGTGGTTGCCTTTCTGAGTACGGCATTGACAAAACCCGCAGCCCCGGTGTTTGATAATTTTTTCGCTGCATTGACCGCTGTATTGACTGCGGCTGAGACAGGGATTTTATCCATGAAAACAGTCTGGTATAATGCCGTTCGAAGGGTGTAGCATATGGCTGGTTCGATCTGGTCAAGGGGTCTTTTTGAAAAAGGAGTGATCAGCCAGTCAAGGTGCTCTTTCCACCTGAGGGTGCCGTAAATAATGGCATTGGCAAGGGCTCTGTCCCGATGTGCGAGGGATTCAAGCTGGGCTGAATAACGTTCAAGGATTTTGTCCAGAGTGAATTTTGAACTTTCGTTTTCAATGAGAATGGTCAGGGCCAGAAATCTTGGGTCCTTGATCGGTTCTGTTTTTATAGGGCGTCTTTTTTCAACCATGGAGCACCACGCCCGGTTTAACGGGTTTTCCCCTGAGGAAATCAGCGGCTGTGAGCCGTTTTCCTGAGGCCCCCTGGAGTTCAACAATGGAAACGGTTCCATTGCCTGCAGCCACAAGGATCCCCTGGTCATCACAGTCAAGTACGGTTCCAGGTTCGGCCCTGGTAGGAGTCGTGTGACAGGTTACCCGAAAAATCTTCAGGCGTTGACCGTTTAAATGGGTAAAAGCACCCGGCCAGGGGGTCATTGCCCTTACATGGGCTGAGATTTTTTCCGGCGACAGGGTCCAGTCGATCCTGCCGTCGGATTTTTTCAGCATGGGCGCATGGGTGGCAAGGGCATGGTCCTGGGGGATGGGGGTGAGTTGGTCATCTGCCAGTGCATCCAGGGTCTTGACGATGAGATCTGCGCCCATGGCGGATAGCCGGTCGTGGAGATCCTGGGCGGTATCTGACACCTGGATTGGCGTGACAGACCTGAGAAGCATATCTCCTGTGTCAAGATTCTTATCCATGAACATGGTGGTCACACCGGTTTCTTGATCCTGGTTGAGCAGTGCGGCCTGGATTGGAGACGACCCCCTGTGGGCTGGAAGCAGGGAGGCGTGGATGTTAATGGGATTAATGGCCGGGATGTCCAGGATATCCTGGGAGAGTTTGTGACCAAAGGCCACCACCACAAAGAGATCTGGTTTAAGGGCCAAAAGGGTCTCTTTGATCCCAGGGGTGCCCATTTTCTCCGGCTGGATCACCCTTAGCCCCAGTTCCTGGGCCGCTACCTTGACCGGCGGCGGCACCATTTTTTTCCCCCGTCCCTTGGGTCGGTCCGGCTGGGTGATTACCAGCAGAATTTCATGACCCGCTTTTGCCAGTGCCAAAAGGGGGGGCACGGAAAAGTCAGGGGTTCCCATGAACACTATTTTAAATGGTTTTTTCAATGGTTGGTCAGCCCCTTTCTCACCTTTTTTTTGTACATATTTCGCTTAAGAGTACTGATCCTGTCGATGTAGAGAATACCATCCAGGTGATCAATTTCATGCTGCATGATCACGGCCAAAAGGCCCTGGGCATCAAATTCAAGTTTTTTGCCTTCAAGGTTTAAGCCCCTGACTGTAACGGTTTCAAATCGTTTCACATTACAGCTGTAATCTGGCACGCTCAGGCAGGCTTCGTTTTCAGACACGATGCTGCCCGATGATGCAATAATCTCTGGGTTGATAAGTGCCTTGAATTCTTTTGTATCCTCATTGGCATTGGAACTCCCCGCCTGGGGGTTATATACGATAATCCTTCGGGATTGTCCCACCTGGGGGGCTGCAAGGCCGACACCCGGAGCCTCAAACATGGTCTCGCCCATATCGTTCACAAGTTTGATCACGGTGTCGTCTATGGTCTCAACCTGCAACGCTTTTTTAAGCAGAACTGCTGCAGGGTACTGATAAATTTCAAGTAAAGCCATGGTGGTCAACTACCTCTATAAATATTTTAAATGAAACACCCACTGAGGCATCACCTGCAGAGGCGTTTCAAATGTCGTTGTGGCCGGGGCAGAGACTCTGCTCCAGATGCCGGTTATATTAGGCAAGGATCTCCCTTGCCAGTTGAATGTCGTTTCGAATCTGGTTTGAAAGTTCTTCAAGATTTGAGAATTTTTTTTCATCCCTGAGTCTTTTTATCATATTGATCCGGATCCTGGTATTGTATAGATCTCCTGCAAAATCCAGAAGGTGAACCTCAATGGTAAAAATATGGTCGTCAAAGGTTGGGCTGTATCCGATGTTTGCAACCCCCTTGAATTTGCCGGTTTGCGTTTCGACGGTGACTGCGTAGACCCCCATCTTGGGGCTGAGTTCATCGTGGAGTTTGATGTTTGCCGTGGGAAAACCTAGCTTGCTGCCTCCCCGTTGACGACCCTTTACCACCTTGCCCCTGATCTGGTAGAATCTGCCAAGGAATTTGGGTGTTTCATCCACCCGGCCTTCCATGACAAGCTCCCTGATTCTTGTGCTGCTGATTCTTTCACTTCCGGTTTCAGTGTCATTGATCCAGTCGGCAATGAGGACCTCAAATCCAAGTTGCTTTCCTGCCTTTTGCATGAGTTCAAGGTTACCCTCCCGGTTTCGTCCAAACGAGTAATCCAACCCCACCACAATGGCCTTCATGCCCAGTTGATTGATAAGAAGGTCCTTTATAAATTCCTGGGCTGAAATTGCTGCAAATTCCCGGGTAAAGGGAAGGCAGAGAATCTTGTCAATGCCGGTTGCCGAGATCAGTTCTATCTTCTGGTCTTTTCGCGTAATCAAGGGTGGCCCGTTGTGCCCCAGCACCTTTAAGGGATGGGGATCAAAGGTCATGACGACCGAAGTGCCGCCGATCTCCTCGGCCTTTTCTATGACCTGGTGAAAAATGGCCTGGTGGCCCTTGTGAACCCCGTCAAAATTGCCAATGGTGATGACAGCCTTATTAAAAGGGGTTTTTATAAATTTAAGGTCTTCTATCAGTTCCATAATGTCCTTTGTTTGTAAAAGCATAAATGGGCTTGACAAAGCCCATAAAGCTCTATATATAGAACACCTATTGACGCAAATCAATGCTTTTTTGGTTTGCGTCGGGTTGGAATAAAGGCGGGCCGAAGTGGCGGAATTGGTAGACGCGCTTGTTTCAGGGACAAGTGGGCGCACGCTCGTGGGAGTTCGAGTCTCCCCTTCGGCACCATCTTTTTCTGACCTATCTGTTTTTCTAAGCATTCGCCGAAGTGGTGGAATTGGTAGACACGCTAGACTTAGGATCTAGTGCCGCGAGGCGTGAAGGTTCAAGCCCTTTCTTCGGTACCATTGTTAAATAAAGGGGTTAGAGAAAAAAGTTAATTTCTCTAACCCCTTTTTGTATTCTCTATTCTTCTTTACTCTACTCTCTCTTCCTTCCAGAAGGATATTGTCCCGGGTTCTACCTGTCAGGCCAGAAAGGACAAACCCAGAACAAACAGGCAAACCCCAAGGGCTTTGGTGTCGTAACTTGAAGAAAAAAACACAGGATCGGTTCGATCGTCATTGTAACACCTTGCTGCCATGGCAATGGCGAGTTGGTCTGCCGATTGAAAGGTTTTTTTTAAAAGTGGTATGGAAAGGTTGATCGTGCGTTTGAATGGATTCTTTTGAAGCGCAGAACAGCGTGCCTGCTGGGCCTGGGAGACTTCCGACGCCTGTTTGACAATCAGGGGCAAAAACCTTAAAAACAGGCTGACCATCACGGCAACCCTGGCCTGTGGAACAAGGGGAATGGGTTTGAGGAACCACTGGACAGCGCCCTTGACCTGGGAGGGTTTTGTGCTTTTTGAAAACACGATACCCAGGATCATTACAATCAGAAACCGCCACGAGATAAAGGCCCCGGCAATTATTCCCGGGCGGGTTGCCGTTATTCCCCAGACCTCCATAACTGTCTGTCCGGGGGTGGTGATGGACTGTGAGACAAAAACAAGGGTCAGTAGTAAAAAAAAGGGTTTTAATTGGGTTAAAAAGGGGAGGGGCTTGAACTTGAGGGAGGCTGTCAATCCAAGGACAATGGCCGAGTTCAGTGCAAGAACCAGTAGACCGCCCTGGAGGGTTGCAATGCCCATGAAGCTCATGCAGAAGAGTTTATAACGGACATCAAGACCATTGGGAAAGGCGTCTGATGCTACATAGGCAAAGGCGTTCACTCGGCCCAAGGCAGAACCTCCAGGCCAAGGCGTGAGGCGCAGGGTTCCCTCACGCCAAAGGTTTCAAGCTGTTTGAGGAGAAGGTGCGGGGTGTCGTCTGCAACTAATTTGCCTTGATCAAGGATGATCATCCGGGTTGCCAGGGTAAACACCTTTTCAATCTCATGGGTGGAAAGAATGATTGTGCAGCCCGAACGGTGAAGTTTCTCAATGCAGGCGATCAGGTCAAGGGTGCCTGCATGGTCAAGGTTGGAAAAAGGTTCGTCCAGCACCAGCACCTCGGGTGCCATGGCCATGACCCCGGCAATGGCAAGGCGGCGTTTTTCCCCACCCGAAAGGGATGCGGGATTTCGATCTCCCAGGGTCTCAAGGCCAAGGGCTTCAAGGGCGGATTCTACCCGGTCGTGGATTTTTTCCCGGGAGAGCTTCAGGTTTTCCGGTCCAAAGGCAATATCATCCCAAGCTGTCTCCCCCACAATTTGAGTATCGGCGTCCTGGAAAACAAGGCCAACGCTTTTTGTGGCTGAAAGGGGGTTGGTGCGTGTAGAGATGTTGTTGACGCGTACCTCTCCTGTGGTCGGCATCAAAAGGGCGTTAAGATGTCGGAACAGGGTGCTTTTACCTGAACCGTTCCGGCCGGCCACCAAAATAAACTCCTGTCTGAAGATTTGGAGGCTGATACCTTTGATTCCGTTGCCCTTGCCGTCGTAATCGTGGCAGAGCTGATCGATCTCAATCAGGGGATGTTCTTTCATTTCACCACCTGTCTTATGATTCGGGCGGCAAAGATTGCGGCACCGATTTTAATCAGATCACCTGGAATAAACGGAACCATACCAGCCATGAATGCCTTGTCCCAGGCCATACCCGTGGCAAATTTAAGCCAGGGAACACCAGACACATAGACAATGACAGACCCTGCAACCATGGCGACTGCATCACCGGTTCGGGTTTTTTTGAGTTGATGTGAAACAAGGCCTGCAACAAAAACTGCTGGCAGATAACCAATCAGATACCCACCGGTGGGTCCGAAAAGCCGCCCGATGCCCCCGGTTCCCCCGGCAAACACGGGAAATCCGAATCCGCCCATGAGCAGGTATAGGGCCACGCTGTAGACCCCCCAGCGGGGGCCAAGGATCAAACCGGCAAGCAGGACAAAAAGATTCTGGAGCACAATGGGGACAGGACCCACAGGGATGGCAATAAAGGCACCCGCGGCAATGAGGGCCGCAAACAGGGCGGCGTACACGGTTTTTCTGAGCTGGTCGTTGGAATTCATGATTGGGTCTCCTGGTAAAAGCAGTCTCCGTAAATCACCCGTCTTGTGGTATGGTCCTCGTCCATGAGGATAAGGGCGCCTGTGTCATCCACATCAAGGGCCAGTCCCTGGAAATGATCTTTGAAGGTCTCGAT
Organism: Desulforapulum autotrophicum HRM2; assembly: GCF_000020365.1. Taxonomy (NCBI): domain Bacteria; kingdom Pseudomonadati; phylum Thermodesulfobacteriota; class Desulfobacteria; order Desulfobacterales; family Desulfobacteraceae; genus Desulforapulum; species Desulforapulum autotrophicum. The sequence continues at coordinate 3,077,071 of NC_012108.1, read as the reverse complement.
CCTGACCTGTCGTCCAATGGTTGCAGTCTGCTCTTTCCACAATTCAATGATGTTTCGTTCAAGGATATTGTCAAGGGTCCTTTGGAACCGGTCAAGAAATGCCGCCAGAATTTTTGTCCTTGATACCTTTTGGCCTAGAAGGGTTGAAATGGAGACGGCATTGGGCTGTTCCTTTTCGGGCTGGTTGTTGACATTGATTCCGATGCCGACGTTGACAAACGAGATCATGTCTCCCCGGGTCTCCATCTCGGACAAAAGGCCCACAAGTTTCTGGTTGTTGATCAGAATATCATTGGGCCATTTGACCTTTGCGTTGATGTTAAATAGTTGGTTCAATGTCTTGGCAAGGCACAGGGATGCGGCAAAATTGACCTTAAAACTTAACTGGGGGGGCAGATCCGGCCTGAGGATGATGGTGAACCACAGTCCCCCCTTCTGGGAGGACCAGGCGCGGTTGAGTCTTCCCCTTCCTTTTGTCTGCTGTTCAGCAATCACCACTGTAAAATGGGGGACCCCCTCCCTTGCAAGGCGCCTTGCCTCGTCCATGGTGGAGTCAATGCTGGGGGAAAAAAGGATGTTTTCTGTGGTTCGCTCAAGGCTGAAACGGACAAGGTCACGACAGGTCGCTAAACCATATCCCCTGGGGGAGGATTCAATGTCATACCCTTCGTTTACAAGGGTTTTAATGTGTTTCCAAACGGCCACCCTGGAGATGTCGAGGGCGTTGCTCATTTCAACGCCTGAGACAAATTTGTCGTTGGCCCAGGCCAGATGCATTAAAACTTTATCCTTCATAACTCCTGCTCCATGGATGGTTAACCTGTTTTTGTAAGGATGGTTAACAGAGAACCTTTCAGGGGTCAAGGATAAACTTTTTCCATGTTCAAAAACAGTGGCTTCTGGTATTCTGATTGAAAACAATCAATAGTTAAAAGGAAGCATTTATGACCAAGCCAGTGCAACGAAAAATCTTATCTGAATCCCGTGATTTTAAACTTTTCTGGCAAAAACAGGGTCCGTTCCGGTATGCCCTGACAAGCAGTGAGTATCCAACTGTTTTGCTGGCCCTTGATGAATGGATCTTTTCAGATGACTTGAAATCGCTGTTAAAGGCGTTGATGGAATGGGATGAGAGAAAAATGAAGCTTGTCCCGGCACCCTTTAACCCCAGGAAAACGAACATTCTAAAGCCCCCGGAACTGACACCCTGGAAAATTTTGAATTTTCCCAAGGAGTGGGAGATGGCTGTATGTTCAGCATTTACCCCTGTCGGCTACCTGACAGAGCAGGTGACCGGTGCGAGTAGAAGCAATGAAGCAGCGGATATTGAGGAGGCTTTTTTTGATCTGCTTGGTGGGCAGATCAATACCATCGGGTATGAGTTGCTAAGCCCTGAACCCCTGCTTTCCCCTGATGTGGCCTATGTGGATGAGTATCTAAAGGAGTGGGCGGCGGATGAAGAATAAAGGATGGGAGGGATAAGCGGGGACAGATGTCGGACCTGCCCCCATGGGGATTTTAGTTAATGGAAAATATCACGGGTAGAAGGTGAAGCGAACGGTCGACTTCAACGGTGTTTTTTACTTCCCAGCCCGTGCACAGGGCCGTGCCGTCTAGGAGGGTGTTGATTTCGCTTGTGATTCTGTCAAGGTTGATGATGGGGTGACGTGAAAAAACCGTTGGAAGCCCATAGGTCAGGTTGCAGGCAAGGCATTTCCCTGGACGCTGTTTCAGGTGAAATTCAAATATGAGTTTGTCGGCTTCAATTTTTGAAAAATTGAGGCTGATATCATAGGCACCTTCAGAGGCGTCCCCATAAAGGGCCTCAAAAAAGGCGTCAGCCCGATCCGCCGGAAAAATTTCGTCCAACCGTTTTTTTGTAAAAAGATTCATAGCATCAGTCATGTCCATGATGATAATATCTCTCCAGAGGTTAACATTTAATCTATTTTGGCCATCTGATAAGGCTACAATATTTATTTTTTTTGTGCAAGAGCTTAAAGGCCATGGAAACAATAAAGTGTACCATCCAACTTGTCTTTTTACCTGTTTTCTGCGTTACGTCAATGGGCACATATTTCAATATGCTCCCATTGACGCGCCTTGAAACCAGGTAAAAATCCGGCGTTGGTCTGGCGCATTTTAAAATTTCCATGGCCCTAAATTTTTCCAGTGAGGATGAGACGTTCGAGCAGTTTTTGGTAATCGATTCCAGCGGCTTTAAAGCCCTGGGTTCCGTATTTCATGTTGGCCTCGATCACCATGGGTTTTCCCTGGTGCTCCATGATGTCGATCCCCACGTCGTTCCAGTTGCAGCATCTGGCCGTTTGAAGGGCGAGTTCCAGGGCCTGACTGGGGAGATTGGAAAAACTAATTTTTCCTCCCTGGGAGAGGTTGGTTCGAAACTCGTTGTCGGCTGCCGTGCGCCAGAAGGCAAGAACGATTTCCCTGCCGATGATGAGGATTCTCATGTCTCGTTGGGTTGGAATGTACTCCTGGATATAGGCCGGGCCAGGAATCTTTAAATAGGTGATAAGATCGTTTTGCCCTTTAATGAGAAACACGCCCTTTCCCCTGGATGATCCCCTTGGGATTTTAGCAATAAAGGGAAACTTGAAAAGATCGGTGATACGCTGCTTCTGGGTCTTTCCATAAAAAAGTTTTGTCCGGGGATGGGGGAGATCAAGGAGTTTGAACATGGCAGTCTGCTTGATCTTGTCAAGGGCAAAATCGTAGTTGTTAACGCTGGGGAAAATTTTTTTGTTCATGGCACTGAACAGACCTGCATAAAAGGCCGTGGGCCAGTAAATGGTATCGGCACGACGAATGAGATCCATCTCCCCATGGGTATAATCGCAGAAGTTAGGCTTAAATCCAAGGGTCTTGACCACCTGGCTTCCCTTGAGGCGGGCGCCAAGGGCAATCAAAGGAGGGCCGCCTTTTTCACCAGGGGGAGGGAATATGTTTGGGCCCTGCCGGAAATTCAAAGATTTCCTGGACTCCGATTCCGGCGCAAAGACTCCCAAGTTTGTTGCCCATGAATGCCTGTTGAAGGGTTGAGATGACAAAGGTAAGCTCCCTTGGCAGATAGTGTTTTTGAATTTGCAGGGCAAATTCAACAAAGGTGGTCCCGTTGAGAAAAAGGTCGGAGACAATGAGTTCAGGTGCTGCTTCAGCAATGCTTTTTAATGCATCCTGGCAGGACAAAAAGAGCAGGGGTGCATATCCCTTCCGGTAGAGCAGTTTTTCATAAACGGCCAGTACGGTTTTCGATCTGCCAAGGACAAGGGCAGTGGGTCGGTTCTCTTTTAATCTTCGTTCAAGGGTGAGGCTGAATTTACTTGCTGTGGCCGTTAATCCCCGGCCCATGAGTATGTCAATATAACCCTGGAGGGGAGAGATTGCTGCCTGTTTTAACAGGTAGTTTGAGGCAATATAGGCAAAGGTGTCCGAGACCATCAAAGACTCAATGATGTTTCCGGCCTTGATGTCCAGTATGGTCTCTGCAAGCATTTCCCCCTTTTTTCTTCCCGTTTCTATTCGGTTCTTAATCTCGGACAGGACAAGGTCCGTGGGGGTTTTATCAAGCAGGTTGATGGCAGCCATGCGAAGGTGGAGGGCAGGGGCATCCATATCGTCCAACAGGAAAGGTGCCGGTTCAATAAATTCTGGAAAGGCTCCCAGGGCCTCGTAGGCGGCAAATCTAATGGTGTTTGGAATTGTTTTATCGGCAAGCAGACGATAGAGGGGAGGGACCATTGTCGTTGAAATGGTCGTTCCAATTATCTCAATGGTGTTAATGACCAGATCATGGTTGGTCGACAAAAGATTTTGCTTCAACCAATGGATACTTTCTCCGTCAAGGACTTGAAGTCTTGTAAAGGCATTGAACCGGGTCTCAAGGTCCGTGGATTCAAGTTCTCTGCAAATATCCGCTTTGTTGCAGTCTTTGTTTCTGGGGGGTGCTACTTTCTGGACCAAGTCTGGGGATGACTTTAAAATAGAAATTGCATCAAGGATGCTCGGGTCGCATTTGACCGTTGTGGCCGCATTTTCCAAAAGCCTGAGTGCCCTGGGGGTTCCAATACGTTCAAGGGCCTGAATCGTATGTGTCTTGAGTTCCTCATTATCAAAGTAGATATATTCGCTGATCTCATCCACAAGCGCTGTAATTTTATATTTTCCCACGGCCCGGATGGTTTCCATGAGGATGCCTGTATCTATTTCATTGGAAAGAACCTGTTTCATGAGGGGAGTGGATTCTTGGATTATTTTCTGGGTTCCGGCCCGGTAGAGAATGGGCAGAAACTGGAAGTTGAGTTCTGCCCTGTTCTGGATGACTTTAAATAGCCTCCCACGGATATCAGGTGTTCTAAAGCTGATTTCTGATAGAAACATCAGAAGTTCCCAGGCCGTATCCTCCGGCACAAGTACGAGCCTTTGAAACACTTCCCGGCACACCCTGTCCGGTTCACCGGGAAGATTTGCCAGGATATGTTTTGCACCCTTGAGGTTGGACGACTTTAAACTGTCGTTGAACCGGGCAGTAAAATTGTCCATGGCGCTCCTATTGGTAACCGTTGGGATTGTTTTTCTGCCATTTCCAGGAATCCCGGCACATATCGTCAAGGGATTTTTCCGCCCGCCAGCCAAGGGCTTTTTCAGCTTTAGATGGATCGGCCCAGCAGGCGGCAATATCACCGGCTCTTCTCGGGGAAATGACAAAGGGGATATCCTTTTTGCAGACTCGCTGAAATCCTGCTATCATTTCAAGCACTGAATTTCCCCTTCCTGTACCAAGGTTATAGGTAACAACCCCCGGATTCGTCAACAGTTTTGGAATTGTTTTGATGTGTCCGGCCGCAAGGTCTGAGACGTGGATATAGTCCCTCACCCCAGTGCCATCCGGGGTGTTGTAATCATTGCCAAATACGTTTACTTTGTCGAGTTTTCCAACGGCTACCTGGGTAATGTAGGGAACAAGATTGTTGGGAATTCCATTGGGATCTTCCCCGATAAGTCCGCTTTCATGGGCTCCAACGGGGTTGAAGTACCGCAAAAGGGCAATATTCCAGCTGTTGTCTGACAGGTAAAGGTCCTTGAGTATTTCTTCGATCATCAATTTTGTCCGGCCATAGGGGTTGGTGACACTCAGGGGAAAATCCTCACGGATGGGCAGAGTGGCGGGATTGCCATAAACCGTTGCTGATGAGCTAAATACTATGTTTTTAACTGAAAACTCATCCATAACCTCGAGGAGTACCAGGGTACCTGTGATATTGTTGTGAAAGTAGGCAAGTGGAATTTCAACTGATTCGCCCACGGCTTTTTTTCCAGCAAAATGGATTACCGCGTCAAATGGCTGATGGGCATGGTCCTTGAAAACAGCTGTCAGGCTTTTTCTGTCAAGCAGATCTGTTCGGTGGAAGGTGAGGTGTTTTCCAGTGATGGACTCCACCCGTTGTAAGGACAGTTCGCTGCTGTTTGACAAATTGTCCACCACCACAACCTCCCAACCCTGGTTTAAAAGAGCCACACAGGTGTGGCTTCCAATGTATCCGGCTCCGCCTGTTACAAGAATTTTCATGTAAAATTGTCCCCTGTTTATTTTCCTTGAATCGTCCAAGATGAGTTGATACCCTGATCCAATATACCATACATGGATTCTGATACAATACCCAGGAGGTGTCAATGATCACTTTTAATGAAATAGGAATAATCCATTCCCCCCACAAGGAACGAAGGGGGGCACCCATTCAGCCTGCCGGTGCAGATAAATTCCAGGGAGAGGTTGAGGTTTATCCAGAGTTCCAGGAGGGCCTTACGGATCTGAAGGGGTTTGAAAGGATAATTCTGATCTATCATTTTCACCTTTCAGAGGGGTTTGATCTCATGACAAAGCCTTTTCTGGACAATCAAAAGCGGGGGCTTTTTTCCACCCGGGCACCCAAGCGTCCCAATCCCATTGGGCTGTCCATTGTTCGTCTCCTCGGGGTTGAAAAGAATATTCTCCTTGTCCAGGGGGTTGATATTGTGGACAAGACCCCCTTGATCGACATTAAACCCTATGTCCCTCAATTTGATGCATTCCCAGGTTCCAAAGCTGGGTGGATTGATGCTGCCCGCCTAACGGCCCAATCGGTTCGAGCCGACGACCGGTTTACCAGGGAGTGATTCGAACTCTTTAGCCTGGAAATCTTGACATCGTTTTTTATTGGGAGTAGTTATTAAGTTTTAATACAACCAACCAAATAGGGAGAATACAATGACTGAGATCATAGATGTCAAGGCAAGGGAAATTCTTGATTCCCGGGGCAATCCCACCGTTGAGGTCGATGTAGTTCTGGCCTGCGGTGTACAGGGGCGTGCGGCAGTACCTTCGGGCGCTTCCACTGGAACCCGTGAGGCCCTTGAGATGAGGGACCAGGACGCCAGTCGTTTTCTTGGCAAGGGGGTTCTCAAGGCCGTTGCCAATGTCAACGAAGTGATTGCGCCTGAAATCATTGGTTTTGATACCATGGATCAGGCCGGGCTCGACAGAACCATGATCGATATGGATGGCACGGAAAATAAATCCCGACTGGGTGCAAATGCAATCCTCGGAGTTTCCATGGCAGCGGCCAGGGCAGCGGCCAAGGCTGCTGAGATTCCACTGTACCGGCATATCGGCGGGATCAACGCAAGAATTCTTCCGGTACCGATGATGAATATCATCAACGGCGGTGCACATGCGCCCAATAATCTTGATATCCAGGAATTCATGATTCTTCCCTTTGGCGCACCCTCCCTTTGCGAGGCTGTGCGCATGGGTGCTGAAACGTTCCACACCCTTAAGAAGATCTTGAAAAAAGAGGGGCTCAGCACGGCCGTGGGTGACGAAGGCGGATTTGCTCCGAATCTTAAATCCAATGAAGAGGCCATCGAGTTCATCATCCGGGCCATTGAGGAGGCGGGCTACAGGCCGGGCAAGGACATCGGTATTGCCCTTGATGCTGCGGCAAGCGAATTTTATAAAAACGGAAAATATGTGTTTGAATCAGAGGGTCAGGTGCTGACATCCGAAGAGCTTGTGGATTACTATGAATCCCTTGTGACCCGATATGCCCTATACTCCATTGAGGATGGCCTTGCAGAGCAGGACTGGACAGGGTGGCAGATGATGACTAAACGGCTGGGGGATTCCCTCCAGATCGTGGGCGATGACGTCTTTGTGACCAATCCGGATATCTTCCGCAAGGGAATCTCAGAAGGCATTGGAAACTCGATACTCATCAAGCTCAACCAGATTGGAACGGTGACGGAAACCCTTGATACCATCCAGATGGCAAAAGAATCCGGCTATACCACGGTGATTTCCCATCGATCGGGGGAAACTGAAGACACCTTCATTGCCGATCTGGCTGTTGCCGTCAACGCAGGTCAGATCAAGACAGGCTCCCTTTCCAGAAGTGACAGGGTGGCAAAGTACAACCAGCTCATTCGAATTGAAGAGGCCCTTGGCATGGGCGGCATCTTTCCGGAAGATCTTTTTGTATGAGAATAGGTATGGATCACATTCTTGACCGTTTGCCCCAAATAGTAACTAAAACAACCTAATTTATATTAGAAGAGGAATCAATGTCTGATACGACCAAGTATATTTTTGTCACAGGAGGGGTCGTCTCCTCCCTTGGTAAGGGCCTGGCTTCGGCTGCCATCGGAATGCTCTTAGAGAGCCGCGGACTCAGTGTAACAATTCAGAAACTAGACCCGTATATCAATGTGGACCCCGGCACCATGAATCCGTTTCAGCACGGCGAGGTCTTTGTGACGGATGATGGAGCGGAAACAGACCTTGACCTGGGGCATTACGAACGGTTTACAACGGCAAAGCTGGGCAAGAACAACAATTTTACCACGGGGAAAATTTACCATTCCGTCATTACCAAAGAGCGGCGGGGGGAGTACCTCGGCGGCACCGTCCAGGTGATTCCCCACATTACGGACGAGATCAAGCGCAGCATCTCCCTTGTGGCCCATGGGGTGGATGTGGTCATTGTTGAAATCGGTGGCACCATCGGTGACATTGAGTCCCTGCCGTTTCTTGAGGCCATCCGTCAGCTCAAGGCCGATCTGGGCCGTAACAACGTTATCTACATCCATTTGACGCTTGTGCCTTATATTGGCACGGCAGGAGAGCTAAAGACCAAGCCTACCCAGCACAGTGTCAAGGAATTAAGGAGTATCGGTATTCAGCCGGACATTCTTCTCTGTCGTACGGACCGCTATCTTTCACCGGAAATCAAGGCAAAGATCGCACTTTTCTGCAACATAGATGATGATGCCGTGTTTACAGCAAAGGATGTGGACTGCATCTATGAGGTTCCCCTGGTCTACAACAAGGAAGGGCTGGGTGACAAGATTCTTCAGAAGCTCAACATCTGGGCCCGGTCACCAAGGCTTGATGAGTGGCGGGACATGGTTGACAAGTTTAAAAATCCCCGGTCAAAAGTTACCATTGCCATTGTGGGCAAGTATGTGGATCTTACCGAATCCTACAAGAGTCTGAACGAAGCCCTGACCCACGGCGGCATAGCCAACGAGTCAAGTGTAGAGCTCATGTTTGTGGATTCTTCGACCCTTAACCTTGAAAACTATGGCGAAATCCTTGAAAAGGCCGATGGTATCCTGGTCCCCGGCGGCTTTGGTTCCAGGGGGGTTGAGGGGAAAATCCTGGCTGTCACCTATGCCAGGGAAAATCGGGTGCCTTTTTTCGGCATCTGCCTTGGCATGCACATGGCTGTTGTGGAATTTGCCAGAAACGTGGCCGGCATGGAAGATGCCAATGGGACTGAATTCAATCCACGCACCCCTTATCCGGTGATCTATCTCATGACCGAGTGGTACGATGAGCGCTCAAAAAAGATTGAAAAACGGGACACCCTGTCTGACAAGGGTGGTACCATGCGCCTGGGGGCCTATCCCTGTGATCTTGTGGAGGGAACATTAGCCATGGCGGCCTATGGAGAAAAATCCATATCTGAAAGGCATCGCCATCGGTTTGAGTTCAACAATGAATATCGAAAGACGCTTGAGGAGGCAGGGCTCATGATCAGCGGCACTTCACCGGATCAAACCCTTGTGGAGATTGTGGAAATAAAGGATCATCCCTGGTTCCTGGCCTGCCAGTTTCACCCGGAGTTTAAATCCAGACCCAACAATCCCCATCCCCTTTTCAGGGATTTTATCAAAGCGTCCTTGAAAAATAAATAAAGGCTGACAGGGTCAGGCTTCAAGCCTGACCCTTGTCGTTTTATCCCCTGGCCTCAATCTGCTCGGCAATTTTTTCGGCCGAGTCGCCAAAAAGCGTCTCAATGTTCACAAGGTCAAGGAGGTTGTCGTCCCATTTGAGGCGGCCTGATTCAAGGATGGTATCCTTTATCCGGGCATGCTTACCGCCAAGGGCCTTGATCTTTTTCAGTAGCGAGACCTCGTTTGCCGCCTTGAACCCAACATTCAACGAGAGAAGATACTCAATGGCGGCCGATCGATTGGCTGCAGACGAGAGAACCGGTATCACAAGGATGCTGCGGCCATCCTTTCGTCCCCTGCCAATATAGACATTCCCCTCTTTTACGATGATATTTTTGGTTCCCTTGAGCTGGGGGTCATTTTCCACCCTCGAGATTTCGTTTGCAAGGGAGCCGGTTTTCCTGGCAACCTTGATCCTGGTTTCAGGCGAGGGCTCTCCAAGCAGGGTAAGCCCGGAAATTTTGTAGAGAAGTCCTCCCTTGATTTCGCCGATTACCTGCTGGAGATTTTTCAGCACCATCACATTCTTGTTGGTGAGCTGGGATATGCGGATGTTGTGCAGGGCAAGCTCTTCAAACACAATGCCTTCAAAGGTTTCGGTGATTCGGCTGGTTCCGACGGTCACGGTCTTTGCCTGGTGTTTGATGGCATCCACAGGTCTTGCCATGGCGTTGATGGCTTTGCCCATGCTCTGGAAAAAAGTGTCCAGCATATTGCTGGGGGTTCCCTTTCGGGCAAAATCCACCTCAAAGTCAGACACAGGAAGCCTGCCCGAAAGGTATTTCAATACAAGGGTGATGTTGGTTGCATTGTCAAGGCCCAGGGCCGATGGAAAAAGGGTTTCCCTGCGCCGTTTTGAAAATTGCGTATAGAAGGCGGCAATGCTTTCCCTGAACTTTTTTTCAAGGATCACCTCGTAGATGTCCCGGCCCATGATTTTAAATTCATCCAGAAGATCTTCAATGTGGTTTTTTGCCGTGTACATGAACTGCGACCCTTCATTGATGGAAAGTGCAGCATAGTATCCCCAGAGATGCCCGACCAGGGTGTTGAGGATGGGGGCCAGGTGTTCGGGTGCGTGGGGAATTTTAAACACATCATCGCTGTAGGGGTCGAACCTGTCTTCTCCCTCCGTGGTGATGACCACTGGAGCGGCCTTGTGGGCATGGAAGATGGCCGTATCCTTTATGATGTCGCCAAGTACGCTCTCCCTTGTTCCTGCGGCGCAGATGATGATCAAAGGCTCGCTTGAAAGATCGATATGTTTTTTGTCCTCAACAAAATCAGAGGAGATGGTCTTGTAGCAGAGTTCAGACAATTTAATTCTGATCTCATCGGCAGAGGTCTTGTTGGATCCGCTGCCAACTGTGGCCCAATAGTTTTTCTTTACTGCAAGGCGTTTTGCTGAACGGTTGATGGCCTGTTTCATGGTCAGGATTTGTCGCATCTTTTCAGGAATTGTTGCAAGCTCCTGAATCTCCCGGGTGATTTCTTCCCCTGTCATGGTTCCGAGAATGGCAGCAAGGTGGAGGCCCAGGATGGCGCCTGCTGTGATCTGGGAGTAAAAAGCCTTGGTCGAGGCCACGGACATTTCAATGTCCCTGCCGCTGCTCGTATAGAGGACCCCGTCGGTTTTAAAGCTCAAGTCAGAATCCCTGCGGTTCACTATGGCAATGGTGTGGGCTCCCCTTGATTTAACCATGTCAACGGTCCGGTTGGTGTCAGTGGTGGTTCCCGACTGGCTGAGGGCCACGATAAGGTCTTCGGTCATGGTTTCTTTATCGCCATCCTTGCCCCGTAAGGCAAATCCAGACAGTTCAGATGACTTCATGGCCTTGATGGCAATGTCTGTTCCATCAAGGTAGGAGGCAAGGATGTGGGCACACCCCTGGGCCGCAATCCCTGCCGTTCCCTGTCCGATGAAGTGGATTCTTTTTATGCTGCCACGTTTGAGTTCGGTTTCCAGGTTTTCCGGGATGACTGATCGGGTTAAGGTGGTTGCGTAGAGCCCTGTCTGGGGTGAGGTTTTCCATTTGTTCTGCAGGGTCTTTTCAACGGACGTCGGGGCTTCTGAGATTTCCTTTAGAAAATAGTGGGGAAAGTTCTGGCGATCAATGTCCCTTCCTGTGATTTCACTTGTCTGGATTCTGGTTTCATTGATTTCAATGGGTGTGCCGTCATAGGTGGTTGACTGGATCCCTTCAACGCCTCCTGGACTGTTCTGGTCAAGGATGAGGATCTGTCCCCTTCGTTCTCCATCAAGCTTGAAAAAGGACTGGGTCTCCTCCACAATGCCGTAAAGCTCAGATGCAGCGATATAGTGGTCTTTACCAATACCGATAAACAGGGCCTGGCCACTGCCCTTTCTTGCAAGAAAGAGTTTTCCAGGAGCAAGGTCCGTGTGCATGCTTATGGCATGGGAGCCACGGAAGTCGTTGACGGCCAATCGAAAGGCTTCTTCAATTGTTTCCCCCTGCCTCAGGAAGTGCTCGATCTGAAGGGGAATGATTTTTGTGTCTGTGGTGATTTCAGGGGGAATTGCATCATAGCGGTGTTCATATTCGTTTTTAAGTTCAAGATAGTTGTCAATATCACCGTTAAGACTGACATGGATGATGCCGTTTTTCTGGATTTCCTTGTCCGTTGGCATATTGTCAACCGGGTGGCAGTTGGCCTCGGTAATGTCACCCACCGAAGCCCACCGTGTGTGGGCAGAAACCGTGTTGAACATCGCATTTGAACGGGCAAGCAGGTGAAGGATCTGATCGTTTCTGATCTGGTTGCGAAGAAAGGAAACATTGTCTCCCAGTGCTCCGATCTCTGCTGCAAATTTATAGACAATGGCGATGCTCACCAGGTGACTTCCATCCAAAGGATGGGTGTCGCTGATCGTGATGCTGTTGTTGGTCAGAACAGTTCTGTTGGTCCTGAGCTTTAACTGCTCTTCAAAGCCTGCCGTGATAAGGGCGTCGCGAAAATGCTCAAACGCCTCCTTGGAAAGGACAAACAAGAGGGAGATGCCTGCTGAATCCCGGCCTCTGACCTCAAGCCGGTCGATGCTGTTAAGAACGGCATTGATTTTTTTGAATGTTATGATCTCTTCCATGGTTGCCCCCGTGGGGGGGGCAAGGGAAAGATCGTGAACTTTTTTAAGGTTTTCCAACACCTCGTGTTCAATACACCAGATGATGTCCTGCAGAGTCTCAATTCGCTGTGTTATCGTGTCGACTTGAACCAGGGAAAGGTCAACCATTCGCTGTTTTAATTCGTCAGTTTCCTTTTCAACAAGACGTTTCATGGCCGCTACAAGGGTTGAAAGCGCTGTCTGTCGGGAAGCGTCGGAAAAGAGTTCAAAAAAAGGTGTCCGGGTTCGAAGGGTCTGGGTCTGATGGAGAAAATTCAGGAGGGAGTCTTGTCCGGCAAGGTAGCTCTGTCCAAGGTCAATTGCTTTAGCAAGGCATTCGGTCAGGCTGTTTTCCCTTAAACAGTCAACCTTTTGTTCCATGGCTGGTAAATCCAGGTGTTCATCTGCCGTGGCCGGCGCTTTGTAGCTCACAAGGGCCGAGAGTCCGCAGCAGAGGGTGTTGGGTTCAACAGGAAAGAGGATGAGGGTATTCTCCTCTGCATGATTAAGGGAAACACCCAATTGAACATGGATGGTAAACAGTCGTGAAATCTTATTTTTCAGCATGGAAAGGTTTTGGGTGAATCGTACCATGGTGTCCTCCGGTCCAGATTTTAGCCGCGGTTGGCGGTTGTCTTGTTAGATGCAAAATAGGCGTTGAAATAGTGCTTGAAAATCATTTTTCCATAGGTTGACGCCCGGGTGCCGATATATTTTCGATGGCCGACAACAACGGCCAGAGCCAATGCTTTTTCTCCATTTTTTTCCTTGGCAAATCCCGTAAACCAGTCATATCTGATGGTGTTATCCCTGCTGTTTATGGAACCTGTCTTGCCGCCGATCTCAAGTTTTGACAGGGTTGAATCCCGTTGTGCCCCTCGGAAAGCCTTTCTGGCCGTGCCCTGTGTGATTGTTCGTGACATCATGGTTCGCACAGCCCGTGCCGTTTTAGAATTCACAGCCCTTTGGGTGTGGGGTGGCGCGCTGGCATAGACAACCGTGCCTTTTGTATCTGTTACCCGCTCAACCACTGAAGGTACGATTCGGTTCCCCTGGTTCACAATGGTCGAAGAGAGCATGGCCCCAAACATGGGGGAGATGGTGGTTGTCTTGTTGAATCCGCAACCCACTTCGGCCTGCTGATAGGTGCTGTCTGTAATGAGCATTTTTCCAGAATCAAAGGAAAAATCAGAATCCATTGCCTGGTTGAATCCAAATGCTCTGGCATAGAGGGTAAGGGTTTCAGGATCTAACCGTGTTGCGGCAATTTTGCCGAAAATCGGGTTGATGGATTCGGCAAAGGCCTTGGCCAGGGTCACTCGTGTGGTGTAGCGGTTTTGGGTCTCCTTGAGTTGCCGTTTGTACAGGGTGTATTTCCCGCCGTTAAAATAAAGGGGGGTCTCGGGGGAGTAACCAATGGTTTCCACCACGGCCGATGCAGTCACAATTTTAAAGATACTTGCAGCTGGATAGTCGTCCATGGTGCAGGGATTGGCACTGGGATTACCAAGGTCAAATCCTGCCATGGCAACGATTTTTCCGCTAAAGGGTTCCATGGCCACAAGGCCAATCCGCTGGGGTTTCCCCCGGGTAAGGGTTTTGAGTTCGTCAAGGTTCCGAGTGAGCAGCCTTTGAAGAGAGGGGTCAAGGCTGGTTTCAACAAAGAATTTTTCAGTGGTCCCCTGGATCATAATTTTTGACGTTTCAGTGTTAAAAATCAGTGAGGGGTTCAAGAGCGCCCTTAAATCCTGCTTTGTCATAGGTGTCTGTTGTGTTGTTTTTTCACTTTTTTCCCCGGGGGAGTCGATTAAATCTGCCGGCTGGGTTTTTTCCATGGGGAGGTGGTTTTTTACAGTGGCAACGATTTCAGGAAGGCTTTCAAGGGAAACAATGTCGATTGCGACTATGATCCCTGCGGTTATCAGAACAAGAGAAAAAAACTTTATCAACCTCGGTAAGCGTTTTTTTCTCCTGGAGGTCAACCTCAGTTCTGATTGAAATTCTCGCCAGCCGGGCTGTCTGTTGTAATTGAACAACCTGTCTCCTAATTTATTCTGTTCGAACTGGCCACTGGGACCAGGTGTATTTGATCTAAGTTCTGCTGCTGTCCCAATCTATCTGATTTGGTTTCCAGGTTTGATCTTTTCGTTGAATTCGATCAAGCTCAGTGTTTTGCTCTGTTTAACAGCAAGGACCATGCCCTGGGAGGTTTCACCCATGATGGTGGCCGGTAAAAGGTTGGCAACCACGACAACGCCCTTCCCAACAATCTGGTCCGGCGTATACTCTTTTGCAAGGCCTGCAATGATCTGGCGGGGGGTCTTTTCCCCAAGGTCAACCGTGAGTTTTAAAAGTTTATTGGAGCCTTCAATTTTTTCTGCTGAAACCACAAGGCCGCTCCTCAGGTCTATTTTTGAAAAATCCTCAATGGAAACGGCAGGTTTTGGATCCTTGAGTCCGGTCTTGCCCACTTGTTTTTTTGAAGGTTTGGTATCAGCCGTTTTTTTGCCGACAGGGACATCAATTCGTGGAAACAAAACAGGGGCCTTTTGGATCAAGGTCCCGGCCTTGACCCCATGCCAGGGGAAAATTTCAGCCATGGTATAAAAGTCTCGGTCCCGGGGTGGTTGAATGTTGAGAATGGTCAGCATCCTGTGGGAGGTGTCGGGCATGATTGGATAGATAAGGCAGGAGACGGTTCTCAACCCCTGGACAAGGTTGTACATGACTGTTTCCAGGGCCGGTTTTTTTTCCGGATCTTTTGACAGAGTCCATGGGGCCTGGGTGTCAATGTACCTGTTCATGGTGCTGATGAACTCCCATACCGAAATGAGAGCCTTGTGGAATTCGGTTTCCTCCATGTGAAGGGTGAATTTTTCAACACACTCCCAGGCCTGGTGCTCAAGGGAGAGATCCTTGTCCAGACCCTTGTCAACCCCGGGGGTCTCGCCTTTAAAATAACGGTGGACCATGGATACCACCCTGGAGAAAAGATTCCCAAGATCGTTGGCAAGATCTGAATTGATCCGTTGAACAATGGAGTCTTCGGTAAAATTTGAATCAAGTCCGAACACCATTTCCCGCATGAGAAAATAGCGAAAGGTGTCAACCCCGTAGGTGTCGATGATCTCAACCGGGTCGGTGACATTGCCGATGCTCTTTGACATTTTTGATCCGCCCACGTTCCAGAATCCGTGGACATTGAGGCTTTGGTAGGGGTCTATCCCGGCAGCCTTGAGCATACAGGGCCAGTAGATGCCGTGGGGTTTGATAATGTCCTTTGCCACAAAGTGCCGGGTGTGGGGCCAGAAAGTCTTAAACCGCTCTCCATCGGGATATCCCAAGGCCGAAAGATAGTTGGTCAGGGCGTCAAACCACACATAGGTGACATAGTCATGGTCAAAGGGGAGGGTGATTCCCCAGGTGAGCCTTGATTTTGGGCGTGAGATGCAAAGATCCTCCAGGGGTTCCTTGAGAAACGAAAGCACCTCGTTTCGATATCGTTCCGGCCTTATAAAATCGGGGTTTCTGGTGATGTGATCAATGAGCCAATCCTGGTATTTGCCCATGGCAAAGAAATAGTTGGATTCTTTTATCTTTTTCGGAACAGTCCCGTGGTCAGGGCATTTCCCGTCCACAAGTTCACGTTCCTGGTAAAAACGTTCGCATCCAAAGCAGTAGATACCTTCATACTCACTGAAGTAGATGTCCCCTGACTCGTGGATCCGGGTGAGCAGATTTTCCACCACCTTGATATGGTCCGGATCTGTTGTCCGGATGAAATGGTCGTTGCTGATGTTGAGCCTGGGCCAAAGGTTCTTGAAAAGGGCACTGATTCTGTCCACATAGGCCTTGGGTGATGTCTCTTCCCGGGTTGCAGCCTCGACGATCTTGTCACCGTGCTCATCGGTTCCAGTCAGAAAATAGGTTGGTCTTGCGCACATCCGGCTGTAACGGGCTGCAACGTCGGTTGCAATGGTGGTATATGCATGCCCCAGGTGGGGTTTGGCATTCACATAGTAGATGGGGGTTGTGAAGTAACGGGGATCACTTGTCTTCATTGATCGAATCTTTCCCTTTGCTTAACTCTTTATTGTCAGCTTCAAATTCAGAACCATCCTCAAGGCGTAGAGTGACCGTCTGTCTGAGAACATTCTGGCGAATTACCTTGCCGGGACCCTTGGGGGTCTCAACAATTTTTCCAGGTTTTGGGAGCTCTTTTTTGAGCAGCTTGTAGGTCTTGTTCTCAAAGGTCAGACAGCACATCAGTCGTCCGCAAAGGCCGGAGATTTTGGTGGGATTAAGGGAGAGCCCCTGTTCCTTTGCCATCTTGATTGAAACTGGGTCAAAGTTCTTCATGAACGAAGAACAGCAGATTTCACGGCCGCACCTGCCGATGCCGCCGCATTGTTTTGACTGGTTCCGGATACCCACCTGGCGCATCTCAATACGGATGCGGAATTCCTTGACAAGAATTTTGACAAGTTCCCGGAAGTCCACCCGGCCCTCGGCCGTGTAAAAAAAGGTGAGTTTGACCGCATCAAAGGTGCTTTCAACGGTGAAAAGATTCATCTTCAGACCAAGCTTTGAAATACATCCCTGGCAAAAGGCAAAGGCCCCTTTTTCCATCTGTTTGTTCTTTTCCCGCTTTTGAAAATCTGCTTCCGTTGCAATCCGAAATACTTTTTTGAGCTGTTTCTTTTTTTTGTCCGGGTCAAGAACAGACGGTGGGATGGTGACAACGCCAAACCCAAGTCCCTGTTCAGTTTCAACGATCACCTTATCACCTGTGTTAAGGACAAAGGCACCGCAGTCAAAATCGTATATTTTACCGGCAGGTTTGAAACGAATACCTGCAATTTTTGTCATGATCTTCTCCTGTGGAGCGTTATGGAGTCAGGCCAATTGCCTGGCAGGTATAAGCTTAAACAAAAAAGCCTCCAAGGTCAATCGGATGCCTGCATTGGCCTTGATTTTTTTTTCAACATGGTGGAGTTCAGTGATCCATGAAAGGACCCTTTGAGTTGAAATCCCAGAATCTGTTTCGGTTAAAAGGGTTTGAAAGTCTGAATTGATTATCTTTTCGGTATTGTATTTAAACACAACCATATCCCTGAAAAAACTTTCAAGAATGGCCAGGGTTCCACCGAGAAGCTCAGGATTCTGGTTGATTTTTTCCGCAAGGAGGAGGGCTACTCCTGGGTTGGCACCGCGGATCAGCGTGGAAATTGCCGTGATCATCCATCTTCTTCTTTCCGGCCAGTCCGTGGTGTCATCACTCTTCACAATACCTGTAAATTTAAGGGCCTTTTGAAGGCTTCCCTGGGACCATGAAGCCGCAATCCCTGCCGTAGTTGTGTCAATGCCGTGGTCTCTGACCAGGATCTGTTCGATTTTTCCCTGGTCCATGGGGGAAAATGTCACCTGTCTGCAACGGGACAGGATGGTTGGCAGAAGACCGTCGGTTCGTTCCGTCGTCAGAATGAAAAAAGTACGTTCCGGTGGCTCTTCAA
Source organism: Desulforapulum autotrophicum HRM2 (assembly GCF_000020365.1). Classification (NCBI taxonomy): domain Bacteria; kingdom Pseudomonadati; phylum Thermodesulfobacteriota; class Desulfobacteria; order Desulfobacterales; family Desulfobacteraceae; genus Desulforapulum; species Desulforapulum autotrophicum. Next base: position 3,059,143 of record NC_012108.1, on the reverse strand, counting down.
GGATTTTTAACAAGGCATTTGAAGCTTCGGGGTTCATGGCCTCGGCCCCTTGAATCAGAACCATGCGGAACTTTGCCTCATGGGGCTTTGCCTTGATCTGCCCGTAAATCTCCCTGATCTGTGAGATCTTGATTCGCTCCTTTACAGGGGCCACACAGATGATATCCGGATGCATGGACGAAAGAATCTTTTTACATGACCTGCACTGGTCGCAGGCGAGTCCGTCGTTCCTTTTTTCTCCCTGGCAGTTCAGGGCCCTTGCAAAGGCAAGGGCCGTTTCAACTTTCCCAAGATCCGGGTTGCCTACAAACAAAAGTGCATTGGGAATTTTAAGTGTTGCAAGCAGGGCTACAAGATCCTGGGGCAGGTTAACCCCACCCTTGATACTGAGACAGGTATCTGGCTGGTCATGGAACTGCATGGATTAGAAGTCTACTCGCTCTTTCAATTCTTTTCCGCACTTGAAAAAAGGAAGTTTTTTTGCGGGAATGGTTACCTTGGCACCGGTTTTGGGGTTTCTACCGGTGTAACTTTTGTACTCTTTAATAAAAAAACTGCACAGTCCTCGGATTTCCACACGTTCATCATTGGCAAGGGCTTCGGTCAACGAGTCAAAAAAAATTTCAACAATTTCGGCGGCTTCAGTTTTTGTAAGATCAGCCCTCTGTTTCAGGACGGAGATCAGCTCAAGTTTATTCATAGATCCTCTTTCATGTTATCTGGAACTGGCATTTGCGCAAACCAGTATGCGAGACCATTTTTCCGTAAAAAAAATTAAACCCCAGGTGGGGTGTAAAACTCTATCTAAACAAATTTTTATACTATGTCAAGGGGTTAGGATAGTATGGCTGGTAATATCTCCAAATCTTCCCTGTCAATTTCAACTCCTGCAAACTGGCCTAGGGTTTCGATCTTTATGATTACACGATCCTTGCCCTTATGGCGCAGAAATTCTCCTTTGACCCCTGAAAAAGGGCCTCGGACTACAAGCACCCGTTCCCCTTTTTGAAGGGTATTAATAGTCCCGCTGACCACGTCAAGACCTGTCCCCGTAACGATTTTAAGGGATTCAATATGGGCTGATGGAACAGGAACCGGACCCGACGAATATCCTAAAAGCCGAACGGCCCCCGTGGTCTTGACCACGCTTAAATGTGTCACTGGGTCAAGGGTTATGTTGACAAAAAGATAGCCCGGAAACAGGGGGACATCGATCATTAATTTTCTGTCTTTCCGCTGGCTTCTTTTTTTTATCTTTGGAAGAAATACCTCAATGGATTTCTTCTGGATATCGTTGAATACAACGTTTTCAAAGCGGCTCTTGGTTAAAAGGGTGTACCATGATTTTTCTTGACTCATTCTTGTCCAAACTCTCCGATGCCGTATAAATTTATGAAAAAACCAACGGACCTGTCATCAGGTTGGTCTCGATAGGTCAGGACCATGGACCAGCACTGCCTGTGGTACCCGATACCTGTGGAGGTTTCAACCCGTTCGTTGTTATATAGATCCTCTTCATGGGATATAAATGCGTTAAGACTTGGGGTGATGACTACGTTTGTTTTTACATACAGCGTCTCTGAGGGGTCCACGTCTACGAGTTCACTCTCTTCACTTTGGTAGCGATATCGGAATTGAACTGTGTCTTTTCTGTTGTCCTTCAGGGTGAAACCCGTGTTACACATTGTGAATTGATTGTCCTGGGCAGACCAGTCAACATCCATTTCAAGGGAGAGCCAGTTATACGGGGAAAACTCGCTTTCAAGACTGAGGTCTGAAAAGGATTTGTCTATGTCGTATCGTGTGACATCATCATCGTCATCATCATCATCATAATAGGTCAGGTCATCAAAATAATAGGTTTGATAGAGCTTTACCCAGGCAAATTCATGGTAGACGACTTGGGTTTCGGGCGTTTTTGGGGTGGCGTTCACCGGGGTATCAGCAATGGAAGTAACGGATGTTTTTCTGTCCAATGGGACGGGTTTGATCTTTCGAGTGGTAAATCGGTTTGTCACGGACCAGGTTACCTGGTTCTGCCTTGCAACCCTGTCCTCGTCATCAAAAAAGGGGAGGTCGTCCTGGTCAACATCCGGAATATAATTATACTCCAGGGCGGGAACAATTTCGTGCTTAATTCTTTCGGCAAAATCGTTGCCAGGGGTAAAAATCCGGGAGAACCGGGTGGACATTTCAAGGTTTAAATCCACAAGTTCTCTGTGACTGAATCCTCCAGAACTCTCGTCCTCGCCCGAGAGGGTGTAGTCGTCGGAATACCAGGCTGTCTGCCTGAGGCCGACGGAAGGTTCAACGTTAAGGTATCTGCCGGCTTTAATGGGATAATAAAGGGAGGGGTGGATATCGGCCCGCTGGCCATTGACCAGGGCCGAGGTGGTATCCTGGCGAAAAAAATTCTTGTATCCGGCATCAAGATCAAAATAAACGTCAGACCGGTTGATTCTTTGATACACGGTATTGAGGGTAACTGCCGGCAGGGTCTGAAGTGTTGTGTCGTCTTCATTTAACTGTCTGGCTTCCACATCGTCATACCAGTCAACGTCCACATTCAGGCTGTAGGTATCCCAGGTCCTGTTCAGGTTCAGCTGGTTTGTCCGGGTGGTGTCATCATAGTCGTCCAGGTTTCTGCCAAAGTTGTCGGCAAAGGTGTTCTGGGTGTTTGTAAACCCTGTGTATCCGTCCTTGAACTCGTGGAGATAGTCAGCATCGCTCACAACATCAAGATCAAGTTTGGCCTTCCATCCCATGGGAAGGGCCTGGTCGTGCTTCATCCTGAACCAGTAACGGTCCGTGTTTGTTCTATCGGGGGTGGTGCTATAGCTGTAATCTGATGTGGCATCAGTTCCGTCATCGATTTTCTGGTCATCAAGATAATCAAAGAATAGTGTTCCCTTTGATTGACTGCCCAGAATATACCGATATTCAAGGCCAAGTTTTGTTCCTCTTTTTTCCATGTAATCGGCATACAGAGTAGCATCGCTTGCTCGATTGATGGCCAGAAACAGGGGCAGGTTCAGCTCAAATCCTTTTCGGTCAGAAAGGCTGTATTCTGGGGTAAGAAGACCGGTCTGACGACGTGTTTTAGCTGGAAATCCCAGAAAAGGCGTGTAGAGGGCAGGGATGTTACGGGCATAGAGGGTGGCATGCTTTGCAACCCCATACCCGCCAATGGTCACCCGAACATTTTTTGCCGTAATTTTCCAGTCAGGGGTTTCGGTGTTGCATGAGGTAAGGGATGCCTGTTGGGCAAGGTAACTGTCCTTTCCGGTCTTTGTTATTTTTTGTCCCCGGATATAAAAATTGTTCTCCTGAACAAAGATGGTGCCGTCATAGATGGTGCCGGTCTCTGTGGTAAGGTTGATGGTAAGGGCCTCGCAGGTGACCGTATCTTCTCCAGAGATCAAGAGCACATGACCCCTTGCCATGGCATCATTTGTGGCGCTGTTAAACTCCAGATGGTCTGCCTCAAGTCGGGTTGTGCCGCCTTTGATTACAACCTCTCCGTCGGCAATATAGAGACCTCTTTCATAGTCGTGGGTTCCCTTTGCTGCTGAAATATGCCAGGCGACCGGCTGATCTTGTTTGTCCATGAGGGCTTTAGCCGTGGCGGGCAGAGCCAGCAGTAACAGTATCAGCAGCATGGCTGCTCGTCTTTGTATGGGGGATGGGGATGATTCCATAGTTTGGTTGTCCGGCTTTTGGCAGCAACGCCTTTGCATTTTAACTTGGTTTGGTTTTGCACTTAACTAAAATTTACTGTATAAAGCCATTTTAAGCCTTAAAAGTCAAGCAATGTCGGGAGTCATTTATGTTTATCACACTTGAAGGGATTGAAGGTTCAGGCAAGACAACACAGATTAAACCATTGGTCGACTGTTTGGGTCAAAATGGGTATGAAGCCGTTGTCACAAGAGAGCCTGGAGCTACGGTTATTGGAAAAAAAATACGAGCCATCCTCCTTGATCCCGGGAACAGCGGGATGTCGGATCTGTGTGAGCTTTTTCTTTATGGTGCAGACCGGGCCCAGCATCTGTCTGAAGTGATAATTCCTGCATTGGGGGCGGGGAAAACCGTTGTTTGCGACAGGTTCACCGATGCCACCACGGTCTATCAGGGGGCGGCCCGGGGAATATCCAAAGAGCTGATCGACATCATCCATTCGGTGGTTGTCAAGGACCTTTGCCCGGACCTCACCATTTTGTTTGACCTTGATCCTGAAACAGGCCTCGCCCGGACAGTTAAAGCATTGACGGATGGTGAAAGGACCCTTGATGAAAGCCGGTTTGAAAGGGAAACCCTCGAGTTCCACGAACGGGTAAGACAGGGTTATCTTGCCCTTGCTGCAGCAGAACAGGACCGTTTTCTTGTGGTTGATGCAAGGGGAACCCAGGAGCAGGTTTTTACCGAAATTGTTTCTGGAATTAACAGACGCCTTGGTATTGATCTTGTCGGCATTGATTCGGCCATGATTGATCCCAGGGTTAAAGGATGAGCCACCATGACCTATTCTATTCTTGACGCCATTGGAAACACCCCACTGGTTGAAATAAAAAACATGCATTCCTTTCCAGGTGTTACCATCCTTGCCAAGCTTGAGTATTTGAATCCTGGCGGGTCCATTAAGGACCGGGCTGCCCTGTCCATGATTGAACAGGGGGAGATCAGCGGTGAGTTGATTCCGGGGAAGACAGTAATCGAAGCAACAAGCGGGAATACGGGAATTGGACTTGCCATGATCTGTTCGGTAAAGGGGTATCCCTTGCTTTTGACCATGGCCGAATCCGCAAGCGAAGAGAGAAAGAGCATTCTTAAGGCAAGGGGTGCTGAAATCAGGCTTACACCGGGTCACCTCGGATCGGACGGTGCCATTGAGGAGGTGTACCGGCTTGCCCGGGAAAATCCTGACACCTATTTCATGACAGACCAGTACAACAATCCTGCAAACTGGCTTGCCCACTACCGGACAACGGCACCTGAGATCTGGGAACAGACCTGTGGAAAGGTGACCAGCGTTGTGGCTTCCCTTGGCACCAGCGGCACTCTTATGGGTATCTCCCGCAGATTAAAGGAGCTTAATCCCCTGATACGAATCGTGGGTGCAGAACCCTATCTCGGCCACGGGATTCAGGGGCTTAAAAACATGAAGGAGTCGTACCGGCCCGATATATTTGATAAAACATTGTTGGATGAAAAAATAAACATCGACGATGAAACCGCCTTTGCGACGGCTCGAATGCTGGCAAAAAAAGAAGGATTGTTTGTGGGCATGAGCAGCGGTGCTGCCATGGCCGTTGCCCTTGTTGAGGCAGCCAGGATAGAGAAGGGCACGGTGGTGGTTATTTTCCCAGACGGTGGTGAAAGATATCTTTCAACCTCTCTTTTCAAGGTCAAGGACAATATTAACCTTACGCTTTACAACACCCTGACCCGCAGCCAGGAGCGGTTTGAACCAAAGGCCCAGGGCAAGGTTGCCGTCTACACCTGCGGGCCAACGGTTCATAAAGCCATGGACCCGACCCGGTTCAGGCGCTTTGTGGCAACGGATCTTCTGGTTCGCTACCTTGAATACCGTGGACTGACCGTCAACCATGTGGTGAACATAACAGATCTGGATGATCGGACCATCAAGGGATCTGAGCGTATGGACATGACGGTTCCTGAATTCACACGCCCCCATATTCGATCATTTAAAAAAGACCTCACTCGTCTGGGGGTGCGTCCGGCCCAGGCCTATCCCCTTGTTTCTGAGCACATCGAAGATATGGTGGCGGTTGCAGAAAGGCTTGTTGAACAAGGGGTTGCCTATGAAAAACTCAACTCCCTCTATTGTGATATTTCAAGCCTGGAAGGTTATGGCTCTCTTTCCGGGGTGAATCTTGATAAAATAAGGGTTGGGGCAACCGTTGACCTGGATGATTATGAGAAAGATAATCCAAGGGATTTTACCCTCCTTAAAAGGGTGGGGCTTTCCGAGCTCAAAAGGGGGGTGTGCGTCCGGACAAAGTGGGGCAACGTTCGACCTTCCCTTCATCTCCAGTGTGCGGCCCTTGCAATGAAATACCATGGTGGCGGGTTTGACATCCATACGGGGTCAAGGGAGTTGTTGTTTCCCCACCATGAGAACGAGAACGCCATGTCAAGGGCTCTTGTAAAAGAGCCCCTTGCAAGAATCTGGGTGCACTGTGATTGCGTGACCTATGATGGCAGTCTGGGAGTGGAAACCCTTGGGGAGGTTGACCTTGATCTGCTTGAAAAACTTGGTTGGGAGCCGAGGGTTGTACGGTTTTTTCTTCTCTCCTGTCACTATCGTAAACCCCTGACCTTCTCAAGCCAGGGGCTCATTGACGCAGGGAGGGCCCTTGACCGGTTTGATCGTTGTATTGAGTCCCTTTCCCAGGTTCGGGAGGGGGAACCCTTTCCTGGGATGGATCAGCTCCTTTATGACATACGCAATGGTTTCATCTCTTCAATGGACGATGATCTTAAAATTTCAGGGGTGATGGCTGTGCTGTTCAAAGGGGTAAAAACCCTCAACCGTCTCATTGCCTGCCATCAGATTGACGCCAGGGGTGCCCGGGAGGTTTTGGCGCTTTTCAGGGAGATCAACGGCGTGTTGAACATATTTGAATTCGAACCGGGAAAATCGGTTTCCCATGAGGCAGCAGCCCTTATTGAAAAGAGAGAGGCTGCAAGGTTGAGCGGGCAATGGACCCTTGCAGACCGACTCAGACAGGAAATCAAAGCCCTGGGTGTTGAGATTAACGACAAAAAGGTGTGAGACTAAATAGATGAAACCCCTGTTTTTTCCGTTTACCCATGTGAGTGAAGAGGATGCTGCAGCCCTGTTAACCTGTTTTAACGGATTCTGCCGTTTGGGTGTCAGTCGGTTGGAAGAACTGACGCCCCAGGAACCGGCCGCTGAGGTTGTGCTGCCGTCCGACAAGGAGATCGGTTCTGTTTTTGCCATGATCGAGGATTATCGACAATGGGCAAGGGTCAACCAGGGCGGGGCAGGACAGCTCAAAGCCCGGGTGCCTGACATTCCTTATTTTACAAGCGATACCGGGATATCTTCCCTTAAATCAACCATTGAAAGCCAAGCCGGTGACGGGGTCGGGCAAGACCTGGATGGCGGGGATAAACAACGGAATGCCTTGCTCAATGCCCTCGTGTTTTTAAGGATGGCCCAGGAGGCTGATGGGGAAATTGATCAAATCGACAAGAAATTTTCTTTGATTTCAAAGAGTGAAGCCAGGCTTTTTTCAGCCCTTAGGGGCAACGGTCTGCCTTCTGCCGTTGATGTTGCTTCTTCTGACAGCTCCCCGGTCGTGAACAAGGATAGGGGTTGTTCCAGAACGGACAAGCGAATTCTCTCATGGGCCTGTTTTTTCCGGGAAAAGATAGCGTTTTCAACGGATACAGAACCCCTTCTTCCCGTCACCACAAGCTCGGCTGTTATGGACTATTTCCTGTCAATGGCAAAAAAGTCCACAAAGGTCCTTGACATTGGTAATTTTAAAGTGCATGAAAGGTCATGTGACCAGAGCAACCCGTGGAAACGTCACTTAAATGATGTCATTTGGGATGCTGTTTCGGGCATCCACAGGGATGAAAATAGATTGATCGAGGCAAGTGACGGCTGTGCCGTTATTGTTGACGTTCAACTCCATCTTTTTTCAGACAAGGCCGTGACCGACATATTCTGCCCGCCGGGCCAAAAGGGTAGAAAAAACAGACTGATCCAAGGGAAGGGAGGCGAAATTCCCATTTGCCTTGTTCATGTGAAGAATAAAAATGCTTGATTTGATGGGTTACCTGTTATAATAGGCGCTCTTGTTAGTGTTATTTATAATAGACTTTACGTTAAACTTTTTTTTTATGGAGGCTTTAAAAAATGGCTTTTAATCCAGTAGTTGATGAGGCAAAGTGCGTTGGCTGTGAAGAGTGTGTTGATGTGTGTCCTGTAGAGGTTTTTGAGATGCAGAACGAGAAATCAGTTCCTGTCAATGCCGAAGAGTGCATGGGTTGCGAGAGCTGTGTTGAAGTATGTGAGCAGGACGCCATCACCGTAGAAGAGGACTGATTCTCTCTTATACCGGGCACCGCTTTAAACATTAAAGCCCCTGGAAAAGTCTGTATCGGGCTTTTCCAGGGGCTTTATTTTTTTGGAATACCTTTCCGAACCCTAACATTCCATGCTTCGTTGTGGCCGAGAGCTCCATACCCCGCTCCGGCCGTGCCGGTTATATAAGAAACTCCCGTTGAAACATCATTGTGAAAGTATCGACTTTAGAGCCCCCTTTGGTTACCCTGACCGGAACCTTGTAAACCAAAGGGGATAGGATTTTTGCCCTTCCAGGCGTTAAGAAGCGCAGGCTATTTGAGGACTTTAGCCCGCAGTTCCTGCGCTTTAGTCTGGAAGGGCAGAAATCCCCCCGACGTTTACCGTTCCGGTCAGGGTAACCAAAGGGGGCGGAATGGTACGGTCACCTCTGCTGTCGAAGGTTTAAGTTTTATGCTTTATTGTGTTTGAGAGCCCATACCCCGTTCCGGCCGTGCCGGTTATACTGAAAGTTTTTTCCCCTTGTTTTATCCATGGCCGATCGGTCAAAATGTAAGAAAATTACCTACATAACAATCAGAAATCTGCCAATTGACCCGGGGTGTTATTGCTGCTACTGTTACCAAAATGGAGGTGTTTCTCCACTATTGTCGACCCAGAATCATCAATAACCGGTTACGTTTTATTACAATCAGGAGGATTTTATGGGAAGTAAACAGTTCGCAGCCAGTATTGCCGTCACACTATTGACAGGTGTCTCCTTGCTCTTCACCCCTTCAGCCTTTGCAAAGGAACGGGTTGTCTTTGGCGGCGGCCCTGCCGGAGGAACCTTCCAGGTGGTCGCAAATGCAATTCAAGTGTTTAAACCCATGAAATCGGTGGCTGAATTCAAGGTTCAGGCGCAGTCCTCTGCAGGTTCCGTTGAAAATCTGCGTAAAACAGATGCCAACCGTCAGCAAATGAGTGTTGTTTACTCCGGTCATGTCTGGCTTGGCCGCAACGGTAAGATGAAGAATGACACTAAAAAATATGAGAATGTTCTTGCCGTATCCTATCTTTATGGAGCACCTGCCCAGCTGGTAACAAGAAAAGGCTCGGGCATTAAAAGCGTTGCTGATCTTGCCGGGAAAAAAGTCGGTGTGGGCAATGCCGGATCCGGCGCCTTTGCCAATTGTGAGCTTTTCTTTAATTACATGAAGGTGTGGGACAAGGTCGAAAGAAACGCCATGGGTTATAATGATGCAGCACAGGCCTTTGGCAACAATCAGCTGGACGCATTCTGGCTCTTTACCGCCTTCCCAAGCGGTGCCGTCATCATGGCAGCCCAGACCAACGACATCGAGCTTGTAAATCTCCATGAGGATGCTGTCAACAGCGGTTTTTATAAAGAGTACCCCTATTTTGCAAAACTCATTATTCCGGCCAACACCTACAAGGGTGTTACCATGGATATGCCATCATTCCAGGATTCGACCCTGTGGGTTGCAAGCTCCCAGGTTCCTGCTGATACGGTCTACAAAATGCTCTCCCTTGTTTATTCTGATGAAGGTCTAAAACACATGGTCAGCCAGAAAAAAACGTTTAAGGAAATGAGTATTGAAACGGGTGCCAAAGGAATTGTAACCCCTCTCCATCCGGGTGCAGAACGGTTCTGGAAGGAAAAAGGCGTTTTAAAATAGAAATTTGACCCCGGGGACGGAGTTTATATCCGTCCCTTTGTTGCTAATTGTTTTAAATCAACATAGGCAGGCCAATTGTGTACGAAAAATTAAACAGGTACGAACAGATATTATTTGATGCATGTTCGGTGATTCTTGTTCTCTTCTACTCCTATGCAGCCGTGATTCAGCCCATGGCAACCCAGTATCACAGGGGGGTCTACGTTATCATCACCTATCTGCTCATTTTTCTGCTCTACCGTTCCAAATCAAAAATCATGCGGGTGGTGGATTATTGCCTCATGGGACTCTCCGTGGGAACCATCGGTTACTGGATAGTCAACTTTGAAACGATCAACTACCGAACCGGCGCTGAAACCCAGCTTGACATGATCATTGCCATTATCGGCGTACTCATCGGCATCGAGCTTGCCAGAAGGGTGGTGGGCAGCGTATTTGTCATCATCGGGGTGGTGATGCTCCTCTTTGGTGTTTACGGTTACATGGCACCGGATCTTATTTCCCATGCAGGCGCGCCGTTTACCGAACTTTGCGTCAGCATTTTCTACAAGAGTGACGGCGTATTCGGCATCATGGCCAACGTTCTTGCCACCTATGTGATTCTTTTTGTCATCTTTGGTGCGTTCCTTGAAAAATGTGGTGCCCAGAAGTTTTTCATTGACTGGCCCCTGGCAGCTGTGGGGCATAAGATCGGCGGGCCTGGCAAGGTGTCTGTCATTGCATCGGGGCTTATGGGTTCTATTTCCGGGAGCGCCATTGCCAATACGGTCTCCACGGGCATGTTCACCATTCCCATGATGAAAAAGGCAGGATTTAAACCCCATGTGGCAGGCGGCATTGAACCTGCGGCTTCCATCGGCGGGATGTTCATGCCGCCCATCATGGGGGCCGGTGGTTTTATCATGGCCGAACTCACGGGCCTTCCCTACTCAAGGATTATGCTGGTGGCCATCTTTCCTGCCATGATGTACTTTTTTTCAGTGTTTGTCATGGTTCACTACGAGGCCAAGATGCACAACATCGTGGGTGAAAAATCCGAACATTCATCCATGGAAATTTTGAAAAAAGAGTGGTTTTATACCCTTCCCCTGGTGGTCATCACCATTTTCATGCTCACGGGTTATTCTCCGGCCTACTCGGCAATCCTGGGTCTTGCCAGCTGCCTTGTAATTTCCTATTTTAGAAAAGAGACCCGCATCGGGGTCAAGGAGTTCATTGAGGCGTCAAGGGAAGGTACCAAGAGCAGCCTCAAAATCGGCGCCACCGTAGGTATTATCGGTATCATCATCGGGGTGTTGACCTTTTCAGGGCTGGTGCTCACCTTTGCAGACATCGTGATCGAGCTTGCAGGCGGTTCCCTGCTGATGACCATTTTTCTCATTGCCCTGGCTTCCCTTGTTCTTGGTATGGGGGTTCCGGTGACAGCTGCCTATCTCATCACTGCCGTTGTCGCCGTTCCGGCCCTGACCCATCTGGGGGTTAACGAGCTTGCAGCCCATATGATCGTGTACTGGCTCTCCCAGGATTCCAACATCACACCACCCGTCTGTATTGCCGCTTTTGCAGGGGCAACCATTGCAAAGGCAAATATGTGGAAAACTGCCTTTACCTCATTTAAGTTTGCCAAGTTTCTCTACCTAGGTCCTTTGCTTTTTGCCTATGTACCAGGGTTCTCCCTGGACGGATCATCCGTTGACATTGTCAAGGCGTTTATATATATACTTCTCGGAACCTGGGCCTATTCCTGGTTTATGAGCGGCATCTGGATTGGGTCGCTCAAACGGGTTTTCATTAAAGCAGATAATTAATTTCAGGAGAAAAAACAGAGCGCCATGATATTACCGGAAGTTAAAATAAAAAATATACTCTATGCAACGGACCTGTCGGACAGTGCGCGTTATGCCTTTGCCCATGCTGTAAGCCTTGCTGAGCACTATGGGGCAAAAATAACCATTCTCCATGTGATTCCCGAAACCCATGACTATTTTGAAAAAAGCATCCTCGGCTATGTGTCCAAGGAGAGCTGGGATGAGATCAAGGTCAAAAACCTCCAGGAGGCCCGCCATTCCCTGATCGGTAAAAAAAGGGACAACGTGATGATCCATGAGGTGCTGGAACAGTTCGCCAATGATGCGAAGCGTGAATCAAACGCTGAAATTGAATTTGCCGATGAAATTGTTATTGACCGGGGAAATCCGGTCAAGCAGATTTTAAAGCAGGCAGAACTGAGGGATTGTGATATTATTGTCATGGGCAGCCACGGGCAGAGCACTCTTACCGGTGTGGTCATGGGAAGTATCACCAAACGGGTCCTCAGAAGGTCCCGGAAACCTGTCCTTGTGATCCGTCTGCCGGAAATAGATTAAAACCCTGTAAATATCCACGGTCCCTTGATCGTTTTTTTTTCAAGGGAGCCGTGGATCCGGGTCAGGAAATCTTTCCTTGGGATTTCCACCCCTCCCATGGAGACCAGATGATCTGTTTTTACCTGGCAGTCAATGAGATCAAATTTTTGTTTGACAAGGTGGCGGTCCAGGGCTGCAAGGGCTGTTTTTGAGCTGTCCGCCATGGTTGAAAACATGGATTCTCCAAAAAAACATCCTCCAAGTGATATTCCATAGAGACCCCCTGCCAGCGTTCCAGCGTTCCACGCCTCAACCGAGTGGGCATACCCCCTTTCATGCAGTCCGATATAGGCCTCAATCATTTCCTGAACAAGCCAGGTACCCTGGCCCGAGCGGTTACGTAAATCTGCGCAGGCGTTTATCACCCTGCCAAAGGCCTGATCCATGGTGATGGTATAAACATTTCGGTTGATTCTCTTTTGAAGGCTTCTCGAAACCCTAAGTTGTCCGGGAAGGATGACAAGCCTTGGGTCTGGAGACCACCAGAGCAGGGGATCTCCCGGGGAGAACCATGGAAAGATCCCATTTTGATACGCAAGGAGAATCCTTTCGGGTGTGAGGTCTCCTCCTAGGCAGAGGAGACCGTCATGTCTTGCCAGATGGGGGCTTGGAAATACAAGTCTGTCAGAGAGTCTGAAAACCGGCATTCACTGCTTGAAACTGAAGGTGACAGCGTTGTTTTTAAGACCCAGAGTTACCTTTCCACCCTTTTCAAGGGCGCCGAACAATATCTCGTTGGTGAGCTTGTCCTTGATCTTTTTCTGAATCACCCGGTCCAGGGGCCGGGCACCGAATTTGGGATCATACCCCTTTTTGGCAAGCCAGGTTCTCACCTTTGGCGGATACTGGATGGTTATTTTCCTGGGTTTCAAAAGGGCCTTGAGTTCCAGCATGTTTTTATCCACAATACGTTCCATGATCTTCTGGGACAGGGCGTGGAACTGTACAACGGCATCCAGCCGGTTTCGAAATTCAGGACTGAAGGTCTTTTCAACGGCCTTTGCCCCCTTGGCATCCACATCCTCCAGTTGATCACCAAAGCCGATGCGGTTGGCACTCATCTCCCTTGCTCCGGCATTGGAGGTCATGATGATGATGACATTCCTGAAGTCGGCCGCCTTTCCGTTGTTGTCGGTCAGGGTGGCGTAATCCATCACCTGGAGCAGGATGTTGAAAAGGTCTTGATGGGCCTTTTCTATTTCGTCCAGGAGCAACACGGAATGGGGATGCTTTCTGATGTTGTCGGTCAGAATTCCCCCCTGGTCAAAGCCCACATACCCTGGAGGTGCCCCGATGAGTCTTGATACGGTATGTTTTTCCATGTATTCACTCATGTCAAACCGTAAAAATTCAATGCCAAGGTTTGCGGCAAGCTGTTTTGCCACCTCTGTTTTGCCGACCCCGGTGGGACCGGTAAAGAGAAATGAACCAATGGGCCGACCTGGAGACGAGAGTCCTGCCCTGGATCGTTTGATGGAGGTTGTCAGGGTTTCAATGGCATGGTCCTGGCCAAAGATGGTCTGTTCAAGTTTGGTGCTAAGCTGTTCAAGGTTGGTTTTGTCCGATGCCGTGACGTTCTGGGCTGGGATCTTGGCCATTTTTGCAACGGTTCTCTCGATGTCGAGGGGGTGAACCTTTGTTCTTCTGGCCGACCCTGAAAGCCGTATGAACGAACCTGTCTCATCCATGACATCAATGGCCTTGTCCGGCAGGAATCGGTCGTTGATGTGTTTGGCGGCAAGGCGGGCACAGGCCTCAATGGCTTCATCCGTGTATTCAAGCCCGTGGTGCTCCTCATAGCAGCTCTTGAGACCCATCAAAATTTCTATGGTCTCTTCAACCGTGGGCTCTGCCACTTCGATTTTCTCAAATCTGCGGGAGAGTGCCCGGTCCTTTTCAAAGAAGTTCTTGTACTCCTCGTAGGTGGTGGATCCAAGGCAACGGAGGGCGCCTGAGGAAAGTGCAGGTTTCAGGATGTTTGATGCATCCATGGAACCGCTGCTTGTGGCACCTGCACCCACCACGGTGTGGATCTCATCAATGACCAACAGGGCGTTTTCCTTTTCTTCAAGGGCTGAAATGACATCCTTGAGCCGCTGCTCAAAGTCTCCCCGGTATTTGGTTCCGGCCAAAAGGGCGCCCATGTCAAGGGAGAACATTTCTGAATCTTTTAGAAAATCAGGGACATCCTTGTTAAAGGCCTTTAGGGCGATACCTTCGGCAATGGCTGTTTTCCCCACACCTGGATCCCCGACAAAAACAGGGTTGTTCTTGCGCCTTCGGCAGAGAACCTGCATGGCACGCTGGGTCTCATTTTCCCTGCCGATGAGTGGGTCAATTTTTCCCTGCTCTGCCTTTTCCAGAAGATTGGTTGTGAAAAGGGTCAATGGATCGGGCTTTCCCGATTTTTTGGGTTGTTTTCCCGGCTTTAAAAAGCCCTGGTCCGGTTTGTTGAGGCCGGCCTTTGGCAGGTCCGAACCATGGGAGATATAGTTTAGAACATCCAGACGGGTGATTCCTTCGGCCTCGAGAAAATAGGCCGCATGGGAATCTTTTTCCTGGAAAATGGATGCAATGATATCACCCAGGCTTACCTCGTTCTTTTCGGCTGAGCGGGCATGGTTGATGGCCCTCTGGATCATTCTTTGAAAACCGATGGTCTGTTGGAGGACATACTCTTCGCCTTCGCCCATGACGGTCATCTTTTCCTGGAAAAAGGTATCCAGGTTTTTCTTTATGACCTCCGGATCTCCACCGCATTTTTCAACGGTTTCAGACCCGGTTTCGTGGTGCAAAATTGCATAGAGAACATGTTCAACGCAGACGTACTCGTGGCGTCTTTTTTTGGCTTCCCGAACGGCCGCTCCGAGGGTTGCACTAAGTTCCTTGCTTATCATGGCTACTCCTTCTCCATCGTGCTCTTTAAGGGGAATCCCTGCTCTCTTGCCAGGTGATGAACCGTATTTACCTTGGTCTCTGCAACTTCCCTTGTGTAAGACCCGCAAATACCCTTTCCCTGTTTATGTATATTAAGCATTATTATGGACGCTTTTTCAAGGGATTTTCCAAAAACCGTTATGAGAATCTGAACGACAAACTCCATGGTGGTGTAATCGTCATTGTGAAGAACAACCCTGTACATGGGAGGGTACCCTTCTTTTTTTTCAACTTTTGACGAAGTTCTCTGTTTTATTGAAGGTTCGTTAAGGCTCATGATTTCCTTAAGCCCCACAGCATTTTTTGTATTTTTTACCGCTGCCGCAGGGGCAGAGGTCGTTTCGCCCCACTTTTTCCTGGGCACGTTTAACGGGTTTTTTAACGTTTGAATCATCAGAATGGGAAAAAACCAGGTTTTCCTGCCTCGGTTTCTGAATGGGTTCAAGGGGTTCACTTTCGGCGATCTGGATTCTGAAAAAGATGCCAAGGGTTTCCTCTTTTATCCGTTCCACAAGGCCCTCAAACATCTCATATCCCTCTTTTTTGTAGAGAATCAGCGGGTTCTGCTGGGCATAACCCCTGAGGCCGATTCCCTCTTTGAGATGATCCATGTTGAGAAGATGGTCTTTCCAGAGGCTGTCAACGGTCTGGAGCATAATGTACCGTTCAAGGCGTTGGGTGTCAATGGGGCCCAGAAGGGACTCCTTGGCTTTATACGCGTCTATTGCGGTTGTTTCAATGAGTTCTCCCAGAGCGTCAGCGTCGATATCCTCGCACACCGCCGGGGAAAGATCGATTTCAAGGTTAAACTGTTTTTTAACGGTGTCCTTCAACCCCTCAAGGTCCCATTCCATTGGGTGCTGCTTGTCGTTTTTGTACATGGCGTGGATCTGCCATGCCTGGTCTTGAATCATATCCTTAAACAGGGTTGAAAGATCGGAGTCCGTGAGAATCTGGCGCCTCTGGCGGTAGATCACCTCTCTCTGCTGGTTCATGACATCATCATACTCAATCAGCTGTTTTCTGATCTCAAAGTTGTGCCCCTCGACCTTGGACTGGGCATTTTCAATGGCACGACTGATGAGGCCGTGCTCAATGGGTTCTCCCTCATCAATGCCCAGTTTGTTCATAATAGCGGTGATTCTATCTCCGCCAAAAATTCTGAGAAGATCATCCTCAAGGGAAAGGTAAAAGCGTGAGGATCCAGGATCTCCCTGGCGACCTGAACGGCCCCGCAACTGGTTGTCAATTCGCCTTGATTCATGGCGACTGGTACCAAGAATGTGTAGCCCCCCAAGTTCTTTTACTCCTTCCCCCAGAACAATATCAGTTCCCCGGCCTGCCATGTTGGTGGAAATGGTAACAGCCCCCCGCTGACCTGCATTAGCAACGATTTCAGCCTCTGCCTTGTGGTGCTTGGCATTGAGAACCGTGTGGGGAATGCCCCGTTTTTTCAGTTTGTCACTGATGTCTTCTGAAACGTCAATGGCGATGGTGCCCACAAGAACGGGCTGTCCCTTTTTATGCAGGGAGATGATTTCCTGGATGGCTGCCTGGTATTTTTCCTTCTGGGTCTTGTAGATTAAATCAGGAAAATCTTTTCTCACCATGGGTTTGTGGGTGGGGATGACCAGCACGTCAAGATCATATATTTTCTTGAACTCTGCTGCCTCGGTTTCGGCAGTACCGGTCATGCCGGAAAGTTTTTTGTACATCCTGAAAAAGTTCTGAAAGGTGACCGAGGCAAGGGTCTGATTCTCATTGGCGATCTTTACCCCCTCCTTTGCCTCCAGGGCCTGGTGAAGACCTTCGCTGTAGCGCCTTCCAGTCATTAACCGGCCGGTGAACTCGTCAACGATCACCACTTCGTCGTTTTTTACAATATAGTCCACATCCCGCTTGAACAGAGTGTGAGCTTTGATGGCTTGATTCAGGTGATGGAGGATTTCAATGTTTGAAGGATCGTAGAGGTTTTCAACCCCAAGCAGTTGTTCACCCAGGGCGACCCCCTCTTCGGTCAGGGTGGATGATTTTGCCTTTTCATCCACATTGTAGTGGATGTCCTTTTTAAAGGCTGAAATGATGGTGTCTGTCTGGGCGTAGAGGGTGGTGGATTTTTCCGCAGGTCCAGAAATGATCAGCGGTGTCCTTGCCTCATCAATTAGAATACTGTCCACCTCATCCACAATGGCGAAATTGAGTTCTTTCTGGGCAAGGGATTCCCGGTCAAATTTCATGTTGTCCCGAAGATAATCAAAACCGAACTCGTTGTTGGTTCCATAGGTGATGTCTGAAGCGTAGGCTTTTTTTCTTTCTTCATCGTTCAGATCGTGGACAATTATGCCGACGGAGAGATTCAAAAAGTTGTAGATGGTGCTCATCCATTCGGCATCACGCCTGGCAAGGTAGTCATTGACCGTAACAATGTGGACCCCTTTCCCGGAAAGGGCATTCAGGTAAGCGGGGAGGGTGGCGGCAAGGGTCTTTCCCTCACCGGTTTTCATCTCGGCAATAATGCCCTGGTGTAGGGCAATGCCTCCGATGAGCTGGGCATCAAAGTGGCGCATTTTTAAGGTCCGCCAGGAGGCTTCCCTTACCAGGGCAAAGGCTTCGCAAAGAAGGTCATCCAGGGTTTCACCATTGGCAAGTCTGAGTTTAAAGCTCGCCGTGGTCTCGGCCAGTTCATTGTCAGTGAGTTTCTGGAACCGGGGCTCAAGGGCATTGATCTTGTCAACCAGGGGTTGTAGCCTTTTTACTGCTCTTTCATTGCTTGAGCCAAACACTCGTGTAAGAAAATTGAGTACCATATGATTGCGTTACCTTCGATAATAGGGTTTATATGAAACTTCCACCGAAGCATTGCAATCAGAGGCGTTTCATTATTTTTTGTGGCCGGAGCCGATATCATGTTCCAGCCATGCTGGTTAGTTCGTTTTTGTTTTACTAAACATATAAGCACTATTTTTGAAAATTAAAATTATTTTTGCAAGAAAGATGCTGTTTGTAGAAAATGTTTCACGTTTCCTGGGAGGAAGGCAAAACTACATCATGGGGGGTATGGGGCATGGGGAGGCGGTTTCAATTCCTGGGGGTTCAGTTGACGATGTATTTTTCAGGATTCACAGGTGTACCGTTTATTCTGACCTCATAGTGAACGTGGGACCCTGTGCTTCGGCCGGTGTTGCCCATGAGGCCAATGACCTCTCCCCTGTTCACCTCTGCTCCTTTTTTTACAAAAATTTTGTCCATATGACCGAATTTGGTCACGATACCATGGCCATGATCTATCATGACCATCTTGCCAATGAGCCTCTTTTCACCTGCATAGGCAACCACACCGTTTGCCGTAGCAACGATTTTTTTGCCCTTTTTGTTTGCAATGTCAAGGCCCGAGTGGAATTCTTTTTTCCCGGTAAACGGTGAGGATCGATAGCCAAAGGGTGAGGTGATCCATCCCTTGGCCGGCCGGATCGAAGGGGTTGCGGCAAGCAGGTTACGTTTTTTATTCAAGATGGTTAAAAGTTCTTCAAAATTGACCTTTTGTTGCTGGGCCGAAAGATTGATCTGGTCTGTCTGCTGGTGCATCTCCCGCATCAGGCTGTTGTGTCGCTCGTAGAGGGGGATATCAGGGTCGATATCTTCTCCTGAGACGCCGCCAATGCCAAAAAAACCACCATTGACGTCATCTTTCTTTTTTATGTTTGCAACGATTCTGACCTTGTTTTCAAAGTTTGACAGGGCAGAGACATTGTCCTTTATCTTGTTGATCTCACTGGCCAAGGCCTGGAGTTGGGATCTTTGGAGACTGATTTCGCTGTCTTGATTTTCAATCTGCCTGCACAGAAGATCATTTTCAAAGGAGGCGTTTTTAAGTTTTGCGTAATCATACCCAAAATAGACAAGGACCGTTACCACTAAAAAAGGGATGAACAAAAGGCCTATGAGTTGTGGTTTTGAGACGGTAAATTCCCTGATGTTTGAAGTCGAGTCCGTGTGAAGCCATATTTTTATTTTTTTTTTCATAGATGTATTTTAATAAATCAAATAAGGGACTCTGTCAAGTCAGGGGTGCGCAGTTTATTATAGTGCCCCCGGGAATAGCTCAAGTCCGGTTTGTTCTTCCAGGCCAAACAAGATGTTCATATTTTGAACGGCTTGGCCAGCTGCACCTTTCAGAAGATTGTCAATGGCAGAGACCAAAATGAGCTGCCCGGATCCTGGGTCAAGGTGAAACCCGATATCGCAGAAATTGGTTCCCCTGACATGGCGGATGTCGGGAAATTCTCCCTGGGGAAGCACCCTCACAAATGTGTCTGAGTCATACTGGTCCATGAGGGCCGTTCTGATCATGGACTGGGTGGTACCCGTTGTTACCCGGGCATAGATGGTGGAGAGCATTCCCCGGGTCAAAGGCAGAAGATGGGGAACAAAGGTGATGCTGACCGGCTCGTTTGCCTCAAGGCTTATCACCTCTTCCATTTCAGGAACATGGCGGTGGTTGCCGATTTTGTAGGGCTTGAACGACTCGTTGACCTCGCAGAAATGGCTGCCAAGGGAGGGGGCTCGACCCGCACCGCTGACCCCGGATTTTGAGTCTGAAATAATGCCGCAGGTTTCAACAAGCCCTTTTCTGACAAGGGGAACAAGGGGAAGAAGAACGCTTGTCGGATAGCATCCCGGGTTGCCCACCAGGTTTGAACCGGCAATCTTGTCCCGGTAGAGTTCACACAACCCATATACCGCCTCGTTTAAAAGACTTTTTGCCGAATGTTCCTGGTAGGCGGCTTCATAGGCTGAAGCATTCTGAAATCTGAAGTCAGCGGAAAGATCCACCACTTTAACCTTGTTCTCTATAAATTGCGGTGCATACCCCATGGAAACTTTGTGGGGAAGGGCAAGAAAGACACAGTCCACCCGCTGACTGATGGCGTTGATGTCAAGGGGTTCGCACACAAGATCCACAACGCCTCTCATGGCGGGAAATATCTCCTGGATGGCCCGGCCACTGTAGGATTGTGATGTCACGGCCGCGAGCTTGGCCTCTTTATGTCCTGTGATTAATTTAACAAGTTCAGCCCCGGTATAGCCTGTAGCCCCTGCAATGGCGACTCTGATCATTGTTCTCTCTCCCGTGTTTTCCGTGTTGTCCGATGACCGCTTGGGGTAAAAAATACTAAAAGACTTTAGCAGATAACCCGGTTATTTTCAAGTGAAGAATAGTGTGTTACCATGCGTTACGATTGGGCCTTTGCTCACTAATAAATGGACACAAACCTATGAAAATAAAAATTTTATCAACCGGAGATGAGATTGTTTCAGGAGGCGTGGTTGACACCAACGCTTCCTGGCTTGCTGCCTCCCTGTTGGGCCTGGGGTTGACTGTTGATTGCTTTGTCGCCGTGGGGGATGATTTTGGAACGTTGCGCCGCACCATTGCTGATTTGGCAGCAGAGACTGATATTCTGATTGTTACAGGAGGGCTTGGGCCTACGAATGATGATATCACGGCAGAGGCTGCGGCAGGTGCTGTGAACACAAAGACCATCCTCAATCCCGAGGCCCTTGGGCTCGTGACGGATTATTTTAATCGAAAAGGATGGCCCATGAACCCATCCAACAAGAAACAGGCCGTACTTCCCAGGGATTGCCGGGTTATTGAAAATGAGGTGGGTACGGCCCCTGGGTTTTATCTGCGTATTTCAGGTTGCCATGGTTTTTTCATGCCCGGTGTGCCAAAGGAGATGAAGGCCATGACCCTCAATTGGGTTTTGCCCTGGATTCAACGGTATGCAGCAAAGAACCTTGGTCGTACCCTGACGGATATTACCCCAAGAACCATTACCGTGTTTGGTCTGCCCGAGTCCGAGGTGGGTGCCCGATTAAAGGATTTGGCAACCCAGTTTCCCGGCGTCAGGCCGGGTTTCAGGGCGGATTTTCCCCTGATCCAGGTGAAGCTCTATCCTGATTCGGAAAAAAGAGGTGGGGGTGAAAATATCCTTGATCAGGCTGAACAATTTGTTGTGACCACCCTGGGGCGTTGGGTGATTTCAAGGGAGGGACTTACCATGGAACAGGAGGTGGGTAGACTTCTGGTTCAGAAAAAGGCAACCATAGCCCTTGCCGAAAGCTGTACCGGCGGTCTCATGGCAAGCATGCTCACCGACGTTCCAGGCAGTTCAGAATATTTTATCTTTTCCGGTGTCACCTACTCAAACGAGGCCAAGATCCGTGTCCTTGGCGTCAGGCAATCCACCCTTGAAAGCCATGGTGCCGTATCTGAAGAGACAGCAGGGGAAATGGCCCAGGGGGTGAGGCGTCTGACCCAGGCAACCTATGGCATTTCAACATCGGGTGTCGCAGGACCCGGTGGAGGTAGTCCTGAAAAGCCCGTGGGAATGGTTTGTATCGGTATTGCAGGACCTGGATTCTGTACGACAAAGCGTTATGGTTTCGCCTTTAATGATCGAACCATGAACAAGCAGATCTTTGCCGTAACCGCCCTTGGAGCGCTAAGAAAACGGATGCTCATGCAAGGAGGCAGTGTTTGAACCAAAGGGCTGTTCTACGGGTAAAATCCTTCTGGTGCTCCGGGTCAGACATCCTGTGTCCGCCGTTTGGGTGGATGACCAACTCCTTGGGATCAAGGGCCAGATCAAAGAGTCTATGGGCATTTTCAACCGGAACCACCTCATCCTTTCCGCCGTGAAAGACAAGTAGATGGTGAATACTTCCAGCGGACCGGGTCAGGTCAAAGAGCAGGTTTTGCTCAAAAAATTCAATGGGCAGGGCAGGGCGGTGCAGGTTTCCCTCAAGGGGGATGTTCTTTATGGTTCGACTGACCAGGGGAGTGGCACACACCACTGCCCCCAGGGGGAAAATTTCCTGGGATTCAAGAAGTGTCCACGCCTTAATGGCCGTGGCGCCGCCAAGGCTGCTGCCAAAAAGGGCTATCCTTTGGCTGGTCAGGCCAAGGGAGATAACGTGGGCTGTTGCTGCCACCATGTCGGCTGC
Source organism: Desulforapulum autotrophicum HRM2 (assembly GCF_000020365.1). NCBI lineage: Bacteria > Pseudomonadati > Thermodesulfobacteriota > Desulfobacteria > Desulfobacterales > Desulfobacteraceae > Desulforapulum > Desulforapulum autotrophicum. The sequence goes on along the minus strand of NC_012108.1, from coordinate 3,037,031 downwards.
CCGAAGGTCAAGGGATGTATCGTTTTCAAACCGGCCATCGCTCTTGCCGCATCCCCTGTGGTCAAAGCGTAGAAAGGCAATGCCAAGACCCGGCAGAAGGTCGGCAAGCAGTCGTTGCTTGGCAGAATCCATTGTGCCTTCAAGTCCATGGGAGCCGATGACGACGGGCGGATTTATGGTGTCAGGAAGGTGGAGAACGCCATGGAGAGTCATGTTGTCGCTGGTGAATCTCACCTGTTGTGTTCGTATATTCATCCTTGTTTTTATGGCACAGAACAGGTAATATCTCAAGTTTATTTGCACCCTGCCAACCAATAAAAAAGCCCCCAGGGGCTGGGAAACATATGAAGATACAAAAGAGAAAGCCCGTTGAACTTGAAATTATCGATCTTGCCTTTGGTGGCAAGGGCCTTGCCAAACCTGACGGCTACCCCATATTTGTGGATCGCACCGTGCCGGGTGACAGGATCATTGCCAGGATCACCAAAAAAAAGAAAAGTTATGGTGAGGCAACCCTTGTCTCCCTTGTGACGCCCTCAGTCCTCAGGCAGGACCCGCCCTGCGAATATGCGGCCCATTGCGGCGGATGCCGGTGGCAGACCCTTGCCTATGAAACCCAGCTTGAGTACAAACAGCGCCATGTGACTGAATCCCTTGAGCACATCGGTCTGTTAAAGGATGTTGAGGTGCTGCCCGTGATCCCCTCCCGAAAGATTTTCGGGTTCAGAAACAAGATGGAATTTTCCTGCACCACCAGTCGCTGGCTGATGCCGGAAGATCTTGAAAATCCTGACATTAAAAAGGGGTTTGGCCTGGGCCTCCATGTGCCTGGAACCTTTGATCGCATCATTGATATTGACAAATGTCTGATCCAGCCGGATACGGGCAACCAGATCATGCAGGTTGTGAGGCAATATATTGTTGAATCCGGGGTGCCGGCCTACGGCCTTCGTTCCCACGAGGGGTTCTGGCGTTTCCTCATGCTCAGAAGTTCGTCGGCATTCAATACCTGGATGGTCAACATTGTTACCAGTGAAGAGAACGACGCCCTTCTGATTCCCCTTGCCGAACACCTTAAAAATATGTTTCCCTCAATTGTCTCCATTGTTAACAATGTCACGGCCAAAAAGGCCGGTATTGCCACGGGGGATTATGAGAAACTCCTTGCAGGCGAACAATTTATCCGGGAAAAACTTGGCCGGTTTACCTTTGAAATTTCAGCTAACAGCTTTTTTCAGACCAATACCGCTGGTGCGGAACAGCTTTATTCCCTGGTCTCTGAATATGCCGATCTGACGGGCAACGAAACCGTGGTGGATCTCTATTCCGGCACGGGCACCATTCCCATCTGGTTGTCTGACCGGGCCAAAAAGGTTGTGGGTATTGAAATTGTGGAGAGCGCCGTTGTTGATGCTAAAAAAAATGCAGCCCTGAATCAGATCGACAACTGTGAATTTTTTGTGGGCGACATCAAAGATGTGCTGCCCCAGCTGGATGCCACCTGCAACGTCATGATCATTGATCCCCCAAGGGTGGGGATGCACAAGGATGTGGTCGCCCAGGTCATGGCCATTGCACCGAAAAAAATTGTCTATGTCTCGTGCAATCCTGCAACCCTTGCAAGGGACCTTGGTATGCTCAAGGAACGCTATCGGGTAGTCAAGGTTCAGCCCGTGGACATGTTTCCCCACACCTTTCACATCGAATCCGTTGCCCTGCTTGAGGCCTTGTAGTTCGCACTGTCGAGCACAGCCAGGCGTGAAACTCGACAACAGAGGCGGGCGGGAACATTAAATGGCAGCGGTCAACAGGAATATTCAAGGAGCTGCCATTCCCCTCGGAGCTGCCCAGGACGGGCTGCGGGAATGGGTGGAAGGCAACGCCTGTTCCCGTTCGTCGGTTCGAAGCGGTTCGTCGGTTCGAAGCGAATTCATGCTTTCCTGTGTTTCTACTATGGTATTTATTTTGCATAAGGCTATCCTAAACGGATAAAGGCTAAGGGGATGCAGTGACCCCCCTGAATAAAAAATAACAGGGTTAATAAAAAACGGGACGCTATCTATGGCTAAAGTAATTTTTGGAGCATGGGACGGCAAGGTGATTGACAATAGAACCCGGCCGATCTTTGAAATCGAAGATCAACCTGAGTTCAGTGATTTTGATGAGTTCAACGCAGGAAATCCCATCAAAGCGTTTTTCGGCGGGCACGGGTTCTTTGTGTTTGAAAAGAAAGTCAATCTTCTGGATGCCCTGCTTCAGTATATGGAGCGGGTTGCAAAGGAGTCGTGCGGCAAGTGTACCCCCTGCAGGGTGGGCACCCAGATTATCCGGCATAAGTTGGAAGACCTGGTGAACCGCAAGGCAGATGCGGAGGCCCTTGATGAGATTGCGGTTATTGCAGAGCATGTGAGGGATACCTCCCTTTGCGGGCTCGGGCAAACGGCGACCGTTGCCCTGTTAGAAGTGCTGGCTCACTTCAGGGAAGAACTGGTGGCGGAACTTTCCACCCCTGCCCCTGTTCGCCAGCGGTGCGTGACCTATGTTACGGCTCCCTGCATTGAGGCCTGTCCGTCCAAGGTGGATGTGCCCAAGTATATCGACTATATCAAAGACGGTAAATTTACCCATTCCCTTGGGGTCATTCTTCAGAAATACCCCATGGCAGCCACCTGTGGCCGGGTTTGTGTCCGTTTCTGCGAGATGGCCTGCCGTAGAACCCAGGTGGATGAGGCCGTAGGCATCAAGGTGCTCAAGCGTTTTGTTGCTGACCACGAGGAGGGGGTGATCAACCAGTGGTTTTCCGCCTATACCCCGGATGAACCAAAGGATCCCAACCTCAAGGTCGCCGTTGTGGGTACAGGCCCTGCAGGTATTTCCGCGGCCTATCACCTGCTGCTCAAGGGGTACAGGGTGGATATCTTTGAGGGGAAATCAATCCCGGGCGGCATGGCAGCCACGGGAATTCCCGAGTACCGCCTGCCAAAGGCTGTGCTTGCCAAGGAGGTCTCGATTATTGAAACCCTTGGTGGCCGTATTTTTTACAACCAGAAACTGGGCAGGGACTTTACCCTGGATGACCTTTCACAGCGGTGCTACGCCGCTGTTTTCCTAGGTATTGGAACCCACAAGGGCAAAATGATGGAGGTGGCCTATGAAGACCCGGAGCTTGAGGGATATGATTTTGGCGTCGACTTTTTGCTGCGCATCAACCACGATTACATAGACCGTGGCATTCCCATGTCCCTTGGCCAAAAGATGGTGGTGGTCGGCGGCGGTAACGTGGCCATGGACTGTGCCCGTTCGGCCCTTAGAATGGGTGTAAATGAGGTACATCTCGTTTACCGGAGAAGCAGGAAGGAGATGCCCGCAGATCATGAAGAGATTGAGGCAGCCATGGAGGAAGGGGTGGTTTTTCACTTCTTGACCAATCCCACCAAAATTATAGTAAAAGATGGAAAAATAGAGGGTATCGAAGCCGTTAAAATGAGCCTGGGAGAGCCTGACGAGACGGGGCGGTCAAAGGTCATGCCCATTGTCGACAGTGAATTCATCATCAAGACCAATCATATTATTCCGGCCATTGGCCAGCAGGTAGAGCTTGGGTTTGTCAATCCCAGGGACGGCCTGGAACTCAATCCCTGGGGAACCATTCGGGTGAATCCTTCTTCCCTCATGACCACAAGAAAGGGCGTTTTTGCAGGTGGTGACTGTGTGACGGGCCCTGCCACCCTGGTTCAAGCCATGGCCCAGGGGGAAAAGGTGGCAAGGAACATTGATGATTACCTGACCCTTGGCCGTGTCAGATTCCAGCCCAACGAGAGAATGTCCCAGCTTGTGGCCGATGTTCAGCCCATGATCTCAAAGGGGATCAACATCCCGGTAAAACATGAATACAGGGTAAAGATCAAAGAACTTGATCCAGTGATCCGCAAGAAGATCTTTGAAGAGGTTGCAAAGCCCATCTCTGTGGAAGAGGCTTATGCCGAAGCCCAGCGATGCATGCGCTGTTACCGTGTCTATTCAGTTATTACCGAGCAATAGGGAGGGCCATAGGAATGATAGGAACCATTAATGGTAAAAAGGTAGAATTCAGCAAGGACCAGACCGTTCTGGAAGTAGCCAGGGCAAACGGCCATTTTATTCCCACCCTTTGTGAACTTGCAGACCTTGATCATACACCGGGTACATGCAGGGTTTGCCTGGTGGACATAAAGCGCAGGAATGATGTAAACCACCGGATTGTCACCTCCTGCACCACCCCCATGGAAGAGGGCATGGCCGTGCTCACAAGGACACCCAAGGTCAGACAGATGCAGCGGCTTCAAGTGGAGCTTCTCCTTGCCGACCATAACCAGGATTGCGCCTCCTGTGTTCGCCATGGAAATTGTGAACTCCAGGATGTGGCCCAGTTTGTGGGCCTTGAACAGACCCGATATAACTATCCTGAATTTTATGAGCGGCGTACCCGGGATTACTCGTCCCCTTCGGTAGTCAGGGACATGAGCAAGTGTATCCGCTGTTTTCGCTGTGTCAAGGTGTGCCGGGAGATCCAGGGAATAGACGCCCTGGTGATCACGCAAAAAGGTCTTGAAACTGAAATCAGCGTCAGGGATCACCTGCCCCTTAACGAGTCAGACTGTATCTCCTGCGGCCAGTGCATCCTTGTCTGTCCCGTGGGGGCACTTGCCGGCCGTAACAATATTGAAGATGCCATGGATCTTATTTACAACCCTGAATTGATCACCGTGGTTCAATTTGCCCCGGCAGTGAGAACAGCTATGGGGGAAGAGTTCAACATGGCCAAGGGAGAAAATGTCGAGGCAAAGATGATCACTGCCCTTAAACGCCTGGGTGTTGACGTGGTGCTTGACACCAATTTTGCCGCAGACCTTGTAATCATGGAAGAGGGCAGCGAACTTCTTCATCGCTTAAAGAACAAGGGAACCCTTCCCATGTTTACCTCCTGCTGTCCCGGTTGGGTCAATTTTGTCGAAAAGAACTATCCTGAGATGACCCCCAACATCTCCACCACAAGTTCTCCCCAGCAATGCCTGGGTGCCATGGCCAAGACCTATCTTGCCGAAAAAATGGACCTCGATCCGGATCGTATACGGGTCATTTCCATCATGCCCTGTACGGCCAAAAAGGGCGAAGCCCAGCGACCTGAATTTCAGAGAAACGGCCGTCCAGATGTGGATGTGGTGTTGACCACAAGGGAGTTTTCAAGGCTGCTCAAACGTGAGGGTCTTGATCTTGCCAAGCTTGAAGATTCTCAATTTGACAATCCCTGGATGACCGATTACTCGGGCGCTGCCGTGATCTTCGGCAACACCGGCGGTGTCATGGAGGCTGCCGTAAGAACCGTTCACAAACTGGTGACGGGCAATGAGCTTGACGCCGTTGAGTATACCGATCTTCGGGGGGATGCCCTCCGCAGGGAGGCAACGGTTGATCTGGGCCCTGCCCTGGGAGAGGTAAAACTCGCCGTGGTGCACACCCTTAAAGAGGCCCGCAGGCTCATGGATGAGATAAAGTCTGGAAACAGCCCCTATGGGTTTGTGGAAGTAATGGCATGTCCTGGTGGCTGCCAAGGTGGAGGGGGACAGCCAAGGAGCAAGCACTCCTACCATGGCACTGCCCGGGAACGAAGCCAGGGGATTTACAATATTGACAAGAACCGTACCATCCGCCAGTCCCACAACAACCCCATGATAAAAAGGCTTTATGCTGATTTTTTAAAAAAACCCCTGGGCCACAAGAGTCATGAGCTTCTCCACACCACCTACAGGGATCGTCGGCGAAGGATCAACCACTCCATGCACGAGATATGGAAGGAGATCGAAGAGCGCTCGTGAGAATATTTTTTATCAGAATTTTTCTTGTTCTCCTTGTCTGCCTTGCCCCCCTTGAAAGGGGCAGGGCAGATGCCCAATCCGACCCGAATCCGCTGCTGCTTGTCCCTGCATCCCCGGCCGCCATTCCCCTGATCCTTGCCGCCCAAAGCCTTGAGCATTTGGAGGTAAAGGTTTTTCACAATCACTCCCAGGCCCATGCCCTTTTTTTAAGGGGGCAGGCCCAGCTTCTTTCAACCGGACTGAGCGTGGGTGTCCATTTCTTTAACCAGGGCGTGCCGGTAAAGATCATCAGTTCCCATGTGGCAGGGCTGAGTTATCTTGTCTCCACCCGGCCCGTCAACGGATTTGGGGAGCTTGCCGGACAGAAAATCTGGTTGCCCTTTCCAGGCTCTCCCCTGGAGGAGATCTGCCGGTTCTTTGCAAAGCAGGAGGGGCTTGTCTGGACAACTGATATTCTTGTGGGTTACTCAATGTTTGACGCTTCGGTCAATATGCTCAAAATGCACAAAATTGATTTTCTTCCATTGCCTGAACCCTTTGTTACCCTGGCTACGAAGGGAGCGTCGGATCTCTTTGTCAGTCTTGATTTTGCACGTCTTTGGGAACATTATACGGGCAATCCCAACGGTTGCCCCCAGGTGGGCACCCTTGTCAATAAAACCTGGGTCGGGACCCATGGGGATCTGATCGTTCTGTTCAACCAGGCCCTTGAACAGGCCATTGTTCTTTGCGCCCAGGATCCGGATTTTGCAGTTAAACAGTCCCAGCCCCTTCTCGGGTTCTCCCTGGATGTTTTAAGGGTTGCCCTGGAGCGTACCCGGTTTCACCTGATGACGGGCCAAACATTGAAAGACGGTGTTTTTGACTACTATGGGACCATTGGTTCTCCCCTTGATGAAACCTTTAACGAATTTTTTTAGGCCCCTTCTCTCCCTTGGGGCCTTTATGGGCATCTGGTCCCTGGCCTCGCTTTTTTTTGAGCCCTATGTGCTGCCTTCCCCCCTTGAAATTGTAGAAGATTTTGATCACCTGTACACCCCTGATCTGCTGGATCATTTAAGGATTACCCTTTTAAGGGTGATAGCGGGATTTATGGTCTCGTTTGCCGCAGGCACCTCCATGGGCATCCTGGGCCATGTGCTGAAAATCACCCCCTGGGTTGAAGGGGCAATGATGATGGTCCAGGTGATACCCGGGGTCATCCTGGGAGTCATTTTGCTGCTGCTGGTCGGGCAGGGAAGTGAGGTCCCTGTGATGCTCATCATTGTCCTGACCACGCCTTTAATCGCCATGAACACGGGCGCTGCGCTCGCCCGGCGCAATCCCTCCATGGAGGGGGTTATCCTGTCCTTTGGCGGAACACGTCGGCATCTTGTAAAGGATCTTTATCTGCCCATGCTTGTTCCTGCCATGCGCTCCAATGCCGGAATCGGCATGGCCATGGCGGTCAAGGTTGTCGTTCTTGGCGAATTCATCGCAACAGACAACGGGCTTGGCTATCTGATAAATATGGCAAGGATTTATTTTAACATGGCAGACGTGCTTTTTTATGTGATGATCATCCTTGTTCTGATTCTTGGGTTCCAACTGATGATCGACGCTGTTTTCTTCTTTTTTTTAAAAAAGTATTTTTATCCGGGTTGATCGCCATTGACCCCGCAGTGTGGAAAGGAATTTTATGCTAAAGGTATCTGAAGTTACCAAGAAATGGAACGATCAGACCATCCTTCATTGCTTGAGTTTCAGCGTCAAACAAGGAGAGCGGGTCGCCTTGACCGCACCGTCGGGCACGGGTAAAACCACCCTGATTTCCATTCTGGCTGGGATTGACAAGGAGTTTTCAGGTACTGTTGCCTTAAAATGTAAAAAACGAGGGGTGGTATTCCAGGAGCCGGGCCTGTTCTGGTATAAGACCGTTGGACAAAATATTTTATACCCCCTTGAACTTGAGAAACTTCCCCTGGACAGGCAGATTCAGGAACGCTATCGCCTATGGCTTTGTGTGACCGGTCTTGGCAAATACGAGGATCATTATCCCCATGAGATTTCCCGGGGCATGAAGCAGAAAACAGCATTGGTGAGAGCCCTTATCTTAAACCCGGATTTTCTGCTCATGGACGAGCCCTTCAGTGCCATGGACAAAGCGTCTGTAACGTCCATTGTCAATCACATCCATTCCTCCTGTCCCGGCATTACCCTGGTTGCGGCAAGTCATACCCTTGAGGGGTCCCTGGATTTCTTTGACAAGGTTCTGGTTGCTGAAAAGACTCCCATTACAAAGTTTGAAATCTGAAGTGTCCGTCAAGCTTGCTGACACCTGGGGTTGCAAGTTGTAAAAAAATCAGGCAGTTTTTTTATCTCCATTGTGAGAAAGAGATGATTTTAAGCTGAAGAAATAGCGGTTTTCTGCTATTGTTTATTTTTTTCAAAATTGTCAAGGTATCGAAAAGATGCTTTGGATACAAATTGGTAAAAAACTTAAATTTTAACCCTACCAGCTTCCCAGGCTTCCATGGAAAATGTTCTTCTTCCAATTGATCGGGTAATGCCCGAAATTAAAGCGGCCCTGATGACAAATCAGCGGGTGATTATCAAGGCTCCGCCTGGTGCAGGTAAGACCACCCGGGTCCCTTTGGCCCTGCTTGACGAGCCCTGGCTTGGCCACAGAAACATCCTTGTACTTGAACCCAGGCGCATTGCCGCAAGGGCTGCGGCCAGCCGCATGTCAGATCTTCTCCATGAACCCCTGGGGCAAACCGTTGGCTATCACATCAGCATGGACAGAAAGGTATCACCAAAGACCCGCATTGAGGTGATCACCGAGGGGATACTGACCCGCAGGATACAGAGTGATCCAGGTCTTCTGGGCACAGGTCTTGTCATCTTTGATGAGTTCCACGAGCGCAATTTAAGTTCAGACCTCGGGCTTGCCCTCTGCCTTGATGCCATGGGCGCCTTTTGTGAGGATCTCAAGATCGTTGTCATGTCCGCCACCCTTGAGGCCGCCCCCCTGTGCGAGCTCATGGGCAGGGCCGGGGTGGTGGAATCCCAGGGAAAAATTTTTCCCGTTGATACCCGTTACCTTGAACCCGGTCCGGGGGCAAAAAAAGACGAATTCCTTGAGGTTCGCATGGCCCGTGTGATCCTGAATGCGCTTGCCCGGGACAGGGGGGATATTCTGGCCTTTCTGCCTGGTGTCGGTGAAATCAGACGCACGGCAGCCCTTTTAAACCCCAGTAAGCTTTCCGCCTGCGTCAGTGTCCTGCCCCTCCACGGCAACCTTACTCAAAAGGATCAGGACAGGGCCATCCAGGCTGCCAGGGCTGGTCAACGAAAGGTTGTCCTTGCCACGGCCATTGCCGAAACCTCCCTCACCATTGAAGGGGTCCATGTGGTGGTTGACTCAGGCCTGGTGCGCGAACCCAGGTTTTCCCCAAGGACCGGGATGTCCGCCCTTGAAACCTTTGATGCATCCAAAGCGTCGGTGGACCAGCGGCGGGGAAGGGCGGGCAGGACAGGACCCGGCATCTGTTATCGGCTCTGGTCAAGGCAAACCCAGGGGGATAGAACTGAGAATGTCCGGCCGGAAATATTCAACACTGATCTTGCCGGCCTTGCACTGGAGCTTGCCCTCTGGGGGGTTCGTGATCCAGGAGAACTCAAATGGTTGGATCAGCCCCCAAAGGCTGCAATGGACCAGGCCCGAACGCTTCTTGTGCGTTTAGGTGCCCTGGACGCCCAGGGAAGGATCAAGGCCCATGGGCGAGCACTTGCCGGTCTCGGGGTGCACCCAAGGCTTGGCCATATGCTGCTGACGGGCAAAGCCATGGGAATGGGAGCCCTTGCCTGCCTTGTGGCAGCCATTGTCCAGGAGCCCGATTTTATGGTCCGTACGAACAACGCCTGGGATGCCGACCTCCGTTTGCGTGTGGAACTTCTTGTATCTGACCCTAGGTCCATTCGGGATAGATCACTCAAGGGGGGGACCCTGGCAAGGGTCAGGAAAATCGCTGGAAAACTCAGGCACACCCTTGGCGTTAAAGATGAGAGTGTTGATCCCAACAGGGCCGGAAACCTTCTGGCCCTTGCCTATCCCGAGCGGGTCGCCATGAACCGCAATTCCCGGGACGGTCGGTTTCTCCTGGCATCGGGCCGGGGGGGAATCCTTCCCAAGGCCGATCCTCTGGCCTGGGAGGAGATGATCGTTGCCGCCCATGTGGATGGGAAAAATACTAATGCCAAAATTTTCATGGCCGCTCCGATTTCACGGACTGAACTTGAGCAGACCTTTGAGCAGAATATCCAGGTCGTTGATCGGGTCTTCTGGGATGCATCGGCAAAGGCTGTGAAGGCTGTGAAGGAACGCTGTTACATGGGGCTTGTTCTTTCAAGCCACGCCCTGGAAAACCCGAATCCGGAATTGATCCTTTCGGGGCTCCTCCAGGGTATCCGTGACCAGGGGGTGGGCATTCTTGCCTGGACTCCTGGGTTGAGGCGCTTCCAGGCAAGGGCGGTGTTTCTAAACAGGATCCTTGGTGATGAAGGGTTTCCAGACCTGTCGGACAAGGTTCTGGAAGAGAGCCTGGAGCGCTGGTTTGTACCGTTCATGGGAACGGCTCTTTCAATGTCCCGGGTCAAACGGATGGACCTTAAGGTCCCTCTTCTGTCCCTGTTAACCCATGGCGAACACCGCCTCCTTGAGCGCCACGCCCCCTCCCATCTCCTTGTGCCTAGTGGGTCAAAAATCTTGCTTGACTATGGGGAACAAGCAAGTGGATGCATTGACTCGCCCGTTTTAAGGGTCCGCATTCAGGAGATGTTCGCCTGTACCACCACCCCGACGGTTGCCATGGGACGGGTGCCTGTTACCATCCATCTGCTCTCCCCGGCCCAGAGGCCCGTTCAGGTCACCCAGGATCTTGCAAGCTTCTGGGACAACACCTACGCCCAGGTTAAAAAGGAACTCAAGGGAAGATACCCCAAACATTTCTGGCCCGATGATCCAAGAAGCGCCCCTGCCACACGACGGACAATGCGGAATTCATGATTTACCTGACCCCATGGATGCATGGCGTAAATTTATTGGCATTGGACTGGAAACATGGTAATAGAAGCCTATGACCATGGGGGATTTCCCGTGGTTTTGCTGTTTGCTTAGGGTCTCAGATGTAAATAAATCCACCAATATGGAGCTGCAAGACAGGCAAGATCTATGAATTGTTTGTTTCTGAGTCCCTTACCTTGAGTCTGTTTAGAACAAATGAGGAGATAAAATGCAGGACATTTCTACGATAAAACCAGGGAGAGGGCTTGGCTCAATCCATTTTGGTGCAACCATGGATGAATGCAGGGATTATTTTGGTAAGCCAAAGGAAGAGTTAAAAGAAGAGTTTGAAGACGAAGAGTATATCACCTGGTATTATGGTGAAGGAGACATTGCCTTGAGCTTTGAGGGATCAGAGGATTTCAAGCTCGGAACCATCATTCTTTCCCACCCCGACGCCACCCTGGACAACGAAAAGATCATCGGGAAGAGCGTTGCTGATATCAAACAGTATCTGAAGCGAAAATCTTACTTTTACCTGGAAGAGGCCGATGAGCTTGATCCCACCATGATGGTCATCAATGTGGGCGCCCTTGAGTGCAACTTCATGTTCACAGACGGGCTGCTTGACGGGGTCCAGTGGAGCTACCTGTGGGTTGACGATGACACCCCGGACTGGCCCCAGATCGTTGCCTGATAGGCTGATCTAATGGTTGTTTCAGTTTCACCCTCAACGGTAACAGTGCCCCGGGAAAACCCTGAAGGTTTTGTTCTTCTCCTGGATTTTCTTGACGCCAGATTTCCCTGGATCGGCAGGCAGGAGTGGGTGCGGCGAATTAATGCAAGTCGTGTCATCCAAGAGGATAAAACCCCTTTTAACATCTCCTCACCCCTTATTCCCGGGTCAAAGGTCCTTTACTATCGCGAGGTTGAAACTGAACCCCTGATCCCCTTTAAGGAGGAGATCCTTTTCCACAACGATCACCTCATTGCGGCGTGCAAACCCCACTTTCTGCCGGTGGTGCCATCGGGTCCCCATGTGAACGAGACCCTTTTAAACCGCCTTAAAATTCGTTTTTCCAATCCAGATATTGTACCCATCCATCGCCTGGACAGGGAGACCGCCGGTGTGGTGCTCTTTTCGGTTGAGCCGGAAACCAGGGGCGCCTTTCAGCATTTGTTCATGGAGAAAAAGGTAAAAAAGACCTACGAGGCCGTTACCCGAAGGCCCGGCACGCTCCCCCATCTGCCGTCTGTGATTGTCAATCGTATTGAAAGGGGTGAGCCCTGGTTCCGGAACACAATTGTTCCGGGCAGGCCCAATGCCGAAACCCGCCTGGAACTTGTGGGGGCAGACCGTGACAGGGCCTTTTTTCGGCTCTATCCCCAAACAGGTAAAAAGCACCAGTTGCGCCTTCACCTTGCATCCCTGGGTTTCCCCATAGAAAACGATCGATGCTATCCTGATCTTCTGCCCAAGCAAGGTGACGACTGGGAACATCCCCTGATGCTGCTTTCCAGGGAGGTCCGGTTCATGGATCCCATTGCAGGCAGGGAGCGTGTGTTTACCTCCCCTCGATGGGTAGATCCCCTGTCTGATTGTTGATAACCTTCTGGTGCATGGCCCAATTCTGGTAGAGCCTTGTTGGGAAAAGCCTACTCCTGGGGGTGTGAATTTTCCCGGGCAAACCCATTGAAACGCTGGGCCTGGGTCTCTTCTCCCAGGGCTGCATATATCTGGCTTACCCGCTGGAAGTAACGGCCCTTGTTTTCAGGGTCCTTCACGGCAAGGTCCAGGTAGATGTCAAGTAGCTTGTCGGAATAGTCTCCAAGGGTTATGCAGGTTTCGGCAAACCGCAGACGCAGGGAGTCATCGGGTCTTGCCCCACACCTTGAACAATGGTTGATGAGTTCAAGGTAGAGTTCGTTGGCTGTGCGATGGTCCCCAAGACGTTCACAGGCCATGGCAAGGTGCCTTAAAATGGCGTCGTCCCGGTTGCCAGCCTTTAAAAGGCCCTGGTACAGGGATTGGGCCTCCTTGATCCGGTTGGATCGAATCAGGGTTTCTCCCCTTAAAATTTCCATGTCCGTGGTCTGGGTGATGGATTCGGGGCAGGCGGCAAAACGATCCAGGGCCTGGTCAAATTCTTCCAGGCTCCACAGGGTTTCGCCCAGGATCTGCCAGCCCCTCACAGAGGTGGGAAAGGCGTCGATGAATTCAAGAACAAGGTCCTTTGCCTGGTCAGCCTGGTTGAGGTTGACAAGACAGGTGGCAAGTTCAAGATGGACAAAGCTGGTTTGACTGCCGTGCTCGTCCAGGGCCGTTGTAAAGGCCGTTGATGCCCCTTGAAAATCTCCCTGGTTCATGGACACAAACCCCTTGATAAAGTTGGGCCCATAAAGGGGATATGCGGCCTGTTCTTCGGGGGGAAGGGCATTGACCAGGGCTTCGAAGACCTCGGTTTCATCCACATCCAGTCCATCATTCAGAATATCATCCGAATACGGCTCATTCGAATAGATCTCATCTGGAACCGGCCCGTTTGGATCCGGGGCATTATCCGGTGTGCCAGTGCCATTTTTGGCCGGGTGCTGGACAGGCATATCTTTTTTGTTCCCCATGGCCTGGATTGCGTCCAGAAGGGTCGTGTCTGTGGTCAATGTCGCTGCAAGATCCAGGCGGTCTGCTGCATCATCAAAGCAACCGGCCTCCACAAGCTCCTGGGCCCTGTTAAAGTGCTCAAGGGCAAGGCTGTGCTTTGCTGCACCAATCTTTTGTTCAATGCGGCCTGTGAAATCAGGGTCCTTGCTTGGGCTGACCCGGTTTCGGGCCGCGGCCTTTTCATATTCCAGTTTTCCCGGGCCAAAGGCGTTGCGTTCAACCAGCTGGTCCCCCTTTGCCTCTATGGCTTCAGGCGTTTTTCCCGAAAAAAAGCTAAACAGTCCCATGGCATTCTCCTGGTAAAAAATAACAATTTAAGGTGTAATCTATGGGGTGTTGATACCATCAACCCGGACTAAAAGTCCAATTGTATTCATCAAATACCGTGACAGCAATTCTATCGGTTGACACACAGACCGTTTGTTTATAGATTGCAAGCCATCGGGGACAGTAAACCCTCGGGGACAGGCTCTCCTTGTTGCCGTTCTTTAGACGCAACCGGCTCTGGCTATGGGAAGAATATGCGCCTGATTCCATGTGGCACTGAATTTTTTAAGGAGATTTTTTTTAGAATAAACAATGGGCACTCAACCCCATGACAGCCGACCCGGACTCCTGCCCGGGCTTTCCATCATCCATGCCAATCACCTTGAAGATTTGAGAGATGTGGCGGTTCACTGGGTCAGGACACATCCTTTGGGAGTGCTTGAAACCGAACAGTTCATTGTCCAGAGCAAGGGCATGGCCCAGTGGCTCAAACTTGCCGTTGCAGCCGACGATGGGTGCGGCATCAGCGCAGGCATTGAGACCCAGCTGCCCGGGACCTGGGTCTGGACCGCCTACCGCGCCATCCTCGGGAATGACACCATTCCAACGGATTCTCCCTATGACAGGGAACGCCTGGTGTGGCGTTTTTTTTCCATTCTGCCGACCCTTTTAACTGACGACATTTTTTCACCCCTGAACCGGTTCCTTGAAAACGACACAGACCAGCGAAGACAGTACCAACTGGCCTGCCGTCTTGCCGACCTTTTTGACCAATACCAGGTCTACCGGGCCGACTGGCTCAAGCAGTGGGCAGGGGAAAAGGACCAGCTCCTCACTGGAGGGGGACAATGGGTGGACATACCCCCCCAGCACGCCTGGCAGGCTGAGTTGTGGCGCAGGTTAAGGGCACGGGTGCCGGCATCGCTTCGAAATATCGGCCGTTCAGACCTTCACCAGGCATTTCTTCAAAAGGCTTCAGATACAAGGGTCCGGCCGGAGATACTGCCGCCACGGGTGATCGTGTTTGGCATCTCTTCGTTGCCCAAGCAGGTGCTTGAAACCCTGTACGCCGTTTCCCACCTGTGCCAGGTGCTGCTGTTTGTGAACAACCCCTGTCGGCATTTCTGGGCTGACATCATCGAGGACCGAGAGCTTCTGCGCATTGACCATGCCCGTCATTCGGGCAAGGCGACCATGCCGACACCCCTTGATCCGGTTGACGTATACCGCCATGCCAATCCGTTGCTTGCGGCCTGGGGCAAGCAGGGCAGGGACTATATCGGCCTTGTCTACGGCTATGACACCCCTGAAACCTATCGAAAAAATTTTGCCGAAATCGATCTCTTCCGGGATGTGATTGCTCAGGATACCCGGGGCACGCTCCTGCACGAAATTCAGCAGGCCATCCTTGACCTTGAACCTTCTGCACCAGACAATGAATCCCGACGGCCAATTGCCAGGGGGGATCGAACCATCACCTTCCAGGTGGCCCACAGCCGCCAGCGTGAGGTGGAGATCCTCCAGGACCAGCTGCTCCACAGCTTTGAGACCCTTGACAACCTCCTTCCCAGGGATGTGGTCGTGATGACGCCGGATATCGAGGGCTATGCCCCCCATATTGAGGCCGTGTTCGGCAACCTCTCCCTGGATGACCCGCGATTCATCCCCTTTACCATTGCAGACCATCCAGGCAAGAAGAGCGTGCCCCTGGTAAAGGCCCTTGAACGACTGCTCCATCTGCCCGATCTTCGCATGGCAGCAAGGGACCTCATGGATTTACTAGAGGTTCCGGCCTTTCAACGACGGTTCGGCTTTAAGGAGACGGATCTGCCACGGCTGTTCCAGTGGATAAAGGGGGCGGGTATCAGCTGGGGGTTGAACAAATCCCAGCGCGCTTCTTTCGGGCTGCCCCCGGATCTTGACCAGACCACCTGGGCCTTTGGGCTCAACCGAATGCTGCTTGGCTATGCCGTGGGTAACAATAAGGCATGGCACAACATTGAACCCTATGATGAAATAGGGGGGCTTGAGGCCCACCTTGTGGGGCTTGTAGCCGGGGTTGTGGAACGCCTTGAGGCCCTCTGGACGACCCTTCAGTCTTCGGCCTGTCCGGAAAGATGGTGCCTGATCCTGAGAACCCTTGCCCGGGATTTTTTTGAGCCCGTGGACGCTTCTGAACGCCTGGTTCTCAACCGCATGGACCAGGTGCTTGACGACTGGCTTAACGCATGCACCCAGGCAGACCTTGACCAGGAGTTGACCCTGTGCGTGGTGCGGGACTATTTTCTGGAAAAAATGGCTGTCCAGGGTGTGTCCCAGAAATTTCTTGCCGGTATGGTCAACTTTGGCACCCTCATGCCCATGCGGGCCATCCCCTTTAAGGTGGTCTGCCTTTTGGGAATGAACGACGGGGCCTTTCCCAGAAGCCATCCCCCCCTGGATTTTGATCTGATGGCTGAACCTGGCATGTACCGGCCAGGTGATCGTTCCACAAGGGAGGACGACCGTTACCTCTTTCTTGAGGCCCTGCTCTCGGCCCGGGAAACGTTTTACCTGAGCCATGTGGGACGAGATGTCCGGGACAACGGCGAACGTACCCCCTCAGTGCTTGTTGGCCAGCTCAGGGACTACATCGACGCTGGCTGGACCCTTGAACCCGGGTGTGCGGAGCCGGAACGTCCGGAATCGGAGTGCTCAGAACCGGAACGTTTGGGATCGGAGTGCCCGGAATCCGGGCAACCCAACTATGAAGGTTCCGGCCTGCTGGATCACCTCACCACGATCCATCCCCTCCAGCCCTTTGGCCGGGCCTATTTTTCCAGCCCGGAAGCCCCCCTTTTCACCTATGCCCAGGAGTGGCGGAACTGCCTTGGCCGGAGGGAAGATCAGCCCCGGGAAGAATTTCTGGAGACCCCTCCTTGTGTGGACGCCCTTACCCTGAGCCCGTTGATCGGATTCATGAAAAACCCGGTGAAATTCTTTTATAACCACTGCCTGTCCATCCGTTTTGACGATATCAGCCTTGAAAACCTGGATCATGAACCCTTTGCCCTGGACCTGCTTGCCCCCTTTAACCTTGGCGCCACCCTTCTTTCAGCAGGGCTTGCAGCAGGTGTCAGCCCTGAACTTTACCCTGGAAGGGGCGGGCCCTGTGTTGTTGAAGCCGCTGTGGTTGAAGCGGCCGATCGCCTGACCCGTACGGGTGAACTGCCCATGGCAGGGTTTGGCACCCTTGCGGCAAAAAACCTTACAGCC
The DNA here is from genome assembly GCF_000020365.1 of Desulforapulum autotrophicum HRM2. Taxonomy (NCBI): domain Bacteria; kingdom Pseudomonadati; phylum Thermodesulfobacteriota; class Desulfobacteria; order Desulfobacterales; family Desulfobacteraceae; genus Desulforapulum; species Desulforapulum autotrophicum. The sequence goes on along the minus strand of NC_012108.1, from coordinate 3,019,948 downwards.
CCTGTGATTGCCATGCTCACCCGTTATGGGAGCCTTGCGGAACGCTGGCCCCGGGCCTGTGACCCCATGGAGATCGCCCTTGTTATTGAACAGGACGGTTGGCCAGAAATACGGCTGGACGACTGGCTGGATAATATGATTACCACGGATTTCGATGACCCTGGCGCCATCCTGCCTCAATTTGCAAGGCAGCAGTTTTATCCCCGTAACATTCTGGACAAGGGGGGAAAGCTCTTGCTCCTGTATCCCCTGGTTCCCCTCTGGATCAGCCATGTTGCCGGGTGCGCCATGGGCATTGACCTTACGAGCCATTTGATCGCCCCGGATGCCGTGGCCGCCTTTCATCCCCTTGATAAAGCCGCTGCATTCAGTGTCCTCATGGATATCCTGACTGTTTTCAGGCAGGGCCTTGCCCGGCCGCTGCCCGTGACGGCAAAGACCGGGGTGGCCTATGTTGCGGCCCTGATGGCAAAGGATGAACAACGGGCAAAAAATGATGCCGCCAGGGTCTATGCCGGCGACGGGTTCAACGCAAGGGGAGAGCTTGGGTATGACCCTTATCTCCAGCGCACCTTTCCTGATTTTGATGCCCTCTGGCAGGCCCGGGACAACTTTTTCAAAGACCTTGCCGCAACCCTTTATCTGCCCATGGTTCAAGCCGTGGAAAGGGAGGGATGACCATGAACCGGAAATTGGATGCCCTGACCTTTCCCCTCCACGGCACCCGGCTCATTGAGGCCAGTGCCGGAACCGGCAAGACCTATACCATTGCAGCCCTTTATATCCGCCTGGTGCTGGGCCATGGGAAGGAAAACGGATTTTCACGACCCCTGGTTCCTCCTGAAATACTGGTGGTCACCTTTACCAATGCGGCCACCCAGGAGCTCAGGGAAAGAATCAGGGCCCGGCTTACCGAAGCCTGTGCCTTTTTCAGGGGAAGGGGAGGGGGGGACCCATTCCTCCAGGGTCTCAAGGACGATTATTCGCCCGGGGACCTGCCTGCCATGGCAAATCTTCTTGAACGGGCAGCCCTGTGGATGGACGAATCGGCCATCCACACCATCCACGCCTGGTGCCAGCGCATGCTTTTCCAGCACGCCTTTGACAGTTTGTCCCTGTTTGACCTCACCCTTGAGCCCGGGGATGACGACCTTCTGGAAGAGGCAGTCTGGGACTTCTGGCGCACAAACTTTTATCCAAGGGATGTTGAAACCCTCCAGGCCCTTGGGCAGGCCACCGGTCTGACCACCCCTGCTGATTTGTTGAAAAAGGTGCGGCCTCTGATGGCTGGAATAAACAATGCCGACATTGATGCTGGAGGGCTTGAATCTGTGCCCCTGGACCCGTTCCAGATGCTGGAACAGCGCAGGTCTGCCATTGAAAAGGCCCGGAGGGTGTGGCAGGCCGGTTTCAAGGAGGCCATTGACCTTGTCCAGAAGGCCCGGGCAGACAAGACCCTGAACAACAACCGCTACCGTCCGGCCTCCCTTGACACCTGGATCGCGGATATGGACAGCTGGGTCAATGGACAGGGGGATCTGCCCACTGATACGGTGCTTGAAAAATTCTCAGCAACAGGCCTTGCCCAGGGCACGTCAAAGAAAGGAACCCCGCCTGCCCACCCTGCCTTTGACGCCCTTGACCGGTTAAACGACAGCCTGGGCAGCCTTGATGTTAAACAGGCCCTTTTCGCCCATGGGGCACGTGAAATCAATGACCGTGTCATGGCGGCCAAGGCCCGGCTCTCCCGCATGGGGTTCAACGATCTGATCACGCGGCTGGGGCAGGCCCTTGCCCGCCCGGACACCTGTCTGGCCCAGCTCATCCGCGCCCAGTTTCCCGTGGCCATGATCGACGAGTTCCAGGATACGGATCCGGTGCAGTATACCCTGTTCAACACCATCTATCTTGACCAAGAGCAATCAGGCCTGTTCATGATCGGGGATCCCAAACAGGCCATCTACGCCTTTCGTGGGGCTGACATCCACACATATCTCAGGGCCAGACAAGACGCCGGGGATCGCCTTTACACCCTTGATAAAAATTTTCGGTCCTCGTCGGGGATGGTTGCGGCGGTGAATCAGATCTTCAGCCACGGGGCAAAATTTCCCCTTGGCGCCTTTTTGTTCAAAGAGATGATCCCCTTTGATCCGGTCCTTGCCCAGGATAGGGATGAGACGTTCATGGTCGAAGGGCAGGCAGCTGTGCCCATGACCCTGTGGCAGATGCAGGACGGCCCTGTTGCAAAGGGTGGCCCTGACGGCTACCTTTCCACCATGGCAGGGGCAGCTGCCAGTGAAATGGTGAGATTGCTCAACCTGGGACAACAGCGGCCCCAGGGTGCAGGGTTCCTGCAGAAGGACGGATCCTTTGTTCCCCTGGTGCCGTCGGACATTGCCGTTCTTGTTCGGGATGTAAATGAGGCCCGGCACATTCGGTCGGCCCTTGACCTCAGGGGAGTAAGGTCGGTCTACCTGTCGGACCGGGAGTCTGTGTTTGAGAGCCAGGAGGCTGTTTCCCTGGTTTATATCCTCAAGGCCTGTTTTGATCCCACCAACGAGCGGGCCGTAAGGGCGGCACTTGCCACCCCCCTTCTGGATCTTTCCCTGAAAACCCTTGAAACACTCAACAATGACGAGTCTGCCTGGGAAACCGCGGTCATTCAGTTTAAATCGTTCCAGAAGACCTGGCGCACCAAGGGGGTGCTGCCCATGGTCAGGGCATTGGTTTTCGAGTTTGATGTGGGGGCCCGTCTGCTGTCGACCCTTGCAGGAGAACGAAAGCTGACCAACCTGCTTCACCTGGGTGAAATCCTCCAGGCAGAATCAGCCGCCCTTGATGGCGAGCAGGGGGTGATCCGGTGGCTCGGGGACCAGATCGCACGTCCCCAGATCAGCGTTGAGGATGATATCCTCCGACTGGAAAGTGACCAGAGGCTTGTGCGGGTGATCACCATCCATAAATCCAAAGGTCTTGAGTATCCCCTGGTGTTTCTGCCCTTTGCCTGCAGCGCCAGAAAACTCACCCAGGCCAACGCTTCCGTGGTAACCGCCCATGACCCTGACGGTACCCCTTTCCTGGTTGTCAACCCGGATGCCAAAGCCCTTGAAGCTGCAGACCAGGAGCGTCTGGCCGAAGAATTAAGGATGCTCTATGTAGCCCTGACCCGTTCGTGCTTTGCCTGTTTCCTCGGCATCGGCGTTATGGGAAAAACCCTCAAATCAGGGGAGGTCACCACCCTCCACGAATCGGCCATGGGGTATCTCATGGCAGGACAAACCATGGTTGAAACAGCTCAACTGCCAGGGCTTTTGAACGAATTAAAGGGGGGCAGCGACGCCATTGTCATTACCCCGCTGCCCCCGCCTGGCAAGGAGATGTTCGTGCCAGGATCGGAATTGCCGTCTCTGTTGCCTGCCCGCTTGTTCAACGGAACCATTCCCAACAATTGGCGGATCACGAGCTACTCGGGCATTCTTGCCAATGCGGCCATGCCTGAAAAAGGCGTGGTAGCCTTCCCGGTGGATGTGGAGGTGCCCGACTCAGCCTCCCAGGACCAACTCCAGGAGGCCCAGCTCCAGGAAGCCCAGATTCAGGAGGAACAGATCCAGGAACAGCAGATCCAGATGGCCATGGTCTCCAATATTCATTCACCGGCCTTGTCCATCCATGGGTTTCCAAGGGGACCCGAGCCAGGCACCTTTCTCCACGACCTTCTTGAATGGGCCGCAATCCAGGGGTTTGACAGGGTTGCACAGGACAGACCCCTGGCCCTGGATCACATTCAACGGGCCTGTGTTGCCCGGGGATGGGAGCCGTGGACAGGGGTGCTGGTTGACTGGCTCATGGATTTTGTGACCGTGCCCCTGACCGTTGATGGGGTAACATTCACCCTTGCCGACCTTGGCAAGCAGCAGTGCCGGCCGGAAATGGAGTTCATGTTTGCCTCCCACGGGGTGGCCGTGGGGAAGGTTGACCAATTGGTTTGCTCCCATGTGTTGCCGGGCAACCTGCGGCCCGTGTTAAACCCCAACCGGTTAAACGGCATGGTAAAGGGGTTTATTGATCTGGTTTTCTGCTTCAAGGACCGGTATTACATCCTTGATTACAAGTCCAACCACCTGGGGGACGAGGCCGGGGCCTATGACGCTGCCGCCATGAACCAGGCCATGCTGGGCCATCGTTATGACCTTCAATATGTGCTCTACACCTTGGCCCTTCACCGTTTGCTCAAGTCAAGGGTTGTTGATTACGATTACGACCGCGACCTTGGCGGGGCGGTCTACCTTTTTTTAAGGGGCGTCAACTCCACGGGCCAGGGGGTCTATTTTGACAGGCCCCCCAAGGACCTGATCGAAACCCTTGACCGGTTTTTCCAGGGGGGAGGTGAACATGGCCCATACGCATGATGGTTTGACGCCCTCGGCATTGAACGGTCTTTCAGAATTTCCCGACGTTCTACAACTTGTGGAAACCTGGACAACCCTGGGATGGTTAAGGCCCCTTGACCGGGCCTTTGTGGTCTTTCTGCACCACCAGGAAAAGGACGCGGGTTTCCTTGTTCTCCTGGGAGCCGCCTTGGTGAGCCATCAGCTCGCCCGGGGGCATATCTGCCTTGACCTTGGGCCGCTGCTGGCGGATCCGGATGGTGTGCTTGCCCTGCCCCCCGAGGGGATGACGGCAAAGGAGACTCTGACCCCGTCCCGACTGCTCTCGGGCGTCACACAGGATCTGTGGGAACAGCATCTTGATTGTTCTCCCCTGGTGGGAGGGGACACGGGCAACACTCCCCTTGCCCTGGTTTCCGGGCGTCTCTATCTTCGGCGATACTGGGACTGCACACGCCAGGTGGCCGAACAGATCAAGCGGCTGTCAGCAAAGAAAATAGATGTTCCCCATGATCTTGAACAACGTCTTGATGGAATATTCGGGGCGATGCGAACCCCCGAAGAAAACGAAAAAACCGAGATTCACTGGCAGAGCGTTGCCGCAGCCATTGCAGCCACCAACGCCCTGAGCATCATCTCGGGCGGCCCTGGCACGGGCAAAACAACCACCGTGGTTCAGCTTTTAGGGATACTCCAGACCCTTGCCATGGAAGCGGGCAGGGGACTGCGCATCAGCCTTGCAGCCCCAACTGGCAAGGCTGCGGCCCGGTTGACAGAATCCATTGCCAAGGCCGTTGACAGGCTTAGTCTGCCGGTCCAAGAAAAGATGCCCAAGTCGGTTTCAACCCTTCATCGGCTGCTGGGCTCCCGGCCCGATTCCCGCAACTTTATCCACGACCAGAATAACCCCCTCCATGTGGACCTTCTTGTGGTGGACGAGGCTTCCATGATCGACCTTGAGATGATGAATGCGCTTTTACAGGCTATTCCCCCGGGGGCAAGGCTGATTCTCCTCGGGGACAAGGACCAGCTTGCCTCGGTGGAGGCGGGGTCTGTCCTTGGCGATCTTTGCGAAAGCCCGGCCACCGCCTGTTTTTTGCCGGCGACCGTGGCGTTTCTGCAACAGGCCACAGGGTTTGATCTTTCCGAATTTTCAGGTCCGGGCCGGGAAATTGACCAGCAGATCGTTGTCCTGAGAAAGAGCCACCGCTTTGGTGAACACAGCGGGATCGGCGCCCTTGCAGGGGCGGTCAACCAGGGGGATAAAAACGGGGTGGCCGAAGTCTGGCGCCAGGGATTTTCAGATATCTTTCAGGTGCGGGTGCCCACCTGCCACGATAACCGGTTCCATCGCCTGGTCCTGGACGGCCATTCCACCACCACTGGCAAAGAGGGTCCCCAGGGGTATCGCGTCTTCCTTGAAACACTGTCCCAGGGTCCCGGAGCCTTTGGTTCTGAGACCGACTGGCTCAAGGCCGTGCTCCATGGGTTTAACCAGTTCCAGGTGCTCACCCCCCTTCGAAGGGGGGAGTGGGGGGTGGAAGCCCTTAATCTTGCCATTGCCGATGTCTTGTATCGATCCGACCTTATCGACGCAACCCAGGGGTGGTACCCTGGACGGCCCGTGCTCGTCACCCGCAACGATTACAGCCTGGGACTCATGAACGGGGACATGGGCATTGTGGCGCCAACCACCCGGGGCATGAGGGTGGTGTTTCCCATGGGTGATGGATCGTTGAAACTGCTGCTCCCCTCAAGGCTTTCAAACGTTGAAACGGTTTACGCCATGACCGTCCATAAATCCCAGGGGTCTGAGTTTGATCACACGGCCATGGTTCTCCCAGGGACCGTCACTCCCGTGATCACCCGGGAGCTCGTGTATACGGGCATTACCCGGGCAAGGTCCTGGTTCACTCTGGTCTGTCCCCATGAAGTGATTCTTGCCGCAGCCGTTGAACAAAGAACCCAGAGGGCCTCGGGCCTTGGAGAGTTGATCGGTTAAAAGGATGTCCCACACCGGCAGGTGGTACAGCATTCTCAAATCAAGTTCCTATCCTTCTATCCTTATTATCATCCAGCCAGAAAACACAAGGCTCGTCCACGACGCCTTTCGTTCGTCAGACCTCAAGGCCCATTGGATTCCTGGAAATTGGAAATTGCGTAAGGGTGTCCCTTTCGAAAAAACAGTGGTCGTATAGCACGTGAATGCAGCCACACTTCAAGAAGTTGTCGGCAAGGCATAAATCGTCGTCGATGCACTCCACATTTAATCTCCCTTAAATCGGGTTATTAAATGACTGATTCTATATGATTTTTTTGTTGAGTTATTTCTAAACCTCGAATTTTTGTTTATATTTTTCATCACTTGTTGTATTGTTTTTAACAAATCATCTATACTATACAACCATATTTAATTTTCAAGTGAGATATAACCGATGCCAGCAGGGGCAGGATGATCAAGGTGATTTCAATCCAGTCCAGAAAAAATCCCAAAAAGAATACAATACCAAGAATAGAGGCCACGATGCCGTAGGGGCCGAACGGCAGGCTTGTCAGTGTTTCTTCCACCAGGGCGTCACCGCCCAGTTCCCGCAATACCAGGGCAAAACAGGTGGCCCCGATCACTATGGCAACAATATAGGCAGTGATGCTAAAGGTCTGGTGGACCACTTCCATTAGAACCTTAAAATTGAACTGGCCGTTGACAATGGTGAGAACCAGGCCACCCAGGGCGTAGTCCCAGTCTGTCCGCCATCATGACCAGCATAAGGTGGCCGTTGCCATGGTCGATGCCGCTCAAAGCAAGTTCCCAAACCTCAAAGGATGCAGTTTTGACAAAGGTTTCTACAGTCCTGAAAATAAGAAAGCTTTGAAAGACAATTTCACTCTCCTGGTGCTTCCGAAAAAGGGAAGCGAAACAAAGCTGAATTTGAAGAAGAAACAGCCGAGGAGTTCCGGCGATCCAAGAGAAAACACTCGGCAGTTGAGTCCGCCGTCAACGGATTAGAAAACCATGGTCTGGATAGATGCCCGGATCATGGCATTCATGGTTTTAAGCGGTATGTCAGTTTGTCCGTTCTGGCAAGGAATCTCCAGATTATCGGACATCATATTCAACAAAAAGAGCTAAAACGGATTCAACGTAAATCTGGCTAAACCAAAACAGCAGAGAAAGAGGACGATTCTAGTGAAAAGGGATAGTCACGTCCAAAATCAAGCTCAATTGTCAAAGATCAGCAAAAAAAGAACATCACACCTCGCATAGCCCCTTGGAGAGATGAACATCGAGGATTTATGAGGACATCCGAAGGCATCTCAAAGGGGTTTTCGGTCAGCCACTATCTACTGATCTTATCAAAAACGAATTCCTGTCTACAATTAAATAAACTTGACAATATGTAGCTTAAAAGCTACTTTAATGAAGATGGAAGCAAGGGAAAGAATCATACATGAATATGTCACCAAAGAGGGAAATATCCCTTTCAGAGAATGGCTTAACTCCATAAAGGATTTAAGAGCCCAAGCGAAGGTTGATGTAAGGATCGCAAGATTGAGGCTTGGTAACTTCGGAGACTCAAAAAGTGTCGGAAAAGATGTGCATGAAATAAGGATTCCATATGGCCCTGGTTACAGAATTTATTACGGCCTTGAAGGGAATAGGGTCGTTATCTTGCTCTGCGCTGGTGATAAAAGCCGCCAGAAAAAGGATATCAAAAAAGCACACCAATATTGGAAAGAGCATATAGGAGAAGAATGATGGCTACTGCAAATTATAGAGAAGGACTTATGGAAAGATTGCAGAATCCTGAATATGCTACGGAATATTTAAACGAGGCTCTTAGAGAAGGGTCACAAGAAGTATTTATGTTAGCACTCAGGGATGTTGCCAAGGCAAAAGGGATCTCATATATTGCCAATGAAGCGAATCTTAACAGAGAGACTATGTACCGAATGTTGTCAGAAAAAGGGAATCCAAATCTTTCGAGCCTGAATAAAATATTGGGTTCACTGGGGCTTACCCTATCAATAGAAGCAAAAGAAAGTGTTGCCTAATTGTGAGGGGCGACCTGAAAGTGCCATATTCTTCCTGGTTTGAAGATGTAAAACAAATAGGGGAAACAAATAGGGGACAAAATGCAAATAGGGTGCAAATAGGGTGCAAATAGGGTGCAAATAGGGTGTAGCAAATAGGGGACAGACCACGTTTTAGCAAATAGTGACAAATAGGCAAATAGGGGACAGACCACGTTTTTAAAACAAAAGCAAATAGGGGAAAAAACAAATAGGGGACAGACCATGACAAATAGGGGACAGACCACGTTTTTTATGAATTTTTTGTCCTCGGTCGGCCTGCTTTACCCGGAAAAGCACGCCTACCCAGCATTATGCTGATTTCATCCTGAAATCGTTTGGCCCCCAATGCAAAATTTCCATTCGTGGCTTTTCTGATTTGATCTATTTCATCAGGTTCCAATTCATACCGGAATAATTCCCTATAAGTTGATTGCTTTTGGTCATTTGTTTCGCCAAGACCCTGGTAAAGGATATGTGGTGTAATTAAATCCGACATTTCTCCCTGCCCATTATGACGATAACTCGACCATCTAAATTCTCCCGGGTGTTCTAAAATACCCGCACGGACCGGGTTTAGTTCTATGTACCGCTGACACGTCAACAAATATGTCTCCTCTTGAACCAGGCAGGATCGATACCTTCCTTCCCATAGGGTACCCGTTCTTCTATACGTTCGGTTGATATATTGAACATACCGTTGACCCAGACGTTTCAATAAATCCCCGGCACTGCTGCTACTTTTAGGGGTCAGCAACAGATGGACATGATTTGTCATCAAAACGTAAGCGTGGATTAGACAATCCGAGGTTAATGCATATTCCTCAAGCCATTTAAGATAAAACAAGTAGTCATCATCGGCAAAGAAACAAGCCTGCTTGTTATTCCCCCTTTGAATAATGTGAAGAGGGATGTTGGGAACGACTATTCTCGGACGTCTTGGCATAATGCCAATTTACATTGATTTAAAAGAAGATACAATTATAAAATCGTGGTCTGTCCCCAATTTTGCCCAATTTTGTGCCCAATTTTGTGTAAAATCGTGGTCTGTCCCCAATTTTGTGTCCCCAATTTTGTGTCTGTCCCCAATTTTGACAATTTTTGCCCAATTTTTGCCAATTTTAGTCCCCAATTTTATAGGAAATCCCCATCCCATGGAAGAAAAAAGCTGCCATGGTCATTAAATGTTTTATCAGAGAAGGTTAATTATTTAATGATATTTCACCACATTGTTTAACTATCGTTAACTCATGTGTGTTAGATGTCAATTGTTATAGAAAACCAAAATTTTGAATGGGAAAGGAAAGGCATATCAACAAAAATGGAGAAGACATTTTTTATTTTTTACATAACGATGGTATATCTTTTGCTTTAACACTTCGGCAGAACGTTTCCGACAAAGGTAACCCGTGGGTAACCACGGTTCACAAAGCTTATGGGTCCGTCATTGGCGGATAGCCGAGTTGCCGAAGAAACAAGTCACCTCCATTTATGGATGCTTGTTTCCTGGCAAGTAACGAATGGAGGTCCAAAATGATAAAAAGATTAAAAACCAACTTGCAGACAATAGTGACCATTGCCATCGCAATGGTATTGGTTCTGGCCGGATCCGGCCTTGTCCAGGCAGACAGTAAAAAGTTTGTACCCGGGGAGCTACTTATCCAGGTAAAACAAGGTGTTACAAAAGGTGCTGTGGATAAACTCCTCAACTCCTATGATGCTGCCACAGCCGGAGAGATAGAAAGCATAAAAACACGTCGGATCAAGGTGCCTGTGCATGCCCTTGAACAGGTCAAAAAGGCGTTGTCAAAGAATCCGAATATCCAGTTTGTAGAAGAAAATTTCTATGCAGAAGCAGGGTATGTGCCCAATGACGATCGGTATTCTTCCCAGTGGCACCTGCCGATGATTTCAGCCCCCGGCGCATGGGATCTGACAACGGGGTCCCCAAGCGTTCCCATTGCCATCATTGATTCCGGTGTTGACCCCACCCATCCCGATCTTGCGGGCAATCTTATTGCCGGGTATAACTTTCTTGAAAACAATACAGATACCCAGGATGTTCTCGGACACGGCACGGCAGTAGCCGGATCTGCCGCAGCCATGACCGATAACATTACCGGCGTTGCCGGCGTGGCAGGGGACAGTCCGATCATGCCCCTGGTGGTTTTAGACGCCAATGATTATGCCACGTATTATGATATCGCCCGAGCCATTAATTATGCTGCTGACCAGGGCGTCAGGATCATAAACATCAGTATCGGTGGATCAAGTTACTCTTCCACCCTGCAGAATGCGGTTAATTACGCCTGGAACAAGGGTGCGGTTATCTTTGCCTGTGCCCATAACTATTCAACCGACACACCATACTATCCTGCAGCCTGTGCCAATGTGGTAGCGGTGTCCGCCACCACCTCAACAGATACCTTTGCCAGTTTTTCAAATCACGGGGACTGGATCGACATCTCAGCACCAGGCACATACATTTTGACAACTTCCCGGGGTGGTGGGTATGGAAACTGGAACGGGACCTCCTTTTCATCACCCATCACCGCCGGTGTAGCTGCTCTGATTCTTTCAGCCAACCCGTCGTTAACCAATACCCAGGTCGTGAATATCCTTACCCAGAGTGCTGACGATCTGGGAAGCACGGGGTTTGATAACTACTTCGGTTACGGCAGGGTGAACGCACTTCAGAGCATCCTGGCGGCATTGGCTGCTGTGCCTGAAGAGGATACCATTGATCCTTCCGTGGCCATCACATCACCCCAGAACGATACAACCGTCAACGGCAGCTTGACCGTTAGCGTTTCAGCAACGGACGAAGGGGGTGTGGATCGGGTTGAACTGCACGTTAACGGTGAACTTTTATCATCTGATACCACTTCGCCCTACACCTTTTCCTGGGACACGTATGGCTATGCAAACAGCGATCATGAACTAATGGCCGTGGCCTATGACACCGCAGGAAATGCCGGTTGGTCCAGTGTCATTACAGTGACTGTGGCAAATGAAAGTGACGATGATACGCAGGCACCCGTTGTTGCTATTACATCCATTCAGGGGGGTGCGCTTGTCAGTGGCGGTATCACTGTGGATGTCTCTGCCACGGATGAGGGCGGTGTTGCTCTGGTGGAACTCTACCTTGACGGCGTACTTCTTGATGAACACATCACGTCTCCCTATGCATTTTTCTGGGACACCACGGCCTATGCCAATGGAACGTACGCGTTAGTGGCTGTGGCCTTTGATACAGCCGGGAACCAGGGTGTATCCGAAGCAATCAATGTGAGTGTGGACAACGTGATTTTTGAAGACACTGAGGCGCCTGTCGTCACCATTACTTCACCCGGGGACGGTGCATCAATCGGCAACAGGGAAACGGTACAGGCGTCAGCTTCAGATGCCGGCGGCATCAGCCGGATGGAACTTTTTCTGAACGAAGAGCTGACGGCGGTAAAATATAAAAGTGAATTGAGTTGGAACTGGAATACCCGGAAGCTGTCAAAAGGTACTTACACGCTTTCAGTGAAGGCATTTGATACGGCAGGAAATGAAGGGATCGATACCATAACGGTTTACAAATAACTATGCGGCGGCAATCCTGACTTCAGGTTGCCGCGCAACGGAAAGCAAAAGAGTGTAAATCGGACAAAGAGCTTTTTGAAAAACAAGTGATCTAAAAAGGCAGGGTTGAATTACCACCCTGCCTTTTTTGTTTGCCCGGCATGGCGGGCAACCCCAGCCTCCGAAACGCAGGCGTCACCCCGACCAAGGGGAAGACATTCTGAATTGCAAGGGCGTTGCTGGTAACGGCAGGGTCTGAAGGAAGCAGCAGTATATAGCGTAAGCAAACCAGAATCGGCATTATGGGTGGGTAAGCGTGCAAAATAGCGCAAAGCCCCTTACCTGGTCAGGCCCATGGTGTGATTGAGGATGGCATTGCTCACAGGGAGTTCGCCTTAACCGGGGAAGCCTCATACTGTTTTCCTTGCTTATGGGATAAGTGAAATCAAGAGGAAACTCAGGACAAACCGATGCGGTGAGAGGTGGCAGATAAATCCGTAGTAGTAATGAAATTCCGGCCAATGAAGCCTGGTAACAGTGTGGAGGATAAAACCGGAATGACCTGTAGCCTGTTTGCAGGGACTGGCCATAACCAAAAGCCTGGTCAGTTGCGAAGGGAGGAAGTATATCTGAATATTTTTTTGGAAACTGTAAGTGATATTTGTGCCGGACACAGGCTGCTCGACGGAGCAGGGCACTTTATCAGCGGTTAGTTGTGACAGATGCACTGCTGATTCAGGCCGTCCAATGGAGTATTCCAAGTTTATCGTGTAAATTGCCGTAAGGATAGAATGCAGGATGATTTGGGAGAAGAACCAAGGCAACAGATCATAAGCAATGGAAGGAAATGCAGAAAACGACATGGTTAAGATTTACTACAGCCTGTATGACAGAATGCTATCTTACATAAATTTGGAGAATGCGTTCAAAAAAGTGAAGGCCTCGAAAGGCGCTGCCGGAATAGATGGGCAGACCATTGGGAACTTCGACAAGTCGCGGGAGAAGAATTTATCCATTTTGATTAACGAACTGAAAGCCAAGCAATATCGCACTCAACCTGTGAAGCGTGTAGAAATACCCAAACCGGGAGGGGCAATAAGAAAACTTGGCATTCCTACGGTTCGTGACCGCGTTGTACAGCAGGTCCTTCGGGAAATCCTGGAGCCAATATTCGACCCGGGTTTTCATCCGTCCAGTTACGGATATAGGCCTGGCAGGAGTTGTCACCATGCCATATCTAAAGCTCAGCTGTTCATACGTGAATATGGGTTCAAATGGGTTGTGGACATGGATTTGTCCAAATGTTTTGATACGCTTGATCATGAGATTATCCTCAAATCAATCAGAAAGCGTGTGACAGACGGTAGTATCCTGAATTTGGTAAGGATGTTCCTGACACGCGGGGTAATGGAAAACGGCAACTGGCAAGCAAGCACAGAAGGCAGTCCCCAAGGCGGGTTATGCAAAGCTTTGCATAACCCACCTTGTGGCGTCCCTTTCTCTGGATAGACGAGTGTCTTGTCCGTCATATAAATCGGGGTTTTCAGCCACCTCTCTATATACAGGAGCACCCATTTCTCTTTCGTGTGCCAGCGTACTGCTTTCATCAAGAGATCATGATCGATATTATCGAAAAATCCCTTAATATCAAGGTCCAGAACCCAATCGTATCTCCAGCAATTCTTACGTGCCTTGCCAACTGCATCCAAGGCAGATTTACCCGGTCGATAACCATAGGAGTCGGGGTGGAAACATTTCTCCAACTCAGGCTCCAGATACTGTTTAACGACCTGCTGGGCAATCCTGTCCGATACCGTTGGTATTCCAAGCGGTCTCATCCTACCATCACCTTTGGGTATTTCAACCCGAAGTACCGGTGGTGGAAAATAACTGCCGGAAGACATTCGATTCCAGAGTTTGTAAAGGTTACCCTTCAAATATGTCTCTAACTCCTTTATCGACTGCCCATCGACGCCAGCCGCCCCTTTATTTGCTCTTACCCGTTTATATGCTTCCCATACCTCAAGTTTAGGTATACAAAACGGCTTTGCCTGGTTCAATCCAATCCTCCTGTTTCCAGTTGTCTTCTTTACTTCAAGCTGGACAATGCTTCCCCTTCGCTCCAATTCCATTACAGAATCTTCATCACTACTACGGGTTGCTCCGCCCCTGTGCTCTGCATTGGTACTCTCATACTTGTGGGACTTCCACTTGTATTTCTCCCTTACCATCAGAGCGACAGGTTCCCACGTTCCACACAAAAGCCTGTCTCAAGTTCACGCCACCTTCATGCCGGAGACCATTCGGCCAGTAAACAGGTAACCGCCGAACTTATCCCGGGGTAACGATTACCCCCCGGTTTTGACCTCGTCCCTACGCTTTCGACACTTCAATAGTGATTCACTTGCGTTCGTCTCCTTGAAACACACCTGACAAAATCTGGTCTTGCCTTTTCCGTAACGCTCACCACCCCGGCTCTTAACCGACGCAGCTTACGGTGGTTTGAAGCCTCCACCTGCATGGCGGCTTCGAGGGGCCCTCCCTCATCTTTTGTGCAGCATGACTGCACTGTTAATATTACATCAATGCATGCCTTCGTGGCACACTATCATCGGCATATCTTACTATCCGGTGTCCCCTACCCATCATAAACTGATAAAGGCATCAATGTAAATATTTGCGATTAAAGGACTGATCACCCCGCCTTATGCGAAGTAAACGATTATGCAAAGTAACTCGCTAAGACCACCAAATTTACATCACCTTCACGGGATTTACTTTGCATAAAATCACGACTACTTCAGATTTGAAAGCCAATCAAGTAATGCAGCATCCTTATTCCAATCAGGAAGATTATTATCGACAATATCTGGATATGCATTCGCAATTGCCTGACGTTTCAATTCAGAATCACACTTTGCGTAAATTTCGGTGGTTCTGACATCTTGATGCCCAAGAAAATCCCTGATATAGATAAGGTTAACGTCGGCCTGTAGCAAGTGAACTGCCTTGCTGTGTCTGAACATATGCGGCGTTACTTTTTTTGGCATACTTGCAGACATCCTTTTTGCTGGACCAACATATTGAGATATTATGTAGGCTATGCCTTCCTTGGTGAGTTTGTTTCGTTGCTTATTGATAAAGAGCGGATAGTCCCTTTTCCAATCTTTATCAAGGGAATGCTCCTGAAGATAATTTTGAAGCAAAACCAGAGTATTTCTCATCAGTGGAACCCTACGTATTTTATTACCTTTGCCGGTAAGAATCAGCACCGCTGGATTGTCCAGGATAACATTCCGTATCTTGAGATCGATTAATTCCTGCACTCTGCATCCAGAATCGTAAAGGACGCTTAAAAGCGTTATGTCCCGTCGGCCCTTTGCAGTCATTTTATCCGGCTGTGACAGCAAAAGTTTCATTGTTTCCGGTGTCAGATGCGGTACTGACGGCTTGGGTGCTTTCTTGATCGGCAGGGCGATTATTTTTTGAAAATGAAGGATTCCTGATGGCTCTTCGTATTGGGCATACCTAAAAAAGGAATGAATGGCTGCAAGCCTTTGATTACGGGTTGCAATGCAGCATTTACGTTCTTCTTCAAGCCATTCAAGAAAATCAGTAATTATTACATGGCTCAGCATGCTCATGTTCAGTTTTTCGACAGGTATGTCCTTTTGTTCCAAACAAAAACGGAGCAGCAGTTTAAAGGTATCACGGTAGGATGCTATCGTATTTTTACTGGCATTTTTCTGCCGGGGCAGATATACGGAGAGAAATTCAGTAAGATGAGTCGCAAAATCAGTAGGTTTCATCGCCATCACCCTCCAGTTGGGGAATGATTTCGGGATAACATCCTTCGAGTTTGATGGATATATCCGGAAAAATATCAGCCGTTAGCCTCAGGTAATAAGCTGTTTCCTTAAAGGAGTAGTGACCCATAAATGTTTTCAGTACAGGAAAATATTCTTCAATGTCTTTTCCTTCGGTCACCCATCTTTTTAGGCAGTGACAGGCAAATGTATGACGAAAATCAGTTACTCTCGGGCCTTTTCCTCTCCCTCCATGGGAGATACCGGCTTTCCATAGGAATCGCCTGAAATTATGGTAGACGTTTACTATAGTCATTGGTTTTCCATTCAGTCCTGGGAAAAACCAATCAGATCCCTTTGAAAGGTTATGCACACTTTCAGAGTAATTCCTGCATAGTTCTGTAAGTTGGTCTGACATCGCAACCAAGCGGCTATTGTCTTTCTTTGAATGATGAATGCTCAGCATACCTGTAATTATATCCACATCCTCTACTGTCAAAAGTCTTGCTTCCGAAGAGCGAAGGCCGCAGGTATAAATGATCCGAAAAAATATCGGCATGATGAGATGTCGATATAAACATTCACCGACGTAACAACATTGATCTGTCTGGTAAAAAAATCGCTTCAGTTCATCTTTCGTATAGATGTGGGGGACATACAGTTGTGCTGCAGAATAATATCCCTTTGGAAGGACGTATGCGCGGACCCCAATGCCATCCATATATTTTGCAAGTTGTCGCAGGATGGATGATCTTGCACACTGGTTGGCCTGTGCCTCATAGCTTCTTTTTGCGCACCACTCCAGTACTATTTTCTTTGATAGGATTGACGCTTCGGGATATTTTTCAGCGGTAAAGGAGGAAAATATTAACAGGTGCTTTGCTTCTGCGTCATATTTATACCCAACCGCCTGTTTCAACTGGACATGATTTTTGATGTGTTCTGCAAATGGACCACTGAACAGGTAATTTCTCATGAGCGCACCTCCGGTGTATCCAAACAGCATTCTTTTAATTTTTTGATGTCCACTTTTAAATAAACTGCTGTAGAGTCTGTATCCATATGACCCAAGATATCCGAAATGACAACAAGCGGAGTACCATGCTCAAGCATTCTTGAAGCTGCCGTATGGCGAAGAGAGTGCATGCCACGACGCTTTTTTAATGTAGGCAGATGTGCAATCCGCATATAATCACGGATTATCTGATGCAGATGATCTTTTTCTGAAAAAGGCAAAAAAGGGGCCAGATGTCTTACAAAAATAATAGGAGAATCCACTTTGGGTCTGCTGTATTTCAGATAATCAATAACGGCCCATCCAACTTCGGAAGGAAGCGGCAGGGTTACTGTTTCCCTTGTTTTTGACTGGGTGAATATCAGCTCCTTCGTCTCCCAGTGGAAACAATCAAAAGTAAGGTTTTTAATATCAGTAACTCTCAGACCTAGCACACAGGCAAGTAGGATAATGGCATAATCTCTTTTTCCTTTTGGATTTCCCCGGACAATGGCGCCTATCAGTGTATCCAACTCATCTTTCGTCCAAACGGATGGGATGCGTGTCTGTTTGCGAGCCTGAATCATTGGTGTCTTAGAAGCCAGGTCCGTTTTCAAGATCTCCTTTTCCAGAAGATACCTTAAAAAAGAACGTATGGAGCAGAGATTCTGTTCCACAGTTTTATAGGTATATCCAGCCAGTGTCCGTATATACCCGTTAACAGCAGGCATATCGATATCATGGCAATCACTGATTCCATTTGAAATTAGATAATCCATGAAACGCTCTGATTGCTTCACGTAATGATCTACGGTTACTTTGGAATAATCCTTTTGCTCACAGTATTTTTTAAAATTTTTGCTGATCTCTTTGTAATAAGGATCTGAAAGCAGGTCCCTGTGCTTGTAGTACCGTCTGAGGACAGTGTGGTGAAGTTGAAAATCTCCAATCATACGAATGATGCGGAGTTCTTGCGTATCTTTCTGGGATAGTGTTTTATCAAAATCTTTTTTCAGGATCTGGTAGTGGTGTTCGATATACTCGATTCCAAGTTGCTCAGAATAGAAAACCTCATTCCGCTCCTCAGCGAATTGGATAATTTTCTTCCAACGGTTGCGGTAAAACTTCATAGAGCCTTCAGTGTAACCGAGCCGCAATAGCTCCTGCTCCAAATCTTGTAACAATTCATTTAATGGTTTCTTTTGCATAAGATAATCTCCTTTAATGGGTGATTGAGCTTTTGCTCTGCCACAATCAATGGAGATTATGCTAAGTAAATCAATAAGAAATCCTTGAATTATGATTGGTTTTGAAGCTTACTTGTCATAATTACTTTCTTTGCATAAGGGGGAGTTATTAGTCCTTTGTTGGCAAATCTATTTTTGCATTATGCATTTGACAAATGGATGGAAAGAGAACATTCGTCTATACCATTTGAAAGATATGCCGATGATGCAGTGTGTCACTGTAAAAACCAGGCCCAGGCAGAATATCTGCTAAGAAGGCTGAATGAGCGTATGAGTGAGGTAGGGCTGGAGCTACATCCGGAAAAGACAAAGATTGTCTATTGTAAGGATGGTGACCGGCGGAAAGATTTTGCTCTTACACGCTTTGATTTTTTTGGTTATACGTACCGTGCCCGGAGATCAAAGAACAAATGGGGGAAGTATTTTATCAACTTTACTCCTGCAATCAGCAATAAAGCAGCTAAAGCAATTCGGCATACTTCACGTGGTTGGAATTGGCCCAAACGTAGTGACAAAGATTTGGAGGATTTATCCCAAATGTTTAATCCAATCATTCAAGGATGGATCAACTACTATGGTCGATACTATAAATCTGCTTTGTACCCTACCTTGAGGTGCCTGGATCGTCGACTGGCGATGTGGGCAACCAGGAAATATAAACGCCTGCGGTGTCATCGACGGAGGGCGGCACAGTGGCTGAACCGTATAGCACGGAGACAGCCGAACTTATTCGCCCACTGGAGATTGATGAATGCAGTGGCTGGACGATAGGAGCCGGATGAGCGGAGACGTTCACGTCCGGTTCTGTGAGAGCCTGAGGGGGAAGCTCCCTCGGGCTACTCGACTCCTGATCTTTAAAAAAACGAAAAAAACGGCTGAGAATGTCTGCGAGCAAGCGACACGATACCTGGAAGGCTCTTTGACGTTGACAGTGAATCAGGAAAAGACACATATTATACACAGTTTTAAGGACGTAAAATTCTTAGGGGTTATAATCCATACCGGATTTACCCGTATCCAGAATAAAAAGGTGAGAGCATTTAAAGACAAGGTGAAGCTAATCACCCGTCGAAATTCACCTGTAAACCTTGAAACAGTAATAAAGGATCTGAATCCGGTATGCAGAGGATTTGCCAATTACTTCAGAATTGCCAATTGTAAACAGGTGTTTGAAAGATTGTTTCAGTGGATAAGGCGACGCCTTCGAGCCAAACAGTTAAAGTTATGGAAAAAGCCCGACCGCCTGCATCGTCGATTAAGACAGCTTGGATACCAAGGAGAGTTCAAATGTATCAAAATGAACTCCTGGCGTAACTCATCAAGCCCTCTGGCAAGCTACTCACTTCCCAATAAGTATTTTGAGGAACTTGGTCTGTTTGACATGAGGAATGTACAGACAGTGATTTCTGTCTTACTGATATAGGATAAGGATATACAGGAGCCGTATACGAGGCCCGTACGTACGGTTCTGTTACCGGGATGAAGCGGGAAAGATCATTCCGCTTCACCCTACTCGATTTTATTCTCGCACAAAGTCTCAAAGGCACAAAGAGCCATAAAATCAAATATAATCTTTGTGTCTTAGTGTCTTTGTGCGAGCTTTTCGACAGAAAACGTTTCATATTCAGAATTGATGAAAAATGCAGCGTTGTATTCCCAGATGCCGGAATATGTGTTATCGACTTGATATTGAAAATTTTATCCTAAAAGTTGGAAAAGACTTTTGGCGTAAACACAGTCTTCCCAACTTTTTTATTTTTGCTGTCAGTCAACATTGTGCTGTGATTCCTCTACACCTGGGGGTCCAACGTGAAAAAAAATTTAAAACTAACTTGCAAACAATAATGATTATTGCCGTCGTAATGGTCATGATCCTGGCCGG
Organism: Desulforapulum autotrophicum HRM2; assembly: GCF_000020365.1. Taxonomy (NCBI): domain Bacteria; kingdom Pseudomonadati; phylum Thermodesulfobacteriota; class Desulfobacteria; order Desulfobacterales; family Desulfobacteraceae; genus Desulforapulum; species Desulforapulum autotrophicum. The sequence goes on along the minus strand of NC_012108.1, from coordinate 2,999,993 downwards.
ATCTGGCCTTGTCCAGGCAGGCAGTAGTAAAAAATTTGTACCAGGGGAACTACTTATCCAGGTCCGGGTGTTACAAGAGGGGCTGTGGATAAGCTTCTTCACTCCCATGGTGCTGCCACAGCCGGAGAGATAGAAAACATAAGAGTACATCGGATCACAGTGCCTGAGCATGCCCTTGAACAGGTCAAAAAGGCGCTGTCAAAGAATCCGAATATCCAGTTTGTAGAAGAAAATTTCATTGCAGAATCAGGGTATGTGCCCAATGATGAGCGGTACTCTTCCCAGTGGCACCTGCCGATGATTTCAGCGCCCGATGGATGGGATCTGACAACGGGCTCCCCAAGCGTTCCCATCGCCATCATTGATTCCGGTGTTGACTCCACCCATCCCGATCTTGCGGGCAATCTTATTGCCGGGTATAACTTTCTTGAAAACAATACAGATACCCAGGATGTTCTCGGACACGGCACGGCTGTAGCCGGATCTGCCGCAGCCATAACCGATAACATTACCGGCGTTGCCGGCGTGGCAGGGGACAGCCCAATCATGCCCCTGGTGATTTTAGACGCCAATGATTATGCCACGTATTATGATATCGCCCGGGCCATGAATTATGCGGCTGATCAGGGCGTCAGGATCATAAACATCAGTATCGGTGGATCAAGCTACTCTTCCACCCTGCAGAATGCAGTTAATTACGCCTGGAACAAGGGTGCGGCTATCTTTGCCCGTGCCCATAACTATTCAACTGACACACCATACTATCCTGCAGCCTGTGCCAATGTGGTAGCGGTGTCCGCCACCACGTCATCCGACACTCTGGCAAGTTTTTCAAATTATGGGGACTGGATCGACATATCTGCACCGGGGGCATACATTTTGACAACTACCCGGGGTGGTGGGTATGGAAACTGGAACGGGACCTCCTTTTCATCCCCCATCACCGCCGGTGTAGCTGCCCTGATTCTTTCAGCCAATCCGTCCTTAACCAATGCCCAGGTTGTGGATATCCTCACCCAGAGTGCTGACGCTCTGGGAAGCACGAGGTTTGATACATATTTCGGTTATGGCAGGGTAAACGCCCTTGAGAGCATCCTGACTGCATTGGGTGCTGCTCCTGACGAGGATACCATTGATCCTTCTGTGGCCATCACATCACCCCAGAACGATACAACCGTCAACGGCAGTTTGACCGTAAGCGTTTCAGCGGCGGACGAGAGAGGTGTGGATCGGGTTGAACTATACGTTGACGGTGAGCTTTTTGATGAAGACATCACATCTCCCTATTCATTTTTCTGGGACACCACGACTGATGCCAATGATACTTACGAGTTAGTGGCCGTGGCCTATGACACTGCCGGAAACTCGGGACAGTCCGGCGTAATCAGTGTGAGCGTGGACAACGTTATTTTTAAAGACACTGGAGCGCTTATTGTCACCATCTCTTCACACAAGGACGGTGCATCCATTGGAGACCTGGAAAAGGTTCAGGCGTCGGCTTCGGATGACAGCGGCATCAGCCGGATGGAACTTTTTCTGGACGGCGAGCTTAAAGCGGTAAAATATAAAAGCGAATTGAGGTGGAACTGGAATACCCGTAAGCTGTCAAAAGGTGCTTACACGTTTTCAGTGAAGGCATTTGATACAGCAGGAAATGAAGGGATAGAGACTATAACGGTTTACAAGTAGCTTTCATGTGGCAGTCCTGACTTTGGGCTGCCGCACAACGGAAAGAGAAAGGGTTTAAATCGGACAAAAATCCTTTCGAAAAACAAACGGAATAAAAAAGGCAGGGTTAACTTTTCCACCCTGCCTTTTTCCATGACATGTTTAAATCTGAATTATTTTTTTCTTCTTGAAACGCTTACAAGCCCCAGCAGTCTGATGCCAAAAAGAATAAGAGTCGCTTGGGCCTGAGACAGCGGCGGCGGTCATATCTGGCTCCATACACTTGAAATGGTTGACAGGCCACCCATATTAAACGTCTTTCCCACTGAGTTATATTTTGCTGAAGAGAGTAATGATACTTGGGTTTTACCTCAGAAACTTACGATCACCAATTCCAGTGAAAGAGCTTTTTACCGGGTTGCAAGCTCTGATGTGACTTGGCTATTAATAGTACCTGATTCAGGGGCCATTCCTGTCGATGTTGACGTGCATATGGACCTTTCAGCTTTCTCGTGGAACCCATACTACGGAGATCACTATTGTGACATCAGGTGCATATATCGGCCCTGTTATAATATCAATAACCCTTGAAATTGAGGGATGCAGTAATGAAAGAGACGGAATGACTCATTATAGGAGAGTCCCCACTATTTGTGGAGACTCTCCTAACACTCTGAGGTAAGTTAGATAACCCTCTTTTTTTTAGGCAACAACAAAAGTAAAATTTGTTATGAATTGTGCACTATTTTCAGGACATTCTTTTGCGAGAGACACCTGCCACTCCCAGAAGACCTAAACCAAAAAGCATCATCGTTGCGGGCTCAGGAACCGGATCTCCCCCGCCACCGCCGCCTCCACCGCCGCCTCCAGAGTCAAAGCGAGTCACATGGCTGACTTGAATTTCGTTGATATTCATATCAAGAGAAAGATCGGCAATATCAAAAACACCCCAATTCATTTCAGCAAGATTCGCAAACAGTGCCCAGTATTGTGCATTCTTAACAAGAAAATATTCTGACTCGGGAGGAGTCGGCATATTGACTGCGTACACTGTCCCCTTAGGATCATCCGTTAAAAAAATCGATGCTGGTTCATCTTTCGCATAATAAGTTACAGTTTCGGATGTGAGGATGTCATTAACCCAGTCAGTTTCAGTTTTCTCACCACTGTTTTTTAGAGCATCTGTTATATCTATGAAAGTGTCTATATAGCCAACATAAGCACCATCAAAAGAACCACCCACAATAGTTAGAGAAAAACCACTGGTGGTCATAAAGAGACATAAAAACGCACTTGCCAGTAATATTTTTAGACTTTTCATAATTCACTCCTTTTTAACTTAGGGAATTGTTCACTTTAAAACTATTCATGATTCGTACCACAATAAACAAAAAAACGACAATAGAATAAAAAACTTTACATATCGAGTTGTTACATAGGCATTTAAAAAAACTTATACTCAACGTATGTAACTATCAAAAAAAATATGTAATTTATTTCATGGTAATTGTGTAATCTATTCCACAGTGTCCAAAAAATTTCATATCCCACTGAATGACAAAGATAAGAAAGAATTTTATATCGAGGAAGTTCGGGGAGACTTTATTTTATTATAAATAATAGGGGATAGACCGAAAGCGCCGGGATAAACCGGCATAGAGTAGGGGATGAAAGAGCCCTACATTGAAGGAGAAGCTGCTCCATCATGGTCCCGAGTCATGTGCGGGTGGTCGCGAGGCTGCACGTGAAGCGTTGACAGAGGGAAACGCAGGCCAACTATTAAGTTCCGAAATCACCCATCCGGGGTGGCGACCCAGTGGTCTGAAGGGGAAGGCAACACGTTGTGGCAACGGTAAACAGCGAGTCATACAACGGCCACGCGGAGTATAATAACCTGTGCATGCGTAGACACTCTATGCTTGAGAACCGGGAGATCTCAGCGGTATCCAGCAGCCAAAACAAGGGAGCTGGATCGGTCAGGGAAGGCCTATGGCCGCAATTCTGACATGAACGCCGTTGAGAAGTCAGACATCGACATAGTACCGAAGAATGTACCGAACAAGATTGGGTAAGCAATGGCGGAGGCACAGAAGGAAAGGACGATGACCAAGGGAAATTCTGAAAAGCCGCCTGCGACCTGCACCCAGAGGCAGGAACAAGCATTGAGTGTCCTGGACAGAATCCGCAAAGCAGCAACGACTTCGCATCAGCTACCCAAGGTAGGAGCCGTATGAACTAATCCTTCACGTACGGATCTGTGCGGGGGGTGCCGGGTAACCGGCATTCCTACCGCCATACGTTTTTTATCAATTTTTTGTCTTCGGTTTGCCAGATTTACCCGGAAAAGAACGCCTGCCAATCATTATGCTGATTTCATCCTGAAATCGTTTGGCCTCCAATGCAAAATTTCAATTCGTGACTTTTCTGATTTAACCTATTTCATCAGGTTCCAATTCATACCGGAATAATTTCCTATAAATTGATTTCAAAGGGGTCTCAAAGAGGGCAAGTCTGCTCTTGACTCATCATCTCTTTGATTATAAATCAAGGCTCATGTCGCGTTTTGGGGTCTTGTTTTTGATTAAGCCGCTATTTATTTGAAATATAAAATATTATTAATTATTTTCAAAGCCATGACTATTTTGATCACGGATCATGGCTGGGCTGTTTTGATCTTTTTCAATTCCCAGATCTTATCCCGATATTGTGCGGCCTGCTCGAATTCCAGGGTTTCTGCCGCTTCATTCATTTTTGCCTCAAGGTCTCTGATCACATCGTCCAGATTTAACTCATCCGTATCGTAGGCTTTGAGTTCCTTGTTTACGGACGTTTCAACCGAATTGCATTCATGTCGGCCATGGTGTAATCAAAAGCGCTTATTTTTTTATTGATGGTGGCAGGAGTAATGCCGTGGGTCTGGTTATACACCTCCTGGATCTTGCGGCGGCGGGTTTCTGTCAGGGCATGCTTCATGTAGCCGGTCTCTTTTTCCGCATACATGATAACCCGACCATTGACATTACGGGCTGCCTGGCCAAAAATCTGAATAAACGAGCGAAAGGAACGCAAAAAACCTTCCTTGTCCGCATCGAGAATGGCCACCAGGGTAACTTCCGGGATATCCAGGCCTTCGCGCAATAGATTAATGCCAATGAGCACATCAAACAGGCCCCGTCGAAGATCCTGAATAATATCAATACGCTCCACCGTGCCGATGTCCGAATGCAGGTATTTTACCTTGATACCCAGGTCTGAATTGTAATCGGTCAAATCCTCTGACATGCTTTTGGTCAGGGTTTTCACCAGCACCCGCTCCTGGGCCTCCACCCGTTTGAGTATCTCCTGGTACAGGTCATCAACCTGCATTCTGGCATTCCGGATCTCTACCGGGGGATCAAGCAGCCCCGTGGGCCAGACAATCTGATCGGCCACCCGGACCCCTGCCTTTTTCAGTTCATAATCCCCGGGGGTGGCAGACACAAAAATGGTCCGGGGCACCAAGCCCTTGAATTCTTCGAATTTCAACGGCTGGTTGTCCACGGCGGACGCAAACGGAACCCGTGCTTGACCAGGGTCTCCTTTCTGGACCGGTCGGCCTTGTATATGGCCCCAAGCTGGCTGACCGAGATATGGTTTTCGTCAAAAAAAAGCAGGAAATCCTGATCAATATAATCCAGAAGCGTGGGTGGTGGCTGGCCCGGCGCACGACCTGTCAGGTGCCGGGAATAGTTTTCGATGCCATTGCAATACCCGATCTCCTCCAGTATCTCAAGATCGTACCGAGTGTGTTCTTCCAGGCGCTGGGCCTCCACCAGGAGGTTATGGTCATTCAGAAAGGCCAGGCGTTCCTTAAGTTCTATCACAATACGTTCCACTGCCTGCTTCTGGGTCTTTTTATTGGTCACGTAATGGGAGGCCGGATAGATGGCCATCTGGTCAAATTGTTTGATCACCGTACCTTGCAGGGCATCAATTTCACTGATTTCTTCAATGGTGTCCCCGAAAAAATCAATGCGGATAGTCTTGTTCTCCTCGTAGGCCGGGAATATCTCCAACCGGTCACCCCGGACCCGGAAAGTGCCCCGGTGGAAATCCACGTCATTGCGAGTGTACTGGATATCCACAAATTTACGGTTCACATCCTCCCGTGAGATTTCCATATCCCTGTCCAGGGTCACCCGCAGATCCAGGTACTCTTCTGGCGCCCCCAGGCCGTAAATGCAGGAGACCGATGCCACCACGATCACATCTTTTCGGGCCAGAACGCTCCGGGTCGCCGAGTGCCGCATTTTATCGATCAGTTCATTGATGGAAGAATCTTTCTGAATATAGGTATCTGAAGACGGGATATAGGCTTCGGGCTGATAATAAGCATAATAGGAGACAAAATACTCGACACAATTATCAGGGAACAGCATTTTGAGCTCATTGTAAAGCTGGGCTGCCAGGGTCTTGTTAGGCGCAATGATCAGGTTTGGCTTTTCCATCTGGCTGATGATGTTGGCCATGGTCAAGGTTTAGCCCGACCTTGTCACCCCCAAAAGCACCTGGTATTTTTCATCCGCCTTTACTCCCCGGACCAGATAGTCAATGGCCTTTGGATGGTCACCGGCCGGGCCATAGGGAGACACAGGATTGAACAGTCCCATATATTTTTTCTGTACTTTCCTTTGGTCTGGATAGATAATTATTAATTACCCATCTTTTCGATTAAGGGTTAAAAATATCCATGATTACAGTCTATTCCATTTTTGAGATGTCCGTTATGGCTCTACTTTTGTTTATAACTCTCTTGGTTGTTGTACCAGGGAGTGAACAGATCTCCAAAGCAGAATAAATTTCCTGTTGTCTTGGCTCCGGCCAAGTGCTTTTTCTTACATGCACCATGTCACCATTTTTGCTGTGCATTGAAATAATGATTCGATTTTCCCTTTCAATTGCTCCCTCAAACCTGACCAGCTGGTGACAATATCAGCTTTTTTTAACCGGTATCGAATACTATGAACCAAATGATAGGCCAGGACACTTAGAAAGAGATGGCCTGTTACCCGTTCTGTGGTCTGATGAAAAACGGACCGCATTCCCAGCTCAGTTTTTAATGAACGAAAAACGGCTTCCAGGTCTGTCAACATGGTATAGGTGCGCCAGAGTGTCTCTTCATTCAGATCCTTGTGGCTCGTTCTAAGACAATACACTCCGGGAAACCCATCTTTTGTATCCGGCTCGGCATTGCGAGTCCACTTGATTTTAAAGGCATTACCACTTTTTTCATCTTTGGAAATATCTATTTGATAAAGCTTGGACGCTTTGAAGTTCTTTTGTTTTAATCGCCCAATTTTTTCAATAACATTATCGTATTTTTTCAACCGCCCCTTGATATGCAACCCTCGTCAAGGTATTTGAGGGCTTCCTCAAGGCGTACTGTGAATCTATGATTGATGTCTCGTTCTTTTTTTTCACACTGTATTGAGTTGCTATACAACAATACCTCATCGGTTTTCGAGTCAATCACTTTTTGTGCTTTTACCGTACAATCTTCATCTTGCTCGACCACAACAGTTTCATCGTCATTGAACTGTCGGTGCCGTTTACGGCTGACAACAATATAAGGATACTTATTTTCCTTGAGCCACTCAATATTATCTTCGGATGCAATCCCGGCATCCATCACAACGGTTGCTTTTTGTGGTTCAAAGATGTTGGCTTCTGACCCTTTTTTTCCAACCCATTGATCATTTCCTTCAATGTTTTCGGCTCACTTATATTTCCAGCAAAAATCTGGCTTGATTTTGGAAAGCCGCTGCTGTCAAGCATTAGGGCCAGCGTCACCAGGAGGCAATCAGACCGTTTTTCAGACATATTTTGATTTTTTCAGCCTGTTTGTAAAACAGCTACATTTTTTTACTTCTCAAAAGCAATCTTTATTTTTACCCCAAAAACGCTATACTTAACCCATTAAGAACACAACATGTTGTGTTCTTAATGGGTTAAGTTCACATTTCAGATTTATAAATTTTTCTTATATCTTTCTTGACAAAAAGCGAGTTTTTATCCTCATCCTTTCCAGTTTGTCCAGAAAATAGTCCATGACAATATTCACCAGTATTATGAAGCGTATCTTCCCATGAACCACGAAAAAACCCTGTAAAACCTGACCGATTTTGAAAAAATCATTGAGGCCATGAAAATCAGGGACGCTGAGGCTGCGGCCCACATTATCCGGGATCATGTGGAGCGGTTCAGTAAAAAAATGCAGCAAAAAATCAAGGGCCAGGACAAGGCCTAATTCTGTTTTCGGCAGGCCTCGTAGTGCCGGACAGCCGATCTTACCCCATTGATCAAGCTCACATTGCCACAGCAGAAATACTTGATAAAATAATCTTCTTTTAAGCCAAGGGTTTTAAAAATTTCTTTTTCCGGCACCCCTTTTTTCCACAATTCAATGGTGCTGCCGTAGAGGGTTTCCAAAAAATTCAGTTTGGTTTGAAGATGCTCCCGGCCCCTGCTTTCCCTGGGATTATGGCTGCATAAAAGCATATGAAAATCCAATGCCAGGACCTTTTTCAAGGAATCAATCTGGGTGCCCATATCCTCATCTGCCCTGAAATAGCGGATCCTGTCCCCCAGATACAGATCCCCGGAAAACACCACTCCCTTTTCCGGCAGATAATAGACCAGGTGGTCCAGGGAATGACCCGGGGTGTGAATGGGTATCATCCTGCCCAGGCTGGTTTCCAAGAATTCAGGCAAAGGGCTCACCTCCACAGGCGTGGTTGTCCCCCAGACATAGTGCTGGTAGGGCAGGATTTTATAGGGTTTTTTCAATTTTTCTCTGGTCAACCCATGGCCGAAAATTTCGGCGCCCAAGGCGTTGTGAATCAAGGCCCCATTGCCGGAATGGTCTTCGTGATGGTGGGTTAAAAAGACCCGGTCCACCCGATGTCGCCGGGCAATGGCAAGAGATTCCCCTGCCATGCGGGACTGGCCCGTGTCAATCATGACCCGGTCAAACACATAGAAAAAAACCGCCATCAGGGGAGGTCCTGCCAGAGACCAGCCCAGGGTGAATCCTTTGATGCCGTGGTCAAATTCATAGCGTTTGCAGACTCTCATGGGGGAGGTATCGTTCCTTTTCGATAGAAAAAAATCACATTTTCTGTTAAGTATTTCAAAAGGGCAAGGTATTTTTTTCTTTCGCTTTTAATTTGTCTTGAACCAGTGCATGAAGTATGCTAGCCTCAATTGAATTTCAAAAAAAATATCCAGACAAGAAATAAATTACTTTCTATTCACATGACGATTTAAATGGGAGCACCATCTTATGCACTGCCCCCAGTGTGGGTTTGAAAATATCGAGGGAATACACTTTTGTGGCAAATGTGGAGAAAAGCTGGGAATTGTTTGCCCTGACTGCCGCTTTTACAATTCTTTTGAATTCAAGTTCTGTGGCAATTGCGGTCTCAAAATTACGGATGGCGATGAGCTGAAAAAAGATCCAAAATCTACCAAAAGCCAGAGAAAGCATGTGACGGTTTTTTTTACCGACCTGTCCGGCTATACCGCCATGACTGAGCGCTTAGACCCGGAAGAGGTCAGAACCATTTTAAACCAGATTTTTAAAAAAATTTCAGTCATTATTGAAAAATTTGATGGGTTTATTGAAAGATATATTGGCGATTCAGTGATGGCTGTTTTTGGAATCCCCAAAGCCCACGAGGATGACCCTGTCAGGGCAATCAGTGCTGCCATGGAAATTCATCATGCCATAAAATCGATGAACCCTTGGATTCATGATAAAACAGGTCATCGAATTTTAATGCACACCGGCATCAATACAGGTCTTGTGGTCACCGGAGAAGTGAATTTAAAAAATGGCTCCCACGGGTTGACCGGACTCAACATCAATATCGCATCCCGCCTTGAAAGTCTTTCCCAGGATGATGAAATTCTGGTTGGGCCGAAAACCTACAAATTGACCAATCAATTTTTTAATTTTCAATCCCTTAAGCCGGTTCCTGTCAAAGGGAAAAAAGGATCTCTACCTGTTTACAAAATCCTGTCCAAAAAAGAAAAAAACCTGGAATTTCATAAAAAAACAGAAACTTCATTTTTAGGTAGAGATAAAGAAATTTCCATCTTAAATGCTCTATGGGATCAAATTGTCCGCCAGGGTATCGGCAATATCGTATCCATCGTGGGTGATCCGGGTATTGGCAAGTCGCGATTGGTTGAAGAATACAAAAAACAATTGGTCCGTGCCGATATATTATGGATAGAAAGCCGATCCTCCTACTATCTTCAGAAAACAAGCTATGGGACTTTTCTGGAAATATTAAAAAATTACGCAGACATTAAAGCTTCTGATGATGACATCAAAGGATGGAATAAGCTTGAAGAGAAATTAACCCTTTTGTTTCCCGACGAAGTTTCTGACACCTTACCTTACCTGGCAACCCTGTTGTCCTTAAAAATAAATGGAAATCTATCCAGCAAAATTCGATTCATTGATGGAGATGCACTAAAAACTCAGATATACAGAGCCTTTTATCTTTTTTTAATGAGACTTGCCCATGAGCAGCCATTGGTGCTTGAATTTGAAGATTTTCATTGGGCCGATCAATCATCCGTTAATCTTTTGGAACACCTTATCCCCCTTGTCCGTCAATCTCCCTTGTTAATAATGCTCATCAGCAGAAACACAAAAAGCAGTCCTGCATCAAAATTAAAAACAGGGATTCAAAAAGAGCATCATGATTATTTCACTGAAATTCTGCTGAGCCCCCTCTCAAAAGAGGATATCCTTGATCTGGCCTGTAAAAACATGAATCTTGATCCCATGTCTTCGGAATTGCGGGGATTGATCCATCGCAAGTGTGAAGGCAACCCATTGTATCTGGAAGAACTTGTACGGACCCTTAATACCAATGATTTCATCATCAAAAATGAGGCAACCGGACAGTACACCATACGACCCCTGGCGGGCAAAGTATTCATCCCGGATACCTTGAGGGGGATCGTAGAATCCAGTATTGACCGGCTGGATGAAGAGATGAAAGATCTCCTTAAAATCGCCTCTGTCATTGGCAGAAATTTTCTTTATTGTATCTTGGAAGCCATTGAAGAGAGCCGCCATCAATTGGATACCAATCTGTCCATACTTGTCGCTGAAAACATGATAAAGGAAAAAAGTGAAAATCCTGTGCGGGAGTATTTTTTTTACCATGATTTAATACGGGATGCTGCCTATGAAACCATCCTGTTAAAACATCGAGGGAACCTGCATCGCAAGGTTGGAGAAGCCATTGAAAACATTTTTTATGACCAGATAGAAAGATTTTACGGCCTGCTTTCCTACCATTTTGCAAAAGGGTCTCAATGGAATAAAGCCCAGGAATACCTGATAAAAGCCGGAGACCAGGCCAACCGCATTGCCGGAGATTCAGAAGCTTTGTCCCATTATAAAAAAGCCATGTCCGCCCATGAAAAAATAGTCGGAAGCAAACTTGATGATTTTGAAAAGGCGGTTTATCACCGCAGATTAGGAGAAATCTATTTTCGGCGCGGGGAGCATGACAAGGCCCTGGTATCCCTTAAGCATGCGTTCAAATTATTAGGCGTATCCTACCCCTTTGGCAAATGGGAAACAAGGATCGCAATTTTAAATCAGTTTGCAAAACAGGCCATAAAAAGGTTTTTTTTTATTTTCAATAAAAAATTTACCTATGCCAAATTAAAACCCATTGACCAAGAAATTATTAAAATTTTTGAAACCATGGCCTGGATTGATGTTTATATTAATCAAGAACGTCTTGCTTTTGATGTCGTCTCAGCCTTAAATCATGCTGAACAAATAAGTTCTCTTTCCGCAGCAGTCCAAGGTTACTCAGGAGTGGGATTCTTGTTCGATACAATGGGGTTTCCATTCATTGCTCAAAAATATCATGACTTAGCAATGAGGCTGATTAAAACTGTAGAGGAAGATTTGATTACCGCTACAGCCTATCATTGCTTGGGATACCATTTGGTTTTTCAGGGAAAATGGGAAGACGCATTGGCTTCCTATAAAAAATCAGCAGACCAATTTCAAAATATCGGCCATCTGAAAAAATGGGGCAATGCTAAAATGATGATGAGCGTTATACTTGCCAATCAAGGTCGATTTGCCCAGAGCCTTGAAATTTGTACGAAAATTGCCCAATTAGGTTTAGAAAGCGGAGATCACCAATTGAGAGGGCATGCACTTCATGGAGCTGGCTTTAATCAAATTTCTAAAGGCCCTTTGGACGAGGCTGTCATTAATCTCCAAGAAGCCATCAAGTTATTAAAATCTATTCCGGATTATTATGCATTAGCAGCCTCTTACACAGATCTTGCCAGATGTTATCTTTACGATGAAGATTTTGCGACCGCCTATTCCATGTTAAAAAAAACTGAAGCCATGATCGCCCAAAAAGGGATCCGTGGTTTCATGATCAGCCTGTTCTATAATGCTTTGGCAGAAACCTACTTGACTATCTTTGAAAAATCCATTGAAATCAGGGGGAAAGTTACGATTGGAGTAGTAAAAAAATACATTCTTAAAACAATTAAACAGGCAAAACATTTTAAATGCGGTCAACCCAAAGCATTAAGACTCAATGGGGCGTTTTTCTGGTTAAAAGGAAATCCTAAAAAGGCCCATCAATTTTGGAAAAAAGGTCTTGATCTTTGCCAGGAGTTGGGAAGCCGGAATGAAGAAGGGCTCATATATTCTGATATGGGCAAGCGACTCAATGATGTCCAATATCTGCAAAAGGCCCAGGAGATATTCATTGAAACAGGAGCCAGATTGGATTTGGCCCATGTAGAGAAGGCCATTGAGAACTTAAAATAATTTTGCTTTTCAAAATTACTGTCCTTTTCAATGTGAACTATGGAAAGATTTATGCCCAACTGACCGAATCTATAACCCCTTTGAATTATGTAAAGAATCCTGACCCTGAGGACCAGGGTTTCTACGTCAGGCTAAATATAAGGGACTCAGAAACAAATAATTCCTCAATCTTGCTTGTCTTTCAGCTCGTCTTCTGCGTTGCATCAAAGGGCACATATTTCAATATGCTCCCTTTGATACGCCTTGAATACGAGCTGAAATCCTGCACCATATTTGTGGAATTATTTACATCTGAGCCCCTATGTTAAGATGCGAATACTCTAACGCCTACCCCCCAAATCGTTCGCAAAATACTATAACGCTATGATTAGGGCAGCCCGCCGCAAATACCCCGCCAAATAGAAAATAAATCATACCCCGCTTACCCCGCCGCTTTTACGACAAAATCAATTTTTAGGACTATATTTTCATCCAGATTTAAATTTGGAGAAAATATAATGGCAAAAAGTTCAAGTGGAAAACGCCCCTGCTGTATTTGCCGCAAATGGTTTAAGCCGGATGTCCGCCAAAAAGGACGACAGACGACATGCGGAAGGTCTGCCTGCAAAACTGAACAGCACCGAAGAAACTGTCAAAAATGGAACAAAAAAAACGGTGAATATTTTAAAAATAACTATCTGGGTAAAAAATTAGAAAAGATTGAGGAAGAATCTTCTAAGGAATTTAAATCCAGCATACCTCCCCATGAACACCCCCCGCCCAACTGCCTGGCAAAGCCCGTATTGCCATATGAAATTTTAGAAAACGAGTATGGAACAAGAAATATGATCGTCATCCAATATGTAGCTTGGCAAATACTGAATCAGTCATACGATTCAAAAACTGCGTTCAGATAGGGGGGGGTGTTTATGGATAAAAACCTCGACTAATAGAATCGGAGTTTCAAGACGCATCATAGGCTTAACCAACTGTAATTCATTGATATCCCAACAAAGTAATCGACTTAGGGTTTTAAGACACATCATTAACCTAAACCTCTGAAAACAAAGGAGATACGAACGGACTAATACCTAAAGGCGTTTAAGACACAACAGACAAGGATGGGGCTATTATAGTAGTTTAAAAATAGGATTTTTTACACCTTGCCTTGAGTTTAAGGCAAAGTTCCTTGATAACCCCGACAAATGTGAGGACCCATGCCAAAAAAATTTTCATCCCAAGAGTTGTTTGAATTAAGAAATTTTATCCCTGTGGAAATGTTGATAAGGGAGCAACTGGAAATGCCGTCAAAAATCAGTGAAGGCTTTTTCCGTTTTCTATGCCCGATCTGTAATGAATTCCAGACAGCCATAAACCCAGCCACCAACCTGGCCCGGTGCTTTCGATGTGAAAGAAACTTCAACACCATTGATCTTGTGATGACAGTTCAAAGAATCGGTTTTAAAGAGAGCGTTCTGTTCTTAAAACGCCTGATGGGCAAAGTTCCGGATCAGAACAAAGATGCCAGACAGGGGTTGCAAAATCTTGTCGGAGGCATCGGCCAGACCATGCCGGGAGGATTAGGATAATGGAACAGGATCGGTTGACCCGTCTGGAGAATCTTATTGCCCGTAATCAGGGTCGTTTCCATGAAATAGGCAAAGCTCTGAAAGAGATAAAAGATACCCGGCTGTATAAACTCAATCTTTTCAGTAGCTTTGAAACTTATGCCAGAGTACGCTGGGATATGGGCAGAGCCCAAGCCTATCGCCTGATAGAATCCTATAAGGTTATCAGCAATTTGTCTCCAATTGGAGACATTCTCCCCAGCAATGAATCCCAGGTGCGCCCCCTGGCCCCATTGGGTCCCATCGAACAGCGTAAAATATGGAAGGCGTTTTTAAAAACCGCCATGGAGATAACCGCACCAAACATCAAACAGTTCATTGATTCCGCAAAAAAAAACGACACCGGCAGTAAAGACGAACCTGTGGATTTAACCGATCAGGTCAGCAAAGCCTATATGGATGCTGTTCAGGTAATGCTTGACCAGGTTCAACTGGCCCAACAGGATCACTGGCAAAAGACATCACGCCAGGCTGGGCTGCTGTGGAACCGGGTCATTCGGGAAAGAATCTTGTCAAAGGAGAACGACAATGGACACGGATAACCTGAAGGTCATACCTAATCTGACGCTTGATGACCGTTTCAATCTTCTGCTCCATAAAAAGATCATGAACAAAAAAGGCTCAGCCAAACGAGCAAGTAAAAAATATTACAAAGATCAATATCAAAAAACCGGCATTATTCCGGGGCCACTCCTACTTGTGGAAAAGAAAGTCATGGAAGGCCGCAAATGCAGTGGACGTCCCCGCTCTTTCTCCGAACAGGTCCGCAGACGTTTTATAGAAATGGTAAAAGAGTCGTGTGATCCATCAAGCCAACAGTTCATCTTTATTACCCATAAGGCAAGAACCATTAAAAATTATCACCACTGGCTTGAAAAAGAGTTCAAAAAAAAAATCTCCATCCATGCCCTCAGGCACTGTGTCTACCGTGAAAACCTCAAATCATATTTAAACAAACCAGATTTCGAGGACGATGTCCCGGTCCAAAACAGTTTTAAACCAGAGCCGGTGTTTGACCTGATTCAGATGGATGGCTGTGTTTTTAGATATTTTAAGATCAGAAACGACAAGGGTCATTGGCAAAAGCCCCAAGTCATAGAATTTTATGATACGGGCTCTCGTTATATGTTTATCCTGGATGCGTATTTTTCCGAAAGCAGTTGGAACTCCGTGAACCTGTTCACCAAATTTTTACTGGCCAGGCCATTTCCCCAAAAGAAGATTCGTATCCGGCCCGATAATGCCAAGGGTTTTTTGAATCTTAAGCGCCCCATCAACGACTTGAATTTGAAACATTCCACCCCGAACGGGTTTTATATGGAACCTGATTTCTCAAGGATACATGCTCCCAAGGATAAGGCCCACCTGGAATCATCCCACCGCAGCCTTCATAATTTTGAAATCCGAATCATCAAAGCGTTTGAAAAAAGGATCGTAAAGACAGAGCCCGGGTATATCTTCAAAAAAGGAAAACAAGAAAAAATCACCGTTACCCTCCTTGACATAAATTTGGATGAGTTAAAAACAAGCTCACTTATGGAGGAATATCGCCATGAACACAACTGCACACGCCACTATTTCTCTGAAAAAGGAAAAGTCAATGCCTGGGTGCCGGATAAAAAGCTTACAGACTTTTTTGAAACATTTACCAGCACACTGACCTTTTGTCCTGATCAGGTTAAGGAGCACATGAAATATGGATTTAGGAAAACAAAAGCCACGGTATCAAAGCAGAAGACCATCAGATTTGAAAATCAGGATTACTATGTGACCATGGGTGCAGACAAGTTCAGCTCCCATAAAAGTACACCCGTTCAGATATCCAGATACAATGACAAGCTTTTCCTTTTTGAGCCCAGGGAGGATGGTATTTTTTGGGGAGAAGCCCTTGCCCGGAAGCCCTTTGAAAAGCCGTTAAAAGTATTGACCATATTGCCGGAAAAAAATGAACTGGACCAGATCATCGACTTTTTGGAGCACAACAGCATGGTCGTCGATCGACCCCTCCTGATCAAAAATTATGAAAAAGGTCTTTCCATGCCCATGGCAAAGCAAATCCTTCAGCATAACCAGAAAAGATACACCACCTATATAAAAAAGATGCAGCAACCCACGAATATAAAAGGGGCAGTGCTGTTCAATGCCTTTATTCTCGATTGTGAAAGCCATTATCGAAAAATCCATGTGGCACCGTATGCTTTCTCTGGAGAGGTCTAAGATGAAACGAAAAGAAGATTTTATAAATGACAAACGCCGCATTTCTTATCTGGGGGCCACATATAACCGAATCTATCGTAGGCAGAGCGTCTTGATCGAGGGTGATTACGGCGTGGGTAAAACCCGTTTCTTGAAATTGCTGCAACCGAAAAAACTTCATGCCGTCTGGGTGGAGTCACTGTTCAACATACATGAAACCCTGGCATCGATTTTAAAAGAGCTAAATTACGACACAACCGCCACCTACCGGCGAACCCCTCAATATTTAAAAATGATATGCAGTCTGTCCAACTGCTTTATTTTAATCGACGAGGCAAACGATCTCGATCCCCGGGTCTGGCCCTACCTCAAAAGGGTCATTGATGCCGGTGTTCCCATTGTATTTGCAGGATTACCAAAGGTGAGGACATTTTTAACCCGCGAGCATCCAGATATCCTCAGCCGCTTGAAAACGCTTATTTTATACCCGATTGTGGTAGAAGATTTCATTGTCGAGTACAAAGATATTGAACAGGAGGCCATTGAACAGATTTATATGACGACCAAAGGCGATATGAGAAAATTCAGAGAAATTTGTACAGACTGCAGGGACAGAGCAAAGGAGTTGAAATACACCTTTGTCGACCTCAATCTGGCCTTGGAATTTCTCTCTGACCTTCCTCCTCAATAACGAACATAAGGCACATGGAAAAATTTCACCAAGAAATAATGTGAGGCCAGAAAGGACTGATTTTGCTGTTCTAAAACTTTAGATCGTCCAGATTAGATACCTCGGACAAGATAATTAAATCAGGATAGACCATTACGCTTTTTTAGCGAATGGTCTATTTTTGTTTACAACTTCTCAAACTTCATTGACTGATTTTTGAAATACACATTCCGTGCAACACTGCTATAAAATAGCATTAACCTACTGTAAAAAATGATATTTATTTGAAGCGTTAGAGTATTTTGCGAAAACACGATTAGGGCCAATGCTATGCAAGTAGCTGATTATAAATGTTATTGAGGCCTTTTTTATAAAAACAGGGCAGATAAAAAGCGTTAGAGTATTTGCATCTTATCACCCCTAACGACCGGTCAAAAAAAAGAGATTTAAAATAATGCCTGTTATCGTAGTTGCCTTTGCTTTGTTCTTGATAATTGTTTGATTGGGATGGGCACCATTGTGATAAATCGCGCAGTTGTTGGGACAGGATTTGTGATCGCAGCCAGTGCTGTTGTGTTCGAACAAACTATTATACCGCCATATTCCCTTGTTACTGGTTCGCCAGGCAAGGTAAAAAAGAGATATGAAAACAGAGATGAAATTGAGCAATTTTTGAAAAAAATGTCTGATCACTATGTGAAAAGTGCCCAGAATTTCAGTACTGGGGATCTGTTTTATCAAATTGAATCCGTGCCCCAATAGACTGGGAAAGGGGAAATCATGGAAAAAAGTGAAGAGAAGAGAAGACGGGGGCGAAAAATTACTATCCCCATGGGAATAGGGATCGCATATTTACAGAAGGATGGCGATACCCCCGGTTGTTTGGTAGGTCAGAGAAACCCTGTCCACTTTATCGATCTGCTTAACAAAAGTGATGAAGGGATCTGTTTGCGTATTACACACAGTATAACCCTTGAAGAAGCTTTTATAATGCAATTCTATGACCGCAATGAACAAAAATGGCACCTATGCCGGTGTGTAGGAAAATGGATAAATCAGGACAAGGCAGATCCGGATTTTTTTTTAATGGGGTGTGCGTATCAAAGGTTGGGTGATAAAAATATCGAAAGCTCAGGGGACACCTTCAACGAGAACGCTTCCCCCATAGATTACGAGTTTCTCAAAGTGACCCGGTTTTTTAAGACCATTGATCGAGGCGGATTGTGTCCGCTTCTTAATGCCATGACGTTTCAGCGGGTCCCAGCTGGAAAGAAAATAATAAAACAGGGTGAACAGGGCGATGCCTGTTTTATTATCCAAAAGGGAATCTGTACAGTTTACATTGAACGTGGATGTGAAAAATATCAGATAGCCCGCATAAAGAAAGGAAATATCGTCGGAGAGATGGCCATCCTTACTGGAGAAGTAAGAAGTGCCAGTGTTGAAGCGGAAACAGACATGGAATTCTGGCGAATCTCCCGGGATCAGTTCGACGATATAAGTGGAAAATATCCAGATGTAAGAAATTTTTTGACTGAACTGGTTACGGAGCGTTTCAGTTCAAGAAAAAGAACGGCAAAACGAGAAATAGGCAAGTATGTGATTACGGATATTATTGGGAAAGGGGGGTATGCAATGGTGTATGGCGGCCTGCACCAAGATCTGAATATGGCCGTGGCTGTTAAAATGATGAACCACAATATGGCCATGAATGAAAATTTTCTAAAAAAATTTAGAAATGAAGCACGGCTTATTGCACAATTTAACCACCGGAACATAGTCAGGGTCTATGATATTGAAGAACGCTTTCGAACTATTTTTATCATCATGGAGTTTCTTCAGGGAATGTCCCTTTATGAAGAATTATCAGACGTGTCAAAACTGCCTTACCCCAAAATAGTTGATTATCTTATTCAAATCAGTTCAGGATTAGCCTATGCCCATGAAAGAGGTGTGGTGCATCAGGATATCAAACCGGCCAACATCTTTATCCAACACGGTGATCAGGTTAAAATTCTCGATTTTGGCGTGGCTTGCCCCATTGCAACGGAAAACACTGATTTCCTGGGGACCCCCTATTATATGTCTCCGGAACAGATCGAGATGGAATCCGTTGATGAACGATCCGACATCTATTCCCTTGGTCTATTGGCCTATGAAATGGTCACGGGTCAACGGCCTTACCCTGACGATGACCTTGTCAGGCTGGAAGAGCTGCATGTTACAGAGGATATTCCTGATCCAAGGAATTCTGACCCTGATATCCCGGAAGAATTGAGGCAGTTTATCCTCAAGGCCTGTTCCCGGGACAGGGAAAAAAGATACCGGAACATCCAAGAAGTCCTGGCGCAGATTCAGCCGTTAAAGGAGAAGTACGGCCCTGGCAAAAAAGACATTTCCAGGGGAAAAAGAAAAATGACATCTCTTATTCTTTTTTCTAATGAAGCGGATCAGCTGGCGTTGAATCGGTTGCTGGAGGAGTTCAGCTTAAAAGCCCAGGCACTTGGCATCACCCTGAAAGCCGCGGATTTTTCGGATATCTGAAGTGTTTTTTTGTTGAGCCATTTCATGACAGACGACCCCGGTCAGGCCGATTTGTTTCAGCAGAGAGACCCGCTTGTGTTTTAAACCTGAATCATCCGGCGATTTTTCAATCAAAGAACAAAGCCATTTAGCGTCTCCTGGGATTCCCCGAAAATGGAGGGGGTGTCCAGATTGATCCTTGGCCTGTCCGAGGCAAAAAGGAAATCGGCCTTAACTTGTGTTCGACAGTTGTAGGTAAAAAAAATATTCGAAATAGAACTCTGGAACGAATTGAAAAAGAACTAACCGCCTTTGAAAAACAGTCAGGGAAAGCACAGCTCAAAACAAAATATGCCCTTATGCCCCATAGATCCATGGGCAGGTATCTCAAGGAGTTTAAGTCAGGCAAGCTGAAAGTGGACAGGAGTAAGGTAAAGCGTGAAGCAAAGCTGAGAACCAACTGTTTCTCAGCGTAAAATACTTAAAGAATTGAAAATAGCTCCTCCTCAAAAGATAAAATCCATCTGATATAACCCCTAATTTTGTAGGCACTACGTCAATATGAATGGATAGCTGTATCCCTTGACTGGCGCGGGTTTTGAGATTCTGTGTGTCTACCGCTGTCGAACACAAGTTTAATAGTTCTAAATATTTTCTGCTGAGGTCATATTTCAGGGCTTTAATAATTTTCCATACCTTTCTTGACAAAAAACGTCTTTGTATCCTACTCTTCTGAAAACCACAAATTTTGTTGTAACTCTGGACACTATTTGCAGACTCCAGAACCAGCTCCTCCCATAGATTTTAACCAACATATAGTCCCCATAGCAACTCGGCTAATTTGGAATTATAGCCGTAATACCACTAATAATTTTAATTTAGATAAGGAGGCGATATGATTAAACGATTTTTAGTAGGTCTGCTGGTCATTACCGGTATGGTCTTTTTCGGACAAGGACAGTCCATAGCTTTAAACCTGGCCGATATCGAAACGCCCTCAGAGAAAGCAATACAGGATTTTGAGCCGGTAGAGGTTCTTGTCAGCTTTCAGGAGGGTGCGAATCCAGATACGTTCGAAGCCTGGCTGAATGGTCAAAATATCACCGACAGGTTTACAGCCACGGAAAACGGAATGAAAGCTCAACTTACGCGTGCCGATGGCCTGCGAACATTAGATGAAGGCGAGAATGGATCTATTAAAGGAAAAGGCAGGAATTTTCTTAATACATACGTGGGTGGGGCAGGCCATAAGAAAGATCGTGACCGGGTAAAGTTTTATGTTAAAACCGGCATGGTTGAAACGGTTCAGGATGACAAAGGTGTTTGGTTTATTACTGGGTCGGACCAGGTCAGCCTGTACTATATTTTTGAGGCTATGGGATATGCTGTGGCTGCTGACCGCCTCTGGCAGATGGAGACCTATCGCCGACAAGGTCGGGGCACCTTAGCCGAAATTTTCGGGCCGGACCAGCTGCCGACAGATGTTTTTATACGTACGATCGGATATTCCGATGAAGAGCTGACCCAGGGATTTCTAAATCTTGAACCGGATGTTCAGAAAGTTGTAAAGGGCTATATCGCCGGGATCAATCGGCGAATAAATGAAATTCGGAATGATCCGTCACTGCTGCCTTTTGAATTTGCTGCATTAGGTGCCAAACTGGGGACGACCTTTATTCCTGCCGACTGGACCCATGGGGATGTACTGTCCTGGATTGCCATGCTGTTGCGCAATTTTGACCCTGAAGCGCTGGATACCGGCCAGATGGACAACGCGGCCCTGTACCAAAACATGGTCGCACAATTTGGAGCCTCGGGATCGGCCATGTTTCAGGATTTACGCTGGACCAATGATCCAGAGGCACAGACCTATATTGTCGGTGGATTAACAGCAGCCGGTGCTGTCGTCCCGGAGGATGTCGACAACGATGATGATTTCAGCGAAGTGGCTGAACAAATGAAAGCGCGATGCCGGGATTTTAAAGAAAAACTAAAAAAAATTAAGGCCCATGTGAAAATGGGAAGCTATGCATGGGTTGTTTCCGGGGATAAAACCGAATCCGGGAATCCGATTCTATATTCCGGACCTCAAATGGGATTTTCTGTTCCGTCAATTGTGATGGAAGGGTCGCTTCAAGCGGGGGGTATCGATGTTTCCGGTATGTCCGTGCCCGGTATCCCCGTTATTATCATCGGTCGTACACCCCATCATGCCTGGTCAATGCAGGTAGGACATTCCCACACGACAGACTATTACCTGGAAAGTCCTGATTCAGTCTTTCTTCATCGGTATGAAACCATCAAGGTGGCAGGACAGAACGATGTGATCCTGCCGGTATTTCGAACATCCCATGGCCCGGTTGTAAATCCGATGCCGTTTGATCCGACAACCTATGAATCTGATCCTGCGAATCCCATTGTTGCCTGGAAGTACGTTCATTGGGGGTATGAATTCGATACCATTGGGGGCTTTTTGAAACTTGGCAAAGCAACCAGCATGGATGAATTCGGGGCGGCGATCGAAAACGTTGGGGTCAGCCAGCATTTCTGTTATGCTGACCGGGACGGCAACATCGCCTATTGGATGTCTGGCCGTGATCCGTTGCGTCCGGCAGGGGAATGGCGTCTGCCGCAAGGGGCAGCGGGCATCCCCCTGGAATGGGATGCCGATGTGTTGATTCAGCGATCCACGGATCGAAATGCCGCCCGTGGGTTCTATGGTGGATGGAACAACAAAACCAATCCCGACTACGCCAGCGGCTTTAACGATCCCGGGACTGCTTACGGCCCTTTCCACAGAAGTCATGTCATATATGACTATTTTGAAGAAACCATTTCTTCACCGGACGGTAGACTCAGTTTTGAAAATTTGCGTGATCTGGCCTTGAATATCGCAACGACAGATTCATTTGGCAGCGGCGGGAACCCCTGGAAATTCGTGGCCAATGATTTTATTGCTGCCGTGTCCGACTCGGAAAGTGATGAAGACCGGCAGGCTGCCCTGGATTTGATGTCTGACTGGGACGGCCATTTTGTTTCCGGTGGACCAGACTTTTGGGCCTGGGGGATGGACCGGGCCGATGCCTGGGTCCTCATGGATGTTTGGATTCGAAAGGTGATCAATATGACCTTTGCGGACGAACTTGCGGTTGATGATGGTTCCGGCAATATGGTGCTGAAGGAAAGCAAGCAAATTCTGTTTAATGTGCTGCTCCATGGTCTGGCAGGGTCTGAATCCGGAATCGTTAACAATTATTACTGGTTTCAAAATGTTGATTCCGGCGCGCCGCAAGCCGCTGATGCCATCATTGTGGCCGCACTGGATTTCGCGCTGGCAGAACTGGGGTCCCGTCCATGGGGTGTCGGTGCTCGAGGTCTCATCGAATACAATCATTTGATGCTTGAAACAGTGCACACGATGCCGTTTTCATCCAGGTCTACCTACGCCCAATGTGTGGAATACGGGGCAGACGGACCTGTTCGTATCGAGAGCATGTTTCCGCTTGGAGAATCAGGAGATATCCGGGTGGGGGCAGGCGGAGCGCCGGTGTATGATCCGAATTTTTTCAGCATGACACCGGTATTTGACGGATTTACCCATCGTCCGTTTCCTCTTTTCGACAAGTAAATAAATTCAAGAGTAATCTTTATAAAGGCCGCCCCGGCTATTTTCGGCTGGGGCGGCCTTTTTAATGAACTCCGACAGCATTCATTAAAATTGATGTTCGTGAATCGAACACTTGACTTGCCTTCTCATGGGGGGATCGTTCCGCCCATGACAAGCCACCTTCCCGTCACTGATACCCGACCGGATCAATCAGACCGGCCTGGCAATTGGAAGAGACGGAGTCCGCTTGCAAAAGCAGGGTGGAAAGATTTGACCGGGACGTAATGTCACCCTGAAGGTTGATCCAGAGCTCAGTGATCATACCCTTACTGCATTTGACGTTGACTTTGTCTCCGGCTCCAGGGCCAAAAGCTTCATTAAATTTGGCCTTGATGTCAGATACACGGATGGTTTTACCGATATTTTCAGCAAAAAAATCCCTGACAACCGAAGAATTGATCTGTTCGGTCAGCATTATGGACTCCACAAAATATTCTTCCGGCGTGGGTGAGTAGCAGGTGCCATGTTTTATCCATTCATGGAGGTGAAGGTAAGAAGCCACCCCGGGCATTACCTCAATCAGGTCTTCAAAAGTGGCAGGTGAAATATCCGGTTGGGGAAGCTGCGCCCATATATTCCGGCTGTCGAGATTTTTATTCACATTGCTGACATTACAATAAATGTTAGATTCCGGCTGAGGCCATAATCCGTGAAGCGTAAAGTGGCTTGCATCATAGCGGTTTGTATCCTGGGTTTCACATTCGGCTTTTAACGGGTGATTTTGGCAGAATGCCGGCTGCCAGCTGATGGCCAACAGATATTCGGGTAAAGAAGAATCAGGATTGGATGAAGACCCTGTGTTAATCCCTGATTTTTTACAATCCGTTATAATAAAACCACAGGATGCAGACACCCAGCGCTCTTTTGGATCGGCATTCTTTACCCGAATCCGGTAATGGGAGGCTTCCACTTTGTTTTTGCCGATCAATTCATATGCCATGTCCGGTGTTAGTCCGATATTCCCGGGATTTGTGCCTTTTTTGAACGACTGCAGGGCCGGGCAATTTTCAGTGGCAATAAAATAACCGGTCAGCGAAATCTGAGGCCAGCTGTTTACCGTCACAACGAGTGACAGCCAAAGCGATACCGCTATCAATTTTGTCCAGTATTTCATGAGGGTTCTCCTTTAATAGGGTAAATCAGTCAAGCCGTTGTTTTATCGCCGTCTAAAAAATAAGCGATTTGAATTCACGACCCAGGGCATCCCGTTTTTGTCGACAGATATTTGTACCGCACCACCATCAATTTTCTTCCATTTCATTCCGTTCCATACCGTTTATTATCACCTTTTTCACAGTACCGTAAAAGATCGTGCTGGTAAGCAGCAGTATCTGAACGGATCCTCACCTTTTCCACATTGCTCGGAAGACAGTCCAAGGCTTCCTTAAAAACCCTTAACTGTTCATAACCAGCGGGCACGTTACCGTCCCGGAATTTTGTGTGAAGAACAATTCCTTGCTCAAACCACCATGTGGTGAAAGGCTGGAAAGCCTTAAACCCTTTATAACAATGGGAAGCTGTCTCTTTCATGGTTTGAGCCAGGGTGGCATCCATGTCCAAGGTGGCCGTGGCCTCGATGTTTACTGTATTCAAGCCAGCGATCATATCTTTATTACTCTTTCCAAAACCCTTCATCCGCCTCCAGTATCTTTAAATCATCAACACAGTATCCTCCGGCGAGATTGAGCAGCACCAAAGACAAAACTATCTGGGAATCAGTCCAGCCTTGCGAGTTTTTTCTTACTTTCAAATGTTTTTGGATTGATTTGGACAACCCGATTACTTTGGCCAAGTCGAGATAGACGGGCAGGCCAGCCAATGCGGTCATGCCGGTCTGAGTTTTTTCTTCTTCATACTTGAATAGAAGCACGCCTTGTGTCATAACTTGTCTCACCTCGTTGATGATAGTTTTTTGTTGGCACAAAGACTCTATCTGCTTGAACCATCAAGCGCAACGGGGTTTTTCTTTTTTTTTAGGTGTGGATTAGGGGTTCCAGTCGCATTTATGTCATACCGATGAGACCGGCATCAATTTAAACAGTGTCAGGCGCTGGCTGCATTGCACATCCAATGCGCTCTGGACCCATTTTTTCCCCCATGAAAAAAGAGGTAGCGAGGCCATGGATGAAATAGGGATTCTTACCCAGTTTAAAGGCATTCTCTGCCACGATCACTGGAAACCATATTTGAATTATGATTGTCTGCAGGCCCTTTGCAATGCACATCACTTAAGAGAGTTGGAGCGGGCATGGGAACAGGATAATCAGACATGGGCCAGGGGGGCTCTTTTGACAGGCCTTCCAAAGATCTGATCGAAACCCTTGACCGGTTTTTCCAGGGGGGAGGTGAACAGGACCCATACCCATGATGGTTTGACGCCCCTGGTGTTGAATGGTCTTTCAGAATTTCCCAACGTTCTCCAACTTGTGAAAACTTGGACAACCCTGGGTTGGTTAAAACCCCTATTTTTGCTAACCTAAAATTGACCCCCCTGGAGGGGAATTTCTAACCGAAAAGTGACCCCCCACAAAATCGCTTTCCAGTGCTATAAGGGTCTGATTATTGATCTATCAGACTGGAGAGGTAACAGGAGGATGTTAAAGGTGTCACAATATGACTATATCCGGACAGCACACAGGATTTATGGCAAATCAATTAAGTAGATATCGAGAGAGACTGGCCACTCACGGAACACCATCAGGAGAGCGTTTAAAAAAAGAGCATGGGTATGCAGGAGGATTTTCAACTGTTTGCCGTTATGTCCGTGAAGCGAAGCTGCGAATAGGCATCGGTAAACAACGGGCTTTCATTCCCCTTGAAATTGATAATACGGGGGAAGCGGAGGTGGATTGGGGTACAACCCATATCATTCTTGACGGGATCCAGACCAAGATAAAATTATCTATTTATCGATTTTACGCCTCCTGTGACTTACCCGTTTTGACTATTTCACGTACCCCTCATCCATTAATCTCTCATCACCCAATGAACTCTGAGCCGCACCATTGGCAAGCTCATCGGCCCTTTCATTAAGGGCGTTTGCTGGTCGGTTTCCAGGTCTCTGAGTTCAGCCTGATAGGCCAGCGCCAAAATGGTCACGTTTTCCTTTTGGAGAAGCTGCTTAATATGCTGACAAACATGAAAATGCCACCGCAAAAGATAAGCAGGAGTGTCAAACCTGTAGCGTTCATCAAAGGTTTAAACAAGAATATTATATCTCCAAAAATCTCAGGATTAAACCTAATGTGTAAAAATCCTTTAAACTGAAATTTCTATGATCTTCAAGTGTCAAGGAAGGTCTGACAATTAAGGGTTGTCACGAAAAGATGCTTCGCTTTAATTGTGTGATCTGAGGTACCAATTTTCCTTGATATGCAGCGAAATAAGCAGTGGTCCAAGGGGATCACAGACCCAATCCTGTGCCCCCCTTTTCCCACTGCTTTACATTTTGTTATTTACCTGAGAATAATTCACACCAACACAACAGGCCCAGAACTAACGCCATAATGGCAGCCATCTTCAAGCCATACAGAATTTGTTCAGATAAAGTGTAAGTTTTTGGAGAATAATCAATTCCCGGTTTCAAGAGAGGGTTTTTGCTTTCTTCTTTAGGGTCTGATGACTTATAATTTTTCTTAACCATAGAATCTCCTAAGCACGAAGCCCGAAGATCTGCCAATTCATACAATAGAAATGGATTGGGAACCGATCACGAGATTCCTGCGACAATAATTTTTCACCAGTACATCCGAATCCAGCATAGAAACAATGCAGAGAAATTTCGGGCTGAATTATATTTGTTGGTCAGATTACTAAGGAATGAAGGGAAGGAGGCGCCCGAATGGGAATTATCGAACAGTCTGTCAAATTGATGACATCAGAACTGTCGTTGGGAGGAGAGGAAAAATAATTATCACTAAAAACAATGTAAGCCGGTCTGTAAAATACGGCGAATAAGTCATAAAAACTATTCAACCGGGTTCGTTCTCTGACCTCGATTGGAACAGAAGATGCCGCTGTTAAACAGGCAAAAAACCTCTGTTCTGAGTCAGTAACAGAGTTGTCCAAGCCACCCGTCCATTGTGATCCGTTAGGAGTCAACGACATATTAAGTATCAGCAGGCAAGCCAGTATAGCCCAGGAACAGTATTTAGAGAAATTGGTCAACATAATTTATGCTGCTACAATCTTTCAGCCCTTTCTAAATAAAATTGGATTTAGATTTTTTTGTTTTTTGAACCCTGAACCGTTTTTTCAAGGGTATTAAATATTCTATCATGAGGTTCTGTTATTATCAATTATCTTTTTGGGGGGATGATCTTTCTCTGGAAAAGCAGACACATTTTCCACTCGTATGTGGATAAAATATAAAAGCCCACAAGCTTGTGGAAACCTGGACAACCCAGGGGTGGTACCCTGGACGGCCCGTGCTCGTCATCCGTAACGATTGATATATCCACATTGTGTTTAAGGGTGGATAGGTGTTCGGCAGAGATCCCGGAGATATTATTATTGTTGATGTCGGTCCAGGAGTTTATTGCGTTTTTCCACAGTCCGAATTCTGTTTCTGCACCACAGTCAGGTATGGAATGAAAGGTATTGTTAAGCATCTTGTTTCTTATTTTATCGATTTTTTATTAAAAATATGGCATCTTTTGCACCGCCTTGAAAAGAACTGAAACTTTTTTGAGAATATTTCCAGAGATTAAGGAAGTATTTTGAAAAAGTCTCAACCAGTCAATAAGGAAAATCACATGGAAGATAAAAAAACAATTCATATCATTGGGTGCGGCGTCCTGGCACCGGATATAAAGCATATTGCCCAAAAAGAGGGCCTTAACGTAAAAATGAATTTTCTCCCTGGTGGATTGCACAATTCACCAGATGAGCTTCGCCGACGACTCCAGGAAGCCATTGAACAATCTGCCTCAGATCCCCTGTGCAGTCGCATTGTGGTGGGATATGGGGTATGCGGTATGGGATCCGTCGGCATTCGTGCCCCCCGTGTGCCCCTGGTCTTTGCCCGGGTACACGATTGTATTGCCCTTTTCATGGGCAGTGATCGGGCTTATAAACGTGAATTTGAAAAATATCCGGGTACCTTCTACATCTCTGCTGGATGGTATAAGGAAAAAGAAGTCCCCAAAGAAAAAAAGTCTGAAAAAATATGGGTGGGAACGGAGTCCATGGGGTGTCAGGATTTAAAAGACCAGTACGGAGAAGAGGGTGGTGGTAAAATTATTGATTTTTTTAGTTCCTGGCACCACAATTATAAACGGGCCGCTTTTATTGACACGGGGGTTGGTACCTCAGAAAAATCTGCCGAATATGCCTGGGAAATGGCGGAAAAATATAATTGGAAATATGAACGTATTCAAGGGGATCTCTCTTTGATGACCCGGTTGCTCACCCAGGAGACCTCCGACGGGGAGATTGTCATTGTTCCTCCGGGCCATGTCACTATTTTTTCAGCCCAGGCAAATGGTCTTGATTTTGCGCCAGACAGTGACAGCACTCTTTCCGGGGGAGGGGAACCCCGTCACCTGGTGTATGATGAGGAGAACAATCATGGCCTCTCCATCCACTATGGTCTGGGTATTGATGCCGGGGGAACTTACACCGATGTCTCTGTATATGATTTTAATGATAAAAAGATAGTTGATAAAAACAAGGCCTTGACCACCAAATGGGATTTTTCCATTGGCATTGACGAGGTCTTGTCCGGCATTGATCCAGATGTGCTTTCCAAGGTGGAGTTGGTGTCTGTTTCCACCACCCTTGCCACCAACGCCATTGTGGAGGGGGAGGGGCAGAAGACGGGCCTGATTCTCATGGTCAGTGGCGGTCATGTGTCAGATGAGCTTATTTCCCATACCCCACGATGTAATGTAAAGGGGCAGATCAACATCAGCGGCAATGAAGTTGAACCCGTGGATGAGGATGAAATTCGCAATGCGGTGCGTCATATGCTGGAGAAAGAGGGTGTTACCGCCTTTGCCGTATCCGGATTTGCCGGGGCCATAAATCCTGACCATGAACTGGCGGTGAAACGGATTATCAATGAGGAAACAGGGCTGGTGGCCTGTTGTGGTCATGAGCTTTCCGATCTGCTCAATTTTGTGGTCCGGGCCCAGACAGCGGTGCTCAATGCCCGTATTATTCCCCGGATGATTAAATTTTTCCGAGAACTGGGTGATGTTTTAAAAAAACGGGGTATTCACGCACCGATGATGGTGGTCAAGGGGGATGGTACCCTTATGTCGGCTGCCATGGCCAAAGAGCGTCCCGTGGAAACCATATTATCCGGTCCGGCGGCCAGTGTGGCCGGTGCCAGGCTTCTCACCGGTTTAGAAGAGGCCATGGTCGTGGACATGGGCGGCACCACAACGGATACGGCAGATATCTGTGAAGGGCTTGTGGATGTTTGCGAAAGTGGTGCCAATGTGGGGGGCTTTGTCACCCATGTCAAGGCCCTGGATATGCGTACGGTGGGACTGGGAGGGGACAGCCTTATTCGGTGGAACCAGAATGAATTTGTCATTGGACCCCGCCGGGTGGGCCCCATTGTATGGGCCCATGCCGCACATCCCCAGGGGGTTAAACCTGCCTTGCAGTACATGGAAAGCCATAGACTTTCCATGCTTTCCCAAACCCTTCTGGTGGCCATGGAAGGAAAAATTTCCTTTGTGCCCACCCCGCAAGAGCAAAAGGTATATGATCTGCTTAGAAAACGGCCCCATACACCGGAAGAGCTGTTACCCCATCTTAAAATACTGGCAGTACAATTTCTTCCCCTGGAACGGCTGGAGGAGAGTGGGCTGGTACAGCGATGCGGTTTAACCCCCACGGATCTTCTGCACGTAAAAGGCGAATTCACCAAATGGGATGCGGAACCCGCCCATTTCATGGTAAATATCATGTCATTTTTTTCAAAAAAACCAAAAAAAGAGTTGATTGACACCCTTCTAAATCAAATGGAAATAGATCTTGCCCTGGAGCTTTTGAAAAAACAGATGGCCCGGGATTTTGCCATGGATGAGATGGAAAATACGCCGGTATTTAAACAATTAATGGAACAGATTGTGAACCCGGGAAACAGTCGTTATGCCATCTCTGCCAGGTTTAATCATCCGATCATCGGCATTGGTGCGCCAGTGCATTATTTTCTACCCCAGGCCGGTAAACGGGTCAACGCCCAGGTGATTATTCCCGAAGATGCCGATGTTGCCAATGCTGTGGGTGCAATCACCAGTCATATCATGATCAAGCGCAAACTCTCCATAAAGACGAATAGTTTTGGACGCTTTGTTGTGGAGGGCGTGGCCGGAAATAAACAGTTCATCAGTATTGGCCAGGCTGAAACCTGGGCCGTTGAATATCTTAAAGATCATGTCCAGGAGCTGGGGCGATGCGCCGGCACCAGCTGTAAAACCGTTGCCATGGACATTGAGGACCAGGTGGTAAATACCAGTGGCGGTATTCCACTTTTTCTGGGTCGAACCATTGTGGCGACCCTTTCGGGTCGTCCGGATATGGTGTTGTGAGCGCTTTAATATAAACCGGCATGGCCGGAGCATGATATCTGCTCTGGCCACAACGAACAATGAAACGCCTCAGTGTGCAATGCTTTGGTGGGCGTTTCATATAACCGGCACGGCCGGAACGAGGTATGGCTCCGGCCTCAACGAATTTTGAAACACCTTCATTGACAATGCTTTGACGAGTGTTTCATATAAAAAAAAGCTTGATCATTGAGTAATGACAAACAGCGATCTATAAGTCTATGATTGATGGGCTATACGGGTCGCAATTTTGAATGCTTCCGGAATTTCAACGGGTGCTTCCGTCGCCTTGTCCACCACAACGGCAACTATATGTCCGGTGGCGGCAAGGCGACCACTTGTTGCGTGTTTGCCTTCAAAGGCAATGGTAAAGCTGGTTCTGCCAAATTTTGAAATTGTTACAGAGACAAGGATTTCATCACCATAGGTCAGGGCAGATTTGTACTGTGAGCACGCTTCCACATAGTAGAAATTCATGTTGTTTTGGATAAACCAGTCAAAACTGCAGCTGATGTGATCCAGATATTTAAGAAAGGCCGTGTCAAAATAGGTTAGGTAATTGGCAAAAAAAACATGGCCGTTGGCATCGGTATCGGCAAAGCGAATGTCTATGGACTGGGTGAAGGGGGTATTTTCCAGGGGCATGTTTTTTCCTTGGGTTCAATTGTTTTCGTCAGTCATAAGTTCTCAAACTGCAACTACATCCTCAAAAAAGTTTTAAATACTTTGAGAATAGACCAAGTTAACCTGCTCCTCTTTATCATAACTTCAGGCGACTCTGCATCATTTTTTCTAACCATGCAGATGTCCAGGGGTGAACTTGAACCCAAGGTTCCCATTATTTTCATACTTTCCTTGACTAAAAGCATCTTCCTCTCTAAAGTTGAGTTCAAATTTAATATTGGAGAGAAACAACAGGTTCAACTTTGCCAGGAGTACGAAGGCGTTTTTGAGATTGGTTCTAATGTGGATGTGATGTTGAAGATCGATTCTTTCAGACAAAAGCCTGGCTATTGCGGCCCGGCATCGTTAAAAATAGTGCTGGGCTATCTGGGTGTTAAAATCACTGAAAAAAAACTGGCACTGATATCCGGTTGCAACCCGGCCTGCGGGATCGGGGCAGAGGGCCTTGTGGGTGCCGCCCAGAAGCTTGGTTTCCGCGGTCAAGTTAAAGATTTTTCAGACCTGGATGATATCCGTGAGTGGGTTAATTGTAAAAAGATACCGGTCATTGTCGATTGGTTCGCCTTTGAAGGGGGACATTATTCTGTCGTAAGCGGCATCGACACGGAAAATATCTACCTGGAAGACCCGAGCCTGGGTCATCGGCGGGCACTGAAGCTTTCAACTTTTATGCGGTTGTGGTTTGACTTTCCCAGCAATTACCTTAAATCCAAAGACGAGTTGATCATCCGGCGAATGATCATCATCGACAGGCGCACCTATGATGAGCGGCTTCGGAAAACCACCGGCTACTATGCGGAATTGAAGAAACTGGTGGCCGGGCGAAGCGATATCCGAATCGAAGGGCACCTCCTCAAACAGCGCAACTCCGAAACCGATTTTTACCGGATCGTCTCGCGCGACGTCAAGCCAAACGATCGATTCATGATCATCCGCGCCGGGATCCACGGGGATGAAGTGGCCGGTCCGCTGACCATTATCCGTTATTTTAACCGCATCTTCGATTATGCCCATAAACGCGGGATTAAGCTCATTATCTATCCCCTTGGCAATCCGACAGGCTACGATGCCCGGCAGCGCTATAACACCGATGAGGGCGAGGGGTCTGACTTTAACAACGATTTTGTACGCTACGAGCTTGAAAATGGGAAACTGGTGGATGACATCCGCCGGGGCGCTAAATTTAAACGGTGGTACTTGTCGTCCGACAGTCGGCTGAATCTGAACCTGCCGGCCGAAACGCTCCTCATGCACCATCTTCTGCGACGTGACCCTCTGGAAAACATCGTCGCAGCCCTCGACCTGCATCAGGACAACATTTCCAAAATTGATTATCCCGCCGCCTATCATTACGCTTTCGGAGATCTCTCGGTTTATGGCAGGATCGTTGAGGCGATCCATAAAACCGTGCCGATTCTGGCCCACAAGGTGATCAACGCCGGCCAGAACAGTGGCATGAGAACTGACAGAGAGGGCTTCATCGTCCGACATGACGGAACCTTTGGTGACCTGATGTACCGTCTTGGGGTGTCATATCCGGTAACGGCCGAAACCACCGGCAAAACGCCGATCGAAACGGCCTGTCGGGTCAATTGGCTATGGATCAAAGGTCTTGTCGACCTGGTGGCCAAAAAGCGCGCCATCGTTAAACGGTCTTTTAGTCGCGAGGTCGTTCAGCCGTTTAAAAAATTTGCATCCAGGCATCGCCTCATCAATGCTGGACGGGTCACGACCGATGCCGGGGTTTATCCCATATACGCGGTCCTCACCCTTAATCACTCCAGAGATCTTCCCCGCATCATCCTTTCGGCCGGCATTCACGGCGAAGAGCCGGCCGGGGTTTATGCCCTCCTGGAATTTATGCACCGGGACCTCGCCAGGTATCTGGGGCATTTTTCTTTTATGATTCTGCCCTGCCTCAATCCCTATGGCTTTACCCGTTGTGTACGTTACGGCAGCCAAGCAACCGACCTGAATCGATCTTTCGACAATGATACCGGGGTGCCGGAAATCGCCGCTGTCAAGGATTTGCTGCACCAGTTTTCTGGCCCCTACCGTCTGGCGGTTGACCTGCATGAAACCGACACCTATATGCCCCGGGGCAAGGCTTTTTTGGTCGAGGATATTCCGGCCGGATTCTATATGTACGAAACCACCCCCAGCGGGCGGCCGGTTCTCGGCCCGGCGATCCTGAAAGCCCTCCACACCGCAGGCTATCCCATCACAAAGCGCCAGTTGGTATACGACGCCGAATGCCGCAACGGACTGATCACATCCATTTCTCCCAACGCCCCTGATTACCCGGCGCAGTCCGAATTCAACGGCACTCTGGATTGGTATATGCTCAAAAAAAATTATACTCAACATTCGATTACAACCGAGACGCCCACCGCCTGGCCTTTAAGACGACGGATTGCCGCCCACAGAAAAGCACTGATCCATGCGTTGAACAACCTTAAAAAAAATTTGTAGAGATGATAACATCGACAATCTGCCGATCTGAATATCACCGGTAATCCTAACGAGATTCTTGACATCTGCAATGGCCCTAACCTGTCAGTGCAGCCATCCTTGCAAGTCCATTGGCTTTCACTGCATTCAGATCCGTACCAGAACCAACTAACTGCAAAGGATACACAAGGGATTCACGCAACGTAAAATCGGCCTGAACATCGGCCACTAAAAAATTCTCATGTCCCTTTGCCGTGCTTTAAGCGATCAATTGATGAACAAATTTACTACTGCCAGTAAAATTCAGAGACTGACTGATCAGATGTAAGATTTTCATGAGTGATAAAACTTTTAGGCATCATAGGATTGAATTAAAAGAAATTATGCACATCCTTTAACGTAGAAAAATAACCGTACAAACGAAAGGGGCATTTATGCTGAAAAAAACAAATCTGGTTGTGATTTTTCTAATGGCTTTTATTCTGGTCTTCTCTGCCTTGAAAACGCCTGTGATGGCAACTGGAAGTGTCGACAATCAAATATATGCCACACTATTAAAAAAGCATGTGATTGCCGGCCGGGTCAATTATGATGGTTTAAAAACAGACGAACTTCTGTTGGATCAGTATCTCGAGATACTCAGCAATACCGACATTGCTTCTCTTTCTAAAACCGCTCAATTTGCCTTTTACATCAATGCCTACAATGCTTTTACCATAAAGCTGATCCTTACCAGATACCCGGACCTTGGTTCCATTAAGGATCTTGGCGGATTTCTTTCAAGCCCATGGGATATCCAATTCATCCGGTTGCAGGATAAAAAAATTTCTCTGGATATGATCGAACACGATATTTTACGTCCCGATTTCAAAGATCCAAGGGTACATTTTGCCATCAATTGTGCATCTAAAAGCTGCCCACCTCTTCACAATGAGCCCTACGAACCCGAT
Source organism: Desulforapulum autotrophicum HRM2 (assembly GCF_000020365.1). Classification (NCBI taxonomy): domain Bacteria; kingdom Pseudomonadati; phylum Thermodesulfobacteriota; class Desulfobacteria; order Desulfobacterales; family Desulfobacteraceae; genus Desulforapulum; species Desulforapulum autotrophicum. The sequence continues at coordinate 2,965,142 of NC_012108.1, read as the reverse complement.
CGCCTGGAAGCGCAGCTTGACCAGCAGGCAAGAGCATTTATTAACGCTGAGAACAATTTTATCATCAAGGGATCCCAGATCTCCATCAGTAAGATTTTTAAATGGTTTAAAGGGGATTTTGATGATAACCCACTGAAATTTATACGTGCCTATGCCTCTGGTAATTTAAAGGATGCCCTGGAATCCAATTCTGTTATAACCAAGATCAATTACCTTGATTATGACTGGTCCCTGAACAATTAAACCGGGATTGTACTGTCCGTATCAACCAAAAAGTTTATCAGACTTATACTTTAATCCACTGGATATTTGAGTGCCCAAATCAGTCCAGTGGTTATGGGTTTTCCTTTGATCGGATAGCTATGTCTAAAATTTACCCCGACCAGAGGGACGGCGACAAAAAAGATAAGCCTCCTTCAAAATAAGCTCCCGCCACGAAAAAAAATCCTCTGAATAGCTATTGGAGGGGTTTTAAAAAAATAAACGTTGGATTTGGGTCCTGTTTTGGAATTGACAATCATCCGGTTTAAACGTAGAACCCCAGGTGAAATGAAGAGAATTAACCGCATACGCACCTGGATCTGGAAAACTATCGTTAAGATGATCTTATGCCTGTTTTGCTTTACCATCGTGCAGGTTCTGGCACTTAAATACATCAACCCGCCATTTACCCCTGATGTGGCATGGGAATGGGCAGAAGCCATCATTAAAAACACCCCGGACAAACGTCCCCGTTATGTCTGGAAAGACATCAAAGCTGTTTCGCCGCACCTGAGAAGAGCAGTCATTGCCGCTGAAGATCAGCGGTTTTTATCCCACAACGGATTTGATGTCACGGAAATAAAAAATGCTGTATCAAATTTAATCCGCCATGGGAAACTCAGGGGAGCCAGTACCATCAGCATGCAGACTGCCAGAAGCGTGTTTTTGTTATCCAGTAGAAGCGTGTTTAGAAAATTGGCTGAGGCCTATTACACGGTCTTGATTGAACTGTTCTGGGACAAACGGCGAATTTTTGAAATGTATTTAAATACTGTGGATTGGGGAACCAACGTCACTGGCGCTGAAGCAGCCGCTCAAAAATACTATTCAAAAAGCGCCAGACACCTCACATCGAATCAGGCGGCGCTGATGACGGCTATTTTGCCGAACCCGCACAAATGGTCTGTCAAGCACCCCACCCAGTATTTGAAAATGCGACAGCGACAGATCATGAAAAACATGCCTCAGATGCCGCTGTTGTAAGCCATCCTGACTGTTTATCTGCTGGTTTTAATTTTACCTGAAAGTTCTACCTAAAACTTGCAAGCGGTAGTTGGTTGGATATGCAATTTTTAGGTTCTATGTATCATAAGGTTGTCAATTATGGTGGTACCAAGGCAGCAGAAAACCTGGTTGATGGGGCCTTAGGGTTCACTCAAAAATAAATTACCAATTTTGGGGGTCAAGTCGCCTGCCCTGCAAGGCGTGAAAATGCAGGCATATCAGGAATACGCCGAATTTTTACAACGCGTCAGGGCTGGATGAATTGGCCTCCAAAATGTAAAGTTATTTTTGAGTGGGCCTTAGATCAGTCCACGATAATTTCCACCGTCTATTAGCAGGTTTTGTCCTGTAATATAGCGCGCCTGAACACTTGCCAGAAAAACAGCGGCAGCACCAAAATCCAATGGATCTCCAATGGTTTTGCAGGGGTTTGCGTCCTTCATCTCCTGGATTATTTCTGCCACAGGCCTGTTTTCCTGATCCGCCCGGTGCTGTGCCAGCTGATCGATGCGGGATGTTCTGTGGGTGCCTGGAAGAAGGGCATTGACCGTGATGCCTGAGGGTGCAAGTTCAGTTGCAATGGTTTTCAGAAAACCGGTCAGCCCGGTGCGGGCCATATTGGAGAGCAGCAGGTTGCCGATGGGCTGTTTCACTGAGATGGAAGTAATGGCAATGATTCTTCCCCATCCTTTTGATACCATGGCCGGGGTCAGGCCGTGGATCAGATGCACCGCGCTCATTAAATTCAGCCCAAGTGCTTTTTCATAGGCATCCAAAGGTGTGGTTGCAAAGGTTCCGGGTGGTGGTCCGCCTGCATTTGTCACCAGGATATCAGGATCTCCCAGGGAGGCTTGAACCTCTTGAATCAGGCGGTTAATCTCCTCGGCATTGCCCATATCAGCCCCGAAACCGACGACCTGGGTCCCGGTTTTTTGTGAAAGTTCACGGGCAACCTGGGTTGCCTCGGTCGGATTGCGGGAGCAGATGGCTAATTTGCAGTGTTCGCTGGCCAGCTGTTCTGCACAGCCGCGGCCCAATCCACGGGTTGATGCCGTCACCAGGGCAACTTTTCCTTGAATTCCAAAATCCATTTATTTTCCTCCTTAATATTCCATTGTGCCATGGAGCACAGGCTTTATGGAGACCACAGGTGTTCCATCAATGGCTTCCATGGGGCCAACTTTTAATCGATGCCCAAAGATTTCCAAAACGGTAACCCGGTGCAGGCCAAGTGGGCTGGGTGGTCTGTCTGGAGACCGTGTAGAAAAGACACCCGTTATAGGTTTTCTTTTACCACCCCGTGGGGGGGGAATCAAATGGTCTCGTCTTTTTATTTTGCGGCGTATGGTTTTTTAAACAAAATATGTTCTGCGACAAGGGCTTTTATCTGAACCAAGGGAATCATCTGAGAAGTATACTTTCACGATTTAAGGGGGACATGCTCGAACAGGTGGCTGGTGTGACAGCCCTTGATACCCTGGGGCCTGAAGACTGGATTCTTTTCAGGGAGCCTGTTCCCATCATCCCGTGGAGGATGAAATTGGAAGAATCAAGATCCCTGCATGGATAAAAGATTACCTGGAGCTATCTCCTCAAATTGACGTCTACATCAAAAGGGACTATCCTGATAATATAGGCTACTCCAGCTTGGTTATTCATTGCGGGGCATGCATGATTACACGGCGGGAGATGCTCATGGGAATTGAGCTTGCCCGGGGAAAAAATGTGCCCACCACAAATTAGGGATCTGTATCTCCTGCCTCCACGGAGTGTTAAAACGAATCCTCTCATCATTTCCTGAGGCATTGGCTATATGAAGTCGGAGCCCACCGGTATCTGCTTCGCATCGAATCCACGAACCCTTTGTTGTTTGGGCAGATACACCCGGATTCACAGCGACTGGAGACAAGAGTCGCCTGCCTTAAGGCATTGACTCGATTTATCCCCGGTTAATCTGTAGCAAAAATCATGAAAATGGCGTAAGAATAGACCATGACAGAATTGATATTGACAGAAAAATTCTCCGTGGCCTCGGATTTTGCCAAGGCCCTGGGAGTGAAGAATAAAAAGGACGGCTATTTTGAGGGGGATGCCCATGTGATCACCTGGGCCGTGGGTCACCTGGTGGAGCTGTTTGAGCCGGATGATTATGATGCAGGCCTCAAAAAATGGCGGGTGGAGACCTTGCCCCTTATTCCCGAACGATTTCGATACAAGCCCATCACAAGAACCCTGCAGCAGTTTCGGACCATCAAGGCCCTTTTAACCCAGCGGCAATTTGACCGGATTATCATTGCAACGGATGCGGGACGGGAGGGGGAGGTTATTGCCCGGACCATCCTGCTTGAGTCGGGCTTTAGGGACAAGGAACGGATCATGCGTTTCTGGACCAGCCAGGCCCTGGTGCCCAAGGTGGTCAGGGACACCATGAATCAGCTCAAGCCCATAACGGACTACGATCGCCTGTGGCGTGCCGGGTATTACCGCCAGGTATCGGACTGGCTGGTGGGCATGAACCTGACCCGCTTAATGACCGTGAGGCTTGGCGATCTTTTTTCAGTGGGCCGTGTGCAGACGGCGGTGCTGGCCATGCTTGTGGACCGGCGGAACGAGCGGGAGCACTTTATTCCCGAGACCTATTGGAATTTCAAGGTGCTGTTTTCCGGTGACAAGGGGCGCTGGACCGGGCGCTGGTTCAAGGAGAAAGAGACCCGGATTACGGACAAGCCCCAGGCGGACGCACTTTTGGAGCGGTTCCAGGCTGAGAAGGCCCCCGGTGTTGTGGTCTCCATGAAAAAAGAGACAAAGCAAGAGCCACCTCCGCTGCTTTTTTCTTTGACCGACCTTCAGCAGGAGGCCAACAATCGGTTTGGATTTCCGGCCAAAAAGACCCTGGCCATTGCCCAGGCCCTGTACCAGGACAGAAAGTGCCTCTCCTATCCCCGAACTGATTCAAAGGTCCTTGGCACCGCCAGCCTTGGTCTTGTTAACACTGTGTTGGGAAAACTTGAGCAGGCCTGTCCTGACCTGTTCGCCTTTGTGGACCCCAAGCGGGTGAGCCTTTCCAACCGGCGGGTGTTCAACGATGCAAAGCTCACTGACCACCATGCACTGATACCGTTCAAGCCCATTTCTGAGGCGGCCAGCCGGGATGAGAAGCTTTTATTTGACCTGGTGGTGCGGCGGTTTGCTGCGGCATTTCATCCGGATTGCCGGTTTGAAAGCACCCGGGTGGTGACCTTGTTTGCAAAGGAGACCTTTCAGACCCGGGGTAAAGTGATCCTGGATCCCGGATGGCAGCGGGTCTATGGTACAGGTATCCGTGACAAGGCTGAAGCTGAAATCATTCCGCCCCTGGTGGAGGGGGACGAGGGCGCTGTCGAAAAGATCGAACGGGAAGAGAAACAGACCAGCCCGCCCCCCGATTATTCAGATTCCCTGCTCCTCAAGGACATGACAAATCCGGGTCGGTATGTGGCTGAAGAAGAGATCAAGCGCCTCTATCGGGGAGATATCGGAATCGGCACCCAGTCCACAAGGGCGCAGATCATTGAAACCCTTATATCCAGGGGATATGTTCAGCGGGCAGGCAAACGACTTCTTGCCACGGACAAGGGGGGGTATCTGGTCACCCAGCTGAGAAAATGCCCGATCTCTTCGGTCTTGACCTCTCCCGAGGAGACGGCCCGGTGGGAGATGCAACTCAATACCATTGCCCTTGGAGAAGGGTCGGATATTCGGTTTCTGGATCATATCAAGGCCTTTGTTACCAATGCCGTGGCAGAACTGAAATCAGCAGGGCTCAACGTGAAGCTGTTCAAGGCCGAACAACCCCAGGCAGCGGTGATCGGTATCTGTCCCGCCTGCGGCAAGGCGGTCCGGGAAAACCCCAAGGCTTTTTCCTGTGAGGACAGGGGATGTGAGTTTGTGATCTTCAAGAGAATCGCCGGCAAAAGCATTTCCGCCAAAATGGCAACAAACCTGTTGCAATACCGTAAGTCCGGTCCGTTCAAGGGATTTATCTCCAAGAAGAAAAAACGATTCTCCGCCTCCCTTAAAATTGTCAACGAGAACGGACACTGGAAGGTTACCTTTGATTTCAACAATCAGGGAAAAGCATCCTCAAACAATGGGCAAGCCAGCCCCGACCCAAGGAGAAGCATCTCGACTGTTGAACGGGTCAGGTCGGAGCCCAGGGGCCCAGAGTCACTGTCAGCACCCGGAAGTGAACCCACCCAGGGCGCAGAAACCATGCGCTGTCCCCTTTGCAACGGAACCATTATCGAAGGCAACCGGGGATTTGGATGTTCCAACTGGCGGCCGGAACATGGGGATTGCCGATTTGTGATCTGGAAGGAAATCGCAGGTAAAACGCTGACCCTTCAAAACTTGGAGACCCTTATTGCGGGCAAAAAGACCCGGCCCTATGTGTTGAAAAACAGCAACGGCGACAAGTTCAAGGCAAGCATGAAGATGGTCAAGGCCCCAGGCCAGGGGGTTGCCATCGAGGTTGAACCCCAGGGTGAAGGCCAGGGATTCAAGGTTCTTTGCCTGCGATAACATAGCACCTTTAAGCCTCTCCCCGGCATTCTGATGGTTCCTTTTTCTACTCTCGTTTGTGGAGCCGGCTTTTCTCAAGCATTCGTTTGTAGCGTTCGCAGGGGTCCTGGTAACTTACCCGCTGGGTAAACCAGATATAATCATGGGCAGGGGAGGGCGCATACCCTTCAAGTTCCAGGGGGGCAAGGTAATCATGAACCGGTGAAGGGGTGCGGGTTATCTCGACAAACCCTACATTAACCTGGGATATGCCGGGTTTGAGGTGGCGCACCCGGTCAACCACCCCGAGGTTATGTTCGGTGTGGCCACCGCCGATGATAACCACCACGGGCCTGTCTGGCTGGGTGTCATGGAGCTCGGTAATGGTGTGTGCCATGGTATCGTTCCGGGCGACCCAGGTGTCAAAGAGGCGTGACTGCATCCTGGGATTTTTCATGCCGCAGTGAACTTTGGCAAAGAGATCGTACATGTAATCCTGGTAGTTCTTGTCATCAAGGTGGGTGGAAAAGATTGATTGCTTTTCAATCTTTGTGAGCTTGTCCCATCCTTTTCGTGTGATACGCCGCTTTTGGGCGTCTGACAGATCCAGTCCCGCAGCCACAAGGGCCTCTTTTTTTGCAAGGCATACCAGCTCAAGGTAATAGGACCAGAGGGCGTCTGATTTGGTGTCCCACCCCAGCTGTTTCCTGAGCATGGTTCCCACCTTTTTTTCAACAACATCCGAGTGTTTTGCCCGATGGGAATCTACAAAATCCAGTAAAAGGGGGGTGTCACCTGTTGAAAAAAATTCAAACCCCAGCTGGGGATGCTTGCCCTTTGCTATCAGGGCCTGGATAATTCGGCGCTGGAGCCTGTGATGCTCTGGATTATCATGTTTCTCCCCAAGATAGATCACGTCTGCCTGGAGCAAGTCGTCCACCAGGGTATCCATCTCCAGGATTTCCCCTGTGGCTGTATTGATCAGTTGTCCGATCAGGGGATCATTTCTGAACGGTTCCACCGGGGTTATACCGCAGGCCTGGGTCAATACCCCCATTGCCAGCACCAGGACTAATTTTAGCATGGGTCGCATTTTTCAGCTCCTTTTCCGTGAAGCCATCCTTGCCGCAGCTTTTGAACTGTGGACCAGCGGGGCTCGGGCCTTGGAAAGTTGATCGTTTTAATTAATGGAAAGTTAAACGGCGCACTCTGTGTTTGAGGTGCACCCATGGTACGGTCTTCATTGTTGAAATTTATTGCTGCAGGAGCCAGAGATCGTGGATGGCGAATGTGAATGGTTGGAACAGTGAATCGATACGCTGCTATCAAAACATGAAGGAATCGTTTTTTCTTCGGGCTCGTTCTCTACGGCAGATCCAGCCCACAGTGGTGATGTAGGTGTAGCCTTTAGCTGCCTCTTGCCTGCGTTCGGTCTCTCTTTTTTCGGCTGGAGTTGACCCTTTTTTAAGGGTGGATACTTTTTTTGTTTTCATCCCCCACTCCTTTTATCTTGTTCCCCGGATGGATAATTTTATATAATCAGTATCATTTCGGGTTTGGTTTGTAAAGGTCTGGTGGCCTAAAATGTGTAACCAAACGAGAAGTGGATCTGGCCCGGACTCTCGTATTCGTCCTGATTGAGTTTGTAGCCGTAAAGAAGGCTGATGGGGCCGATCACCGTGCCATAGCTGAAACCGCCGCCCAACGATGTTCGAAATCCCTGTTCAACGGCAGTACCGGTTGTTTCACCAAGCCTGCCGCCGTCCAGGAACATGATCCATTCCAGTTTTTCAGTCAGGGAAATTCGGGATTCCAGGCTTGCTGAAACCACGGACATTCCCCCCACAGGCTCCATGTCAAGGTCATGGGCAAGGAGGTTCTCCTTGAAACCCCTTACGTCCGAGGTACCGCCGAGAAAGAAAAGCCGATCCTCTGCAATGGCCTCAGGGGCTGAAATGGGCTGGATGTAACCAAGGCGGGTGCGAAGGGCAAAGGTGACCCGTTTCATGGGGGTCAGGTATTGCCTCACATCAAGGGCGTATTTAATAAAATCGTCAAGGTCACTGTTAAACCCCGTGTAAATATCCGTTGTCAGCGAGGTAAACATTCCAGTCCTTGGCCGGACCACGGAATCCCGGGTGTCATATGCCAGGGCCAGGGAGGTTTTAAGAATATTACGGGTATCGTACTCATCCCCTGGATCCGTTGCCAGATTGTAATCTTCTTCATCGCCAAACCTGGTGCGGTTTTCATAGGTCAGTGACAGGCCTGCGTTGAGGTGGGGAAGAATCGGTTTTGTGAGATTGCTTGAAATGCCCCATGCTTTGACACCAAAATCGTAGTTCAATTCTTCTTTTTTCTGGACAAACAGGGTTAGGGATGCTGTCATATCAGATTTCAGGAAAAAAGGATCTTTGATTCCTGTTTCACCTTCAAATCCGATGCCGCTGACTTCGGCCTTTATCCAGGAGTCAATGTCCCTGCCAAAACTGTTGTTGTCACCGGTCTGGGCGTTGAAATAAAACAGCCGTTCCGTGTCATGGCCAAGGGCTGTCTCAACATAGTAGGGCTTTCTTTCTTTGACGATCACCTCAAGGTCAGCCGTTGATTTTTTCTCTTTTAGGTCACCGGCCTGGATCCGGACCGTCTGGATGGCCCCTATTTTCCTTAATCGTTTTTCTGCATCAACGATGTCTTGAAGTGAAAAAGGGTCATTGGTTTTGATTTTCAGAAGATCCTGCATCGTCCGTTCTTTGAGCCGGGTATTGCCGGTATACCGGATCTCTCCCACGCGAACAAGGGGTCCCGGGTCAACGGTGAACAAAAGGTTAACAGCCGTGTCGCTCGTTGTTGTTATCTCTGTCTTGACACGTACGTGGGGGTACCCCTTGTGTGAAACAAGGGTGGCAATACTGTTTTCATCACTCTTTACCATGTATTCCCTGAAGGGTACACCCGGTTTAAGCGTCAGGGTGCGGACTGTATCGCCTTCATCCAGAAGCGTACCAAGACCCCTGATGGAGACCTCTTTTACCAGAATTGGATCGTGTTCATTGACAATGATTTTGATATGTACATCAATCCCCGGCTGCCCTTTAATGGATTCATTGTCTTCAAAGGTGAGGTCGCTTTTGACCGAGGCATTTTTAAATCCATTGGCCAGGTAGAGACGTTTGATGGCCTTGAGATCATCGTCAAGTTGATGTTGACTGAAACCGTCATTTTTTAAAAAGCCCTTTTCAGACAGGCCCATTTCTTTGTGGATGGCATCGGTTGAAATGCTGCGGTTACCGTCAATGGTGATGGATGCCACCCGCATTCGTGTTTTTTCGTTGATGGTGAAAATGACATCCCAGTAGGTTCTGCCTTTTATGGTTGTTTTTTCCTTGGTAAAGGTGACGGTGACATCCTTGAATCCTTTTTCATGGTAGCGTTTTCGAATGTTGATGACCCCTTTTCTAAGGCCGGCATCCTGGAGGTTGCCCCGTTCAAAGACGGGTATCTCCCCTTTGAGCTGCCGGGGGTGAAAAAAAACAGCCCCCTTTATCTCTATCCGGTATTCAAGGCCTTCATCAATGATCAGGCAAAGGGCCTGGCCATTGTTCCGGGTGACGATTTCATGGGTGATTGAGGCATCGGCAAATCCCTTTTTACGATAGAATGAAACAAGATCCTGTTTGTCTTTTCTCAGCCAGTCAAGGTTAAGGCAGGTCTTTGCAAAGGGCACAAGGGTGGTTGACCACAGTTTGGTTCTCAGCTTGAGGCGCAGGGTTGAGAACTGTTTGTTGCCTGAAATATCCAGCTGTTTCAGTTCAATGCAGGGCGCTGGATCCCTGGGGTTGTCTGCTGGGAAACAGGGGGTGATACCTGAAAATACGAACAGACAAAGGCAAATTAGACCTGGAAGGCACAGTTTCATTGAAACTCCAGACGATACCTGATCTCAGCCCCATAGTGACCTTCGGTGTTTTGAAATCCGGATAGGGTGAATCTGTCCGATAGTTTATAGTCCGTGGATGTCTTCTGGATCATTTCTCCCTCCTTTGCCTCCATGCCGTAGGTGACGGTGATTTTGTCGGTGATCTCCTTGCCGACGGTGAGGTTAATATCACTGAGGGACGAACTTGTACTGCTCTGTCCAACGCCAACCTCAAGGGTATCTATGCCCACGTTTTTTTTGAGTCTCTCGGCAAGGGAAGAGGCCGCTAATCCAGCAACAAGGGAGGCGGGTGATGTGGATGTTCCCCCTTCTGAGTTGATCAACTCGGTTGTGGTCTTTCCGGTTAAAAGAAGGGATAGAATATCCCCGTATTGTTCCTGGGGTACAGATGAAAGTGTCAGGATCAGGTTGTCCGGTGGGCCGGTTAATTTCAGAATAATTTGCCGGTCTTGAATTTGGTGCTCTGCCTGGATGTCAAGCACGGGCGCGATCCCATAGGGATCAATAAAATCCACAATTCCCTTGGTGAGTTCAAATTCCTTGGCATTATAGGTGATGGTTCCGGGAGTAAGGGTCGCCCGGCCCGTGACCGCAGGACCTCCAATGGTCCCGCCGATCTTGAGGTGGGGAGTCACCCAGAGATCGGCAAGGTTGTTGCTGATGGAAAAGGGGGCGTCTGCCCGGACAAGGATGTTCAGTTTAATGGCATTGACAAGATTGTCTGATTTGTCTTCCTGGGTGGTTGAACGATTCTGGACGGATCCCAGGATTTTTTCAAGGGCTGTTTTCTCCAGGTTGAAATCAGCGTTCCATTCTCCCGAGGAAAGGGTGATGGCTCCTTCCAGGGAGGCTTTTTTTAAATTGCCGTTGAGGACAAGGTCTGTCTGGAACAGGGTGTTCATCCTGTCCGGCAACACAACGGGCAGGTCCTTGCCCTTGAGTTGGAAGTTAAACCTGTCCGGTACAAAATCCATAAGCCCCATGTCACCCGACAGGGTAAAATGCCCGGTATCAATCATCCCCGTTATGTTTTGTATCTGGATCTTTTCCCGGTCGGCAAGGATTAGTCCGCTGATATCGTGAAGTTTCTGCCCGGTTTCATCAACAACCATGGCGATGTTGACAAGTTCAACCCGTCCTGTGACAGCGCTCTTCTGGATCTCTTTGTCCACGAGGGCATCAATCTGAATGGCAACCTCTCCCTCAACATTGTTAATTTCCCGGGTAAAGAGTTGTATGGTTCGGGCAGGTATGGTTCCCGTGGCATTGATTTTGATCTTTTGTTCGAGGCTCCCCTTTGCCTGGACCGTTGCCTTCATGCTGCCCTTGACATCCCCTGTCCCGGCAGGATCCAAATAGGGACGAAGATCCGATTGCGTGACGGTCATATCCGACTCAAAGGCCATTTTTTCAAGGGCAAGTAAACTGCCGTCTTCCATGAGCCGGATACGGCCCGCAAGGGTGAGGTCGGAATCTGGATTGGCAAGGGAAAAATTTTTGATGTCAAGGTAATCATCTGAAAAGACAAGGTCCATGGCTGCATCTGCCCTGGGATAATCTTTGTATCCGGCATCTGTTGCCACCAGGTGAACGGTTGCCCCGGGGTGGTCCAGGCTGCCCGTGAGCATTGCGTCAAAGGCATATTTGCCATGGATATCCGGGATATTAAATTGTTTCAGGAAGGGGTGCAGATTAAAGCGGTCTGCCTTTACCTTCAGGTCTCCTGATATTTTTTCAAGGGCAAGCAAACTGCCGTTGTCCATGAGCCGGACCCGGCCCTCTGTAAAGAGGTTGGTGTCTGGATTGTTCAGGGATAATTTTTTGATGTCAAGGTAATCATTTGAAAAGACAAGGTCCATGGCTGCATCTGCCCTGGGATAATCTTTGTACCCGGCACCGTCGGCCGTCAGGTGTAAGGTGGCCCTGGGATGGTCCAGGCTGCCCGTGAACATAGCGTCAAAGGAAAACTTACCGTGAACATCCGCTATATCAAATTGCGAAAGAAGGGGTTGCGGTTCAAAATGGTCTGCTGAAAGTTTCAGGTCTGCGGATATTTTATCAACAGCGAGGTTTCCAAAAAATCCCTGGGGAAGGGCCTGGGTGAGATCAATCTTTCCTTGTCCTGATACCTGACCGCCCTCCAGGGTTACCAGGACATTCTCAAGTGTCAGCAACCGCTCTTTAATCTGTAATTGAACCTGAGCCTGAACCGGTTGAACCTGAGCCTGGACCTGGAGGTGTTCTTTGCCTTCCTGGTTCTCCCCTGGGGGTTGTGGCGGTCCCAGGGGCTGGATATCTCGTCCGTCAAGGTTTAAAACCATTGCTGGATTGCCAAGGGCGCCCTTGATTGAACCCTTTACGGTAAATTTACCCCTGGCGATGCCTCTTTCAATGATCTTTTCCGGAAGAAAACGTTCAAGGAAATTTTCAAGGATGATCCGGGTTGAAGCAAACGAAATATCGGTTTCTATCTGTTCTGGGGGGAGAAGACGCCCTTTTCCCAGGGGCTTGACGTATCCCTTAAGGGTCAGATTGGAGTCAAGAACGTTAAGGTCAAACCGCTTGATTTCAAGGCGATCATCTGAAAAAGCAAGAACCATCCGTGTATCCCCCCTTGGAAAATCCTGATACCCTGCATTGGTTGCGGTAAGGTCAAGGCTTGCTCGGATTTTTTCAAACAGGGGGACGCCTGTAAATCCGTCGGGAAAGGCCCGGTTCAGATCTGAAGTGGCGGATGCTGATACCTTGCTGCCGTCAATGGTGGAGGTGAATTGTTCCAGGGATAGCACACGGTTTTTAAGGTGACATTTGAGGTCTGTCCGTTTAAATGGGACAGACATTACCTTGCCGCCGTCTGAGGTGACTGAAAGGCTTATCCCTGGGTCGTTAAGTGTGCCGGTGAGGGTTGCGGTTGTCTTTAGTGTCCCCTCCATGGCAATGGGGGGGACAATGGCCGTTGATATTTTTCCAAGGTCTGCCACCAGATTCACGGCAAGATCGGCCCTGGGGGTTTGAAAAAGATCAACCACGGATCCCATAATCTCAAGGGTCCCAGGGTCTGAAACAACAGACAGATCGATATCTGACAGGGCACCGTTTTCAAGTGCAAGTTTAAGGGCGATTCTGTCTGCCCTGAACCTTTCCTTATGGTTCAAGGACAGAGAGCAGTCATGGGCTAGAAATGAGATCCGGGCCCTGCCGGCTGCAAGGTCTCCAGATCCAGACAGAAAGATATCTTCTGTTTTGGCCAGGAGGTTTTCTGATTCAAGGGCAAAGTCCAGACTGCCCTTTTCAACGAGGAATTGTTCAACAATGATGTTTACGGGCAATGGACCCGGCGACGCTGGCGGGGGGGAAGATTCTGCGTGGTCGTCTGGATCGATGAAACAGGTAATGAGGTTTAATTCAGCGTTGTTGTTTTGATTGAGGTAAAAACGGGGGGCTGAAATTTGAACCTGCTTGAGAATGATTGTATGGTCAAACAGCTGCGACAGGTCAAGACGGATCAGCATCTTTTCAAGGGTTGCGACCTTTTCCATGGCAGGACTATTTAGTTCAATCCCCTGGATCTCAACGGTTTTTTCTGTGAAAGAAAAGTTCACTGCCCCAAGGCTGATTGATCCGGGAATCCGGTCATTGACCCACCCGAGTAAATAATTCTGCCCACTGGGGGTTGCAACCAGGATGCCCGTTAACAAGGCTGCCAGGGCAAGGAAGATTAAAAAGGCGATAACGGCACCGGATAAAAGTTTAAGTCGCTTTTTCAACAAAACACCTGTTAACAGTCCTGGCCTGAGCCCTGAGGATCATATCGACATGTTCTATGCCCTCATCGTCATAGGATAAACCCATTGTTGTAAAACCAAAGCCTTGATAAAAATCCATGAGGTAGGTTTGGGCAGATATGAAAATATCCATGCCCGGATACTCACAGATACATTTTTCGATGCAGGTTTGCACCAGCCGACGTCCCAGACCCATTGATCGGAAGGCCTTCGGGGTGAGTATCCGTCCAAGAGCCGGTATTCGGTAACGTGTTCCCGGTTGGACAATCCGGGCATAGGCTGCAAGACAGCCGTTGCTGAAACGGCCCGAAAGGTGCCAGGCGTTCATGTCCAGCTCATCGGCATCCAGGTATGCACATGCCTGTTCCACAACAAAGACCCGTTGCCGTTCAGCCAGGATCTCATGCAGTTCAAGGCCTGAAATTTCGTTGAATTGTCGCCACTGCCAGGTGATGTTCATGTTTGTTTTCTACCCATCAATTTATTTCAAGGGGCAGGCTGATGGTGAATGTGGTGCCTTGATTGGGGGTTGATTCCACCTGAATGGTTCCCCCGTGCTGGGAGACGACTTTGTCGGCAATAAACAGGCCCAGTCCGGTTCCCTTTTTCTCTTTGCCCGAGTGAAACAGGGTAAATGCTTTTTTGATTTCCATATCTGTCATGCCGATGCCCGTGTCTGTAATGGTGAATTCAATCCTGTCATTGTTCCGGGTGATCGCAAGACTGATCCGCTGGTGAAGGGGCGGATTCATCTTGTCGGCTGCCTGTTTTGCCAGGCAGGCGTCAATGGCGTTGTCCAAAATGTTGACCAGGGCCGCCTGGAGGGGGGTGGAGTCGGCCATGAACTCAATTTCCGGGACAGGCAGGGTCTGCTCAAATTCGATGCCGGCATTGTCCATCCGCTGTTTGACTGTCTGGATGATCTCCCCTCCAAACCTGCCTGCGGTAAGCAGCTCTTTTGTAAGCTCTCTTTTTTTTGTGTAAAAGAGAATGTCAAGGATCAGTTTTCTGATCTTTGACGTCATGAGCTTCATGGTTTCCAGACCCTCCTGGGCCAGGTGCTGGTTTTCTTTTTTGAGGGCCGAATCCAAAAGGTAGAGCCCGCCGTCAAGTCCGGTGAGAAGCCCTTTTATGCCGTGGGAGACAGAGCCGATCATGAGGCCTAGCGATTTTAAATGATCTTCAATGTCCACCACCCGGCTGATATCCGTTGCCATGATCATAACTTCGTTGATGGGCAGATCCGTGGTGTCGGGCAGGGGGGCCTTCCCGGGAGGGGGATTTTGCTCAACAGGGGATGCCCAGGCCAGAAACGAAACCTCAGCCTGTTTGTTGGTCTTGTAGGTGACTTCCGCCTGGGCGGGTTTTCCTGATATAAAACTTTCAAGGGCCGGGCAGCCCTCACAGGGAACGGAAGAACCCGTGCATATCTTGTGACAGAAATCATGGGCGTTGTCGTTGAAAGGCCCTTTACCGAAAAGCTCCTTGAACGAGGCATTGGATGAAGTGATTTTAAGTTCCCGGTCCACACAGAAGACCACCATGGGCAGTGTTTCCATAATGGTGGCAAGATCTCCGGTTGATTCCCTGTGAACCGCCTTGAGAGCCTCACTTTTTTGCTGAACCATGCGCTCAAGGTTGTGGGTGTAGTCAAAGAGCTGTTTTTTTAAGACGATCTTTTGTTTTGCCCTGTCAATGGCAACCTCCAGGCTTTTCACATCAACGGGTTTAGTGATGAACTCCACGGCCTGGTTTCTGAAGCTCTCAATGGCAAGGTCCATATCCCCATGACCGGTAATCATGATAATTTCGGTTTCAGGTGCAATGGCCTTGATTTTTTTCAGCAGCTGTATTCCGTCCATGACCGGCATTTTGATGTCTGTGAGCACAATGGGAAATCCATGGTTCTTAAAAAGTTCCATGGCCTTTTGGCCGTTTTCCGCAAGGGTTACCCGATAACCCAGATCCTGGAGGGTAATGGCCAGCACCTCCCGAATGTCCTCCTCATCGTCCACAAGGAGAATCTCTTTAATTTCAGGATCGTTCTTCATGGTTGTCCTGCTCCTTTGAC
Source organism: Desulforapulum autotrophicum HRM2 (assembly GCF_000020365.1). NCBI lineage: Bacteria > Pseudomonadati > Thermodesulfobacteriota > Desulfobacteria > Desulfobacterales > Desulfobacteraceae > Desulforapulum > Desulforapulum autotrophicum. The sequence continues at coordinate 2,949,541 of NC_012108.1, read as the reverse complement.
CGGTATGCCGGAAGAATGACCTGGAATACAGCTCCCTTTTCCGAGGTTTCTTTGATGGATATCAGACCTGAACTCTCCTTGATGATGCCATAGCTGATGGAAAGGCCAAGGCCCGTTCCCTTTCCCACCTCCTTGGTGGTGAAAAAAGGCTGAAATATTTTTTCTGCAACATCCGCCGGTACACCGGTGCCTGTGTCCTCGACCTCCACATGGACCTTTTCATCCAGGAGATAGCCCCGGATGGTGATTTTTTTCTTAAGTCCAGCGTCATTATGACAGATTTCCGCCTTGGCTTCAATGGCATCCCTTGCATTGATCAGCAGATTGATGAACACCTGCTCAAGTCGGCCGGGATCTGTCATCACAGGGGCAAGGGGAGGGGTTATATCCCAGTCGACCGTGATCCCCCTGACCTTGAGCTGCTGGCTGAAGATTTCATAGGCCCGCTCCAGGATGTCGACAATATCCACAGGGATGAGTTTAATGTCAGATTTTCGAGCAAAGTCGCGCATGTGATTGATGATTTTGGATGCACGATTCACGTTGGCATCAATTTTTTGAAGCAGGGTGGTGAGGATCTCCGGATTTATCTCCTGGTTTTTTCTGATTTTTTCAATGCAGAAGCTTGAGGCGGTTTTAATCACCGAAAGTGGCTGGTTGAGTTCATGGGCCACCCCGGTTGCCATCTCCCCCAGGGTGGCAAGTTTTGCCGCCTGGAGAAACTGGGTCTCTGTTTCAAGTCTTTGTGTGATGTCCGAGGTGGTGACCAGCAGAACCTTCTGACCCGGATATTCCGACGGTGAAATCCAGATGTCCACAAACATGGGCCGGTTGTTGGACCTGCGATGTTTCACCGAATTGATGATCGACGTGTTGCGCACAATATCATCAATTTCCTGGGTGGGCTGGGACGGATCAAACAGGTAGCTGAAAGGCTTTCCCACGATATCGGCCATCCCATATCCATACACCTCAGCGACGCTCTCGTTACAGTCAAGGATGGTAAGGGAGTCATTGTCAAGGACGAACACCGGGTTGGGAATGTTGTTGAAAATGGCATGGTATTTTTTTTCTGAAAGTTCAGCCCGTTGTTCAAGTTCCTTTCGGTGGGTGATATCAAGGTTAATCTCCATGGCCGCAACGATTTCACCCGCCGCATTCTTGACCGGGCTTGTTCTCACGATCCAATGCTCCATGGTACCGTTTTTACCGATTCCCTCCTCTTCAGAGTAATGGGATTTTCCGTCCTTGAAGGTCTTTTCCACGGGGCAGTTGCTGCACCGGGTGGTTCTGCCCTTGTAGGTGGCATAGCAGAAGTCACCGATTTTGGGGTTGTATTTGTTGTAGAACTCTTTGTTAAAGTTGATGAGTTTAAAATTTTTGTCCTGGACCGTGATCAGACAGGGTACCCTTTCAAACAGGTTCTGGTACTCGTTTTTTTGTTTGGTCAGCTCCTTCTGGTGGTGGTTTATCCGTTGACGCATGGTGTTGAACGCAGTTGCAAGCTGACCGATTTCCGATTCCCGATGGGAATCGATGCGGGTGATTTTAGTGGCGCAGGTGATGTGTTTTGTCTCTTCGGTGAGCTGACGGATGGGGCCGATAACAAACTTGTAAACAAAGAGAAAGATGAAAAAAGAGGGGGCAACAAAGATGGCAAGGGCCAAAAAGACAATGCTTTGTTCATACTTGACGATTTCCGCATCGGTCTCCTGGAGGGAGATCACAAGCTCCATGGAGCCCAGAACTTTGGCCTTTGCATCGTGGAAATGGCATTGTTCACTACATCCAGGTTCGTTGTAGATGGGTGTGATGATCCCCAGGACCCGGTGGCCTGAATCGGCTGAAAAGATTCGTTTTCTTTCGTTGAGGGTCAGTTTGACAAGGGGCGGGTCCCCACGGTGGCAGATGATACATGCCTCTGATTCGGGAAGGGATTTTGTATCAACCTCGGACTCAATGTTGGAAAACTTGATAACCCCCCGTTTGTTGTAGATCCTGACATTTTCGATTTCCCGCTGGGTTGCGGTGTTCTGGATGATCTGGTGAATATCATCCCGGGCGTTGAGCATCATGGAGTAGTGGGTGCCGAGGCGAATGGTTTTACTGATTCGATCGGCAACACCCAAGGTGTCACCGACCGCCTTGTTGCGCTGGTAGTTGATGCTGAAGTAGGCCCATACCGAGATTGCCACAAAACAGATGAAAGCCATGATCATGATGAGCTTGAACACGAGGCTATGGCGGATCTTGTTCAAAAGCATATCAGGCGTCCGTTTCATTTTCTCTTGTGGCTAAAGGCAGAACTGATCTTTTGACCGGGCCGAATTTATCCGATGGTATTCTTGACGATGCCAATGAGTTTTTCCGGGTCAAAGGGCTTGGCAAGCCAGGTGATGGCCTTGTCAATGCTTAGATGGCGGCTTGCAAGACCTGAAATCACAATAACGGGAATATCCTTGTATGCTTCATGTTTGGACAGTCTCCTGAAAAATTTGGGCCCCCACTCCTTGGGCATTTCAAGGTCCAGTGTGATCAGATCGGGGTTCTCCTGCTGAAGCACCTCAAAAGCCTCTGCACCGTCATTGGCCGAACAGGTCTCATAGCCGTTGTCGTTGAAAATATTTATAAGGTATTTGACGATGACGGGATCATCATCCACGACAAGTATTTTTTTTGTCATTTTATTTTCCTATCTTTTTTTGTGTCTATAAAGGAATCAGGCGTTCCTTGTCGGCCGTTTTACTTGGATTGTTCGTGGCATCCACCACAGGTGATTGGGCCCTCTTTTCTCTCAAGATGGCAGCTACGGCACCTGTTGTGATAAGTTGCGATGAGTTTGAATTGCCTGGGGTCATCCTTTGCCCCGTGGCATTCTGAGCAGGCCATGTCTTCACTGGTTTCACCCGGCATCAGCTTTCCATCCTCATACACATGGTGACAGACATCACACTCATCAATGCCTGCGTTTTCATTGTGTTCGTCATGGACAAAGCAGACAAAGGGTCTGGTGTGTTTGGCAAAGACCGCCTCATCAATGTTCATACAGTCATCCCCTGTAACTGTTAGCGGTGCAAGAATCAAGGCATATGCCAGTAGTCTAAAAATATATTTTTTTAACGTATCAGTCAACAGAACATCCCCCTTTTTATGCGAAACATACCCCGGGTATCGTGGGTGCAGTTTCAGATTTTGTTGCGGCCAGAGCAGTTCGCATGCTCCGGCCATGCCGGTTATTCGGGTATTTCCATGATTTCATAGATAATGTCGCCGAGAAATTTGAGTTCCATGTCAATCCCATAGTGGTGGATGATGTCTTCAAGACCGCCATGGCAGTTGTGACAGGGGGCAATGACCACTTCGGCACCCTTTGCTTTGGCGGCAAAGAGCTGTTCTGCTTTTGCCTTGCTGCTTTCTACCCTTTCGTTTTTAAATGGAGGGCCACAGTTGATTACCCCGCCACCGGCGCCGCAGCAGTAGTTGTGCTCACAGTTGGGTGTCATTTCAATAAAGGTCTTGCAGGTGGCGTTGACCACTTCCCTTGCCATGTGGTGAAGCCCCCGACCCCTGACAATATTGCACGGGTCGTGGAGGGTGACGGGTCGGTCAAATTTTTTCTTGATCTTGATTTTTTCTTTGGAAAAAATTTCATGGTAATATTCAATGGCGTGGATGATGGGAATGGGGGGCATTTTCCAGCCAAGGGCCCGGTTGCCCATGTCGTAGACCGATCGAAAGGCATGGCCACATTCTCCCATGACGATTCGTTTGGCCTTGAGGCGTATGGCTGCCTCAAAATGGACCTTTTTAAGCCGTTCCATCATTTCATAGTCCCCGGTGTACATGCACATGTCCGAGTTGTCCCAGCCAGGAGAGGACGGCATGGTCCAACTTTCTCCTGCGGCCTCCATGATCATGGCGGCCTGGTATATGAGTTGGGCCCTGTACTTGGGCTCAGGTCCAATGACTGAGTAAAAAGTGTCGCTGCCTTCAACGTCCAGGGGAATTCTCAGGTTGGACACCTCGTCCCTTGCCTCTTCCTCCTGCCACATGAGGGTATCGATCCACTCGTCATCCTTTACCCACATCTGGTTGGCCGTGACTGAATGGCTGTGGGCCGTGTCCTGGATATACAGGGGAACCACGCCCAGTTTGTGGCAGATCCGCCGCATGACCGACATGACATAGGCAATGTCAATGCCAAATGGGCAGTACATGGCGCAGCGCTTGCACAGGTTGCACTGGGTGTAGGCTACCACGGCCGCATTTTTTATGAATTCGGGGGAAACCCGTCCTCGTTTGCGCATGATTTCCCACAGGGTCTGTTTAACCTTGCCAGCAGGAGAAAATTTGGGGTCCCGGTCCCTTGAGATAAAATAGTGACAGCCTTCGCTGCAAAGTCCGCAGTGGACACAGGTATCCACGTAGACCTTGAGTTTAGCGCCGGTTTCAGCGGTAATCACCTCGTTTATGACCCGTTCTATTTTTTCAGGTGAGAGCTTTTCCACTCCCGCCATGATACCCTTGTCGTCGATCTCGTTCTCTGTGATTGGTTTTGAATCACTCATGGAAAACCCTTATGTAAATAATGTTATTAACTGTTATTACAAGCTGTTGTTGGGGCGCATTTACCAGTCCTTAGCCATTCTGACGTTGCCGAACTCTGAGCCGATATATCCCCGTATAAAGGGGAACAGGAACATATGAAACAGCTTGGTAAAGGGAATGATGGCAATCATGAGTTCTCCTGAGAAGATATGGACCAGGGTCATGGTTTGAAAGCCTGCCCATTGGTGATAGACCCAGAAGCCTGTGAAAAAAGGTGCTGCAACCGCCACAAGGATGGCAATGTCCACCCAGGTAGTAAGGTATTTGACTTCAGGCAGGAACATCCGTCTTCCGGCAAAGAAAAGACAGGAGAGAACGACTATAATTGATAAAATGTCGGCTACAGCATTGGGCAGGGTTGGAAAATGAAAGCCAAAACTCTCCTGGATGAGAATGACATGGGCAAACAGAAAAAGGGGTGCGATAAAGAGACAGATGTGAAAGGCAAAGGTGACAACGGTCATGGCCGGATTAAGACGCATGTTCCGGGTGGCAAAGGGGGTGAGCCAATGGGCAATGGATCGCAGGGCATACCTGAGACTCATGTACTCAAAAACAGCACTGTCCTTTTTTTGGGCAAGCCGGTATAGGCTCGTGAATCTGAAAATACTGCCGCCCAGAAACAGGGCAAAGGAGAGCCATGCCAGGGGGCCTGTAACTAGGGAGTAAATGTCATGCATATCAACGTCTCCTTAAGATTAACCCAGGTCAACAATTTCCCGGTAAAAGATATTATTTTCAACGCCCTTGACAAGGATGCGCTGGCCGTCCTGGCTGAAAACAGGCATTTCAAGCCTTGTAAAATGTCTGTCAAGGGGTTTCCCATCAATGACAAGGATATATTTGCCCTGGGTTTCAACCTTTGCAGCCACATGGGCTGCATCGGGGCTGAAGACCGGTTTCCAGGCCATGTCAAACCGTCCCTGCCATGGTTTTCCGTCCACGGCAATGCCCCATCTGCCGTCATGCTTAAAGACACATCCAGCCCGTTGTCCGTTCAGGGAGGTTGCAAGATCGGTGACAAGCTCGTTAAACGTTGCGTCCCAGGCTGTGCCGTCCAAGGCCACGGTCCAGAGGCCATACTCGGGTGAAACAATGGCTGCCAGGCGGTTTTCTCCACCTGCATAGGCCGGGTGCCAGAGCTGATAAAACGAGGTATCCCAGACCAGGCCGTCCTGGCTTGCAAGCGACCATCGTCCCGCCTCTTTTACCGGAGCCACAACCTCATTTGTGTCGGGAGAGAAGATAGGTGCCCACACAGAGCTGTACTTTTTATCCCATGGCTTTCCGTCAACGACAATGGTGTAGTCCTGGTAGGTTGTCCGGATCGATGCAGCAACATGGTTACCGTCGTTTGAAAAACAAGGCTCCCATACGTTCATGTACGACTGTTTCCACGCGTTACCGTCAACCGCTACCGAGTAGCATCCTTTTCTGAACTTGAAAATTTCAGTTTCAAGCAGCAGTTCGGTTTCAACAACCGCAGCCGAGTGCAGCCCGTCGGGGCTCAGGGTCATGGCCGTGAGCCGTGAGAATTCCTTCGCCCAGGGCGTGTCATTGACGGAAACGGCGTATTGAAGGTCCTTCTGGGTGGAAACGGCAACATGGCTTCCGCTTGGGGTGAAGGCCATGTCCCAGGCAAAGTCATAGGTGTTTTCCCAGGGAGTGTCGTCGGTTGCGACCGTCCATTCAGCTGTGTCCGAGACAAGGGCAGAAAGCCTTCCATCCGGTCCAAATCTGAGATGCCACACCTTTTCGTAGGCATTTTCCCAGGTGGTTATCTCACCGGCTGAAGTTTGAGTCGCAGCGGTAAACTCTTCGTCATCATTTCTAATGATGGCGGCAACAATTTCCCCGTCTGGACTTGCACAGGGTTCTTCCTGATAGGAGAAACGCTCCTGCCACGGGGCAAGGTTTGCAATTTCGCGTTTCCCTATCTCCCAGTCCCAGTTTTCTCTATCCATAATTTTTCCAGTACCTGTTTAAAAAATTAAAATTTATATTATATTCTATTTAATTATCAACCATATCTTGCAACCATATCTATTTCAATCATTGAATGTCAATTATCATATGAAATTTTTATTGCAAGATTATTTTTATTGGGTTTCGGGTCAGGGTTGCGTCGTATCCTCACATTGACTATGGAAAATTCGGTCCGGTTATGATAATTACGGAAAAAATCGCCCCACTTTAATGGCGTTGTATTGGGGTACCTTTTAAACAATCAGGAGGTCTTTCATGGATAAAGCGGTTCTTGAGACACAATTTCCAGATATGAACCTTGTCAGAAAGGGCAAGGTCAGGGATATTTATGACACGGGTGAGGCATTTTTGATGGTAACAACGGACAGGCTTTCAGCCTTTGACGTTGTCCTTCCCAACGGCATTCCAGGCAAGGGAAAGGTGTTGACAAAAATTTCCGAATTCTGGTTCAAACAGATGGCGCCGCTTGTGGGCAACCATCTTATTTCAACGGATGTGGCTGATTTTCCAGACGTGTGCCAGCCCTATGCAAAGGTGCTGTCTGGCCGGACCATGCTTGTTAAAAAGGCAGAACCCCTGCCGGTGGAGTGCATTGTCCGGGGATATATCTCTGGATCTGGGTGGAAATCCTATCAAAATAACGGTACCCTTTGCGGCATTACCCTTCCCAAGGGTCTTGTCGAATCCGACCGTCTGCCTGAACCCCTTTATACCCCTTCAACCAAGGCCGAGGTCGGGGATCATGACATTAACATTGATTTTGCAAAAACCGTTGATCTCATTGGCCGGGAACGGGCTGAAAAACTCAGGGACCTGAGCATTCAAATCTATTTAAAGGGTGCTCAAACGGCCCTTAAAAAAGGGATTATTATTGCCGACACCAAGTTTGAATTTGGCCTTGTTGACGATGAGGTCATCCTCATTGACGAGGTGATGACCCCGGATTCTTCCCGGTTCTGGCCCATGGATACCTATGCACCGGGTGGCGCGCAAAAGAGCTATGACAAGCAGTTTGTCAGGGACTGGCTGGTTTCGTCGGGCTGGGATATGAAAGCACCTGGACCAGAGATTCCCCAGGATGTCATAGCCGGAACCGTAGCCAAATACCAGGAGGTCCTGGAGTTGATCACGGGACAGAAATAGGGCAGGGGGCTTTTTAACCCATTTTTTCTTTGTACCATCGCTGGTCACCGTAAAGGGCCTTCATGCAGTCTGGACAAATTCCATGGGAGAAAACAGCCTCCGTGTGGGCCTGAATATAGCTTTCGATTTGTTCCCAATATCCTTCGTCACTTCTGATCTTTTTGCAGTTGGCACAGATGGGTAAAAGCCCGCTTAAAACCTTTACATTATCGATCATGGCCTGGAGTTCAAGGATCAGGGCATCTTTTTCCTGGGTCTCCGCTTTAAGCCGTTCATTTTTAACCCTAAGGTCCTGCTGAAGGCGGCCCATGTGAATCTGGGTTTTGACCCTTGCCAGGATCTCCTCTTCTTGAAAGGGCTTGGAAATATAATCAGTGCAACCCATGGCAAAGGCTTTGATCTTGTCTTTGACATCATCCAGGGCAGTAATGAAAATCACAGGGATATTCCGGGTCCCTTCATTCTTTTTGAGGCATTCACACACCTCATAACCGTTCATGGCCGGCATCATAATATCCAGAAGGATGAGTTCCGGCGGCTTAGCATCAATGGCGGCAAGGGCTGTCTGACCCCCCGTGGCCGGACGAATTTCATACCCCTCTTTTTTCAGAATGGTGGACAATACCCGCAGATTATGGGGATTATCATCAACAATTATGATGTCGGGTCGGGTGTTTTTCATGGTAATGTCTCAACTCCCCATGTGGCGGTACTTTAAAAGAGCACCAATCTGGTTGTAACCAAAGATATCGGCAAGTTTTTCAAATCGATGGGCCAGTGGTTTGTTATATCTTCCTACCTGTCCAATAATCAAGCTGATTTTATCCATTTCTGCCTTGACCACAGCCTGTTCAAGGCCGTCAAGGAGATGTGGGGGGATTTTTTCAAACAGTTCCGGGCTTATATTTTCCTGGGTTTGTCCTTCTTGAACCGACCCTGGAGGCAAGTCATCCACCACGGGGATAAATTGTTTTTCTCCAGAAAAAAGCCCCCCTTCTGCAAGTGTTTTTAGTGGAATAGAAAAGAAAAAGGTGCTGCCCTTGCCCCTGACACTATCAACCTTGACTTCTCCGCCCATGAGGTGAATATAACTTCGACAGATTGCCAATCCAAGACCTGTTCCCTCATTGATTCCCTGGTCCGTTGCCAGTTGCACAAAGGGATCAAAGATCATTGCCTGTTCATCCTTGGCCATTCCGGGACCGGTATCTCTGATTTTAAACAAGATCTCTGGTGTGTCATTCTTTTCTACGATCACCTTTACCCCGCCTCTGGCGGTGAATTTAATGGCATTGTTGATAAGGTTGATAAGAATCTGCCAGAGTTTTACATCATCCACCTGCACGATGGCAGGAAGGTCCGGATGACAGATCAGGTCAAAGGAAAGGGCTTTTTCCGCAGCTTTCAGGCTAAACATGGCATGAATATCTGCAAGCAGATCCTGGAGGTTTGTCGTTCGTTCGTTCACCTCGGTTTTACCTGCCTCTATCTTGGACATGGCCAGAACGCTGTTGATGAGGGTCAGAAGATGATTCCCGCTGTTGCTGATGATGGAAAGGTGTTTACGTTCTTCGGGATCCAGGGCCGCGCTTTGGGCGATATGGCTTGAAAATCCAATGATGGCGTTTAACGGGGTTCTGAACTCATGGCTCATGTTGGCAAGAAATACGTTTTTGGCTCGACTGGCCTTTTCAGCCTCCTCCTTGGCCAGGGAAAGCTCGTTCACCCTTTGTTCCAATACAGTATGTAACCGTTTCAGGTTGTCCGTGGTCAGGTTGATGGCCCCGGATATCTGGCTTAACTCATCGTTTCCGGAAACCTCGAGCTTCTCTGACAGGTCACCTCGCCCGATGATCTCCATGGAGTGGTGGAGCTGCTTGAGATAGGCTTGAAGTTGTCGCAGAAAGGATACCAGGATCAGGGAAACACAAATGGCAATAATTCCCCCAAGAACGGCAATTTGAAGAATAAGGTGAAAGTCCCGATTTTTTATCTCCTGGTATACCATCACGGTCAAACGGGTGAGTTTTACCTCAAATTCAGACCTTAAATACCTGATCAATGCATAAACATTGTTTCTGTTTGTCAGGTTGACATAGGACTTTTCTTCCAGGTATTGGAGAATCAACCCGTCCTTTGAGTGATCTTTTTCATTTATAAGGGGTTCAAGGTTCTCTGCCACCTCGTTTAATTTCTGACGCGTAGCCATCCAGAAAGCATACAATGAGTCAAGGACGCTTTTTTTGTTTTGTGTTGCAAGAATCTTGTGCACGTTGTCAGAGCCATTCAGGGCCTCAATTGCAATAAACAGATCACTATGGGCATGTCGCCATTTAGTAAAGGTGGTGTCAAGGTCGTTTGTAGACAGTAGTTCAGCGCTTAACAGCTGGAGTTCTTTTAATTTATGGAGGGTAGTCTTGCAGATGGTATCTGCCTGCCTCAGGGTTTCAATTTTATAGATAATAAGGCAGGCCAGTCCCTCGATGCTGAAAAGACCCAGGACAACAATGAAGATTACAATGAAAAAACGGGTTTTAATCTTCATGGTAAGGCACCTGGTGCTGGTGTGGGTTTTTGGCAAAATAGTCATGGGACATTCTGTCAATTTCAGACAGAACCCGGTCAGCGTCGCCGGGCTTGAGAATAAACTCTCCAAGTTTTTTAACTGCAAATTCACAAACGGGTGTGGGGGAGGCTTCCCAGTATCTGTTGAGTATTCTGTAATGTTCATCATAGATTCGGGACAGCAGGGTTTTCTTTGCCCGGGGCAGATACCCTGGGTCCGTCTGTCGGTTGGGGGAATAGGATTTAAGCAGGCTGGAAAAATAGGGGTTTCCTTCCGGCCCCATCCACCAGTCGGCAATTTTTAGGGCCTCTTGATTCCCGGGTGCATGGACAGCTGTAAAAATAGGGCCTGTTTCCATGGCAATGTTTTTGCCGGCCCCTTGATTGTGGGGAGGAAGAATGAACACGCCAATGGTTTCTTCGTTTACCCCCTGGGGCAGAAGAACCGTTGAATAGTACCAGGAACCGCAAAGGATCATGGCAAATTTTTCTTTGTTCCAAAGGTGGCCGCCATTGGTGAACATGTTGACGCCGGGATCGGTAAAATAACCCTTTTCGATCATGTCTCCCCACACGGCCATGGCTTTTTTTGCCCGGGTGTCGAGATAGCTTGCATCGCCCCTGCACAGGTCAACGTAGAAATCGGGATCTTGGCCAATGACCACCTGCATGAACCAGACAAAGGCGTACCACTGGTCCTGGAGGGAAGATAGCAGGGGAGGGATGCCATGGGCCTTGAGTGTTGCACAGACGGCCATGAATTCAGCCCAGGATCGGGGTTCCTGAAGGTTCAATCGTGTAAATATCTCTTTGTTGTACCATATGGCCCAGTATTCGATGGAATAGGGAAATCCATAGACCCGGCCATTAAAGGTGTAGGCATCTCGAATTGCCCTGTCATAGCTTTTGTCGTACTTGTCCCACAGATAGGTCAGATCATCCACCAGCCCTTTATCCACAAGTGCCCTTACCCTGGCTGTTGACCACCAGGTGAAGAGTTCCGGGGCCTCCTGTGTGGGAAGGGATGCCATCATACGGCTGACAAAGAGGTCGGTTGTCTGGGAAGGTACCGGGACGAACCCTGTTCCAACGGCCTTTTTTGCAGCTTGTCCCTGGCGGGCAAAGATTGTTTGAAACATCGGCATAATGCCCTTGTCATGGGCAAGAATAATCTGCCCTCCGGTTTTTTTGTGACCATTGTCTGAAAAATGGTCAACAGCAAAAAACAGGGCCAGAGCAAGAATAACCGTCAACATGGTCTGTAACCACATCTTCATTGACAACTCCTTTTCAAACCACGATCTTCAGTACCTGGAAAGCGGTTCAGCGTCCCGGACATCTTTATGGCTTTCGTCGGCTCACCAAAATCCCGGGTCCGTCTGATTGTGCCATAGCACAGTGTCGTTCCGCGGTCAACGCTCCGGCAGTCAGATATTGCACTCCCTTCTGGTATGTGGTAAAGGTTTGCCACCCTATGCAACCCATACACCCAATAAAACCATGTCTGTTCTGAATGCCACAGGTTTAATCGCCAACCGTCGTCTTCTCATGGGACTTCTGCTTGCTTTTACACTGGTGATGGTGGTGCCCATGGCAAAGTTAAAGATGGATTCTTCGGGGGTGTCGTTCCATGGGACGGACGATGCGGCACATTTGGCCGAAGACAGATCCTACAGGGCGTTCATTGACTCGTTTGGAACGGACGATTATATCCTGCTGGCCGTGGAGAACACCCTTGGGGTGTCCGATCCAGGGCTGACGGCAAGAATCAATTATATCCATGGACAACTTGCGGCAATGGATGGTGTATTAAAGGTCATTGACCTTGAAACCATTCGATCGTCCGATCTTTTCAGGGCAGTTCTGCCCCCCAGAACATCGAGTGAACAGGCCTTTTTCCAGGCGATTAAAATCGTTCCAGGACTCAGCCGTCTGATCTCAACGGATATGAAAACCCTCGCATTTGTCATCAAGGTTGACAATGAAATCCTGAACGGTTTTCATCTGGAACGTCGCGTAAAACAGATGAAACAGATTATTTTAACCGCGTTTCCTGAACAATCCCGTTGCTATGGGGCCGGCATCCCGGTGCTCAGGGCGGCCTTTGAGCGGTACAACCTTGTAAGCGCCCTCGTGTTTGGTTGCCTGGGCCTGGTATTTGGCGTTCTCATTGCCTTTTATCTTTTCAAGACTCTGGGGGCTGCCCTCATGGTCCTGATGTCAAGCCTCTGTGCCATGGTGTGGACCCTTGGCACCATGGGTGCCCTGGGTATACCGATTAACCTTGCCACTGGCCTTGGTTTCGGATTCATCCTTGTGGTTTCGACAACCACAGTATTTCATGTTGTCTCAGCATATTTCCAATCCGGAAAAACCCGTCGGCCGGACCTTGCAATGATCCAGACGCTGGAAAAGACTTTGGTCCCGTGTTTCATGTGTGCATTGACCACATCGGCCGGTTTCTTGAGCCTGACGCTCAGTCCGGTTGAAATGGTTCGCCAGGCAGGTGTTATCATCTCCCTGGGCGTGGTGGTGGCGTTCGTTCTGACCATCGTGATCGTTTGCTTTTGGGTGCCCCGTCTTTTTGACCCTGGCAGCAACGATCCCGGGAATTGGATAGAAAATAAAACAACCCACGACCTTCTGGACCGGGTGATCACACAATATGCCGTTGTGGGATTTAAACGACCTGTGTTGTGCCTTGTGGGTGGCATGGTCTTTCTCGTTGCCATGATTGCCGGCATTGGAAAAATAGAGACAATCAAGCATTTGACCCATTCGTTGATAAAAAATACCTCGGAATCCCGTGACCTTGAGTTTATTGGCCAAAGGTTATCCACAGGGTACTCGTTTTCAATTGTCCTGGAACCCTTTGACGATCCTTTTAAATCAAGAAAAGTCTGGTACGATATGTTTGAATTTGAACGAAAGATAAAGACCATTCCAGGCGTTGAAAACGTTGAATCGTTGACGACCCTTGTTTTTCATCTGGCCCTTAAATTATCCCCAGCGGGTGTGATGCCGGAATTTGTTTTCCAGCAGATGGCGGCCCAAAGCCGGGCAAAGGATCTGGTTCGAACCTATTTTGATCCGGGTTTAAAAAAACTCAGGCTGGTGGTCCATATTCAAAACCAGTCATCGGATCAGATCGAGACGATTCTCGGCCAGGTTAAAGCCCAGGCCGATGAACAATTTTCAACAACAGGGCAGGTTGAACTCCAGGGACAGCTGATTCGACTCAAATCCCAGACCACGCAACTTGTTTCCTCCCAGCTCTTTTCCCTTGTTCCGGCACTTACTGTGATTACCCTTTTAATGATGATCCAGCTTGGATCTCCGATTCTTGGCGGGTTGAGCCTGATCCCCAACATTTTTCCTCTGGCCACAATCTTTGGTACCATGGGATGGCTGCATATTGCCCTTGACCCCCTGACGATCTTTGCCGCAGTTATATCGTTTGGCCTGTCCGTGGATGACTCCATCCATTACCTGACACAGGTGAAAACCGAAATCCTGGGATCGGATTCTGGAACGAATGTGGCTGTATGCCTTAAACGTGCCTATGATAAGACGGCCCGTGCCCTTGTTTCCACAACAGCCGTTCTTTTTCTTTCTGCATCGGGACTGCTTTTTTCATCTTTTACCCATGTTTTTTCCCTTGGGGTGCTGATTTGTCTTGCATCCATCAGTGCTCTGGTTGCCGACATTGTATTCATGCCGGCCGTCATTGTCCTGTTTAACCCCCTTGAACGTTATCGGAGGCGTCAGTTGAACGGATGATCTGTTTTAATGATTATTTTAATAGAAAAAATTTGTATTGTTTCAACAACTGTTGGATCATTTGCGCACCTGCCTGCCTGGTATGGACCGGGCTGACCCATCTGGACCAATGGCCAGACTGGTTCCATGGGCTTGAGAAAATTCAGCCTTCTGCCCCGATTGCCTTTCTTCAAAGGGGGCAGACCATTGAATTGAGCATAAGGGGTCATCTTCCCTATTCCCTTAAATTTGAAATAATTGTAAATGATTTCATTGAGTATTCGTTTGTATCTTTTACGGTGACAGGCGATCTCAATGGAGAGGGGTTTTGCCAGTTGCTGCCGTCTGAAAAAGGGTCGACCATTCATTTTACCTGGAATGTTTCGCCCGCAAGATTGTGGATGAAGATGGGCGCTTCGATTGCCAGGACGGTTTTCATAAAAAACCATGACCAGATAGTGGAACACTCGATCAACGGCTTTAAACAATGGATTTCTGAAAAATCCATTGAAGTTGCACTGCCCGGGGCAGTGGGCCTGGGCCGGTTTTAAACAGACATTCAGAAAAGGACATTAAATACATGAACCAGCAGAAGAACCCGGCAGAAAATGAGATACAGGCGTTACCCGAAGATCCGGCAAATCAAATAGCCCTTGTAACCGGCTCAAGCCGGGGCATTGGTCAAAGCATTGCCCTGGAGCTTGCTGCAACCGGCAGATACGTTTATATCAACCATGTCAGAAACAGGGAGGGTGCCCTGGAAACCCTTGCCGCCATTGAAACGGCCGGGGGACGGGGCGAACTGATCTGTTTTGATGTTACCGACCCGGTCCAGGCCGAAGCCAGTGTGGCAGCGATTATAGAGCGCCACAACCATCTGGACGTCCTGGTAAATAACGCAGGTATCACAGACGACATGCTGATGGTGCGCATGAAGCCAGAGGCCTGGCAGCGTGTTATAGATACCAACCTCACGGGCTTTTACAATGTCACACGCCCTGCCGTCAAAGCCATGATCCGTAAACGGTTCGGCCGGATCGTCAACATTACATCTGCTGCAGGTCAGATGGGCCAGGCAGGTCAGGTCAACTATGCCGCATCCAAGGCCGGACTCATCGGAGCCACAAAGGCCCTGGCAAGGGAGGTGGCCTCACGGAACATAACCGTGAATGCCGTTTCCCCCGGCTTTATTGAAACGGACATGACCCGGAAACTGGCCCTTGACGAGACAATCAAGGCCATTCCGATGAAAAGAACGGGGCGTCCCGGGGAGGTGGCTGCTGCCGTGGTATTCTTCTGTTCTGGGGAGGCCTCTTACATTACAGGGCAGGTGCTTGGGGTAAACGGAGGGATCATCTGACATGGGGGCCTGCCGGAACTGAAGGCTCAGCTCCGGCAGACCTGTGGGTTAGGTCATCTACTCTTGACGCTCTGCAAGGATTTTTTCCACCACCTTGGCGGAAAGGTCACTCGGCACCTCATCATAGTGGTCAAAATCCATTTGGAACGATCCCCTTCCGCCGGTCATGGAGCGCAGATCCGGGGCATATCTTAAAATTTCTGCCATGGGAACGTTGGCATTGATCACCTGTTTTTCACCCTCTGTATCCATGCCGAGCACCCGGCCGCGTCTCGAGTTGAGATCGCCCATGATATCTCCGGTATACTCCTCAGGAACCAGGATGGAAATTTTCATGATGGGTTCTAAAAGGGTGGGTTTTGCCCCTTCGGCTGCCTTTTTAAAGGCCACGGATCCCGCTACCTTAAAGGCCATTTCAGATGAATCCACGGAATGGTAGGATCCGTCATCCACGGTGACCCTGAAATCCACACAGGGAAACCCTGCAAGGATTCCCTTTTGGGAGGCTTCAATAACGCCCTTTTCAACGGCTGGAATATAGGTCTTGGGAATGGAACCGCCAACGATTTTGTCCACAAATTCAAATCCTGAGCCCTTGGGAAGGGGCTCAAGAACGATCCAGCAGTCGCCGAACTGGCCGTGACCACCGGACTGCTTCTTGTGGCGTCCCTGGACCCTTATCTTTTTCTTGAAGGTCTCCCGGTAGGGAACCTTGGGCGTTGAGATGACCATGTCAACGTTGAATTTGCGTTTGATTTTTTCAATGGTGGTTTCAATGTGAACAAGGCCCCGGCCTGAAAGAATTGTTTCGTTGGTTTCAGCTTCCCGCTTAAGCTGAAGGGCCGTGTCTTCCTCCATGATCTTTCTTAAAGCACCGTGGATCTTATCCTCGTCTCCCTTTTCCTTTGACGAGACGGCAAAGGAAATTACCGGAGGCATGGGGGCAGGGGGGGTGATTTTGAGCTGTTGGTCCATGGTAAGGGTGTCGCCGGTCTTGGTTTCCTTGAGTTTGGCAACAGCCACTATGGCACCTGGAAAAGCCTCCTGGATGGGTTTCTGCTCTTTACCGAGAACTTCCAGGAGCTGGGTGTATCTCTCTTTGGTGTCCCTGTTGACATTGAGAAAAGTGCCCTCCTTGCCAAGGGTACCGGAGATGATCCGGATCAACGACAGCCTTCCAGCATAGGGGTCGACAATGGTGTTAAAGACAAACCCGCAGAACGGGGCGTCTGGATCAGGAGCGATTTCAACTGCATTGTCGTTTTCATCCATGGCAACCCATGGGCTTCTCTCCAGGGGTGAGGGCATGTAGTCGTTGACAAAGTCAAGCAGAAGATCAATGCCCATAAGCTTTGTTGCGGACCCGCCGATGACAGGGACGAACTCGGCGGCATGGAGTCCCTTTGTAAAGGCTGCTTTAAGGTCTTCCAGGGGGAGGGTTTCACCCTCAAGGTAACGTTCAAGAAGCTCGTCATCTAACTCAGCCACATTTTCGATGAAGGTTTCTTTGGCAAGGGCAACGTCCTCGGCCATCTCCGATGGAACGTCGACGATTTCAACCTTTCCTGCGTCGTCGTATACGTAGGCCCTGTTGGCTATGATATCCACCAGTCCCTTGAACCCTTCAGCAACGCCAATGGGAAGGTGGGTGATGACGGTCTTTAGTTTCAAAGCTGCGGTTGAGGCTGCCACTGTTTCCTCAAAGTTGGATCGCTCCCGATCAAGTTTGTTGATGAAAAGAACACAGGGGAGCTTGTCAGCAGCCACACAGGCGGCGGCCTCTTCGGTCATGGCAGAAGGTCCGTCAACGCCGTCCACCACAAGGATGACGCTGTCGGCCGCGGGTATGCAGGTCTTGGCAGATGAGAAAAAGTTCTGATCACCCGGGGTGTCCATGAGTGTAATGGAATGTTTTTTCCAGGAGAATTTGTGAAATGCCGAGCTTACGCTTTGCTGTTTTTTCACTTCTTCAGGCTGAAAATCCATGGCAGTGTTACCCTCTTCCACCCGTCCAAGTCGGGATACAGCACCTGCCTTAAAGAGCATTGCTTCAGCCAAAGAAGTTTTACCCGCACCTCCATGACCAGCCAAGGCTAGATTTCTCATTTTTTTGATTTGTTCAGTCATTAGAGCTCCTTTTCCAGTTGTTAATAAATAACATTATATCTTGTTACATATATCATCTAAATACCGCAAGGATATTATAAACTCCTGGTTTCCCTTTGGTCCTGGAACAGGGGAGGGGATGACCTCTCCTGTTTCATATCCCCGGGTGGTAAAAAAGTCCTTTATCTCTTGCACGATTTCCTGCCGGATCTTTGGATCCCTGACAACCCCTCCTTTACCAATCCTGGACCGGCCTGCCTCAAACTGGGGTTTGATCAGTGCCAGAATCCGGGTTCCCGTATGCATGAATCTTTCAGCCGCAGGCACCACAATTTTTAACGATATAAACGAGGTGTCCACGGTGATCAGATCAACGGTCCGCCCGATTTTGTCAAAATCCATGTAACGGATGTTGGTCCTTTCAATGACTGCAACCCGTTTATCCTGTCGAAGGGACCAGGCAAGCTGGCCGTATCCCACATCAACGGCATGGACAAAGGCCGCACCATTCTTGAGCAGGCAGTCGGTGAATCCACCGGTGGAGGCACCGATGTCAAGGCAGACAAAACCGTTAACAGAAAGTCCCAGGGTTTTGATGGCATGGTCAAGCTTAAGCCCTCCCCGGCTCACAAAGGGGATATCCTCACCCCGAAGGGTAATGTCGGCATTTGTTGCAACCGGGGTACCGGCCTTGTCAACCACACGTTCGTTTACCAGCACCCGTCCGGCCATGATAACGGCCCTTGCGCGTTCCCTTGACTGGACAAGGTTTTGTTCCACAAGCAGCAGGTCAAGGCGTTTTTTAAACGGTTGATTCGTTTCAGCGGTCAAGCGATCTCCCTTGCCGCCCGGACAATGGCGGCTGCATCCACCTGGTACACATTTCTCAACGTCTCCTGGGGACCGTGCTCGACAAAGGTGTCCCGGATGCCGACCCGTCTTACCCTGCAGTTGAGCATATCGTTGTCAGCCATCAGTTCCAGAACAGCACTGCCAAATCCGCCGTCCAGGACCTGCTCTTCGGCCGTTACCAGGGCCCCGGTTTTTTCGATCATTTCAAGGATCAGGGTCTTGTCCAGGGGTTTGACAAACCGGGCATTGATAACCGTGCACGAAGTGCCAAGGGCCTCAAGCTCAAGGGCCGCCTTAAGGGCCTCTCCAACCATGCGGCCGACGGCAAGGATGGCAAGATCCCTGCCAACCTTCAGCACCTCTGCCTTGCCAATGGCAATGGGTTTTAAATCAGGGTCCATGGTTACCCCTTCACCTTTGCCCCGGGGATAACGAAGGGCAATGGGCCCATCGTGGTCAATGGCGGTTTTCACCATCCGGGCAAGTTCGTTTTCATCCTTTGGCGCCATGATGGTCATGTTGGGTATGTTTCTCAGATAGCTGAAGTCGAACAGGCCGTGGTGGGTCGGGCCGTCTTCGCCCACGATGCCTCCCCGGTCAAGGGCAAGGACAACGGGCAGGGACTCCACGCAGACATCGTGGAGAATCTGGTCATAGGCCCGCTGCATAAAGGTCGAATAGACGGCCACAACGGGTTTTAACCCCTGGGTAGCAAGGCCTGCCGCAAAGGTGACGGCATGCTGTTCGGCAATACCCACATCAAAAAAGCGATCTGGAAAAAGCGCTGCAAACCGGTTGAGGCCCGTGCCTTCGGGCATGGCCGCAGTTACAGCAACAATGCGACTGTCCTTTTTTGCAAGATCAACCAGGGTGCAGCCGAAGATATCCGTATAAGAGGGGAGGGAGCTTCCTTTTTTTACACACCCGCCCGTGTCGATATTAAACGAGCCCACCCCGTGGAAGTAGACTGGATTTTTCTCGGCCGGAGGATATCCTTTTCCTTTCTTTGTCGTAATGTGGAGGAGCACGGGTTCGTCATGCTTTTTAATGTTTTCCAGGATGTCGATGAGGTGGGTGAGATTATGGCCGTTGATGGGGCCGAAATAATCAAAGTTGAATGCCTCAAACAGCATGCCCGGCGTTACAAAGGTTTTAAATGAATCTTCAGACCGTTTTGCAATTTGATAAATGTCATCCCCGATGCCGGGCACGGACTTTAAAAAGGTGCCAAAATCTTTCTTCAGGTTCTGAAGGTATTTTGAGGAAAAGGTGCGGCTCAGAAACGATGACAGGGCGCCCACATTGGGGGAAATGGACATGTCGTTGTCGTTCAGGATGACCAGGAGGTCCCGCTTGGAATCTCCTGCCTGGTTGAGTCCTTCAAAGGCAAGGCCTGCAGTGAGCGACCCGTCCCCGATGACGGAAATGACCTTGCCGCCTTTGTCCTGGAGGTGACGGCCCATGGCAATGCCGAGGCCGGCAGATATGGAGGTGCTGGAATGGCCCACTGTAAAACCGTCACAGGGGCTTTCACTCATCTTGGTAAACCCCGTGATCCCCTTATATTTTCTAAGGGTGTCAAACCGCTCTTCCCGCCCGGTCAAAAGTTTGTGGGTGTAAGCCTGGTGGCCTACATCCCACACAAGGGTATCAAAGGGAATATCAAAAACATAATGGATGGCAAGGGTCAGCTCCACAGCACCGAGGCTTGACGCAAGGTGCCCTCCGTTTTTAGAAACAACTGAAATGATTCTTTCCCGGATTTCCTGGGCCAGAACCGGCAGTTCCTTTTTGGAAAGTTGTTTTAAATCCTGTCCGTTCTTTATGGTTTTAAGCAAACTCAAATTTTGGTTTCTCCTTATCCTCAACGTTTGCGTTGAAGGATGTACGCTGCAATGGCCTTAAGGGGCAGGGTCTTTTTCTCGTCAAACAGGTCAAGTGCCTTAACTGCCTCGTTTATGATCTCTTGGGCATATTTCCTGGAAGCCTCAAGGCCCATGAACGATGGAAAGGTCATCTTGCGGTTGTCCACGTCGGATCCCGCAGTTTTTCCCATGACCGTGGGATCTCCCTCCACATCCAGGATGTCGTCCACAATTTGAAAGGCAAGCCCTATTTTTTCCGCATAAACGGCAAGACTTTCAATCATGGCATTGTCGGCCCCAGCTGAAACGGCGCCCGCAACAACACTTGCCCGGATCATTCCACCAGTCTTCAGTGTATGGATCTGTGTGAGAAGTTCAAGGGAAGTGACGGTTTCGTCTGCGTTCTGCAAGAGCATGTCGAGCATCTGGCCTTCGACCATTCCATTGATTCCTGCGGCATCAGAAATGATCGCCACAAGTTCAAGGCGGACACCTGGATCAGGAAAGACTTTAAACAGGTTTTCGGGCCGGGACAATATCTGAAAGGCGTGGGTTAAAAGACCGTCACCGGCAAGAATGGCCGTTGATTCACCAAAGGCCCTGTGGCAGGTGGGAATCCCCCGCCTTAGATCGTCGTTATCCATTGCCGGCAGGTCGTCGTGGACAAGGGAATAGGTATGGATCATTTCAAGGGCACAGGCAGCAGGCAAAGCCGGCTCCAGAGGTGCTGAACACGCCTCACATGCGGCAAGGCAAAGAATGGGCCGGAGTCTTTTTCCCCCGGCCATGAGGGAATGGCCCATGGCGCAGGTGAGCTCCCGACGGGGATCAAGGGACCCAAGGATCGCTCCAAGCCTTTCATTGACAAGGGTTTGCCTGGCTTTCAGGTAGGCTTTGAAGTCGAAATTATCCATTGTTGAACGGCTCTTCGGTGATGTTGCCCTTGTCATCCTTCATGAGAAGGGTTATCTTCGCTTCAGTTTCATCAAGTTTTTTCAGGCAGAATTCAGAGGATTTCATCCCCTGTTCAAAAAGAGCCACCGCCTTTTCAAGGGTGAGGTTGCCCGATTCAAGCTCCTTTACAATCTGTTCAAGCTCGGCCATGGTCGATTCAAATGTTTTTTTCTTTGCCATTTATTTTTTTCACCTGACAGTAGAGCCTACCCCGTGCAAGGATGACTTCCACTGTCTTGTCTATTTCAATCCCTGTTGAATCCATGAGAACCGTCTTTTCCGGCAGGGTTCGTGTAATGCTGTACCCCCGGTCAAGAACCCCCATGGGGCTTAAGGCTTCAAGCCTTGCCGTTAATTCCTTTGTTCGTCCCCGGCGGCCCTCCAGGGTCGTGGTTATTGCTGCCACAAGCTGGGTGACCCGGGTGTTGATATTTTCCCGCTCTTTTTTAACCTGCCGTTCTGGTGAGTTGGCAAAAAGGGCATGGGTAAACCAGTCAAGCCGTTCCCGGCAGGCGGCTGTTCTTTTCTCGATCAGTCCTGTCATTCTTGATTCAAGATCTTCAAGCTTGAACCTTAAGTCATCCACAGCCCGCTTGGGATCCTTTAATCTTGCCGTAAGTTCCATGATGCGTTCCCGTATCAAGGCCTGTCTCTGAACGATTGTCCGCACAAGGAATGCCCTTAGGTCAGTGAGCCGGGAGAATAGGGCGCTTTTTTCAGGAAGGGCAAGCTCTGCTGCGGCAGAGGGTGTGGGTGCCCTGACATCGGCAGCAAAATCTGTAATGGTAAAATCGGTCTCATGACCCACGGCTGAGATTATCGGAATGGCAGATTCAAAGACGGCCCTTGCCACGGTTTCAGAGTTAAAGGCAACAAGATCCTCAAGGGAACCGCCACCCCTTGCCACGATAATAAGATCACTGACAGCCCTTTGGTTGATCAGGGCAATTGCCTTTGCAATTTCAAGGTCAGCACCTTCACCCTGGACCTTGACCGGAACGATTTCAAGGGGGATGTTGGAGAAGCGGCGTTTTGAAACGTTGATAATATCCTGGATAACAGCACCGGTTGGAGATGTGACAATGCTGATTCGTTCAGGCAGAAAGGGAAGCCGTTGTTTTCGATCCTCATCAAACAGACCCTCAAGGGCAAGTTTGTGTTTGAGCTGTTCAAAGGCTGCCTGGAGGGCACCTGTGCCGGAAGGTTCCATGTGCTCAAAGATAAGCTGATAAGACCCCCTTGGTTCGTAAAGGCTGAGTCTTCCCATGCCGATGATCTTCATCCCGTTTTCAGGTTTGAATCCAAGGCGGCGAAGTTGGTTGCGGAAGATGACACCTGATATGACGGCATTGGAATCCTTGAGGGAAAAATAAGCATGGCCAGAAGCCGGCAGGGAGAGATTGGAAATCTCACCTGTAATCCACACAAGGGTAAAGCGTTCCTCAATAAGAGTTTTTATTTCCCTTGTGAGTTTTGAAACGGTGAATATTTGTCTAAAATTATTTGCTTGGGCCATTATCTCTATTTTTTTCCTGATCCCCGGGTTTGGGTGAAAAGTTGCCCATGTGCAAGGCGCAAAAAATTCTGAAACCGGAGCGTACTAATGTACGTGAGGCCAATCTTAATGATTTGGCAGAATTTTGCAGCAACACCGCAGGGGTAAGCTTTCATTCAAGCACTATTTATAGAACAGGCGCCATAGAATAACAATAACAAATGGCGGCAGGGGGAATAATTCAATTCTGGCTGATAGATCTGATTGTTCGATAATATATATTATGTAAACTTTTGGTTCTAAACCCAAGATTTCCGGGTTTATGTTCCTGGGGACAGATTTCGGGCAAGGCAAACCCAATGAGACGCAAACTGTCTGAGGAAGCGCAGCGACCGAGTTTTTGCGGCTTGGGTTTGCCTTGTTTGAAAATCCCCCGACTTTCTCTGTTCAGCAAACGGACACCGACTGACGCATACAGTGACGGAAAGGCTTGAAATGTCATTTACCTGTGTTATATTCGAAGGACTGAAACTAGGATCGTCAGTAATAACTGTAACTATCAGGAGATTTTATTCATGAATACCCAGTCATCATTGAGCAATGCAACCACCCTTGTCAGGGTAAATTCATTCATCAGAAGCGTCTACAACTGGATGGCCATCGGGCTTGCACTGACAGGCTTTACCGCCTTTTATGTGTCAGGAAATGAAACCCTCATGCGGGCGATATTCGGCAACCCGGTGCTTCTTTTTGGTTTGATCTTTGGTGAACTTGGCCTTGTTTTTTACCTGAGCGCCAGGGTTCAGAAAATCCAGGCATCAACGGCCACTGCCTTGTTTGTTGTTTACTCGATACTCAACGGCGTCACCCTGTCGTCGATCTTCATGGTCTATACAAGTACCTCGATTGTTTCAACTTTTTTCATCTGCGCCCTTACGTTCTCAGTATGCAGCGTCTATGGCATGGTCACCAAACGTGATCTTACCTCCATGGGTGGATTCATGATGATGGGACTCATCGGTATCATTGTTGCCACCCTTGTGAATATGTTTTTCAGAAGTCCTGCCATGTCCATGTTGATCTCCTACGTTGGGGTAATCGTCTTTGTCGGCCTCACTGCCTATGACACCCAGAAACTTAAAAATATGGCCATGACCCAGCCTGCCGATCTGTCCGGTGCCGTGGTCAGAAAAGGCGCCATCATGGGCGCGCTGACCCTTTACCTTGACTTTATAAACCTCTTTCTCATGCTGCTGCGCATCTTTGGCGGTTCAAGGGATTAATTGTTTCAGGGTCAGGCCTATGCCGTGTTGCACCTGCAACATATAGTAGGCCTGACCCGTTTGCATTAACGACAACAAGGAAAGCCTGATCCCCATTCTCAACTATGAAGAAAATGATAAAAGCATTTAATGAATACATGAAAAAGGCAAAGCAGGAATCGGCCAGGCAATATTCGGTCCCTGCCGCCCAAACCTCCGATGAAACCTTTTCCCAGGGATGGATCGGCGTTGACCTTGACGGTACCCTGGCAAATTCAGAGAGGTCCTTCACCCTTGCGAAAATAGGAGAACCGGTTCCAAAAATGGCAGAGCTTGTACGTTCCATGGTAAAGAGCGGCGTTCGGGTGAAAATATTTACTGCCCGGGCTGGTGATACCGAACAGGTGCAGCTCGTCAAGACGTGGCTGCGGACAAACGGTTTTCCCGATTTTGAGGTGACCAATGTCAAGGACTATGACATGATTCGTCTCTATGATGACCGAGCTGTCCAGGTGATTGCAAATACAGGTGAAATTGTTGAAGGACCCCGGTCCTGACGGGCTAAAATTTTCCCCAGGGGCGGACGATTGCTGTAATCTTTTCTCGGTTTATAAGCTGTTTACAGAACTTTTCGGCTTCCTTTGAGTCAGCAAAATGCCCAACCCGTACCAGATACCAGGTTTTTTTTTGATGATCCTCAAGGGTCAGAATATGTGTGTCAATCCCCTTTTGTTCAAGCATACCCGCCATTTCAACGGCATTATTTTGATTCATAAAGGCACCTGTCTGAATTTCAAACCCTTTCATCTCTTTTTGTAACTCAAGGGCTTTGGGAAAATCAGGTTTAAGTTCAAGGCAGCGTGCAATGTCGGCCATGGCAAGCTTTGGCTGGTTCAACAGCACCCTGCAGAGCGCCCGGTTAAAATAGGACACATAACTCTCGGGCTCTCGTTCAATTTCATAGCCGTAATTTATGACGGCCTTTTCATAGGCCTGCTTATAATACCATGCCGCACCCAGGTTACTGTATAGGCCCGGTAGATCCGGATTTAATGTCAGGGCTCGTTCAAAATCCTGGATGGCCAGATCCACCTTTCCTAACTTCATGAGGGCGACCCCCCTGTTCTTGTGTACTTTTGCATTGCCAGGTTCCGTCATGATCAATTCGGTGAACAGATCAACCGCTGCCTGGGGCTCGCCGGTCTTGAGTTCCTCAACCCCCTCGTTAAAAAGTTCCTGTGGAGATTTTGCCTGCAGACATTGAACAGGAACCGCAAAAAAAAGGAGCACAATCATGAACCAGTTAATATATCTTTTTTCCATGGGCCATGTATGATATGAAATCGAGACCATTGTCAATTAAATTTACGACCACGGGGGTTGAATGAGATACATTTATTACACCATTGGCATCCTTGTTCTGGTGACCGCAATCCTGGCATTCTCCTCTACCCATTTTAAGGTTGAAGTGTCAAAGCCTGCCATTGTGATCAATGACAGGGTGATAACCCAGAAGGAGCTGGATGGGCTTTTAAGCGAATCAACATCCAGCAACCATACCGCAGGCATTATCGATTCTGTGATCACCAATGAACTTCTCATCCAGGAGGCCCTTGCCCAGGGCATCAACAAGGAGGAAAGTTTCAGGGTTTCCGTGGAAAAATTTTATGAGCAGTCCCTGATCAAAATTTTGATTGATAGACGTTTTAAATCCCTTGAACCTGAAATAAGTAACCAGACGATTGACCGGATGATTGATCACTATACCGGGCTTGCAGGCAGGGACCTGGTTTATAGTAAGATCAGTTATGACACCCTGGAAGATGTTGAAAAGGTAAAAACAGCCTCAATTGAAACCATTGCTGCAAATTTTGATGACCTGTCAGATGAGCTCAAATTTACCCTTGTTAAGGTCGCCCAGGGCGAAGTGTCAGATCCTGTCAAAAGGGGCGAACAATTTGTCTGCTTTCGCCTTGATTCAGCAGCTGGTCCGGGCAGTTCAGATGCAGAAAACCTGGTCAATATCGACGAGATCAGAACTTTTTTGACCCAACAGGAAAAAGGTGCCATGTTTAGCCGCTGGATTGAAAATTTAACAACAACGGCCCATATCCAGATCCTGACTGACCTGCCCGCTACTGAGAAGGAGGATTAAACATGGGATTCAAGCGCAAAAACTATTTCATCAACAAAGAACTCCAGGGAAAATACATCTTTAAATATTTTCTGCTGGTTGCCCTGGGAAGCGCCCTATTCTCCCTGATTTTCAGCTTTTTATCGTCAAATTCCCTGTCCATTGTTTATGACAATTATCACCTTGAACTCGGCACCACACCCGGGATTCTTTTGAATCGGATACTCAGCACCCAGTGGTTTTTTGTTGTCATTGCAGGGTTGGTCACAGTTGTGATTACCCTGTTCTTAACCCATAGGATTGCCGGGCCCTTTTACCGATTTGAAAAGACCCTGGATGCCATGGGTGAAAAGGATTTGTCCCTGACAATTGTCCTTCGGGAAAAGGACGAGGGAAAAGTCCTTGCCCAAAAGATAAACGACTTTAACCAAATGGTTTCAAAGCAGTTGAAAGAACTGCGTGACGGATCTGAATCCATAGATCAAATCTGCAGGCAAACAGGTGATACCACTCTTTCTGGGACAGCCCTTTCAGACATAGAAAAGATCAATCAAAGAGCAATGAAAGTATTGAATGACTTTAGATTGTTATAGGATTGGTTGCCCATGTGTCGACCATTCATAACATCCCTTGAAAAAAACAGGGCAATCCAGGAGTTTGCGGATAATCTCTCGACCCTGTGCCGAGCAGTCATACCCTGTCTTGCAAAAGCCCTTCTGCTGGTTTTTGCAGCCCTGGGACCCTTACACGCCGAGGATCCTCCCAGGACGATGTCTGCTTCACCCCCGGCAATAAACTCTGCCCCACCTCGGTCAATCACGCCGGCAATAGACCCGA
The DNA here is from genome assembly GCF_000020365.1 of Desulforapulum autotrophicum HRM2. Classification (NCBI taxonomy): domain Bacteria; kingdom Pseudomonadati; phylum Thermodesulfobacteriota; class Desulfobacteria; order Desulfobacterales; family Desulfobacteraceae; genus Desulforapulum; species Desulforapulum autotrophicum. The sequence goes on along the minus strand of NC_012108.1, from coordinate 2,922,615 downwards.
ATATCAAAACGATCCAATCCAGATACACCACCATCACCTATTCAGATGTAAAAGCCCTTAGAAAATTCAACAACAAGCTCTACATGGGAAACCTCAAATATCTTTTAAAGGGAAAAAAGAGTGATACCATAGAAGATGAGGTGAAAAATAAAATTGATCTGATCGTTGAAAAGGTTGAAACAGTCCTGGATATGTATCCGGCAACGCTCAGGTTCAACATTGTCATTCATGGGTCAACCAGGGGCGTTCAGGCAGCGTACCAGCGAATCTACCACCGAAAAGTCAACTATATTGCCTTTTTTTCGCCGGGTGAAAAGACTGTTTTTTATTCGGCCAACAATGCAAAATTAAGGGTGGTCACCCATGAAATCGGCCACGTGGTTGCTGAAAACTATTTTGCCATCTCCCCTCCCCCGAAAATCCACGAGGTGCTTGCCCAATACGCTGAGATGCACATAAACGATTAAGTTTCAGGATACGCCATGGGCCGATTCCGGCCAGCGTGGCTGGAACTTATGGATGGTTAGGTGCAGGCGCGCATCAGCGAGTGACTGAACTTAAGGTATAAGGCATTGGCCCCTGTCAGCGCTTGAGTCTCTGTTTTGCCTTTTTGTTGCCGGGATCAATGAGAAGGGCCTGTTCATACTCCTCGTCGGCCCGGTAGGTAACGCCCATTTTTCGATAGATATCCCCCAGGCTGATTCTGATGCCTGCATCCAGGGGCAGCACCTGTACGGCCCGCTGCATAACCTTAAGGGCTGTTTCTGTCTTCCCCTGTTTTTGAAAAAACCGGCAGACACGGTAAAAATCCCAGGCACTTATCTTTTTTTGTTTTTCAATATAATCAAGGGTTTCCAGATATTTTTGTTCGGCAAGGGCTATCTTTCCATTACCATACAGGAAATTGGCCCAGACAATGTAGGGACCGGGCATTTTTGGAACACCCGTTGCCATTTCTTCATCGTTTAGTCCCAGAACTGCCATGGTAGTCAGAGCCTTGTCAATCATTTTGGGGTCTAATTCAATGGCCCTTCGAACATACACGGTGCCCTGCCCCACCCTGTCCCGGGACAATAGCCAGGCACCATATTCAAGGGCGTTGTCAGGGTCACTGATGTCGTAGGTGACACTTGCCTTTAAAAGCGAGCCTGCCTGTTCAGCATTGCCTGTCATTTGAAAGAACAGCCCTAACCGTTTGAGATAAGTACTGCTGGCAGGATTCAGGGCAACTGCCTGCTTGAAATTTTCAAGGGCCGTGGGAGCCTGGTTTAAATACATGGCTGCATTGGCAACGGCAAAATGGTAATCTGCATTCAGGGGGTCAAATTTTATAGCAATCCCGGCTATTTTTTCTATCTTTTCAAGGGTATCCACAGGTGTTGTGGCGGCTATGGTCATTTTTCTGATATGGGAAAAATAGTAATAACCCGTCAAAACTGAGAGTTTGTAAACCCCACCACCTGCCAGGGCAACCATTGTAAGGCCGATGACTGCTTTTTTAAATACAGGGGATTTAACAGGCACAAGCAGGGTTGAGATGGCCGGGGTTTTTATTTTTGTATTGGCAGCGGACACGGCAAGGCCTGCCATGAAAAAGAACCAGAGGCCATTGGCTGCAATGTGGAGATTAAAATCGGTAAACCCATGGAAAAGAAAGGCTACAAGGCCTGTGATGCTGCCCATGTAGATGTAGACGCAATAGGCATCTTTTCTTTGCATGAACCTGGAGTAGGTTTTGGAAAAAAGGGTGACAATAAAGGCTGCGGCCAGCAAAAAGCCAACCAAGCCGCCTTCGACGACCATTTCAATATAGTCATTGTGGGCATGATTAATTGTAAGGGCACCATACACCGTCTGGTAGGCCGGAAAAATATCGATATAGGTGCCGAATCCAGATCCTACCCAGAAAAAATCCCTGATGATCCCCAGGCTGTCCTGCCAGAAATCAAACCTGGATTCATGGATCACGCCCTGGGCGTTTTTAAGTTTTGAAAACCGGTCAAAGATTTGATCCCACCCAAACCAGGCAATGGAAAGGGCCGCAACCACAATGACCGCAATGATTAAAAGGGTGTTGCCCCGGCTTATTTTTCGTCGAAACAGCAGAAAGGTGAAAAAAACAAGGGAGAGGCAGAGACTGATCATTCCCCCCCGGGAAAGACTCACAAACACGGAGGTGACAATCAGCAGGGCTGCGCCACCGATGATCAGGTGAATGTTGGCCTTTTCCTGGCTTAAAATCTGGATAACCCCTTGGAGCAGTGTGGTGTTTGCCATCCTTGGCCGATAAAAAAAGAAAAGGGCCAGCACAACTGGAAAAATCATCTCCATGAGACCGGCATAGTGGTTGTGGCAGATATAGGGACCCACAATCATGGAGTTTACCGGCACATGCCAGAACCACAGGGCCATGTCCTTTGTCAGATAAAATTGGAGAATTGATGAAAAGGATAACAGTCCGCCAAAGATGGTAATTACAATGATGGTTCGTTTGAGGCGGGTTTTGTTCGTCAAAAGCTGAACCGTCAACACATAAAACGCCCAGTAGGAGAGGTAGCGGAAAAATTCGCCAATAGTGGCCCCTGGATGAATGGAAAGGGTCATAAACCGTGCAGGCCCGGAAAAAACGTCGGTGTTTTGATGGACCTGAAAGGCTGCAGGAGAAAGGCTTTTTACCAACTGGACCGGCAGGGGGATGACCTGGAAGAGCATAAATGTCATGAATAGAAAAAAAGGCAGACTGCCTGGCGGGAGGTGGAACGCCCTGCCCTTTTGCACAATGTTGGTCAGACAAAGGAACAGGGCAGAAAAGCAGAGAATTTCCATCAAAGCAATGGACCAAGGATGAACCGTTCCAAAGGCAAGGGGGCAGGCAATGATGAGAAAATAGAATATGTAGTTAACCAGTTTCAACGATAAAACGCCCGGGTCAGGATTCTTTTACATCGGTGGATGAATAGTAATAGTCTCCATAACCGTAATAGTAGCCGCTCTTTTTGGCATCAAACCGGTTTATGACCATTCCTGCAACTGGTGCGGAATTGTCAGTCAATAGTTTTAACCCCTTGTTGATCATCTCATAGGTGGTTGAACCGGCATGGGCGACAATGATTATGCCATCCACCCGTTGGCTTAGGATAAGGGCATCGGTCACATTGATGAGGGGGGGCGAGTCGATGATGATCATATCATAGGTCTCTGAGAGCCTATGGACCATTTTTTCAGTGCGATCGGCGCTTAAAAGCTCTGAAGGATTTGGCGGAATGGGACCTGAACAGATGAGATCCAGATTCTCAGCAATGTCTTTATTAATCAGGTCCTTTGAAGAGACACCGGCCAGAAATGAACTCAGGCCGGAGGTGTTTTCAATGGCAAAATTTGTGTGCTGTACGGGTCTTCGCATGTCAGCGTCAATGAGCAGGGTCTTTTTTCCTGTTTCTGCAATGGCTGCTGCAAGGCAGGCGCTGATGGAAGATTTTCCCTCGCCAGGGGACATGCTCGTTACCAGAAGTGTCCTGGGCGGGGTGTCGGCAGACGAGAGAAATACCGAGGTTCTAAGGGATTTAAAGTTTTCAGACAACGGCGATTTGGACTTGGTCAATATATTTTGAACAAGGGTTTCATGCTTGTCCTTGAACAACCCGATGGTCCCGATGACAGGGATGTCAAACCGATCCTCAATATCCTCCGGACTTTTTACTGTGTTGTCCAGGTATTCAAAGAAAAAGGCAAGGCCCACACCACCAAAAAGGCCAAGAACAATGGCAAGGGCAAGGTTTCTTTTTTTTCTGGGACTGGCCGGAAATTTTGGCAGGGTCGCCTTATCCAGCACCCACACATTGACCGTCTGGTTCTCCTCGGTGATTCCCTTTTCTTTCATTTTCTTTACAAGGGCGTCATAGAGAAAGCGGTTGGTCTCAACTTCACGTTTCAGGATTTTAAGTTGAATATACTTTTCATTGAGATTGGTGGTATCAGATTTGGTTTCATTTAAAAGAGCCCGCAGATTTTTTTCATTGGAGGCGGCCAGTTGATACTGATTCTGGATGGTCTGGACCGCCTTTTGAATTTCACGGGTCTTCTTTTGCTGAAGTCCCCTTAACTCATCATTGGCAGAGATCATTACCGGATGTTTCCTGCCATATTTTTTTGAAAGTTCAGAAATTTTCTGCTCAGATGCGATGATCTGTTTTTTGATGGAATCAATGGCCAGATTCTCTGCAATGGCCGGGATGGTCTCAAGATGGGCCTTGTTGATGCTTTCTATCTGCCGGTAGATGGCCCCCATCTCTTTTTTTTCTGTCTCAGCTGCTGTGAGTCTGCGGCTGAGTTCGGACAATCGTTCAGGAAGGACCGTCATGCGATCCTCAATGGTGATTATTGCATTGTCCTTTTGATATTTTGTGAGCTCCCTTTCTGTCTCTTCAAGTTTTGTCCGTTGGATCTCAGCTTTTTTGGTCATCCAGCGGATGCTGTAGTTGGAGGTCTCCATGCGCATATCCAGGAGTTCGTCAATATAGGCCCTGGCAATGGAGTTGGATACCTTCATGGCAAGGGCGGGATTGTCCGACATGAAACTGATTTCAACCACCCTGGAGTTTTGAACAGGCTCAACTTTTATGCCCTCTTGGATGAACAGTTCCAGCTGTTCTGCCTTGGTCAGGGGAACGGGCGTTTCACCTGGGATTTCTGATTCCGGCGTTAAGCGGTCTATGCCTATCATCTGCTTGAGGGAGGCATAATTATCCTTGATCCAGGCCATGGACGATTTATAAAAAGAAGATTCAGACGTATCTTCCGGGAAAAAAGTGGTGTACACCTTTTCCACATCAAAACTTTCCACCACTTTTTTTGCAACCGAGGCACTCTTGATGATCTGGTACTGGGTTTCAAGGAATTCAGGATCATAGGGGGTGTAGCTGTACATGCCGTCAAGGGCGCTTGAGGTGTTTTTTTCAACCATCACCCGAGTGGATGCTAGGTAGAGGGGCGTTGTGGTAAAAGTTGCGATGACCACAACAACAAAGGTGATGGTGAAAAACGTCAAAACAGTATTTTTGCGTTTATTGACAACCCTGAGGTAGTCCCGCAGGTGTATCTCTTTTTCTTCCATGGTTAAAAAAAGCTCTCCGGTACCACAATGACATCATCTGGCATAACAGGTTCGTCCATGTTCACATTCTCAAGGACCTGTTTTTTATTGTTGATTAATCGGATGATCCGGACCTTTCCCTTGGATGCAATCTTGGAAAATCCGCCAGCCTTTGTAATGGCTTTAATGACGGACATGTCGGAATCGAGTTTATAGGAATCTGGCTTTTTAACCTCGCCCGAGACATAGAAAATATCAGCCTTGGCAATATACACACTGTCACCGTCACGGATGGGGAGGTTGAGGGAGGTATCTCCCTCCTTGATGAGTCGCTCAAGATCAATGATAATGCTGTCTTCCTGGTTGTCTTTTGGCTTTTTTCGCTTGATAGTTGCCGTGTTGCCGGCATCAATCAGGATGCCGCCAGCTGTTGAGATGAATTCCAGCAGGGTAATTTCCCCCTGGAGTTCAAACAGCCCCGGGTTTCGAATCTGACCAAGGATGGTTGCTTTTTTGCTTCTGTACTCCTTGATAAACACATCCACCTGGGGATTGATCAGATACCCGTCGGCAAACAGGTCTTCAAGTTTTTTGGACACCTGGGAAACCGACAGGCCTTTCACGCTCACCTCTCCGATCAGGGGCACACGGATGGTATTATCCGCCGTAACCCTTACCGTTGTCGAAAGGTCTTCGTTTTCATACACGTTGATGGCAAGAACGTCGCCGTTTCCCACAAAATACTCACCGGCAAATGATGACGGCACAACCCCGCACAAAACAAGAAGAAATACTATTAAAATTAAAAATCGTTTCATAATTTAAATGGAAAGGTCAACTCGGAAAAAGATTGTGTTTTCGTTGTAATCAAAGGTTGAAAAACTGGAATTCCTCTGGGCGAAAGCATAGCCCAGATCAAAGGTCATCCAATCCCTGAATTCATACCGCAGGGCAGGTACGACAGAAAAGATATCATCTTCCCTTTCATCGGTCACGCCTTCAAATGTGGATTCCCCCTTGTACTGTTCGTTGGTGATTCCAACGGCCAGAGTCCCAGACCATTTTTCAGTAAAGCGCTGGAGCCATGCAGCTGAAACGCCGGTTGCAATATAGGTTGATGCATCAACCATGGTGGACTCGTTGAATCTTCTAAAACCCGTTAAACGAAAACCCCTTTTTGGATTGAAATTATGCTGGGTTTGGATTTCAAATGAGAAACCGTCCTGGTCATCCACATCCCCGGAATCAAAATCCTTGAAAATATAACCCACCTTGATGCGGCCCGTGGTCTTTGCCGTCACATCCCACTCAACACCCGTATAGAACCGATTTTCAACACTGTCTGCATCTGTATAGGTATCAAATTCAATGTCGGAGAATTCATACTCCACAAAAACCGAAGTTTTGGGTTTGACCTGGTAAAAGGCATAGACAGAAAACGAGTTGTCGTTTCTGTTTCTGTACTCGTTGACGCTTCCATCATATTCAAGGTCGTAGTTTGAGTAGTCAAACCTGAATTTGAATTTTTCAGATGTTTCATAAACCATGATGAGATCGAATAAATTGTCCTTGTATTTATCAAGGCCTTCATAGATACCATTGTCATTGATTTCATGCCTTGAGTTAAATTGATCAATGACGTCAATGGATAATCCCATGTTAAAGTTGTACTGAAACATTCCCTCAGCCCGGTGGTTGGTTGAGTTGTCACCCGTATGGTCTGAATAGAAAACAAACTCAGGGGCATACAGCAGATACCCCTGGGTGCGCCTTGTGGTCTCAGGTTTTATTCGGCTCAGGTTAAGGCCTCCGGGTGAGGAGGTTGACAGTCCTATTTCCAGGAGTTTTTCCCTGTTTCCCGGCAAAGCAAGCCACAATCCAGGGCTGACAGTGGTGACAAATTCTTCGTCCTTGTCTGAGTCGGTCAGGTAGAGGTTGTCTGTATATTTTTCTTCAAACAGCAAAAAAGGATGGATCACTCCCCCTTTTTTTCCAAAGATATCAGCTGTGATTTCCTCGTCGCCAGAGGGCAATGCGGTTTCACTCTGCCCGACAGGCAGATCCGTAGCGGCTGTTGAATACCCGAACGAGAAAATAAAAAAGAACAGTGACAGAATCGATACTCTCCAGTACATGCCGGCTCCTTAAGTTTTTAGTTGTAATGGTCTTGAAAATTATGACTTAAAAAACAACAATACACACTTCATTTAATGGAATGTCAACAAAAAAACCCTGCAATTTTATAATTGCAGGGCCCTTCTGATATCTTTTATTAAATTGTCGGTACAGTGGGGCTGGCAAAGGTTCTGGTTCTTCCGGTATCAGCACTAACGGACTGTAACGGTGCAATGGGGGCCGTGTAGGGCAAGCCCTCTTCAGGTGGCGGGGTGTAGGCCAAGCCTTCTTCACCCCTGAGGCATTGGCATTGAGCAATTTCGTCCCGGTCAAACAACGCTTCCCCTGTCGGAGAAAGGGCATCCACAGCAGCTTTTGCAATGATGGCTTTCATGATCCCGGCTTCAGTTGCGCACATGCACAACTGATCAAGGGTGACATTGCCACCGACTGAGTAGATGGATTTAAGAACTGAGTAGGGATTGTATTCAAGATCAATGGCCATTTTCATGCACTCACAGGCCGGTGCGTCTTGCTCCATGGCCTTTGAAACAGCTTCTTTCAGCACCACTTCTTCGGGGGCGGTATAGGCAAGTCCTTCACCCTTAGCCATGGTTGCTGTTTTTCCGTCCTGCAATGCCGCTATAAACGGTGTGCGCCAGTCTTGTTCAGCAGCAAAAACCGTTGAGGTTAAACCGGCAATCATAGCCAGTGCTGTCATGACAGATAATAATTTGTTCATTGTCTTCTCCAGTGCAAGTATTAATTATTCAGTGTCTTGCCCATTGTTGATGGTACATTTCTTAAATTCGTATCTAAGATCTAATGCAATATCAATGCCAAATCCAATCATGCATAACCACCGGCCTGGGTGCTATACAATCTGGCATAGGTTCCATTTTGCTCGATCAGTTCTTTATGGGTACCCTGTTCGATAATCTGCCCCTTGTCCAGCACAAGAATCCGATCAGCCATTCGAACCGTGGAATACCGGTGACTGACGATCAACGCCGTGCGCCCATGGATCAGTCGTTTGAGCTTTGAAAAAATTGCCTGCTCTGTTTCAGGGTCAAGGGCGCTTGAGGGTTCATCCAATATAACCATTTCAGCGTCCCTGAAAAAAGCCCTGGAAATGGCCATTGCCTGCCATTGGCCGATGCTGAGTTCTTCCCCGTTTTTAAACCAACGGCCAAGGATGGTGTCATAACCTGAAGCGAAACTGCCGATTTTGCTGTCAATCTCTGTTTGCACGGCAGCTTGTCTTATTTTGTGGATATTGTCCTTTTGGTCAATATCACCCAGGTAAATGTTTTCCCTGGCAGACAATTGATATCTTATATGGTCCTGAAATACAACAGAGATTTTTTTTCTGTAATCTTTGGCCTTGAATTGTTTAATATTTTTTCCATCCAGGCAAATTTCCCCATCAAGGGGGTCATACAACCTTGCCAGTAATTTAACAATGGTGGATTTGCCGGATCCGTTTTCTCCAACAAGGGCAACCACCTCACCTTTTTTTATGTAAAAATTAACACATTTTAGTATATTAGTTACCTTTTTTTCACTGTTTTGGTAAAAAAAGTTCACATTTTTGAATTCAATACCCTGGGTGATTTGTTCAGGTAGCGCCAGGGGATGTTCAGGATCTTTGATAAGGGGTTTTAATTCTAAAAATTTGTACAGATGGGACAAAAACAGGTTGTCCTCATACATCCTGGCCCCACTTTCAAGAAAGGTTCTTAAAAACCCAAGACCCTTTTGAAATCCCTGGAAATACATGACCATATCCCCTAAAGTAATGGTTCCCTGGGCCGTCTTTAACGCGATATAGACAAAAGACCCAAACACGGCAATGGTTCCGCTTGCCCCGGCAATAAAGTCGCCAAAGGCCCGGCGTTTTTCAAAGTATAGCTTTTCCTGTTTCAAGGTCTTTCGAATGGATTTAAACTGATCGATAAAATGTCTGCCAAGGTTAAACAGTCTGAATTCCTTAGCATGGGCATCTTCAGTGAGCATCCAGTGAAAATAATAGGCCCGGCGCTCATCTTCGGTTCTTCGTTCCTGCCAGGCGTAGATCTTTTCAGAATATTTCAGCCGCAATAGAACGCCCGGGACGGCAGCGACAACCATGATAATAGATAAATAGGGGTTGAACACGAACAACAGGGCAAACACGGCAGCAAACGAAGCAAAGCTCTGTCCTGCGCTGAACAGCCCGTTTACAATACTTGTAGGCCGGTAGGGCCCTTCCCTCTGTGCCCGAAAAAGAATATCCTTGTATTCGGAGGATTCATAATAGGCAAGGTCCGTGTGCACTGATTTCTCATGGATCACGGAAAACATGTGATCCGTAACCGTAAGGGCCTGGGCCTTTTTAACATAGTCGGCTAAAAAAGAAAAAAAGGCGGTTAACAGCCCTGCCCCGCAGGCCATTGCAATGTACAGAACCGGTTTTGAAAAACTGCCGTCAGCCAGAAGATCGGTCAGGCTTGATTCAGGGTCGGCGTCTATCCCTGTAACAGCATCAATGATCAGCTTTATCAGGTAGAGCGAAACAAGGGGAAGGACGCCAAGGATTAAAACCAACAGCCCTGAAACCATTGAATACAGGGGGGATGCCTGCCAGACAAACCCAAGGGCACGGTCTATGCGAATGGCGTTTTTAAGCTTGGTGGTTAAGGGGGTTGGATTCATCGGGTTTGTTTATACATAAAATAAAAAGACAGGCCAGTCTTCTGTCCTGTCTTTTATTGAGTTGCTTAATCCTTGCAGTTATTTTAAACGTTTCTTTCTTGATGCTGCACTGAATCCGAGCAGGCCTAAGCCCAGAAGAATCATGGTAGACGGTTCTGGAACTGTGCTTCTCCCAATTATGACATCATTTGCACACTCTGCAGTACCGAACATGAAATCAAAGGAAGACAGGTAGTTCATATCCATGGTCTTTAATAGTTCGTTGCCGATAGTGAAATCGTAAGTATAAGAACCAGTTGTTCCATTCTGGTTAAAACCCGTAATATCGCCTTTATAGTTTTCAGATGTTTGTTTGAAATCCACATAGGCTATGTTGTCTTTACCGTTACTATCCAAATAACTTCCACCAAAATGAGGGCCTTGATTATTTGCGTCAGGGCCTGGGTAATTTTCAAAAAAACTCCAGGACGCAATTTTATCTTCCTCAAAAAGCTCGTATAAACCTTTGGAAAAGAAGCCATTAGTTGTGTCATAGGTTAAATCTATTCCATAACTGGCTGTGCCGAAATCCAGAAAAAAATCAGCAAGGTTAACTGTGATGTTGTCAGTTAGTTTTCTGGTGCCGTTAAAAGCTGTGAATATGCTAAATCCAATGCCAGTGGCGCTATCCCTTGATATCTCAATTTGTGTTGTGTTAAAAATGTTTGTAGATCCAACAACGTCAATTCTTGTAGTCGTTCCCGCAGAATCAATCTCAAAATATTCTACAGGTTCACCATTCAAATCCTTTATATACCAAGCGGTTGAAAGATTATCAGTCTGGTCGATTATTGTCTGGGCAGATAGGGTGGCCCCTGAAAGGCAAGTTGCGCCTAAAAACATAAATAGATAATACAAAATTATTTTCATTAGTGACTCCAGATTAAAGAATTAATTGCAATCAAAATTCATTCTTGATCGTTTATTCCTATCCAGGAAGGTGATCTCCGTCTAAATCAGGAATACCTGGCGAGTTCCCACCACCAGTCGAACCTAACAAATTCTCCTTAGTTTCACTCTGACTGAGTATAATTAATTGCGGTTTCTTCCAGATAAGTTTTTTATTTTTTTCCATAGTCTTGCTCCTTTAATTGTTTTTCTTGTTTTGTGTAAAGCAAATAGCGTGCCTGAAATCTTCGCGAAAAGACTAATTGCAAAAAAAATATTAAGTCTTGATAACCAGATGATGTATTGTTTCTCTTTACCAGGTTCAAACAGGAATACCTTTTCCCCCCGCTGAACTTTTCCCACAAATCCAAGGATATTGTTCTGGTCAACCCAGCCATCTTTTGAAATCCTGTTATCGCCTTTAAACATAAAAGAGCCATTCTCTTTTATGATCCTGTGAACCAGCACTCTGCCGGTTGCAGGATGTATAAAGGCTGCAATATCTCCAGTGGACGAACTCAGGTTCAGGTAAGGGCTGATGGTAATAATGTCATTGCTAAGAATCGATGGCCGCATACTGCAACCCGTTGCCTTAATCCTAATAGCACATTTTTTTTCTACCACATCTTTGATCAACAACCCCAAGGATGCATTGCTAATCAGTTGGACTTTTTTTAACTTCAACGATCAGGCCCTTATCCAGAAGATCAGAAATCAGTTCAATAACATCTTCGTGTATCGCTTCTGGATTGGTATTATATCTTTTTGACAGCCCATGGAGGATCGTCACAAGAGTCTTCTTACCGTCTATCATATCCCAGACGTCTTTTCCAGTTTCGTTAAGGGAATAAAGATCCTCATCAAGTTTTCCGATTCCTGAATCAAGGGGGACAATCACGATGCATTCTTCAATTTGTCTTGATATCAGATCCGTTGAAATCATATATACCTTTTCAGGATCAATCTCTTTCATAGTATCCCTTTATTAGCTGACTGATGTCTCCGTCAAGGTTAAATTTTAACTGATAAAAATCTATATTTGAAATAACACCATCAACCAGGTTAAAAATTTTTTCCCATTGTGGACCCTTTGCAAACGGTTTTACAATACTCTGCATGATTTTTTTTAACTTTTCGTGATTGGAGCTAATTGGGATTATAGTATTTTCTGGCGATTGTTCAAGGATAAAAAGTTTATTAAAGAAAAATTTTTTATTGGAAACAACGGGTAATGACCCATGGCACCATGACCCGAACAGATAATATTGGTTGTCATTAACTTTGATAATTGTTCGGTCGTCTCCGATCATATCAAAATTATCTGATTTAAGTATACCCGAAAGGGTGGATTTGCCCGCTCCTGATCTGCCAATTAGTAAAACGCCCTGATTATTGTATGATAGACTGTTCCCATGCACCAAAATCCCGTTTCTGTTGGACAGAAGATTTGAAAAAAGATAGTGGTCTCCACCGAAAAAGACAAGAGAATCCAGGGCAGCACAAGCATATGCTGAACTATTGATGTCCTCTACATATACATGTCCCAGGGAGTGTTGTTTATTAAAAACCGCAACGGCATCATAGCGGATATTATATTTTTGGGATGTTTTTTGTTTATAGAAAAAATTATTATCATCTATATACACCTCCAGATATTCATTCGAAAATATCAGATGTTTTTCATTGAGGACAGACTCATCAAACTTTTTAAAATGATGATAAAGTAGAACATCTTCATTGTCTGCCCCTTCTATCTCAAAAAGCCTGAACTTGGGATGGAAGGTGTTTTCTGTGAAGGGAAATTCAGAGATGATTTTAAAGGTAATGCCGGCGGCAGAATAATATCTACTGTAAGTCTGAATGTTCATATCACGCCCGTGACCTTTTCTTTGCTTCTACGGGTAAACTGTATCAGTACCAGTCCCAAAACGCCACCAGCAGTATCAATGGCAAAATCAGCCAGCAGGGGCGTCCGACCCTCTACGTAAAACTGGGCCATCTCAGTACCCCCTGCTAATAAAATGATATAAGTCACGGGCACAATGACCAATTTTTGTTTTAAGATCAGGCAAAGGACCATGGCAAAGAATAGAAAAAAGCCAAAATGCCCTGCCTTTGGTATGAATGCCATCACCCCAGGGGGGATCCCCCAGTCCGGGGACAGGTTTAAAATCGGTTCGTTTTCATTCAAGGCTTCAGTGGCAGTCTGTATCTGGTTTTGAAATTCCTTGGACACCTGGTTTTTCATCTCCCCGGGCATGGTGGTACCGATGATGATGGCAATAAAGGCAATAACCAGCATCACCCGGAGTAAAATTGTCCTGTTGCCGTCAAAGCAACAACTCCCCATTAAAAAAATTGCAAAAAGCCCCCAGGAAAAAAGGATGCCTGTTTTAACCCATGTGTAACTTCGTGTCTGGGTTACAGAATTAAGGTGGATGTTTTTAAGCCAGAATGAACCTGAGCATTGGTTCAATTGGGCAATTATCTTGACTGCTTTAGTCTTTGGTCCAATGGTAAAACTTTGGCTGTAATGGTTCCAGTCCCGGGTGCCAGACAAGGATACCACCAAGTGTGGCATGTTCCACTGGTCTTTTTGTCCATCGTGTTGAACCAGCAAAAGCCTTGCAAGATTCCATGGCTTTTTCCCGGGCCGAATATTTTCACATTTCATATCCGCAGACAGTTTAAGTATGGAACCTATATGAAAAGATTGGATACTCTGTTTAAAAGCGACACTCTTTTTTTGATCTTCTGAAAATAGAGAGAATTCGTTCTCTTCCTCCCCTGCCCTGCCACTTTCGTTGTCCGGCATGCGCCAGTCGTCAGTCAGCATTTCAGGGCCGCTTGTTTCGTATTGTTCAACAAAGGTATGACAGGCTATGGTAACAACAGCTATAAAAATAAAAAGCAAAATTTTTGTCATTGAAACCAATCAGCCAAGGTGCCCTAATTCTTTATTGCTCTTTGATGTTTTTATCATTATACTACAAAAGTAGCTTACATATAAATTGAGGTAAGATTATGGGAATACCAGTACGAATCGATGATGATTTATATAGTCAGGCCCGGGCACAAGCACGGGCAGAACGTCGTACAATAGCGGGACAAATAGAGTTTTGGGCGATTGTGGGCAGAACTGCTTTAGACAATCCAGACCTTCCAATAGATTTCATACGCGATTTGTTAATTGCCCGTGCAGAAGGCCCGATGCTTTCTTCACCCTTTGTTGCAGAAGGACACGGCAACAATGAATGATAGTGTTAAAGTCTTACAGACTTCCATGTTTAAACGAGCTTACAAGCGTTTACATTTAAATCAAAAAGCGGATGTGGACAATGCTGTTTCCGAAATTATGCGTGATCCGACCCTTGGAGAAGCCAAAAAAGGTGACCTGGCAGGTGTGTTTGTTTATAAATTCAAGTGTAATGGGGTGTTGACCTTATTGGCTTATGAGTATGATCCAGAAACCCGCATGTTGTTGCTTTTGGGTTCACATGAAAATTTTTATCGAAATTTAAAACGATCATAAAAGAAAATTTGTTTATCAGCGTTATCTTTAGGACTATCAGTGAATAACACCCATCAATAAGCCCAGCGCCTGCCCCCGCTATCTCCCGGCACCGGTCAGCACCGCTTTAAAGGTCAGAACCAGAAGTTTGAAATCCAGAAACAACGACCAATTGTCGATGTATTCAAGATCCATCTTCATCCACTGGTCAAAAGTTAAATCATTTCTTGAAGGTGCGATCTGCCATAAGCAGGTAAGTCCCGGTTTCATGGAGAGTCTGCGGCGCTGCCACATGGAGTACTCTTCCACCTCTGCGGGTATGGGGGGTCTAGGTCCCACAATGCTCATCTCTCCCCGAAGCACATTGAACAGCTGGGGAAGTTCATCCAGGCTGGTTTTCCTCAAAAATGTTCCCACCCAGGGAATCACCCTGGGATCCTTTTTAATCTTAAAGGCTGGGCCGTCTGCCTCATTATAGTCTTGGAGTTCCTTGCGTAGCTCGTCAGCATTGTTGACCATGGTTCTGAATTTATAGACTTCAAAGGTCCTGCCGTTGAGTCCAAGCCTCTCCTGGGTGTAAAATACAGGCCCTTTGGAAATGAGCTTGATGGCAGAAGCAATAACGGCAAACAACGGAAGGGAGAGGATCAAAAAGACCACTCCACCCAGGTAGTCCAGGAGAATTTTAACAAAGAGCTTTCCTTCATTCTGGGGTGTTGTCTGGAGGGACATGGTGTAAATTCCAAGGAAATCCTCAAATGCGATCCTTGCAACTCCTGGCCGGTACATGAGAAAGTTTACCTGCCAGTCAGGAATAATCCGCACCTTGACCCCAAGGTTCTCGGCAATGGCAAGGTATTTGTCTGCATACATGATTTCTTTAAGGGGCATGGCAAAGATCAGTTCATCCACCACGTTGTTCACCAGGAACGCTTCCAAGCCGCCGATACTTCCAATCACTTTATGGCCGTTGATCACCGTTTTGCCCACCAGTTCTCCATCCACATCAAAGCATCCAAGGATCAGGTATCCTGAATCCTGATGACTTTCCACAGCCCGAATGATATCAATTGCCCTGGCTTTACTGCCAACAATCAGTAAGTTACGGGTGTTGTACCCCTGGGACCTTATTTTTCTGAGCGTTCGGTAGACGATAAACTTGGATAAAGTGAGGCCTGAGATGCAAAGTACCATAAAGAGAACTAAAAGCAGACGGCTCACCCCCTGTATGTGCATCAGATACAGGCCTGTAGTCAGGAGAACCATACCTAGAAAACAGGATTTAAGGATGATGAAAAAAAATTCCCAGAACGATTTATTGCGGTAGGACAGATACATGCCCATCCATTTGAATGAGATATGCCAGGAGATGATGATCAGCAAGAGGATAATGTAGTAGTTCGGTCCAATGGAAAGCCCGCTCAGACTGCCAGGCAATAAATGTCTTTTTATAAAATAGGCTGCAATAAAAGAAAAACCTGTAATACTAATATCAAGCGTTTTTTGCAGGTCCAACGTTAAAGAGCTGTGTTCTCTAAGCATTCTGAATTTATCCGGTTGTTTTTAGTAAATAAAATTAGAATATTTTGGATGATTTTCGGCTGAATTTGTTAAATGAATAAATAAAAATTCGCCATAGAAGCCTTAATGGACGGTAAATATAGTATAAAAATACAAGTTTTTTATGTAAGGGGAAAAGACTTAAATCTTTAGCCGTTGGTTTAAAAATCTGCCTGATTATATAGCGGGCTATATTGCGCCAATCATCTTGTATTTGAAGGTTAAATGGAGAAAAAGTACTATTGTCTGTAAAACTTGCTGCCACGCTTTTATTGTTTAGATATAATTCAATGAATTTTCGACCTGCATTAATGACCGTGGGGTTTTGCTTTATGTATGTATCTGCCTTTTGAGGTAAAGGGGCATCACACAATGATTTTGCCAGAAAAAGCCCTAACAGAAGTTTTTTAAAACAGTTTTCTTTTTTGGATAAACGATATATCTCCTCCCAATCAAAATCGGTGTGTTTTTTTAAAAATTCAGAAATGCAGCAGATCCACTCAAATTTGCGCCATCCGTCTTTGCTTCCATGAACACAAAGATAAAACAACAGGTACTCAGGCGATAACTGATTAATGAAACGATCGCCGTAATGTTGTTTGATTAATTTGCTTTCAATTTTTTCAATGGTTATCGGTTCCGAAGTATAGCTGCCCAAAATCTTCCATTGGAGGTCAACACATATATTATTATTGGGGTTGTGAAGATTAAAAGCATGCTCAATTTTTAAATAAAAATTATCATATTTGAAATCTATTTTATCAAGAGATTGATATCCGTTAGCAATTAAAAGATCCCTGGCTTCGATAGCATGTGACTCTTTGACAAAAATATCTATATCACTTGAGAACCTTAAAGAATCATTCCCATAAACCACATATGATAGAAAGGGGCCTTTAAGTGGCATGACCAGAATGCCAGCCTTTTCCAGCATATCAGTCAGTTTGAACTGTTCATTGGAGAGAAGTGCATTTCTGCCCACATTACCAATGAAATACTTCTGAAACTTTTTTATTACCCTTTCGGGGATATCATTTGAAAATTCATTTTTAAAATCCCACATTGAGCAGGTGCATTTAATTAAAAAATGATTTAAGATGCCTCCAACTTAAATCACCACAAAGAAAGATGCAAAGAGAAGAGGAAGATGGAATTAGAAATAAATCGTTTAGATCATTATGGTGTTGTAGCCGGTGTAATTAAAGACCTGAAATTAGTGGAACAAATTGATAGTCTGTTAGGAGTCCATGATCTGTCAGAGATTAGCCATGGAGAAGCGATTGCTGGTATGATTCTTAATGGTCTTGGTTTTACTGATCGTCCTCTTTCTTTGACACCTCAGTTTTTTGAGAATAAACCACTGGAAGTCTTATTTCGTCCGGGAGTGCAAGCCGAGCATTTCAACCGGTTTAAGTTAGGGCGTACTCTGGATGTGGCTCATGCCTATGGCTGTGAGGCGTTGTTTGGAAGTTTAGCAGCATCAGTTTGTCAGCAGGAACAGGTTGATTGTAGCTTTGGCTGCGAAGATACCACCAGCTTTTCTGTGACTGGTGAAAATCTGCCAGATCAAGATACTCAAGCGGTCACGATTACCCATGGTTATTCGAAAGATCATCGACCCGATCTGAAACAAGTGGTCTTGGAAATGATGACATCTCAAGATGGGGGAATTCCGCTTTTGATGAAATGTTGGGATGGAAATTCTAATGATAATACTATTTTCCAGCATCGGTCTAAAAAACTGGTAGAAGCCTGGAATGATATGGAAGCCCCACGCTATCTGATTATGGATTCAAAAGGTTATAGTAAAGAAAATGCTATCCACCTAAATTCTTTGAATTTTATCACTCGAATTCCGGAAACAAACAAACCAGCTAAGACATCAATTCAGAATGCTTTAAAT
Organism: Desulforapulum autotrophicum HRM2; assembly: GCF_000020365.1. Taxonomy (NCBI): domain Bacteria; kingdom Pseudomonadati; phylum Thermodesulfobacteriota; class Desulfobacteria; order Desulfobacterales; family Desulfobacteraceae; genus Desulforapulum; species Desulforapulum autotrophicum. The sequence goes on along the minus strand of NC_012108.1, from coordinate 2,904,813 downwards.
CATGATATTTGGGAAAGTTGGGATGAACAAAGAAAATATACTTGTCTTGAAATAGAGCATTATGAGATCCAGCAACGCTGGATTGTAGTTTTTTCTGAAGCTGCTTTTAATCGTTCTGAAAAAACAGTAGAAAAAGCCAGCATTAAAGAAAAAACTCAGATTGATAAGGCGCTTTATCATTTACAGGCTCAAAGGTTTGAAACGGAGACTGAGGCCAGGGCGTCCCTGGAGAAATTGCATAAAAAGTGGAAATATCACCAGGTGAAAGCGGTTGAAATCAAAGAACATAAAAAATATCTGAGCAAAGGTAGACCTGGTAAAAGCACTCCCTTTGAAATCAAATATCAAATTGAATTTAAAGCTGAAAAAGACCTGGAACAAATCAAACAAATCGTGCGGGAAAGGGCTTGCTTTATCATTGGCAGCAATATCCCTAAATCTGAGTTGAGTGATGTTGAGGTGCTTCAAGCCTATCAAAAACAAGATCATGTTGAGAAAGGGTTTGGCTTTTTGAAGAGTTCTTTGTGTTTTGCCTCTGCGTTTTTCCTGGAAAAACCATCCAGGATTGAAGGCCTGATAATGGTGATGACTTTATCCTTACTTGTTTACACTATAGCACAGAGGCGCTTAAGAAAAGCGTTGGAAAAGCTGAATGAAACCATTCCTAATCAGATTAAACAACCCAGTAAACGTCCCACCATGAGATGGATTTTTCAAATTTTGGAGGGGATCAATCATGTTGTAATTAGGGAAAATCAGCAGGTTAAAGTAATGTTAGAAGGAGTTAGTGAATTACGCAGAAAAATATTAACGCTTTTGGGAGATTCTGTTGCAAAGATTTATCAAGTGGTATCTCGATTTCAAAACAACTGCCTGAAATGCTAATGCATCAGCGTTAAAAAAGCCTTTAGAATGTGAATTAATTGACAACACCCATGGCCCGATGAATCGTTTCGGCGTTATTTAATTCTGAATCCTTATTTGAGCATTGTTGGAGATTAAAATGGAAGAAAGTTTTAAAAACGAGTTCTTAAAAATGTTTCTCAGGTTCAAAAATGCCCGCAAAAAAATATTATCGAATAATTCAGAAAAAGAATAAACATACCTGCTCAATGTGGGTAAAATGGATATATACGAGGGGCAAGACCCCCCATTTTATAGAAACATTATAGACAATATTCCAGTCAATTGAGTGTTCGTTTAATAGTTGTTTAACGCGATCTCTTAATTCATAATCAAGCTCTATTTTTGAACACAAAATAATTATTTTTAATTCATTGCTCATAGTTGAATTCATGGATACGTACAAGGCAACTTATGGCATCTGAGGGTTTTTAATATTAGATTCATGGTTGTATTTTAGAAACAAGTATATCTGATCTCTTTTTAGATTGTTTCGGAAACTCATATAAGTTCTATTATAAATGGTTCTGGCATGAAGACATTTAAACTCATCTGTTAAAACAGATGTCAAAACGCCTTTGGCCCTGGTAAAAAAGTCAGCATGATCTAACCTTTTTAATAGGTTATCCCATTTGATTTTTTTTATAGCATGGGTCCTGCCGATATAAAAATTTGCAACCTTGTCAAGCACAGGCATACCATCAATTAATGATCCAGTTGGCATTGTCGGTTGAGCCACTGTTGCAAATATGGGAGCTGTATAGTAGTCAAAGGTTTTGTAAAATGGAAGATCTATGACTTCGCCCCCTAAAATATCAATATTTGGATTGGCTTTAATTCTTTTAAGGGCATTGACAAGGTCGGTTTTTCTAAAAAAAACAAAATCATCGTCCAGCACTAAAACAAATTCTGTTTTAACCAGTGATAACGCTTTATTCCTTCCGGCGGATATACCGCTGTCAAATGGCATAACCACAGTTTCTATTCCATTGATTTGAACAGGATATTTACTATCGTCAACAAGAATAATCCTAAGGTTGGGATAAAACCTTTTTATGCTTTTAATAAGCCGTTTTACCGTTCGAGGTCTTTCAAAGGTCTTGACAAGGACAGTTAAATCAGAATTAAGATTATCCTGTGAACCAGAACCGGTTCGAGCACACAAATCAACCAAACGATGAAATAAAAGTTCAATAGTTATAATCGCTTTGTATACAGGCTTTCCGATAAAAACCAGCTTTCCGGTTTTTAAATATCTAAATAGTATTTTTTTTAATTTACGAATCATAACGAAATTTTGTGGAAACTATTTTACGATCTGCGTTTTAATTTTTTTGGCCACCTGTCTAAAAAATCTTTTTGTTCAATAAGGCTCATGAGCAAAATAAAATCTTCCAAAAAATGGTTAGGATGTAACTGGGGGTTATGCAAATGGCCTCAAAAGGTGTTAAAAACGACTGATAAAATATTTCCTCAAGTATTCCTAATTAATTATTGTAAACTATTTTGATTTCAGGAACTTTAAAGTAATCTTTCACCATGCGAAACAAATGATATTGCCATTTTTTATGTATGATTTCATACTTGAAATATCTTAAATCGAACCAACTATCGATATCTTCCTTGATTCCACCACTGGTCATTATTATGTGTAAATGGGGATTGTAATGTCCCGAACGTCCATGAGTTTGCACAACGATCATTGTCCCTATTTTTACATTTCGGCGAAGAGCAACGAAAACAACTTCCTCCAAGCATTGATGACCTGTTTTCATCAACCTTGATAACAAATCACCATCATGACGGACACTGTAAAAAGGCTGTCTCAACTGTTCTGGTAATGTCAGCACTATATGCCTGTAAACGACACCGGGATGAAGCATTTTACTGACTTGTGCTACAAATTCATCAACATACAGTTTGGAACAGGATAAACAAAAACAACTCTTACAGCTAAACCCCACCCGAAATAAATCAAAACCACAATGAACACATCTATACTCAGCATATCCACCACTTTCCTTTCCACAATCAAGCATTTTCTGGACTGGAATGGTGTACTGAGGGTCATCATACCCGTCGTGCTTTGCTTTAAAGGAAGGCCAGTGATCGAGGAATATTTCTTGAAAGACACCTCTGTCTTTATTTGTTTGGAAAATAGTTTTCATAAAGTTTGATTATGATACAAATGCTTATCACAATTCAAGAACTATTTAACTCAAGTTTCGCACCCCTGAAAGGGTGTGAATCCAGTCAGTGCGTGCTCTAAAGTGTCAAGATAGGCCTGAAAATCCTCTTGAATATCGAAGAGGTCAAAGATCTTTGAAAAACTGACATGAAAAAGGCCACGGAAAAACTCCCACAATCGTGTTGAGTAGCTTTTTACAGCAGCGTCATCGACCAATCTTTCGAAAAGGCCGCCCATAGTTGAATAGTTCTCGGCAACATTGAGGTAGTTCAGGATGTTGTATCTCAGAAAACTCAAGGTGGACGAATTTACCTGCCCGTTGAAATCATTGGATTGGTCTTTGCCAAGGCCGAGCATCTGTTTGCATTCTTTGAAACATACTTCGATTGGCCATCGTTTGATGTACTTCTTAATGATTGAAGATGAATGTAGTTTGGGATTTGTACAAAGGAATGCTACCCAAGAGGGTTCTTTTTTCTTTTTCCGACCGTTTACCGCTTCTAATTCAGGTTCTTGATAACCTTTGGAAAACACGATTACCACTGGCTCATCACAATCAGGCAGCGTTACTTTGACCCTTTTCAGCAGTAAGCCTGTACGGACATCTTTCCTGAAACCATTTCGAATTTTCTGATAGAGTTTAGAGAGCCTGTATTTCCGACCATTATACCAATAATGAACATTGCTGTCTTTAAGCCGACAGACAACATGAATATCTCGATGAATGTTTCGAATTGCTTGGATGAACCAAGGCCAGGAGTACCAACTGTCGAATAGTACATAGCCAGGACGCATACCGGCTTCCACCGCTCTGCGGATCATGGACAAGGCTAATTCCAGTTTGGTGCGATGCTTGGCTTCATAGCTGCGGAGACCACTACTACTTCTTGGATCTCCGATTTTTTCCGGAGTTTTGGCATGCCGTTTATTGCTGAAAAAATAGGCATGGTCAAGAGGATAAAAAGCATTGTTTGCAAAAAGTCCCAGGGTGACAATGCAGAATCCGAGTACCGACCTGCCAAGATTATGATCATGGAGGTAGGTGACATTTTCGATCTTTTTGCCTGTTTTCTGGAGGATGGTGTCGTCAATTACAAAACACAGATCTTCCTGAGGGAGGTTATGAACTTCAACACTTTTAAAAATTTCATGGTTTATGCCGTTCATAAATGCCCGCCACCTATAGCTGGTGTTTTGTTTAAACCGATAATAGGTGTCCTTTCTGCTGACAGACCACTGTTGCCACTGTTTCCGGCAAAAAGAGTGGACGGTCTTGATTTGTAGTAACGGCAACATGAACAATATGAACAGGAGATGCGCAGCATGATACCCCTCTTGCTTTTTAATATTTGCACGACAGAGCCAGGTCTTCATTTTCAGAGATTGGAAGACACCATCGATTTTCGAATCAAAAACATTCTGGCCATTCTTCAGGTAAAACTCGATTTCTCCTTTAAAATTTCGGCAATTTCTGGTAAACATATTTCAAGGACTCCTTTGTGTGGTTTATGTTTGAATTCAGCAGCTTATATATACCACTATCAGGAGTCCTTTTCTATAAAAAGTAGTAAAAATTTAAGATATTTTTAACTCTTAATCATCCCGAAGGGGGTGCGAAACTTGAGTATTTAATATCACCCTACAAAAAATGGAAATTCCTATACTATTAAACTCAACTTTCTGAGAAGTAAATCTAACCCAACACCCCCGCCAATTGGGGTCTTTTATTGTCAGATAGGCCAAAATATATAGCAGCTTGCCCCATTATCACGTCAAACATGGCGGTTATGACTTTATCTGACAACTTATGTGCTTTACGCAGTGTGGCCGTGGCCAGTTGTATTATTCTCTTCAGAGCTTCAATGAAGGTTATATTGGTCAATTCTTCATTGCAGGCTCTGAATATATCTCCAAAAGATCGCTGATCAATGCCTTCTCTTTGGAATAGGCTCAAAATATTATACCGGGCTATCACTAAGGAAGTGTGCCCGATCAGACAGTCATAGTTGCGAATCTGAATCTCTTTGACCAGCTTCAGGTGTTGCTTGCACATTTTGAAAAAGACTTCTATATCCCAACGCTTGCCGTATAGTCGTAGTATTTCTTCTTCAGCAATGGAAACATCTGTTGATAAAACAGCCAACCATCCCCTTTTCGTATCGCAGGACACAAAAATGATTCTTGCTTTATTCCCGTCTGACAATGTGACAATGACACTGGCCTTGATTTGAGACGGTCCTCTTTGTTTCTTAAGCTTGCCATAGAGGTCACTGAGGCGGAACTTTTTCCCATTATATGTGTAGAACCATTTCCATTGATCTTTCAACATACATATGACATGGATGTGTTTGCGAAGAGTCGAGATAGCTGAAGGCATTGAAAACCAGCTATCCATTACAAGGTACTTTGCCCGAATGCCAAGATTTATGGCTCTTTTAACCATGGGTTCGAGCAACTCAGTGGATTTTGTTATTGCCTCTTTGCGGCGTTTATAGCCACAGGTTCTTTTATCAATCTTAGGGTTGATTTCATTATATCGGTTTTTTTCATCCTTTGATGATAACAGGGCAAAATCGATTCCAAGAAAACTGTTTCCATCAGACCACCCAAGAGTCAGCATCCTGAATCCTTTCAAATATCTGCCGGTGCAATGATCATAAACCTTGGAAAGAAGTTCAACTTTTTTTGAACGGCTTCTGTCATAGGTTGAATCATCAATAATGAGGACCTCTTCAGAAGAATTATCCAAAAGGTTTTTAATGAGAATATAAATCCGGCTGCAAAGAAAAAGTGTGAAACGTCTCCAGTTATATCTGGGGGAATTCAAAAAATCATATACAGCATCTTTACCTACACCTATCTTTTTATTCCGAACCACACCTTCAAAAAGATTCTTGCCGACAAATGCAAGGTTGAAAACAATTGTGAACAATTCCAGGAGTGATGCACCTTTTGTTTTGGTTATCCCCGATTTGTTTAGCATGTTTCCTACCTTTAATATGGAGAAGTAATTGCCAAAAATTCCGAGCTTATCAGGGGTTATTGATTGATCTTCAGGGGCTACTGGGGTATTATTCTTTTTGATGAGGTTCCTTTCTTTGCTATGTTTGTTTATGGGTATCTATTCAGCCTCGAAATATAGCCCCTTGCTGATTATCGAAATAAACAGCAGGGCAATTCCTTAACTTGACTAATCTTCATAGCAAAAATCGGGAAGCTTGCCTTCAAATAAAATGCGCAATGCTTCGCTTGCCATCATCCCATGTTTTTTGCACGTGGAAAGATAACTTCGAACCCGACAGAAAATTTTCGCACCCTCCTCGGAGCGGAAGCACCCGGATATCTTCTGCTGAACTTTGGTCATTCTGAGATCATTTTCACCCTGATTGTTGGTAAAGGGCACTATGGAGTCGTCCATGAATCTCAGAGTTTCCGTTTCATAGTCCACCAATCGTTCAAGAAGACTTCTTGATTTAGAGCGCTTGAGTCGGCCCCGTTGTCCTTTTTTCCTCTTGTTTTCATCAGGTGGCGGGCATTCCCCTTGGGCTGTTTCCAGCAGATCCCGATATTTTTTTCGGTAGTTTTCAGAATCTGCCTGTTTGAGTTGGCCACCGGCATCATCCACCGCAATATTGATCTCTTTCAACAAATCCCTCATGTCCCTGGCCCATGTCTGATTATCCTGTTCCCATGCCCGCTCTAACTCCCTCAAGTGGTGAGCGTTGCAAAGGGAATGCTGACAATCATATTTCAAATATGGTTTCAAGTGATCGTGGCAAAGAATGCCTTTGAATAGGGGAAGAATTCCTATTTCATCCATGGCCTCCTTGCCTCTTTTTTCATGTGGGAAAAAATAGGTCCAGAGCGCATTGGATGTGCAATGCAGCCAGCGCCTGACACTATTTATATTGATGCCGGTCTCATCGGCATGACATAAATGTGACTGGAACAGTCTGCGTTTGACAATTTGATCAAACTCCTCCAGTTTTATAAAGGCCTCTTTGTTGAAATTATATATTGACCCTTTGCTGATGGGAATTCCCAACTGATCCCTGAAAGTTTCTTCTACCCTGTCATAGGGAATCAGCTGATACTGAGAAAAAAATGTGGCGTGGGCCTTCACACTGACACCATACTGAACGGCTTTGGTGACGCCTTCAGGGAAAACAGCGGTATAGCGTATGCCATTTTTATCCTCAAGTACTTGAGCCCGATATTCCGTCACGACTTTTGAGATGTCGATATCAATCACCTGCCTGACAACAGGTTCTATCTCTTTGTAAGTACCCTCGGGCAGGGTGGCTCTGTCAACCTTTATGGGTTCTACAAAATCAGGATTCGGGTCTCTTTCCAGAGTACTGCCGATATGCCCAGCTTGTCCGCCGGGCTTATTTACCCCCGGTTCTCTCTTTGTCTTTTTTCGATTGGGATCTGAAGAGGGAGGCTTGCTGCTGTTACTGCTGTTAAGGCCCAGGCGGTTACACAATAAAGTGACCAACAAAAACAAGACGTCAAGTGCAGCTTTCAATGCCGGAGAAATCTGTTCCTCTTCCAGCAATTTCCTGGCTGTCTTAACTGTTTCATCTACGTCGATGGAATCCACCTTTATTCCCAACAAAAACCTCCATGTACATCGTTTATTTATGGAGGTATTATAACATAGGTTTTTAGAGACAAATTTTTCGCTTCAGGTTGCCTCAGGTTACATTTGTTTTTATCCCATATGGCTGGCCATTGACCGTGACCGGATTGTTGAGGTAATAGTCTATTATAGGGACTATCCTCTTTAAACGGATAAAGCCTGAAATACAACTCAAAAATTTATTTTTCTCAAAAAAACACTGTCAAGTAAAAAATAAAAATTGACTCATTTTTTTTCGAGGCTGAATAGATACAAATGCTGTTGAACAATGCCGCTGCAATTTGCCCACAGCTCTCATTTCCGCTATGGATTTAATATCGTGCCTTTTCAGAAAACGCAATGACATTTTTGTATGTTATCAGTGGTGTCCGGTTAGGTTTTTGTATGTGTACTTTTAGTTTGCTCATATTTTTTTTACTTGATAAAAAGTAATTAATGTGACACGAAACTTGTTACAACCTACTATTATGACAAGAATATTTTTTATGAAAACGCTTCCCATAAATAATAGTAAAGTGAAATTTGACTCTCGATCATTCGGACAATATTTATTACCTCTACAGGACATTTTGTTCAAAGTCCCTGAACTCAAATCAGACGGATATCGACCATTGAAAATGATATTTCAAGACTAACTGAACGCATTATCATTTTTCCACCTTCAAAAACACGAGTCTGCAAGGGATTTAATACAGAGTCTTAAACAAGATGACTTTGCCAGAGAATTTAGTTGTCTGATAAGGTTATAAACTCCATGATTGACGTGATAATGGGGGAAACGATTGATATTTCGGCATAACAAATAGATAAAAATTCTCATTAACAGGGGCTTTGAGATAAATTTACTTCTCAGAAAGTTGAGTAAATTCATATTCAAAATCAAGTTATTAGGGCCTTTAGGAGAGCGCTTTTGCATAACACCCTATTGTCTGCTCTGCAATTTTTTTCCAATTATATTTCTCTTGAATTTGTTTTCTGAAATAGCCCTTCTCTTGGTCAGAAATTTCATGGCAAAGATGATAGGATAATTTTTCTTTTAAATCATTCAAATCCCCAGTTTTGAAGAATCTATTTTCCTCAAGGTCCACTTCCAGGTTAGCCGGAATATCAGAGACTAACACTGAAAGCCCGTAGCTCATGGCCTCAAGTAGGGAGATGGGCAACCCTTCATGAAAGGAAGGGAGAACAAAAAGACCTGCATGGGAGAATAATTGATTTAAAGGTTCCCCTGTAATATAACCCGTCCGTATAATATTGTCGTCCTTATCAATCATCTGTTTAAGGGTGCGGCTATATTCTGTCTCATGATCGGCATCACCAGCAATTACCAGTTTATAATTTTTACTAAGCGGCTGAAAGGCATTAATTAGCAAATCAAGCCCTTTTTCAGGAACAAATCTTGCCACGGCAATAATATATCTACCAGGTTCTACACCAATTCTATTTATAAAACCTGTTTCTCTTGATAAAGCCGGAAATGGAACACCATTATAAATAACAGATGAACTTCGTTTGCATCTTTGTTTAATTATATTTTGAATGACTGAGGAAATTACAATTATCTCATCAGCAAATTTGCCTCCAAGGTATTCACCAAACCTGAGCATAACTTTTGCGGCTTTTCCCCATTTTTTACGATCATAATCTGGTCCATGATTTGTTATTACAACCTTCAAACCCAAAAGTTTTGCAAAAGGTACCATTAATCCAGGCCCCACTGCATGGATATGAAGGACATCCACATTCATCTGCCAGGCTTTCACAACAGCTAAAAAAGTGTGGACAATTGCCTCAAGACTTTTTTGTCTGGGAGCAAAAGTATGAATCAATTTGATAGACTTCCAGGATAATGATTTTTTCTTAACATATGGCTTTCGGGTCGCAACAAAAACCTCATGCCCCATTTGAGTTATAATGGGATAGAGTTCCTGGCAATGCTTTTCAACCCCCCCGGGGATATCCGGAATTCCCCGGGTTCCAGTAACGAAAATTTTCACTTTTTATTTCCCCACCGGATCCAGACAGATGTTCTCACCTTTACTTTTCATTACTTTAAGTTTGTTTTTCATGACCCATAAAGCAGGAACTGATATCTTTTTTTTCATAGCCGGTGAAGCAGAACCGATCATCCAACATTGTTTGTCGCAGTTTTTTACCAGCTGACGGATAGTTTCTGCTTGTTTACTAGTCCAGATATCATCAAATGATTGCTGATGCAGATTGCCCATGATCATTGGAGCATCAGAACCGTTGCAGGGCACTATGTTGCCGAAAGGATCAAGAAAAAAAACTTCCGTTCCTACTTCACATGGAAGGGGGCGTTTCCCGCCTGTTACCTTGTTCGCCAGCCCCATATTAAAATATGCACGGAACCAGTTCTTGGGTTTGTTGGTCTTCAACAATTCAACAGCAATTTTTTCAAATTCATTTGAAATTAAATTAGGGTTTAAAAAACTATTATCATCTTTATGGAAATAATAAGAATTGTGGGTGGTGGCTGTAGCAAATTCAACCCCCATAGCATTTGCCAGACGATAAAGCTCTATCATATCCTTGGCATTGCGGTCGGAAACCGTCATGCCAAATCCAATATCCTTTATTCCCATACTATGAAGTGTTACAAGCGTGCGAAGACCATGATCAAATCCGTCTTTTAGTCCCCTGAGTTCATCATTGGCCGCAGGCAGTCCCTCAATAGAAATCCGAAACCCAATTTTATTACCAAATTTTTTGGCCATTCTAACTATTTTCTTTGTGAAATAGCCGTTACTGCTGATAACAACCCTGTTTGATTTTTTCACTGCGATTTTGATGATGTCTTCAAGATCATCTCGTAAAAATGGTTCTCCACCGGTGATATTTATAAAGTTTAATCCATCAGGTATCTTTTCGACTAATTCAGGTGAATATTCTTCTGATATTTTGCTGGGTGATTGCCAAGTATTGCACATATAACATTTGGCATTGCACCGGTAAGTTACAATTAGGCAGGCTTCCATAATTTTTCCATATTTTATTTGATTAATTTTTTATATATTGATTCCAATTCAGTACAATGCTTCTCCAGGTCATATTCAATTTCAACTTTTAATCTGGCGGCTTTACCAAATTTTCGCCTCAGATTTTTATCATTAGCTAATATGTTCATCTTTTTTGCGAGTTCCTCTATATTGCCCATTTCAAACAAAAAACCGGTTTCACCATCTTCTATTTGCTCAGGAATCCCTCCTATCCGGCTGCCGATAATGGGTTTGCCCAGTGCCATAGATTCTAACACCACCATGGAGCAGTTTTCATACCATTCTGACGGGACAACAACGAAGGCTGCACTGCTGATGATTTCAGTAAGCTCGTCACCCGTTTTATAGCCCAAAAATTCTGCATCAGGATAGTCGTTTTTCAAATTCGCCTCAAGGGGGCCTGTCCCTACAATTTTTAAAGGAATCTCACTGGAATTGATTTTATGGGCTTTTAACAAGGTTTCAATTCCTTTTTCCTTAGATAACCTTCCAAAATAGAGTCCATAGCCGTTATCGTCATCCTGAGGTTGATATAGTTTTAGATCAATACCATTATGCAATACTCTTATCTTTTCAGTTGGTATTCTCCGGCTTATTTGATCTGCCATAAATTGACTGGGAGCTAAAAAAAGGTGAACTTGTTCATAACTCCTTTTCCATTGATGAAAAATAGCCTCCAAAGATAACAGCAAACTTTTGAAATGTGAATTCTGGCAATTTAAAACAAGAGGCTTCCAGAATTTATGTCCCTCACACTCTAGGCAAAAATTGTCACCTCGTAGGGCGATGTAATTGGGGCATATTAGTTTGAAATCATGAAGCGTCAAGACAACTTTGATCCCTTCTTCTTTTAATACGGGAATAATGGAAGGGGTCAGTTGATGATATATATTGTGCAAGTGAGCGATCTGAGGTTTTTCATTTTTTAATAAGTCTCTCAACTTTTGAGTTGCCACAGAGGAATGGATAAATTTCGCAGCTGTGTTAATTTTAGAAAAGAGACCATCCGATGAGTTGAAATTAATATTCGGAACAAAATTAGATGAAAACTCAGATGAAAAATTTCGGTCATCAACCATCGAAAAGTCTATGACAGAGTGACGTTGGCTTAATAAAAAATTTCGTTCTTGAAAAAAGACTCGTTCAGATCCACCATTTAAATGGAAAAATTTATTGGCTATAAGTATTCTCATTATGTTTTACAAAAACCTTTTAATTTCTTATTTCTGATTTTCGTGCTTTTATGGCAAAGGCTAACCGCACAGGTCCAACTTTTTTGGTTCTGTAGCGTCCAAGTTTGGTTTTATTTGAGAAGAATGGTATGCAAGTATTATCCAAAAAAAATCAACCATAAAGATATTCATGGTAAGGTTCATTAATAGTAAGGAGCTGACGGCCAAAATGGTTGTTGGAGAATTCTTCAATATTCTTTTTTGATAAAAATATTGAAGAAATAAAAACATAAAAAGTGCTCCAAGCATACCATTCTCAGATAAAATATTTAAAATAAAATTATGTGAAGCGATTCCTAATGTAGGTAAATTGAAAGAATCAAAAAGATATGAATAATGCGTTATGTTTTCGTAAAACAACCCACTGCCAACACCTAAAATAGGTGAGCCGATAAACATTTTCCAAGCACCCAACCATACAACATAATGAAATCGGAAAGACATATCATCAGTAAATGATTTAAAAACAAAAAAGGAAGATATTAATAAAGGCGTCGCCAATATGATTAGGATATAAGTATATCTAATCAGATTTGAAAATAAGGTAGTTGGTAAATTTTTATACAGGTAAAAAGATAGTACTAATCCACAAATTCCGAAAGCAGCTCTTGATTTTGTACATAGGATTAAAAATATAAAACCAAAGCAAACTAAAAAAAAAGCCCTGTTTTTGGTCATTTTTAATGATAGATACATAAATAAAATTGTCATTAAAGTTGCGGCAGTAGCTACAGGTCCTAAATTGAAAAGAGATAATCTTTCAGCGCGAATTTCGTTTGTTCTATTTAGCCACGATAAATTAATTGTGCTCGTTAGAATTTGACTATTAAAAAATATTATATCTATAAATCCTATAAGTAAAATCAAATAAGTTGTTTTTAAAAAGATATTGATAAAAAATTGGGTATTTGATGGTTTTTGAAAATAATTTCGAAACACGATATATAAAAGCATAAAATAGACCCATTGAACAGATTCACGTAAAATCCTAACATCATTTTTATGAAATAGACAACCAAAGAAAACCACAACGGTAAATCCAATTAGGAATTTATCGTTACTATAGAATCTAAATTTTAGATCTCTTCTTAAAAATTTAAGAGCTGTAATATATAATAGACACATTACACCTAATTGTGTACCACGTAAATCAATAATTCCAAGTTTAAATACAAAAAAATTGTTAAAAATAGAATAGATAGAGATAATAGTAATTAAATATTTCATCATTTTCAATATGTGACCGAAAAGAGAATGTTCAGAATTCTGTGCCATGGGGTTAACATTTTAAATCTACCCCGATAAATTGTGGAAATGGAATATAGGCCCTGAGAATGGGCATCCCAATAACTTCCTGTCGAAAGGAAAAGCTTCCTCTTGAGCGGGTCCAGCAACAATCCTTTCATTCTCAAGAAAAAAATACATCTCACGTTTTAGTTCCTTATCAAGCTTTCCTTTAAAAAAAAGATGGCTAACTGCAAATTGTCGGAGACCCGTTTTGAATCGGCATAGTCCATTTCTTACTGGCATTTTGGTTGCACAAGTAAAGCAGTTTTAACAGGCTGCCCGAATTTTGAAAGGTCCCTTGGTCTTTGTAAATATGCGGAATTGCTTGTGTATGACTTAAAAAAGTCCTGCGACTATAAGATATCACCCGGAATTTATTCTGGATACTTGAAATATTAGCTGAAGCGTTCCCAGTTTTTACGATAGGGTTTGAGAACAATCGGATACTTGTTCATTCCATTTGTTTTCCAGAATATCCAACTCAGATTCGGCCACTTCTTGTTAACCGCTTTATAAACCCGTTTAAGTCTACCCTAAATTGTTTCTGGTTTTTAGAACCGACATACCGAAGGGAGTTTCGGATTTGGTAAACTACGCAAAATTTAACCTCAGTCTTCGGGAATATGGATCTAATTTGTTTCTGGAAACTCTTTAAGGCCTTCAAAACAGGTAATCATAATGTTTTTAACACCTATATTTTGGATATCTGTTACTCCCTGGAGCCAGAAATTCGCAATTACGTTTTTTGATATGTCCATACACCCAAAGGATTTCTTTGTGCCCTTCGCTCTTCACGCCAAAGATTGTATTTACAGCCTTGCTGCAAACCTTCCCATTCTCTTCGATTTTATAATGGATGGCATCAAGTCAACCGATATGATACAAATTCTCTAACGTCTTGGCCTGCCACTTTTTAACTTTAACAGTATAGATACTTGTGGCGGTGACGGCGCTCAAAGTAGCATTTGAAATTTCAAGGCCGTGTATTCCTTTCAAATAGGCAGTTATGTCGTTAGAGCTCATGCCCAGACATAGAGGGTTATCATCTTTTGCTCAATCTCATCGCATAGTGGTGTTAGATGCTTTTGACGACTTTAGATAAAATGTACCATCCCTGTCACGAGGGGCTTCAGTTCGAATTTCCCATCTAAAGATTTTATGGCCTTAATGGTTCCTTTATTGCATTTTTTGTCAGATTTTTACTGTCTGAGATGAGAATCAAGTTCTGCTTCAAGACTGCCTTCTGCAAGATTTTAATTACTTAGGTCCGGGTTACTTCCTTGCTGGCGAAGGGTTTCTTCCCATGGATTTTTTTAAGGTTTATTTTGAAAATAAAATTCTGTTTTATCAGCGATCATGTCAATCCCCACTCTCAAGCTGATGTCTATATCAGCTTTCTGTTAACTGTCAAATAATTTTGAACGCCCTCATCGAACATCCTGCTCTCATTTTGTTCAGACCCAATAAACTGACAGATTATTTCTCCTTAGTAGCAGTTGAAATCAATTCCAACTTTTTTGATTTGTGCAGGCACCCCAGCCACAAGTGTTCTATCAGGAAGATCCTTTATTACAACTGAATTTGCTGCTATAACGACTCCGGACCCGACATCAATACCACCAATAATTTTTGCTCCGGTTCCAATTTTAACATTATCACCAATAACCGGAACTCTTTTTTTCTTTCTTGTTCCTCCGATGGTGACATTAGGCATAATTACACAATTAGCTCCGATTTTTGCATGTTCATGTATAACTACCCCGAGTCCTCCATGTAAAAATACCGTTTTAGGTCCAATTTCGGCACTGTATGGCAGATAACATGCATATATAACCCTTATAACGGTTTGAATAATTTTAGGGATCACTGGTATTTTTTTTTTGTATAGGAAGTTTGATAATCTATATAAGAACACTAAACCCATATGCCAACTCCTCTATCAAAGATGCTGTCGCTAAAATGGAACATCCACATTTCAATTTACGCTTACATTCGTTTCGTCTGTCTGTTGGTTATTAAACCAATAATTTAAAGTCAAACCAGTCAAGTCCTCGGTCTTTTTTATATCTTTTGAAAAGTGTTCTTCAATTAGTGTGCTATAAATAAACTGGTCATTTATTTTGAATTTACTTTTAACCTTTCTTCTGAAAAGTAGAGCAAGAATTTTTCTTACATTTTTAGGAAAAATTCTTTTAATGGAAAAATAAAGATAAGGAAACTTCCAGATTAATATCTGGAGGAAAGGTATTTTGTAATCGAATGCCTGGTTGCTATGCATTCGTTTTTGAAGGGTCATCTTTGAAATTCCAAGGAATTTTGTGATTCGATCAACTACATTCTGTTGGTTTTTTACAAATTCTTCAAATGTAAAAAACAAAAAGTTTTCCTTAGGAAAAAGGTCCAGATACCTTTCTATTTGTTCTGAATATAGGCTGCGTTGTCGATAACTGAAATGTTTTAAAGAAAAAAAATCGGACATATCAGGATTGCCTTTTAATGCAGAAAAGAAATCCCTTTTTTCTAAATCCCTTGTTTTTGACATATTGTAATGGGAAATCGCTCTGAGCAACGGATTCCTTAAAATTATTATAAACTTTATATCAATACCAAATTCATTTTTTATCCGCTTAGGCACCCAAGGATAAAACAAAAACTCAGGAGAAACACTACCAACTATTTTTTCTTTAGATCTATTTGAAAAATACCTCTCCAAATACCAGTCTCGGCCTTTTGGGTAAAATTTTTCATCCTGATAAAAAGCTGCCTCCTTTATTTCTGGAAGAAAGATATCTGGATGGTTTTTTAGCAAATCATGTAGTGTAGAAGTGCCTGCTTTCTGAGCACCCAAGCAATAAAAATTAATTATTCCCATATTGTTTAACCACTATAAATCCAATTTTTCGATTTCTAAGTAAATAACTGTAATATTATTCCTGCAGACAGTAGCATTTCATTATGGAATGATGAAAATAGTAAATTTATTTGTCAACTTTATTGCTTTCAAGATCTCTTCTTTTAATTAAGCGTGCTGGGTTACTACCCACAATGCAATTGGAATCCACGTTTTTAGTCACAACAGAACCTGCTCCAATTACTGCCCCTGTTTCAATATGTACGCCTGGTAAAATAATTGCACCCGCCACTATTCAGCCAGCAATCGTTATTTAACCTGACATTATCTCCGAAAATCACATTATGTAGACTCAAAATAATGGTACCACGACGAATCTTGGTGCATCTCCTCATTCTATACATTAAAATTTTATAAAAAAAATGCCTGGAAAACGTTCCCAAAATATAGCCTGGCAGAAGCGCTAAAAAATCAATTACAAATAACTTAATTTTTTGCATAGTATAATAAAATAAGGTTTAAGGGTTATTCTTTTTTTGTAAAAACAACTTACGGCTTAAAAATTTTAACAAAAATTTCATTCAAAATCCTGGTATTATTTTTTTCTACATTTTTAATGGCCTGAACTGTCTCATCAATGTCATTTTCGGAGATGGAGATACTTTTTATTTCATCAATGTGATAGAGAAGCTCTGGAAAGCCAATGTCTTTGAAAATTCCGACGATTTTCTGCTGCAATGGTACATCAATTATACCTATTGGTAATGCACCAAATTTATAGGCAAGCAATAAAGCATGAAGGCGATTGCTGAACACCACGTTTGCATTTCCGTAATATTCAGCTGCGTTATCAAGGGTAACCTGCTCTTTAACGAACGAAATATTGTCAAAATATATAGCCAAATATCGACACACTTCCTCTGCAAAGGCTTTGTCCTGTGTTACCTGATAGCTTATATATATGTTGCAATCAAAATTGGAATTTATATAATCTGCAAGAAATCGGATGGCAACTTTCAGAGATTCAATTTTTTTCAAATCATCGTTGTATATTGATGATCTAAAAGAAAACATTATATTCGTTATCTGTGTGCTATTTTTTGGCCAACTGTTTTGGTTAACAGCATAACCCCATGACAGGTCTGGTGCTACTTTAACCTTTTTAATACCTGCTTTCAGACAGTGCTCCTGTGATAATGAATCCCGAACATAATAATGGTCTACAAAAATTGAGAGGATCTTCTCAGAATCCCTCGTCAACCTGCCAGCTAACTGAATTGACATACCTATTCTCACAACTTTAACTCGCAATACCTTCAGAAGAGCCAAGAAACAGGCTGCCAGCAGATTTTTAACAGCAGATTTTATCGTAGTATATTTATGTTCACCGACTCCTGTGACAAAGGCAACCTGCCTTTTTATTACAAGGCCTTTAATAGCTTCAAGTATCATACTTGCAATAAAAGAACGGTCGGAGAAACGACT
Organism: Desulforapulum autotrophicum HRM2; assembly: GCF_000020365.1. NCBI lineage: Bacteria > Pseudomonadati > Thermodesulfobacteriota > Desulfobacteria > Desulfobacterales > Desulfobacteraceae > Desulforapulum > Desulforapulum autotrophicum. The sequence continues at coordinate 2,887,205 of NC_012108.1, read as the reverse complement.
TAGCCGTTCATTGTTTTCAACCCCCATCCATTTATGGAACATGGCATACATCTTGTGTCTGTCATCAACAATAACATCACCATATTGCCGAAGCTGTTCCAACAAACTCTTGTAAATTAAAACTTCACCGGTATTATCGACTGCAGCGGTTGTCTTGTAAAAAATTAAACTTTTTATCATCTTTTATTTCCAGTATTTCCACAAGATAATTCGTTTTATAAAATTCCTTAGGTGCCTTTTTAACTCAGCGATTCGGCTTGACACTATATTGTATCTTGCAAAATGGCCGTATTCCTCAGTATAGGCCTCATCATATATCCGGTTTCTTGAGGCGGGCTGTTTAACCGGTCTTGATAGATGTGCCTGTACACTCAAAGCTGTATGTAGATCGGAATTATGGAACTCTACATTATCAAGGGTCTGCAATAACTGTTCGCCTTTTTTCGAATTTACCAGTATCATCGATACGCCTTTGCCAGTATGCCGTATCCTTTTAACATGTTTTTTTACCCCCCAGAAATCGGCCAAAGTAATATCTCCCATTCGAGGGATACTGGCAAATTGACAGGCATAACAAGACTTTCGAAGGGTTTTGTTCTCCCAAAACCCGTTAAAAAAAGGACTGTTGCAAGAATCCTCATACTCTATTTTTCCATTATACCATATTATCTTGCAATCATATCCCCAGCCGAACCTGTCTTTGTTTCGGTATGATAGAGACTCAATTCTTTTGCCTTTCTGGGTTTCTCGCCAGAGAATTTCTTTTTTGAAAAGAAGATTACTCGGCGTTCCATGACATACAATATCGGAGGTTATTAAATATGGATGATCAGACTTTAAAAAATTTTTCAGTCCGGCAATTTGACATGGCGTTCCAGTGTAATAAACGAACCTGCCATCCTCAAGGTATTGCTTAACCTCTGAATAGGTAAGTTTCGTATTACTCTGGGCATACTTAGATCCGCAAAACTTTACACATCCTTCTAAAGTTTCAGCTTTAGAGTGTTCAAGATTCCAGTTTCTATCATAAGCAGCGCCAAAAACCACACCACCCTTCTGTATCGTTTTTTGTGCAATCTCAAAGAACATTCCCCCAGACGTCGCAAATTCCCGTCGTTTATGATCTTTTGACCATGCTGCGAAAACCTTTAGTGGTTTATCATTTTCTTGCTTAGGATGCTCTAATACTGGGCAAACATTGATACATAGACGACACTCAATACAGTTGTTTATATCAATTTGAGGATATAAGAAACCTTCTTTATTCAGGATAATTTGAATAGCATTATTTTTACATATCTGTTCACAAGCTCGACACCCATAACATCTTTCCATCAAGTCTTTAGTTTCTGCGATATTTTTTAACATATAGCTCACTTACAATTTCTATAATATAGAATAATAACCAATGCACCAATTAAAGCCTTCAAATTAACTATTTAAATATTGAAATGGTTGATATGCCAATTTTAGTTTTTGCCAAAATTAAGCGGGTGATATTCTGCCCTATCACAGTTAATGCAGTTGCAACTGCAGCCCCGTAAATACCATAATATTTAATAAAAATGAAACTACTTACAAGATTGAAACACATAAAGATAATTGAGATGTTTTTTTGGATTTTTTCTTGTCCACACATAACCAGAAGCGTATCTGCAGCGCCTGTTCCAATATTAAAGAGTTGTCCCACGCTTAATATGATAAGAATCCAATATCCTTCTTCAAATTCATTACCCCACAAAGATAATATATATCGCCCGGCTACAACCAAAAACAAGGTTTGAAAAAGGCCAATGATACCCAGTCCCAAAGTAATTCTTTGGACCATTTTTTCCATTTCTTCTTTTTTGTTACTTTCATAAAGGGCTGCTAACTTTGGTGAGATTGCGGCATTAGTTACCTGTAGTAGGAAACTTGTCAGCAGTGCAATACGCGCTGCTGTTGTGAAAATCCCAACATTTTTTGAACTTTCCAGCCACCCTAGTATCACAGCACTTGAACTTGTAACCACCATCGTTGAAACAGTAACCCAAAATAGTGGCATTGATGTTACCAGTAGTTGTTTCGGTATCAGGGTACTTTTTGTATCATGCGTATATAGGGTCCTCCAGTACATACCAACACTTAAGGTGACGAAGACCCATCCTATGGCATAGGTAACGGCAACCATGTTTAATGTGATAGTCCATTGTGATAACCAGGCTGCAAATAACAGCCCCCCAGTAACTGCAATACTTAATGCTTGATTTACCAGATTGCTTTGCCAGATTTTATGGTAACCAATCAGTGCGGCAGAATAGATTCTCGAAAACACTTGGGGTGTCGATACGACTAAAGTGATCATAAGTGGATATGTTAAACGTGGTTCGTGGAAAACATTATTGGCCAACCAGGGCGAAAGCAGAATAAATATAACGGAGAGTACCAAGGTAAATAACCCGTTTAGCCAATAGGCCGTATTTATTACGCTGCCAATGTGCTCAAAATTGTTTTTGTTATGGGCAATTGCCACTTCCTTAATGATCACCTGATATATGCCCAACAGACCTACTGCAATAAGGATATTTGCAACTTTATGACTTAGAGTGATTATTCCCAATCCATCAGCGCCGATAGTCCTTCCAATAAAAATACTTACCACAACACTAATGAGCATACCGGTAGCTTTTACAACGGTTGATGCCGCTGATTTTTTTAACACGCTTCGCGTATGTACATCTAATTTACTGGTTAACAGTGAGGCATTATTTTTTATTTTTTGAATCATAAAGATTTGTTTGGTATGGTGGTTTACAGTGATTATTTACCCCGGACGTTATCTAATATACAGTAAAAAAATTTCAATGCCGCACAAGATATACATATCGCTCAGCAAGAATATCCCAAGAAAAATTATCGCAAATAAATAGACTTCTCAACTTTTTAAATCTTTCATCTGCTATATATTTAGAATGAAGGTACCTATTGAGTCTTTCAAACCAGTTATCGAGGTCTAAATCCATCAATATGCCAAACTTTTCTTTTTTAATTATATCCACAGCACCTGCATTTTTTGTTGAGAACACAGGAATGCCATAAAGCAAGGCTTCCAGAATAACCATTCCATAAATTTCATATTGAGATGGCAATAAAAAAATATCCGTTAATTTGTATATCTTGGGTAATTGATCGTTTGGTATCGAATCTATTTGAAAAACATTGTTTGATATCTGCAAGTCTTTAATCTTTCGCTTGAATTTATTTAAATCTGGTCCTTTCCCAACCGCAATCAGGCAAGCTTCTCTCATTCCAAACGTGTCAATAAATTTTTTCAGCAATTCAAGCAGAAATATAACGTTTCTTCTGGGTTCAAAGATACCTACATAAAAAAAAGCGAATCTAAAATTTTCTCTAAATCCCTTGATTTGATCAAATAAAGGGAACTTTTTTTCACTATTCAAGATATTTATGCCAATAGGTTGAACCTCAATTCTTTTATACCTTTTGACCTCGAGATAAGATTTTGCCGCAGTCGTTTTTGCTAAACAAAGGTCAGAATTTTTGATGGTAATATTTTTCCAGATATAATCCAAAACTACCTGATAAATTCTTCCGATACCTTTATGGTTTTTATACATACCCTGATAAAGAATTGTTTTTACATCGTTTTTTTTAAGATTCTTTACTATCATAGGCGACATTAACTGAGAATCTTCATGAACCTGCACGACATCATAATTTTGAGAGGTTAGTTCTTTTATTAAACCAGGATAAAAGGTTATCTGCTTAAAACATATTCCTGATAAGGGAATTAGTCGTAACTCACAGCCATCAATGCACTCATAGGTTGTGACATGATCAATGTCTAAAAATTTAGAATAAAAGTCTACATTGAAACCATGGCGAATTAGAGACAGCCCCAAACCAATTTCCTGAACATTGTAATGGGTTGTTTTCAAGCTGCCGGCAGCTGTTCTAACAATTGCTAATTTCATTCAGTGATTTATGTTCCTTCGGTAAATTAAGTTTTTGGGGCTTCCTTTAAAAGTCGGGCCAGGACACCACTCTCAGAAACCTTTGCACGGCTATTGTCTTTTTAGCGAGCCAAGTTCCAGGAATCTTGACCGAAGAAAATCTTAATTATGCAAAGCTCTCGAGATATGAAAAAGAACCTTTATGCAAATACCTCAGCCTTGTCCAGGGTTACTCCGTCGATATCCTTTTGAGATAAGATGGGAGATGCACCATGGATAATGGGCCAATCAATGGCAATGGAAGGATCATTCCACAGGATGGATCTTTCATGTTCAGGCGCATAATAGTCTGTACATTTATAGGTAAATTCTGCTTCATCACTTAACACATAAAAACCGTGGGCAAAACCCGGGGGAACCCAGAGCATCTTTTTGTTTTCTGCTGAAAGGGTTGCACCTGACCATTTTCCAAAAAAGGGTGAAGATTTTCTTATATCAACTGCCACATCAAAGACCTTACCTGAAGTCACCTGGACAAGTTTACCCTGGGGTTGTTTGATCTGGTAGTGGAGTCCCCTTAAAATGTTCTGGCTGGATTTGCTGTGGTTATCCTGGACAAAGGTTGTATGGACCACCTTTTGTTTAAATTCGTCATCCCGAAAGGTTTCCATGAAGAATCCCCGGTGATCCCCGAATACCTGGGGTTCCATTAAAATAACATCCGGTATGTTGAGCTGGGTATATTCCATTTTTTTATCTTGCTTTATTCAAAAGGTCTAATAGGTATTGGCCATAACCATTTTTCTTCATGGGTTCTGCTAACGTTTCCAATTGCTCAGCATCAATGAGTTTCATCCTGAACGCGATCTCTTCGGGGCAGGCAATTTTTAACCCCTGGCGGTCGACCACAACTCGAATAAAGGTGGCTGCATCCAATAGGGACTCGTGGGTTCCGGTATCAAGCCAGGCTGTTCCCCGGCTGAACAGCTCAACCTTTAAATTACCCTGCTGGAGATAGACTTTGTTTACATCTGTTATTTCAAGTTCTCCCCGGGCAGAGGGTTTGATCTCTTTGGCTATCCGGATGACATCATTGTCGTAAAAATAAAGTCCGGTAACTGCATAGCTGGACTTAGGAACATCGGGTTTTTCTTCCAGGCTCGTGGCACTGCCATTGCTGTCAAATCCAACCACGCCATACAGTCGGGGATCTTTGACATAATATCCAAAAACGGTTGCACCCTTTTCTTTTTTTGCAATGACCTGCAGGCGGTCTGACAAACCTTCACCATGGAAGATATTATCGCCCAGAACTAGTGTGACAGGATCATTTTGAATAAATTCTTCTCCAATGATAAATGCCTGGGCAAGTCCGTCCGGGGAGGGCTGAACAGCATACTCCAGGGAGATGCCCCATTGGGAACCATCACCCAGAAGATGCTTGAAGTTGTCTATATCCTGGGGGGGTAGGTCAGTGGGGTCAGGCTTGGCTTATTGGCATAATTGAAATAATTCACACCAGTTGTATTCTTATCCGACCTGATTTTACGAGCATCTTTTGAATTTCTGTTGGCAGATAAAGCTGATTATTTCCAGTAATAGCCAGTCGTCCAATGTATACTTCTCCAGTATTGAGGTTCTGTATCCGGGCGGCTACTTTCTGTTTGTTTTCAGTACTGATCCCCTCTTTTGCTGCAAGGGTTCTTATTGCTTCAGGGATTAGAATCTGCTCCTGCTAACTGTCTTCATTTACTTCCCATTCCAGTAATTTCATGACAATCTCCCTATACTTTTTTTGCGATTAAAAGCGTTCTGCCAGTGGTTCCTAAAATTTGTAGATTTTGCATTTTTTGCACCTGGTTCCCACTCATACGGGCCGATGACAGGGGTGTTTCTATTCGGCGGATGGTTCTCCACCCCGTTTTTGACAAAAGTCTGTGAAAATCAAATATGGTGATGGATTTATCGGGATCCTCCAGTGGGGCGGGTGTGGATTCAAAATCGTACCAGTCTGCATTGAGAAAGGCCATGCGGGTTTGTTTTGTGTTTTCCCGGGCCAGGAGGAAAAAAGCCCTGAAAAATTGCTCATAATCTTTTTTTTTATACGAAGAGATGGACGGGGTTTGCCTGGTTGCCTTTTCCTTGTATGCTTTTTTCTTTTTGGTGAAATAGGGGGGATCGAAAAAAATCAGGTCCGGCTTTTTTGTGGCGGGCCATTTCTTCTTTTGCGGATTCCAATGGTGATACTCTATCTCGGGTCGATTTTCCTGGGTTGCAAGATCAAAGGCCTGGCATTTTCTTTCAAAGATCAGGCAGACATCCGGCACCACACCTCCTCCGGCCATGGGATCAAGCACAAGGTCGCCGGGTTTTGTGTAATAAAACAGAGTGTGGGCAACCAGCTGGGCCGGTATTCTGCCTGGCCAATCCTCTCCGAATCGCTGGTCACATTCGTTAAACGACCACTGGTCCCAGGTGCGAAGTCCCCACCCAAGGGCTTTGAATTTTTCCTGGTCTTTTTTACCAGTAAGCCTCAGGGCCCAGGCAAGGGACAGGTCCATCTGGAAATGCCGGGCAATATATTCCATATCATGGCCCTGGGCGATCAAATTATCGAAATTACCAAAAATGGTATTTCCGATAATTTCGGATATGCGGTTTTGGCTCACACCCATTACGTCAGAAATTTTTTCCTGAATCCATCCAAGGCGGCTTAAACGGAGAATCGTGCTGTTCCGGTTTGTTTTCTGCCTGGCACGGATATCTGAGATCCACCCGTTTACAGTCTGTTGACGAACACCGAGTTTCTCTGCCAGGGCAGACTCCGTCCATTTGCTCTCCGGGTCACTTTCTGCAATCACACGGGCAGTCCGCTTTTTATCGCTGGTGTTTAAACGATCCCCATGGCTGATATTGCAGACAGCCGATTCAAGGAGAAGGGCTGTTTTGTGTTCCTTGTAATCAAGGGCAGTAGTCTGCCACTCAACAACTTCAATCGCCTTAATTCCCTTTTCCTGAAACGCAAACCAGCGGTGGATGCCGTCTATGACCAGGGTGAAGATGGCTGAGCGATCACCATCGTCATAGTTAAACACCCTTTGAACCTTGATGGGCGGAAATTGAGCCCCGCTGCCAAGGGCTTCAACATAGGCAGTGATGGTCTTCTGGCTTTTGTTTGCCCTTGGGTAGATAAATGGGTCCCAGGTTAAGTCAGATACTTTCATGTTGGGGGCATCATCATGTTGGGGTCAGGCTTGGCTTATTGGTGTTATTGGGGGGTAAAGGGGGGATTCTCTTGTTTCAAATCTGGGATCTTTTTTATGAAAACACCTCTGCGTCACCAAAGGTTGATCCCTCTTTATCTTTTTGTGACAATATTGGCACTGTGCCATGGATGATGGGCCAGTCAATTGCAATGGAAGGATCATCCCATCGGATGGACCTTTCGTGTTCCGGCGCATAGTAGTCAGTGCATTTATATGTAAATTCTGCTTCATTGCTCAGGACATAAAAGCCATGGGCAAATCCTGGTGGAATCCATAGCATATTTTTGTTTTCTGCTGAAAGGGTTGCACCTGACCAGCGTCCAAAAAACGGGGAAGATTTACGTATGTCAACGGCCACATCAAAGACTTCACCCGAGATCACCCGGACAAGTTTGCCCTGGGGGTGTTTGATCTGGTAGTGGAGACCCCTCAGAATGTTTTGGGTGGATTTACTGTGGTTGTCCTGGACAAAGGTTGCATGGGCTACATTTTCTTTAAATTCGTCGTCCCGGAAGGTTTCCATGAAGAATCCCCGGTGGTCCCCAAAAACTTGGGGGGTGATCAATACAACCTCGGGTATGCTGAGCTGGGTATATTTCATTCGTTTATCTTGTTTTGTGTAAAAGGTCTAAGAGGTATTGGCCATAGCCATTTTTCTTCATGGGTTCTGCCAATCTTTTCAATTGTTCTGCATTGATGAGTTTCATCCTGAACGCGATCTCTTCGGGGCAGGCAATTTTTAACCCCTGGCGGTCGACCACAACCCTGATAAAGGTGGCTGCATCCAGCAGGGATTCGTGGGTGCCGGTATCAAGCCAGGCCGTTCCCCGGCTGAACAATTCTACCTTTAAATTGCCCTGCCGGAGATAGACTTTGTTTACGTCTGTTATTTCAAGCTCTCCCCGGGCAGAAGGTTTGATTCCTTTGGCAATCCGGACCACATCATTATCGTAAAAATAAAGTCCGGTAACGGCATAGTTGGACTTTGGAACTTCGGGTTTTTCTTCCAGGCTTGTGGCACAGCCATTGCTGTCAAATCCAACAACGCCATACCGTTTGGGATCTTTGACATAATATCCAAAAACGGTTGCACCCTTTTCTTTTTTTGCAATGACCTGCAGGCGGTCTGACAACCCTTCACCATGGAAGATATTATCGCCCAGGACCAGTGTGACAGGGTCATTTTGGATAAATTCTTCTCCAATGATAAATGCCTGGGCAAGTCCGTCCGGGGAGGGCTGGACAGCATACTCCAGGGAGATTCCCCATTGGGATCCATCACCCAGAAGATGCTTGAAACTGTTGAGATCCTGGGGGGTGGTGATGATCAGGATCTGTGTAATACCTGAAAGCATCAATGTCGACAAGGGATAGTAGATCATCGGCTTGTCATAAACAGGCATCAGTTGTTTACTCACTGAATAGGTCAGGGGATATAGCCGGCTTCCTGAGCCGCCGGCAAGTATAATTCCTTTACGCATAATAGTTCCTATGGGGTCGTCCTATGGGGTCAGGCTTGGCTTATTGGTGTTATTGGGGGTAAAGTATCTGGGTTCTTATTTTGAAGTTCTATTGTCTTCAAAAGATTTCAGGGGTAAAAAGAGTCTTGGGCTGTCATCGCTTAAGCGATTAAACCCGAATTGTTCATAAAATTCTTTTGCAGTGTCGTTAATAGCGTCCACAACCATGGCATAAATTGCGATCTGTTCACTGACCGACAGGGTGCGCTTAATAGCATCCACCAGCATCATTTTACCAATGCCGCGTCCCTGAACATTTTTACTGACCGCCAATCTGCCAATTAAAGCAGCAGGAATCGGATGTTTTGGTAACTTTCGGGTCAATGTTTCAGGCAATTGGCTAAGTTTGATTGATAATGTGCTCAGGCTGTAATAGCCCAATATCACTTCTGGTGTGTCAGGAAGTGATGCAACGAAAACACGATTGATGCGGCGTTTGATATCCTGCCCAGCCTGTTTGTGGATATAATTATCCAGCGCTTCTACGTTACAATGGAATCCTGGTCTATTATGGGCGGTATTCAGCGGCGTTATAATCAGATTCTGGCAATCTGTCATTTGGTGATGACGCGTTTATCATATTCTTCAAAGGCCGCAGTCAGCTTTTGATTGAAACATACCGGATCATCCAATGCATCAAAGAAAATTCTTGAATTTTCTGCATTCAATGTCATTGTCTGATGTTCCTGTACTGTTTTCTCTGCATGCTTTAAGGCACTGGTCAGTATAAAATTACTGACTGTTTTGCCCTCAAAACCTGCTGCAAGATCTATAAGGCGCTTTGCGCTGCTTTTCACACGGAGGTTTATCCGTTCGTTTTTATTTTGAGTTTCTGCATCCATGCTAATAATCCCCTGCGTTTTCATTAATACATCATGAAATTGTATGTCATAATGGTGCCTTTGTCAAACGAGGGTCAGGCTTGGCTTATTGGTGTTATTGGATGTTATTCATGGTAAGGGAATCAAATAAACCCCTTCTGGCTGATGTAGAGCATGACCTCCTGGGCCGCTTCTTCCGGGGTGAGATTTGTGGTGTCAATGCGAAGTTCAGGATTGATGGGATCTTCATAGGGATCATCCACGCCGGTAAACCCTTTTAACAGCCCTGCCCTTGCCTTGGCATACATGCCTTTTCGGTCCCTTTTCTCGCACTCGGCAATGGGGGCACAGATGGCAATGCCCCTGTTTTTGGTTATCTCTGCCGCCACAAATCCGATTCTTTTGACGTTGATGTCCCTGTGTTCCTTGGAGAAATTGAGTTCCGAGGAGAGGTTTCTTCTGACTATGTCACCATCGAGCAGGGTGACAGGTCTTTTGGGGGGCCAAAAACAGCATTTTAAGGTTCACCTAAGTTAGGAAGTTATGGCAGGCTTGGACTACACTGGTGGACCCAGCTACTGTAAAGATCAGAGGGGATCTGCAGAATCCAGAAGGTGTAGGGGAATATCAATATCTTCATTGTTCAATATTTTATTGACCATGGAAACATCCAGATCAACAATTTTGGCAATGGTTGGCACAGAAACACCTTCTTGTTTTGCCTTGCGGATAAAGGAAATTAGGCTCTGCTTCCTTTCCTCTTTTCTGCCCTCCTGCATGCCTCTTTCTCTAATATATTGCGCTAACATTGCTGTCTCCTTGTGTTGAACAATTTCATTGTACAAGTTCAGTTGTTCCTGGTCTTCTATTTCCGCGTATGTGTCAATAAAATCAACATATTTATCAAAAAGCCCGCTGGAAACAAGCTGAAACAACCCTGCGTATGCTTGCCGAATTACCTCAATTCGGTCTTCTTTTTTGTAATGCATTTTTGGCAGCAGTATTTTGACCACTGGGTTATCCACATTGTAATAATCCCGGGCGTTCAAGTCAAACAACTTGTGAAATACATACTCAAAATGCAGGAACATGCGGTCATGTAGCTGTGCATGCAGTTGTTGCAACACAGCCTTGCTCCATTTTTTTCTGTCGGTGAATAAAACAGTTGGTATGACCAAGGCATCTGGATGGGTTTCCATCAGGTCGGTTGTGTAGCGCAGCAATTTATAAATGGAAAATTTACTTTTGTCTTCCTGGAACTCCACCAGCCATAAAAGCAGTTGCTGATTTTCAAAGTTGAACAGGATCGGCATGTCCAGTTCAAGGCTCGAATCCGACAGGTTGTGTTTTTTAGGCTCCTGCCGTAAAAATTCAACATCAAGTACCTTGCCCCAGCTTTGACCTGCCTGGGGGAAGAACCAATCCAGGGTTTCTTTTGGAAAATCCAAAAACAGATTTTTAAAATTGTGATCATGGGATTTCATATTGGGGTCATCGTATTGGGGTCAGGCTTGGCTTATTGGTGGTATTGGATTTTCTTACGCTTCGGCCCTAATCAGAACGGGGACGGTCCATGTGTGGGTCTGGAACAAAAGCATTGGATGTTTTCACTCAATTTCTTTTGAATTAATGTCATACTTTTTTTTGAAACGCCAGTTGTACCGGCAAACCTTTCCCATGATTGAATGGCCTCGGCAACCTCTTCTATAATATTACGGACTTTAAAATCTTTGAAACCGATACCAGTACCAATCTGTTTAACCTGCTCAAGCCCCGGGTTTCTTCCTTCACCCTGCACACTCATAGTATGTTCACCACCAGGCCCACCGGAATAGATCAGGTCATATGCCGGGGTCAGGGTCCATTCATTATTTGCATTAAGCATGAAAGCAAAATTTTTGACATGATCATCCCGGTTATGGCTCATGATGTTGAACACCATCTGCCGGAATCCCCGTTCAACTTCTGTTTGGTTTTTTGTCAAATCCGAAACGACTCGGAGAAATATGCTGTAATCACATTCCGGAATCCGGAAATTGGAATGAAGCACCCCCCCTAAAGAATGAACATGAAATCTTCTATTGCCTTTTCGGTCAAAACGTTTAATACCGAAAAAGGCGTCTCCTGATTCAACCTCAAATAGACGAGTTGTAGGCATTTGTATACCGGCACTTCTGGCCATGAGGGAATAGGCCATTTCGACTCTTCCAGAGTCTTTGGTATCTTTTGGGGATGGAAATTTTATCAACCAGTGCTCATAGCCTTCAGGTAAGTCATCGGCACCTGAAATCAGTTGGTCTCCTTTGAGGCCGACAACTATTTTGGGTCTGGCCCCCTGGGGACTGCCGCCCATTCTCATAAGCTCAGGGATAATCTCTACACTTTCACTTTTAATGATTTCCCGGGAATGTTCTGCCATGGTTTGAAGATCAACCAACTGGTCAAAAGAATCATGTGCCATGGACGGCTCATAAACGAGAGCCCCCATCGTGGAATGACCTAAAAAAGAAAGTCGATCCAATACCGAAAAAGAATCAATAATTATACCCTTTCTTTGTAAGTACCGATCCATCAACAACAGGCCCCATCCATCAGGTAAAGAATCATCAAATAGCCCGAAAACAGGACTAAACTCTCTATCCTTATGTTCAAAGGCATCTGATTGAAGCGGCAGTTTATAGGGCGACAGCTGAATTGATTTTAACAAAAACTGAGGATCATACTGGAAATAAAGGGTTTTCTGATTCTCTGCAATTTTTCCAACAAGGATCTTGTCAGAGGATGATTTTTTTAAATAGACATTAAGAACTTTCAAATTGTTCCTCGTTTAGGCAGAGGTTTTGTCTGTTCTTCCAGTTGGTCGATGGACTTGATTTTCAGTGGGTTTAACAAAGTCTCCACTTCATCTAATCTACCCAATGCACACATCAGTTTTAAAAAACTTTCCAAAGATATTTTGCCGGTATCTTCAAATCGTCTCAAAGACGCTTCAGGAACTCCGGATCTTTCGGAGAGGGTTTTTCTGGTCCATTTCTTTTCAAGTCGCAATTGCTTGGCCTTTATGGACAATCTATTGGCCACCTCGACGGGGGTTTTAATTTCAAATATGATCATATCATGTAGACTAAAGATAGTATGTTATCTATTATGCTTTTAAGGTATATATAAATGATATGATATTGTCAAATAATAATGGGGTCAGGCTTGGCTTATTGGTGTTATTGGGTTTTATCCATGGCAGTGGCATTAAATAAACCCCTTCTGGCTGATGTAAAGCATGACCTCCTGGGCCGCTTCTTCCGGGGTGAGGTTTGTGGTGTCAATGCGAAGTTCGGGATTGATAGGATCTTCATAGGGATCATCCACGCCGGTAAACCCTTTTAACAGCCCTGCCCTTGCCTTGGCATACATGCCTTTTCGGTCCCTTTTTTCGCACTCGGCAATGGGGGTTGACACATGGACTTCGACAAAACCGCCGTGGGCCTCAATGAAACTTCTGATTTCAGTGCGTGTCTTTTCATAGGGGGCAATGGGGGCACAGATGGCAATGCCCCGGTTTTTGGTTATCTCTGCCGCCACAAATCCGATTCTTTTAACGTTTATATCCCTGTGCTCCTTGGAGAAATTGAGTTCTGAGGAGAGGTTTCTTCTGACTATGTCACCATCGAGCAGGGTGACAGGTCTGGTGCCAAGTTCCAGGAATCTTGAATAGAGAATTTTGGCAATGGTGGATTTTCCAGCCCCTGAAAGTCCTGTGCAGAACACGGTCAGCCCTTGTTTTGACGGGGGCGGGCAGGATTTCTGGAGTTCCTGAAGCACCTCCGGGAAGGTTGCCCAGTCCGGGATTTTTTTGCCTGCCCGGATTCTTCGCTGGATGTCGGTGCCGGTCAGGGTGATGGTGTCTGTTTTTTTCGGGACCTGGCTTGCGATTTTATATTCATCCTCAAAGGGAAGATAGACCATCTCCTCAAAGGTGATGGTTGCAACCCCCAGTTCCTGGGCGGCGCTGTGGATAAGTTCCTTGGCTGCTTCCGATTGGTAAAAAGGGGTATTGTTGGCGTCGTTGCCAGGAGAGGCATGCTGGTGGCCGATAACAAAGTGGGTGCAGCCATAGTTCCTGGCAATGATCATGTGGAGGACTGCCTCCCTTGGGCCGGCCATTCGCATTGCAAGGGGAAGAAGGTTCAGCAGATAGGAATCCGGCGGATAGTGGGCCGCCACCTTCTGGTAACAGCGCATGCGGGTAAAGTGGTCAAAGTCTCCGGGTTTTGATACCCCTGCAATGGGCAGAAGCAGGAGATTGGCCTTGGCTTTCTGCATGGCCTGGATGGTCATTTCAAACTGGGGTCTGTGGATGGGCTGCCTGGTGTGGAAACCGACCACCCGCTTCCAACCTAGTTTGGAGAAAATGTTTTTAATCTCGGCTGGGGTGTTCCGGATCTGCTTGAAATCAGAATGGATGGGAAGGCTTAATGTCTGGATTTTGCCGCCAACATAGTATTTTCCTGACTTGTTGTACAGGTAATCCACACCTGGATGGGTTCGGTCCAGGGTTTCGTATATGGCCAGAGCTTCCTTTTCCATGTCCAGGGGCCAGATGTCCTGGATGTCTATAATGCCAAGTAGAAAGCCTTCCGGGTCCCTCAGGGCGACGGACTGACCCGTTTCAAGGCTTGCGGCAAGATTTTCCGGTATGTCCAGGCAGATGGGGATGGGCCACAGCTCGCCTGACCCAAGTCGCATGCGGTCCAGCACGGATTCATAGTCAATCTGCGTCATGAACCCGGTCAAGGGTGAGAATACCCCCGTGGTCAGCAGTTCAAAATCGCAGATCTGGCGATGGTTCAGGATGATGTCCGGCATGGTGGAAGAAAGCTTTTTAAGAACTGCCTGGCGTTCTTCTGAAACAATAAGATTTACAGGCGTATCTGTCGGCATCATGTTTTCATCCTTTCAGGGTAAGGCTTTTCTTGTTGGCGTTGTTTGTTTTTTCAGGGTCAGGAATTCGGTTCTGTAATTTGCATAGCTCCGCTTGGTGGATTACAAAAAAGCACCGTTACATTTATAAAGCGTGGGCTGGTTTGTCAAGATCCAAATCAGACTCAAGTGTCTTTAGAAAGTCCAGGATTTCCACGGGGTTTTCTTTTCGGCCAGTGCCATAGGCATTAAACGAGACCCCGTTCTGGTATCGATAGCTTTGCTCACGATTCCGGGAGATCCACCGCAGTACCGCCTTGATCTTTTTGGGTTGATCAAGGCCGGGAATGTTGATTTTGAGGGTGAGGCTGGAGCCGACTGAAATCTTGTGGTTGCTGAGAAACTTAAGCCCTCCCCGGCTCATGTTAAGGACAGGATAATAATCCTGGGAGAATTCACCTTTTCCCCATAGCAGCGGTTTTTTCCGGTAAAACAGGGTCGTTCCAGTGACGTTAAACCGTTTGCAGTTTCGTTTCTTCAACTTTTATTTCCTTTAGATGGATGCCTGTTTTATGGCGTCACAGATGCTTTGGCAATGGGACTTGGTTGCTTCAAGGTCCGGACCTTCAACCATTACCCGGAGAAGGGGCTGGGTGCCGGAATAGCGTACCAGTACCCTGCCTGAGCTGTTCAGGGCCTGTTCCACCCGTTTGATCTCCCGGGCAATGGTCTCGATTTTCATGAAGTCGGGTCTTGAGGGATCCACCTCAACGTTCATGAGCACCTGGGGATAAACGGTCATGATGGTGGCAAGGTCTGAAAGGGATTTGTTTGTGTCCACCATCACCCGGATCAGACAGAGGGCAGAAAGAATGCCGTCGCCTGTGGAGTGAAATTCGGAAAAGATCATGTGCCCGGAATCTTCGCCGCCCATGACAGCCCCCGTGGCCCACATCTCTTTTAAGACCTCCCTGTCGCCGACCCCTGTTTTAATATGGTCGATGCCGAGTCGCTCCAGGGCCTTGGACAGTCCAATATTGCTCATGACCGTGGTGATCACCAGATTGTTGGTTAACCGACCCTGGGCCTTTGCATGGTTTGCACAGATGGCAAGGATTTTGTCCCCGGTGAGCTTGACCCCTTGTTCATCTATGGCGATGAGGCGGTCGGCATCCCCGTCAAAGGCAAGTCCCAGGTCAGCACCTGTTGAAATCACCCTTTTGGCAAGGGTTTCTGTGTGCTGGGACCCGCAGTTGTGGTTGATGTTTTTGCCGTCCGGGGTGTCAAATATGAATTGCGTCTCAAACCCAAGCGTTGGAAACACCATGGGGGCGACCTTGAACGAGGCACCATTGGAGCAGTCCACAACGATTTTCAGCGGTTGGTCGGGTGTGTTTTTATCAAGGTCACGCTGGTAGCAGGATGTAAGAAAATTGGCATATTGTGCTGAAGCGTTGGAAATCGTGGATATGGTTCCCGGCTCAATGGCAGAATCAGAAGTCTTTGGTTCACAAATACTGGAATCTGCCCGGTCAGGGCCAGCATCAAAGATGTAGGATTCGATCTTTGCCTCTTCTGGATCGGTAAGCTTTAAGCCGCCGGATTTAAAGACTTTTATCCCGTTGTCGTGGAAGGGGTTGTGGGAGGCTGAAATAACAACGCCGGCCCCTGCCCCCTTGACCGTGGCGGTGAGAAAGGCCACCCCCGGGGTGGGAATCACACCGGCTTCAAGGACATTGATGCCCATGGACGAGATGCCTGCTGCAAGGGCAGCTTCCAGCATATCCCCCGAACGCCGAGTGTCCCTGCCGATGATGACAACGGTGCCCCCGTGTTCTTTTGCAAAGCGTGCCACTGCCCGGCCCGTTTTCAGGGCCACCTCAACCGTCATGGGGTAAATGTTGGCAAATCCCCGGATGCCGTCAGTACCAAATAGTTTTCCCATTCATAACCCTGTAGTTTACCGATGTTAAAGTTTGATTTTTTCCATGATTGAAAGTTTAATGGTTTGAAGCCAGTTGCTGCCTGTTAAAGCTGTGTCTGTATCAAGATGCTTGATGGCCTCAATATAGCTGCCCTTGTTGGTAATTGCCTTTAAAAAAGGTTCTGGCACGGTGTTGCAATGGTCGTGGCAGGCTTCCCTGGCAAGGATTTCTAAGGTTCGAGGCCAGCCCTGGATGATGGCTTCGTGGATGCGGATGAGTTCTGTTGTTTCCCCCCTGGATCTGGACAGCAGGATTTTTCTGGAAGCGTTCAGTCGTGTGCAGAAATCCCCCAGGCGTTTGATCCGTTCGTCAATGCACGACTGGAGCGTCTCTCGCATGCCAAGGAACAGTGCCTCTGAAAGGTGATCAACAACAAAGAGGGATCTGACAATCCGATACCAGTTCATCAGGCTGATCAGCCCTGCGATGTAGCTGCAGTTGGCGGTGTAGATCCTGCCGGGTCCGGTGTAGACCCCCGCCTTTCTGGGGATAGAACCCTCTTTTAATGCACCGCCAAACAGGATTCGATCGGGTCTTGTTTCGTCTTTTCTCCAGATGGTGCCGGCTGCCGTGACCGTTCCAAAGGCAAGTCTGCAGGGCCCCACAAGGCCGCCCTGCCCGCCCATAAACACGGGTCGCTGGTTGAGCATCACCCCCTGGTGAACGTTGCCGAGCATGGAAGGGGTGGCCTTGTCCTGGTTGGGGGTGTAGTTGAAATGGATGAAAGAACTGCCCACCTCACTGTGGTCTTTGCGGCTGGTGCCGCCGGCCATGAGGATGTCGCAGAAGTTAATCAGGCTTCCCAGGGTGACAAAGGGAAAGAGGATGGTCTGCTTGAGGCCCACGGTGTGGGCAGCCGAAGCCTCTTCTTCAAGGATGGTTCCTCCCCTGACATGAGCGCCCGATCCAAAGACGTTTTTGCCTGCAAATACGGCATCCTGGAAGAAACCGCCCTTGAGCTGGGTGTCGGGTCCGACCCGGGTGTTATCCAGGGTCACCGGTCCTTCAGAACCAATAGTGGCCCCGGCCATGATCAGGGTTTTTTCTCCAATAATCCGGGTACCGGGATGGAGGGTGACACCCGTTCCTGAGATCCTGTCAATATCCACATCGTCACCAATGTAGACTGAACCGGGATCCGGGACAATGACACCCCTTTCCATCAATAGCCTTGTTGTTGTTCGGGTATCCATATTACATGAACCGGTAGAGAACCCCGCCCCAGGTAAGACCGGCACCAAGACCCAGAAAAAGGACGGTATCGTTTTTCTTGCCGACCCGGTTCTGCTCAAGGGCCTCATCAAGGGCAATGGGGATGCTTGCGGCAGTGGTGTTGCCATAACGCTGGATGTTGTTGAAAACCTTTGCCTCGTCAATCTTCATGAATTGCTGGTATGCCTGGTTGATCCTCAGGTTTGCCTGGTGGGGAAAGAACATGTCGATCTGGTCAAGGGAAATATCTGCTTTATCAAGGACTTCCTTTGTCACCTCTGGAAGTTTTCGAACCGCCTTTTTAAAGACTTTTTTACCGTCCATGACAGGAAAATAGCGGGCATCATCCATGGGAACGCCTTGGGGCATCCTTTCTGGAAGCCGGGACGCAGGCAGCTCAGTCATAAGGGAATCTGCCCCTGAGCCGTCGGTATGGAGACATGCGGCAAGTACGCCAACGTTTTCATCTGTTTCAACTCCTTCCACACAGATCGCACCGGCTCCGTCGCCAAAGATCACGGTCACATCCCTGCCCCGGGTGCTCTTGTCAAGGCCCGTGCTGTGCACTTCGGCGCCAACCACCAGAACCTTTTTTGCAAGCCCGCTTTTGATGTAAGCGTCGGCCGTTGCAAGCCCGTAGAGAAACCCGGTGCACTGCTGGCGGATATCCAGGGTCGGGGTGGAATTAAGGCCAAGTTTTGCCTGGAGA
The DNA here is from genome assembly GCF_000020365.1 of Desulforapulum autotrophicum HRM2. Classification (NCBI taxonomy): domain Bacteria; kingdom Pseudomonadati; phylum Thermodesulfobacteriota; class Desulfobacteria; order Desulfobacterales; family Desulfobacteraceae; genus Desulforapulum; species Desulforapulum autotrophicum. Next base: position 2,868,822 of record NC_012108.1, on the reverse strand, counting down.
AGACAGCCGGAGCCTGGGAAAAAAATGTCCGGGCTCAGGGTGGCAAAGATGATGAAATCCAGATCTTCCGGGGTCCATCCGGCCCGTTCAAGGGCAATTTTAGAGGCATCAAGGCCAAGATCAGACACCCCCATTTCTTCTCCTTCCGGGATCCAGTAGCGCTGTTCGATTCCGGTTCTCTGGCGGATCCACTCGTCTGAGGTGTCCATCATCTTTGTCAGATCTTCGTTGGTCACAAGGCGGGAAGGGAGTGCCCGTCCCGTTGCCCTGATGATTGATTTCTTCATATATGCTTCCCTTTACTCTTGGTTTTTGGTATTTAGTGTTTGAACGAAAACTCACCCATCTGCGGCGTTGCTGCAAATTTCTGAAATCCTCACGTACAGTAGTACGCTCCGGTTTCAGAAATTCTTGCGTCTTGCATATGGGCAATTTTTCGCCCAAACACGGGTTTTCGGTCAACCACTATTTACTTGTTAACTTTTTTTAAACTTAATGAATTTTATTTATTACAACAGATCGTTGTTCAAGGCAATAGCCAGGAACATTAACATAACGAAAAAAAGGAAAAGTCGTGCTGAGTGATGTTGGAATTTTGTTTATAGGACTGGTCCTGCTGTATGCAGGATCAGAATTTCTGGTCAGAGGGGCTGCCTCAACGGCCCTGCTTCTTTCCATCCGGCCAGTGGTTGTGGGGCTCACCGTGGTGGCCTTTGCCACTTCAGCGCCTGAACTTCTTGTGAGCCTTGTGGCCTCGGTCAGGGGGGCAGGCGGAATCTCAGTGGGCAACATTCTGGGCAGTAATGTAATCAACATCGCCCTTGTTCTTGGGATCAGTGCCATGATCAAACCCATAACCATCAACCGTCAGATCATCCGGTTTGATCTGCCCTATATGCTCGGGGCCAGTTTTGTTTTCTGGATTCTGTGCATGGACGGATATATCGGCTATGGGGACGGGGTGATTCTGCTGGTTCTGCTGGTCGTCTTTCTCTTTTTCGGCATCAAAAATTCCAAAGAAAAAAATGGACAAAAGCGTATCCGGGAATCTTCACCAAGGGCCATTGCCATCAACTGTCTGATCATGGTGGCAGGTCTTGTGGGACTTGCCAAGGGTGCTGAAATGGTGGTTCAGTCGGCCATTGTCATGGCAAGGGGAATTGGGCTGTCCGAGGCATTTATCGGCATCTCGGTTGTTGCCCTTGGCACCTCGCTTCCTGAGCTTGCCACATCTGCCGTTGCCGCCTCCAGGGGTGAGAGTGACCTTTCCGTGGGCAATGTGGTCGGCAGCAACCTTTTTAACATCTGCCTTGTCATGGGCGTTGTTGGTATTTTAAACCCCATGCCCGTTGAAAAAGAGCTGTTGGTCTTTGAATTTCCCTGTATGGTCGCCATTGCAATGCTCTTTGCCCTGATTGCCATACTAAAAGGTCAGATGGGGAGAAAAACCGGGTTTGTCTTGATTTTTTCTTTTGTCAGCTATCTGCTTATTTCCTATGTCAAGTAAAAAAAGCTTTAATTTTTGCTTGCTAAGTGGAATTTATATGTATAAAAAGTAACAATCGATTTTAACAAATAAAAGAGAGGCTTTCATGGTTCAACCGTTCAGGCTTCTGATAGTCGAAGATGACGAGGATATTCTTCTTTCATTCAATGAATTTTTTTCGGCCCTGCCCCAATATGAGGTGGAAACAGCAACCAACGGTCTGGATGCCCTGAAAATACTCAAGCAGGGTTCAAAAGATTTCCATGCCCTGATCACTGATCTTGTGATGCCCAATATCAGCGGCGTGGGTTTGATAACCATTACCCGGAAACTGTCCCCGGATACGAGGATTATCGCCATCACCGGCTGGGGGGACCATCCCGGTGCCCTTGCCTCGGAGGCGGCCGCTGATATGGTACTGAACAAACCCATTGATCTGTTTGAGATTGAACGTTTTTTAATGAAACTTCTTACGAACCCTAAATCTACCAGACAAGACGAAAAATGAATCCACCCATCATTGGAGTAAGCACGCAGATACAGAAGATCCGGGAGTTGATCAGCCATGTTGCCGATACCTGTCTTAATATTGTCATTACGGGTGAAACAGGCGTTGGCAAGGAGGTGGTGGCCAAGGCATTGTTCCGGGAATCCCCCCGGTCAAAAAATGCCTTTGTGACCGTCAACTGTGCAGCTCTTCCCGAGACTCTTCTTGAAAGTGAACTTTACGGTTTTGAAAAGGGGGCCTTTACCGGGGCCCAGAAAAAAAGAAGGGGAAAATTTGAGATGGCCCACAAGGGGGTTCTTTTCCTTGATGAGATCGGGGATATGCCCCTGGCCCTCCAGTCCAAAATTCTCCATGTTCTCCAGAGCGGAGAATTTTCTCCCCTGGGATCTGAACAGGACATTTCCACCGACGCCTGGGTCATTGCGGCAACCAACTGTCACCTTGAGGAAAAGATCAAGAACAAGGAGTTCAGGGAGGATCTGTTCTACCGGCTTAACATCATCAAGATCGAAATTCCGCCGTTGCGGGAACGACCCGATGATATCCCTCCCCTGGTTGACTATTATCTTGAACTTTATGCCTCCCAGTATCCCGACCGAATCATAGAACGGCCGGACGAGCAAACCATGGAGCAATTGTGCGCCTTTCCATGGCCCGGCAATGTGCGGCAGCTCCAGAACAGCATTAAAAAACAGGTGGTCCTCAACAATTGGAATCTTGTCATAAAAGAACTGACCTCTTCCAATGCAGACAGCCCCTCGCCAATTGTTCAGCCTGGGAGAGTCAGCCATCCCCTTGCCCCCTTTCCCATGATATCTGAATTTCTTGATGTCTCAAAAAGTGCAGAGAGCATTTTTGAGGATCTGTCCCTCAAGAAAATCAAGAAAAAGGCCGTGGACCGGGTTGAAAAGGAAGTCATCGGCTATGTGCTCGATAAAACCGCCTGGAACCGGTCCAAAGCCTCGAGAATTCTTAAAATCAGTTACAAGACCCTTTTATACAAGATCAGTGACCTGGGCCTGGAGCCTCCCAAAAAATCCCTATGACCGGGGACCCAGGACAAGTTTTGTATTCCCTGGGTCAACGGTAAAGGTTACCTGCTGGCCTTCAACCACCGTTCCCTTTAAAATTTCAAGGGACAGCGGATTTTCGATCTCCTGCTGAATCACTCGCCTGAGGGGACGTGCGCCAAACACAGGATCAAACCCCTTTTGTGCTATGAATGCCATGGCGGCCTCGTCAAGGGTAATGGCTATCTTTTTTGCTTCAAGCCGCTGGTTCAGGTGCTGGATCTGGATGGATGCGATGGCCCTGATGTGCTCCATCTCAAGTCCGTGGAATACGATGATCTCATCGATACGGTTCAAAAATTCAGGTTTAAAAGTCTGGGACAGGGCCTGGTTGATCTTGTCCTGGATATCTTTCCCCCCTGATTCCTGGATCATGCGGGACCCCACATTGGAGGTCATGATGAGAATGGTGTTGGTAAAATCCACCGTTCTGCCATGGCCGTCGGTCATTCGTCCGTCATCTAACACCTGGAGCAGCACGTTGAATACATCGGGATGGGCCTTTTCAATTTCGTCAAACAAAACAACGGAATAGGGCTGACGCCGAACAGCCTCGGTGAGATAACCACCCTCTTCGTATCCCACATAACCCGGAGGGGCACCGATCAGTCTTGCCACCGAATGTTTTTCCATGTATTCGGACATATCAATCCTTACCATGGCATTCTTTGTATTAAAGATGAATTCGGCAACGGCCTTTGTCAACTCTGTCTTACCCACACCTGTGGGCCCCATGAAGATAAAGGTCCCAATGGGCCGATCCTGGGGTTTTAGCCCAGATCGGGCCCGGCGCACGGCATCTGAAACGGCCTTGATGGCGTCTTTCTGACCGATAACCCTTTGTTCCAGGGCCTCTTCCATGTGAATCAGTTTTTCGCGTTCACCCTTGAGCATGGTGGCAACCGGGATATGGGTCCACGAGGAAACCACTTCGGCAATGTCTGACTCTTCCACATCCTCCTTGAGCATTCTGCGCTCGGCCTGGAGGAGCCTTAAATCAGCTTTTTTCTTGTCCAGTTGGGTCTGGAACTCGGCAAGGGTTGAATACCGAATTTTTGCCACACGGGCAAGATCACCCTCACGCTCGGCACGCTTTGCCAGGGTTACAGCATTGTCGATCTCTTCCCGGATCTTGCCAATTTCCTGGATCAGCCGTTTTTCATTTTCCCAATGGAGCCGCATGGGTCGGATTTCCTCGTTGATCTCGGCAAGATCCCGATCCAGTTTCTCTTTCCGGGATTTTGACGACGGGTCGGTCTCTTTTTTCAGCCCCTGGCGTTCTATTTCGATCTGGACCATCCGTCGCTGGAGTTCGTCAATGGCAACGGGCATGGTGTCGATTTCGATCCTGAGTCTTGAGGCGCATTCGTCAATGAGATCTATGGCCTTGTCCGGCAGGAAACGGTCCGTGATATAGCGTTTTGACAGGGTGGCTGCTGCCACAAGGGCCGAATCCTTGATCCTTATCCCATGGTACACCTCATACTTTTCCTTTAAGCCCCTGAGGATGGAAATCGTGTCTTCAACCGTGGGTTCCTTTGCCAGAATCGGCTGGAATCGACGCTCCAGAGCCGCATCCTTTTCAATGTAACGACGGTATTCGTTAAGGGTTGTCGCACCAATACATCGCAGGGTTCCCCTGGCAAGCGAAGGTTTGAGCATGTTAGAAGCGTCCACCGATCCTTCAGATGCGCCGGCACCAACCACGGTGTGGAGCTCATCAATAAACAGGACCACCTGACCTTCAGCCCGTTCCACCTCTTTTAATACGGCCTTGAGCCGTTCTTCAAATTCACCCCTGAACTTTGCACCGGCAAGAAGCGCTCCCATGTCCAGGGCGACTACCCGTCGATTTCTCAGGGTTTCAGAGACATCGCCAGCAACGATTCGCTGGGCAAGCCCTTCGATGATGGCGGTTTTTCCAACGCCAGGTTCGCCAATGAGCACAGGATTGTTTTTACGTCGCCTTGAAAGCACCTGGACCACCCGTCGGATCTCATCGTCCCTTCCGATGACCGGGTCAAGCTTTCCCAGTCGGGCAAGTTCGGTCAAGTCCCTGCCGTACTTTTCAAGGGCCTGGAAGGTATTCTCAGGATTGGGCGAATCAATGGTCTGGCCCCCCCGCATCTCCTTTAGAACGGTCAGGATTTTATCCTTGGTGACCCCCTCTTTGTTCAAGAGTTCACGGGGCTTGTCCTTGGCAATGCAAAGGGCAAGAAGGATATGTTCCTGGCTCACATACTGATCCTTCATACCCTCTGCCTCAACAAAGGCGGTATCCAGGATCTTTTTTGAAGGAACCGATAAAAAAAGATCCCCTCCCCCCTCCACCTTTGCAAGGGCATCAATGGCCTGGTCGGTAAAGGTCATGAGATTGTCGGTTGAAGCACCGATTTTATTGAGGATGGCCGTGGACATTCCCTGGTCATCCAGCAGAATGGCCTTCAGGAAATGCACGGGATCAATGGCCTGATTGTTTTTTCTAAGTGCCAGGTCATGGGCTGTCTGGATCAATTCCTGGGACTTGATGGTGAGTTTGTCAAATTTCATGGGATCTCCAATTTTATTTATTTAAAAGTATGAGTTTATGTAATCCTGTTGCTATAGTAATACGTTTTAAATAGGTGTCAATCGGACAAAAGATGGCAAAATATAATTTTTTATGTTTTCATGATAATTGTGTTGCTAATTTGCGCTGTTCATTGTTTGACGAATAATTTTTTATAGAGTTTTTAAAAAAAATATATTTCTACAACCCCTTGGAAAATTGGTTGAATTATATTTGTGTTGCCTTGAAAACCCCGGTATGGTATCCGCTAAAAGTCTTTAAACGACTGACTTTTGGCGATTATTGATGATAATTTAATTTACTCTAAAAGACAAGGAGGTAGCATGAGGAAATTGGCGTGGTTAGCAATGGCATTTTCCGCAGTCTTAATGGTGGTTTCAACAAATGCGTGGAGCTTTGGCAGAAAAACAACGATTAAAATCGGTATCAATGCCCCCATGACCGGCGACATTCCCAAAGTCGGGGAGGGAACAAAATTTGCCGCCATGATGTGGATTGAGGATATTGAAAAAGCCGGTGGCCTTGTGGTCGGCGGTACAAAATATCCCGTGGAACTGGTCATTGAGGACAACGAGTCAAAGGCTGAGTCTGCAGTAAAGGCCAACACAAAAATGATTTCCCAGGATGACGTCCTTGTCATCGTAGGCCCCCAGTCCTCCAAGCAGGCTGTTCCGGCAGGAGATGTGGCCAACAACTACGAAACCCCCATGATCAGCCCCTGGTCCACCAACCCCGCAACCACCAAGGACCGGCCCTATGTTTTCAGGGGCTGCTTTCTTGACCCCTTCCAGGGTCCTGTTGTGGCAAAGTTCATCACCACGGAATTCGGTTTTGACAAGGCTGCCGTGCTTTACGATGTGGCCAGCGATTACCCCAAGGGACTTGCTGAGTTCTTTAAGCAGTCCTGGGAAGAGCTCCACGGTCCAGGATCTGTGGTTGCCTATGAAAGTTTTACCACCAAGGATACCGATTTCAGTTCCCAGCTGACAAAGATCAGTCGGTCCGGCGCCCAGGTGTTGTTCACCCCCCAGTACTACAACGAGGTTGCCCTCATCGTTCAGCAGGCCAAGGCCCTTGGATGGAAAGGACCCATTGTGGGAAGCGATTCCTGGGGATCTGCCGAAACGATCGAGCTGTGTGGCGAGGCCTGCTATGGTCAGTTTTTCAGCACCCACTATGCTGCAGCCGGTGCCAAGGGCGAAACCAAGGCATTCATCGACCGGTATAATAAAACCTATGGATATGTGCCCGATGATGTGGCTGCCCTGACCTGGGATGCCCTTCGCCTTGCCCAGGCCGCCATTGAAAAAACAGGTAAACTTACTGGCAAGATCAAAACAGACCGTAAGGCCGTTCGTGACGCCCTTGCAACCATCAAGGATTTTGCAGGTATCACCGGGAACATGACCTTCACTGAAGAGGGAGACCCCAAAAAGTGTGCTGTCATCGTTCGCATCAGTGACAAGGGTGAGTATGAATTCTATAAATCCATCTGCCCCGAGTAAATAGTGTTTGAACGAAAACTCACCCACCTGCTGCGTTGCTTCACAAAGCCAAAATCCTCACGTACAACAGTACGCTCCGGTTTTAGCTTTGCTTGCGCCTTGCATCTGGGCAAGTTTTCATCCAAACACGGGTTTTCGGTCGGGCAGTAAGTAGGAACATTCTGCTGCCGCCCGGCCCAAAAAACGGCCCGGCGGCAGTTTTTACGTTTTTTTATATAGAACTCCCATCGAAGCATTGCAATCCGAGGAGTGTATCATTTGTTGTGGCCAGAGCAGATACCATGCTCCGGCCATGACGGTTATAAAGATTTTAATTTTTTACGAATCAACAGGAGCCGGTCAATGGATTATTTTCTTCAGAACCTGATCAACGCCCTGCAGTGGGGAAGCTTCTACGCCGTGATATCCATTGGATACTCCATGGTCTACGGCGTTCTGATGCTGTTTAACTTTGCCCACGGCGATATCTTCATGGTCGGGACATATATCGGGTTTGGCGTGGCAACCCTTTTTCTGACGCTTTTTTCCGCCATCATGCCGGGGTGGCTCATCTTTATCTTCACCGTGGTCATCACCATGTTCCTTGCCTCGTTTGTGGGCGTGTTTGTCGAAGTTGTGGGCTATAGGCCCCTCCGGGGTGCGCCAAGGGCTTCGGCCGCCATTACAGGACTCATGATCGGTATCATTTTTGAGACGGGCAACCTCATCATTCTGGGGGCAAAGCGTTTCAGTTTTCCGCCCCTGATCGAATCGATCACCTACAATTTTGGCGGTATCTATGTGACCAATGTCAAGGTGATGATCGTTGTGATCTCCCTTCTTCTCATGCTTGGGCTGCATCTTTTCATCCAGAAAACCAAGTGGGGCATGGCCATGCGGGCGATGTCCTATGATTTCCTTGCTGTTCCCCTCATGGGGGTGTCCATCAACGTTATTGCTCCCCTCACCTTTGCCATTGGTGCAGGGCTTGCATCGGTTGCAGGAATCCTCTACGGCCAGGCCTATCCCGTTCTTGACCCCTACATGGGTATTCTCATTGGATGGAAGGCCTTTGTTGCAGCCATCCTTGGTGGAAGGGGATCCATCATGGGCGCGGCCCTGGCCGGCTACATGCTCGGGTTCATTGAAATTTTCGTGGCCATGATATTTCCCTCAACCTTCAGGGATTTGATTGCCTACTCGATCATTCTTGTCATCCTCACCTTTCGACCCAGGGGATTTTTTGGAATGGCCCACAGTGCAAGTCTAAGGCTCTAGCGTTAACCCCTATTCAACAGGACAGCAAATGGAAACCATAAAAAAGATAAAGAGATCCCTTGGAACGGTTCCGCTTCTGGGGTGGATTCTGGGCGCTTTTGTTGCGGCAACCCTGGAATATTTCCTCGGGGATGCCGCCTCCTACTACCTCGGTCTGCCAAAAATTCCGGCCATATTCGGCACCCTCATCATGTTCAAGGATCCCATGATGATCCCCAGCGTCATTGCCTATGACCTTCTGATCTACACTGTGCCCGTCATCCTTGTGGCAAAATTAACGGCTCCGTTGACAAACCGGCTGGCAGGCCTGCTTGAGCATTTACCCCTGGTGATTGCGACCCTGGTTCATCTTGCAGCTTTTTACGGGGTGCTTCACATCTGGGCAGACATCAACGACTACAGGGTTCTGGTGCTGAAACTGACCATGGTGTCGGTGATTCTGACCATCAGTATCAACATTATCAACGGATACCAGGGCGAATTTTCCTGCTCCCATCCGGGGTTCATGGCCCTTGGTGCCTACACCTCATCGGCCCTGACCCTGCTTTTTTTTGCCGATGACAAACTATTTGGTGCGGCCCTTCTGCCGGCCTGGCTGGGTCCCTGGATGTTTCCTTTGATTCTGATTGCAGGCGGTTTTGTGGCCTCCATTGGATCATTGGTCGTTGCCATTCCCTCGTTTCGAACCCGGGGAGATTACCTGGCCATCATCAGCCTTGCATTTATGTTCATTGTCAAGAGCGCCATCGAGAACCTGGAGGTCCTGGGTGGCCCCAGGGGCATGAGCAGTCAGCCCAACTATGCCTCGCTGCCCGTGGTGTTTGCCTGGATGGCCATCTCCATCTGGATTATCAACAACTTTGTCAGTTCCACCATGGGCAAGGCCCTTAACGCGGTCAGGGACAACGAGCCTGCTGCAGATTCCATGACCGTCAACACCCGCAAGACAAAGATGACGGCATTCATGTTTGGCGCCTTCTGGGCTGGAATTGCAGGTGGACTCTTTGCCCATGTGCTGCGCTACGTCAATCCTGCCACCTTTGGCATTCAAAAACTTGCCGAAATCCTTGCCATGGTCTATTTCGGGGGTCTCAATTCGATCTGGGGCTCCATTGTTGGAGCCGTGAGCATCTCGGTCCTTGGCGAAGCCCTGCGGCCCCTTGAGTTGTTCAAATGGATTATTATTCCTTTGATTCTGATCCTGGTCATGCTTTTTCGTCCCCACGGCCTTATCTCGTTTACGGATTTCAACATTAAAGGTCTCATGAGATCCAGAAACCGTCAACCTGGAAATAATCAGACCGAAAATGTCCTGTCAAGCCAAGGAGGTCGCCAATAATGTCACCGCTTCTCCAGGTCAAAGGTATGACCCATTATTTTGGCGGGCTCAGGGCCGTCAACGACTTTAATCTCACCATTGAACCAGGGCAGATCAACGGACTGATCGGGCCTAACGGGGCCGGCAAGACCACCATTTTTAACCTGATCACCGGGGTGTACACCCCCTCCCAGGGATCGATCATGCTCAACGGTCAATCCATCAAGGGCATGGAGACCCATAGGATCGCCGCCCTGGGCCTTGGCAGAACCTTCCAAAATCTTCTTTTATGGCGCCACATGAATGTGCTCGACCACATCAAGATGGCCCACTTTTCCCAGCTCACCTACGGCCTATTGGGCGCTTTTTTTAATACCCCTGCCTGCAGGCGCCAGGAAAAAGAGATCGAGGAAAATGCCTTTCGATTGCTTGAGATTTTCGACATTGCCCAGTTTGCCCGGCAAAAGGTTGGAAATCTCCCCTATGGGGCCCAGCGAAGGGTTGAGATGGCAAGGGCCATGGCCATTAATCCCAAAATTTTGTTTCTGGATGAACCCACGGCCGGCATGACTCCAGACGAACTTGTCCGGATGATTGAAATCATCCGAAAGGTGCACCAGGAATTCAAGGTGGCTATTTTCCTAATCGAACATCGAATGAAATTTGTGATGGAGCTTTGTGAGTACATTCAAACGCTGGTCTTTGGCGAAATTATTGCTGAGGGACCTCCCCAGGAGATCCAGAATAATCCCAAGGTGATCGAAGCGTATCTTGGCAAGGAGGATTTAACCTGATGCAGCTTGTTGTAGAAAATTTGACTGTCGCATACGATAACATCATGGCCCTCCACGGCATCAGTTTTTCCGTGGACAAGGGGGAAATCGTCACCATAATCGGCGCCAACGGTGCTGGTAAAAGCACCACCCTGAGGGCCATTTCAAGAATGATTCCCTCCGTCCACGGGTCGGTCATAAAATTTAATGGTGAAAATATCCTTAAATACAGCACGGACAAAGTGGTTTCAAAGCTTGGCATCTCCCATGTTCCCGAAGGAAGGATGATCTTTGGCAACCTGACGGTCACGGAGAACCTGACCCTTGCCTGTTTTGCAAGAAAAGACAGGGACCAGATGGTCAAGGACAAAAAATGGGTGTTTGATCTTTTTTCGAGGCTGGATGAACGAAAGAATCAGCTGGCCGGAACCCTGAGCGGCGGTGAACAGCAGATGCTGGCCGTGGGCCGGGCCTATATGAGCGGCAGAAAGATCATGATTCTGGATGAACCTTCCATGGGCCTTGCCCCCCTTCTCATGCTTGACATGTTTGAGGCTTTAAAGGAAATCAACCGGCTGGGAACCACCATCCTGCTTGTCGAGCAGAACGCAAGGCTTGCCTTGAAATTTGCCCAAAGGGGTTATGTGCTTGAAAACGGCAACATCGTGCTCGAGGGAAAGGCCAGCGATCTGCTGATTGATCCCGAGGTAAAAAAAGCCTATCTTGGGGCGTAATTTTTAATCCGGAATAGACAGGGTTCACGGCAGCCTTGCTGGGGTAGCCGTGAACCCTTGAGAGTGAAATGAAAATAGACAAGGTCAACATCAGGATCATCAAGGAATTAAGGGAGGGCCGCAAATCCTTTAAGGCTATTTCAGAACTGCTCAACATTACAGAAAACACCGTGCGGGCAAGGGTTAACCGGATGACAGATGAGGGCATTCTGGATATCTGCGGAAGAATTGACCCCTCTGCCATCCCCGGTCATAACACCGTTATCATCGGCATCAAGCTTAAAGAGATGGACCTTGTCAAAAAAGGCGAAGAGATATCCAATCTTCGCGGGGTCATTTCCGTAAGCGTTGTTACCGGCCGCTACGACCTCATGGTCCATGTGCTGTTAAAGCCCGGATTTGGGCTCCTTGAGTTCTACACGGACGAGATTTCCACAGTTGAGGGGGTTGGTTCTGTTGAAACTTTTGTGGTTTATAAGTCGTTTAACATGAAGGTGCCCTATGTATTATAGTGTTTGAACGAAAACTCACCCATCTGCGGCGTTGCTGCAAAATCCTGCAATCCTCACGTACTATAGTACGCTCCGGTTTCAGAATTTTTTGCGCCTTGCATATGGGCAATTTTTTGCCCAAACACGGGTTTTCGGTCAGCCGGTTCTCTAACCGTGAAGGGCCTTGCCCGTGGCCTTGAGTGCCAGTTCCGACACGATTTCAGCAAGGGTCGGATGGGCATGTATGGTTTCAGCAAGATCTGAAATGGTGAGCCCCTTTTTTACGGCAAGTGCGCCTTCTGCAATAAGATCGGTTGCATGGGGGCCGATCAGGTGAAGACCGAGCACCCGGCCTGACGGTCGTTCAAGTACGATTTTTGCCTCACCCGCTATCTCTCCCATGACCTGGGCCTTGCCAATGGCTCTGAAATTAACGGTAAAACATTGTGCATCAATTCCTTTTTTTTGACACCCTTCCTCTGAAAGGCCCACCGTCCCGATTTCAGGCATGGTAAATATTGCGTTGGGTACGGCATTGTAGGACATGGTCCGGGTTCCCCCTGTGGCATTTTCTGCAGCTACCATGGCTTCATGGGTGGCCACATGGGCAAGCATGATATTTGCTGGGCCTGTGATATCGCCGATGGCATAGACACCCTTGATCGTTGTTTCCATGGCGTCGTTAACCGGAATCCACCCTTGCCCATCGGTTTTAAGGCCAATGGCTTCAAGTCCGAGATCCTTTGAAAGGGGTGTGCGGCCGATGCAGACAGCCATGGCAGACACCTCGATCTTGACCGGCGTGACCGTTGCACCGGTTTTCAGGTTTGAAAAGGGTGAGGCACCCACCATGACACTGACGCCCCTGTCATGGGGTTCACAGGTGGTGACGCTCCGGTCCAGGATTACCTTGATCTTTCTTTTCTTCATCTCCCGCAACAGGAGTTTGGAACAGGCTGTGTCAACGGAATCAAGGGGGAGCAGGCGATCCATGGCTTCCACAACGGTGACGGCTGAACCAAGGGCTGCGAGGATAAAGGCGAATTCACACCCGATTACCCCACCGCCAACGATGATGATTGATGGTGGTATCTGTTTGAGCGATAGAAGATCGTTACTGGAAAGGATGGTCCGCCCGTTAAATGCAAAGGCCGGGACATTCAGAGGAATGGTTCCGGTTGCAAGGATCAAGCGGTCAAAGGCAATCTCTGTCCTGGTGCCGGAATCGTCGGTCACCGTTAACAGGCCCATGGCCTTGATCTTTGCCCTGCCCATTAGAACGGTAACCCTGCCCTTTTTGAGCAGGGAAAGAATCCCCTGCTGCTGGGTCTGGATAAGGGCCTGTTTTCTTGCCATCAGGGCAACCATGTCCAGTGCCACCGGGCCTTGAACATTGATGCCATATTTTTGCGCTTCATTGAACTTCAACAGCAGGTCTGCCGTGGTTTTCATGATTTTAGAGGGGATGCACCCCCAGTTGAGACAGGTCCCGCCGACCCCCTCTCGTTCAACCAGGGTTACTTTTGCCCCAAGGGATGACGCCCGTAAGGCTGCCGCGTAACCGCCAGGGCCTGCACCAATGATTGCTATTTGCTCTGCCATCTTTTCTCCTTAGTTTTTCAGGGGTGGCTATTGAGATTTATTAAAGATAATATAGTTGAATCAATCAATTTTTAATATATATATTTCCAATAATTTAAAAAAACAATAATTTAATTGACTATAAGATCAATTTGTAACTAAATAGTCTTTCATGGATTTATCTTTAATCGCAATTGCTATTTTTTTAATAAAATGTTCTTATTTTATAAACACGTTACTGCGAAATGCATGAAAGATCAAACTCAAGTTACGAACAAAAATGCAAAAAACAGCGAGGTTAACACCATGGGAAACATGCTTAAGACCACACCGTTGAACCGCTGGCACAGGGAGAACAACGCCAATATGGCCGAATTCGGCGGTTTTGACATGCCGCTTTGGTACGAAACAGGGGTCAAGAATGAACATCTTGCGGTCCTTGAATCAGCAGGCATTTTTGACACAAGCCACATGGCCTGTGTGACGGTCAGGGGCAACGATGCCCTGGCCCTTCTCCAGCGCTGCCATACCCGGGATCTTGCCAGTCTTGCCCAGGGAAGGTGTGTGTATGGTGCCATCCTTGACGAACAGGGCCATACGGTAGATGATGCTATTGTTTATTGCATTGGGCCTGGGGATTTTATGGTCTGCGTTAATGCCGGCATGGGTGCAACAGTGACAGCCCATCTTGCCGGGCATGGAAAAAAACTTGATGTGGTCATCAAAGACCTCACGGGCAAGATTGCCAAGATCGACATCCAGGGAAAAAATTCGTTGCGCATTCTCAAGCATCTGATCCAATCACCGGAACAGGTGTTTGATACCATGCCCTACTTTTCCTTTAAGGGGCATATGGATCCTGCATTCAGTCCGTCTTCCCAGGTGGTGCTCACCGACGGCACCCCGGTGCTGCTTTCCCGATCGGGCTACACCGGTGAATTCGGGTTTGAGATTTTCATTGCCCCTGAAAAGGCTGTTGATCTCTGGACCGACATCCTTGGGCAGGACCGGTCGTACAATGTCATCCCCTGCGGACTTGGGGCCAGGGACTCGTTGCGGGCAGGCGCAGTGCTGCCCCTTTCCCACCAGGATATCGGATCGTGGAAGTTCATCAACCATCCATGGATGTTTGCCCTGTCACTAAAACCCGACGGGTCCGGATTTACCAAGGCGTTCATCGGCGACAAGGCGTTGCTTGATCCCAAAGATGCCTATTACACCCATGCCTTTGTGGGCGAGAATCTTAGAAAGGTGTCGTCGGGACAAAAGGCCCAGGTGTTTGATCTTGAGGGCAACCTGCTGGGCAATGTGCTGACCTGTGCAACGGACATGGGCATCGGGTGGATTGACCAGAAGATTATCAGCATTACCTCGCCTGACCGGCCCGAAGGGTTTGTTCCCAAAGGGCTCAGTTGCGGTTTTATCCGGGTAAAAAGCCCTCTGGAGATGGGTAGCAAAGTGGTGCTCAAGGAGAACAAACGAACCCTGACTGTGACCCTTGTAACCGACGTGCGTCCCCATCGTACGGCGCGGCAGAAGATAAGTAATTTTATATAAACCGGCACGGCCGGAGCGATAGATGGTATCCGGCCACAACGAAGTCTGAAACACCTCCACTGATGAAGCTTCGGTGAGTGTTTCATATAAAAACGATAAGGAGGTAAGCCAATGAAAGAAATTAATGAACTGAATCTGCCGGAAGATGTACGCTACACCGAGGACCATGAGTGGGCAAAGGTCGAGAACACGGTTTTCACCATCGGCATCAACGACTATGCCCAGGATCAGCTTGGGGAGATTGTTTTTGTGGAGATGCCTGAAATCGGGACCTCTTTCTCAAAGGGGGATGAGTTTGGTACTGTTGAATCGGTAAAGGCGGTTTCAGAGCTCTATATGCCTGTTTCCGGCGAAGTTGTGGAGATTAACCAAGGGCTTGAAGATGCCCCTGAACTTGTCAACAACGACTGCTATGGTGCCGGATGGATCATCCGGGTCAAGCCGTCCAATGTCGCTGAGATGGACCTTTTAATGGATAAGAAAACCTACCTTGAATCTTTAGAAGGATAAAACGAAGGATAAAACCATGCGCTATCTACCCCATACAGACCAGGACATACGAGAGATGCTGTCCGTCACGGGCATGGACTCTCTTGAGGATCTTTTCACCGTAATACCTGAAAAGTTCAGGGTCAGGGAGCCCCTTGATCTGCCCCCGGCCATGGACGAGTGGGCTCTGAACGACCACATGGAGGCCCTTGCCGGTTCCATGGGGGCAGCTTCAAGGTCCCGGGTGTTTATTGGGGCCGGCAGCTACAGCCATCACATCCCTTCCGCCCTCTCCTATCTGATCGGTCGATCTGAGTTTGCAACGGCCTACACTCCCTACCAGCCCGAGGTCAGCCAGGGTACCCTCCAGGGTATCTATGAGTTCCAGAGCATGATCACCGCGCTTTTAGGCATGGATATCGCCACAGCCTCCCACTATGACTGCGGAACGGCCCTTGCCGAGGCCCTGTTAATTGCACTCAGGAAAAATAAACAGACCCGAACCGTGGCCGTTTCAAGCCTGGTTCATCCCTTTCACAGGGAAATCATCAAAACCTACCTGACGCCGGCCGGCTATTCCATGGTCGAGCTTCCCCAAAATCCCGACGGCACCACCGACTTTTCCTTGCTTGATACCCTTGATGTGGCCGGCATTGCCGTGCAGAGCCCTAATTTTTTGGGCTGCATTGAGGATCTTGCCCGTGTCAAGGCCATTGCTGATTCAAAAAAAGCGTTGTTTATCACCTCGTTCACCGAAGCCCTGGCCTATGGCTTACTGAAAAACCCCGGAAGCTTTGGCGCAGATCTGGTTGCCGGCGAAGGTCAGAGCCTTGGTATCCCCCAGAGTTTTGGCGGTCCGGGCCTTGGAATCCTCTCGTCCACCAAAAATCTCATGCGCGCCCTGCCCGGCCGCTATGTGGGAAAAACCACAGACATGGCTGGCGAACCCGGATTTGTACTGACCCTTGCCACACGTGAGCAGCACATCAAACGTGAAAAGGCCAGCTCCAACATCTGTTCTAACAACGGGCTAAACGCCATGGCTGCGGGCATGTACATGGCCTTTACCGGCAGGGTTGGTATGCGTAAAATCGCCCAGATCAACCATGACAAGGCCGTATTCCTGAAGGCTGCCCTCCAGGATGCAGGCCTTGAACCGGCCTTTGACCGACCCTTTTTCAACGAGTTTGTCTTAAAGGTGAATGACGGGTTCAGGGAAAAGCGAGAGACCCTTAAAACCCGTTTCAACATGGTGGCAGGCCTTGACCTTGAGCCCTATTACCCGGCCCTGGCCAACCACTATCTGTTTTGCGCAACCGAAGTCTTTTCCAGGCAGGATATGGAAACCCTGGCAAGGGAGGTGAAATAATGGAAACCCCAAACAAAACCGGCCTAGAACCAGAAACCGGCAATGGCACCCAAGGATTGATTTTCAAGGAACCCCTGTTGTGGGAAAAGAGTAAACCCGGCCGATGCGGCATCTCAATTCCCCTGGCGGATGTTGAAGTATCCCCCCTTGACCCTGACCTTGTGGGCGAAGCACCCGAGTTACCTGAACTTTATGAGCTTGATGTTGTCCGGCATTACACTCGGCTTTCCCAATGGAACATCGGCATTGATTCTGCCATGTATCCCCTTGGGTCGTGTACCATGAAGTATAACCCCAAGACCAACGATGTCCAGGCGGCAAGGATTGGATTTGCCGCAGCCCATCCCCTGGCAGACCCGGATCTTTCCCAGGGCGCCCTTGAGCTGATGCATACCCTCGAAGGATTCCTTGCCGAGATTGCAGGCATGGCAGCCACCACCTTGCAGCCTGCAGCCGGTGCCCATGGTGAGCTTACAGGAATGATGATTATCCACGCCTATCATGCAAAGAACGGACGCCAGCGCACAAAGATTCTCATTCCGGACACGGCCCACGGAACCAACCCCGCAAGTGCAGCCCTTTGCGGATATTCGCCCGTGAACATCACATCCTCGGAACTTGGTATGCTGACCCCCAAAGCTGTTGCCGATGCCATGGACGAGGACACGGCAGGGATAATGATCACCAATCCCAATACCCTGGGGCTGTTTGAAGAAGACTTAAAAGAAATTTGTGATATCGTTCACCAGAAAGGTGGCCTTGTGTACGGAGACGGCGCCAACATGAACGCGGTTCTCGGCATAGTACGACCCGGTGACCTTGGCATGGATGTGGTCCACTACAATCTGCACAAGACCTTTTCAACTCCCCACGGGGGTGGTGGGCCCGGGTCCGGACCCATTTCTGTGGTGGAGAAGCTGGTGCCATTCTTGCCGGGACCACGGATAGTCAAAGATGACAAGGGGTTTTCGTTCAAGGAAAAGGGCCCGGATTCCATTGGGCGGATGCTCACCTTTTACGGTCATTTCGGAATCCTTGTCCGTGCCTATGCCTACATCAGATCCCTGGGGCCCGACGGGTTGAAACGGGTCAGCCAGTTAGCCGTTCTCAACGCGAACTACATCAAGGAGAGTCTTAAGGACACCCTTGATCTTGCCTATGACAGGCCCTGTATGCATGAATGTGTGTTCAGCGACAAGGGCCAGGCTCCCCACAAGGTGACCACCCTTGACATGGCAAAACGGCTCATGGATTACGGGTTCCATCCGCCGACCATCTATTTTCCCCTGGTTGTCCACGGTGCCCTGATGATAGAACCCACAGAGACGGAATCCAAGGAGACCATTGATGGTTTGATCCATGCCCTCAAGGCCATTGCCGAGGAGGCCCGGACAAACCCCGATCTTGTCAGGTCCGCCCCCCATCTGCCAAAGATGCAACGCCTGGACGAGGTAACAGCGGCAAGGAAGCCATGCCTGTGCGGTTAAACAATGGGTCGGCCAAAGGACGAGCCACGAATGGCCGTCCAATGGGTTCGGTCTTTAAGACCCCCCGGGGGGGTCAGGGTTGTCGCCGGGTTCAGGACCTGGGCCTGATGGACTATGGGACTGCCTTTGTCCTTCAAAAAAAAATTGTCGCTCAAAAGGTTGATGACCCCCATGGAGCAGATGTGATTCTGGTGGTCGAGCACCCGGCTGTTTTTACCCTGGGTCGAAGGGGCGGCAGGGAAAACCTCATGGTTGATGATGCATTCCTTGAAACCCGGGGAATCTGTGTGATTGAAACGGGCCGGGGGGGTAATATCACCTTCCACGGACCGGGCCAGGTGGTGGTTTATCCCATCATGGATCTGGCAAGGGCGAAGATCGGGGTGGCTGATTTTGTCCACACCCTTGAACAGGCCATGATCGACACCTGCCTTGATTTTGATGTCAGGGCCGGTCGAAATTCGAAAAATCATGGTATCTGGGTAACCAGCCAGGGGGTTCAAAAAAAGATCGGCAGCGTGGGCCTTGCCATACACCACAACATCTCGTTCCACGGCCTTGCCCTGAATGTTAATCTGGATCTTGCCCCCTTTTCCTGGATAAATCCCTGTGGCATGACCGACGTTTCCATGACATCCATCCAAAGGGAGTGTATTGGCCAGGAAAAATCCAATGGACTTGATGGCTCTACTGGCCTTGACAGGGCCAAACACCGACTGGTTCACCATTTGGAAACTCTTTTTTGAGGAAAAAAATGAACACTCAAACCACTGCAAAACCTGCCTGGCTCAAACGCTCCCTTCCAAGGGGGCCTGAATTTGAACGGGTGAGAAAGCTTGTTCAGGGTGCACACCTCCACACGGTGTGCCAGGAGGCAAAATGCCCGAATATCTGGCATTGTTTCGCAAACCACACGGCAACCTTTATGATTCTTGGGGATCTTTGTACCCGGAATTGCCGCTACTGCAATGTCAGTCACGGAAAACCTTTGGCGCCCGACGCAACGGAGCCTGAATCCGTTGCCAGGGCAGCCCTTGCCCTAGGACTAACCTATGTGGTGATCACCTCGGTCACCCGGGACGACCTTGAAGATGGGGGAGCGGCCCATTTTGTCAGGACCATTGAAGCCCTCAGGGAAACCCTGCCCGATTTGATCGGGGTTGAGGTGCTGATTCCTGATTTTGGCGGCAGTGAGTCATCCCTTCGAACAGTTATGGATGCCCGGCCTGAGGTGCTAAACCACAACATTGAAACAGTCCCATCCCTGTATCCGACGGCACGGCCTGAGGCGATCTACCATCGTTCCCTTGAACTGCTTGCCCGGGCACATCAGATAAATCCAGCCATTCCTGTGAAATCAGGATTAATGGTGGGTCTGGGTGAAACACGGGAAGAACTTCTGGAGACCATGAAGGATCTTGTGGCCCATGGATGTAGTATTCTCACCATCGGCCAGTACCTTCAGCCGTCAAAGGCCCACCTTGCCGTGGATCGCTACTATCCACCGGACGAATTTGACGATCTCAAGGAGCTGGCACTGGGAATGGGATTTAAAACTGTTGCATCGGGTCCGTTTGTTAGAAGCTCATTTGAAGCCCAGGCCCTTTTTTCTCACAATTAGAAATACTGCGCTTCTGTTCAACGGGTTGATTCGGGTGAAACTGTTTGCTGATTTATCTTTATTTAATCCTTTGGATGCGGTATATTCGGTATATATTTTTTCCCGTTGATTTGTTAGTTGGCATCTACTTTTGAGAGGATTTTAAAATGTACTATGAAGCCGTCTATACCCCAAAAGAGACTAAAGGCCTGGGAGACAAGGCATTAAAATTCGTTGGAAAACGCATTGCCCTTCAGGATGGCGGTCAGGAAGAACTGACCCCTGGTAAATCAACGGTAGTTTATATCGCATCCCCCAACTTTGGCCTCATACCCAACCATGATCTTACAAAGATCACCTCCATTCCCCTGAACAAATGGAATATGCTTGCGGAACAGAACAAGCTGTTGCTCTAGGATTTAGCATCCCCTTGCCATCATTCTTTTAGCCGTGCTTATCTCAATGTAAGAGGCGCCATGATCTGATCCAAAGTGACCGGCAAGAACCGTTATCAGGGTGTCTTCCTTGAGGATACCCTGTTCGATGAGCCTGAGGATTGCCTTTCTAATGGGAATGGTGGTTGCCTCCTCCCTTTGAATGGTATCGGCATGGACCCCGAAGCTCAGGGCAAGTTCACGCATTACCTTTTCATCATAGGTCTGGGCATAGATGGGGTTGTCTCCCCGATAGGCGGCAATGGCCCGGATGGTGGTACCTGTTATGGAATCGGCAACGATGGCCTCGGTGTTTAGACGCATGGATGCCTTGACCGCCGACTTTGCCAGGTAACCGGTTATTTTGTTTTCAAGGGTGTAGGGGGTGTTGATGTAGGTGCTCCGGTTTGTCTCGACCTCGTTGGCAATTTTTGCCATGGTCTGAACGGCTAACAACGGATACTTGCCACTGGCCGTTTCCCCGGAAAGCATGAGGGCATCGGTTGAATCAAGGCAGGCATTGGCCACATCCGACACCTCGGCCCGTGTGGGTCTGGGGGATGTCATCATGGAATGGAGCATCTGGGTGGCTACAATCACAGGTGCCCGTTTCTCAATACAGCGCCGCACCAGGGCTTTTTGAACCAAAGGGATCTTTTCGGCCGGTATCTCAACGGCAAGATCTCCCCTGGCGATCATGATGCCATAGGCCACTTCGAGTATCTCGTCGATGTTTTCAACTCCGCCGCTGTTTTCGATTTTTGCAATGATTTTGATGGTGCTCTTTCGTTCGTCCAGGATTCTCTGAACGGCAAGCACATCTTCCCTGTGCCTGACAAAGGAGTGGGCAATAAAGTCAACATGGTTGTCTGCGGCAAACCGGATGAATCCCTTGTCCTTTTCGCTCAAGGCAGGCAGCTTCACATGGACGGCTGGGATGTTGACGCTTTTTCTGCCGTAGATGATTCCGTCATTTTCCACAAAACAGGTAAGGAAATCTGAGTTCCTCTCCTTGACGGTAAGTGCGATGGATCCGTCATCAATGAGGATGGTGGTTCCCACGGGAACGTCATTTACAAAACCTGGGTAGGAGACATAGATGATATTGCCTGCAGAACGTTCGTCCGGAGCTCCCTTGATTTGGATAAAATCCCCATAGGCAACGGTGAGGGGGGTGTCGGCCCCACAGGTTCTGATCTCAGGTCCCTTGGTGTCGATGAGAATGGCGATTTTATTCGAGACTTTTCTGACGTTTTCAATCACCTTCAGGGCATCTTCATGGGTCTGGTGGGCCGTGTTCAGGCGTACAACATCCATTCCTGCATCGTAGAGCTGTTTTAAAAATTCCGGCTCACAGTTCCGGTCCGATATGGTGGCCACGATTTTTGTCTTTCTACGCATTTTTTTCTCCTTTTGTGCACAACCAGAGAATCAGGTTGTCAAGCACAATTTCAGGGTCATTGGCCGAGCGTTTCATCTTCATATCCACCTCGCTGAGCCGGGTTATTGCCTGTTTCAGCTCAGCCAGGGAAAAATTGTCTGTTTTCAAAAAGGTATGGTACACCGGATAGGTGTTGTTTTTGTTAGGGGCAATTAAAAGATCTGTCAGGTTTTTATTGGTTTTGGGTTTGCCGGATTTTCCAGCCGGGGTGGGCGCTGCATGACCGGCAAGGGTCCTGTCCCAGTTTTCGGCCGTTGCTGTAATCTCTGCATCTGCCTGTTCAATCATGGGCATGGTGTGCTGTTTGAACCGGTTGTAGGGGGAGTTGGGTTGCCAGCAGGGGATTCCCCTTTGCCGGGACCTTTCAATGAAAAATTTTACAAGGACAAGTTTTCTGAGCTGGTTTGACAGGGCCATGACAATTTGGAGCGGATGGAAGCCTGCGTTTAAAAGGGATTTAAGATAAAAAAGAGCTGTGCCTGCATTGCGGTCGCATACTGCATTGGTGAGTTCAAATATGGCATCCTTTCGGGTTCTTTTTACCACCTTCTGCACATCCTGAACTGTTATGGAGACCCGTTCGCCGATGAATGAGACCAGTTTTTCAAGGTTGTCACTCAGGGTTGACGGGTCAAAGCCGGTACGGTCCACAAGCATGGCAAAGGCGTCCCCGTCTATGCCCTTGCCCGTGGCGTTGAGAGTACCTTCCATAATCTGACGCAGGATGGCGGACTGCTGTGTTTTATCGGCCTGGCGACTTCCTTTGGGAACCGAACAGTCAATCACCAGACCCACCGCCTTTATCTCTTTGAAAAGAGCCCGGCGCTTATCTGCGGTGTCGGTTGTGACAACAAGGAAATGACCTTCCAAAAAAGGTTTTTTAATGAACTTCTGGAAGGTGTCTATCTCTTGTTTCGAAAATCCCGCCACTTTGGGAGCGGTGGGGGCAGAAAAAAGAGGGGCATTCTTCAGTCCCAGGACCAGCAGCGGTTCAAACGAGTAGGTGGCCAGGCGTTCTTTGACATTGGCAAGGGATGCGTCAACCCCCTCTAAAAGTTCATAGGATAGTTCCCGTCGTTCTTCGGGTACGAGGGCTGCAATGATTTTATCAAAGGCCTTGCGGGTGAGGAACGCTTCGCCATAGGCAAGAAAGAACCCCGGCAGGGGTTCAGATGCAAGAAATTTAGAAAGTGCATTGTAATTAATTTCCGGCATGTCGTGCCTGCCGTGACAGGAAAAAAAGCATAAAGGCTGCAAACAGGGCCATTGCAATCCCAATTGCCTGGGAAACAGAGAGGATGTCCATGAAAAAATTTCCCCTGAAATCGCCCCTGAAGGTCTCGATGGCGCTTCTTGCCATCCCGTAGAGAAAAATATAGCTCCAGAAGATTCGGCCCTTGAATCCCCTGTTCGGGTGGGTCGTTTTTCGTTCCATCAGGATCAGGATGATGAAAATAATCAGGTTGGAGAGTATGGAATAGATCTGGGTGGGATGGAGGGGCACCTCCCTTGGGGCAAGGGAATCAATGTTGTGGAATTCGATGGCCCAGGGAAGGTGGCAGACCTTTCCATAACAGCACCCGGCAAACAGACAGCCAATTCTGCCGATTGCGTGTCCGATGGCAATGGGTGGCGCCAGAACGTCAGCTGTCGCCCAAAGATTGATGGACCGTCGTCGAACAAACACAAGAGCTGAGACCATGGCAAAGAGGAACCCGCCGTAGAAGACAAGTCCGCCGTTCCAGATCTTGAACACCTCGAGAAAATCGTGGCTGAATTCGGAAAAATTGAGAATTACATAAAAAAAACGTGCGCCAATCAATGATGAGGCAAGGATCAGAAAAAAAAGGTCTGATATGAGTTCCGGCTCGATTCCACGGTATTCAGCCCGGCGATTGGCAACCCACAGGGCGGTCATGAATCCGAGGGCCACAAAGAGCCCATAGGTGTAGAGGGTTATATTTCCGATTTTAAAGAGGACAGGGTGCATGGGGACTCCTATAGATCCGGAACCTTGTTAAAAATCACATGGTAGACAAAGACCACCATGCCGATGGTAATGGCGGAATCGGCAACGTTAAAGGCCGGCCAATGATATGCCCCCAGGTAGAAATCAAGGAAATCCACCACCATTCCAAATCTGAAACGATCAATAAGGTTTCCCACGGCTCCGGCAAAGATGGCGGCAAGGCCGAAGGAGAGGACCCGGTGGGTTTGTGCTGTCCTCTGGTAAAGCCACAGGATCATGAGGGCCACAAGGGAACTGACAAACAAAAAGAAAAATTTCCGTACTTCAGGGGAATGCCCGGCAAATAAACCAAAGGCACCACCGGGGTTCATGATATGGGTCAGGTTAAAGAACCCGTGGATCACAGGAATGCTTTCATGGAGGACAAGTGTTGTTGCAACAAGGGCCTTGGTGGCCTGGTCCAGTGCTATGATAATGGTACTTACCAGACAAAGCCTTACCAGGGCCCTTGTATTCATGGATCTATCCTTCAATGGCTGCAATCTTTTCAAGGGCTGAAGAGCAGCGCTTGCAGGCACCTTCACTGCAGGATTCAGCGCCCACGGTGAGGTCGTACTTCCAGCACCTGTCGCACTTTTTCCCCGAAGCCTTGGCCACCTTTACGGCAAGACCTTTGATCTCGCTGCTCACAAAGGTATCCCCCTCCAGCGTGTCCGTAACTTCGGCGGCGGAGACGATGAAGATGTCCCTGAGATCCTCACTAAATTCCCTTAACAGATCCCCAAGGGCCTGGGTGGGTGTCTTGATTAAAATGGCTGCATCCAATGGATGACCGATGAGCTTTGCCGTTCGTGCCTCTTCAAGGGCCTTGGTTACCTCAGCCCTGAGTTCCCGGATTTTTTCCCAATCATCGGCAAGGGCCTTGTTCGTCCATGCTGGATTGGCGTTGGGGCGGTGGGCCAGGTGAACGCTTTCCGGTCTCCCCTGAACCTCGGGCATGTAGGTCCATATCTCTTCTGCCGTGAACGGCAGGATGGGTGCCATGAGCCGTGTAATGCTGTCAAGAATCAGGTACATGGCTGTCTGGGCGTCCCGCCTTGCCGTGTCCGTTGCAGGTGAAGTGTAGAGCCGGTCCTTGATGATGTCCAGGTAAAAGGCGGACAGATCCACCACGCAGAAGTTGTGGAGGCTGTGGTGGATGGTGTGAAACTCATAGGTGTCATAGGCCCCAAGGCATCGTTCAAGTACCTGGTTCAGTCTGTGGAGGATAAACCGATCAAGGCCCTCCATGTTTTCCACTGGTCTTGCATCCACAGCCGGGTTAAAATCCGACAGGTTGCCGAGCATGAACCTGCAGGTGTTTCGGATGCGGCGGTAGGCGTCGGAGAGCTGATTGACAATGTTATCTGAAATTCTTACATCGTCCCTGTAATCGGCAGATGCCACCCAAAGGCGAAGGATATCTGCCCCGTGGGCCTTGATTATTTTTTCAGGCGCAACCACGTTGCCCACGGACTTGGACATTTTCTTGCCCTGGGAGTCAACCACAAACCCATGGGTGAGAACCGATTTGTAGGGCGCTTTTCCCGTTCGTCCGACGGCGGTTAACAAAGAGCTGTGAAACCACCCCCTATGCTGGTCACTGCCCTCAAGGTAGAGATCTGCCGGCCGTTCAAGGCCTTCACGTTCTTCAAGAACTGCCGCATGGCTCACCCCAGAATCAAACCATACGTCAAGGATGTTATGGTCTTTGGTGAATTTATCTTTGCCGCAGCTTTTGCACACGGCACCCTCGGGCATGAGATCCTTTGCCTCCCATTCAAACCAGATGTCTGAGCTGTGGGCGGTAAAAAGGCTATGGATTTTGTCGACAGATTCCCTTGTCACATAGATCTCACCGCAGCTTTCACAGTGGAACACGGGAATGGGAACGCCCCAGGATCGCTGGCGGGACAGACACCAGTCCGGACGGTTTTCGATCATGGAATAGATCCTGGCCTTTCCCCAGGCCGGGATCCAGTTGACGTTGTCGATCTCGGCAAGGCTTTTCTTGCGAAGATCAAGCTTGTCCATGGAGATGAACCACTGGGGGGTGGCCCTGAATATCACAGGTTTTTTACACCGCCAGCAGTGGGGATATGAATGGGTAAT
This sequence comes from Desulforapulum autotrophicum HRM2, assembly GCF_000020365.1. NCBI lineage: Bacteria > Pseudomonadati > Thermodesulfobacteriota > Desulfobacteria > Desulfobacterales > Desulfobacteraceae > Desulforapulum > Desulforapulum autotrophicum. Next base: position 2,843,033 of record NC_012108.1, on the reverse strand, counting down.
ATTTTCCTGTTTGATCAGGGCGCCCAGATTGTCCAGCCGCTCGACAATGCCCTTGTTTGCCTTGAAGATGAACTGACCTTTGAACTCTTCGACATCATCGGAAAAGCAGCCATTGTCAAGGACCGGAGAGTAGGGCTCAAGCCCGTACTTGAGACCGACAACATGATCGTCGGCGCCATGGCCCGGGGCTGTATGAACACAACCCGTTCCTGCCTCCAGGGTGACATGCTCGCCCAGGATCACGAGGGAATCTCGGCCATAAAGGGGGTGGCTGCATTTTGTGTTCTCAAGGTCTTTTGCGTCAAGGTCCCCGAGATTGGTGTAGGTGTCAATGTTAAAAGTAGCCATCACCTGTTCCACCAGTTCCTTTGCCAGGATGAGCACCCCATGATTTTGTGTTTCAACGGCTGAGTAGATAAACTCTGGGTGCAGACAGACGCCAAGGTTGGCAGGAATGGTCCAGGGGGTGGTGGTCCAGATGACAAATGAGGTCTCTTTGTCTTTAAGGGCGGGCAGAAGTCTGGAAAGGTCGTCCTTGACGGCAAATTTTACATAGATGGACGGCGAGCCTATGTCCTTGTATTCGATTTCGGCTTCGGCCAGGGCCGTCTGGCAGGAGCAGCACCAGTATATGGGTTTTTTACCAAGGAACATATCCCCCTGGAGGGCAAACTCACCGCACTCTTTGGCAATCCTGGCCTCATAGGCTTTGTTCATGGTCAGGTAGGGCTCATCCCACTCTCCTGCTACTCCGAATCGTTTGAACTCTTCCCGCTGGATATCCACAAAGCCCTTGGCATACTCCCGGCAGGCCTGTCTCACCTGAACCGGGGTCATATCGGCTTTTTTTGAGCCCAGTTTTTTGTCCACATTGTGCTCAATGGGCAACCCATGGCAGTCCCATCCTGGAACATAGGGGGCGTCAAATCCAGCCATCTGTTTGGACCGGATAATGATATCCTTTAAGATTTTGTTGATGGCGTGTCCGATGTGGAGGTGGCCGTTGGCATAGGGAGGGCCGTCATGGAGAATAAATTTGGGCTTCCCCTTTGAAGACTGTCGGATCTTCTGGTAAAGTCCTGACGCCTCCCAGGCATCAAGCTGGGCAGGTTCGCGGTTGGCCAGGTTTGCCTTCATGGCAAACTTAGTGGATGGCAGGTTCAGCGTCTTTTTATAATCCATGTATCCTCCAGGAATCGGAATGTAGAATGTATCAATATATATGTAAATGGTGTCTTTAAAATATCAAACCCTAAAGTTAAGTCAATATCCATGTAAAAGTCAAGATCAACCTTCTTTTGCATGGTTCTAAAGGGGCTTAACTGAAACAATGGTCCGGCCATGGTCTTCCAACGGAAGCAGATAAGAGATGGTTTTTACCTCATATTTCGACAGGGAGACGGCGTGGGCCTCCTCGGTGCCCGCCCTGCCCTTCATGGCAAAAATAATACCAGTGGGTGACAAAAAAGGCGCGGCCAGCACAACAAATCGGTCAAGGGCGGTAAAGGCTCGGGATGTAACCACATCGAACCTGCCGGCGAAAGCCGGGTCTTTGGCAAGGATTTCCGCCCGGGCATGGACGGCGGTGATTGACTTGAGTCCGGTCAGACTTACAAGGCGGTTGAGAAACGAAACCCGTTTTCTGGATGCGTCCACCAGCACAACCTCCAAGTCCGGTCGAACCACCTTGAGGGGAACACCGGGAAAACCGCCCCCCGACCCCATGTCGAGCACCCTGGCATTTTCTGGAATATGGGGGGCAATGGCAAGGCTGTCGATAAAATGTTTTGTGGCCATCTCCCGGGGATCGGTAATCGAGGTGATGTTGAACTTCCGGTTCCACTTTAAAAGCTCTGTTCCATGGCGTGCCATGGTCCCAAGGTGATCCGGGCTAAGGGCTATTCCCAACTGATCACCGCCGCTTTTGACCATCTCCTTCCAGGCTCCGCCAAAGGGCGGGTCTGGGATATGTTTTTTGCTTGACATGATTGGCATAATTATTTATTATATTGGAATTTTTTTAAACCGTGTAACACCTTAATCAAAATACTGATACTAACAGAGCCGATACCAATTTTCAATATTAAAAAAGCGGCAACATTTATCCATTATCCTTGATAATGGGGTGTGCATTAATTTCAGTCAAAGGACAGTCTCATCATGCTTAAGGACTTAAAAAGGGTAAGGAATATCGGAATCAGCGCCCATATCGATTCGGGTAAAACAACACTTACAGAAAGGATTTTGTTCTATACCGACAAAATCCACCAGATCCATGAGGTCAGGGGCAAAGACGGCGCAGGTGCTGTCATGGACTCCATGGAGCTTGAACGCGAACGCGGCATCACCATTGCTTCGGCCGCCACACATTGCGAGTGGAAAACATTTGCTGTCAATATTATCGATACGCCTGGCCATGTGGATTTTACCGTGGAGGTTGAACGTTCTCTCAGGGTACTTGACGGCGTTGTGCTTATTCTCTGTTCTGTTTCAGGGGTTCAGTCCCAGTCCATCACCGTTGATCAGCAGATGAAACGTTACCAGGTCCCCTGCATCGCCTTTGTCAACAAGTGCGACAGAAGCGGTGCCAACCCCTACAGGGTGGCAAAACAGCTTCGGGACAAGCTCGGCCATAACTCGGTCCTCATGCAGATTCCCATCGGTCTTGAAGATAAGCTCAAAGGTGTTGTGGATCTTGTTACCATGAAGGCCTATTATTTTGAGGGTGACAACGGCGAAAAGGTCATAGTCAAGGATATTCCGGCAGAACTTGCAGAAGACGCAGCCGAGAAGCGAGAAATCATGATCGATGCGGTTTCCGCATTTTCCGACGATCTCACGGACGCCATCCTTGAAGAAAAAGAAATCTCCGAAGAGATGATCAAAGAAGCGGTCCGCAAGGGAACCATTGCCCGGGAGATGACGCCTGTGTTCATGGGCTCTGCCTATAAGAATACGGCTGTTCAGCCCCTGCTTGACGCTGTACTTGACTATCTGCCCTCGCCCATTGATGTTGAAAATGTCGCCATTGACCTTGACAACAATGAAGAGACCGTTACGCTCGAAAGTAGCTTTGATAAGCCCACGGTTGCCCTTGCTTTTAAGCTTGAGGACGGCCAGTATGGCCAGCTCACTTACATGCGGGTCTACCAGGGGTGTTTGAAAAAAGGCGACACAGTGATCAATTCCAGGGACGGCAGAAAGACAAAGGTCGGCAGGCTCATCCGCATGCACGCCTCTGAAATGGAAGAGGTGAATGAGATTCCTGCAGGTCATATTGGTGCCATGTTCGGTGTTGACTGTGCATCTGGAGACACCTTTGTGAGCCCAGGTATTAACTACTCCCTGATTGCCATGCACGTCATGGACCCGGTTATCTCCCTCTCCCTTCAGCCGGTTGACAACAAGTCCCAGATCAACATGTCCAAGGCTCTCAACCGGTTCACCAAGGAGGATCCCACATTCAAGACCTTTGTGGATAAGGAGACCAACGAAACCATTATCCAGGGTATGGGTGAGCTTCACCTTGAGGTCTATGTGGAGCGCATGAAGCGTGAGTACAAGGCCGAGGTGATCACCGGCAAGCCCCGGGTTGCCTATCGTGAGACCATCACCCGTAAAGCTGAATTCAACTACACCCACAAGAAGCAGACCGGTGGTTCGGGCCAGTTTGGACGGGTTATGGGGTATGTGGAACCCTTTGACGAAGAGTTTGAATTTGTCAACAAGGTCACGGGCGGAAGAATTCCCACCCAGTTCATCTCTTCGTGTGAAAAAGGGTTCAAGAACTCAATGGACAAGGGACCCAAGATGGAGTTCCCAATCACCGGAGTCCGGGTGGTCCTTGAAGACGGTGCCTACCATGCCGTGGATTCGTCTGAAATGGCTTTCCAGGCTGCGGCAAGGGGCGGTTTCCGCGAAGGATATCTCAAGGCAAAGCCGGTTATCCACGAGCCCATCATGAAGGTTGTCATTGAGACTCCCAACGAGTTCCAGGGTTCGTGTATGGGTCTTATCAACCAGCGCAGGGGTATTATCCAGGGCTCCCAGGAAGAGGGAGTCATGTCTGTAATTGAGTCCAGCGTTCCCCTTTCCGAGATGTTTGGTTTCTCGACTATTCTTCGATCCGCCACCCAGGGAAAGGCCCAGTTTTCCATGGAATTTTCAGCTTACAAGCAGGTACCCCAGTCGGTTGCCGATGAGCTTGTAAAGGCCAAAGAAGAAGAAGATAAGAAGAAAAATTAAGCATTCAATTAAAAATAAAGCGAGGGAAATATGCTGAAAAACGATCTCATTCACAGGAGCCCGGCAATCATTATCATGGGCAGTGAGAATCTTCACCAGGGCAGATTTGGCGCCGTGCTTTCACGGGCCGGTGTCGGCAAGACACAGTTTCTGGTTCAGATCGCAATTTCAAGGCTTCTTGAGGGGGAAAACATCCTTCACATCAGCCTCAGTGACCCAATGGACAAGATAAATGTTCGCTATAAGGAAGCGTTTACAAGCCTGGTGGACAGCATCGGCTATGTTGACCCCATGAAGGCCAATCGCCTTTGGGAAGATATTGAACCCTGCAAAACAGGGATCAGCTACAATGAGTTGACCTTTACCGCAGAAAAACTCAGGGATTACCTAAAGACCCTCCGAAAGGGGGATGTTAAAATTCCGGCCATGATCATTGTTGACGGCCTGGACTTTGATACGGACCTTGCCGACCTTATGGACGATCTCAAGTCAATTTCCGAAAATTTTGAGACTGCCTTCTGGTTCTCCATGCAGAGCCACAGGGACGAACCCTTGACTGAAGTCGGGTATCCCAGGCAGCTTGATCAGGTAAAAGACCGGTTTGATAAGGCACTTTTTCTCCAGCCCAAGGATGAAAAAATCAATGCCGTGGTCCTCAAGGACGGTGACAGGGCAAACCAGCGGTATACCCTTGATCCTGCGACCATGCTGGTAATTTAGATCGTGTTTGAACGAAAACTCACCCACCTGCTGCGTTGCTTCACAAAGCTGAAAGCCTCACGTACTACAGTACGCTCCGGTTTCAGCTTTGATCGCGCCTTGCATCTGGGCAAGTTTTCATCCAAACACGGGTTCTCGGTCAGGCACTAGTTACAACTATTTGTCAGGGCCGGGTATCACATCCGGCCCTGATAGAGTTAAATCACTGTCCGTTGTTTCCAGGGAATCCATAAACTCGGCAATGATCCTGTAGACCCGATGGGCACCCCTGCCCAGAAGAATGCCATGGCGGTCAAAATCCAACAGATAAAATTCCTTGATTACGCAGCCAAGCTTTTTAAACAGCTTGGCTGTTTCATCCGGTTTTACCATTGGATCTTTCCTTGACTGAACCACCAGAACAGGGGTCTTGATGTGGCCAATCTTCGGTTCAAGTTTCTCCATGAATTTTTCAAGCTGGCGTATACCGGCGATTGGATTTCGAAGATAGTCAATTCCAGGATTTTCAGTTTCGTGGTGAATAAAATCCTTTGCAATAGTACCGATCTTTGTCCGTTTCAGAAGATGGTTCCAGATGTCCATGGCAGGCGCAAAATAGGCGCCTGAATCCAGGATTTCCCTTGGCGGTGCCACGGCAAACACCCCATGGACCTTTTCCACCCGGGTTGCAAGATCAAGGGCGATTCCTGCACCTGTTGAAAAACCACCGATAAAAATCTTGTCACACAGGTGCCGTAAAACAGCATACCCCTCTTCGGCCGATTCGATCCACTCTTCATAACTCACCACTGCCAGATTTTCAGGCCCGGTGCCGTGGCCCTTGAGTCTGGGTGCATGGACGCTGTATCCCCTATCATTGAAAAACTGAGCAATTCCTTTCATTTCAGCAGGGGCTGCCATGTATCCATGGATGAGAAGAACGCCCCTGGTGGCGCCCGTGTTTGAGGGGAGAAAAATCGATTTGCCTACACCCTTTGGTTTTGATTCATTTTCTATAAAATAAGTGTTGTAATCATTTTCAAAATCAGCCTTCTCCTTTTGGAGCAATCGGTTCTTGACAAGGATGGAAATTTCCCGGGGTGTTTTCCGGGCAAGTTCAATCAGAAAGAGCTGTACGTCTGTCAAGGGGTCAACCTCGTTGGCCATGACCGAGACTGGATCATCAATGCGTATTCGATGGAAATTCAGATTCGTGTTCAAGGGTTCATTTTTTTTAAGGATATTTCCATTTTCCAGGGTGACGCGTCCTGTATCAACGGCGGTCTGAATAAAATCGCCAAACCGGTTGTGCCGGTCATCGGTCAGAAGATGGATTTGGTTCTGGTAGAGGCTTCCGTGCAGGTTCTGGTCTGATTCCATGACCCTGCCCGTTATGGCCAGAAAGGCCCTGCATTTGAAATCGTAAACCCCAATGACAGGGCCTGGAAAGTATTTGAGAATGGATGCAAATATGTGGTCATAATTAAGGGTGGTCATCCCATAGACCGACGCCATGTATCGTTCCATAATCTCGATAGAAACGGTTTTCATGACGGGCCTGGAGGCCATGGTGTTTGAAAAGGTAATCCTTCGTCTGGATGTAAGATCGCTCTCAACCAGCCAGTTGTGCAGAAAGCCTGCAATGGGGATGGGCGTACCAAACCGGATGTCAACGTCAACACCTGTAAGAAGCATGGTGCCCTCGGTCATGAGTTCGTCAAGGACCCTTTGGGACGGTTCAGCCATGAGGTTCACAGCAATGCTGCTCAGCAGATTTTGCTGGGCCCTGAGCGGGTAGTAGGTGATGTTCACCGGCACGATAAAGGTTTGAGTCGCAAGTACCTTTTCAGGGTCATGGATCTCCAGCATGGACACAATCCTGTCGAACTCATGGGGATTTATCTTCTCCATGCGCCGGAGTCGTTGTCGGTAAAATTCGGTGGTAAGGGCGATGACGGCAGCTCCGGTGTGGGGGCGGGACACCCCGGTATCATGGGTGATTTTAAACTCATCCGACTGGACAAGCTTCTTGTTTTTCACCATCATGCCTTCTGGAAAGATAATGCACTGGGCATCGCCGGATATGAGGTTCTTAACAATGACCAGGTCCCGGTCCGGGTCCTTTGTGGAGACAGCCCCCATGCTGGAGAGGATTCCCTTGAGTGCCCCATGGAAAAGATCACTGCTTGCAAGGGACCAGACCGGTTTTTTAATGAGGCCATGGATGTGGTAGGGCAGAAAAATGGTTTCCATGCGGGTGAAGTGATTTGCCGTAAAAATCACGGATGCGTCGGGGATATTCTCCTGGCCGTGGATGGAAACCCGGGCCTTGGAAAAACCCGAAAAGGCCTTAAGGGTGTACCCGGACATGTAGTAGGCAAAACGGTTCAATTGCCCCTCAAAGGTTCCATTTAGATTCCCCGTTCTTTTCGAATGGCGTCGTAGGCCTCCTGGATCTCCCTGAACTTGTCGTTGGCAAGCGTGATGAATTCGTCAGGCAGGCCCTTTGCCTCAATCTTGTCGGGATGGTATTCGGAAACCATGGTTCGATACTGTCGTTTGATCTCCTCATTGGTGGCGGTTTCATCGATCTTTAAAACCGAATAAAAGCGATTAACCGCCTTGACGTATCTGGATTTAAGCCTTGCATAATCCGTGTCTGAGAGGTTGAATATCCCTGCTGCTGAGAGAAGCAGGAATTCTTCTTTATCGCTGATGGCACCATCGGCCGCAGAAACCCTCAAAAGAATATCCATCATCAGCTCAATGACCCTGGGCTGGTTACTAAAAGCTGCATGGAACTGAAAGGCAAAGGCTTCAAAGCTTTCGTTAGAATTCAGGGCCTGCCTGAAGATATTGACAGCAGAATTTCTGCTCTCAGGGTTGAGGTTAAGGTCCTGGCTCATGAATCCTTCAATCGAGGCAATTTCCTTTTCACTGACCATGCCGTCGGCCTTTGCTATTTTTGCCAGCATGGAAAATGCTGCCACAAAAAAGGTCATCTGGGACTCTTCATTCGTTGAAAGTCGCTGTTGGGACTGACCCGACGACAGGTAAAGGGCCTCTTTTTTATCAAATGTGTGGCCGAATGCTGCTCCTGCAACGGCACCAATGGGGCCTCCAAGGGCAAAACCGATGGTTCCCCCAACCACTTTTCCAAGCCAACCCATAACGTTTCCTTTTCAATTAATAGTCTTGTGTAAAATTGCAAAAATCACTATATATAAGCATATGATGAAACCTGACGTCAATTTTTTAAAAAAACAAATAAGTATAACACAATGACCGCAAAGAGTGTAACCGGAATTATTATTTTAGCCCTCAACTTTGCCGGGATCTGTTTTATGATAGTCATGTTTTTTACAGGCAGAGGACAAAAAATAAGGACCAAACCCATGGCGAATGGGGTTGTGGGGGGAAGGGAAAGGCCCAAAAGTGCTGAATTAAATTCCAGTGAGTCTGGGGCTTTTAACAAGGCAGACTATCTGCTGGATGATTTGGATTTAAGTGAATTTGATGATCTTGATCTTGACGACGATGATGGAGAGTAAAAAAATGATGTTTTTGAACATGAAATCTGTGGGAGTTTGCCTTTGTTTATTGATCACTTGTGCCGGTTGCGGTCCTGCCATTGTGGGGACAGCAGCAGTTGGAGCCTATAAGGGTACAACAGATGAACGTACCTTTGGCCACATGGTCGACGATTCATTGATTACCGGCGGGGTCAAGACAAGGCTTTTATCGGATAAATTTTCCAGTGGGTTAAAGATCGACGTGGACACTGTTGAGCAGGTTGTAACCCTTACGGGCGTGGTCGAAAATGCTGAACAACGGCGAATAGCTGAAAATATCGCCCTTGCAACCCCCAACGTCCGACGGGTGGAAAATCTGCTCACCGTGGGCAGCAAGAGTACAGGGGAGAGATTTGATGATGCCGTTATCTTGAGTAAAATCAATACTTCGCTCATGAAAGAGCCGGGGGTCAGATCCCTTAACATTGACGTGGATGTCAACCAGGGCCGTGTCACCCTGACGGGTATTGTGACCTCTTCCGTTGAGCGGGACCGGGTTGTAAACATTGCAAGAAGCTGCCCCGGGGCCATCTCTGTCCGGGACAATTTAGTCATTAAATAGCCTGTTTTTCAATGGCGATGGCCCCGGTTCTTGCCGGGGCCCTTGGGTCAAGCGTTGGCCGATTGTTTGTTGTTCTGCCACCGTTTTTTTCTTTCCCGCTGTTTTACCGGGGCACACCGTGTTTCAATGGTGTTTTTGCCTAGAAGGGCCTCAACCTCTTGAAACAGGAGGGGGTCGGGAGAGACCAGTTCATCCTGGGACAGCTGGATAACAACCGATGAACCGTCTTCAACCGTAATCTCAAGAAAGACGCTGCAGGTTCCGGCAAACCTGTGAAGCAACCCCTTCAGCCGCTCAAGGACGCTTATATCTGCCCCTTTTGCCGCCATGGTTATAACAATGCTTGCCGTCCACTCCGCCTCTGCCTTATCAATGGGAACGATCTGCTCGGCAAGGAGCTTTACGTTGCTTTCACGTTTCTGCACTTCAGCCTGGAGAATGACCGGGGTATCGTCGTTCAGAAGATAGTGAACCTCCTGGTAGAGTTCCGGAAAGATCACCACCTCCACACTGCCCTTTTTGTCCTCAAGGGCTGCAAATGCCATCATGTCCCCTTTCTTGGTCTTTAGAATCTTCAGGGGCCGGAGGGCACCTCCCATGCGAACGCTCTGGCCTTCGGGGGTTTCCACAAGGGTCTCTGAGTTGACATTGGCAAATTTTTTGATCATCTCTTCGTACCGGTCAAGGGGATGGCCTGTAATGTAAAACCCCAGGGTCTCCTTTTCCATGGCCAGAAGATCGTTATCATCAAGCTCTGGAATATCGGGCATGGAAGGTACGCTTAGCGGCAGTGCTTCTCCCCCTTCGGTATCGGCAAACAGGTCCATCTGGGCATCGGCCTTTTCCCGCTGAATGCGGTTGCCATGGTCCAGGGCGTCTTCAAGCACTGCCATCATCTGGCTTCGTTTGCTGCCTGTGCTGTCAAAGGCGCCGCATTTGATCAATGCCTCGAGTACCCGTTTGTTGACCTTGGTCAGATTGACCCGTTCGCAAAAGTCATAGATGGAGGTGAAAGGGCCCTCCTGGCTACGGATTTCAACAATGGAATCAATTGCGGCAGACCCGATGCCCTTGACTGCGGCAAGACCGAACCGGATGGCAGCGGGTGCCACGGTAAATACCGATTCACTTTCGTTTACATCCGGTGGAAGGACGTTTATCTCGTGGTTTCTGCACTCGTCGATGAATTTGACAACACTGTCAATGTTACTCATGTCACTGGTCATGAGGGCGGCCATATACTCAAGGGGATAGTGGGCCTTGAGATATGCCGTCTGGAAGCAGATCAGTGCATAGGCGGCACTGTGGGATTTGTTGAACCCGTAACCGCCGAATTTTTCCATGAGGTCAAACAGCTCTGCGGCCTTTGCCCCGTCCAGGTTGTTTTCCTTGGCACCCTTGAGAAACAGTCCCCTGTGTTCTTCCATCATGGCGGGAATCTTTTTACCCATGGCCTTTCTGAGTCCATCTGCATCGGCCATGGAGTAGTTGGCAAGAACCCCTGCAATCTTCATTACCTGTTCCTGGTAAAGAATGACCCCATAGGTCTCCTTGAGAATGGGCTCAAGCTGGGGAAAAAGGTAAACCACATCTTCCCGGCCGTGCTTTCTTTCCACATAGGAGTCGGCCATGCCGCTGTCCAGGGGGCCAGGTCGGTACAGGGCCACCAGGGCAACGATATCACTGAAGCAGGCGGGCTGGAGCCTTGTGATCAGCTCTTTCATGCCTGAACTTTCAAGCTGGAAAACACCCGTGGTATCGGCCCTTGCCAGAAGCTCATAGGTGGGCGGATCATCCATGTCGATCTCAAGGAGATCGGGTACTTCTTTGGACTGTTTCTTTAAGAGGTCCAGGGTGTTCTTGATGACGGTGAGGTTGCGAAGACCCAGGAAGTCAAACTTCACAAGACCCAGTTTCTCCACAAAATTCATGTCAAACTGGGTGACAACCTCGCCCTCTTTTCCCTTGTAGGTGGGAAGATATTCCACCAGGGGTTTATCTGAGATCACAACGCCGCAGGCATGGGTTGATGCCTGGCGGGGAAGTCCTTCCAGGAGCAAGGCAATGTCAATCAGCTCTTTTTTGACCGGATCCTGGTTGACAAGCTCCATGATCCGGGGCACATCCTTCAGGGCCTGGCCCAGGTTTTTTGCATTATCTGGAATGAGTTTTGCCAGGACATCCACCTCAGGCAACGGAACGCTCAAAGCCCTGCCAACGTCCCTGACAACGGCCTTGGCCTTGAGTTTACCAAAGGTGATGATCTGGGAGACGTAGTCTGCTCCGCCGTACCGATCAATCACATACTTGTAAACCTCGTCCCGGCCTTCAATGCAGAAATCCACGTCAATATCCGGCATGGAGATCCTGGACGGGTTGAGAAATCTTTCAAAGATCAGACCGTGGGCAATGGGATCAAGGGCCGTAATCTCCATGGCATAGGCCACCATACTTCCTGCGGCAGACCCACGCCCGGGTCCTACAGGAATGTTATGCTCCCTTGAGTAGCGGATGAAATCGGCCACAATGAGAAAATATCCGGGAAACCCCATGTCCAGGATGACGCCGATCTCATAGGCCAGGCGTTCCCGATAGAGGGCCTCATCAAGGTTGGGATTTTTTCGTTTGAGCATCTTGAGGCGCCGTTCAAATCCCTCCTGGGCCTGGCGCTTGAAAATTTCCCCGGCGGTTTGAACGCAATCCTCTCCGCTCTTTTCTCCCTGGGCACTGGTATATCTTGGAAAGTGGTATACCTTTTCACCAAACTCTACATTGCATCTCTTGGCAATGAGTAAAGTGTTTTCAATGGCACCTGGATAGGTTTTGAAATCGGCTATCATCTCGTCGGCAGACTTGAAGTAAAGCTCGTCTGAATCAAACTTGAACCGGTTGGCGTCGTTCAGGGTGTTGCCCGTCTGGATGCACAAAAGGGCTTCATGGGCCCTGACATGATCCCGGGACAGGTAATGGCAGTCGTTTGTGGCCACCATTGGAATGGAAAGTTTTTTTGAAACCTCCCATAGCCCCTGGTTGACCTTTTCCTGGATCTCCATTCCGTTCTTCTGGATTTCCAGGAAAAAATTATCCTCACCAAAGGTATCCAGGTAGTAGCGGGCCGAATCAAAGGCCAGGTCCATCTGGTTGTGGATGATTTTCTGGGGAATATCACCCTTCAGGCAGGCGGACAGGGCGATCAGGCCTTTGCTGTATTTTGTCAGCAGTTCCCGGTCAATCCTTGGTTTGTAGTAAAACCCCTCAAACTGGGCAATGGAGACAAGTTTACACAGGTTTCCATACCCCTCCCTGTCCTTTGCCAGCAGCACCAGGTGGTTGAGTCCCTTGTTGTCCTCGGCTGTCTTGTTTCGTATGCTCCTTGGTGCCACATAAACTTCGCACCCCAGGATCGGCTGAATGCCGACTTTTCTGGCCTTTTCATTAAAGGGAGCCGTGCCGAACATGGTACCGTGGTCGGTGATGGCCACGGTATCCATGTTGAATTCCTTGCAGCGTTTGAGCAGGGCATCCAGTCGAATAGCCCCATCCAAAAGGGAAAACTCCGTGTGGACATGGAGATGACAAAAAGGTGAAGGTGTATCCATCATTGTTTCATGCTGTCCACGCTGTAGTTGGGAGCCTCTTTGGTGATGATGACGTCGTGGACATGGCTTTCTCTCAGACCTGCAGCGGTAATTTTGACAAAACTTGCCTTTTCCCTCAACTCCTCAATGGTTGAGGCACCAAGATACCCCATGCCGGCCTTTAATCCGCCAATCATCTGAACAATGTTTTCCTTGACCGTTCCCCTGTAGGGAATACGGCCGACAATTCCTTCGGGTACCAGGGTTTCATCCACCTTGGAGTCACGCTGGTAATATCGGTCGGAACTTCCCTTTTTCATGGCCTCCACAGACCCCATGCCCCGGTAGGCCTTGTAGCTTCGTCCCTGGAAAATAACGATCTCGCCGGGACTTTCACTTGTGCCGGCAAGCAGGCTTCCAAGCATGACCGTGTGGGCACCTGCGCCAATGGCCTTTGCCACGTCTCCGGAAAACTTGATGCCGCCGTCTGCAATAATGGGAACCCCGGTTTCATCGGAAACCTCCTTGCAGTTCTGGATGGCTGTCAGCTGGGGAACACCCACACCTGCGACAATTCGGGTGGTGCAGATGGAACCGGGACCAATGCCGATCTTTACCCCGTCAGAACCTGCGTCGATTAATGCTTTAGCACCCTTTGCCGTGGCCACATTACCTGCGATGATCTGGCAGTCGGGAAAGGCGTGCTTGATGGTCTGAACGGCCGAGATGACATTTTTGGAATGGCCGTGGGAGGTGTCAATGACAAGGGCATCTGCCCCTGCCCGTAAAAGGGCCTCTGTTCTTTCCATCATGTCGGACCCTACGCCGATGGCGGCCCCTGTTCTCAATCTTCCCATGGAATCCTTGCAGGCGTTTGGGTACTTGCGGATTTTTTCAATATCCTTGATGGTGATCAATCCCTTTAACTTGCCCTGCTTGTCCACAACAAGGAGTTTTTCGATCCGGTGTTTGTGGAGCATTTTCTTGGATTCTTCAAGGGAGACGCCTTCGTGAACCGTGACCAGGTTTTCCTTGGTCATAACAGCACTGGCCGGTTTGCCAAGCTCTGTCTCAAATCTTAAATCCCTGTTGGTGACAATGCCCACAAGTTTGTCTCCCTCGGTCACGGGAATGCCGGAAATGCGGTAGGTTGCCATGATGCTGAGCACTTCGGAAATGGTTGCGTCAGGTGATATGGTGATGGGGTCAACGATCATGCCGCTCTCGGATTTCTTGACCCGGTCCACTTCGATTACCTGCTCTGGTATCGTGAGGTTCCTGTGGATAAAACCCATTCCACCGGCCCTTGCCATGCTGATGGAGGTCAGTGCCTCGGTTACGGTATCCATTGCCGCACTGACAATGGGGATGTTCAATTCAAGTTTTCGGGTAAGCCGGGTTGCAGTGTTCACCTCGTCGGGTAAAATTGCAGAAAATTCAGGTACAAGAAGAACATCATCAAAGGATAAACCATCAGTGTAAATTATATTTGCCATAAAACGACCTCCTGCCGGGGAATTTTAGTGTATGAATGTGGGGCCGGCCGCCATCATGGGTCCCTGGGTCAGATCAATGAAAAAGCCGGTCATGGTGTTATGATTATATAAACATGAATAATTATCAGATAAGCCGCTTCAACGCAATGCTTATCTTATGGTTATCCTGTTGACATTTTCTGGATATGCAAATAGAGTCTTGTGTGCCGACAAAAGAACACTCCCTTTATACCAGAAGGTACGGAGGGGGATAAAATAAAAAATTATCATTGGAAAGTTAAGATGTTAATATATGTCAACCCTGACAACCCCCAGCCAAGACTGATCAGTCAGATTGTCGATGCCCTCAGGCAGGGGGGGATCATTGCCTATCCCACGGATACCCATTATGGTATCGGCTGCGACATCATGAACAAAAAGGCCATTGAAAAGGTCTATCAGATCAAACAGCGCAGCAAGAACCAGCCGTTCAGTTTTATATGTGCAGATTTAAAGCATATCAGCGAGTATGCAAAGGTGAGTACCTTTGCTTATCGAAACATGAAGCGCCTTCTTCCAGGGCCCTACACCTTTATTCTTCAAGGCTCAAAACTTGTACCCAAGATGATGCTCACCAAGCGAAAAACAGCGGGCATCCGGGTGCCGGACAACGCCATTGCCCTTGCCATTGCAAAGGAACTTGGCAATCCCGTTCTTTCCACCAGCGCAACCGGTCCAGATGACCGACCCTTTGAAGACCCCTCTCTTCTGCATGACTGGTTTGGCCAGCGTCTGGAGCTTGTGGTTGACGGTGGCCCTGTTCCGGGTACAGACTCCAGCGTTGTCTCGTTAATTGATGACGTACCGGAAATAATTCGTTACGGCGCCGGTGATGTCAGCCTGTTTGAATAGGGTTGAAACCAGTTCCTTGAAGATGCCTAGTCGTTTTTCCCTTGGATAAACCGGATTAACCTTGCCTTTGATACCGGCCATTTCTCCTGCCCAGGCAATGGCATCCTCAAGATTGCCAAGCCTGTCCACGAGGTGGAGGTCAAGGGCTGTTTCACCGGTGTAAATCCTGCCGTCGGCAAGTTTTTCCACCTGCGCCTGTTCAAGGCTTCGACCGGAGGCAACATCCCTTACAAACTGCTGGTGAACCTCGTCGGCAACCCCCTGGAGAATGGCCCTTTCCTTTGGAGTAATCTCCCGAACGGGCGATCCCATATCCTTAAACTCCCCGCTTTTGATCACCACGGGTGTCAGCCCGATTTTTTCCATGATCTTCTGGAGGTTTGCATACTCCATTATCACCCCGATACTTCCCGTAATGGTTCCGGGGTTGGCAATAACGGCATCGGTGGCAGAAGCCGCATAATACCCCCCCGAAGCTGCAACTGAGCCCAGGGAAGCAATGACCTTTTTTATCTTTTTCGTTTTGATGATTTCCCGGTAGATCTCCTGGGAGGGGCCGACCCCGCCGCCGGGTGAATCAATCCGAAGAACAATGGCCTTGATGGCCGGGTCCTCCCGAAAGTCTTTTAACTGCTGACTCACCTCCTTTGACGATGCAATCACACCGACAATTTCGACAATGCCGATGTTTCCCTGGTCTGTATTGAATGGAGTGCTCAAGGTTGAGGAAAACATGGCAGAGGTGCCCATCACAATTGCCACTGTCAGAACCAGGGCAAAAGCTGCAATGGAAGAAAGGGACAGGGTAAAAAACAAAAAAGGATGTCTTCTTGAAAACATGATATTTCCTTGATGGTTACACATGGACTGCAAATAAAAAGAGGCCGGATTCAGAGCAATACTCTGAAACCGACCCCTCAGGTTCTAACTTTTCATGAATGCAACAGGCTATGCCTGTCAAGGATAAAGGCTAACGCCCAGATCCTATTTTTCGTCTTTGTTCTCCTGGGAGGCAATCTGCTCCTGGAGATTATCCCGGAGGAGTTCACCAAAGGATGAGGTGGTGGGCTTCATGTTCTTGGCAAAGTCCTTAAGAATTGTTTCATCTTCATCCTCATCAAGTCGCTTGATGGACAGACCGATTCGACGCTCATCGCTGTTGATGTTCATCACCCGGGCGGTCAGAGTATCACCGATGGCATAGTGGCCGGCCGGTGTCTTGATCTTTTCCTTGCTGATTTCAGAAACATGGACAAGACCCTCAATGCCCTCTTCAAGCTCGACAAAAACACCAAAGTCGGTGATATTGGTTACAATACCGCTGATCTCGGTACCAACCTTGTATCGCTCTTCAACGGTTTCCCAGGGATCGGGTTGAATCTGTTTGATGCCAAGGCTGAAACGCTCGCTTGCCTTGTCAATGTCAAGGACAACGGCCTGGACAACATCGTTTTTCTTGTAGGCCTCGGACGGATGCTTGATTCTTTTTGTCCAAGAGATGTCTGAAATGTGAACAAGACCGTCAATGTCATCGTCGATTCCGATGAACAGACCAAAATCGGTGATGTTCTTGATCTTGCCTTCAATCACAGTACCCACGGGGTATTTTTCGCTGATCACTTCCCAGGGATTCTCAACCGTCTGCTTGATGCCCAGGGAAATTCTTCGGTTATCCGGTTTGAGATCAAGAACAACCGCCTCAACCTCTTCACCAACGGATACAATCTTGGATGGATGGCGAACCTTTCTTGTCCAGGACATCTCAGATACATGGATAAGACCCTCAACACCCTCTTCCAGTTCAACAAAGGCACCATAATCCGTAAGGCTTACCACCTTTCCGAGAACCTTTGAACCCACGGGATACTTATCCTTGGCAGTTGTCCAGGGATCAGGGGTCAGCTGTTTGAGACCCAGGGAAACCCGTTCTTTTTCAAGGTCGTAGGAGAGAATCTTGACATTGATCTTGTCTGCAACAGAAAAGAGTTCCGAAGGATGTTTTACCCTGCCCCAGGAAATATCTGTGATGTGGAGCAGTCCGTCCACGCCACCAAGATCAACAAACACACCATACTCGGTGATGTTCTTGACAATACCTTCCATGACCTTACCCGTTTCAATGGCTTCAAGGGTATCGGCCCTGGCGGTTTCACGCTCTGTCTCAAGGATGACTCTCCTTGACAGAACAATGTTGCTTCGCTTTCTATTATATTTAAGGACCTTGAACGTGTAGGTCTGACCGACCATCTCATCCATGTTGCGGATGGGTCGAAGGTCTGCCTGGGAACCGGGCAGGAAGGCAGGCAGTCCAATGTCAACGGAAAAACCGCCCTTGACCCTGCTTGTGATAACGCCTTCAATGGTACCATCGGCCTCGTAGATGTCTTTGATGGCATCCCAAACCTTGACCTTGGCAGCCTTTTCCTTGGACAGAATGACCGTTTCGGTCTCCTCGTCCCACACTTCAACCATGACTTCAACCTTGTCGTAGAGTTTGACATCAAGGTTGCCATCTTCGTCCCTGAACTCGTGAATAGAGATCTGGCCTTCTGATTTGTAGCCGACGTCAACAAGGACATGGTCCTTGTCTACCGCTATTATGGTACCTTTGACGACCTGACCCTCTTCAAAACTACTGAAGCTTTCGTCGTAAATGCCCATCAGTTCTTCCATGGTCTCTTCGCCCGTGATATTCGCCAGCGGATCTTCGTCCTTTTCTGGTGTAATAATGGGCTCCTGGCCTGTCTCTAATTCTTCACTGTTCATTTCTTTGTTCTCGCCTGTTTCAGCAATGGTGTTCATTAATAAAAATTCTCCCATAGACAATATTTTACCCCTACCCCAGAGGGCATGGATAATTTTTCCTTTATAACAGAAATAAAACAGGAAAATCAATAAAAATATTATAAAAAGGGGGAAAATCTGCCTGTTTTATATGGAAATCCCCTTCAAAGCACTGCAGTCAGGGCGTGGATCATTTGTCGTGGATATGGCAGATAACCTGCTCAGGCCGTGGTGTTTCGTGATTTATTTTATTCATAATTCGTGCAACAACAGCCTCAATGGTCAAGGCGGTGGAATCAATAATAATGGCGTCATCTGCGGGTTTCAAAGGGGCCACTTCTCGTTCTGAATCGTTTTTATCCCGTTTCGCCATATCTTGTTCAACTTCGTCAAGGGGTTGACCCGGTGTTTCCTTGAATCGTCGCATGGCTCGTGTCTTGAGATCGGCAAGGAGAAAAAACTTGTAATCTGCGTCTGGAAAGACCACCGTGCCCATGTCTCTTCCCTCAAAAACGGCATTTTTCTCAACTGCAATGGCCCGCTGCATTCCAAGCAGGGCCGCCCTTACCCCGGGTTTTGCGCTCAGGGTTGATGCAAGCATGGATATCTCCGGGGTTCTTATTTTGTCGGTGATATCGCATCCTGAGCTCAATAGCTGCATTGATTTACCTTGTGTCACTATCGTAAAAGAGAGACTGTCGAGCAATGACTGCAGCGCCCCGGGGTTTTCGTAGTCAATGTTTGCGGCTTTCACCCCAAGGGCAACGCCCCGGTAGAGGGCACCGGTATCAACATAGACCCAGCCCAGTTGCCGGGCCACGAGTTTGCTGACCGTTGTCTTGCCCGATCCTGCCGGTCCGTCAATTGTGATGATTTTTGGTTTCATTCTTTTGGGCTCCCCCCGGCAAGGACTTTTTTCAGCGCCTGGATAAAGGCCCTGTTTTCCGACTCAGTCCCGGCATTGACCCTCAGGCAGGTGTCAAATCCATATGCGTTCATTGCCCTGACGATAATGCCCTGTCTGAGAAGTGCCTGGAACACTTGACGGGCGTCCTGTGCCACATCCACCAGGAAAAAATTGGTCTGGGTGGGATGGGTCGTAAGGCCCATGGCCGATAGTTCAGCCCTTAGAAAATCTACCCCCTGGTGCATCACTCGAATGCTCGTGTTTAAAAAGTCAACGTCATCCATGGCTGCGGCAGCTGCCACCTGGGCAAGGGAGTTGACGTTAAAGGGTTGCCTGACCCTGTGAAGGATGTTGGCTACGGATTTGTCCATGATACCGTATCCGACCCTGAAACCGGCAAGTCCATACACCTTTGAAAAGGTTCTCAACGATACGATCCTGGGATCGGACAAAGGGTTGTCAAGGGCGTTAAAAGTATCCGGATCCCGGACAAACTCAATGTATGCCTCATCAACCACCACCAGGAGGTCCTGGGGTATTTTTTTGATAAACCGCTGAAAGTCGTTGCTTGAGAAATGACTTGCCGTTGGATTGTTCGGGTTGGTTAGAAAGACCATGCGGGTATTGCTGTCAACAGCTTCTGCAACGGCGTCAAGGTCAATGGCAAGGTTGTCAAGGGGTACCCTCACAGGGGTGGCACCTGCGGCCCTGACCGATATGTCGTACATGAGAAACGAAGGAAACGGCATCACGGCATTGTCGTTGGTTGAGAGAAAACCATGGCATAAAAGGGCTATTATGTCGTCGGAGCCGTTACCAATGATGACTGTTTCGGGATCCACCTTGAACTTTTCTGCAATCTTCTGTCTCAGCCGGTGCCAGGAGCCGTCTGGATATCGATGCATTTCACTAAGGCTTTGTTTGACCGCCTCAACGGCCAGGGGGGATGGGCCAAGGGGGTTTTCGTTTGAGGCAAGCTTAACGCTTTTTTGAATCCCATATTCACGTTCGATCTCGTCAATGGGTTTTCCCGGCTCGTAGGGGGCTATGGACAGCAGTTTTTCAGGTATCTTAAGTATCATGGGTTTTGGTTGTCTCCTTAAATTTTATATGAAACACTCACCGAAGCATTGTAAACAGAGGCGTTTCATCATTCGTTGTGGCCGGTGAAGATACCTCGCTCCGGCCGTGCCGGTTTTTATATGAAACACTCGCCAAAGCATTGTCAATGAAGGTGTTTCAAAATTCGTTGAGGCCGGAGCCATACCTCGCTCCGGCCATGCCGGTTATATGAAACTCGCTTCGACCGGCCGGCGGAAACGGGTGTTGCCCTTCACTCATTCTCGCAGGCCGTCCATGGCCTGCTCCGAGGGAAATGGCAACTCATTGGACCTCGTGTCCACCGTTGCCATTTAACCCGTTCAGGGCAACACCCGTTCCCACCGGCCTACTACTGTCGAGTTTCCTGCTTCGTTGTGTCCAGGGCAGATACCCTGCTCCGGTCATGGCGGTTAGTAGTTTGAATTTGATGTTTTGTCAACTTTTATGGTAAATAGTGGCTGACCAAAACCCGTGTCTGGGTAAAAGACCGATGGTGACACAGGCTGACCCATGGGGTGGCTAAGGACCGCAAATACAACAGGAGGACACAAATGAAACCCGTTACCCTGACAGGGCTTGAAAGCCTTTGCCGACACCCCCTTGATCTGCCCAGGGGATGCCGAATAGGCCTTCTGGCCAACCCGGCTTCAGTGGACAGCCGATTGAACCATGGGGTAGACCTCATTAACCGCCTTTATCCGGGGCAGCTTACGGCCCTGTTTTCACCCCAGCACGGATTTTATGCAGAAAAGCAGGACAACATGGTCGAGTCCGACCACACCATTGATTCCGAATTCGGTATTCCCGTGTTCAGCCTGTACAGTACAACCCGGAAACCTGATCAAGGTATGATGGACCACATTGATCTGCTCATGATTGACATCCAGGATGTGGGAACCCGGGTTTACACCTTCATCTATACCATTTCCTATTGCCTTGAAGCTGCAGCCCTTTATGGAAAATCGGTCATCCTCCTTGACAGACCCAATCCCCTGGGGGGCGTTGAGGTCGAGGGGAATCTGCTTGAAAAAAACTGCCGTTCGTTTGTGGGAAGGTATGCGCTTCCCATGCGCCATGGCCTGACCGTGGGTGAGATTGCTCTTTTGTTTAATAAAGTCAGTGGCATCGGGGCGGATCTCAAGGTGGTTCCCATGACGAATTGGCGCCGGGACATGGGGTTTGAATCAACAGGGCTTCCCTGGATCGCTCCCTCTCCCAACCTGCCGACACCAAGTTCAGCCGCTGTCTATCCGGGCCAGGTTATTTTTGAGGGAACAAACATCAGCGAAGGAAGGGGAACCACCCAGCCCTTTGAGCTGTTTGGGGCACCCTTTGTGGAACCCGGGAAGGTCCTTGAACAGGTCAAAGGTAAAATTCTTGGAGCGATACTAAGGCCTGTCTGTTTTCAACCCTGTTCCGGAAAATGGCAAAACCAGGTCTGCCGGGGATTCCAGATCCATGTAACCTCAGGGGCCTACAAACCCTATCGAACCAGTCTGATACTTCTTCAGGCCATGATTCGCTTGTGGCCGGATGAATTCCAGTGGAAATCGCCTCCCTATGAGTATGAGTTTAAACGGCGACCCATTGATCTCATTCTTGGCAGTCAGACACTTGCGGATCGAATCGAAAACATGGACGATATCCATGCCATTGCAGATGATTGGAAAAAAGAGGAGGCCGAATTCAAGGCCATGTCAAGGGAGTTCTGGCTCTATGGGTAAGAATAGACCGGATACGGCCAAGGGGTCCTGGAAACGGATGAGTTTCAAGAACAACAAGGTGTGGGCTGCGGTTTTAGAGGGTGGCGACCTTGCTGTAGACCAGGGAAAGGTTGAGATCAGGTACAGCCTTGACCAGGAATATGTCTACAGGGTAAAACCTGAAAGTTTGGGGCCTGAAAGTCTTGCACTGTCAAAAAAAATCGTCCCTGACCGGGCTAAAAAACAAGAGGGACCAAGATCTTTTCTGCCCCGGAAAGAAGAATCGCCCCACCCTTTAATTCCCATGCCGCCCCAGGGCGTTATCCAGATATATACCGACGGCGCCTCTTCGGGGAATCCCGGCCCTGCAGGACTGGGTGTGGTTCTTCTGTACGGCGACCATAAAAGAGAGATCAGCGAATCCATTGGCAGGGCAACAAATAACGTGGCTGAATTAAACGCCATAAAACGTGGTCTGGAATTGCTCAAGCGAACAGATCTTCCCATTGAGATCCATACGGACTCCACCTATTGCATCGGTGTTCTGGTGAAGGGGTGGAAACCTGCTATGAACCAGGAATTGATCCTTGGTATCCGGAAGTTGATGGGGCGATTTAAACAGTTGAGGCTGGTAAAGGTAAAGGGACATTCAGGGGTTCAGGGAAACGAGCGAGCCGATGCACTTGCAACTGCGGGGGTTAAAAAGTTTTCCGGGTGACCTTAAGCTCGAGCCTGAAGCATATACGGTGTTGGAAAAGAACCAGCCCAGGGGGCTGGTTCTTTTTCCGGTAATTCAACGTCAAGAATCAAAATTATTTTTTCAGCGCGGCAAGCTCTTTTTCAAGCGCTTCGATTTTCTGCTTGTCATCTTTTTCCGGTGCATCAACACCCTCGTCTTTCTTCCATGAATCTTTCAGTTCGTCAAACCCGAGATAAAGGGCCAGTCCGCCACCGAGTAGAAGAATGGGAGGCAGAGCCCCGGCTAAAAGCTGCAGAAATGCACCAAACCATACTGCTATGCCAATAATGCCAAGAAGGACTGCAATAGCACCGCCAATCAATGTTTTCATAACCTGTTCTCCTTATCGCTTTATTAAATTTACCTGTTAATACTTACATCATCATTTAAAATGGTATATCAGCCGTATATCCACTGGCGTATCTTTTAACAGTGTCACCAACTATCATATGGCACAGAGTAAATCAAGGCAATTTTTAAAGGAAAACTATTCTGTTGCCTTCAAAAACCACCTCTGGTAAAAATAGGATTTTATGCTGTTATATAGAGGAAATAAAGATGAAATTTGTCACCCACCTGATCCACACCATAACCCGTGTTAATGACTCTTTGATCAATCGCATATCAACTTTTCTTGACAGACGGAACGACCATTTTTCTTGTTTTTACCCGGGCATGGGCAGCCCAGTGATTGCTTCAATTTTAGAAAAAGTCTTTTCCAGGATTCACTTTGACCCTCAACGGCAGAAGAAACTATACCGGCTCAATGAACAAGGAATGGTTGTCTATTCGGTAAAATACAAAAATCTTTTTGAATTCCTCTACCTTAACTGGGTCATGAAAAAAAAAGGTCTCCCCTACCCTGAAATTGGCATGGACATGGGTTTTTTGCCCTTCATCTCTTTGAAACAGGTGGCAAGGATAATCGCCTGCCAGGTGGTGTACTTTTTCCATCACTTCAAGTTCAAGGACCCCTTCTACAGTGAATATATTACAACTGAGCTTTCCAAGGGACGTACTGGATTCTTGTATCTTGTGGAGAGTGATGCCTTTTACCAGAGATTTGTCAAGTCGAAACCCGACCCGCTCCATTACTTGATCACGCTTCAAAAAAACAGCGAAAGACCCATCTTTTTCGTTCCCCACACTATAGTCTTTTCCTCAAAACCGGTCAGGAGTATTCCGACCCTGTTTGATATTTTCCTTGGCAGCAACGAAAAGCCCGGAAAACTTCGTCGGCTTGTGGCATTGATCAAACGTCCTGAAAAGATCAGTATTGAAATTTCAGACCCGGTAAATTTAAAAACTTTCCTGGCAGACCCCACCATCAGTGAACTTGAAACCCAGTTCCAGGCCCATTTTCTGCGTAATCACCTTTTGGATATTCTCAACCGTCAAAAAAGATGCGTCACAGGACCTGTTCTTAAAACCCGGGATGAGCTTTTTGAGGATATTCTTACCGGCAAAGCCCTTCAGGAGTTCATGAAGGTGCATGCAAAATCAAAGGGTGAACCCCTTTTTAAGACAAGAAAACGGGCCACTGAATACCTTGAAGAGATTGCCGCAAACTATAGTTTGAACACCATCTACATGTTTGAAAGGATTTTGACCTGGGCCTTTAAGCACATTTTTGAGGGGCTAGTCATTGACCAGGATGGGCTGGACAGGGTAAAAGAAGCCTCCCAAAAGGCGCCCCTGATTTTGGTGCCCTGTCATAAGAGCCATCTGGATTATCTATTGCTCTCCTATGTGATGTTCAAAAAATCCATGCCCTGCCCCCATGTCGCCGCCGGTAACAACCTGTCATTCTGGCCCCTTGGCCCCATTTTCCGGGGTGGTGGTGCTTTTTTTCTCAGGCGAACCTTCAAGGGTGCGGTACTCTACTCAAGGATTTTTTCAGCCTATATTGAAAAATTGCTCTCCGAAGGGTTCAACCTTGAATGCTTTATTGAAGGTGGAAGATCCCGGTCAGGAAAACTTTTATCACCCAGGCTTGGCTTTCTGTCCATACTTGTCAAGGCCCAGCAGAACAGGGCGTGTGAAGATCTGCTGTTTGTTCCTATTTATGTGGGGTACGACCGTGTACTTGAAGAGGACTCCTACCTCCACGAGATTGAAGGTGGCAAAAAAAATCCGGAAAATCTCTCCCAGCTCATCAAAGCACGCCGGTTCCTCAAGAAGAAATATGGAAAAGTCTATATCAATTTTGACGAACCCATTTCCCTTCAGCGCTATATCCAGGAAACAATTTCTTTGGAGACCGTCCCAGTAAAAACCCATGATTACAAAGAAAATTCCATCCAGGGGAAGGCCCCAGGTTTCAGGCTGGACGAGGAAAACCAGCGGCGCATCTGCCAGGGCATGGGGTATAAACTGATCAATGCCATCAACTCCATTGCCATTGTTACCCCCCACGGCATCATGGCAAACTGTGTTCTCAACTCTCCGGGAAATCGTTTTTCCTACCGGGATCTGATGTCCCGGACAGAGGTTTACATGGGCCTGTTGAATTTTTTTGGTGCCGAGCTTTCTGACACGTTGACCATGGACGCGGATCTTGCCTTTCACCATGTGATCCACAACTTTGTGGCACGCAAGTTCATAGAGCTTGCCGACGAATCAGATCCTGAAATCACTGACACCACTCGGTTTATCGTCAAGGACAACAAACGCCCCATCCTTGACTACTATAAGAACAATGCCATTTCTTTCTTTGTCCCGGCGGCCTATACGGCCATTTCTATTCTAAGAACAGACACCTTTCAATTTTCATCCCAGGACCTCTCTGCAACCTATGCCTTTCTCCAGGATTTTTTTGTCGACGAGTTCTCGTTTGATGAGGAAATGAGCTGCCAGGAGCATATTGACCGCTGCCTCAAGGCCTTTGTTGAACAGGGGATCATGGTTCCCAATCCTCTGATGCCCGACACCTATAATATTACAAGCGAAGGATTTAGAAAGCTGAAACTTTTTTCCAGCCTGATCAATCCTTTTCTTGAATCCTACAAGGTGGCCCTGCTGTTCTTTGAAACCCATCCAGCAGACAAATTTGATGAAAAAGAACGGATCAAAAAAATACAGGCTTTAGGCGTAAAGATGTACAAACGCCAGGATATCGTTCTCAAGGAATCTTTGTCCAAGATCAACTACATCAACGCCTGCAACTGCCTGTCAAACAAGGGTATCAGCGGTTCGGAAGACCTTGAACTAATCAAAGGATACACAAAAATCATTGACCCGCTTCTGGATCTTGCAGCGGTGAACCGGCCATGAAAGCGCTGATTCTTGCTGCTGGATTTGGAACACGGCTTCTGCCCTACACGAAAACAAGGCCCAAGCCGCTGTTCACCCTTGCCGGGACAACGATTCTTGGTATTACCATTAAACGGTTGATCCAGATCGGATGCACCGAGATTTTTGTCAACACCCACCATCTTAACGGACAGATTGAGGCCTACATTGACCAGGCAGGATTTTCCATCCCGGTCCAGACCATCCATGAATCCCGGATACTTGACACGGGCGGTGCCATCAAAAATGTCAAGACCTTCATGGGATCATCGGATTTCATGGTGATCAACGCCGACATTGCAACGGACATTGACCTTGAATCGGTTTGGCAGTTTCACCTGGCAGGCAACTGGCCTGTAACCCTTGTGGTCCATGACCGCGCCGAGTTTAACCGGGTCCAGGTTGATCCCCAGGGGTTTGTTTGCGCTTTTTCGAATCAAAACGGTTTAACGCCGAACGTGCCGGAGAACCGTTGCCTGGCCTTTACAGGCATTCAGGTACTCTCCCCAAAAATCTTTGATTATATGCCGGAAAAGAGTGTGTTCTCAAGCATTGATCTCTACCAGAGCCTTGCCGACCAGGGACCGCTTGTCAAGGCCCATGTGGTGGATAACCATTTCTGGGAGGACATCGGAACACTCGCGGCCTATGAACGGGTCGCCCTCTGTCACCTTGCCTTGAAAGCCTTTGAGGCGCCGGGCCGACGGATCGTTCTGCGCGATATTGAGATTCGGCCCATTTGTGGTGATGGTTCAGATCGAAAATGGTTCAGGGCCTTCTGGAACGGCAAATCTGTTGTCATTTGTTCCCACGGCATCTCAACAAATGACAATATATGTGAAATAGACTCATTCATGGCCCTGGGTGATCATCTTAAATCCAGGAATCTTCCAGTTCCAGGGATTGTCGCAAGGGATCGTTTTTCCGGTCTTGTGGCCCTTGAAGACCTTGGAGACTGCCATTTTGAATCAATGGTTGCATCAAAAACCAACGGTACCCAACGGGTTCACTCGTATTTTCAGGTTGTTGACCGTCTCATTGGATTTTCCACCCGGGGAATCCAGGGGTTTGAGCCGGAAATGGCCTTCCAGACACCTTGTTACTCAAAGGATCTTATCCTTGAAAAAGAGTGTGGCTACTTTGCTGAAGCATTTTTAAAGGGCTTCTTGAACCAAAATCCGCCAATGGAACTACTGGTGCCTGAATTTAATTACCTTGCAGACAAGGCCCTTGACGGGGGCGTCATGGGGCTCATGCATCGGGATTTTCAGTCAAGGAACCTCATGGTCAAAAACCATGAACTCTTTTTTATCGATTTTCAATCGGCACGGCAAGGCCCCCTTCAATATGACCTTGCCTCTTTGTTGATAGACCCCTATGTGGGCCTTGATGATGGAGAAAGGGATGAAATTATGGATTATTGCATTACAGCCCTTTCAAGCACGATGGCCATTAACCGGGCGTCGTTTGTCTCATCCTACCGCCACTGCTGCATCACACGGAATTTTCAAATTCTTGGTGCATTCAGCTACCTTGGCATGGTAAAGAAAAAGAAGCGGTTTCTTCAATACATCCCCCTTGCCGTTTCAACCCTTAAAAAGGGAATAACGCGCATTGACACAGAGAATGTACCTGCACTCAATACCCTTGTGGAAAAACTGCAGTGTGGACAATAGAGAATATAAGGAGTTTTTATGGAAAACCTATACTTGATGATCAATGGACTGCCCGGAAAGGTTGCCATGACCATTGCATCCCACGTAATCAGTGACGACAGGTTCACCCTTGTCCCCTATTCCCTTACCGGACCTGAAATTCAAGAAGATTTTCACACCATCAATACACAGAAAATCAGACTGGTTCTTCCAAAGGATCGTAACGACCTGATCCAGGAGATCTGCAGTCGTTATCCCGGGCTGATCTCCATTGATTTCACCCATCCCATGGCCGTAAATGACAACGCACGGTTTTACGTTGATAACTGTCTGCCCTTTGTCATGGGGACCACTGGCGGTGACAGGGAAGAGCTCATGAAAACGGTGGAGAACGGAACTGTTCCAGCCCTGATCGCACCAAATATGGCAAAGCAGATTGTGGGTTTCCAGGCCATGATGGCCTTTGCATCCACCACCTTCCCAGATCTGTTCAAGGGATATAACCTTACCATTGAGGAAAGCCATCAGAAAGATAAGGCCGATACCAGCGGAACGGCCAGGGCCATGGTCGGCTATTTCAACGGGCTCGGCATTCCCTTTTCAGACAAGGACATTAAAATGGTGCGGGATCCCATGGTTCAAAAAGAGATCTGGAAAATTCCGGAAGAGCACCTGGATGGCCATGCCTGGCACACCTACACCCTGACCTCCCAGGATGGGTCCGCCTGTTTCCAGTTCAAGCACAACATCAATGGTCGACAAATTTATATCCAGGGAACCCTTGACGGTGCCGTTTTTTTAAACCAACGGGTAAAGAGCCTTCAGGCAGGCGAATCAGCATCCGGCAAGGGTCGTGTTTATACCATGATCGATGTGCTTAAGCACACAAACAAGGCTTAACTTCAATACCTTGAGTACCTATAATAAAATTTTGCTGGCTTTGATCGCCCTTGCCTACCTGGTAAGCCCGGTGGATCTTATTCCGGATATTCTTTTGCCCCTGGTGGGTTGGATTGACGATGCCTTTATCGTTGGTTTGATCATCTATTACCTGCGGTTCAACAGGCTTCCTGGATTTTTCAACCAACGATGGGGGGGGCAGGACGGTGAACAGGCACAGGACTCAACCGATAGGCGGGAAAATCCGGAAAACTATCGGAACCGCAGTCAGGGGCCTGAAACTGCCATTCCCAAAAAGCCCCATGAAATTCTCGGGGTAGCTGAAAACGCAACCAAAGACGAAATCCAGGCGGCCTTCAGGGCTGCGGCAAAGCAGTATCATCCGGACAGGGTGGCAAGCCTTGGAAAAGAATTCCAGGACCTTGCAAACCTTAAATTTATGGAAATTAAAGATGCCTATACCTGGATGATGGCAGGTAAAAGATGAACATCCCCTCTCCGGAACGATGCCTTGAGCTGATAGAAACAATGGAAATGCTGAGCCATATCATTGATCACTCGCTCATGGTACAGAGAGTTGCAAAAACACTGACCCTTTGTTTAAAGAACAACACCCCCGGTCTCAACCAAGACCTTATCCTGGCCGGGGCCATTCTCCATGATATCACAAAGACCCGAAGCTTTACCACGGGGGAAAAACATGCACAAACCGGGGGGGCTCTCCTTGCCCGGCTCGGGTATTTCGAGGTGGGTGAGATCGTTCGCCAGCATGTAAACCTTGATCCCAGTGTTGACAGGACAACGGCAACCGAGGCTGCCATTGTCAACTATGCCGACAAAAGGGTGCTCCACGATCAGGTGGTCCCCCTGGAACAGCGCCTCGGGTACATCATGGAGCGGTACGGCACCTCCCCAAATGCGGTGGTGCGTATCAAACGAATGTGGGAGGAAACGCTGTCCCTGGAGCAAATGCTGTTTCAAAACCTCGAGATCACCCCTGATCGATTGGCTGACCTGGTGTAGACAGGTTTACTTTTTCTCCCGGACAATCATCACGGAACAGGGTGCCTTATGGGCAATGCGTTTTGCAACGCTACCAAAAAGAACAAGCTCCACCCCTGACAGACCATAGGCTCCGAGAATGACAAGGTCTATGGTTTCGTCCAGGAGGTAGTTGAGAATCTCCGACGATACATGGCCATCCTTGACTGAAATCACATGGTTCATGGAAGGATTGATTTTTTTGGCATACACCTCCTGCATCCGGTCTTCAACTTTCTGAACCAGGGCCGTGGACGATGCTTCCGGAATGGCGATGTTGATGTCAGTGATCAACGGGTTGACAACGGGTGGGAGCACATGGAGAAGATGGAGTGTCGCACCATATTTCTCGGCCATGTCCATGGCCACCTTGAACGCATTTTCCGAATTGGATGAAAAATCCACACAGCACAGTATTCTCTTGAACGTCATTTTAGGACCTCCCTTAGCTATGGTTTACGCCATTCCCGCCTTCAGTTTAAATACTGAACAGGCAGGCTCTCAATCTTTTTAACGATTTTTGTAAGTCCTGCAGCCATGGCATCGAGGGTTCGGGACTGGGCTTTCTTGCTTGCCTGGTCCAGGGCGATAACCCCCTCCATGGTTTCAATCTCAACATCACAGACCCTGCACCTTGCCACAAGTTTATCCTTGAAATCCCGGGAAACAGCCTCCAACAGGGGAATGAGATAATCCCTGGTCACTGATTTCTGATAGGCTTCAAGATGGTTGACAACGGATCTGAGGGCCTCTTGCTTGATTTTTTTTTCCGAAGCTGAAAGGGCTGACACACCAGGGGTGTATCTCCTCCTGTTCATCAGTCGACCGATAATGTCCCCAAGGGAAAACAGTCCGAATTTTGCCATGGCACTTACCCGTATCCTTGCATTGTACCGGGTGACAAAGGCTTCTGTTGGAAGGCTCAGGCCGAGTATTCCCTTGATGGTTCTCAAATCAATGGGTACAATCTTCCTTCCTGGGGCAGTTTCAGGCTGATGATCCTGATCCTTAACCGGGGAAATCTCATGGGGGTTGATGTCATAGGATCGGTACAGGGTCTTAAAATAGCCTTCAATGGCCTTTTCCTGGTCATGGATAAACCCGAGCACCCTTGCATTTATGGTCTGTGTCATAAAGGTGTCAAGGGCTGATTTCAACTCCTGGAACATCAGGTAAAGGGTGTTCTCAAATCCGTGGTGCAAAAGTTTTGACTCATACAGGGAGATATCAATCTTACATCCCCCGATAAAATGCGCAACATCCTTTGCAATGGTACCCTGGAGGGGATCAAAAAGGGCGTTTGCCTCTTTTTGGATTTCCCGTTCAAGCTGATCAACGGCACCCTCAATGGAATTGTCCATGATGGCTTCAAGCTTTTTTCCCGTTTCGAGCATCTCTGCCAGCCGGTCCATGGCACCCCTTGCCTTTGAGAGGTCCTGGGAGAGAAGATCTGAAAAAAGCGAAAGACGCTGCCGGGCCATAAAGGCAATCTGCCGCAGGCGCTCAATGGGGTTTGCCACGGTGAGGTAGAACCGCTCACTGGACAGCCGCCCGACGAGTCTTGAATTGAACCGTTGGGTCATGCTGGACAGATATGCTGTTGTGTTGGCATCCTCCTTCCACAGGTCAAGGATGATGCTGTTTTTTCTGGACAGATCAGGGGCAAGATCGCAGAACAGGTTGTAAAGGGATGAGATGGTATAGAGTTCGGGATCTTTTTTAATGTAGGTCAGCTCTTTTCTAACCCGATGTTCAACCGACATGAGGTCTTTAAGATTTTCATGCTCGTTAAGATCGGCGTTAAGAACAAAAACAATGTTTTCCATGAGCCCCATGGTCTCAATGACTCTTAAGAAATTCATGTCCGCCTGGCGCAGGCCTGTCCGGCTGCTGATCAGGTAGATGATAAGGTTGGCCCGTGTCAGGTAATTCTGGATCTGAACCATATGGAACGGGTTGGTTGAGTCGCTGCCCTGGCAGTCGGCAATTTCAATATCCGGGTCAAGACCGGGGGACGTCACGCCAAGGGCAACATCCCTTACAAAAAAAGCCCGGGAATCGTTGCCTGTAAATTTTTTATGGGTTTCAAAAAGGGGCCCTGAAAATTCAAGAATTGACCGGTCTGGCTTGATCAGATCCTTGACAGCTTCATACCCTTCTACAGCCCGGGTGATGGTCACCGACTCCGGCCTGAGGCCGGCTTCGGAAACCGAGAGATCTGAAAAAATATCCACGTTAAAGTCGTTCAGGAATTGCCTGTCTCGTTCCCGTCTCAAATCAAACCCTGGGGTATTTTTTTCAGGGTTCCACTCTTTTTCCGGGAACATGAACAGGGCCTGTTCTATTTCCTGGTTGATATCGTCCCAGGATTTCAGGAAGATACGTGCCGTAAGTGTCGATTGTCTTTGTAACCGTGTCACAATGGCCGTAACGACCCCGGCCCCCCTTTTTAAGAGGTCATCCTTGAGCCAGGCGTTAATAAAGGTGGTCTTGCCCGATTTTATGGCTCCGACCACGGCAATTTTCAGGATATTGGACCGAATCGTACCCGGAAGGGTGCAGCACAGTTCCAGTGCCGTATCTGCTGAAGTGTCATACATGCCGGGAATTTCCCGCATTGATTCAAGGGTCAACCCAAGGTTGGAAGAGATGGTTTCAATATCGTATAAAATTTTTTCGGTCATTGTCATAAAATCAGGTTCACGCCTTTCCAGAATTATCAGAATGATTGTCCGACACAATTCCCATCTGCATCATGGTCATCTCCCACTTCAGCTTTACGTCGGTTTTAAAGAGTATCTCCTGGGAAACTGGAATGGTCAGCCATGCATTGTCATTAATTTCATTGTCCAACTGGAGGGGGCCCCAGCCGGCGCAGCCAAGAAGAACTATAAAATTTTCAGGACCTTCCTGTCTTGCAACGGCTTCGAGGATATCCCGGGTATTGCTCAAGCCGAGCCAGTCGTTGATTTTCAAGCATCCATGCCAGTCAAACGGAGGGCCGTGGAGGACAAACACACCACTTGGTTGAACCGGGCCGCCCAGGTGAATAGCTATCTTATCAATGGCCTGGTTGCAGGTAATCTTAAGATCTTCAAACAATTCCTGGCCGGTCAGAAGGGGGTGTATCCGGTTAATGATAAATCCGAGAGCACCGGTTTTATTGTGTTCACAGATGCAGGTCACGGTTTGTGCAAAATTAGGATCAGGCAATCCAGGTATAGCCATGAGAAAATGACCTTTTAAAATACCACTGCTTTTTGGGGACATGAATTTGCTCCGTATTTATTCTTAACATTAACCCTATGCCTGTCAGATTATTAAACAACAGATTAATTATCAATGTTTTTTGTTATTTATCGGCCCCGGACGTCTAAAACAGCGGGAAACACATAAGCTCAATGTTTAAGCCTTCCATACACATCCTCAAACCTTACAATATCATCCTCACCAAGATAGGTGCCGGACTGGACCTCAATGAGTTCAAGGGGGACCCTGCCTGGATTTTCCATCCGGTGCATGACCCCAAGGGGGATATAGACAGACTCGTCCTCTTTGAGCAGAAACTCTTCTTCGCCCTTGGTGATGATGGCGGTACCTGAAACAACCGTCCAGTGCTCGGCCCTGTGATAGTGTTTTTGCAGGGATAATTTTGCACCCGGTTTTACCGTGATCCGTTTGACCTGGAATCTTTCCGAGTCATCCACGGACTCGTAACACCCCCAGGGTCTGTAAACCTTTCTGTGGCCCAGGGCTTCAATTCTGCCCTGGTCTCGTAATTTGCCCACAAGGGCTTTTACATTCTTGACCTTCTCCCTTGACGCCACGAGCACTGCATCCTTTGTCTCAACCACCACCAGATCGTCAACGCCCACTGCGGTAACAAGACGGCTTTCGGCGAAGAAATATGAATTGTTTACATCCGAGAGCAGCACATCTCCCTTGATGACATTTGCATTGTCATCCTTTATTCCGGTTTTCCAAAGGGCGTTCCAGGAACCCAGATCGTTCCATCCGGCCTCAAATGGAATCATCACACCCTTCTGGGTGTGCTCCATCACGGCATAATCAATGGAGTCAGACGGAGATTCTGCAAAACTATCTTTGTCGAGCCTGAAAAAATCAAGATCCTGAACCCCTTTCTCCATGGCATGTCTGCAGCTTTTTACAATCCCAGGAGCAAAGTGTTCAAGCTCTTTAATAATGGCAGATGCCTTGAACATGAACATGCCGCTGTTCCAGCAGAAATCTCCTGAATCCATGTAACCCTGGGCCGTTTCAAGGTCCGGCTTTTCAAAAAACGAGTCCAGAACAAATGCCTGGGAAACATCTCCCATGGGACGCCCTTTTTTAATATACCCATACCCTGTTTCAGGGGAATCGGGCACAATGCCAAAGGTGACAAGGTCCCCCTTCTGGGCATGGGACTCACCCCGTTCAATGGCGTTGTGGAAGTTGGATATATTTTCAATCACATGGTCCGCCGGCAAAACCAGAAGCACCGGGTCCTGTTCATGGGCAAGGGCTTGAAGGGCTGCCACACAGATGGCCGGGGCTGTGTTTCTGCCCACGGGTTCGAGGAGGATGGAAAAGGGTTTCACCTCGATTTGCCGAAGCTGCTCTGCCGCCATGAACCGGTGCTCTTCGTTGCAGACGATGATGGGCTCTTCAATGGACTTGAGTTTTTTGAGTCTCAACAGGGTGTTCTGAAGCATGGTGTGGTCATTGGTCAGGCAGAGCATCTGTTTTGGGTAAAGTTCCCTTGACAGGGGCCATAACCTTGTGCCAGAACCTCCGGCAAGAATAACGGGTGTAATCATGTCAACTCCTTTTTTATGTGTTCAAAATAAGCCCAAAAGTCATCACAGGATAAGGTCCACACGGCAGGGCGGCTTGTTCTCCTTGAGTTCCACAAGCCCCTGGTTTGATATGTGAAGTTCTCCCAGCACCACAAGGCCCAGCAGACTCAAGGTCATCTCCATGGAAGGATGGACACACCCTGCCCGTTTGAGTGCCGCCTCCACAAGGGTGAGCTGGTCGGCTGTTTGTTCAATACTGTCAAGGCCCATGAGCCCTGCCAAAGGAAGGGCTATATGACCTGCAACTTTATTGTCAACAACAACGGCAATGCCACCCTTTGATTCAATGATGGTATTGGCAGCGAGTGCCATGGCCTTGTCGTCGGTTCCAACCACAAGCAGGTTATGGCAGTCATGGGCGATGGTGGATGCATAGGCAGCCCCTGGTTTCATTCCTGTTCCAGACACAAACCCCAGGGCTTTTGAACCGTCGGATTTTGGGTCCCCGGAGTTGGATTCACCTGGACTCACCAGGGGCAGAATGTCCTGGCGGGTGTGGCGGAAGAACATCCCCACCTTGGCAATATCTTGAGCAGGACACGCCCCTATCACGCCCGATTCAGGAACCAGTACGGCGGTTTGTGACCGGGTGTAAACCATTCCGGGAACCATACCGATCACCCTGACGGTTCGGGGTGTATTGTCTGGAACCGGTATTGAAAAATCCGTCTGCCTGAGGGGGGGCATATGAACCGTATTCAATGCCCAGTCCGGGTAATCGTGGTGTCCAATCTCAACGGTCAGCTTGCCGTTTCTGGCAACCGGAATACCGTCGCTGATGACCCGATGGACATGAAAGGTTTGAAGGTCATCCACCAGCAGAATATCAGCAGATCGGCCAGGGGTGATGGAACCGATCCAGCGGGATTTTTCCAGGAGCTGGGCTGGATTGATGGTAACCATTTGAATCGCTTGGACCGGGGAAATGCCAAGGCTGACAGCTTTTCTTAAAACGCGTATCAGATGTCCCTCGTCCCGGATGGTGGCAGGGGTGACATCATCGGTGACAAGGGTGAAAAAGCGGGTGTCGATCCCCGGGTTGTCTGTAATGGCCGGGATCAAATTGGGAAGGTCAAGCCAGGCCGATCCGTAACGCTGCTGCACGTACATCCCAAGCTGGGCCCGTTTCAAGGCACCTTTCGCATCCGTGCTTTCATGGCAGGCGGTCATGCCTGAGGCGATAAAGGCATTCAGTCCGGCGTTAAGGTCTTCCCCCGCATAGTGTCCGGTAAGCACACGGTTGGCACGGATGCCCTCTGCAGTGATGTCATGGACCCTGGAGTCACCAAAGATAACCCCAGGAAAGTTCATCTGTTCACCCTGGAGTTCGGCCCAGCCATTTTCATACCCGGTTCGCACCTCAATGGGCCCTATTGTTGCCCCAGCATCTTCAAACCCCGGAAGGGAGGGAACGCAAACCGGCATGGCTGTCAGCACCTTGAGGGGAAGCCCCTCTGAGCTTTGCTTGAACAGTTCCACAGCCCTTAATCCGAGCACATTGGTCATTTCGTGGTTGTCCGGACAGATGGTGGTGGTGCCGTGGGGAAGAATGCCTGCAGCAAAAGAACAAAGATCCACCATGGAACTTTCAACGTGCATGTGGGAATCGATAAGGCCCGGCATGAGGTAACGGTTTTCAGCATCGATAATCCGGGTGTTTTCATCGGTCCTGACGTGGGATGCATCACCCACCAGGGCGATGTATCCCTTGTACACAGCAATGTCCATGTTCGGTTGAACCTGGGCCGTTATCACATTGACAAGGCGTCCGTTTTTGATGATAAGATCGGCCGGACATCTGCCCATGGCCACCTGGGCAAGCTGTCGGGCAATTTCATCATAGGGAAACCGTCTGAAATTTTTTAACATATGGAACTCCATTTGAATCAAGTTGCCTTTCAGCCCCGTTCACCTTTGCCATGGGGTATAACGCTTTTACCACGGGGACTGTTTTTTTTCATTAAAAATTGAACAACCAGACCAATATGTGATAGATCCTTTTAGATTATAAATAATTAACACCCCCATTACTTTTGTCAAACAAGAGGAACAGCCCGTGCCGATAATTACTTTTAATGCATTTTCTTTTCTGCAAAAAAAACTCAAACAAAAAAATATTGCCTATTCAAATGTAACCATGGACCTTGCTGAGGGAACCTGTGTATCGGATCTGATCCTTGGACTTGGACTTACCCCTGGTGATGTTGAGGTGGTTTTTATTAACGGCAGGGTTTCCTCGACAAACACTATTATTGCGGATCAAGACCGGATTGCCCTTGTTCCCCATGGCACTCCCGGCCCCTACCGGGTCCTGCTTGGCTTTAAGAACAAACAACCTGACACATTACCCAGGTCTGAATAACAATAATGAGGAAATGCTTATGATCGATTTTATTCAACAGTACGGCCCTGTAACCCAGGCGCTTGCAGCAACCCTGTTCACCTGGGGTGTCACTGCTGCAGGAGCGGCCCTTGTCTTTTTTACCCGAACGGTCAACCCCAAGCTTATGGACTGCATGCTCGGGTTTGCCGCAGGTGTAATGATTGCGGCAAGTTTCTGGTCGTTGCTTGCCCCGGGGCTTGAGATGGCGGAACAGATGGGACAAATCGCCTGGCTTACTGCAACCATCGGGTTCATGGGCGGCGGAATTTTCATGCGAATTACCGACATGGTGCTGCCCCATCTCCATTTGGGTATGGACCTTGACCATAGCGAGGGAATTAAAACCTCGTGGCAGCGAAGCACCCTGCTGGTTCTTGCCATTACGCTGCACAACATCCCGGAAGGACTTGCCGTTGGGGTCGCTTTTGGCGCTGTGGCAGCCAATCTTCCGTCCGCCACCATTGGCGGTGCCGTTGCCCTTGCCATCGGCATTGGTCTTCAGAATTTTCCAGAAGGCGCTGCTGTTTCATTGCCCCTTAGAAGGGAGGGACTGAGCCGTACAAAAAGTTTTTTTATGGGGCAGTCTTCGGGAGTCGTGGAACCCATTGCAGGGGTGATCGGTGCCATGTTTGTTGTTTATATGCAGGAATTCCTGCCCTATGCCCTCTGCTTTGCAGCCGGTGCCATGATTTTTGTTGTTGTTGAAGAACTGATCCCCGAATCCCAGCGGAATGAGGCAAATATTGACATTGTAACCATGGCAACCATGGGGGGGTTCAGCGTTATGATGATCCTTGATGTGGCCCTTGGCTGATTGTTACCGTTTATTTTTAACCGATGGAGGCTTTGCCCATGCTTGTCAAACACTGGATGACCAAGAATGTTATTACCGTTGATACTGATTGCACCCTTGAAAGGGCCATTTCTTTCATGAAATCCTACAAGATCCGGATGATGCCCGTGCTGAAGAACGGTGTACTAAAGGGTGTTGTCACAGACCGAGACCTGAAGCGTGCCTCGGCTTCAGATGCCGTCAAAACGACCCATGTGGACCGTGCGACCCTTGCCTCCCTCGCCAACATGAAAATAAGCACCATTATGACGAAAGATCCCATCCGTGTGCCCTATAATTACTCCATTGACGAGACTGCAGAACTGCTGCTTGAAAATAAAATATCCGGAGCTCCTGTGGTGGATGATATGGATAATCTTGTGGGCGTGATCACCCAGACCAACGTATACAAGGCCCTTATCTCATTAACGGGCAAACGGAAAAACAGTGTCCAGGTCGGCGTGGTGATCAAGGATACCAGAAATGCCATTCAGGAGATTGACGATCTACTTGAACACCATGGCGGGCGGATCATCAGTATCCTGACTTCG
Source organism: Desulforapulum autotrophicum HRM2 (assembly GCF_000020365.1). Taxonomy (NCBI): domain Bacteria; kingdom Pseudomonadati; phylum Thermodesulfobacteriota; class Desulfobacteria; order Desulfobacterales; family Desulfobacteraceae; genus Desulforapulum; species Desulforapulum autotrophicum. The sequence goes on along the minus strand of NC_012108.1, from coordinate 2,805,244 downwards.
GACGACAACATGCCCAAAGGATATCGCAAGGTGTTTGTCCGCCTGGGGGGGGTTGACCGCATCAAGCTTGATTCCATAATTGACGGTATCCAGTCAAAGGGAGAGCTTATCTATGTCATTGACCACCATGACAATATCAGGATGGTTTACAAATAGCTCCTTTGCCGAAACGCTACAGTTCCGGTAGACCCTGGATCATTGGCGCTGCCCTGGTGGCACTTTTTCTGGGTGCCCTGGATGCCCTGATCATGTCAGCTGCCATGCCCACCATCATCTCCGACCTTGGCGGGCTTGATCTCTATGCATGGGTCTATTCAGCCTATTTTCTGGCAAGGGCCGTGTCTTTGCCTGTGTTTGGAAAGCTGTCTGACCTTTATGCAACAAAAAAATTATTCCTGACGGCTGTGATCCTTTTTATTTCGGCCTCAGCCCTGGCCGGGGCGTCACCCTCCATGGGCGTTTTAATCCTGGCACGGGTGTTCCAGGGCCTTGGTGCAGGCGGTATCTTTGCCCTGGTCTACGTGGTACTCTCCGATGTTTCATTGCCGGGTCAGCGGGCCAAAACCCTCTCCCTTGCAAGCTCTGTTTGGGGGATCTCAAGCCTCATCGGTCCCACCCTGGGTGGTTTTATAGTCACCTTTTTTTCCTGGCGCTGGGTTTTTTTCATTAACCTGCCCCTTGGAATGTTTTCCCTTGTGGGCATTGCGCTTTTTTTTAAAGAGTTCAGGGATAAACCCAAAACGGTTCACCTGGACTGGGCCGGCCTGACCTTCATGTCTGGATCAATTCTCGGGCTTTTGATTCTCGCCATGGTCGGCGGGCGGGATCTTCCCTGGAATTCTATCCAGATCATCGTTCTTGCCCTTGTTACGATACTCTTTGGTGCTGGTTTTTATGTGGCGGAAAAAAATGCTGTGGACCCCATTCTGAACCTTGATTTTTTCAAGTACCCGGGATTCGGCCTGGGTAACGCCATTGCCTTTTGCGCAAGTTTTTCCATTTTTGCCCTGTTTGCCTATGCCCCCCTGTTTCTCCAGGGAGCCCTTGGACGGACCCCCCTTGAGGTGGGATATGCCATGCTCTCTTTGAGCCTTGGCTGGTCATTTGGGTCGATTTTGATGGGGAGAACCATCCATCGCTTTGGTCGTAAGCGAGCCACCATTGCAGGCATACTGCTCCTGGTGGCAGGTTGCGGTCTGACCCTTTCTTTTTCAAGGGACACCACTCTTGTCCACTGTTTCTTTGTCTTTTTAACAGCAGGATTTGGCATGGGATTTATCACCCTTTCCACCCTTCTGGTGGTCCAGGACAGCCTTCCGGCAAAGCATCTGGGAATTGCCACCTCCCTTCACCAGTTTTCAAGAACCCTTGGTGGAGCCATTGGGGTTGGTGTGTGCGGGGCCGTTGTCACCACTCGACTCCTGAATGGCCTGGAAGCTGCTGCAGGCAAGTTTCCAGCAAACCTTTTGCCCCACATCAAGGAGAGCATGGAAAATTTGTTCCAGGTAGATTTTCTTGCATTGATTCCCCAGGCAAGTGAGATACTCCTGAAGCAAGCCGTTGCAAACGGGGTGTTTGCAGGCTTTGTCGTGGTGTTTATCGCCTCATTGGTTCCCCTGTTGCTTTGTTTCTTTCTGCCGGGAAAATCTACGGATTTCTCTTGACAGGCGTACACCTTTAAATGCTAATGTGATATATTCGTTCAGTTGGATCGGCCACGTATTTTCTTCAACATTTCATCCCAGAGAATGTTTATAGGATGTGGGCCATGAAAACAACCTTACCGAATATGGATAAATTTGAACGGGCTGTTTTTGAAAAACGAGATTCGTTTTCAACGCTTATTGATTTTTCAATCAACCTTATGGGTGCAAAGCAGGCCGGACTTCTCTACGGCACAAACCACAGCAATGAATTGTTCATCTCACCGGATCAGTGGGACCGGGGAGTTATCCATCGTTTTAAAGGCAGGGGGATAACCGGGGTTTATCTTAAATTGTTCGGCAAGGCGATCATCCGGTTCAAGGGGTTGTCACCCGTGGCGCTGTATAAACAAGAGACACCGGGAATAATCGTTAACAATGATGGAATCATTGCCTATCTTCTCCGAAACTACCGGGATTTTTATGATAACGGAGTGAAAATCGTCATTGTCAGGGAGATTTCTGGGGGTATCCGCGATGGTGATTTTTTAAACCTGCCGGTTCTCTCCTATGACGGCAAAGGATTTAATTCCCTTTTCGACCTCAAGGTGAATTCGGCCATCACCACACAGTTCATTGTGAAGAATTTCATAGGGGCCTATGTCCCTGATTATGGGGCGCTGATGGTCGATACGGTTGATCCTCTTCTTCTGCAGTGGGAATCGGGCGAGTTTATCCACGACCTTGAGCTTAAATGTCGCCTTGATTGCTTGATCCAGGCCATTGAAATAGCCTCCCTTGCCTGCCTCAGGCATGTGAATGGACAAAGGGCCGTTGAAGCCCTCTGGCGAAAGGAAAAGGCCCTGAGAACACTGGCTGTTGAGCTTAAAAAAAAGCAGGCCGATATTGAGCGGCAAAAAAACTATCTCATGGCTGTGGGTGCTGTTACAGAAGCCATGGTCAACATGGAACCGGTCAGAATCGATGATGGTGTATATGCCTTTGTGGATATGGTGGGTTCAACCAGGATAAGGGACTTTTACTCGGCCAGGGATTTTTTTTTCATGACAAATCAGTTCCGGGAGATCGCGGCCAACCTGACCGCCTGCTTTGCCTGCCGCCTTGATAATTTTATCGGTGATGCTGTCTGTCTTCAGAGTGCCTCGGTGTTTGATTCTGAACAGCTGGACTATACGCCAACGATCCATGAACGAGCGGTTCTGATGACCCTGCTTCTTGCGTCGTTTTTCAGGGAACTTGATCTGCTTGTACAGGGGCTTCACCCCATGGATCCCCATCAGCGGGTGCAAAAACTTTTAAGACAGAAAAAACGTTGTCTTGAATTTCGATCCGGCGTGGAGGCCGGACCGGCAACCATCGGGCCCATCGGAAGTATGAAAAGAAGAATGGTAACGGCCATTGGCGTAGCTGTGGACCGCGCCGCACGCCTTGAGGCAAGCGGTTTGCCAAACAAGATCCATTTGAGCCCCACGGTGATGCGGCTTTTAAATGAGGCAACTATTTCCCCATCGACAAAATTAGTTTATTCCATCATGGGAGGTTTTAGTCCTGAGCTTGATCGCATGTATGAAAGGGAAAAAACGCTTCTTGAAACCGCCGGAAGCATTGGATTCATGGATTTATACCGTGCGGGGTTTCCCCCTTCCCAGCCCATTGTAACAGAAAGAAGCCATGTGCAGTACAAGGAGTTTTCAAGCGAGCGAACCTATATTCTCGACTGGAATAAAAGATCTTTGTCCCAGAACATCTGTCTTGGCATATGAGCTTAGGCCCATGATCAAAATAAAACCTCCCACATGGTGTGTCTTTTAAGCCGTCTTCTTCGTTGCCTTAATGGGCACATATTTTTAATATGCCCCCATTAATGCGCCTTGAATACGACTTAAAATTTTACGCCATGTTTTGGAAGATTTTATTCCGATCATGGGCCTTATTCTTTTTGAAAATTTAAGGTATGCTCGTCCAACGCCCTGATGATCTGCCGGGTTTTTTCTCCAATTCGTCCATCCCCAATAGTTGTGTCGTCTATTTTTACAACCGGAACAACCCCTTTGTTGGTTCCAGTGATGAAAACTTCCTGTGCACACAATAATTCTGTCAGGGGGATGGGTCTGAGCTCGACGGTCATTATTTTTCCGGCAAGGGAGAGGATCACTTTCCGGGTGATACCCTTTAACACCTTGTCCTCTGGTGTAACAAGGTGTGCGTTTAAAACGGCAAACAGATTGCTTGTGGTGCCCTCCTTTACAAAGCCGTCCCGGTTGACATACAGAGCTTCGACCGCCTGGAGGCTTTTGGCCTTTTTCAGGGCAAGGGCTGCAGGAATATAGGAGAGACTTTTGGCTTCGGGTACTTCACGCTCCTGATTAACGGTGATAACCTTGACTCCGTTTTGATACCATTCCGGGGGAAGGGGTGGGATCCGGGTTACAAGTACGATGAGTCTCGGGTTGCCCTGGGGGGTAATAAAGTCTGTGCTTGATCCACCTGTAACAATGATCCTGATGTTTGCCTCAGTCATTTCCCTGTTTCTGTCCAAGGTCTCAAGGACAATGGCCTTGATTTCCTCAAGGCGCCATTTTAAAACAATATCCACAGCCCTGGCCGACTGTTCAAGCCGTTCCAGATGCTCCTTAAGAAAATAGGGCTTTCCCTGGAAGGTCCGCATGAGGTCGCATACCCCGATCCCCCTGAGAACGGCAAGATCATCCACCGGGATGACCGCTCTATCAGACGCTACAAACTTACCGTCAACGTAAAATATTGCCAACAGAACTCTCCTCTGAATCAATTTAACCTGTATTGTTGAAAATCTCTGCCCGATAGTATACATGAACTATGGATGAAAAAGGAATAAAAAGAGAGGAAAATTGATGGATCTGTTCAAAGGGCTGTTGTTTAATTTAAGGGGGCTTGTCCTTGGCCTTCGGACCCCCCGCCTTTTAGTGCTCGGTATGATGAGATTTTTGATTGTTGTGGGGCTTGCACTGTTTTTTTCAGGAGTGATTCTTTTCTGGCACCAGGAGGTGTTGAATTTTGTCTGGACCATGCCGGAATCGGGTTTTTTGTTTTTTTTGTGGCAGGCGGTTTCATGGCTGCTGTCCGTGTTTCTTGCCGGGGTGGCCTGCCTTTTTTCCTACCTTGTCGCTCAAATTTTCTTTTGCGTATTTTTAATGGACACCATGTCAAGAATAACGGAACGTATGGTCACCGGCGTTGAATCAGGGCCCCGGCATGTTTCGGCCTTAACAATGGTCGTTCACCTGCTTTTGCAGGAAATACCCCGGGCTTTTATTCCCCTTGCTGCCATGGTTGTTCTCATAATCCTGGGGTTGCTGACACCCTTTGGTCCAGTAATAGCGCTTATATCATCCCTTGTTGCAACCACCTTTCTTGCCTGGGACAATACCGATCTTGTCCAGGCCAGAAGGCTTGATCCGTTTCAAGTTCGGTTTTCAAAGTTCAAGCGAACCCTGCTGTTTCACATGGGGTTTGGACTCTGGTTCTTGATTCCCTGGGTAAATATCATCTTTCTTTCATTTGCTCCAGTGGGGGGAACCCTTTATGCCATTGAGAATAAAAAAAATCAGAACTTGGCGGACAACGAAAATGTATCCGGCAATAAATTTCGTTGATTAAATTCATCTGGCCTGGGAACCTAAAACGCCGAAGCCACGACATTCTTGCAGAGACAGTTTCCAATAAATGCTCTTGTTTTGCAGCAGTTAAGGGGTGTATTGGCTGCAATCATACGCTTAATTATTTCCCCCCTGTTCAGGGTAAGGTAAGTTGCTTTTGCCGAGGCATCCCTGCCGATTTCCGATAGAATTTTATACTCAGAATCCAGCAGATAGAGCCTTGACTGGTAAAAGGCAATTTTTTGATCAATGGCTGAACCATAGATAGCTGTTTTTTTATGCATTTCAGAAGAAGTATCAGAATATGCCACAGATGCCATGAGTGTTAAAACAGCCAACACTGCCAGAAAAAGGGTTTGCCTGAACATGACGACCTCCTTTGCCTTGTTTTTTATCGCCGGATACAGAAAAAACCATTTTTTTAGGGTCTTAAAGCATTTCTTATTTACAGTGTAGGATGTTTTTTTGACAAAGACAATTGGGGATAGCCTTGTTTTGTTTTGTTGATTTCAACCCAAGGCAGGACAAAATTTCATTCAGACAGTTGCGCTACGGAGCATTTGGGGCTTTTTTAAATTGCAGTTTAATTACCCAGATGGGTAAGAAACAGGGAGTTTCAAATCAGGCCCTTTTTTTTTGCCTTAGCAAAGGCTTCCCTTCGATTGGCAGCTTTTAATTTTGAATGGATTTTTTTCACCTGGCTGTGGACCGAATGGATGCCGATTGAAAGGGAGGAAGAGATCTCTTTGTATGTGAGCCCCTGCTCCATGAGCTTAAGAATTTTAATTTCCCTTGGGGTTAAGCATGATTCCTGGATGATCTGATTTGCGTGGAGATGGTGGATGATGATTCTTGCAATTACAGGGGTCAAGGGAACCCCCCCGCTGTACAGGACATGGACCGCCTCGAGAAACTCAACCGGGGTGCCGCCTTTAAGCAGGTAGCCGCTGGCACCGGCCCTGAATGCCTGGAGGACCGTATCAGGATTGTCTTTTGTGGAGTGTACAAGAATTTCTGTTTCTGGATAGCGACTTTTAATGGTTTTTATCCGTTCAATGCCCGTTGCCACCTGTTTTCCAAGGCAGGTGATAAAGATATCGACTCGCCCGGCCTGGAATGCACGGATTGCCTGTTTCAGGATTGTACATGGAATAACGGATTTTATATCAGGATCACTGGTGAGAAGAATGGTATAGTACGTGAGAAGCTGACGCTGATCCTCTACAATGACTATTTCCATGGGCGTCTCTTGCGTTTAATTTGTAATATATATTATAATCATTTATTCCGATTGATTTCAATAAAAAAAGAATGGGGGGATGGGGTGCTGTGCTTTAGAGACAACCAGATAGACCAAGGGGTTGTCCACCTGGCTCTGGACAAAAACAAACCCCAGGCAGCCAGCCGGGAGGCTGTATTATGCAGTTTTTGTTACAATGCCGTCACAGACACGGACAATTGCATTGCAGTGAATGGTTCCCACGCCCATATTTTTGCAAATCCCCACGGGTATGTCTATGAAATAGCATGTTATAAAAGAGCTGATGGGTGTGTGGCTCTACCTGTACCGTCGGTTGAATTTTCCTGGTTCAAGGGGTATTACTGGCAGGTGGCAATCTGTAAAACCTGTTCAAGCCACCTGGGGTGGTTTTTCCAGTCAAATGAGTCGTCCTTTTTTGGACTGATCCAAAAGTATCTTATTGGTTGATCATAATCGGTTCATGGGAAATAGTAAAAAAATATTTTGACACAACCGGATATTCATATATAATATTTAAGATAGGATTTCTGTCCGACAGGTTAATCTCTTACATTAACTTAACAGGGTTGATTTTCCCCTGTTAAAAACAATAGCGGAGTATTAAAATGGAGAGCACCCAGCAAGTCTATGGAAAACGATCAACAACGGATCGAAGATCCCCGGTTGACAGGCGTATAGTAAATTTAGGCCCGCAATATTTGAATCCTGACACAAGAAAGAACAGTGACAGAAGACAGGGTTGGGAAGACAGGAATGGATGGGAGCGTACAAGCCGGTGGAGCAGTGCTCCCATTTTTCCAAAGATTCCCTGATGTTTACATCGTCCCGTCCAGTGCCTTTGAAACGATTTCGTAAACGTCCCTTGAAGGTTTCTGAATCGTAATGATACGTTTTAATTCCTGCTGCATGCGAGATTGCCTGTTTTTATCATATCTTTTCCAGTGGTTAAAACCCGATACCAACCGGGCTGATATCTGGGGATTTGATCGGTCAAGGGCGATGATCTGATCGGCAACAAAGGTATACCCTTCCCCTCCAGGCGTGTGGAATCCCATGGGGTTTTGAAAGGTAAACGCCCCCACAAGGGACCTCACCCTATTGGGGTTCTTTAAGGAAAAATCAGGATGCCCGGATAGCTTGACCACTTCGCCAGCCCCATGGTCACCCCTTGCAACCGCTTGAACCGAGAACCACTTGTCAATGACCAGGGGATCTTTTTTCCATTTGTTGTAAAATCGTTCAAGGGCCACAGTCCTGTGGTCAGTCGTCATCTGGGAAAGGGTTGTCAGTGCAGCTATTTCGTCGGTCATGCTGTCGGCCTGGTTGAACTTTTCAAAGACAAAATCTGCATCTGCCGGTGTGTCAAGACTGCCCACATAGGCGATCAAAAGATTCTTAAGGCTTCTTTTGGCCATGGCGGCAAATGAAATATCTGACGCCGGAACCGATGCACATTCATTGATAATTGCCATGGCCCTTTCCCGGACCTGTTGCGCAATCCCCTGTTTAAGAAAGCATCTTACCCTGTGAATACCTTCCACATCAATGTTCTCGTAATTTTCTCCGATTTCATTTTCGTCGGGAAGGGTGAGGATTTTTGCCCCAAGTGCCCTATCCGTGTGGGCACCATCAAGGGCCAGGTCAAATGCCGCAAGCACATGGGGTGACACCCCACCAAGGGGTTCCTTTTTTTGCGTTTTTTCAAGCAGGCGGTCAATCTCCCTGAAGTAAAGTTGCTGGGCTGCATCCCAGCGGTTAAACGGGTCTGTATCCCTTGCCATCAAAAAGGCGAGGTCTGTGTCTGAATAGTCGGTTTCAATTTTGACCGGCGCTGAAAACCCCCTGAAGATTGAAGGAATGCATTTTTCCGGCACGTTCTCAAATACCAGGGAATCTGTTTTGGTTTTGAGATGAAAGAGACCGCAGTTTGGATTATTTATTTCATTGCCGTCTTTGTCCAGAAGTCCGATTTGCACGGGTATGTGCATGGCCGATTTTTCTTTCTGGTTCTTGTCTCCGGGGGTGGTCTGGGAAAAATTAAGGGTCAGGGTCCCTGTCTGGAGGTCGTGGGTCTGTACCATCTTGACCCTTGGCGTTCCAGATTGGGAGTACCAGAGGCGAAACTGTCCAAGGTCCACGCCACTTGCCTCTTCCATGGTGGCAACAAAATCTTCAGTGGTGACGGCCATGCCGTCAAATTTTTCAAAGTAGAGATCCATGCCCTGCCTGAAACGTTCAGATCCAAGGATGAGGGATATCATGCGGATCACCTCAGCACCCTTGTCATATACGGTCATGGTGTAAAAGTTGTTCATCTCCATGTAGGATTCAGGCCGGACCGGATGGGCCATGGGGCCGGAATCCTCTGAAAACTGGCCGGCCCTGAGTTTTCTGACATCGGCGATGCGCTTGACTGCCCTGGAGTTCATGTCAGATGTAAACTCCTGATCTCTGAAAACCGTCAATCCCTCCTTGAGGCTCAATTGAAACCAGTTTTTAAGGGTTACCCGGTTGCCGGTCCAGTTGTGGAAATATTCATGGGCAATGACTCCCTGGATTCCCATGAAATCGATGTCTGTTGCTGTTTCAGTACTGGCAAGGACATATTTTGAGTTAAATACGTTAAGCCCCTTGTTCTCCATGGCACCCATGTTAAAGTCGTTTACCGCAACGATCTGGTAAAGGTCAAGGTCGTATTCGCGTCCGAATTTCTCCTCATCCCAGGCCATGGCTTGTTTGAGGGCAGTCATGGCGTGGCCGCACTTGTCCTTATTTTCAGGTTCCACATAAATCCTGAGGTCAATAAGTCTGTTGGAGCAGGTTTTAAAAGTGTCTTCGATGCAGACAAGATTCCCTGCCACAAGGGCAAAGAGGTAGGAGGGCTTTTTAAAAGGATCCTTCCAGTGGGCGTAGTGCCTCCCGTGGTCAAGGTCACCCGTTTCAATCAGGTTCCCATTGGAGAGAAGGACCGGATATTTTTCCTTGTCTGCCGTGATGATACATGAATAGGTTGTCATGACGTCGGGCCTGTCTGGGAAACAGGTGATTCTGCGAAAACCTTCTGCTTCGCACTGGGTACAGAACGTACCTCCCGACCGGTACAGTCCAGACAGGGCCGTATTATCCTGGGGTTTTATCCGGGTGGTAATTTCAAGGGTAAAGGTTTCCGGGACCTTGAAAAGGGTGAATTTGTTGTTTTCATGTCCATATTCGCCAGGACAGAGAATCATATCCTCGGCAATGACCGAGACAATTTCAAGGGCCTCACAGTCAAATACAAGCGGAGTCTGTGCATCTGCGATTTCATTGTTTCGCCTTATCTTCATCAGGGATTTTACCAGGGCGTGGTCCTCATGAAGATCAAACTGAAGATCGATGCTGTCGATCCAGTATTCCGGTTGCCTGTAGTCTTTAAGGTATTTTATCGTATGCTTTTCCATTTGAAATTAATAGTCCCACATCTGGTTTTTGTCAATAGTGGGGATTACGGTTTTTCACGGGGAGTTCGTTGTTGATATATAGATTGTTTTTCTATATAGTGACCCCCATCTTAACCATGGAATTAACGGGGATTATCCTTTACATTAAATAGCTGATAAGGAGAGGTGTAAAATGAACGATTTATCTCAAATCACGTTTTACAGCGGGGGTCACAGGGGGGCTGAGGCCGAATTTGGCAAGCTTGCCGAGCGTTTTGGAATCAATGAGGTCAACTTCAGTTTTGAAGGGCATGTGGCTGATCGACAGGCCGGTATAACCGTCTTGACCGCTGAAGAGCTTAAAAAAGGCGACGTGAGTATGGATATTGTCTCAAAACGCCTGGGTAGAAATTTTTCAAAGGTAGAAAAAATTCGTAAGGTTATCCAGTCCATTTTCCATATGGTTAACAAGGGCTACCAGGTCTTTGTTGTGGGATGGATACTTCCGGACAAAACCGTCAAAGGTGGAACTGGATGGGGTGTTGAACTTGCTAGGCTATTTAATCGGCCGGTTTTTGTCTATGAACAGGATAGAAAAGCCTGGTTTTCCTGGATCGACAACGCCTGGAAGGAGGTGGTCCCGACCATCTCCCACAAGACCTTTGCAGGGACAGGAACCCGCAATATTACCGAAGATGCCAAGGTGGCCCTTGCCGAACTGTTTGA